>JAQYTT010000001.1 GCA_029433155.1 Lactobacillaceae bacterium L1_55_11
GTTAAGCTCTATAGCGCCAAAAGTAGTGGCCGGATCGCTGGCTGCGAGGATAGGACGACGCGATGCCGTACATAGGAGAAGAGACAGAAAGACTTTGGAGAGGTGTCCGAGTCAGGCTGAAGGAGCACGGTTGGAAACCGTGTAAGCGACGAAAGTTGCTTCGAGGGTTCGAATCCCTTTCTCTCCATATGGACGCTTAGCTCAGCTGGGAGAGCACCTGCCTTACAAGCAGGGGGTCACAGGTTCGATCCCTGTAGCGTCCATTTTACTTTGTTTAGAACATGAACTTGTTAGTGGTCATTAGTAGGGTGCAATTCCTTATCATGTTGTTTCAGCCTTGGCTGATAATAAATAGGGATATAGTTTAATGGTAGAATAGCGGTCTCCAAAACCGTTGATGGGGGTTCGATTCCCTCTATCCCTGCCATGGCGGTAGTGGTGAAGTGGTTAACACACTGGTTTGTGGATCCAGCACGCGAGGGTTCGATTCCCTTCTACCGCCCTTATAGGGTCTTTGACTTTATGTTGCCGTTGTGGCGGAACTGGTAGACGCGCTGGACTCAAAATCCAGTGGTAGCAATACCGTGTGGGTTCGATTCCCACCGACGGCATTTACAAACTAATGTAATTCTCTATCCGGGTGCTGATTATGTTCAGTTCCTGGGTAGGGAATTTTTTATTTGCGTGGGGTAACTGGGCGCCGCTGGGCAAGTCTGTAACTTGAAATATAGCGCTTATTTCGGTATTCTATTTATTAGCAGACTGCAGATAAACGACAGTAAAACAGGGTGAGTAGAACGTGGACAATGATGAATTTATCAAAGCCTTAGCAGGGCACGGTGTTGTCCTTGACAACGCCCAGTTAAGCCAATTTGATGCCTACTTCAATTACTTGGTGGAATGGAATCAAAAGTTCAATCTGACCGCGATTACTGATCACGATGAGGTCTACCTGAAACATTTTTTTGACTCTATGACCCTGGCTTTTTTTGTGCCTACCTTACAAGAAAAGGCAGTTTCTCTAATTGATATTGGGGCTGGGGCTGGTTTTCCGTCCGTACCCCTAAAAATTGCCTTTCCTCAACTAAAAATCACCATGGTGGATGCCCTAGCCAAGCGGGTTAATTTTCTAAACGGTTTGATTGAGCACCTCGGCCTTACTGGGATTGAAGCCGTGCACGGCCGGGCGGAAGACCTAGGTCATGACCGTCATTACCGGGGCCAGTTTGATTATGCCACGGCCCGGGCAGTAGCCCGTATCAGCGTCTTAGCTGAGTATACTTTGCCCTTTGTCAAAGCCGATGGTGAACTCCTGGTGATGAAGGGGGCGGCTGCTCAGACCGAGCTATCTGATGGTCAAGCTGCTCTGGCAGCCTTGGGTGGTCAGCTAGTAGCTGAGGAACATTTCGAACTACCGAACCACGATGAACGTTATATTCAGGTGGTTAAGAAGGTAGGGCCGACACCCAAAAAGTATCCCCGTCAGGCCGGTACCCCTAATAAAAAGCCAATTCAGTAATTATGGGAATCTTTGAGAGAGGTTTGAGCCATGGCTCATACGATTGCATTAGCTAACCAAAAAGGTGGGGTCGGTAAAACGACCACCAGTATTAACTTAGGTGCCGCCCTGGCCCAGTCAGGTAAGCGGGTTCTTTTGGTTGATATTGATCCTCAGGGAAATGCAACCAGTGGCTCGGGCGTCGACAAGGCTGACCTGAAGGCTGATGCCTACGATGTCTTAGTCCAAGGTGAACCCATTCGAGAAGTGATTGTTCCCACTGACAACTATGACTTGGTGCCAGCCACGATTCGACTTTCTGAAGCTGATATTCAACTGGTCAACCAGCAGGAGCGTGAATTTGCCCTGTCTAAGGCCCTGACAGCTGTCCAGGACGACTATGATTTTATCCTGATTGATAATCCACCCGCCCTGGGCCTATTGACGATTAACGCCTTTACGGCTGCTGATGCGGTGCTGATTCCGGTCCAGACTGAGTTCTATGCCCTGGAAGGGTTGGGGCAGTTGATTAACACGGTGGAACTTGTCCGCCAGCAGTTTAACCCTCACCTCGAAGTCGCCGGGATTCTCTTAACCATGTATGACAGCCGGACGAACCTGGCCAAGCAGGTCAGCCAGGAAGTGCGGTCTTACTTTAATGATAAGGTTTATCAAACGGTCATTCCCCGCACGGTGCGGTTGAGTGAGGCTCCATCTTACGGGCAGTCAATTATCGATTTTGATCCGCGCAGCACTGGCGCCCAGGTTTATACTGAGTTTGCCCAGGAGGTTTTAAAGCAGTATGGTGAATAAAAAAGGCGGCCTTGGAAAGGGTATGGATTCCCTCTTTGGCTCCAATAAAATATCGCCGGAGGCGCTGGCCCACTCCAAGGCAGCGGCCCAGCAACCTCAAGCCGGCGAGCAGGTTCAAAAAATTGACTTAAAAAAAGTTCGGGCCAACCCCTTCCAACCCCGGAAGCAGTTTGATAAAGAGTCCCTGCAAGAATTAGCTGATTCCATCCGAGAAAACGGCCTCCTGACACCAATTATTGTCCGTCAGGTCGGTTCGGATTATGAAATCATTGCCGGTGAACGCCGTTTTCGGGCGTTGAAGCTGCTCAAAGAGCCAAAGATTGAAGCCATTGTCCGTGACACTAATGACGACACCATGGCCACCTTGGCGCTGATTGAAAACCTTCAGCGTGATAACTTGAACCCGATTGAAGAGGCTCAGGCCTACAAAAACCTGGGTGAACAACTGGGACTATCACAGACCCAGTTAGCTGAGAAATTAGGTAAGGAACGGGCCACGGTGGCTAACGCCCTGCGCCTACTGAAGTTGCCGGAACAGGTCCAAGAACTGGTGGTTAACAAGGCACTGTCAATGGGCCAGGCTCGCGCCCTCCTAGGGCTGAAGCAGGCCCAGCAGATTACGGCGGCGGTCCAAGAAATTTTAGAGAAGCAGCTCAGTGTTCGCCAGGTCGAAGCCCTGGTTAAGCGGCTCAATGAGGGGCCTAAGCAGGACCAGCCACAAAAGCCGGTCTCACCCTTTGTAACCGAGGTGGCTGAGCAGTTAGAAGAGCGGTTTGGCACCAAGGTTCGCCTGAAAAACCAGCGCAATGGCCGTGGTAGGATTGAAATTGACTACCTGTCTAATGAAGATTTGGACCGGATTTTGACGATTTTAGATATTGAGGTGGATTAAAGATGAATACGCCTGAGTACCAACTCCACGACGTTGTCGAAATGAAAAAGCCACATGCTTGTGGCGCCAACGCCTGGAAGATTATGCGGTTGGGGGCAGATATCAAGTTAACCTGCACCGGTTGCCAGCGTACAATCATGCTGACCCGTTTTAATTTCAACAAGCGTTTAAAGAAAGTATTAATCCCGGCTGGCGAAAATTCCCAGTCGGAAAAATAAGAGAGGAAGCACGCAATCATGGCATTGACCGCCGGAATTGTTGGCCTGCCCAACGTGGGTAAGTCAACCTTATTTAATGCAATTACTAAGGCAGGGGCTGAAATGGCCAACTATCCCTTTGCCACCATTGAGCCCAACGTCGGCATGGTGGAAGTTCCGGATAAGCGCCTAGCCCGCATTCAAGAGATTGAACCAGCGGACAAGGTCGTCCCAACTACCTTTGAATTCACCGATATTGCCGGGATTGTGAAGGGGGCTTCTCAGGGGGAAGGTCTCGGAAATAAGTTCCTGGAAAACATTCGCCAGGTGAATGCGATTGTCCACGTGGTGCGGGCCTTTGACAGTGATGAAATCATCCACGTTAACGGTAAGGTTGATCCTTTAGATGATATCGACACCATCAACACTGAGTTAGTTTTAGCTGACCTAGAAGCCGTTGATAAGCGTTATGCCAAGGTAGCCCGGGCCGCCAAGGGAAGCGACAAGGCTGCTAAACTAGAAGCCGTGGTCTTAGAAAAGATTAAGCCAGTCCTAGAAGCTGGTAAGCCGGTGCGGTCAATTGACTTCACGCCTGAAGAAGAAGCCGTGGTTAAGGGCTTGTTTCTGCTAACGACTAAGCCAGTCTTGTACGTGGCGAACATTGCCGAAGATGACATGGCTAACCCAGAGCAGTCCAAGTACTTCCAGCAGATTCAAGAATTTGCCAAGGAAGACCACGCGGAAGTAATTGCCCTCTCAGCCAATGCTGAAGAAGAAATCGCCCAGTTAGACGATGACGAAAAGGCCGATTACTTGGAATTGGCCGGCGTTGAAGAGCCTGGTTTGGATCGCCTCATTCGGGCGGCCTACCATCTCTTAGATTTGCGGACCTTCTTTACCGCCGGTGGTAAGGAAACCCGAGCCTGGACCTTTAAGGCTGGTGCTAAGGCACCCCAGGCTGCCGGGGTCATCCACTCCGACTTTGAACGGGGTTTTATCCGGGCCGAGACGATGAGCTTTGATGATTTGGACCATTATGGTTCTGTTAAGGCGGTCAAAGAGGCCGGTAAGTTGCGGTCAGAAGGAAAGGACTATGATGTCCAGGATGGCGATATCATCGAGTTCCGCTTTAACGTCTAATCAGCCTAGCATCCTGCTTAAGAAAGAGAATGATTTATGGCTAAGCAAGAATTAACTAAAAAGAACCAGGCCTTCGTCTTTCAGTTGCGTAAGATCCTCCTGTCAGCCAATAAGCTGTCAGGTGAGGACGTTGACCAAATTACCAACGAGGTTGAAGAAACCTTGGCCAGCGAACAGGGTAGTGGCCGCACGGCCGCCCAGATTTACGGCACGCCCCACGAACTGTCGGCTAAGTACCTCAGTCCACAGCGGACCGTCAAGCAGCTGTACGATTATCCGCGCTGGGTCATTATGCTCGATACGTCCTTAGTGTTACTAGTGTTTATGAGCCTTTGGTTTGCCCTAACAACCAGTTTTGGCAAGGGAAATCCGCAAAGCGAAGGCCTGGGAATTATTTCAACCTTGCTCTTGTCGGCACTGGGTGGGGTCTTCTACACCCTTTTCAGTTACTGGTTGGTACCAAACCCTAAGGAACCAAAAAAACGGCCCCGCTGGTTGGCCTGGGTACTGATTCCGGGGGCGGTCCTGGTTTGGATGGGGAGCTTCTTCCTAGCTACCTTACTGCCAGTCCAGATTAATCCGGTCTTGCCATCAATCGGCTACTTAATTGTGGCAGCTCTTGGCTTACTGTTGATCCGTTGGAACCGGCAACAAGCTGGGATGGAGAAAATGGGTATTATGGCTATCAGCAAGCTAATGCAACAAGCCCGTGTCAATGCCAATAACCAAAAGTAAAAAGGATTGAGCGATGAAAATTTTAGTAGTAGATGATGACGTCGAAATTGCAGAGCTATTAGAAATTTACTTAAAAAACGAGGGTTACGAGCCAACCATTGCCTATGATGGTAAGGAGGCCCTGTCCAAGTTAAATACCAATCCCGATGTGGCTTTGATGATCCTAGATATCATGATGCCCAACATGAGTGGCTTGGATGTCTTGAAGGAAGTCCGCAAGGATACCCATATGCCAATCTTGATGCTGTCAGCTAAGTCTAGTGACATGGACAAGATTCAGGGTCTGATGACCGGGGCCGATGACTACGTGACTAAGCCCTTCAATCCTTTGGAAGTGATGGCCCGGATCCGTTCCCTGCTTCGTCGCGCCCAAAATGCGGTCCAAAATGTGGCACCGGATGTCTTAAACATTGGTTCGCTGGTGATTAATAAGGACAGCCACGAGGTGAAGACTGCCTCGGGGGACTTGGTAAACTTGACCGCCCTGGAATTTGGCATTTTGTACCTGCTCGCCTCTCATCCCAACCGAGTCTTTTCGGCCGATGATATTTTTGAGCGGGTTTGGCAGCAGGAGTCTGTGGTCTCAGCCAAGACGGTTATGGTCCACGTTTCCCACCTGCGAGATAAGTTAGAAGAAGCAACTGACGGCGACCAGGTCATTAAGACGGTCTGGGGCGTCGGTTATAAGATCGAAACCAACTGAGAAGAAGTTTAATGCGTGCAGCGGGTAATACAAGAATTATACTGAGTTTTCTCTTAAGGGCAGTTTTTCTAACTGCCGTTTTTGGTTTGGCTGTGATTCCCGTGGTCGAATTGATCTGGTTACAAGTACCCTTTACCAACCAGTTTAGTTTTTGGATTGTATACGCCTGCCTAGCGCTCCCACTGGTCTGCTTGCTGTGGGGGCGTTTACTTTGGCAGTTGCGCCAGCAACTCAACCTCAACCGTTTAGTCGCTAAGATGGCCGACATCGCCAGCAGTGAGCATTCAGATCAGATTGACTGGCGGCCTAAGTCTGGTCGGCAAATCAAGACCCTGGTTAACTCCTTTAATCAAATCATGGCCCGCGAGGCTGATTTGAGGCAGGAAGAGCAGGGGGTTGAGCGGTCCAAGGATGAGATGATGACTAATATCTCCCATGACCTGCGCACGCCTTTAACGGCCATTATCGGCTACCTTGGCCTAGTCGTCCTGCCAGACCAAAAGGTGACCCCGGCCGAGCAAAAGCGCTACCTGAAGACCGCCTATGACAAGTCTAACCAGATGAAGACCCTGGTTGAGGACCTCTTTGAGTTCTCCAAGACCCAGGCCAAGAGTGCCAGCCTCAATATTACTGAATTTAGTTTAGGGGACCTTTTTGCCCAGTTGCTGGCCAGCTATGAGCTTGAAGCCCAGCAAAAGAACATCGAGTTAACCTACCTGATTCAGCCCAAGTTAATTATTATGTCCGGTGATTCAGATAAGTTGGCCCGGGTTTTGATGAATTTGATTAGTAATGCCTTAAAGTATGCCGAAGGTGCCAGCTTTGTGAAAATTACGGCCCAGGTGCGCCCCGATGACCAGGTCGAAATCCGGGTGACCAATGATGGTCGCCAGATTCCCCAGGAGGCGACCGAAGATATCTTCGAGCGTTTCTACCGGGTGGAAAGTTCACGTAACAACCGGACTGGTGGCACTGGTCTGGGCTTAGCCATTGTCAAAGGGATTGTGCTCCAGCACCATGGCCGGGTTTGGGTTGAATCCGATGAGCAGGTAACTTCCTTTGTGGTGGTTCTGCCCCTGCAACAGCCCCAAGAGGTTAGTGATGAAAAAGCCAAGTAAAAAGAATAAGCGGCGCTGGTGGCTTGCCAGTGTCTTAATTGGCCTGCTGGTATTGGTACTGGCTGTTTTGGGTTATGGGTACTGGCACCAGCACCACCCCTCAACTAGTCAGCAGCCAGCCGCCGTCAAGGACCAGCCCGTGGCACTGAGTACTGATGCTAAGACTGGCCTGGTCGTGGATCTTAGTACCGGCCAGGTACTGGGGGAGAAAAACGCCGACCAGTCCCTACCAATTGCCTCCCTGTCAAAGTTGCTAACGGCTTATGCTGTTTTACGTAACATAGAACAGGGGAAGTTAAAGTGGGATGAGCAGGTCACTATCCCAGCCAGTGCGGACCTATCCAAGCAGCGCCAGGACCTCTTTTCCCATCTTGATATTCAGGCCGGTGACCGGGTTGCGGTCAAAGACCTTTACACGGCCATGTTTACCAATTCAGCCAATGATG
Source organism: Lactobacillaceae bacterium L1_55_11 (assembly GCA_029433155.1). Taxonomy (GTDB): domain Bacteria; phylum Bacillota; class Bacilli; order Lactobacillales; family Lactobacillaceae; genus ESL0723. Next base: position 7,543 of record JAQYTT010000001.1, read on the forward strand.
CGGCCTTTGCCCTGGCCGACTACATTACCCCTAAGGGTCAAACCACCCAGCAGATGCTGCAATATTGGGCTAAGACGCTGAAGCTGCAGCATTCGGAATGGTATAACGCCGCTGGTCAGCAAAACGGGGATGCCATGCAAAACAAGGTCAAGAGTGCCAGTGACAAGGCGGCTAACCGGGCCAGTGCACGTGACATTGCCGTGATTGCCCGGGCTGATTTGAACCTCAATCCCAGCTTAAAGGGAATTGGTCAGATGAAGACGCTGACCTACACTAAAAACGGTAACGACAAGATTACCGTACCAACTGATTTTGGGCAGTCCGGTAGTGATAACCAGCAGCAGTTGGATAATCCCCACCACTTCGTCATTGAGGGGCTAAAAACTGGTTCGACGCCAGAATCTGGGGCGGCCTTTGCCGGCTTAATCACTGACCCTGATGGCCATCAATTCTTGACGGTGATTAATGGGGCCGGTGATTATGAGGACCGGGTTCAACGCTATCAGAAGACCTTTGACATGCTTGATGAGGTCCTTAATCAAAAAGACAGTCACCAATTTACCAAGGGCCAGGTCCTTGATGGTGTGTCCACTGTTCAATCCAATGATACCAAGGATGCTAAGATTAGCGTTCACGTAGCAATGAATCGGAATTTTTGGACGCCCAAAGGTGCCGATTTGAATTGGGAGACACCGGCCAGCTTCCACACGACTAAACCGGTCCAGGTTAATCAACTGGTGACCTGGGTCAAACCGGCCCTGGACGCCCAGTACCTCCCGGCCACGCCTGTTCATCACACTGAACTCGGTTTGGCCAGTGATGACCACCAGGCCCTGGCCGATTGGGGCACCCGGATTCTACGTTGGTTTGGCTGGTGAGGTCATTGCTAACCCTTGTACTTGTTGCTATAATGAAGTTAGTAAATAATGTTAGCGTTTACATACAAGGGGGCCAGGAAATTTCCTGGAACAAATAAGGTAGGTACTATGACACAGATTAGGTTTGATACCAAGGCAGTTGCCAATTTTATCGAAAGTCACGAGTATGGGGAGATTCAGCCACTGGTAACCATGGCTGCCGACCAGCTACGCCACCGTAACGGGGCTGGGGCTGAATATACCGACTGGCTCACGCTGCCTACGGATTATGACCGCGATGAGTTCCAACGGATTCAGGCGGCTGCTAAAAAGATTCAATCCGATTCCAAGGTGCTGGTTGTGATTGGAATTGGTGGTTCTTACCTAGGGGCCAAGATGGCCGTTGATTTCTTAAACCCCAGCTTCAACAATGAGCTGAGTGATGATCAACGCCGTGGAGTGAAGGTTTACTTTGCCGGTAACTCCCTGTCGGCCACTTACCTGAATGACTTGATTCGAACCATTGGTGACCAAGACTTCTCAGTTAACGTGATTTCTAAGTCTGGTACGACCACTGAACCTTCCGTGGCCTTCCGGGTCTTTAAGCAGTTGCTCGAGAAGAAGTACGGTGCTGAAGGGGCCAAGCAGCGGATTTACGCTACGACCGACGCTAACCGTGGGGCCCTCCACGATGAGGCCGAGGCATCCGACTACGAAACCTTTATCATTCCGGATGGGATTGGTGGTCGTTTCTCAGTCCTGACTGCGGTGGGCTTGCTGCCAATCGCTGCTAGTGGTGCTGACATTGAGCAGTTGATGGCCGGGGCTAAGGATGCCCAGGACGCCTATACTGATAATGATATTAACGATAACGATGCCTACCGTTATGCGGCCATCCGCCGGATTTTGTACGATAAGGGCTACACGACTGAGCTCCTGGTGAACTGGGAACCAAGCTTGCAGTACCTGTCAGAGTGGTGGAAGCAGTTGATGGGTGAGTCAGAAGGTAAGAACCACAAGGGGATTTACCCATCTTCAGCCAACTATTCAACCGACCTGCATTCTCTGGGGCAATACATCCAAGACGGTCGGCGGGATCTCTTTGAGACGGCCGTGCTTTTGGACCAGCCGGTTTCTGATTTGGACCTGCCTAAGAGCGCTGGCAATGGTGATGGCCTCCAGTATTTGGAAGGTAAGACCATTGACCAGATTAACGCCACGGCGGCCAAGGGAGTGGTCATGGCCCACGTCGATGGTGGGGTGCCAAACCTGGCTATCCACATTCAAAAGCAGGATGCCTACAACCTAGGTTATTTGATTTACTTCTTCGAATTAGCCGTCGGTATTTCTGGTTATACCTTTGCCATCAACCCCTTCAATCAACCTGGCGTTGAAGCTTATAAGACGGCCATGTTTGCCCTGCTGGGTAAGCCCGGTTATGAAGCTGAAACCAAGGCCTTCCGGGCTCGGTTAGATTAAATAAAAAAAGATGCCAACTGGCATCTTTTTTATTATGGTTCAAAGAATTGGCGGATGGCCAGGGAACTCTGTTCAGAGCCGATGAAATAGACGGTATCGCCGGGGCTGATCACCGCATAGGGACCTGGTGAGAGGACCAGGTCGTCCTCGTGAAGGATGGCAATGATGGTCGCACCAGTGTTCTGCCAGATATTAAGCTTGCCAATCGACTGGTTGAGCTTGGAACTGTCGGTGGCCGGGATGAACTCATAAGGGGACATCGGGTTGTGTTGGCGGATTTGCTGGGTCTGATCAAAGAGGGTGCCCATGGTTTCGTTGAGCTGGACCAGGTTCTGACGCTGCTGGCTAATCAGGTCGTTAATCTGACTGTGAATGGCCTGGATGTCACTCGTTTCCTGAGCCTGGTTTAAAAAGGACCGGGCCTTTTCCCGGGAAAGAACTTCGACGCCACTACCGTGAACCGGCTTCACAATGCCCAAATCTGCCAGGACCGAGATGGCCTTTCGGGCGGTTTCAGCCGAAACCCCAAAGGTGGCCGCCAGGGTTGAGCGGGCGTGTAATTTTTGACCGACCTGGAATTGCCGGTTCACAATGTGTTGGGCAATTTCCCGGGCAATTTTGTGGTAGCGGGGTTCGCGGATATTTGGCATAGCAGTGACCTTAATGGTAAGAAATGGGTTTTAGTAGGGATTGGTGCATTTGACATAAGTGACCACTCGTGTAAAATATTAAGTGGTCACTAAGCTGACCATCCCTATTTAAAAGTGATGGTCACTTTGTAGTTTAGGTTAAAAACTAAATGCAGTCAATATATGGAGGACGATATGCCCAATGTGCAGCCAAAAGTGCAGTTAAAGCACCTTACTAAGATTTTCGGCAAGCACCAAAAAGCAGCGCTGAAGATGGTCGCTGAAAATAAGAGTAAGAACGAAATTTTTGAAAAAACTGGGAGTACCGTCGGGGTCTATGACATTAACCTGGAAGTTGAACCAGGTGAAATCTTCGTGATTATGGGTCTTTCTGGTTCCGGAAAGTCAACCCTGATCCGTCTGCTCAACCGGTTGATTGAGCCAACCAGCGGGGAGATTTTTATTGATGGGCAAAACATTACCCATCTTAATAAAAAGGAAATGTTAGAGATTCGGCGGAAGAAGATGAGCATGGTTTTCCAGAACTTTGCCCTTTTCCCACACCGGACCCTGTTAGAAAACACGGAGTACGGGCTAGAAGTACAAGGCGTGCCCGCCGCTGAACGCCGCGAGCGGGCCGAAAAAGCTTTGGACAACGCCCAGTTGCTTAGCTATAAGGATCAGTATCCTAGCCAGTTATCTGGCGGGATGCAGCAACGAGTTGGTTTGGCCCGGGCCTTGACCAATGATCCGGATATCTTGTTAATGGATGAGGCTTTCTCAGCCTTGGATCCCCTGGTGCGCCGAGAAATGCAGGATGAGCTCCTGGATTTGCAGGCCAACGTGAAGAAAACGATTATCTTCATCACCCACGATTTGAACGAGGCCCTGCGGCTCGGCGACCGGATTGCCATCATGAAGGATGGTCAAATCCAGCAGATTGGTACGGGAGAAGAAATTCTGACTGACCCTGCTAACGACTACGTGCACAACTTCGTGGAAGACGTGGACCGGTCGAAGGTTCTGGTGGCTGAAAACATCATGGTGCCTGGTTTCACGGTTAACGTCGATAATGATGGTCCAACAGTGGCCTTACACCGGATGTCTGAAGAAGAGGTTTCTGGCCTGGTAGCGGTAGGCCGTGACCGTAAGTTTGTCGGCTATATTACCTCGGATGCGGCCGTGAAGGCTCGGCGGGAGAAGCTGGCCTTAAAGGATGTGGTGGCCGAGATGCCCGTCGTTAAGCCTGACACCCTGATTGCGGACATCATGCCGATTATCTATGATGCGCACACACCCGTGGCGGTGGTCAATGATGACCAACGCCTTCGAGGCATTATCATCCGCGGCGCCGTAATCGAAGCACTCGCAGACGTTGAGGGGGACGATAATAATGAATGAATTAAGCGCAATTGGCCAGCTGCCGATTCAAAGCTGGATCAGTAATATTGTGTCTTGGATGACTACCCACTGGGCTGGCTTCTTTAATGCCATCCAGCAGGCTGGTCAGGCCATCATGGATGCCATGACTGGCTTCTTACTGGCCATCCCAATGCCGCTCATGATTGTCGGCGTGACCCTGTTAGCCATCGTGACTAGTCCAAAGAAATATGGCTTCCCGGCCTTTACCCTCTTCGGTCTACTCCTGGTCGCTAACCAGGGTCTGTGGTCAGACATGATTAGCACCCTGACCCTGGTAGTCATGGCCAGCCTGGTTTCCCTCATTATCGGGATTCCACTGGGAATTTTGATGGCCAAGTCACCTAAGACCAATGCCATCGTGAAGCCCATCCTGGACTTCATGCAGACCATGCCGGCCTTCGTTTACCTGATTCCGGCCGTTGCCTTCTTTGGTATCGGGGTGGTGCCTGGGGTATTTGCCTCAGTTATCTTCGCCCTGCCACCAGTAGTACGGTTTACGGCCTTGGGTATTCAGCAGGTACCAGAGGCTTTGGTTGAAGCAGCCGATTCCTTTGGTAGTACGACCTGGCAGAAGCTCTTTAAGTTAGAGCTGCCAAATGCTAAGAACACGATTTTGGCAGGTGCCAACCAGACGATTATGTTGGCCCTTTCCATGGTGGTTACGGCTTCCATGATTGGAGCGCCGGGACTAGGACGTGGTGTCCTCTCAGCCGTTCAGCACGCTGACGTTGGCGCTGGTTTCGTTAATGGAATTGCCCTGGTTATCCTGGCCATTATCATTGACCGCTTCACCCAGAAGCTCAACACCCAACCCGGACAGCACCTTGACCACGGTAAGATTCGCAAGATTATCGTTTGGATTACGATTGCCGTGCTTGCCCTGGGTGGCATTGTCAGCGGTATGATGAACCACCAAGGTGGCGGTAAGAAAATTAACATTGGCTACGTGCAGTGGGATTCTGAAGTGGCTTCCACCAATGTCTTGGCCGAAGCTATGCGTCAGCACGGTTATCAGGTTACGATGACCCCACTGGATAACGCGGTGCTTTGGCAGTCGCTGTCAACCGGCCAGGTTGATGCCAGCGTTTCGGCCTGGTTGCCTAACACCCACAAGGCCCTGTATGACAAGTACAAGAACGACATTGATCTCTTAGGACCAAACCTGAAGGGTGTTCGTCTGGGACTGGTTGTGCCGGATTACATGGACGTTAACTCCATTACCCAGCTAAATGACCAGGCCAACAAGACGATTGTTGGAATTGAGCCAGGTGCCGGGGTTATGGCCGCCGCTCAAAAGACGATTGATTCTTATCCAAACTTGCAGGGTTGGCAGTTACAGGCTTCCTCATCGGGTGCCATGGTTTCCGCCCTGGACAAGGCTTATAAGGCTAAGCAGCCAATTGTGATTACCGGATGGTCACCACACTGGATGTTTAACAAGTATAAGTTGAAGTATCTGGATGATCCAAAGAAGACCATGGGTACTTCAGAATCGATTAACACGATTACCAAGAAGAACCTGAAGTCGTCAGACCCTCAGGCTTACAAGGTATTAAAGAAGTTCCACTGGACCAAGGAAGACATGCAAGATGTCATGCTCCAAGTCCAAAACGGTAAGTCGCCACAACAGGCGGCTGACAACTGGATCAAGGATCACCAGAAGCAGGTGGATGCTTGGTTTGATTAATTAAGTGTGAACGAAAAGCCACTCATAACGAGTGGCTTTTTTGTTTGGTCATTAAAGAGAATGAAATCGAATTGTAAAGGGATTTTTCCTGGTTGTAACACTGCTGTGGTAGGGTGGAAGTACGATTTAAATTAGTTAGGGCGGAGTTGGTGACTAAGATGCTTTCGATAGTACTTTTTGTGTTGCTGGTAGTAGTTGTAACGTCGATTGCGAATTATTTTTATACTAGGAAAATAGTGGATGGCCATTACCGGGTTGTTAGTGATCGTTTTCTAGATGAAAATAACCAGATTACTTTTAAGAAAGCATATTTTTGTAATTTACTGGTATGGCTGCCACTGATAACGCCATAGTAGGTGTTTCATCAACCGGTGAGGAGAGTGAGTCATTATGAAAAAACGATTACAACAAATTGCTTTAGCAGTTATTTATGCAGCATTCGTCACGTTAGTCTTTTATCTGCTCCAAATGTGGGTTACCTGGTCAATCATCGCTGCGATTGCGCTCATCGTCATTTTGGCCTTTGTGGGTTACCGTTATTATCGAGATCCAAATACGCGGTATTACACTTTATTGAGTGTTTTGCTCTTTAATACTCCTATAACAATTATGAGTGACCATGAAAAATTTGACTGGCTTACTATTGGTCAAATTGTCATTGAGTTTTTAATATTAGGTGTCATGGTTTCTTATGTCTGGAAAGGTTATCCGCAGGCTAAGAAATCTAATGATAAATAAACTAATTAAAAAGGCTTCCCACACAGGAAGCCTTTTTAATTGGAATGAATTAACGGTTTTTAAATTCAAATTTATCTGGATACCGCATCGCAAGGGCTGCGTAGCCCAAGAAAATTAAGGAAAGTAGTGACAAGGTGAAATGAAACCAATCCTTACTGGTGACCAGTAGAGGGACAGCAAATGTAATTGGGACTACGATTGCTGCCCGTGACGAGTTCTTCCCCTTGTGAGAAACTAGCTCGTTGGAATTTGAAATGTTGCCTGTTTTCTTTTCAGTCATATTAGGCCTTCTTTTCGTCGATGGATGGTTGCTAGGCCTGGCGCCTTAATTGACGCATCAGCTGCTTCATGATGTTTTCATCACTATATGATAGTACGTTTCTAGCATAAAGCTTTTCGCCAAATCGAGCAAAGAATACCAGGAAGATTACTGCAATTGCTAGAGAAAGCAGGGCTAACGGCCATTCAGTTTTTTGAGCGATAAGCTGGCCAGGCATCAGCGTTTGTGAAGCAAATGGCACATAACTGAATACCTTGGTCATGATACCTCCAGAGCCACTAAAAATCGATGTATAGCCAATAATGTATGGAACAAGCGAAAGTAGCATGGTTGGTTGAATAGCCTGTTGAGTTTGGGAGCTGTCATTTACCAGTGAAGCAGTTATTGCTGCTAAGATTAAGTAAAGAGAGACACCAACGATGATGAAGACTAGGGTGTATACGAGAGCCCAAGGATTGATGTGAGGAATGTTTGCCACAAAATCCTTCATAAAGGACTGATCTTTAAAGTAAAGATATATACCGGCGAAGCCCAAACCGTAGAGGGCAAACTGGACAAGTGGTAAGAGCGCAACGCCAATCAACTTACCGTAGAACTGAGCTTTAGCAGATGATGCTGCCAGTAAAGTTTCCATAATCCGCGAGGATTTTTCGTTGGCAATTTCAGTGGCTAGAATCTGGGCATATGTCATGATGACCAGAAAGACGATAAAGGTAATTGCAGTGCTAATGCCTGTGTTAAATGAGTCAGCTGTGTCACCGCTTTCCTTTTTACCATCGTTAATAACGGTGGTATTTAGTGGGAACTGCTTGCTTAGAGACGAAGTTTGCTGGTCTGTCAGACCGTATTGCTTAGCTCGATCAGCAAATGTCAGTTTTTGTAAGAAACCTTGTAGCTCTGTTTTATCAACTTTCTGACTTTTTGGTTGTGTGGTCAAGTTAGCTTGCTGGTCATTGACAGTTAAGACTGCGTCGATATCGCCATCTTTTAAGGCTTTAGTAGCTTCATTTTCATCAGTAATCTTCGAAACATGAATATTTAAGTCACTTTTATCGTCATTGATGGCGCTACGAGTTGCATCGGTCCCAATTACCGCAACAGTTGGGGTTTCGTTGTTAGCAGAGTTAAAGGCAATGTATGTCACTCCGAAGCCAATTAGGGCGAAAAGAATTGGGGAGATAACCATAAACCAGAAGCTTTTAGTTTTAATGTGATTAATAAAGGTAAATTTGGCGACGGTTTTAATTTGAGGATTCATCAGTGGCGACCTCCTGGCGGAAAATTTCATCAAGGGTAGGTGGTTGTTGGCTAAAGGCGGGGATGTAACCGTGCTTGGTTACCAGGTCAAAGATGCCCTTGCCGGCCTCTTCATTGGCCAGGGTCAGTTCTAAGCCGGCCCCGCTTGGCACTACCGTGACCACACCGGGCTGGGCTGCCAACTGGTCAGCCGTGACACCTGGTGCTTCAACATAGAGCTTGATACGGCCAAACTTTTCGCGAATGGCCTGGACCGGACCTTGGAGGACGGTTTGACCACGTTTTAACATGGTCAGGTGGTCAGAAATCTTGCTGACGTTGTTCATGTCGTGGCTGGAGAAGATAATCATAGCTCCCTGGTCGCGGAAGCGGAGAATTTCGTCCATCATGATGCTGGTGTTGACCGGATCCAAACCCGAGAAGGGTTCATCGAGGATGATAAACTTGGGGTTAAAAATCAAAGCCGCGATCATCTGAATCTTCTGAGCGTTTCCTTTGGATAGGGATTGAACCTTGTCGCTTGGCTTACCCACGACATCGAGACGTCCCATCCAAGTTTTCAGGTCCTTTAAAGTGTCAGCCCGGTTCATGCCGTGGAGGGCAGCCATGTAGACGATTTGGTCTTCGATGGTTAGCTTCTGGTAGAGCCCACGTTCTTCGGGCAGAAAACCAATGGTTTGGCGGCGCTGGTCGGTGATGGGCTGGCCATCCCAGGTAATGCTACCGCTAGTGGGTTGGATGAAGCTGAGAATCATTCGGAAGGTGGTGGTTTTACCGGCCCTGTTTTGACCGATGAGGCCCATGACTTCACCGGGTTGGATGGTTAGGTCAAGGTCTTGGACAGCGTGCTTGCTGCCAAAATCCTTGTTGACGTGTTCAAGTTTAAGCATGAGATTCCTTTCTGGTTAGGCGTATTTGTTGAGCAGGGCCCAGGTGACAAAGTAAAAAACAAGGCTGACGAGCATCACAATTCCAATCATGATACCAATAACATACTGGCGCTGATTGATGCAATAAAACATGGGGATGTACATCAGGAATAGGAAGACAAGATAGCTGTACCGGAGTGCCCTGGTGTTGTTGAGCTGTCGTCGCTCGTCGGCTGCTTTAATTTTGTTTTGGTGTAGCTGGTTTGGTTTCATTAGCATGGTCAGAACTACTGATAGTACGAAACCGGACGCCATACCCAGAGCGCCGACAGTTGCCGCAAAATAGCGGAAGCCAGATGAAACATTGACTGGCATAGATAGCACTCCCGCTACGTAGAGTAGGACCGAGAAAGCACCAATCCAAACTGAACGCCAAATTAAGATTTTACGGTATTCACCATCAGAAACCGCCGGTGTAATGTCTTTAAACAAGTCTTTGAACATAATGATTTCCTAATTGTATCTTCCAATCAATGCGGCGAAGCCGATGAAAACCAGGAAGACCGCAGATATTGAACAGGCAAAGATGAATGCAATCCAGGCCGGACCTGCATTTAGGAAGTAAGCAAATAGGGCGAAGAGAACTGCGATAATTGTTCCCAGCGTTAATTTAGCAGCCTTTAACTCAATGCTATTACGCCGTTCGTCCGATTCATTAATCTTCATCTCATGGATTTTCGCATCTGGTTTTCTATTTCGGGTAACTGAACTTATGGTGTAGACAATACCCAAGAAGATGGCAAAAGAAACGAAGGTGAGTAAAGTTGCCAATGAAAAGATGGGATGGTAAGGATTAGGTATTACCAATAGGCTTAGACCAAATATGGCCAGTAAGAGAAGATACAAGCAATTTGAACGAAAGCGGAGTACTTTGCGATAATTATTGTCGGTCATCGTGTTTGGGACCGGTGAAAACAGGTATTTAAACATAGAATTTTCTTTCTTATTGGTAGCGGTTAAAGAGGGCCCAGATGAGGATGTAGCTCCCCAAACTGCCAAGTATAATGGCCATCATCATGAAGGATTCAAAGATACGTTCATGATTCGCAAAATAGAAAAAAGGCACGTAGAGTGAGAAAAGCAGTAAAAAGTAGGAAATTTTGAGGGCCTTTAAGTTGTTATATTGGCGGCGCTCATCGGTTTCCTTAATCATTTGCTGCCGGATCTGTTCATCAGATTTATGTCGAAGTTGCCAAATTCTAACGAAAGTGGCAATTGCCATTACGACAACCCCTCCAGCCAGCCCGATAAGAAAGCCAGTTGAAAAATCACCGTGACGTTTTGGCATGGGTAAGCTGCCAGCTAAGAATCCGAGGATGGCAGCTAACATTCCTGCCATAGTTCGCCATATTAGCAACTTACGGTACGCGGCATCACTCATGGGCGTGGTTAATGTTGTAAGAATATATTTATACATCGGTTTCTCTCCCCTTATGAAACTTAGTTATGCTTGTCCAAATAGGATTTGATGTGTAATCTTGCGGTAATCCTCAATACTGGTATCAACCGGCACTTTTTTAAATAAATACTTCAAATTGCTCATGCTATTGCTCCTCTTCCTCAAAAATGAAGATGTCTTCAATGCTTTGGTTAAAGAACTCCGCAATCTTGTGGGCCAATATTAGGGAGGCGTTGTAGCGTCCCTGTTCCAGAGAAATCACGGTTTGGCGGCTGACCTGCAGATGGTTGGCCAGATCGGCCTGGGTGATATGCTGGTCCTTGCGGAGTTCCTGGATTCTATTTTTCAATCCACCGCTCCTTTGTTAAGTTAACTTGACATTAGCGTAAAACACTTACGTGGGAAATGTAAAGTTACATTTACATTACACGATGTAACAATCTTTTCAATTGACGGGAGGGCCAGCTTCTAGTAAACTAATATTTGTTGCAATTATGGCCCCATGGTCAAGTGGTTAAGACGTCGCGTTCTCAGCGCGGAATCGAGGGTCCGATTCCCTCTGGGGCTATTGGAATTCACAGTAGCTAATAAAAAGGCACCCGGTTATCCGGGTGCCTTTTTTGTCATGTAATTTTTAATGGCAGTAAAAAACCCCTCAGTCGAGGGGTTTATTTTTATTGAACGGCAACGTTCATGCCAACTGGCGATGAGTAGCCAACCGGTTGGATGTTTTGGTTGAGATAGTACCAGTCATCCGTGGAAAGGCGGTAGTTGGCTGGGTGAGTGATTGGAATTGGATCGGCAATCAGGAACTCACCGTTTTCATAGCCAGTGATGAGCTGGACGTGGTAGTTGTTGGTACCATTGATTTCTAGGTCCCAGGGAATGTACGTAATCACGGGGTTGCCCTGGAGCAGCTGAACAATCACATCAGCGGGCTTGGCCCCAGTCATGTCCTGAGTTTTTACGCCGTAAACCCCGTTTAAGGACTGAGCCAATGGTGCGGCAAAGACGGTTTGGGTCTGGTAGGCTGAGCCACCGAAGGGGTTACCGTGGAAGCCTTGGTCAGCCGGTACATCCCAGCCGTAGCCGATGTGGCGGGCGTAGATATCCCAGAGGGTTGGAATGTCCTTACCCTTAACACTGAGGGCCATCTGGAAGGAAGTACCTTCACAACCTTCGGGGGCACCTTCCTGGTTCTGGTTAAAGTTTTGGTGAGGCAGGTCAATCTTGACACTGCTGAGATCTAACTGGCCGTTGCTGGCAAAGTTCAAAGCGTGACCGTTAATCACCCAGCTACCAGTTACGTTTTGACCATCACCACCGGTGTAGTAAATTTGACCGTCCTGGGTATAAAAATGGAACGGTGCCCGGGCAGTGGCCGGTGACACTAGGGTTTGAGGGCTAGTGGTGGTAGGTGCCGTGGCTGTGGGCGTAGCGGCTGAAGTGCTAGTAGTTGGCGTTGGATTGGCTGAAGGTGCCGTTGAGCCAGTTGATGCAGCGGAACTGCCGGATGCAGAAGTGCTGGCCGCCACACTATTTGACTGGGCCGTTGAGGCCGTCTGACTGGATGCCGTACTGGTTGAAGTTGCAGTTGATGGCGTGGCAGAGGCGCTGGGTGTCGTTTGGCTGGCGCTGGTGCTGGTGCTGGTCAGGTCGATAACCCGGCCCTGGGCATCAGTCTTGGCCGGTGCTGGCAGAACCTGGGGACTACCATCCTGGTTGCTGATTTTAACGGTATCATCAGCGCTGGCACCGGCGTTGGTCCAGGCTAGGGCCCCGCCGACTAAGCCGGCCAGGACTAGGGGTGCTTGTAATTTCATGCTTCTCCCTCTCATTTCTACTAATTAACTTCTCCCGATAATGTTTTCAGTATATCAAAAGCCAGACAGGCTGCCAAAATAAAACCCGCTGGTGGTCCAGCGGGTTTACTTTAACTCAGTTGGTCGTAGACGGCCTTCATTTGGGATGGTGGCATCTCACAGCAGCCACCAATCCAGCGGGCGCCTTCGGCCTGCCACTTGATAGCGTTGTCGGAATAAATGTTTTCCATGGCCTGGCCCCACTTTTTCAAGACGGGGTCGTACTGGCCACCGGCATTGGGTCCGATCAGCAAGCCCTTGTCGTCGTGGGAACCTTCCTTTAGGTAACGTAGGGCTTCTAAGGCATAACGGGGATGGAAGCAGTTGGCCCCGTAAGCCACGATGCTGGGCTGGTCCTCTAGCAGGTCTTGGACCTGGTGGAGGTCAGTGCCATCACTGAGGTGGGTGGCATCCTTGAGGGAGACTGAGAAGTAAACGGGGACCTCGGGATATTTAGCCAGTAATTTAGTGAGAACCTTAATTTCTTCAAAATTAGGGATGGTTTTAACGGCCAGCAAGTCGACACCGGCTTCGACTAGCCAGGCCAGGCGGTCCTGGTGGAAGGCAGCCAGTTCATCGGCGCTTAACTGGTAGTCGCCGGTGTATTCAGATCCGTTGGCGAGGTAAGCCCCGTAGGGACCGATGGCGCCGGCCACCCACTTGGCCTGGGGACCGGTACTGTCCCTGGCAGCATCTCGGGCCAGTTGGACTGATTCCTGAATCCATTCTTTGGCCTGTTCGCGCGTGTAACCCTGGTCGAGGAAACCAGCCAGGTTGGCCTGGTAACTGTCGGTCGAAGTCACGTTGGAACCGGCATCAAAGAAGGCCTTGTGCACCTGGTAAACCTTATCCGGGTCAGTGATGAGGGCCTTGGCGGTCCAGAGGGGGTTGTTCACATCAAAGCCCAGGTCCTTGAGACCCAGACCCATGGAGGAGTCAAAGAGCACCGTTTTTTGGGTCTTTTCCCAGTCGTAAAAGTTCATCTTATTTTCCTTTCTTCTTTTTGCGGGCAAAGAAAAGCTGGTAGTAACCGTAACATAGTAGTGAAAAGGGAATCCCAATGATTAGGGCAATCCGCTGGTCCGGATCAAAGGCGATGCCGACGATGGAGGCCAGGCAGAAGATAATCACCAGCCAGGGGGTTAATGGGTACCAGGGTGCCTTATATTTCAGCTCACTGACATCATGTTCCTTTAAGAACTGGTGGCGGAAGTTGAGCTGGGCCCAGCCGATAATCAGCCAGACGGCCACTACGGCAAAGGCTGACAGGGCGGTGAGGGCCAGGTACAGGGTTTGGGCAGTGTAAACACTGGATAGCAGTGAGAGGGCGCCGCCCAACATCGTTAGCAGCAAGCCGTAAACTGGTAAACCATGGCGGGAAAGCTTACCCAGCTTAGGACAAATCTCACCCTGCTTGGCCAAAGACCAAATCATCCGCGAAGCCGCATAGACCCCGGCGTTGGAAGCTGAGAATAGGGTAATAATCAGAATGGCATTCATGATATCAGCGGCAAAGGGGATGTAGGCCTGGTTCAGGATTTCAACAAAAGGACTGGTGACCAGGGCCTGGTTGCTTGGTGGCAGGAGGGCACCCATGACCACGATGGCCCCGATAAAGAGGACAATCAGGATTAGGAGGGTCTTCTTAATGGCGCCCGGAATGATTTGGGCGGGGTTCTTGGTTTCGCCAGCGGCCACGGCAATCATTTCGGCCCCAGAATAGGCAAAGTTGGCCGTCAGGACGGTGGCTAAGATTGGTCCAATCCCATGGGGTGCCCAGCCACGTCGGCCCAGTTCCTCAAAGAAGGGTAGGGTGGTGACGTGGTGGATGGGAATTAGACGGAAGACCATTAGTAGGCCGATGATGATAAAGACCGCCAGGGCCGCCACCTTAATCCAGGAGGTGATCGATTCGCTCTGGTTAAACCAGGCCAGGTTGACCAGGTTCAGGACCAAAATGGCGGCGCCGTAGATGAGGCTTAGAATCCATATCGAAACCGATGGTAACCAGCGCTGGGTCAGAATTGACATCGTTAGCAGGTTGGAACCTAGGGCAATCGTCCAAGTTAGCCAGTAGAGCCAGGCCACCACAAAGCCCACGCCGGGACTGATATAGCGGCTGGCATAGGTATGAAAGGCGCCGGTAGTTGGTTGGTAAACGGTCAGCTCAGCCAGGCACATCATGACCAGGCAGACCAGGAGGGCCCCAACTAGGTAAGCCCCAATTGTGCCCAGGGGACCGGCGGTTTTAATAAAGTAACCCGGACTTAAAAAGATTCCAGTTCCAATCACGCCACCCAGGGTCAGGGCGATTAGGTGGTTGGTATTCATGCTGCGTGGGGGTGTTTGACTGGTTTCGGCCATGTTAATCTCCAAAAAATAAAAAGCACCCGTCCTAAAAAGAACGAGTGCTCGCGGTACCATCTTCATTATGAACCAAGCGGTTCATCACTTTAAACAGGGTAACGGCTGTTAATCGTAGCCGGCTAAGGTTTCACCGACCAATTCTCCAAGACCATCCTTCACTCAAGGTCAATCGTCCCTTCACACCAGGCGGGACTCGCTGGGCATCGCCCTTGAGTTACTCATCTCTTCAACAAATAATGATAATTCTCTAATGATAAAGTGTGTTCATCATAGCCTAATTTTATTTTAAAGGCAAGGTGAATCTTGATGGGTTGGGGATGATAAGGCCATGCGTTAGGAAAGTTAACGTAAAACACCTTAGGTCAGGTTTCCTGCCCGATAATAAATGAGAGAATACTTATAAAAGGAGATTGCCATGGGAGTACTTGTCGTTCCATTGTTGGCGGTGATTTTCACCGTCGGTCTCGGTTTTCTAGCCGCCTGGAAGGGCGACTTCGATGAACAAGACAATAAGAAATTAGCGAAGTTGACCATGAAGTACGCCCTGCCTTTGAGCATCTTTGTGGGCGTGTGGTCAACACCAAAGTCAGAGCTAACCCACTACGGACCGCTGGCCTTCTGGTTATCAGCGACCATCGTGGTCAGTTATCTGATTTTTTATGTGGTCTATCGTTTTGCCTTTAAGCAAAAAGGACCGGGCGCGGCCCTCTATACCCTGACGGTTTCCAACGCTTCGGTGCCCTTTATCGGATCGGCCCTGCTGCCTTTTCTCTTTAACGCCAGCATCAGTGCCGTTATCATTGGCCTAGTCGCCCTGGCCGAGAACCTGACTACGGTTCCTGCCACGATTGCCTTGATTGATAAAGAACAAACTGCCGGACGCAAGGTCTTACATACTTTGGAAAACCCACTGGTTTTCAGTCCCTTCCTAGCCTTCTTTCTGGCCTTGACTGGGGTACCGATCCCACCCCATACGGAAGTAATCTTCCAAATCCTGGGTAAGGCAGCCAGTGGAATCGCCCTTTTCTCAATTGGGATCACGCTCTTTACCAAGCACATGCATGTCGGCCGTTTAGTGGCGACCACGGTTTTCTTCCGGAACCTGCTGGTACCGACGGTCTTGCTGCTGATTATGCTGAGTTTGAGCCTGCCTAAGGAATTGATTCGGATGGTGGTTTTGACCATGGCCATCCCAACGGCAGCCATCCCGGTTACCCTGGCGATTCGTTACCATATCCAGGAATCAGAGATTGCCTCGGTTCAACTGACCAGTACCGTCATATCGTTCTTTACCCTGTCCCTCTTTATTTATTTCCTAGGAATTTAAAAAAGCGTCCTGCTCAGGCAGGGCGCTTTTTTATTTTAATGAAGATTGCCGTAGAGGTTGACGATCACGATGCCAACGATGATGAGCAGGAGACCGAAGATGGTTGGCCAGTTAATCTGGGCTTTCCAGAAGAGGACTGACATGACGGTGACCAAAACAATACCGGCCCCGCTCCAAATGGCGTAGGCGATGTGGAGTGGGATGGTCTCAACTGTTTTGGAAAGCATGAAGAAGGCCAGGCCATAGCAGGCCAAGCAGAGCAGGGTTGGTTGCCACTTGGTGAAACCCTGGCTAGAAACCACCAGGTTGGAGCCAGCAATCTCGGCAATGACGGCAATCAGTAGGTAAAAGTAGCCCATAGTTGTTCTCCGTTTTTTAACAATTATTCATCTAATAATTTAGCATAGGTAATCGTAATAATTGATGAAAACGAGATGAAAATAATCGGCTCGATCCTAAAGTGTTAATGAGATTTCATGCTCGCTATAATTTCTGCCACAATTCGTAGTGATAATTCTAATTCAAACCATACTAGTCCCTTAGAGAAAGTCGTTTACCAAGCTGTTTTGCTTGCGCCTCCGTCATTTGAACCACTTTGGCACGGTTGGTTCTTGCTGGCATGAGATTTGGATTGTACCAGTAGACGTTGCTGTTGCCATTATTTGCCACATAGACGGTGGTAGCGTTGTCATCGTGGGCTGGTTGTTGTGGAGCAGGGGCGGTGCTAGTTGCGGGGGAATTATTCTGACTTGCTGGTTGTGTATTAGTTTGGGATGATTCTGAAGCCTTGGAACTACTCTCGGAACTTGAGGTGTCGCTAGATGATTGACTAGACTTGGAACTTGACGAAGAATGGCGCTCTTTTTTACTACTAGAACTGGTAGATTTTTCAGACGTAGAACCGGATTGTTCGGCCTTATCACCGTTAACATTTTCATGATGTGGTGCTGTTACGCCAATGAGTAGAAATAGAGCGACTGCCAGTGCAGTGATGCCATATTTCTGCCGCTTAGCCATTACCTGGCCGCGCTTCTTGTTACGACGCCATAAATAAATAGAAAAACCGATAGTAATTAAGAACAAAAAGGTCAAAAAATTGGCCATGCTGTGTACTCCCTATACTTTAATCTCTAAACACGTTTAGTTGATATTATCACAAATTACAGAATTGCAATGTTTTGTTTGTGAGATTTTAACGGATTGCACATTTAATTATTGTTAAACTATCTGTAGCTTTACTTTTAAATGGCAATTCTAGGAGTATTAACAATGAATACATTTATCTTTTGGCTGGTTGTGGCCTTGGCCGTAGCCGTTTTGCTGGCCATGGCCTACCGACAACAAAATCAGGGCAAGCGCTTAGCCTGGTACAACTACCTATTGTACGTTTTGTTAGTGCTTTCCTATGTTTTGACGGCTGGTACCCAGAGTGCCGGTAACTTTACCATTAGTACGATTATGGTGCTTTTGGTGATGGCGCTGGCCTGGTATTTGCAAAGCACGGGGCGTAGATAGTTTGAAGGACAGAAAAAACAGCCGTTAGGCTGTTTTTCTTTACGCCAGGGCGTAACCAATCATGCACAGGACGGCAATGATTACTAGGACAATGAACCACCACTTAAAGTAAACAGGGTATTCGCCCTGCTCCTCTTCTTCGCGTTCCTTCTTATTCATATACTTGACTCGCTTCCTCTATCGATAGCCTTAGTCTATCATAGTTAGCAAAGGACCGGCAATTACGCCGGACCGGTACTTCTAGAGGTGTTAAATATGCCAGAAATTTATGATCAAAAAACGGTTTACCAGGGCAAGGTTTTCAAGGTCGTCCAGGAAAAAATCGACTTGGAAAACGGCCACGCCCCCTTAACCCGGCAAAATGTCATTAGCAGTGATTCAGCCACAATCGCCCTAATTAATGAACAAAATCAGGTTCTAATTGAACAGGAATACCGGGCCCCAATTCAACGCTATTCCTGGGCCCTCCCAGCCGGACGGGTTAACCCCGGTGAGGAACCGCTGGCAACCGCGGCGCGGGAGTTAGCTGAGGAGACCGGGTTTAAAATTGCGCCGGATCAGTTCCGGCTAGTCGACCAGGTCAGCCTGTCTAACGGGATTTTAAGTGAAATTAGCCATATCTTTCTGGTGCATTTGGCACCCGGCCAATACCAGCAAGTTGACCGCCACTTTGATGCGGGCGAGGACATTGAACACTACCAGTGGGTTGATTTAAAAACCGCCCTGGCCAAGACGGACGGGGCGGCTTCACACTTGGCCTTATTACACTGGCAGCTAGGAGCGGCCGATTAGCCTTCTTTTAACCAGGGCCGGTCGCTGACCTCGTTTTCAGTCAGGATGCGGTGCAAGGTTTCCTGGGCTTGGGGGACAAACATCTTGGGCTCAGGGTTAACCGGGACATAGGCTACTTCTAAGGTTTCGGTGTTGTCTTTTTGTAAGTGACCACCGACTTTTTTAACTTCAAAGCCAATGGCAATCGTTTCCTGGGCATCGCCCCAGGAATTTTTCTCGGTAACCTGGCTGGCCAGGCCGAGCATGCGGACGACTTCGACATCCAGGTTGGTTTCTTCCTTAAATTCGCGGACAACCGCCTGCATGGGCGAGTCGCCGTATTCCAGGTAGCCACCGGGAAAGCCCCAGCCTGCATCTGAATCCCAGCGTTTTTCCAAGAGAATGGCATCGTGGGCCTCGTTCCACAGGACCCCGAAGGCGGAAACAAAAATCATGCCCTCGTGGCCGACCTTGGCCCGCATCCGGGCGATGTAGTTTTCTGCTGTCATCTTAGGCTCCTTTGGGCCAGACCAAAGGGTTTGGTCGGCCGTGGTATACTAGTAACAACTAATTTTAAGCGCAACGGAGTCGGCATGGCAAGTCAAAAACCCCCAGTTTGGTACGAACATTTACATACAGAAAAGCATACCGGTGCCCGCCGCGGGCGGATTCACACGCCCCACGGTACCTTTGAAACCCCAATGTTTATGCCGGTTGGAACCCAGGCCGCCGTTAAAGGGGTCG
This sequence comes from Lactobacillaceae bacterium L1_55_11, assembly GCA_029433155.1. Lineage (GTDB taxonomy): Bacteria > Bacillota > Bacilli > Lactobacillales > Lactobacillaceae > ESL0723. The sequence continues at coordinate 26,806 of JAQYTT010000001.1, forward strand.
ACACCCGGATTCTAAAGGAAATTGGCTCCCAATTTATCCTGAGTAACACCTACCATCTCTGGGTTCGACCCGGGGATGAACTGATTGCTGAAGCTGGTGGGTTGCACAAGTACATGGGTTGGGACCAGGCGATTCTGACCGATTCCGGTGGCTTTCAGGTCTTTTCCTTGTCGGATGCCCGCAAGTTAAAAGAAGAAGGGGTCACCTTCCAGAACCACGTCAATGGGGACAAGATGTTCCTGTCACCAGAAGTGGCGATGCGGATTCAAAATAATTTGGGTTCGGACGTAATGATGCAGCTTGACGAGGCCATTCCTTACTTTGAGAGCTACGACTATATCAAGGCCTCGATGGAACGGTCCCTGCGCTGGGCGGCCCGGGCGCAGGAGTACCATAAAAAGACTGACCAGCAAGCCCTCTTTGGGATTGTCCAGGGCGCCGGCTTTAAGGCCCTGCGAACCGAATCCGCCAAGGGCTTGGTTTCCTTGGATTTGCCCGGTTATGCCGTGGGTGGTCTTTCGGTTGGGGAATCCAAGCATGAAATGAACCGGGTCTTGGACTTCACCATGCCCTTGCTGCCGGAAGATAAACCTCGCTATTTGATGGGGGTGGCCGCACCGGATTCCCTGATTGACAGTGTCATCCGCGGGGTGGACATGTTTGACTGTGTCCTACCGACTCGAATTGCCCGCAAGGGGACTTTGATGACCCGCTTTGGCCGGGTGGTTATTAAAAACGCCAAGTATAAGGATGATTTTAGTCCGATTGATGCCGATTTAAGCTACTATTCCAACAACCCAATCCGTAGGGAACAGTTTGGTAACTTGGCTCAGTACGATAATCCTAATTACAATCCCTTCCAGACCTTAACCCGGTCTTATCTCCACCACCTCTTTAACGCCAATGAATTGTTGGGCGCCCAGCTGGCTTCTCAGCACAACCTGCGCTTCTTGCTCCAGTTCATGGAAGACATGCGCACGGCGATTGAACGGGATGAATTGCTGGAATTCCGGGAAACGGTGATGGAAGAGTACGGCTATAACAAACCCAATGCCCGTCTATTTTAATTAGGGTCGGTCTTTGATATACTGCTAGTTAACAAATAAAGTTAGGAAAAGGTTATGAATTACTCACTTATTTTACCGTTGCTCGCCCTTATCGGTTTCTTCTGGTTCATGTCACGCCAGCAGAAGAAGCAGCGTGAGCGTCAACAGCAGATGCAGTCAAACTTGAAGAAGGGTACTCCAATTGTAACAATTGGTGGCCTGCATGCCGTGGTTGACAGTGTTGACCAGGAAAAGCGGACGGTTGACCTGGATGCCGAAGGGGTTATCTTGACCTTTGACCTGAACGCTATCCGTACGGTGGCCCAGGATGCTGCGCCAGCCGCTGACAGCAAGCCAGCCGAAGACAAGGCTCCTGAAGCTAAGTCTGCTGACCAGGCTAGTGATGCCAAGCTAGCTGAATCAAAGTCAGCTGACCAGGGTTCTGCTGACAAGGATCAGGAAAAGAAAGATTAATGATTTGCCAGTATGGCAAAGGGGTGCCGGGCACCCTTTTTTTATTGGTTGAAACGTTAGGGAAGTAATTGTGAAAGCCTTTTTTAAAAAAGTAATTCCACGCCTAATTGTGCCGGTAGTCACCCTGATTTTGGTGATTCAGGTGCTGTTGATGACCCAGGAAATTAGCTGGGGGCTAATCATTAACACCCTGAGTGGCCTGGGCCTTTGGCAGATCTTAATCCTGGTCGTGCTGGGCTTTTTGGCAATCGTGCCCAGCCTATATAACGATGTTCTCTTAGCCCAGTGGCAGGGATATCACCTTAGCAGCCAGGAATTACTGCAACGCAGTTGGTTAATCAATGTTTTCAACTTAAATGCTGGCTTCTTAGGCGTCATTAGCGTCTTGCTGCGGCGTTTCTTCTACCGTGACCAGGCCAAGCGCAGTATTAAGTCCTATCTCCAGGTCTACCTGCTGTCCATTAGTGCCATCCTGCCGGTGGTCGGCCTGACTCTTTTAGGGCTGAGTTTGGCCCCACACCGGGCCCTGGGCTTTGAACGGGGTTGGTTGCTCTTTTTTGCCGGCCTAGTCGGGGTGGTTTTGCTTCTGTCTTTGGCCAAGGGCTTTCAGTTCTGGCGTGGACTAACCTGGCGGGTCAGTGCCGCCTTTGTGGCCAATGCCTGGCTGGCCTTGGTTGTACAAGCCTTCTTATTCTTAAGCTGTGGCTGGGTGGCTGGCGTGCACCTTTCAATTGTCCAGCAGCTTATCATTTATGTCATTGGCTCAGTTATTGCCCTCTTAGCGATGACGCCAGGAACCTGGGCATCTTTTGATGTGGCCGTCTTGGTCATGCTTAACTTTCTCCAGGTTGACCAACTCACCGGTGTGGTTTGGCTGGTCCTCTACCGCCTGGTCTTTAACGTTTTGCCCCTGCTCAGCGCCATCGGACTGCTTATCTACCGGCTGGCCCACCTGGTCAACCAGGAGTACCGGGACGTTCCCCGGGCCCTGGCCAGCACCGTCGTGCACTGGTTAGTGACCCTGGCAGCTTATGGCCTGGGCATTTTGCTGGTCTTATCTGGGACCATGCCTAACTGGGCCCAACGGATTCCAATTTTAACAACCTTAAAGCCCTGGCCGCTGACCTACGCCCTGGCGAACCAGTTGCCAACGGTGATTTTGGGCTTCCTGCTGCTGATTTGTGCCCGTGGGATTGCCAACCGGGTCCAGCGGGCCTATTCGGCAACGCTGACGGTACTGTTACTGGCCGGAGTTTATACACTTTTCTACTACCGGCACTGGACCCCGGTCATTTTGATTGTCCTGGTACTTTTGGCGGTGACCTTTAGTCGGTCAGACCTGTACCGGCAGCAGTTTGTTGATAGCTGGCGGGACCGCATCATTGATACCTTGATTTGGGGAGCGTTGATTTGGAGTTATGCCCTCTTAGCCCTGCAGGAAGTTCGCCTAAAGCGGGCCCAGTTTGGTCCCGGCCACGCCTGGGCCTATTTCCACTGGTGGTTACTGGGTGTCCTCAGTATCATCTTGATTGTGGCGGCCGGCCTGGTCTTAACCCGCTACCTGCACGGGGAGCGTCGGTTACTGGGCGTGCCCTACCAGGGTAAGCGGGTTCAAGCTCTGTTAGCCGCTGGCGACAACCACTATACTAACCTGGTTTACCTGGGCGATAAGCGGATTTACTACTACCAGGTTGACGGCGTAGACCGCGCCGCCCTCCAGTTCCGGGTGGTTGATAACTTCGCCGTGGTCATGGGGGATCCCTTTGGTTACGAGGAAGACTTTGAGGCGGCCATGCAGGCCTTTATCGAGGATGCCGATCTTTTGGATTTGGTCCCGGTCTTTTATGAAGTTAGTCAACCAGTGGCCATGTTAGCCCATGAGTTCGGTTATGATTTCTTTAAGTTAGGGGAAGAGGCCGAGATTGTCCTTGCTGATTTCTCGACGGCGGGTAAGAAGATGCAAAATATCCGTTCCGAAATCAACCAGGCCGACCGGGCTGGCTACCAGTTCCGGATTGTCCAGCCACCCTTTAGTCCCGAACTGTTAGCCCAACTAGGGCAGGTGAGTGAGGACTGGCTGGGTGGCCGGGATGAAAAGGGTTTCTCCCTGGGCTTCTTTGACGCTAATTACCTTCAGCGTTGGTCGCTGGCGATTTTGGAGCAGGACGGCCAAGTGGTTGCCTTTGGTACCTTGGTCAGTTCCAAGACCGAAAGTCAAATGGCCATTGACCTGATGCGCTTTAACCAGCAGGCACCCAACGGCGCCATGGATATTCTCCTAGTCAACGCCTGCCACTATGCCAAGGAACAGGGCTTTAAAATCTTTAACCTGGGCATGTCACCCTTGGCCGGGGTGGGCCAGCACTACCAAAGCTTTGGCCGGGAACGTCTGGCTAACCTGGTTTACCAGTTTGGGTCCCGGATTTATTCCTTTGAGGGTTTGTACCACTATAAGAACAAGTTTGCCCAGCAGTGGACGCCCCGCTACATTGCCTATTCGCGGAAGAGTAATATCTGGATGGTCCTACTCGGTTTGTTGAAAATTGATAACAAGGGCGTTGATCAGGCTCCTGGTCTGGAAGATTAGGTGTGCTTTTTAACTTGGCCTGCTATACTATTGGACGTAGCTAGCGTAAGGCTAGGAGAATGAGGAAAAACAGCATGCAAATTTTAATACGTCATGCGAAAAATTACGTTCGCGACATTACCATTGCCATTCTGGCCGTGGCCGTGATGGCAGGGGCGACCTTGTGGCAGCCCCACTTACTTCAGAAAGTAATTTCGGCCATCTTGGCCGATGACAGCTCCCAGGTGTTGGAGTTTGGCATACAGCTGGTTGTCATTGCCCTCTTAGGCGTGGCGGCCGGCCTTTTGAATGCCGTCTTTGCGGCGCGCATCTCCCAGTCGATGGCCGCTGATATCCGGGCTGAGGAATACGATAAGATTCAGACCTTTTCCTTTGGTAACATCGAAACCTTTTCGGCCGGGAACCTGGTGGTTCGGATGACTAACGATGTGAACCAGGTTCAGCAGCTGATCATGATGATTTTACAGAGTCTGCTGCGGATTCCCATTCTCTTCATTGGGGCGGTGGTCCTAGCCATCGTCACCATTCCCCGCTTTTGGTGGTTGGTAGTCATTATGATTATTGCCATTCTCCTGTCATCCCAGGGGATTTTTAAACGGATGGGGAAGAACTTCTTCAAGATTCAAAACTTGATTGACCAGAACAACACCCTGGCCAAGGAAAACCTGCAGGGGGTTCGGGTGGTGAAGTCCTTTAATCAGGAAGGGGCTGAAATTGACCGCTTTACTGATAATACGGATGAACTGGTCGCCGTTAACACCAAAATTGGGTATCTTTTTACGATTATGATTCCAATCTTCATGGTGGTTTCTTACCTGATTATTGGGGCCGCCATCCTGCTGGTTGGTCAAAACATCGTGAAAAATCCCAAGGATTTGGCAGCGATTGCACCATTTACTACTTACTTAATGCAGATTCTCTTTGCCCTGATGATTGGTGGCATGGTTTCAACCTTTGCCTCCCGGGGGATGGTTTCTTTGGGCCGAATTAACCAGGTCCTAAAGACCAAGCCGGACGTGGTTTATGACCCCAAGGCCCCTAAGGAAAAACTGAGCGGTGACATTAACTTTGACCACGTTAGCTTTACCTATCCCGGTGATGATCAGCCCGCCCTCAGGGATGTTTCCTTTAAAATCCAGGCCGGTGAGATGATTGGGATTGTCGGGGCAACTGGTTCAGGAAAATCAACCCTGGCCCAGCTAATCCCACGTCTTTACGACCCTACTCAGGGCACGGTGTCGGTCGGCCACGTTAATCTCAAACAGGTTAACCAGCAGTCCTTACGGCAGGCGGTTTCGATTGTCTTGCAAAAGGCGGTCCTCTTTAGTGGTTCGATTGCCCGTAACCTACGGCACGGCAAGCCCGATGCCAGTGAGCAGGACATGCAGTGGGCGACCGAGATTTCCCAGGCCGCTGAATTTATCGACGGCTATGAAGACGGCTTCGAGCACTACGTTGATGAGCGGTCGGCCAACCTTTCCGGCGGGCAAAAACAGCGCCTCTCAATTGCCCGTGGGGTGATTGGCCATCCCAAGATTTTGATTTTGGATGATTCCACCTCCGCCCTGGATGCCCGCAGTGAAAAGTTGGTCCAAGAGGCCCTCGATAAGGAACTCAAGGGGACCACGGCGGTGGTGATTGCTGAAAAAATTAGTTCAGTCATTCATGCCGACCGGATCTTTGTCTTGGATGCCGGCCAGCTGGTGGCCACTGGTTCCCACCAGGAGCTGCTAGGGAATTCACCAGTTTACCGTGAAATTTACCTGACCCAGAAAGCAAAGGAGGAACCAAATGAGTGATTTGATGATTTCAATCCGCTACTTTGGCGCCTACCTGAAGCGCTACTGGCTTGGCCTAAGTTTTGCTTTGGTCTTGATGGTGCTTAGCACCTATGCCCAAATTAATGCGCCGCTCTACATGGGTAAGGCGATTACCGCATTGGGCCAGTTTTTAAACGATTACTTTAATCCAGTGACCCATGCCACGGCTAGCAAAGGTAAGTTCTATGATGCCGTCTGGGGCATGGTCTGGTTTTACGGTCTGGCAGAGGTGGCCATGGTTACTTCTGGCCTGATGACCAGTCGGATTAGTGCTCAGTCTTCAGGTCAGATGCGGATTGGCCTCTTTGCCAAGCTGCAACGGATGACGGTGCGCTACTTTGACACCCACCAGGATGGCAAGATCTTATCCCTCTTTACTTCGGACTTGGATAACATTTTTAACGCCATGAACCAGGCGATTTTCCAGATGGTTTCCCAGGCGATGCTCTTTATCGGCGTTATCATTATGATGTTTAACCAGAGTGCAACCCTGGCCTGGGTGACGGTCGCTTTGACGCCAGTGGCCTTGCTCTTGGATTTCTTCGTGATTACCCGGGCCCGCAAGTACATTGACCGTCAGCAAGAGGCGACCGGGGCCTTAAACGGCTACATTAACGAACAGATTAATGGCGAAAAGGTGGTCATTACCGAAGGACTCCAGGACGAGTCGATTAAGAATTTCAAGCCCTATAACGAGTCGGTCAAAAAGGCGACCTACCGGGGTCAGATGTATTCGGGGATGCTCTTCCCCCTGACCCAGGGCCTATCCTTACTGAACGTGGCCATCGTAATCTTCTTTGGCTCCTGGTTTGTCCTGCACAATGGGATGAGCCGGGCCGCTGGTCTGGGGCTTCTAATTGTCTTTGTGAACTATTCCCAGCAGTACTACCAGCCTATCAGCCAAATTACCTCGGTTTATAACAGCTTCCAGCTGGCCCTGACCGGATCGCAGCGGCTGCACCGGATTGAGGTGCAGCCGGAAGAAACGAATCCGGGCAAGGGACATCCCCTGGCTGACATTCGCCAGCAGGTGGCCTTAGATGATGTCACCTTTGGCTATAACCCCGATAAAATTATCCTTCACGACGTTAACATTGATGTCAAAGCCGGTCAGATGGTGGCCTTAGTAGGTCCCACTGGTTCAGGAAAGACGACGGTGATGAACCTCTTAAACCGGTTCTATGATGTCAACCACGGCCGGGTAACCATTGATGGTGTCGATGTGCGGGACGTTGATCTGGCCTCCCTGCGGGACCATGTCGGAATTGTCCTCCAGGAGTCGATTCTCTTTAGCCGGACGATTGCCGAAAACATTAAATTTGGTAAACCGGATGCCAGTGAAGCGGAAATGGTGGCGGCCGCCAAGCAGGCTAACATTCATGATTACATTGAAAGCCTGCCGGATGGTTACCAAACCATGGTCAGTGATGAAAATTCAATTTTCTCCACTGGTCAAAAGCAGTTACTATCAATTGCCCGGACGATTTTGACCAGTCCAGAGTTTTTGATTTTAGATGAGGCCACTTCCAACGTGGATACGGTCACTGAGGCCAAGATTCAGGCGGCGATGAACAATATCATTGCCGGTCGGACCAGCTTTGTGATTGCCCACCGCTTGAAGACCATCCTCGATGCCGATAAGATTGTCGTCTTAAAGGACGGTCGGGTGATAGAGCAGGGGACCCATGAACAATTACTGGCCGAAAACGGCTTTTACGCTGATCTTTACCATAACCAAATGGTGTTTGAATAAGAAAAGGACCTAGTTTGTCTAGGTCCTTTTCAAATTGGAAGGGCTGTAACAGAAATGTTATAATAAACCTACTTTTGTGCGCCCCACTGGGCGGTCTTGGAGAAAAACATGCGAATCGGATTATTCACCGACACCTATTTCCCACAGGTTAGTGGGGTAGCAACTTCAATTGAAACTTTACGGGATGCCCTGGTTGAACAGGGGCATGAGGTCTACATTTTTACGACGACCGACCCCAAGGTTGATAAGCACGAGGATGAGCCCAATATCTACCGTTTCTCCAGCATGCCCTACTTTGGTATTATCCGTGATCGGCGCTTTACCTTCCGCGGCTTTATTCAGGCCGTTGACATTGCCCGGGAACTAAACCTGGAAATTGTGCATACTCAGACTGAGTTTTCTCTGGGCCTGATGGGGAAGTTTGTGGCCCGCCAGCTGGATATTCCAGTAATTCACACGTACCATACCATGTACGAGGACTACACCCACTACATCGCCCGCGGCATGTTGATTAAGCCCGGTGCGGTTGGTCCAATCGTCAAGTCCTTTATGAAGGGGATGGATGGGGTCATTGCGCCATCCCAGTTAGTCAAAAATACCCTGCAGCGCTATGGCGTCACTGACATCCCCATGCCTGTGATTCCAACCGGGGTGGCCCTGCCTAAGATTAGTTCAGACAACATTGATTTGCGGGCCCAGTTTGGCTACACGGCTGACCAGCCCGTGATTTTGTCGCTGGGCCGGCTGGCCTATGAAAAGAACATTGCCCTGACAATTTCGGCCTTTTCGGAGTTATTGCAGACAATGCCAGACGCCCGTCTGGTGATTGCCGGGGATGGCCAGGCCCGTAAGACCTTGGAAGAGCAGGTGCATGACCTGGACCTGGAAGACAAGGTTAAGTTTGTCGGCATGGTTGACCATAACCAGGTTTATGACTATTACCGGATGGCCAATGTCTTTGTTAGCTCTTCCGATTCTGAAACCCAGGGGCTGACCTTTATCGAGGCCATGGCCGCCGACCGGCCCTTTGTGGCGATTCATTCGCCTTACCTGGACAACCTGGTCGACAGCCCGGCGATTGGCACCCTGGTTGATGATTATGATGATTTCTTAGCGGCCATCGAGCATTATTTGAAGACGCCGAATACCGCTGAGGATTCGGCTATCCGCCATGAAAAGTTAAAGAACGTGGATGCCCGGACCTTCGCTTCGCGGGTCTTAGACTTTTACCACGAAATTGAAGAAGACTTCCACCAAAAGCCAATTGAACGTAAGGGTGGCCAAGAGCTGAATGATGACGAAATCAGTTACATCAAGCGGATCTTGCGGAATCCTTTCAGGAGAAATTGACGTGAAAGTATTACTATACTTTGAAAATCAGAATTTAATTGCCAAATCTGGAATTGGCAGGGCCTTACGCTTGCAGCAAAAGGCCCTTTCTTATACTGACGTGGAAGTGACCACGGACCCCAAGTGCACCGATTATGACATCCTGCACATCAATACTTATGGGGTTAAGAGCTTTGCCATGGTGCGCAAGGCTCGCAAGTTGGGTAAGAAGGTAATTTACCATGCCCATTCAACCTACGAGGACTTCCGCAATTCCTTCATGGGTTCTAACCTGCTGGCACCCTTGTACAAGCGCTACTTGATGGCCTTGTACGGCCGGGCCGATGCGCTGATTACGCCCACCCCTTATGCCAAGAGCCTGCTTCGGGGTTATGGCTTGACCCAGCCAATTTACCCAATCTCAAACGGGATTGAACTGGACAAGTATGCCAGTGACCCAGAGAAGGTGGCTAAGTTCCGGGAATATTTCAAGCTCGCCGATGACCAAAAGGTGGTGATTAGTGTGGGCCTGTATTTTGAACGCAAGGGAATTGTGGATTTCTATGAGTTGGCCAAGCGCCATCCGGAAATCACCTTTATTTGGTTTGGCTATACCGACCCCAAGCTGATTCCAGCTAAGATTCGTAAGCTGGTCTGGGAAGAGCACCTGGATAACCTGATTTTTCCCGGTTACATTACCGGGGAAGTAATCCTGGGTGCCTATCAGGGAGCCGACCTTTTCCTCTATCCATCCTATGAAGAGACCGAGGGGATTGTGGTCTTAGAAGCCCTGGCTTCCAAGCAGCAGGTCTTGCTGCGGGATATCCCAGTCTACGACCCCTGGTTAAAGGACGGGGAGAGTGTATATAAGGCCCGCAATTTGGAGGAGTTTGACCAGAAAATGGCAGACATCCTCGGCGGCGATTTGCCAGATTTGACGGCAGCTGGTTACGAGGTTGCCAAGGGCCGGGACCTAACGGTGATTGGGCCCGAATTAAAACAGGCCTACCAGGATGTAATTGAGGCCTAGGAGTTCTGATATGTTGAAACGTAATCGAATATCGGCCCTAATTGTGGTGGTCCTGACCGGGATTACCATCTTTTACCTGCACCGGGAACTGCGTGGCAAGGGGAAGCAGCTAGAGGCGGCCCTCCACGTCCTAGACTGGCGCTGGTTGCTGGGTGGCTTTTTGATGATGGTTCTTTCAATTTTCTTGGAAGCCCTGGCCACCCGGGCCTTACTAGACCGGGAAGACCGGTCCGAGGTGACCTGGGGCACCTTAATCCGTGTGCCCCTGTTAAACTTGCTGGGAACGGGACTGACGCCCTTCGCTAGTGGGGGACAGCCGGCCCAGCTTTATGCCCTGGCCCATTCTAAAATGGATGGCGGCCGGGCCATGTCGATTATCTTGATGAAGTTTTTGGTTTATCAGGTGGTCGTGGTGGTCTTCTTCCTGGTCGGTTATGTGGCCGCGGATAATTTTATTTACCAGCAGGTTGATCCAACCTTTGCCAACTTCATTCCCTTTGCCATCTTGATTCACGCCGTGGTGATTATCGGGATTGCCCTGGTCATGTTTTGGCCGTCCTTTACGCTCAAGTTAGTTGACCTAACTGAGCGCCTGATTGGGAAGTTTTTGGAACCAGAGCGTTATCAACGCCTGGTTGATAATTTGAAGGAAAAGATTGAAAACTTCCACTTTGAATCACGCCGGGTGATTTCTAACTGGCGGGACTTGCTGGGTTCAACCTTCTTCACGACCCTGCAGCTGATTGTCTTTTACATGATTCCTTACTTTGTGATCCGGGCCTTTGGTTATGCTGATGTGAACCCCTGGTTGATTGTGACGATGAACATCATGATTGTCATGGTGATTTCCCTTTTCCCAATCCCAGGTGGGGTCGGCGGGGCTGAGTTAAGTTTTCAACTGCTCTTTACCCCCTTTGTGAAAAACCCGGCCACTTTGATCCTTGTGATTTTGATTTGGCGTTTAATCACCTACTACTTTGGTCTGTTTGCTGGTATAATTGCTTATATTTTGCCGGTTTCTAAGACTGCCAAAAAATAGGTCGGAGGTGAGTACTTTGACAGATTCCAACCGTTCAAAAAGTGAATTAAATCAGATTTTGGGGCGCCTGCACGCCATGCAGGAGGCTACCGACGATCTCATCCAAATTCGCCGCTTTGACGTTTACGGGGTGGAGGTCTTACAAGTGCGTTACGACCAGGTAAACAAGCTGTGGACCATCATGGAACACCGGCAAGCCCACCGGTTTCAATTTGATGACATTGACTTAGTTGCCATTGAAATTTATGATTTACTGCGTGATGTGCAGCTGACATTTTAGTCAGGAAAAGCTTGTGAGGCTGTAATGAAAGCTCGTTTAAAAAAGTTGTTTAACCCCCGCCTCTGGTGGGATAAAACCAAACAAACAATGGATACTTCGGCACCCATTGTTTGGTTTTTTGTGTTAAACGTGGTCCTAGTTTGGCTAAAGACATACGTCAACTACTGGTTGAACTTCAACCTAGGCGTGGAAGGGGCCATTCAGCAGTTCCTGCTGGTCCTAAACCCACTGCCCTCGGCGATTATCCTGCTGAGTCTGGCCCTTTATTTCCGTGGAGCCCTCAGCTACTGGATTGCGATTTTGATGAACTTGATTCAGTCGCTGTGGCTCTTTTCTAATATCTTGTACTACCGCGAGTTCTCGGACTTTCTTTCCATTGGAATTATTGGCTCGGGTTCGTCGACCAGTAACAACCTGGGTAAGTCGATTGTGGCCATTATTCACTGGTCAGACTTCCTGGTTTTCCTGGATATCATTATCTTGATTCTGCTCTTAGTCTTTAAGCAATTAAAGATTGATAAGAAGGGAATTCAGAAAAAGTATGCTATTTTGACGACTCTGCTAGGAGTCGTGTTGATGTTTGTTGATTACGGGATTGCTTCAGTGGACCGGTCGGGCTTGCTGACGCGTTCCTTTGATAACAACTACATCGTTAAGTACCTGGGCTTAAATGAGTACGTCGTCTTTAATGCCTTCCAGACTTATAACCAAAATAACAGTCGAAAACAGGCCAAGCCGGCGGACTTGCAAAAGATTAAGAGCTTTATTGCTGCCAACCAAACCCCGGCGAACGTTGATTACTACGGTACCGAGAAGGGTAAGAACGTCTTTGTCATTCACCTGGAGTCCTTCCAGCAGTTCCTGATTGACTACAAGGTCGATGGTCAAGAGGTAACGCCTAACTTAAACCAGTTCTACCATGACCAGAACACCCTAAGTTTTGATAACTTCTATAACCAGGTCGGCCAGGGGAAGACTTCTGATGCGGAGATGATGCAGGAAAACAGTCTCTTTGGTCTCTCAACTGGTTCGGCCATGGTTAAATACGGGGCAAGTAACACCTTTGAAGCTATGCCAGCCATTTTGGACCAGCAGGGTTACACCACGGCGGCCTTCCACGGGGATGTTTCAACCTTCTGGAACCGGAACAACACCTATAAGTCCTTTGGTTATGACTATTTCTTCTCCAAGGATTATTTCCCTAACGCCAACAAGGCCAGCAACAACGTCGGTTACGGCCTGAAGGATAAGATTTTCCTGAAGGATTCGGCCCAGTATATTGAACAGTTACCACAACCGTTCTATGCCAAGCTGATTACGGTTACTAACCACTATCCTTATGACCTGGATAAGCAAAATATTGACTTCCCAGCCACTAAGACCGGGGATAACACGGTCGATGGCTACGTGCAGACGGCCCACTACCTGGATGAGTCCTTTGGCGAACTGATGAACTACCTTAAGCAGGCTGGTCTGTATGATAATTCCGTCTTTGTCCTCTACGGGGACCACTACGGTATTTCAGAAAACCATCAGCCGGCCATTGCCCAGCTCCTGGGTAAGGACAACGTCGATAACTACGACCTAGCCCAGTTCCAAAAGGTGCCGTTCATGATTCACGCTAGCAACTTGCAGGGTGGTATCGATCACACCTACGGTGGTGAAATCGATATGATGCCAACCTTGCTGCGTCTGCTCGGTGTGCCAACTGAAGGCATGACCATGTTTGGCCACGACTTACTGTCGACCAAGGACCCTCAGGTAGTTGTCTTCCGTGACGGCGACTGGGTCACGCCAAAGTACATGAAGTACCGGAACCAGTACTACGATACGGCTACTGGTAACAAGCTTGACATTGATAATGATCCAGACTTAAAGGCGGCTGCTAAGACCAATCAGGAATACGCCGATAAGGCCTTGCTGTATTCGGATAAGGTAATTACCGGTGACCTGCTGCGCTTTGATACGAACCGCAGTGATTTCCATGCCATTAACAAGAAGGACTTTAACTATCAGCGGACGGAAGCCTTGAAGAAGCTCAAGCAAAGTCAGCAGAGTAGTCCTTCCAGTGTCCTGGCTAAAAACGGTGGTCATTCAACCTTGGGAGATTACACTACCAGTGCGCCCGAGCTGAATAACCAGTAATAAATATGACTAAAACGAACACCTAGCCAAGCTAGAACAAGTGTTCGTTTTTATATTCTTTGATGCTATAATATAATCACTGTAATTTCGCTTTTGAAAGGGGTCCCTATGATTACACACCAAGAAAAACGCGATTTCGATTTGGTATCCAAGTACCAGCCAACCGGTGACCAACCCCAGGCCATCAATCAGTTAGTAACTGGCCTAGATAACGGGGTTAAGGAGCAAATCCTCTTAGGGGCAACCGGAACCGGTAAGACCTTTACCATGTCTAACGTCATTGCCAAGCACAAGAAGCCCACCCTGGTTTTAAGCCACAACAAGACCCTGGCCGGCCAGCTCTATAGTGAGCTTAAGGAATTTTTCCCCAATAACGCGGTGGAATACTTTGTTTCTTACTATGATTATTATCAGCCGGAAGCCTATGTGCCTAGTTCTGACACTTTCATTGAGAAGGATTCTTCTATTAACGATGAAATCGATAAGCTGCGTAACTCAGCCACCAGCTCTCTTTTTGAGCGGGATGATGTCATCGTGGTGGCCTCGGTATCTTCAATCTTTGGACTGGGTGATCCTCACCAGTACCGCGACCACGTAATCAGTCTGCGGACGGGGAACGAGTACGGCCGAAACCAGCTGCTCTATGACTTGGTTAACATCCAATTTAGCCGAAACGATATCGATTTCCAGCGTGGAACTTTTCGGGTGCGCGGGGATGTCGTTGAGATTTTCCCAGCTTCCCAGGATGAAGTGGCCCTGCGGATTGAATTCTTCGGGGACGAAATTGACCGAATTCGGGAAGTAAACGCCCTAACTGGCGAAACGATTGCTGAACGGGACCACGTGGCTATTTTCCCAGCCAAGCACTTCATGACCGATGACAACCGGATGCAACAAGCCCTGAAGGGAATCCGTGGCGAGATGGAAGAGCAGGTTAAGCTCTTCCAGTCCCAAGGAAAGTTGCTAGAGGCCCAGCGGATTAAGCAGCGGACCGAGTATGACCTGGCTATGTTAGAGGAAATGGGCTTCACCAGCGGGATTGAGAACTATTCACGCTGGATGGACGGCCGTCAGGCTGGCGAAGCGCCCTTTACCCTGCTAGACTTCTTCCCCAAGGACTATCTCTTGGTTGTCGATGAGAGTCACGTGACCATGCCCCAGGTACGAGGCATGTACAACGGTGACCGGGCGCGGAAGCAGACCCTGGTGGACTATGGTTTCCGGCTGCCTTCAGCCCTGGATAACCGGCCTTTAAAACTACCTGAGTTTGAAAAGCACGTTAATCAGATTATTTACATGTCGGCCACCCCTGGTGACTATGAGCTGGAGCGGGTACCAGAAAAGGATATTGCCCAGCAGATTATCCGGCCAACTGGCCTCTTGGATCCTGATGTGGAAGTCCGGCCAGTGATGGGTCAGATTGATGACCTGGTTGGTGAGATTAACAAGCGCATCGACAAGGATGAACGGGTCTTTATCACGACCTTGACCAAGCGGATGTCGGAAGATTTGACTGACTATTTGAAGGACCTGGGTATTAAGGTCGCTTACCTGCACTCCGATATTAAGACCCTGGAACGGACTGAGATTATTCGTGATTTGCGTCTGGGTAAGTACGACGTTTTGATCGGGATTAACCTCCTGCGTGAGGGAATCGATGTGCCGGAAACTTCCCTGGTGGCCATTTTGGATGCCGACAAGGAAGGCTTCCTGCGTAATTCCCGTTCCCTGATTCAGACCATGGGTCGGGCGGCCCGTAACGCCAACGGTCACGTCATTATGTATGCTGACCAGGTTACTAAGGCGATGAAGACTGCCATTGATGAGACTAAGCGCCGGCGGACCATCCAGCAGGAGTACAACCAGGAGCACGGCATTGTCCCTCAGACGATTAAGAAGGACATCCGGGACTTGATTTCCGTTACCCATGCGGTTGAAGTTAACGATAAGAACGTTGACCTGACCGAGGTTGACTTTGGTGACCTGCCAGAAGACGAGCAGCAAGAGATTTTGCAGAACCTGACCCAGCAAATGAAGGCTGCCGCTAAGGTCTTAGACTTTGAAACTGCCGCTAAGATGCGGGACCAGATTGATAAGTTAAAGGCGGATGCCGGCCTGATTAAAAAGAAGTAATTGCACTTGGCAAAGAAGGGTAAAATGTCTAAAAATTTCATTCAAATCCGGGGTGCCCGGGCCCACAACTTAAAAAACGTTGACGTTGACATCCCCAAGGACAGTCTGACTGTTATTACCGGTTTATCCGGTTCAGGAAAGTCGTCCCTGGCCTTTGACACACTGTATGCCGAAGGTCAGCGGCGTTACGTTGAAAGTCTGAGTGCCTATGCCCGCCAGTTTTTGGGGCAGATGGATAAGCCTGATGTTGATTCGATTGACGGGCTTTCACCAGCGATTTCCATCGACCAGAAGACCACTTCTAATAATCCCCGGTCTACGGTGGGCACGGTCACTGAAATTAGTGACTACTTCCGCCTGCTCTTTGCCCGGGTAGGGAAGCCTGACGACCCCAAGGATGGGACCAAGATTATGTACACCATTGACCAGATGGTGAACTATGTCCAGGAACACCTGCCCGAGGGGACCCGGCTGCAGGTCTTTGCGCCGGTAATCGTCAATAAGCGCGGGAGCCACGTTAAAACCTTTGAAAAGATGCGCAAGCAGGGCTATGTCCGCGCCCGCGTCGATGGTGAAATTCTAGAATTAGATGAACACCCGGATTTGAGTTTGGCCCGCAACAAGTCCCACGACATCGAGGTCATGGTTGATCGAATTGTTCTGCGCGATAATACCCGTTCACGGCTCTATGACTCGATGGAAAGTGCCACTGGTCTTAGTGATGGCTTGGTGACCTTGGAAGTCGTACCCCGTGGGGACGAACCAGCCGTTGAACCACTGAAGTTTTCAGACCACTACCTGGGCGAACTCCGTGATTTTCGGGTGGGTCGCTTAGAACCCCGGCTTTTTAGTTTTAATGCGCCAATGGGGGCCTGTCCGGTCTGCCAGGGTCTGGGTGTGACCCGGGAAGTTGACCTAGACCTGGTGATTCCTGACCAGGATAAGAGCTTGCGCCAGGGGGCAATTGCGCCTTGGAACCCAATTTCTTCTAACTATTATCCAGAAATGCTGGCCCAGTTCTGTGACCAGTTCAAGATTGACCTGGATAAGCCCTTTAAAAAGCTGACGGAAAAGCAGCAGGACCTGATCCTAAACGGTTCTGGTTCAGCAACCTTCCACTTCCACTACAAGAATGACTTTGGTGGGGTCCGTGACGTTGACCAGCCGTTTGAAGGGGTTTTGGCCAATATTAGCCGTCGCTTTAATGAAACTAATTCTGATTTCACCCGTGACCAGATGGCCCAGTACATGACTGAGCTGACTTGTAAGGCCTGCCATGGTTACCGCTTAAACCCTGCTGCCCTGTCGGTTAAGGTGGACGGTCGTCACATTGGCCAGGTGGCCGAGATGGCCGTTTCGGATGAACTCCACTTCTTCGAGCACCTGCACTTTGGTCAGCAGGACAGTGAAATTGCCGCACCAATCATTAAGGAAATCAAGGACCGCTTAGGCTTCTTGGAGAGTGTCGGCTTGCAGTACCTGACTCTGGCTCGGTCGGCCCGGACTTTGTCAGGTGGGGAATCGCAGCGAATTCGTTTGGCCACTCAAATTGGGGCCAACCTGTCCGGTGTGCTCTACGTTTTGGATGAACCTTCGATTGGTTTGCACCAACGCGATAACGACATGCTGCTGAATTCTATGCAGCGGATGCGGGATTTGGGCAACACCCTGGTCGTGGTTGAACACGATGAGGACACCATGTTGTCAGCCGACTACCTGGTTGATGTTGGTCCTGGGGCCGGTGCCTTAGGCGGTAAGATTGTCGCTTCAGGCACGCCTGAAGAGGTCGCTAAAGACCCTAATTCCCTGACCGGCCAGTATCTGTCTGGCAAGCGCTTTATCCCAGTTCCTACAAAGCGGCGTAAGGGCAATGGTCAAAGCATTAACATCAAGGGCGCCAAGGAAAACAACCTGAAGAACGTCAATGTTAAATTCCCACTAGGCAAGTTTATTGCGGTTACTGGTGTTTCTGGGTCGGGAAAGTCGACCCTGGTTAACATGATCTTAAAGCGGGCCCTGAAGCAGAAGTTAAATCACAATGCTCAAAAGCCAGGTGCTTACCGGGCCATTGAGGGCGTTGAAAACGTGGAGCAGGTGGTTGATATCGACCAGTCCCCAATTGGGCGGACACCACGTTCTAACCCGGCTACGTATACCGGCGTCTTCGATGATATCCGGGAGCTCTTCGCCCAGACCAATGAGGCCAAGCTGCGCGGTTATAGCAAGGGCCGGTTCTCCTTTAACACTAAGGGCGGTCGGTGTGAAAACTGTCGCGGTGATGGGGTCATCAAGATTGAGATGAACTTCCTACCCGATGTCTATGTAGCCTGTGAGGTCTGCAATGGTACCCGGTATAACTCGGAGACCCTGGATGTTACCTACAAGGGCTATAACATTGCCCAGGTCTTGAACATGACTGCGGCAGAAGCCCTGGAGTTCTTCGCGCCCATTCCAAAGATTGCCCGGCGGCTGCAAACCATTAACGATGTCGGTCTAGGATACGTGAAGTTGGGCCAGTCAGCGACGACCCTGTCAGGTGGTGAAGCCCAGCGGATGAAGCTGGCTTCGGAATTACACCGGCGGACCAATGGTAAGACGGTTTACATTCTAGACGAACCGACGACTGGTTTACACACTGATGACATAGCTCGCCTGTTAGACGTCTTAAATCGCCTAGCCGATGCTGGCAACACCGTGATTGTGATTGAGCACAACCTGGATGTGATTAAGTCGGCCGACTGGCTGATTGACATGGGTCCAGAAGGTGGCGCCGGCGGTGGGAAGGTTTTGGTTTCTGGCACGCCTGAGAAGGTGATGAAGAACGAACATTCCTACACTGGTAAGTACTTGAAAGAAATTATTGAACGGGACCTTGCCCGACAAAAGAAGGCATAAAAAAAGCAGGCTTAGACCTGCTTTTTTGCTGGGTATTAAACGGCGACTGGGGCCTTGATGGCTGGTTCGCTCTGGTAGTTAACCAGTTTGATATCGTCCATGGTGTAATCAAAAATCGACTTCACCTCGGGATTAAGCCAGAGCTCTGGCAGCGGATGCATCGGCCGCTTGAGTTGTTCTTCAACCTGGTTCACGTGGTTCTTGTAAATGTGGGTGTCGCCGATGGTGTGGACGAAGTCGCCGACTTCCAGGCCACTTTGGGCGGCAATCATGTGAATCAGCAGGGAGTAGCTGGCGATGTTAAAGGGCACGCCTAAGAAGAAGTCACCGGAGCGCTGGTAAAGTTGGGCGCTGAGCTTACCATCAGCCACGTAGTACTGACTGAGCACGTGACAGGATGGCAGCGGTGCCTGGGGCGTGGTTTCAGCGTTCCAGGCGGTCAGAATCAAACGGCGGGAATTGGGGTTGGTTTGAATTTGGTTCATCAGGTTGGCCACCTGGTCGGTGGTTTCACCACCAGGCAGGACACTGGCCCAACTGCGCCAGAGTTTACCATAAACTTCGCCGATATAACCATACTGTTCCATGAAGTCATCATCGTTTAAAATCTTTTGGACGAAGATGTCTTTTTGTTCCTGGTAGGCCTTGTTGAATTCTGGGTCAACCGGAGCGCGACGGCCAAAGTCAGTCATGTCGGGGCCGTGATAATCAGGGGACTGAATCCAGTTTTTAAAGGCCCACTCATCCCAGATATGGTTGTTGTGCTGGAGGAGGAAGCGGATGTTATTATCTCCACGCAAAAACCAGAGTAATTCACTTTTAATCAGTTTAAAGAAAACTTTTTTGGTGGTTAGGATGGGAAAACCATCTTGGAGGTTGAAGCGCATCTGGGTGCCAAAGAGGGAGTAGGTACCGGTTCCAGTCCGATCATCTTTGTAGGTCCCGTTTTCTAAAATGTTGCGGGCCATGTTGAGGTAGGTGGTTTCGCTTTGGCTCATAATAACTTCCTTTTTTCTTTCGTGAATGCTGCTAACTATTATAGCAAAAAAAGACAGCGTTCATTCCGAACGCTGACTAGGATCGATAAATTGGTCTAGATTAACCTGCTTAGCGGTTTGAGCCGCGAAGGGTACGTGGACCAGTGGGACTTTTTTTTGCTCCAGGAGCTCGGCGGCAAAGGGGTCGTTGCGGTAGTTGCGCATGTAGTTAATCTTGATGATACCGGCCTGTAAAAGCAGCTTGGTACATTCTAGGCAGGGAACATCGGTGACATAGAGCTCGGTATTATCAACCGGAATGCCCATTTTAGCCGCCTGCATCAGGGCGTTTTGTTCGGCATGGACGGCGCGAACACAGTGGCCGTCAACCATCAGGTCACCAACCTCGGTACAGTGGGGTGTACCAGAAACAGCACCGTTATAGCCACTGGCAATAATCCGGTTATCGCGGACTAAGATGGCCCCAACGTGGAGACGGTTACAGGTGGAACGGGTCGATAGGATGGCAGACTGGGCAATAAAGTACTGGTCCCAGCTGATTCGTGGGTCGGACATGGTGAATTTCCTCGTGTTTAAGCTTATATTTAATATATAATGACAGTACGTTATTTCATTTTAGCACGTGGTTGAAGATTACAGGGGATAATGGGCATGACAACGATTTTGGATGGTAAGGCACTGGCTAAGGAATTGAACGAAACGACTGCAGCCGCAGTAGTTGAGCTCGGTCGGCCGATTAAACTGGCGGTCATTTACGACCCGAACAATGGTGGTAGCGAGCTCTATGTGGGGATGAAAACCCGTCAAGCAGCCAAGGTTGGTATTGAAACCGTTGATATTGCGGTGCCTAGCGATGCCACGACGCTGACTGTCGGTGAAACCGTGAAGGAACTCAATCAGGACCCAAGCATTACTGGCATCCTGGTCCAAAGTCCCTTGCCGGATGCCGTTGATGAGCAGGCCATTTTTGACATTGTGGCCCCTGAAAAAGACGTCGATGGCCTCGGGGTGGTTAGCCAGGGAATGCTCTTTGCCGACGTTGATCAGCCCTACACGGTGGCCGCTACCCCCCAAGGTGTGATGACCTTGCTGCGCCACTACCAGATTGATTTAAATGGAAAATACGCCCTGGTCATTGGCCGTTCCCGCCTCTTTGGGCGCCCAATGGCTGCCCTCTTAAATAATGCGGACGCAACCGTCACCCTGGCCCACCGTTACACCGACCAGGACCTACTTGCCGACATGATCAAGCAGGCCGATGTCGTGGTGGTGGGGGTTGGTATTCCCCACTTTATCAAGGGGGAGAACTTGAAGAAGGGCGCCGTGGTCGTTGATGTCGGCATGAACGTGGTCGATGGCAAGGCCGTTGGTGACGTTGAATTTGATACGGCTAAGGAAGTTGCTTCTTATATTACGCCAGTGCCCGGTGGCGTTGGCCCAATGACGATTGCGACCCTATTGCAGAGCACGGTGGCCGCGGCCAAGTTGCAAATTAATAACCTATAAATAGGAAGTTTTGAAAAGATCCCAATTTTGGGGTCTTTTTTTGTGCTGAAATTCAGTTCCCTTCGTAAGATAAGTTACCGGCAAGGAGGGAGCCATGGATATTAATCAGTTATTATCAAGCGCCAGTGAACTGGGCGTTAGCGATGTTTATATTTTGCCCGGGCAGAGGGACTTTGAATTAAGTTTTCACGTGGACGGACACTTGGAACCAGTCGAAAGACTACCCAGCGAGGCCGCTTTGCGTCTGATTGCTGCAATCAAGTACCGGGCCTCGATGAGTATTTCTGAGGGGCGCCGGCCTCAGTTGGGGCGGTTTGCCTTTCAAAATGTATGGGTCCGGGTTTCGACGGTTGGTGATTTTTTAGACCGGGAGACGGTGGTTTTGCGTTTAATTTATGGTGAGGACCAGGCCCAGCGCTGGCTGGTGCCCCAACAGTTTGATGAGCTGCAGGCGTCCTTACCAGCGGCTGGCTTGTTTTTGATTGCTGGTCCAACTGGCTCTGGTAAGACTTCGACCTTGTATCGAATACTGGCCAACCTGGCAACCGAAAAAATGGTCCTGACCATCGAGGATCCGGTGGAGGTCAGCCATCCGGAGTTTGTCCAACTGCAGGTCAACGAAGCGGCTGGGATTACTTACACGGAGCTAATTAAGGTTGCCCTGCGTCATCGGCCGGAGGTCCTGCTAATTGGTGAAATCAGAGACCGACCCACTGCCCAAGCGGCCATTCAAGCTGCCTTGAGTGGCCACCTGGTTTTAAGTACGGTCCACGCCTTGTCAGCAACCGAGGTACCAACCCGCCTGCAAGAGTTGGGCGTAGATGCTGGACAGTTAAGGGCGGCTTTGCAGGGCGTGGTCTACCAGCGCCTCCTACCTATCCAAGCCGGTGGAGTGGCCGCTCTGGCTGATTTTTGGTTTAAGAAACAGGACCGGCCAGTTCCTAGTGCTTGGCAGGCGGGCTTGGAAACGGCTTACCAGAAGGGAGTGATTAGTGCGCAAACTTACCAAAAATATCAAAAAGATGAAACGGCGTGACCAGACAGCCTTTTTCCAGGAACTCGGTGAGTTACTGGGTTCGGGCTATGACATTCGTAAGAGTTTGGCGATTTTGTGGCAGGGCCATCCAAGTTGGCAGCCCAACTTGACCAAGATTCAAGCCCAACTGGCTGCTGGCGTGGCCTTTGACCAGGCCGTAGCCGCCCAGGTTAATCCAACTATTGTGGTTCAGTTAAAGCTAGCCCAGCAGCACGGCAACATTGAAGCCACCCTGATTATTTTAGGTAAGAACTTGGCAGCCGTCAGTCGTCAGCAGGGTCGTCTGAAACAGGTCCTACGGTATCCCTTGATGCTGTTAGCCTTGCTTGGCTTGATGTTACTGGGCTTGAATTACTGCTTGCTGCCGATGATGCGGCAGTGGCAGGATCAGACTTCCAGTAGCGATCCATCATCAACTAACTGGCTGACTTGGTTATTAGTAGGTTTGAGTTTGGTCATCTTGGCCCTGATTTATTTATGGTGGCGGCGGGCGAGTGCCTTGCAAAGGGTTAACTGGTTGGCCCGGCTACCCTTGATTGGTGCCTTGACTAAGACCGGGCTGACTTATCAAGTAAGTCAGCAACTGGCCCTGCTATTGCAAAGTGGCCTAACCATTCCCGAAATTGTGGAGCTGATGGCCAAGGAACCGACCGGCCTGGGGCCAGCAATTGCCCGCCAGGCTCAGCTAGCTTTGAAGAAGGGTCAGACGGTTGAAGACTTTATCTGGCAGCAACGCTTCTTACAAAATGCCCTAGCCGGTTATTTTACCCGGGGACACCGGCCTGAAGTTCTAGCTGACTACTTGGCCTATTACGCCAAATTACAGTACCGTCAACTGATGGCCCAAACGGATCGTTTGATTGGGTCCTTGCAACCAATCTTTTTTGGCATTGTGGGGCTAGCCATTGTTGGTCTCTATCTCAGTATGCTGATGCCAATGTACCAAAATATAGGAGAAATCAATTCATGAAAATAACACAACGAAAGTTACCTGGCTTTACCCTGATTGAAGCCGCAGTGGTCCTGTTCATTATTGGACTGCTGATGTTACTGATTTTGCCCAATTTAAACCAGGAACGGAAAAGGGCTAGTCACACCCATGCCAAGGCCATGGTGGCCACTGTGCAAACCCAGGTTGATTTATACCAAAATGACCACCCGGAAGGCGGCCAAGTTTCCCTATCAGACCTAGAAAGAAACCACTACTTGACCAAGCAGCAAATGGATAAGGTCCGGTCGCTTAATATCCGGGTGAACAACAATGAAGCTTACCAGGCCTAGTTTCACCCTGGTGGAAGCGGTGATTACCCTATGTTTGGTCGCCGCCCTGATGTTATTTGGTTTGCACTTAAATCAGCGACGTAGTGACATGACGCTGACCCACCAGCAGTGGGAAGCCAGTTTTGCCAGTCAGTGGCAGGCGGTTCGAGCAAAGGCGCAAGCATCACAAACTAAGCAAGTGGTCAGCTTTGGGGCCGAGGCCGTCAACTTTGGTCAGCAGAAGTTAAATTATCCCAAAAACTTCCACCGGGAAGGCGTACAAGAAGTTGAAGTTTTACCAACTGGGTATACGGCCCCTGGAACCGTGGTCCTAACGAATGGGCAAGCACAGATGAAAATTATTTTTAGTTTGGGAGGAGGTGACTACCGTGTGGTTTGGTAGTAGACAGCCGGGCTTTGTCCTGGCGGAAGGATTACTGGCCCTTACTTTGTTGGTCACCGCCATCCTTTTAGAAGAAGAACAGGTTCAACAATTTCAAAAACAGCAAAGGCAGTTAATTCAAGATGGCAAGCGGGCAACCCAGCGAAAAATTAAAGATTTGGCAAAGTGGCAGCAAGTTCAAGCTGACTTTGGCCGCCTTCACCCTGATCGAGGCGGTCATCGCCCTCTTAGTGGTGGGGATGGCCCTCAGCCTGATCCTGCTGGTTTGGCCTCAGCTGAAACAAAGCTGGCAGACCAATCCTCAGCCAACCCTGCAGACCGCCCTGAATCAGCTCCAGAAGCAAAATTACCAGTTGAAAAACACGCAGCCCAGTGAGGTTGACCTAGTTAATGAAAAAGGTAAACCAGCCCGTCTTTTAGTTAAAAATCATAAGTTGCGGGTTGCTAGTGAGGGCCGAGGGCAGGTGATTTTGATGCAGGGTGTTTTGAACATGACTGTTGAGGCCCACCCTGGCTATGACCTGATTCAACTCAACATGGTGAATAAGCAGGTCGCTAAGGGCATCTTATTCCTGCCGCAAAAATTCAAGGAGGAGGCCCACGATGACAAAAAACCAACTTGATTTAAGGCAGGGTCAGCCGGCCTACATTTTAGCAACGGTTTTAGTGTTTCTGGGACTGCTGGCCGCCTTTTTCCTCCTGCAGCAGCAATATTTCAGTGCCCGGTTGCGGACCCAGCAGGCATTGAATCGCCAGAGCCAACTTGAAAACCTACAGATTGAGGCCAGCACAAACTACTGGGCCCACCAAGTTAAAGCTTCTAACCAGGAAGGTATCCACTGCCAGGTTGAAGGGGAGATGATTAAGATTGACTGGCGGGGAAAGACCTACCAGCGTCCGCTCCTGGTGCCCAATCTTGAAGGTCGACCCCTAAACCGCTAAAATAAGGGCATGTTAAATAAAGTAATTCCTCAATATTTGGACACCATTTGGTCAGCAGTGACTGACCTAAAAGACGACACTAAGGTTGGCGCAACCCAGGCATTAACTGAGGTGCTGGCCAGTGTCAATGCCAAGCAAATGACTGTGGCCGATGCTAATCTGGTTAGCGAAGAAACTCAGCACCAAATCCAAACTGTGATTGATTTGGATTGGGACAGCCTATCTTATGCTGACAAGCGTAACCTGATTCAGCTGGCCATCTTGAAAGCCGAACAGGCCGATGGCATCCAGGCCAATGAACAGTTGACCCCGGATGGGATTGGCTACTTATTGGGTGATTTGATTTATCAAACGGCTCAACCAAAGAGCGGGGAAGCTCTGACTGACCTAACGGTTGGTTCCGGGAACCTGCTTTGGACCGTTGATGAAGTTTTGCGTAGCCACGACGTGCACCTCAAACGTTTGGGCTTTGACAATAATCCCGAGCAACTAGGTCTGGCCACGGTGGCAGATGAACTACTGCATTCAGATGAAACCGACCTTTACCAGGCTGATGTGATTGCCCTACCTGGTGAAGAAATCCCACCAACTGACCTAGTGATTGGTGATTTGCCAGTCGGCTTTTATCCAGCCAGCTTGGAGCAGAATTTTGTCACCAGTCCCAAGGATGGCAAGCCCTTTGCCCACTTTCTCCTTATTGAACAGGCCTTAAAGGCAGTCAAGGAGTCTGGTTGGGTGTACTTGATTGTTCCTAGTAACTTGTTTGAGGGGGCGGAAGCCAGTCGGATTTTGACATACCTGGCTAGTCACGCCCAGCTGCAGGCCTTCTTAAAGTTTCCGACCGACTTCTTCAAAAACCAGGCCGCCAGCAAGGCAGTCCTGGTGATTCGGCATAAGGGGCAGGCGCCTGAACGCGAAGTTTTGATGGGCCAGTACCCCTCGTTAAAAGACCCACAAGCCTTTGAAAGTTTTTTGCAAGAAATTAAAGGCTGGGTTAAACTAGACAAAGAATAAGTACTGACTAGGACAAGATAAGGACAGGTAGGACAAAAATGGCTAAGATCATGGCAGTTAACGCAGGTAGTTCATCGTTGAAGTTTCAACTTTTGGAAATGCCTGCCGAGCAAGTAATTGCCCAGGGTGTGATTGAGCGAATCGGTATGGATGACGCCATTGTCACAATTAAGTATGGGGCCAATGGCAGTGAAAAGGATCACGCCGATGTTACCCTTTCTGACGATGGTAAGCAGGACAAGTACAGTGTGGTTACGCCAATTAAGGACCACCAAGAAGCCATTAACTTCATGCTTAAGCAGTTGAGTGAGTTGGGTATCATTACTGACTTCAACGAAATTGTTGGGGTTGGTCACCGGGTCGTTGCCGGTGGTGAATACTTCAAGCACTCCGTTGTGGTTGATGACGATGTTCTCAAGAAGATTGATGAGCTAGCTGATTATGCACCTTTGCACAACCCAGCCAATGCATTGGGTATCCGTGTTTTCCAAAAGTTGCTGCCACACGCGGTTTCAGTGGCGGTGTTTGATACTTCATTCCACCAAACTATGCCCGAAGTAAACTTCCTGTATTCAATTCCTTACGAATACTACCAACGTTATGGTGCGCGTAAGTACGGTGCCCACGGAACTTCTCACCGTTACGTAGCCGGACGGGCTGCTGAATTACTGGGCAAGGATCTGGCCGATTTGAAGTTGGTCAGCATGCACTTAGGTGCGGGTGCCTCAATTACGGCTATTCAGGGTGGTAAGTCCTTTGACACTTCGATGGGCTTCACCCCATTGACTGGGGTAACGATGGCTACCCGATCTGGGGATGTCGATGTTTCCCTGGTGGACTATATTCAAGAACGCGAAGGCCTTTCCAACGAAGAAATGCTGGCCGTTTTGAACAAGAAGTCCGGGGTTTTGGGCATTTCGGGTGTATCCAGTGATATGCGTGACTTGCGCGCTGCCCGCAAAGAGGGTAATAAGCAGGCTGCCTTGGCCATTGATATCTTTGTTAACCGGGTTATCAAGTATGTTGGTCAGTACATCACCGAGATGCACGGAGCCGATGCCTTGATTTTCACCGCTGGTATTGGTGAAAACGCCGACTGGATCCGAGAAGAAATCGTGGCCCAGTTGGACTACTTTGGTATCAAGTTGGACCCAGCTAAGAATGCGGTTAACCGCAAGGAAGCCGTCATTTCTAGCCCTGATTCTAAGATTAAGGTTCTCTTAATCCCAACCGATGAAGAAGTCATGATTGCCCGTGATGTGCAATCATTGATGGCATAACAAAACTAATCCAGCTTAACGGTCAGGGAACTGGCTGTTTTCTTTTAATAAGTAATTTTTAGGATAAAACCATGCAAAACCGTAGTAAAAAACGGCCAACTAAGCGACGTACGTCGGTTAAGCTTTTGGCGGCCATTCTCCTGGTCATCATCGGCTACGTGGGCTTTAATTTGATTGCTGACACTGGCTACCAGGCCCTCAATCCCAATGATACTAAGTTCAAGACGGTCACCATTAAAGAGGGGGCCACGCCCCAACAGATGGGGGATACCTTGCAACAGGACAAGGTTATCCGGAGTTCGCGGGCCTTTGCTTCCTATGCTAACAAGCACGGATCTGAAAAGTTGATTGCGGGTACCTATCTCTTGTCGGCCGCCCAGGATGTGGCTTCGATTTACAAGCAGATGACGATTGGTCCCGGGGCAGCGCCCCAGCTGCCAGCTGGTTATGCCTACATTGGTACCCAGCAAACGCCGGAACAAACGGCCCAGTCGATTGCGACGGCGACCGGTATTCCAAGTGCTAAAATCTTGCAGGCCTATGATGACAGCAGCCTGATTAAAAAGATGCAGGACAAGTATCCTAAGCTACTATCCGGTATTAGTGGTTATCAGAAGAATACTTACCGGCTTTACGACTATATTTATCCCGGTGTTTATAACCTGCGTCATATCAGTAACCCCAACACGGTCATTGATAAGCTCCTAAGCACTTCTAACGATAACTTGAAGCCTTATTATGCTGAGATGAAGACTAGCGGTGTTAAGGCACCGACCGTAATCTTGATTACGTCAACATCAGGCGGCAAGGAATTTGACCGCCGGTTGAAGTTCATTCAAAAGATTGCCCCTTATGCCCAGGAGTTGTACAAGAAGTACAATATCCTGCCTTCGATTTCGATTGCGCAAGCTGCCCACGAATCGAACTGGGATAATTCAAAGTTATCAACCAAGTACAATAACTTCTACGGCATTAAGACCCAGGACACGCGGCCAGGTAAGTCAGTTGTGCTGCCAACTACTGAAGTTGAAGACGGCGAGACTAAGACGGAAAATGCCCGCTTTGCCGTCTACAGTAGCTGGAAGGAGAGTATGCTCCAGCACGCCCAGACCCTTTCAAAGGGAAATACTTGGAATCCAGACCAGTTTAAGGACGTGGTTGCTGCTAAGAATTATAAGCAAGCCGCCAAGGCCCTTTATGATGATTCTTACGCCACCGATACCAATTATCCAACCCTGTTGATCAATTTGATTGAGTCTTGGAACCTAGAACAGTACGACAAGTAAAAACCACTTAGGTGGTTTTTTATTGTGCAAAAAATCATAAGTTTTGTGTAAATATTCATTAGTTTAAATGGGTTGTGTAAACGTTTTCATTGCGTTATAGTGTAGAAGTTATCAGCGCAAAAAGGCTGAATCAACAAATAACTAAAGGGGTAAATTATATGAATGCAGCACTCTTACTAGCTCTACTCCCCGCCTTGTTCTGGGGTTCAACTGGTATTATCAGTACTAAAATGGGTGGTAACGCCGCCCAACAGACCTTAGGTATGACCTTCGGGGCCCTGCTCTTTGGTCTTGGCACCATGTTATTCTATGTCCTCCCCAAGGGCATTTACTTTGGTAGCCGAATTTGGGTAGTCGGTGTCCTTTCCGGTCTGGTTTGGGCCGTTGGAACCGCCTTCCAATTCTTAGGTAATAAGGAGATGGGTGTTTCTATCTCCATGCCACTGTCGACTGCCGGCCAAATCGTGATGAACGCTTTGCTGGCCGCTACCCTGCTGGGTGAATGGGAAAACGGCAAGATGTGGTTGATTGGTTTGGTTTCAATCGCAGTCGTTGTTCTGGGGGCAACCTTCATTTCTATGCCTGATAAGCGCTTGGATGGTGTTGGAACTGTTACTCCTAAGGGTATGCTGTACATCGTGATTTCCACGATTGGCTACATGTTCTACTTCATCCTGCCTAACTACCTGGCAAAGTTGGGTTACATCTCACCACAGATTAAGGAAGCTGGCCGTGGCGTTGACTACATGACGGCCATTGTGGCCCCTCAGGCCATCGGCCAGGTTCTGGGTGCCTTCATCATTGCCATCTTCGTCTTGAAGAGTGGTTCAATCATGTTTGAGAAGCCAACTTGGAAGAACATGGCCACTGGTTTGGCCTGGGCCTTGGGTAACATCTTCATGTTTATCTCAACGGCTGATCCAGCTGTTGGTCAGACGATTGCCACGACCTTCTCACAGTTAGGTATCATCGTTTCTGCCTTCGGTGGCGTTTACATTTTGCACGAGCGGAAGACGCACCGTCAGATGATCTACATCCTACTTGGAACCATCCTGGTTATTGTGGGTGCCATTATCATCGGAAACATTCACCAATTTGCATAAAGAAAAAAGCCTTGCTGAGCAAGGCTTTTTTTATTTGGTCGTCACGTCGAGGATTTCGACTTCGATTTCCACCCCGTTAGGGAGGGGAACGTTGACCTTGTCACCCTTCTTCTTACCGATTAAGGCAGAAGCCATGGGGGACTCGTTTGAAATCTTACCGGCCAAGGGGTCGGCTTCGACAGAACCAACGATGGTGTAAGTCTCAGGTTCTTCGTCGGGCAGTTCCTTAAAGGTAACCGCCTTACCGAGGGAAACTTCATCAGCCGCCGTTGAGTCGGCATTGATAATTTCGGCGTTTTCCAGCATTTTACGGATAGTGACAATCCGGCCTTCAACGAAGGCCTGTTCATCCTTAGCTGATTGATACTCAGAGTTTTCGGATAGGTCACCGTAAGAACGGGCGATTTGAATTCGCTTCGTAATTTCAGGACGTTGGTTAGCGATTAAATCTTCTAATTCGGCCTGCAACTTATCGCGGCCGGCCGCAGTCATGGGAAATGTTTTTTCGTCTGACATTGCTTATTATATTTCCTTTCGAGGCGCCTTGTAGGCGCTAAGTACAATAATGTGAATATATCACGCAATTACCCTTCTTGCAAGGATTTTGCCCGCTGAGCGCGGCGGTAGCCCCAACCGGTGGCACAAATAACCAGACCAAGGCTGGTGGCAGCTAGGCCGGGCCAAAAGAGGGGTGGGGTATAGGACAAGGTTAGCTGGTGCTGGCCTGGTTTAGCAGGGATTGCCAGGAAGTAGCCGGCAGCCAGCTTAGTTTTAACCACTTTGCCATCCAGGCGGGCCTTCCAACCGGGCACACTTGGAATGGTAGTCATAATCAGGGATTGCTCCTTGGTGGTTGTGACCGTGCCAGAGAGGCGTCGTTCGGACCGCTCTTTGATTTGCCAAGTGTGGGCTTTGAGCTGGTTGACACCCTGGTTCAAAACATTCTCGTTGAGATGGTAGAGGGCCACGTTACTGAGATTCAGTGATTGCGTGTCCCGTAGGCGTAGGGTCAGGGTTTGGGGCTGGTTCTTAGCCCGGTTGGCCAAGTTCACCACAATTGTGTGCCGGTATGAAGAGAATTGCGGCACCACGTGGCCATTAATCAGGATATCGAACTGGTCAATTTTGAGGTTGCCACCAATGGTCAGGTAGTAAGGGTCATCGGTCGTTGGCGTGAAGGTCAAATCCAGGCTGGCCGGTTGGCTAGGATCAATCCGGGTGACCGTAGCATCGGTCACTGTTATTGGCGTGTTTAAGTTATGGCCCTGGGCACTGTCAAAATTAGTAGCGCTAATTAAGTTGGTTGATTCGCCAGTTAGTTTCTGGAAAATCTGGTCCTGGTTTTGCATCGGACTGTCATCAAAGAGCTGGGTCTTTAAAATTTGGTTGCTAGCCGCAAAACCGACTGGCAAAGCATTGGGATTTTCATAAACCTTGACCGTATCACTCTGGCCAACCAACTGGTCACTGCTTACGTCCGGGCGGTAACCAATTAGGTGGCTGGTTGGGGCACCCGGCAGGTGGGGTTGGTTAGGGTTGGCAGTGAGCAGGTACTTGCAGCCCAACCAGTCATCGGTCCACTGGGTACCGTTGCTGTAGACGACATAGTTATCGCCTTCTGGCTGGCCGATTTTGGCAAAGAATTCGGTCGTGTTTTTAGGCAGGAGGGAACTAAAGTGGGAACCGCCGTAGAAGTCAGCCATCATACTGTCACCGCGGGTCCGTTGGAAGGTTTGAGCGACCCGGTACCAGGAGGTATCGGAGTCGATGATATCCACGCCATCGGTCAGAGACTGCACGGTCCGTTGGTATTCATCGTTATTAATGTAAGAAAAGTTGTTTAAACTGGCCGACAGGTTGGTGTTTAAACTCATAATGGTGATTAGACTGAGAACGGCTAACCGTAATTTGGCCGGCATTGGTCCGATAAAGCAGGCCAGAGTAGCGGCCGACAGGAACATGAAGAGCAAAATCAGGTCCCGGTTTAAGAAGGGGAAGGTCTTGACCTGGAGACTGGCAAAAATTGCGATAGCGATAATCCCGGTAAAAACGGCCAGCAGGGTGATGGCATGGGGTTGCCAGTTAGGCTTGAAGCCCAAGGCGCCCAGGTAAATCGCAAAGAAGACCAGGATAAAACTGAAGCGGTAGGGGTACCAAACTGGGTACTGGCCCCCGTGAAAAATTAGGGTCAGCGGCGCCCAGGTGGTAGCCAAGATTAAGATTGCTAAAATCAGGCCGGCTCCGATTTTTACCCGCCAGGAGAAGTTTTTGGCCACAAAGAAGGCCACCACGGCCAGCAAAATCAAAAAGGCGACAAAAATGTTGGCCAGGCCGGTTTGCATTTGGTCGAAGTTAAAGCTGCCGGGGATGAGCTTGACCAGCAGGTCGAGGGGATTATTGTCAAAGCGCCAGGTCCAGGGCGTGTTGTACTGGGTCTTACCAAGTCCCAGTTGGTAGTAGGCCGGCAGGACGACCACCGCGGACAGGAGACCCCCGATGAGGCTGCTCCAGGCAAATTGCAGGGTGGTTTGCCAGCGCTTTTGGGTAAGCGATAGCAGGCGCCAGATAAAGTAGAGGCCAATGAAGAGCGCCACCATGAAGGCGATGTAGTAGTTGCTTAAGATGGTGAGACCCAGCAGCAGGCGGTAGGGCAGAGGCTTGTTTTGGGTAATCAGTCTTTCCAGGGCCCAGACCACCAGGGGCAGCAAAATCGCGGTGTCCAGCCATAGGAGGTTGAGGTTATTAGCGACAAACCAGCCACAAAGGGGGTAGTTGATGGCAAAGAGGGTGATATAGTACCCACGCTGGAGATCAAGCTTTTTGATTAGAAAGGCCATGGTCAAGCCAGCCAGTCCAAACTTCAAGACCAGGACAAAGAGAATCCCGACTGGCAAGAGCAGGTTTGGCACAAAGAGAAAAATAAAGTTGAGCGGGCTCATCAGGTAATAAGCAAACTCACCAATCATGTCCCCGCCCAGGCCACTAGAAAATGAATAGAAGAAACTACCTGGGTGGTTCATCACCGTGTTTTTAAAGAGGGCAAACTGGTCAATGTATTGCTGGCCCAAATCCACCGTTAAAATTGAGCTGTTCCCGAAGGGGGCCATGCCCCGGCTGGCAAAGTAAAAAAGGGTCATCAGGACTGGAATCCAGAAGCTGAGGGCCAGGGGACTTAAGCAAGTTTTAAAGAGGAATTTTTTAAAAGTGAGCATGTACCCAGGATACCAAAAACGCCCTTTTTTTAGCGAGTAAAATTGGTTTTATGGTAAGGTAGTAGGGATAATTAACACGTATTTGGTGGACAGGCATGAATCGCAATCCTTACTTAGAAAATCGAGATAAAAACGATGCCCGGGCGAACCTACCCGGACGGTTAAAGTTGCTGTTGTGGATTGTGTCAGCCCTGATGCTGGCCCTGGTTATCCAGTTGGGCCTGCTGACCCTCAAACAGGGTGGTGACTTCCTGGCTGAGGTTAACCGGAGCGATGAAACCCTGGAAAAGGGTAACGCCCCGCGCGGTTTGATTTATGACGCTTCCGGCCGGGTCATTACCGGAAACAAGTCCCAGGCCGCTGTGACCTACACCCGGGGTAAGAACACCACGCCAACGCAAATTTATAAGATTGCGACGGGTCTGGGTAAGTACTTAAATGTCGATACCAGTCGACTCAGTCCCCGGGCCAAGGCCGATTACTACCTGGCCAGCAGCACCAAGCTGGCTGATCAGGTCCAAAACAAGGTGCAAGCCGCCAACCCAAAGGCCGCTAAGACCTGGTCGCAAACCCAGCTTAACAACGCCATGGCGGCCTACGTCGAAGACCACAACCTCGACAAGAATGTCAGTGATAACCAGGCCGCCATCTTCCAGCGGATGAGTGGCGCTTACGCCCTGTCGACGACCTATATCCAGGAATCTGGCGTAACTGACCAGGCTCAGGCCGAGATTGGCGAGCGCCTTAGTCAGTTCCCCGGGGTTAAGATTGGTTCCAGTTGGAGCCGGGTCTACCCTGAAGGAAATGATTTCCAGGCCCTGGTTGGTACGGTTACTAATGAAGCGATCGGTCTGCCAGCCGACCGGCTGCACACCCTGCTAGCCCAGGGATATTCTCAAAACCAGCCGGTTGGTAGCTACGCCCTGGAGCGCCGTTATGAAAGCATTTTGAAGGGAACCCCTTCTCAGACCCTGGTGACAACCAACGGTAGTGGTGGCATTAAGTCTAGCCAGCTCAAGTATGCTGGTCAGGCCGGCGATAGCTTGAAGCTGACGATTAACGCCGACTACCAAAAGAAGGTTCAGCAGATCCTGGAAAGTAACATTCCTGGTGGGGATGTCCAGGGAATCTATACCACGGTCATTAACCCTTATACCGGTGGTATTTATGCCATCGCCGGGGTTGACCGGGACACCAAGACCGGAACTAAGACGGCGGACCCACTGGGTAACATTAACCACGCCATTGTCATGGGGTCGGTGGTTAAGCCAGCGGTGCTGGCCACGGCTTTCCAGCACGGCGTAGTGACGCCAACCAATAACACCCTTTACGACCAGGCAATTAAGATTGCTGGTACCCCAGAAATTACATCTTACTGGAACCAGAAGGGTAACCCAACCCCAATCGATGTCCTGACTGCTTTGGAGCGGTCATCTAACACCTACTTCGTCCAGTTAGCGATGAAGATTGGTGGCCAGACTTATTCACCAGGTGAGCACCTGAACTTGAATCCGGATGCCTTCCAGACCCTACGAAACGGCCTGGCTCAGTTTGGCCTGGGTTACAAGACTGGGATTGATATCGATGGCGAGACGGCTGGTTACCGCGGTCCAACAACCGGGGCGGCCCAAGGTAAGTACCTCTACGAATCATTCGGTCAGTATGACAGTTACACAACCATGCAGTTAGCCCGCTATGTTTCTGCGATTGCCAACGGTGGTTATGTGCTCCAGCCGCATCTGGTTGGTTCCATCCTGCAAAACGATGTCAGCAATAAGCACCTGAAGACGGTTTGGACTTCTACGCCAAATATTCAGGGGCAGGTACGCCTGTCCGCCGATGAGTGGAACATTATCCACAAGGGAATGTGGCGCGTTGCCAACGGAACTGATCCGGATAACACTGGTAGTGGGGTCCACGGTTTGGATCCCCAGGTTTACGCCAAGACCGGAACGGCTGAAACGGCCGTTAACGGGCACACGACCTATACTGAGTCGATTGTTTGTTATGTGCCAGGTCAACCATTTGCCATGGCCATGGCCATTCCTGGCATGAACAGTTACCTGGATGGTACCAACGGTCGGATTGCTAAGCAGATTATCAATGCTTACTGGGACACGGTTCAGCAAAAGCCGGGTCAGACCTCTTCATCTTCAGATAACAATAATAGTAGTAGCAGTAGCAGCAGTAGTAGTTCTGCTCAGTAAAAAAGGGCCCGCGGGCCCTTTTTTATTATTCCAATCTTTGCGGTAAAATGGTGAAAGCGAGGTATATCAATGGCGTTAAGCTTTCAACAACTATTAACCGCGGTCCCCCTAGTGTTAAAGGGCGGCCACGTGCCCACCATTGTTGGTCAGGCTGGGGTCGGGAAATCGGCCCTAGTTGAAACCGTGGCTGAAAAAATGGGGGCAAAATTGGTGACCACGGTGGTTTCCCTGTCTGAAAAAGGGGACCTGGCTATCCCGATTCCACCATTAAATGACCAGGCTTATGTGACTACCCAGGCTGGTCAGCACCTAGCCGATGTTCAATTTGGTTATACTCACACCTTAATTGAAATCATCCAGGCGGCTGAAAAACACCCTAAGCAGCCAATTATCTGGTTCTTGGATGAGTTTAACCGCGGTAACAGCGCTGTTCAGGCTGAACTCATGAACCTAGTCTTACAGCGGCAGATTAACGATATTCAACTGCCTAAAAATACCTATATTGTCCTAGCCGAAAACCCAGACGATACCATGGCTGGTTTTGAAGAGGACCAGTACGCCGTTGAACCGGCCGATGCCGCTATTAAGGACCGGACGACCCGGCTGGTCATGGACGTGTCGGTGACCGACTGGCTCAATTGGGCCAAGCAGGGACAGCCCCAGGCCCACATCGATCCCTTGATTCAGCGCTTTATCGCGGCCAATAGCCAGCTGCTCTACCCAAGTCAGCGTAGCGGCGATTTAGACCCCACGCCCCGGGCCTGGCAGCGCTTTTCGGATAACTACCGGCAACTCAAAAAACTGCCAGCCCAGCAGCAAAACCAGCTCCTCTTTGACCTGGCGGCTGGTGACCTGGGTCCAGCCGTGGCCGCCCTGGTGACCAAGTTCTTACAGGAAAACGAGCAGGTCCTCACCGCTGCTGACCTGTTCGACAGTCAGCCCCAGGGACGGCGGGTACCTGGCAAAATTGTCGCAATTTTCAAAAAGTTGCCAGCCCTCCAGCAGTTAAATACCTTAAAGTCAGCCTTGAATACGGCTGATTTGACGGATAATAACCGGGCGGCCCGCTTTAGTTACCTGTTGAACCAGTTAGCACCGGATAGTCAGTATGCCCTGGTCCAGCAGCTGGTCAATGACCCAGTCTTGGACAAGCTCTATGCTTCTAAGAACCACTATGCCAACGTTTTGTACCAGCAAATTATGGATATTGCCACCCACTAATGCCCAAAGAGCAAAGCCAACAATCGATCCAACCCTTCCTGGTCGCCAGCCTGAAAAATTTACTGGACGTGGCGCCCCTGTATGGCAGTGTCATTATGCAGCTCCCCCGTCTGGTGGATAGCCATCAGTCAGTCCCACTGGGGCTGCGCTGGCAGGGGCACCACTGGTACCTGGTCTTAAACCCGGAAAAGATTCAGGAAAACTTCACCAAACCGGATGAACTGGCCCAGGGTCTGGCCCACGAAGCCTTGCATTTAATTTGGCAGCACCCCATCCGCTATGCCGACAGTCAGGCTAGCAAAACGGCGGTTCAAAAGGGGACCGATGTGGCCGTTAATCAGTACCTACCGACTGCATTGGGCCCTTTGCCGGATGCCTATGACCTGGGGCGGGTTTTCCAGGAGTATCAAAAATTACTTAAGCCGGGCCTAGATTCGGCTGAATACATCGCCGCCCTCAAGGATTTAGTGACTACCAGTGACACCAAGAGTGGCCAACCGGTCGATAGCCATGAAGGCTGGGAAGACAGCCAGGGACAGGGGGTAGAGGCTGGGACGGCCTTAGATAATATCCTCCGCCAGGCAAAAGAGGACGTGCAGCGGACTGGTCGTGGGAACGTACCCGGCCGGGTCTGGCACTACCTCCAGGAAGTCTTAGCCCCCAAGCAAAACTGGCGGGCGATTTTAAAAATGGCCCTAACCCAGCAACCAAAAAAACTGGGGCCAACCCAGAACCGCTTTAACCGGCGGCAGCCCTACCGGATGGATCTACCGGGTCAGCGCCAGCAAAACCAGGCCCGGTTAGCGGTCTTCTTGGACAACTCGGCCTCGGTCAGTGACCACGACTTAGGCCTCTTTACTGCCTGGTTAGGCCAAATTTCACGCACCATGCCCGTTGATTTGCAGGTTTTTTCCTTTGATAGTGAGGCTCAGCCTTTAAAGCATTGGCAAAACTGGCAGCGTCAAGGCGGTGGTGGTACTGTTTTTCAAAGTATTTTTGATACCCTGGCTGACCAGCACTTTCCCAAGCAAACTACGGTGGTGATTTTTACCGATGGCCAGGGGGAAGATGCGGTGGATAGCCATGGCTACCACCGGGTCTACTGGGTCCTGCCACCCAAGGGAGAACTTTCACTAAGTGGCCCAGTTGGCCGGGTCTTAAAGATGGGAGCGAGTTGATGTTAAATCCAAACGATTTACGTAGTATTAGTCATAAGGATGAACGCTATCAACGGGCAATAGCCATCCTAAACGACGACTGGCCCCAATTGTTGCTGGATTTTCCGCGGACCAATCATTACATTACTCAGCCAGATATTGACTTTGCCCTGCGTTTGAGCGAGAATTTAGACCAGTACCAGGCTTGGGAATTAAATCACTTTTCCCAGGTCCAGGCCTTTATTTCGCAGTTCCAATCTTATTTATCGTCGAGTTTAATCAAGCACCTACAGGAGCCTTTTTATGAAAGTTAATTTGATTTTAAAGCCGGTCCAAGATTTAAACGCGCTTAAGGAATGGCAGGCTGAGAGTCAGGAACCCTTCTTTATCTTGGATGGGGCTGGCCAGCGTAACGTTTTGGTTTTAGGACCGGTCAGCGACCAGTTCAAGGAGCCGGTAACCTATAACGGCCTTCACTTTGGTTCCCACCTGCAGGGCCGCTTTGTCTTACAGATCGATTTTAAGTACAACGACTTAACTGAAGAGAACCTACCTAAGCTGTTGGGGGACAACGCCGTCTTGGCCCAGGATGCCAAGGGCAAGGGCGCCGGGATGCTCTGGCTTTTTTGGCACGACCAACGCGCCCTGGATACTTTCTTGGACAGCCAGGACTACAAAGAACTACAAAGCGTCATCAGCGATCCTTACATCACCAATTATCAACAGCAATAAAAAAGCACCTAGTGATAACTAGGTGCTTTTTTACTTGGCGTCTTTGGGATCAACGCCGTAGACTTCAATGCGGTAGTCGGTAATGTTGAGGCCGCTGGCTTCTCGGGCTGCCTGCAGGAGAACAGTCGGATCGAAGTTATCGGCATCGATGATTTCCTCGGTCTTGGTGTTGATGATGTGGTAGTGGGGGTCACCAAAATAGTCATAGTGCCGCTTACCATCGGAAACACCTTCGATGATGGCGACTAATTTTACCTCAACTAATTTTTCCAGAGTGTTGTAAATCGTGGCCAAACTGATGTCAGATAAGTCCTTATGAATCATTTCCGCGGTTGGATGCGTTTCGTGAGTCATCAAATATTCTAGGAGGGTCAATCGTTGCTGAGTAGCCTTGAGACCGCGCTTTTGTAGGATTTGTCGAAGTTTATCAGCGTCCATATCGTAACCTCCTAGTTTCACTGATGCTATCTTGAATATGATTGTACCATCAAATTAGAATTATTCCAAATTACTTGACAAGAAATTCGTACCTGATATACTTTATTTAGAATCATTCTAAAGGAAAAAGACAAATGGCAAAAGACAATAACTTAATGGAACGTAATAATATCATCCGGGCCGGCGTCATGGGTGGTAACGATGGGATCCTCTCCGTTTCCGGAATTATCCTCGGGGTTGCTGGCGCCACGACCAACACTGGCAGCATTCTCTTAGCTGGTTTTGCCGGCACCCTGGCCGGCATGGTTTCAATGGCCATGGGCGAGTACGTATCAGTATCTTCCCAGCACGATGCCCAGATGAAGGTTAGTCAGGTCCAAACCCTGGCCTTAGCCAACGACTACAGCGGCGAGTTTGACTTTGTCGCTGAAAAATACGAAAACGTTGGGATTTCTAAGGAACTCGCCCGCCAGGCGACCAAGGAAATGATGGACAAGGATGCCCTGGTCACCACGGTCCGTGAGCGCTACGGCTTTTCACCAAACTCAGTTCTAAGTGCTGGGGGTGCCGCAATTGCTTCCTTTATTAGTTTTCCACTCGGTGCGACCCTGCCCATGGCAGCGATGGCCGTTACCCCGGTTTACTGGCGTAACCAGGTTACCTTCTTAGCCGTTCTGGCGGCCCTGGTGCTAACTGGTTACTTTGCCGCCCGTCTAAACGGGGCGAACCGGAAACACTCAGTTTTGCGGAATGTCACTGCGGGTATCTTCACCATGATTGTTACCTTCGCGATTGGCTCCTTGTTTAGGTAAGGAGGGGAAAGTAGATGCAAATGATTAAAAGAGCACCAAAGATAAAAAAAGATAAGGATCAAATGACCATCGATGAGCGGTTGAACGCCATCCGGGCTGGGGTCCTGGGTTCTAACGACGGTATTCTAACCGTGGTCGGCGTGGTTTTCTCGGTGGCCGCCGCCACGACTAACCGTTTTACCATTATGATTGCTGCCCTGGCGGATTTGCTAGCCTGCGCCCTGTCGATGGCTTCGGGCGAATACGCCTCAGTCTCGGCCCAGTCGGACAGTGAAAAGGTGGTCGTTGAAAAGGAGCGCAAGGCCCTGGCCCAAAATCCCAAGGCTGGCTGGCAGGTAGTGGTTGACCACTACGTCGAGCGCGGCGTTTCCGTGACCACGTCCCAAAAAATCGCCGACGAGCTGATGAACAAAAAGCCCCTGGCCACGATTTTAAGTGTGAAGTACGACCTAACCCTGGGCCACTATATGAACCCTTGGCAGGCCGCTTGGGCTTCCCTTTTCTCAGCTTCGCTGGGTGGGGCCCTGCCACTTTTTGCCCTGGTCCTGGCCCCAGTGTCCTACCAATTGGTTGCGACCATCGGAGCGACCGTGCTGGCCGTAGGGCTGACCGGTTTTCTATCAGCTAAACTATCGAACGGATTGGTTGCCCGGGCCATTGTTCGCAACATCGTAATCGGTATGATTACCATCGTAATCCACTTCGGTATTGGTAAGCTTTTCTAATTTTGGTCTAATAGAAATTTTACAATCCCCGGCCAGAGTGGTATTGTTAGTTTTAGAACGAAGTGTAGCAATTAACAAAGTTTGGAGGTCATTTAATGAAAGTCATTGTTGTTGGTGCTTCTCACGGTGGACATGAGTCTGCGGTGGAGTTGTTGACACGTTACGAAAATAACGAAGTTACGGTTTATGAGGCCGGTGATTTCATTTCCTTTATGTCCTGTGGTATGGAACTTTACCTGGAAGGTAAGGCAACCCAGCGCGACGACGTCCGCAACTTTAAGCCTGAAGATGTTGAGAAGTTGGGTGGACAGGTTTACAGCCAGCACCAGGTTACTAAGATTGACCCCGACAAGCACGAGGTTGAAGTTAAGAACCTGGCAAATGGTGAGACCTTCACCGACACTTATGATAAGTTAATCTTGTCTTCTGGGGTTACGCCTACCACCATCCCAGTTCCTGGTAACGACCTGAAGAACGTCTTCTTGATGCGTGGCCGCGACTGGGCGACTAAGCTCCACGACAAGCTTCATGATGACCAGGTTAAAAACGTGGTTGTGGTTGGTGCCGGTTACATTGGTATCGAGGCCGCCGAAGTCTTTGCCAAGGGTGGCAAGAACGTGACCATCGTTGATCGCAACCAGCAGCCGCTGGCCAACTACTTGGACCCACAGTTGGGGGAAGTGGTTGCTAAGACCCTTAGCGAAAATGGTGTAAACCTGGATTTGGGTCGCACCGTGTCTGAGTACCAAGGTACCACCGAGGTTCAGTCAGTGAAGACTGATGATGGCTGCGAATTGCCAGCCGACTTGGTTGTTGTGGCTGCCGGGGTTACGCCTAACACCGACTGGTTGAAGGGCACCGTTGACCTTGAAGAAGGTGGTTTCATTAAGACCGACCCATACCTGCGCACTTCAGCCCCTGATATTTATGCCGTTGGGGATGCGATTAAGTCCCTCTTTGCTCCGGCTGGTAAGCCAGCACCAATCGCCCTGGCTTCGGCTGCCCGCCGTCAGGCCCGCTACGTGGCTGAAACTTTGGCGATGACTAAGCCAGACCGCAGCTTCCCAGGAATCAACGGTTCTTCCGCCTTGTCTGTGTTTGACTACCACTTGGCTAGCACTGGAGTTAACGCCCACAATGCCGAGCTGTTGAAC
This sequence comes from Lactobacillaceae bacterium L1_55_11, assembly GCA_029433155.1. Classification (GTDB taxonomy): domain Bacteria; phylum Bacillota; class Bacilli; order Lactobacillales; family Lactobacillaceae; genus ESL0723. Next base: position 67,823 of record JAQYTT010000001.1, read on the forward strand.
TTGGATGTTGCGGAGAGCGTTTACCATGGTAAGTTGCGTCCAAACTTTGTGACCGATGGTAACCCTGATGTATGGGTTAAGTTGACCTATCACCCAGAGAGTCACCAGATCTTAGGTGGGCAGATTCTCTCTAAGGGTGCGATTACGGCCCACGGTAACACGATTTCTTTGGCCATCACGGCCCACATGACTTTGGAAAACTTGGCTGAGGCCGACTTCTTCTTCCAGCCTGGCTTTGACCGTCAGTGGTCAGTGCTTAACATTGCTGCCCAGACTGCTTTGGGTGAAACCCCAGCTGTCTAAGCTGCCAAGCGAATTAATAAACCGTCCTGATAATGGTCAGGACGGTTTATTTTTGGCATAATAAGATTATTATGAAGACGAAATTAGTAACTTTTTGGCGAGGGGTATCTGAGCGCTGGCATTTAAATCAGTTGATGACTGGTTTTGACCGGGCCCAGCTTTTTTTCGTGGGCCCCGCCTTTGCCTACTACGCCCTGCTAACTATTTTCCCAACGCTGATTGCGGCCGCGGTATTAATCTCACTGGTCAACGTCAATGGCGGGACCTTGCTGGCCACCCTCTATCAGATTATGCCAGCCAATGTTTATAATATTTTGGCTCCGGTGCTGACCTCGGTCTTGCACAGTGACTACAAGACCTGGCTGTCCTTCTCCCTACTCTTTATTGTCTGGGCGATTTCACAAACGATTTCCATTTTTCGGCGGACCTTTAACCGGATTGCCAATGTTGATCAGCAGGAGAGCGGCCTGCTCAGTCGGTTCTGGTCCTTTCTCTGGTTGGCCGTCATTCTGATTGCCTTTATCGTGCTCTCGATGGCGGCCAACGTGATTAGCATTATGACCAAAAACCTGCCACCCACACCCTGGAATGACTTTCTAAAGCACCAGACTGGCTGGTTGATCCTGCTAGGCCTGTGGTTTGCGCTCATGATGATGAACTACTTCCTGCCAACCCGGCAAGCCCGGGCACCCTTTAAGGCCGTCGCCTGGGGGACGGCCGCTGAGCTGGTCATGCTCTTTGTCTTAAACAAGGCCTTCACCTTCTACGCTCAGTTGCAGGTGGGCAAGTATGGCTTTTACCAGTCGGTCAGTTCGATGATTGTCTTCTTGATTTGGCTAAACCTCTTAGCAACAATTCTGGTCGTGGGTTATGTCATTATCATGTGGCTGGCCAGTTTTCATAAGAAAGGAAAGATTACCCATGTTTAAAAAAGCTGATTTCAAGGCCTTTGACGAGCCAACCTTAGATGGCCGGATGAAACTGATTCAAACCGTCATTGATCCGGAATTTGAGGATTTTGCCGAAAAAGCCCTGCCCATCCTAAAAGAAGATGGCCAGGACTGGGTAGCCCACGTGGCCAAGCACCGGATGCGGACCACTAACCCGCCGGAGAATACCTGGGTGGCCTTTGCGCCTAACCCCCGCGGTTATAAGATGATGCCCCACTTTGAACTGGGGCTCTGGGAAGACCACCTTTACTTCTATCTGGCGGTGGAAGCTAACATGAAGCCCAAGGAGACCGCTACGATTTCTAAAAAGTTAGCCGACATCGCGCCCCTGGTGGCCAAGCTGCCCGACGACTTTGTCATCAGCCAGGACCACATGGTTAATCAGACCTGGAACTTGAATCAGTACGATGACAGTGTGGCCCGCTACCAGAAGGTTAAGGCCAGTGAGGTTTTGATTGGTCGCCAGTTTTACCTGGACAACCCCTTGTTGGGCACACCAGAACTAGAGCAAACCCTATTACAAACACTAAAAGAACTAATTCCACTTTATGAAAAGTTACGCTAATCAAAAAGCCCAAGCATTTGCTTGGGCTTTTTATTATTCAATGGCGGCCTGTGGTTCCGTGCCATTTTCCATCAGTTCCAGGCTCTGGGCCTGGTTGATTTCATTAAAGAGGCGGTCAGCGAGGGCCGGTTTAATCCGACCGGCTGCCAGACCATTTTGAACGAAGTCATACTCGTACTGGAAGGCCTGGATGAAGGCGCTGCTGTCAACTTCAATCTCGGGGCTTTGATAATGGCGTTGAACCCGCTGGAAGAACTCATTCATCGTGTGCCGGACCCGGTCCAAATCGACATTGTCCCGGTGGGTGTTAGCCAGGCGCTCTCGCAGGATATCGTTTAAGTGGCGGTCAGTGGCCTGAGCCAGGTCCGTGTTTAAGGCCCGAATGAACTCCCAGTTATCCTGCCACTTTTTGGCCTGCTGGATGCGGGGGTTATCGTCACCACGCTGCAACTGCCGTTGGAAGTAGACCTGACGTTGGTGCTTGGTGAAGGTCCGGGTTTCGATGTGAAAAATTGTTTCATGGATGGCCCGGCGGACAAAGTGCCTAGAACGCAGCCAGAACTGGTTTTTTTGCCGGTGCTGGAAGGTCCGTTGGAGCATTTGGTCGTAGAACTTAATCACTTCGGCCGGATAATGATCACTGACATAGTCACCGTGAAGATAGTCTTCAGCGAAGGTGATTGTCTGGTCAAGTTCGTTTTGAAAGTCTTGGTCCGAAGAGGCCAGGTTATCATCGAGCGGGGTCCGTTTTTGGGACTGGAGCTGGGTACTAACCGCTTCCCGGACGGCATAATCGCTAACATTGTCCTGCAGTTTTAAGATGGCATAATCAATCATCTTATTGCGGACCTTGCGCAGTTCGTTTTCACTGTAAGCGGTCTTTTTAGCCGGCAAAATGAGGGGGAGAACCACCGCCGCCACGATCAAGCTGATAATAATGACCAGGCTGGCACAGATAATGATTTCATCGCGGAAGGGGAAGGGCGCGCCGTTTAAAGTCCGCGGTAGGGAAAAGGCCATGGCCAGGGTGACGGCCCCGTGCACGCCACTGACGCCAAAGACCTTGGCGTTTAGGTGGCGGAGGCGGCCCTCTCGCTTACCCATCAGCTGGTTGGTTTGCGGGTTCTTTTCAAAGCGGGCCCACACATAACGCCAGACCAGCATGAGAACGTAGATACCAACACTTAGCACCACCAAGGCCCAGCGTTCCCGCATGGTGAGCGCCATTAAGTGGTTGAAAACCGAAGGCAGGGATAGGCCCAACAGTAGGAAGACGATGTTGTTTAAAATCGCATTGATACTCTGCCAGAGAGTGGCCACCGTTAACTGGGCGTCAGTTGAAACCAGGCGGAGGCGCCGGCTTTCGATGTTGTGGACCAGACCACTGGCGACCACGGCCAAAATACCGGAAACGCCCAGGGACTCAGCCAGGAGGTAAATGGCAAAGGGCGTTAGGAGGTTAATGGGGATGGTTGTGACTAGCTTACTGATTGCCCGCAGGTTGAGTTTCATCCGCAGCGTGATTAACAGGAAGGAGCCAACGATACCAACGACAACACCGCCCACTGCCACAAAGAGGAAGTGACCCAGGCCATTAATCAGGGAAAAGTTACCAGCTTCTAGGACCGAGAGGGCTAGGTCTAACATGACTAAGCCGGTCGCATCATTAAAGAGGGATTCCAGCGACAAGGCCTCGTTAACACCACCGGGTACTGCCCGACCCTGGGTAATGGAATTAACGGCCACGGCGTCGGTCGGCACCACAATGGCTGCCAGGGCGATTGCCAGTGGTAGGGTCCAATGGGTTTCAATTAAGGTCAGACCCGAAACTAGGACCGCCGTCAAAACCGCCAAGACGACTGACAGCTTGATAATCATGCCAAAGCGGGCCCGGATGCGCCGGGCATCCTGAGCCTGTCCCTCGACAAACATGATCGGGGCGATGATGAGGAGCAGGAAAAGCTCCGGTTCTAGCGTGTAATTATGCAAGACCGGGGTAAAGGACAGGGCCACCCCAGTCAGAATCAGAATAAAGGCGTCCGGCACCTTGGGTAGGTAGGTTTTCACGATGTTGGCAAAGATTACACCAGTGATTAGTAGGGTAAATAGGTAAAAACTCGACATCAGGTCCACTTTCTCTTAAAAAATTTGAAATTTTAACGGTATCGCGTGCGTTTATTATAGGGCTATTTGAAGGGGCTGACAAATCGGTTGGTCTAGGTGAAAAATTTTTTTATTGTCGCTAACTTAGTTATAATGGGACCAACAATAAATAAGGAAAAGGTGGGATTTCATGACAGCAATTGCCCGTTTTTATGAAGCATTTAAACCTAAGCACTACGACCTGTACCTCGACATTAGTCGCCAGGATAAGACGATTAAGGGTCATACTAAGATTTTTGGTGAGGCCCAATCTGAAACCGTGGCCCTCCACCAGCACGATTTAAAAATTGAAGAACTCCTCGTTGATGGGGAAAAGGTACCCTTTGAGGTTGAAAATGCCGAGGATGCCGTCCGTTTTCCAGTCGGTAAGACCGGTGAAATCACGATTGATGTGACTTACTCAGCGCCTTTGACCGACAACATGAACGGGATTTATCCTTCTTATTTCAAGGTCGATGGCGTAGAAAAGCAGCTGGTCAGCACCCAGTTTGAAACTTACTTTGCCCGCCAGGCCTTTCCAAGTATCGATGAACCAGAGGCCAAGGCAACCTTTAGCCTGGCCCTGAAGTTTGATGAGCAGCCCGGTGAGATGGCGATTGCCAACATGCCAGAGGACCATGTGACCGACGGGGTGCACTACTTTGAAACCACGGTGAAGATGTCCACCTACCTGGTGGCCTTTACCTTTGGTGAAATGCAAAACAAGCAGACCGAGACCCAGAGTGGTGTCAAAGTCGGCGTCTTTGCAACCAAGGCCCACCCCGACACGGATTTGGACTTTGCCCTAGACATTGCTAAGCGCTCAATCGAGTTCTATGAAGATTACTATCAGACTGAATATCCACTGCCCCATTCCTGGCAGGTGGCCCTGCCCGATTTCTCAGCTGGAGCCATGGAAAACTGGGGAATGGTGACCTACCGGGAAGCCTACCTACTCTTAGATCCAAAGAATACCGCTCTGGGCGTTAAGCAGGTTGTGGCCACTGTGATTGCCCATGAGCTGGCTCACCAGTGGTTTGGCGACCTAGTGACGATGAAGTGGTGGGATGAACTCTGGTTAAATGAGAGTTTCGCCAACATGATGGAGTACGTGGCCGTTGATGCCCTGGAACCCGACTGGCACATTTGGGAAACCTTTAATGCCAGCGATGTCCAGGCTGCTTTGAGGCGCGATGCCATCGAAGGGGTGCAGTCCGTCCATGTGGCGGTTAATCACCCTGAAGAAATTGATGCCCTCTTTGACCCTGCCATTGTCTATGCCAAGGGGGCCCGCCTGCTGGTGATGGTCCGGGCCTTTATCGGTGATGATGCTCTGCGGCGCGGTTTGAAAGCCTACTTTGAAAAGATGCGCTATGGCAATGCTAGTGGGGATGATCTCTGGGATGCCCTCGGTCACGCTGCTGGTCAGGATTTGACCAGCATGATGAAGACCTGGTTGCAGCAACCTGGCTACCCAGTGGTTTCGGCTAAGGTTGAAAACGGACACCTGGTCCTTAGCCAGCACCAATTTAACATTGGCCCAGCCGCTGACGCTGATCGCCGCTGGCAGATTCCGCTTAACAGCAACATTCCAGATGCGCCTAAGGTCATGAAGGAAGCTAGTTTGGACCTGGGTGACTACCAGGAGTTGGCCGCTAAGACCGATGGCCCAATCCGTTTGAATGTTGGTAACGCTGCCCACTTTATCGTCCACTACGATGAAACCTTGGCCAAGGCCATTGAAGACGACCTGGATAACTTGGACCCAATTAGTCAGGCCCAGCAGCTGCAAGACCGGCTGCTCCTAGCCCAGGCTGGTCAGGGACGGTATGCCGACTTACTGCCACTGCTAACTAGCTTTGCCAATAGTAAGTCCGCCCTGGTTAACGACCTGGGTTACCAGGCCATCGGCCAACTGAAGTTCTTTGTTAGCGCGGGTAGTCCCGAAGAAACCCAGCTACGCCAGCTAGTCCAAAGCTTGACTGGCCAGCAGTTGGCCCGCCTTGGTTGGCTACAGACTGACAGTGACAGCAATGATGACCGCCTAATTCGGCCATTGATTTTGTCAGCTGCGGTTTACGGTCGGGCACCGGAAGCTATTGAGGCGGCCCATGACCTCTTTGAAAAGTACCGTGATGATTTGACCAAGTTGCCCGCCGAAGCCCGGCCAGCAGTTTTGACCAATGAAATCGAAAACTATAACAGTCAGGCCATCTTTGACCTGTTGCTTAATCTTTATCAAAACACGGCCACGGCTAGTTTGAAGAGCGACATCCAGGCCGCCCTGACAACCACGCCGGACGCCAAGCAGGTTAACCAGGCAATTGGTGACTTCCAGACCGCCACGGTCATTAAGCCCCAAGACCTGCGCCGTTGGTTTGAAGGCTACTTGCGTAACCCAGTCGGTCAGCAGGCGGCCTGGGATTGGATTCGCGACCAGTGGTCTTGGCTGGAAGAAAAGCTCGGTGGCGACATGGAGTTCTCCAGTTACGTTACGGTTATCAGCCGGGTCTTCCACACGGCTGAGCGCCTGAACGAGTTTGAGGCCTTCTTTGATCCTAAGATTGAACAGCCTGGTTTAACGCGTGAAATTCAAATGGACCGCGACATCATCGCTAGCCGGGTCCAAGTCATCGCTGACCAGCAAGAAAGCCTATTTAAAGCCCTAGAAGCTCACTAGACACCCCTGGTTAAATTAGAAAATCATCCTGGACCACTTGGTGATTTTCTTATCATAGTTGCTTTTTTATGAGTAAAATATTAGATTGTTATAAAAGTAATGCTGGGGGAGCACAATGAAAACTTTAAAAGTTGAAAATTTACACGTTAACGTCGCCGGTAAGGAAATCTTAAAGGGCGTTAACTTGACGGTGAACACGGGTGAAGTCCACGCCATCATGGGACCCAATGGAACTGGAAAGTCAACCCTGTCCCAGGCCATCATGGGCCACCCCGCCTACGAAATTACCGAGGGTAAAATTACCTTTGACGGCCAGGATTTGGCTGAGATGAGTGTCGATGAACGTGCCCGGGCTGGCCTCTTCTTGGCCATGCAGTACCCCGCTGAAATTCAGGGGGTTACCAACGCTGAATTTATGCGGGCCGCGGTTAACGCTCGCCGGCCAGAAGACGACCAGATTGGCGTTTTGCCCTTTATGAAGGAACTCGATAAGAAGCGTGAGTTCCTGTCAATGAGTGCCGAAATGGCCAACCGTTACCTAAACGAAGGGTTCTCTGGTGGTGAAAAGAAGCGCAATGAGATCCTGCAGATGATGATGATTCAGCCATCAATTGCCATCTTGGATGAAATTGATTCTGGTCTGGATATCGATGCCCTCAAGGTCGTTTCCCGCGGGGTGAACAGCATGAAATCTGACGACTTTGCGGTTTTGATGATTACCCACTACCAGCGCTTGCTGGACTACATTGTGCCTGACTTTGTCCATGTCATGATGGGCGGTCGGGTTGTCAAAACTGGTGGACCAGAAATGGCCCGCAAGCTGGAAGCCGAAGGTTATGCTGGTCTGCGTGATGAGTTAGGCCTAGACATTGTCCTAACTGATGAAGATGCCGACGAAGACATTACGGGGGGTCTGATATGAACCAAGAAGTTATTGAGCAGCTCCCCCTGCCAGAGTTTGCCAAGGTTCGTTACCGTCCCTGGCACCTAGAGGACTTAGACGCCGGCCAGGGTAGCAGTCATAATCCCCACTTTGCCCATGATGGACAGACCGGGGCCGAGATTGCTGGTCAGGCAGTTGCCTTCCATCACTTGAGTGAAGAACTGCACGAAGCCGGGGTAATTGTTACCAATATTCAAAGTGCCCGGGAGGAATACCAGGACCTGGTTGATCAAGTCCTTGGCAAGGTCGTTGATCCTGGTCGGGATCGATTGACCGCTGCTAACTTTGACCAATTTAATACCGGTCTCTTTGTTTACATTCCAGCGGGTGTGACTGTTAAACCGGTTTTGCACCTATACTTGGATCACCTGGCTGAGAACGGGGACATGGCCGCCCACAACCTGGTCTACGTTGGCCGGGACAGTGAGGCGACGATTTTACAAGAAACCCACACCGTCGGTGAGGGGACTAGTAAGGTTTCAATTGTGACCGAGGTCCTAGCCGCCCGCAATGCCAAGTTGACTTATGCTAACTTGGATGCCCTCTCTGAAGACACGGCGGCCTTTATGCACCGCCAGTCTAATCTTCAAGACGATGCTCGAGTGGACTGGGTTAACGCCGCCTTTAACGATGGGAATGTGATTGCTGGTTTAACCAGCAAGCTCATCGGCGAAGGGGCCCACACTGAGGCTAAAGTGGCGGCCTTTACCAACCGTAAGCAGGTGCAGGGCTTTAACACCGAATTGATTAACACCGGTCGCCATACTATCGCCCATATTTTCCAACGAGGGGTTATCTTAAACTCTTCGAGCCTGATTTTTAACGGTATCGGCCGAATTATCAAGGGTGCCAAGGGTTCTGATGGTCAGCAGGAGTCACGAGTGTTGATGCTTTCCCGCCGTGGTCGTGGTGAGGCCAACCCCTTGCTGCTGATTGACGAAAACGACGTGACCGCTGGTCACGCCGCCTCAGTTGGTCAGGTTGACGATGAGCAGTTGTACTACCTGATGAGTCGGGGCCTGACCCAGCAAGTCGCCCGCAAGTTAGTCATCCGTGGTTTCATTGGCGAAATTTTGGCCAAGATTCCCGACCCACAAACCCGGCAGGATCTCGTGAACCAAATCGAAAGAAAACTTGCCCATGAAAACGTATAAAAATGATTTCGACATTTTAAAAACTAAGGTGAATGACCAGCCACTGACCTACCTAGATAGTGGGGCGACTAGTCAAAAACCAAGGCAGGTGATTGAGGCCTTGGCGGATTATTATGAGCATGATAATGCCAATATCCACCGTGGGATTTACACCCTGTCACAGCGGGCGACCGACCACTACGAGGCAGCCCGGGATAAGGTTCAGCACTTTATCCACGCTGCCGACCGCCGTAGTATTATTTTTACCCGTTCGACGACTGAATCCTTAAACTGGTTGGCCCAGTCCTATGGTCCCGCTAATTTAAAGGCCGGCGATGAAATTTTGCTGACCTACATGGAGCACCACTCAAATATCGTGCCCTGGCAGGTGCTGGCCCAAAGGGTTGGGGCCAAGCTGAAGTACGTGGCCCTAGACGACCAAGGCTTCTTGGACCTGGATGACTTAAAGCGCCAGCTGTCCGATAAAACCAAGTTGGTGACTTTGACCCAGCTGTCCAATGTCTTGGGGGTTAAAACCCCAGTCAAGGAAGTGGTCAAGGCCGCCCACGCGGTCGGTGCCAAGGTAATCTTGGATGGTGCTCAAGGAGCGCCCCACATGCCGGTGGATGTAACTGACCTAGATGTCGATTTCTACGCCTTCTCAGGGCACAAGATGATGGGACCAACCGGGATTGGTGTCCTCTATGGCCGTTTGGAACTCTTAGACCAGATGCCACCGGCCCAGTACGGTGGGGAAATGATTGAACGGGTAGGCTTGTATGAGTCAACCTATACTAAATTGCCAGAACGTTTTGAAGCCGGGACACCCAACATTGCCGGGGCCATTGGCCTTGGTGCGGCGGTGGACTACCTACAAAGCGTGGGCATGGAAACAGTTGAGGCGCACGAAGCTGAGTTAATGGCCTATGCCATGGACAAGTTGCAAGCCATAGATGGCTTGACCATCTATGGTCCCAAAGACTCCAAGCAGCACCATGCCGTGATTGCCTTTAACCTGGCGGGGGTACATCCCCATGATGTGGCCACTATCTTAGACCAAAGTGGGGTAGAGGTCCGCGCCGGCCACCACTGCGCCCAGCCTTTGATGGATTATTTGGGCGTGACGGCAACGGTCCGGGCATCCTTTTACCTATACAATGACCTGGCCGATATCGACCGCCTTGTGGATGCTTTGAAAGTGGCCCAGGAGTATTTTGCCTATGAGTAACATGGATTTAGACAATTTATACCGGCAGGTCATTATGGCTCATGCCCGCCAGCCCCATCACTACCATCCCATTGATGAGGACTTGCCCTACCAAGCACGGAAGTATAATCCCAGCTGCGGGGACATTATCCAGCTATCCGCCGATGTTTCGGACGGTAAGATTAGTGATGTGGCCTTTGATGGCAACGGCTGTGCCATTTCGATGGCCTCAGCCTCGATGATGACTGACGCGATTGCTGGTGGTAGTATTGATGATGCCAAGCAGTTGAGTGCTGCCTTTTCAGCCATGTTTACCGATGAAAAGGCGCCCGACCCAGCCCTGGGTGACCTGGAAGTTTTGGCGGGGGTCCGCCAGTTCCCCACCCGAATTAAGTGCGCTACTTTAGCCTGGCATGCCCTCGATGACCTGTTAGACGAAGCAGAAAGGAGCCAGTAAGATGGAGATTGATCGTAAAGAAGCCCTGGAGAAAACCCGGGCCGCCATTGGTGCGGATAAGGAATATGAACATGGTTTTCAAGATGACTATGAAGCGGTGTATTCCACCGGTAAGGGTCTCGATGAAGACACAATCCGTAAGATTTCGGCTAAGAAAAATGAGCCGGAATGGATGCTGGACTTCCGTTTGAAAGCTTTTGAATCTTATAAGAAGATGCCCATGCAGGACTGGGGTCCTGATTTAAGTCAGATTAACTTTGACGATATTTACTATTACAACAAGCCTACCAACGAAAAGTACCGGGACTGGGACGAAGTGCCCCAGGAGTTAAAGGATACTTTCGAGCGTTTGGGTGTCCCTGAAGCCGAACGAAAGTGGCTGGCTGGTTCTTCCGCCCAGTACGAGTCCGAAGTGGTCTACCACCGGATGAAAGAAGAGTTCGCTAAGACTGGGATTGTCTTTACCGATACCGACACGGCCGTTCAGGAATATCCTGAACTGGTTAAGGAGTACTTCGGTTCCCTGGTTAAGCCCACCAATAACAAGTTGGCGGCGCTAAACTCAGCCGCCTGGTCGGGTGGCACCTTCATTTACGTGCCAAAGGGTGTCCACGTGACGACGCCGATCCAGTCTTATTTCCGGATCAACACCGAAAACGAGGGACAGTTCGAGCGGACCCTGATCATCGTTGATGAAGGGGCCCACGTCGATTATGTTGAAGGCTGTTCAGCACCAATGTATTCGGGCGACTCCCTCCACGCCGCCGTGGTTGAGGTAATCGTTAAAAAGGACGGTTACTGCCGTTACACGACCATCCAAAACTGGTCAAACAACGTTTACTCCCTGGAAACAAAACGGGCCGCTGCCCATGAAAACGCCACCATGGAATGGGTTGATGGGAACTTTGGTTCCAAGACCACGATGAAGTATCCTTCCGTTTACCTGGAAGGGCAGGGGGCCCGTGGTACCATGCTTTCAATTGCCGTGGCCGGTGATGGCGTTACCCTCGATTCTGGGGCCAAGATGATTCACAATGCCAAGAACACTTCGTCCTCGATTATTTCCAAGTCAATTGCCCATGATGGTGGTTCGACAGATTACCGTGGCACGGTGAAGTTTGGCCGTGAATCGGACGGCTCCTTTGCCCACGTTGAGTGTGACACCATCCTGGTTGATGACCAGTCCTCGGCCGATACGATTCCGTATAACACGATTTTGAATGGAAACGTGTCCATGGAGCACGAGGCCAAGGTTTCCCGGGTGTCTGAAGAGCAACTTTATTACCTGATGACCCGTGGCATTTCAGCTGAAAAGGCCACCGAAATGATTGTCATGGGCTTCATTGAACCCTTTACCAAGGAGCTGCCAATGGAGTACGCCGTTGAACTTAACCGCCTGATGAAGTTTGAAATGATTGGGTCGGTAGGCTAATGGCAGATAACATTGAAGCAGAGATTACCGAGGCCCTGACCACGGTCATTGACCCCGAGTTAAACATCGACATTGTTAACCTGGGGTTCATTAACTGGATTAAGGTTGATGACCAGGGTTTGGCCACGATTAATATGACCTTAACCATGCTGGGCTGTCCGGTGATGACGACCATCGAAGAGATGGTGGCCGACGCCTTAAAGATTGTGCCTGGGGTGGAAAGTACTAAGGTGGAACTGTCCTGGGAACCCGCTTGGACCATTGAACGGATGACTCCTGCAGCCCGTGCCAGTCTTGGCCTATATTAAAATTTGCAACTTTCGCTTGACAAATGATGAGTTGATTATTATAGTTTACTCATAAATTAAATTTGAAAAGGAGCAGCGCTGTTATGAGTAAGTGCACTACTAAAGTGAATACTTTGAGCCTTGGCTTGTTGGGTAACCCCTAATAGGTCGGGACTTTTAGCGCTGGCCATTAGGGGAAACACTAATGGCTAGCCGATAATAACAGTGTTTTGCTGCGGACTAGTCATTTTGGCTAGTCCGCTTTTTTATTAGCTAGGATTAATCGGAACTGCGAGGGTATGATCATGACAAGAAAGATTCGTTTTTATGACACAACTTTAAGAGATGGAGAACAGACCATTGGGGTTAACTTTGACACCGAAGAAAAGGTCGCCATTGCCCAGGCCTTAGAAGATTATGGGATTGACGCCATTGAATCTGGCTTCCCCGCCGCTTCTAAGAAGGATTTCAATGCGGTGGTTCAAATCAGCCGCGCCATCAAGAAGGCCACGGTCGTACCGCTGGCTCGGATGGTTCGCCGCGATATTGACGCTGCGATTGAATCAACTGAAGATGCCGCCCACCGGGCCATTCACGTCTTCATCGCGACCTCACCGATTCACCGCGATACCAAGCTACACATGAGCCGCGAAGAAATCATCGAAAAAATTAAGGCTGACATTACCTATGTGAAGCAGTCAGTTGATGAGATTATCTTCTCACCGGAAGATGCAACCCGGACCGAACCTGATTTCTTAGTTGAGGCCATCCAGGCAGCGATTGACGCCGGGGCAACGACGATCAATATCCCCGACACGGTTGGTTATGACACGCCGGATGAGTTCGGGGCCATCTTTGATAACCTGCGCGCCAACATCAAAAACTACGACAACTACGGTTGGTCAACCCACACCCACAACGACTTAGGCATGGCCAATGCTAACGCCTTAGCCGGCATTGCCCACGGGGCCACTGAAATTCAGGGTACCATCAACGGCATGGGTGAGCGTGCCGGGAACGTTGATATTATTGAAGCCGCGGTTGCCTTAAAGGTTCGCCATGATAAGTTCCAGGTTGAGACCAACATTAACCTGAAGAAGTCTAAGCAGTTAGCCAAGTTCATTGAGAAGCTTTCGCACATGCGGATTGCGGCCAACAAGGCCATCACCGGCAGCAATGCCTTTGCCCACGAATCTGGTATTCACCAGGACGGTTATCTCAAGAACCCGGCCACTTACGAAATTCTTTCACCCGACATGGTCGGCGCAACGGCCACCTTACCACTTGGTAAGCTGTCCGGTTCACATGCCGTTGCCGTCAAGCTCAGCCAGTTAGGTTATGAAGTGACTAAGCAAGACATGGCTGCCATCTTCCCCGAATTTAAGAAGATTGCGGAACAAACCAGTATCGTCGGCGATGACCAGCTAGAAACCATGATGACGACCATTACTGAAAAACAGGTGGTATCCCATTGAAAGCAAAAGAGAAACAAATAGCGGTCCTACCCGGTGACGGGATTGGACCAGAAATCATGGCCGCCGGCCTAGAGGTTCTGGCGGCGGTTAGCCAGCACAGTGATTTCAGTTACGAAACGGAATTTCTACCGTTTGGAGGCCGGGGGATTGATGAGGCTGGTGACCCCTTGCCTGCCCAGACCTTGGCAGCGGCTAAGCAATCCCACGCCGTCTTGCTCAGTGCCATTGGGGGTCCTAAGTGGGATAACAGTCCCCGTCGGCCCGAGCAGGGTCTCTTAGAAATCCGCTCAGCCCTCAATCTCTTTGCCAACATTCGCCCTACCCGGGTTAGCGATATTCAAATTGACCGCTCCCCATTAAAGGCTGACATTGTCCGTGGCACTGACTTTGTGATTGTCCGCGAGTTAACTTCGGGCGCCTACTTTGGTAAACCGCGTTCCTTGAAAACTGACGAAGCCATCGACACGATTTACTACAGTCAAAACGAGGTTGAGCGGATTATGCGGATTGGTTTTGACCTGGCCGACCAGCGTAAGAAAAAAGTGACCATCGTCGACAAATCCAATGTCCTAGCCACTTCTAAGCTCTGGCGGCAGGTGGCTGCCAGCGTTGCGGCCCAGTATCCCGAGGTAGAAGTTGAGTATCGTTACGTCGATGCCATGTCGATGGCCATCATTAGTCAGCCGGCCAACTTTGACGTTGTCATTACGCCCAACTTGTTTGGTGATATATTAAGTGACGAGGCGGCCGAGATTACTGGTTCGATTGGACAGATACCGTCCATGTCAGCGGGTGAAGATGGGCCTAACCTCTACGAACCAATTCACGGTTCAGCACCTGACATTGCTGGTCAGGGGATTGCCAATCCAATTTCGATGATTAACACGGTGGCGATGATGCTTCGGGAAAGTTTCCAGGAAGGGGAGCTGGCCCAAGTCATTGAAGCAGCGGTGGATGCGACCATCAAAGACGGGACGGTGACCCCCGACATGGGTGGTAAGTTTACCACCCAGGAAGTGACCAACCACATTATTGATTACATCGATGGAGCGTACACAAAATGAGTAAGACCTTATTTGACAAAGTTTGGGAAAAGCACGTGATTGCCGGTGAAGTCGGCGAGCCGCAGCTCCTCTATGTTGACTTGCACCTGATTCACGAGGTGACCAGTCCCCAGCCCTTTGATGGCCTGCGGACTAGCCACCGGAAGGTCCGCCGTCCAGATTTGACGATTGCGACCATGGACCACAACGTGCCCACCAAGGACATTTTTAACGTTCAAGATCAGATGTCACGCCTCCAGATGGAAGCCCTGGAAAAGAACTGTAAGGAATTCGGCGTGCAGTTGGCTTCGATTGGGGATGCCAAGCAGGGGATTGTCCACGTGGTTGGTCCTGAACGTGGACTGACCCAACCGGCCAAGGTGATTGTCTGTGGGGATTCCCACACCGCCACCCACGGTGCCTTTGGGGCGATTGCATTTGGAATTGGTACTTCCGAGGTTGAGCACGTCTTAGCCACTCAGACGATTTGGCAGGTTAAGCCCAAGACCATGGGCATTAAGATTACCGGTAAGTTACCTAAAAATACTTACTCCAAGGACATTATCATGGCCCTGATTGCAAAATACGGGGTTTCCTTTGGTAACGGCTATGCCATTGAGTTTTACGGGGAAACGATTGAAAACTTATCGATGGAAGCCCGCCTAACCATGTGTAACATGTGTATTGAAGCCGGTTCAAAGACTGGGATGGTCAAGCCTGACCAAACGACCTATGACTACATCGAGGGTCGTGAGTACGCACCCAAGGACATGGATGCGGCTAAGGCCTACTGGTCCCAGTTCTACACCGATGACGTTGCCGACTTTGATAAGGTCATCGAATTTGATGTCAGTGACTTAAAGCCGATGATTACCTGGGGAACCAACCCTGGTATGGCTATGCCAGTGACGGCCAAGACCCCTGAAATTAAGGATGAAAACGACGAGGCGGCCTATGACTATATCGGCCTCCACCCTGGTCAAACGGCCGAAGATATTCCCTTGGACTACCTTTTCATTGGTTCTTGTACCAATTCCCGTTATGAGGACCTAGAGGAAGCCGCCAAGATGATGAAAGGGAAGCACTTAGCGCCCAACATTACGGCTTGGATTGTGCCTGGTAGCCGGGCTGTCCGGAACAAGGCCATCGAAACTGGGATTGCTAAGATTTTTGAAGACGCTGGTTGTGAGTGGCGTGAGCCCGGTTGTTCAGCCTGCCTGGCCATGAATCCGGATAAGATTCCGGCCGGCAAGCACGCTGCTTCGACTTCCAACCGTAACTTCGTTGGCCGTCAGGGACCAGGATCACGGACCCACCTGGCTTCACCAGCCATGGTAGCGGCCGCGGGCATTGCAGGACACTTTGTAGATATTACGGAAATGTAAGAGGAATCGGCATGGAACCATTTACTACGACCACGGGGGAAGCAGTTGTCATCCCCTATGACACCATTAACACGGATTTGATTTTGCCCAAGCAGTTTTTGAAAAACATTTTGAAGACTGGCTTTGGTAAGTACCTGTTTTGGGACTGGCGCTACCTGGAAGATGGTTTGCCTGATCCCGACTTTGTCTTGAATAAGCCCGAGCACAAGAATGCGACGATTTTGATTACCGGAACCGATTTTGGTTCGGGTTCATCGCGTGAACACGCCGTGTGGGCTTTGAAGGACTATGGTTTTAAGGCCGTAATTGCTGGTGGTTTCTCTGATATTTTCTACATGAACGCCACCAAGAATGGCTTGTTGCCAATTATTTTGCCTGAAGAAGACCGGGCCATTTTGCGCGAGGTTAAGCCGGGTGAAACCATTCACATCGATTTGCCAAACCAGTCCGTGCAATATAAGGACCATGACTTCCACTTTGATATGAACCCTCAGTGGAAGGAAAAGTTGATTAAGGGTGAGGATGATATTGACCACACCATGAAATTTGAGGAGCAGATTGCCGACTTTGAGAGCCGACGACCTAGCTTTGGATAGGGACGTTTATGGATCAAACAACTCAATTAGCACAGCGAATGGATGCCACGCGAGAATCGCCCTTGTTTTACAAGGTCTTTGCCATGATTGCGGCGGGAATGATTCTTGATGGGGCCGATGTTTACCTGGCCAGTGCGGTGAACACGGACTTTGTTCGTGACCACTTTGCTACCTTAGACCAGGGGTCAATCTTTCTGTCAGCCGGGTTCTTAGGCTTGTTCTTTGGTTCCTTGCTGGCTGGTTTTATTGGTGACCACTATGGCCGACGGACTTCCTACCAAATTAATCTCTTGATTTTTGGTGGCTTTACCATCCTGGCAGCCTTTGCTCCTAACATTTGGGCCCTAATTGTCCTCCGCTTTATCGCGGCGATTGGCCTGGGCGCTGAAATCGTGACTGGCTTTTCCCTGATTAATGAGTTCGCGCCGATTAAGGCTCGGGGTCGCTGGAGTGCCTTTGTTTCCGTAATTGCTAACACGGCGGCCCCCCTGACCCTGCTGATGTCATCCTGGGTGATTCCGCACTATTCTTGGCGGGGAACCTTTATCATCGTCGGTGTCTTAGCCCTGATTCTCTGGTTTATCCGGCATAACTTCCCCGAATCACCACGCTGGTTAATTGACCAGGGTCGCTTTGAGGAAGCCGACCGGATTATTGCCGAAATGGAAAGCCGGGACGCCAGTGAGACCTACCAGCCCGAACCAGAAGATTACGACCACCCGGTTTCTAAGATTAGTATCGCCCGGGGATTGCTGGTGGCGACGGTGACGGTTTCCGCCATTAACCTGGTGATGTACACCTTTACGTCTTGGATGCCAACGCTCTTAGTGAAGCAGGGGATTGAAGTGGCCCACTCGCTGACTTTCTCAGCCGTGATGATGGCCGGTGCTCCCCTGGGGGCCTTGATTGGGGCCATCACCGTTGACCGAATTGGTCGTAAGGTGGTCATTAGTACCGCCTTTATTCTGGCCGCCATCCTGGGTCTGATTTATGCCCAGCAGCGGCAGGTGGCACCACTGCTAATCATTGGTTTCCTGCTGGTTACCACCCTGTACGTTCTGATGGCTGCTATTGTCGGGGTTTACATGTCCGAGCTCTTCCCAACTTACTTCCGTTTCCGTGGAACTGGAATTGCTAATGCCGTGGCCAAGATTTTAACGGTCTTTACGCCCACGATGGCTGCCTGGGTGCTGATCCATTTAAACGCCAACTATATTTTTTACTTCATTGCCGCCATTGCGATTATCGCGGCGACTGTGGTTATCTGGTTTGGACCAGAAACCAAGCAACGTGCTATTGATTAATCTGTAACAATTAGAGAGGAAGAATACGATGACTGAAACAGCTACTAAGAAGGTGGAATGGAACGGGGGCGTCCAGCCCGAGGCCATTGACATTTTGAAGGGTGATGGGGGCATGATTGTTAGCCCAACCAAGGTTGGTTACATTATCATGACTTCAGATAAGGCTGGCTTGGAGCGTAAGTTTGCCGCCAAGCACCGTAAGCGCAACAAGCCTGGTGTGGTTTTGTGTGGTTCCATGGAAGAGCTCAAGGAACTGGCCGAAATGACCCCTGAGATTGAAAAAATGTATCAAATCCACTGGGACCAGGACATCCTTTTGGGTTGTATCCTGCCCTGGAAGGAAAGTGGTAAGGCTAAGATTCCGGCCGATGGTAGCCAGGAACTGATGATGGATGGCCGGGAGACCAGCTGCTTTGTTATCAAGTTTGGTAAGCCAAGTGAAAATATTGCCCGCGAAATGTGGAAAAAGTACCACAAGTTCTCCTTTGCCAGTTCAGCCAACCCTTCTGGAAAGGGTAACCGTGGCCTGGTTTCTGGAATTGGGGATGAAATTGAGTCTGCCGCTGACCTGATTATTGGGGCCGATGACTACGTGGCTTCAATTCAGCCTGATAAAAACATCGACACCCGCTATGAGCAGGGTGTGATGGTATCAATGGTTGATGAAAAGGGCCAGTTGATCCCTGAGCAAAACGGCAAGGTCGGTGTGACGCCGGCCCCAGTCGTCATTCGGAAAGGTCTGGATGTCGACAAGATTATGAAGATTATGAGCGATATCTTTAACACCTGGGACTACCGTCACGGCTTCTACTACTAACCTAGGTTAGAATGGTACTAAATTAGAATATAATTAGAATAAAGTGAAGAAAATGTGAGAAAACTGTTGTTTTTATCAGGAAAGGTGTTAGAATCTAGGAATAGTTCAAAAAATCACGGATTTATCTAGAGGAGAAACGCTTATGACAAACAGCCCGAGTAGCATGAGTATGACCAGCAGTCACAGTTGGAAAGCTGACATTTTAAAGTACGGTACCTGTATTATTCTAATTTTGGCTTTGGGTACTCTGGTGATGGCTTCCGGTATTAGCCGCTATCCTGAAATTTTGGGGATGGCGGGCCTGTCCTTCACCTTCGGGTTGCGGCACGCCTTCGACGTTGATCACATTGCGGCCATTGATAACATCACCCGTAAGATGTTAAACGATGGTAAGAACACCCGCGGGGTTGGCTTTAGCTTTTCCTTTGGCCACTCAATGGTAGTGGTACTGATGTCCCTGGTAACGGTCCTCTTCGTTGAGTGGGCCAACCACACCATGCCGGTCTTCGAACAGGTTGGTGGCATGTTTGGTACCATGGTGGCGGCCCTGCTGCTATTACTGCTGACGGTGGTCAACAGCTTTATCCTGCGGGGTATCTGGAAGAACTTCCGTCGGATGAGTAAGGATCATGAGCAGCAGGAGAGTGACGACGAGCTGATGTCCCAGTCAAAGATTTACCGCATCTTCATGCGCCTGCTAAAGCTTATCCGGCATAACTGGCAGGTTGCCGTGGTTGGTTTCCTCTTTGGATTAGGATTTGACACCGCCACGCAGATTGCGGTGCTAGCCACTTCCGCGGCGGCGACTAATGCCGGCATGGCTTGGTACACGACCCTGGCCTTCCCACTCTTCTTCACCGCTGGTATGTGCCTGATGGACACGCTCGATGGTTTCTTCATGAGTACGACCTATAACTGGATCATTTCTTCCTCTTACCGTAAGGTCTACTTCAACATGATTCTGACTAGTATCTCCATCGTTGCCGCTGGCTTCATCTGCTTCGTGGACTTTATCCAGTCTTCTAGTGCCATGATGAAGTGGGAGAACGGCCTGACCCGCTGGGCCGATAGTCTCGACTTCAACCAGCTTGGTATTATCCTGGTTGCCATCTTCGCGGTGGCCTGGATTATCGCCATTGCCATCTGGAAGATGATGAACCTTTCTAAAAACGATATTAATGCTTAATAAAAAAGCTTCCCGAAATGGTTCGGGAAGCTTTTTTTATTACTCTGGCGCCGAGAGGGCGTCGTTCTTAATGTAGCTTTTAAAGTCGTGGTGGACCTGGGCAAAGAGTTGGTCGGGTCCGGTTGATAACATTTCCTTGGGGAAGAAGAAACGCTGGTCCAGGGAAGCCCGGCCCTTGATGGCGGCCACCAGGGGTGAAAGCTCAGACAGCTCCCGGTGGGTCCCGTCAGCCAGGACAAAGTCAATCTGGGTCCGGGGCTTTTTAGCCTTTGGCTTGTAGTCATCGTAGGGCAGGTCCGACGCCTCGTTGCGAGCCGTATAGTACTCAGGATTATAGCCGGCTTCCTTAACCAGGCCTTCGAGCTGCCCCAGCAGCGGCGCGGTCTGGCTATTAATCTGAATCGACTTGAGGGGGCGCCGGTTTAAGAAGCGCTTAGCCAGGTCCGAAACAATGGCATCGGGATGACTCTGCCAGATATTGATGTAGGTCATAAAGACGTGGTCATCGAGGCGGAGATAGTCCGCCAAGGATAGGGGACGGTCTTCAAAGAGCGGCGTGAGCAGGGGACCAATAAAGTTGGCCTGGTTATACTCGCTAATCCGACCCTGCTCGTAGAGCTCCTTCACCCGCCACAGCAGGTGTTCCAAGATGACTTCCATGCCACGGGAAACCGGGTGGAAGTAGACTTGGAGGTACATCTGGTAGCGACTGACGATGTAGTCTTCGACGGCGTG
The DNA here is from genome assembly GCA_029433155.1 of Lactobacillaceae bacterium L1_55_11. Lineage (GTDB taxonomy): Bacteria > Bacillota > Bacilli > Lactobacillales > Lactobacillaceae > ESL0723. The sequence continues at coordinate 88,463 of JAQYTT010000001.1, forward strand.
CATACCGCGGATGTCAAAGGCAATCCCGTTTTTAGTGGGGCGCATCGTCCGTAGAATCCGGTCCAGGTCAAATTCACCGTACTTGGTACCGGTGTAGTAGGCGTCGCGTAGCAGATAATCCATCCGGTCGACATCGACCTGGCTGGAAATCAGTTGGACGACCTGGGGGTTGGGATAGGTCTTGGCGATGACCGCCGCCACCTTGTTCGGAAAGTCCGGTGAGACCGTCTGTAGCACCTGGTTGATTTCGGTATCACCGGTGATAATCTGCTGGGTCATGGCCTCATGATCGGTCTTAAAGAGGTGTTCAAAGGTGTGGGAGAAGGCCCCGTGTCCGATATCGTGCAAGAGGGCCGCGGTGATGGTGACCAGGCGCTCGCTAGGGTCCCAGAGCCCATCACCCGGTTCTTCGGTGTGGAAGTAGTGGTCAAAATGCTCGGTAATCTGCCGGGCCAATTCATAGGCCCCCACTGAATGGCCGAAGCGGGAATGCTCAGCCCCGTGGAAAACACTGCTGGTAATCCCTAGCTGTTGGACCCGGCGCAGCCGCTGGAATTCAGGGGTGTTGATTAGGTCTAAAATCAGTTGATCTTGGATATGGATGAAATTATGAATTGGGTCGCGGAGTACCTTTTCTTGTTTGAGTTTCTCGGGCACAATTATTCACCTTTTTCCTTTCATCTATATTATAATTGAAACGCTAGTATTTTGTCATTTTTTGGAGGAAAGCCTTGCCAGAAGAGCGTTTAGTCCAGCTGCAGTTGACCACTAAGATTTTCCAAGATGGTGGCGATGAGCGCTATGATTTTGATACCCAGGGACACTTAATTGTACGAAATGGGGCGGTCTATCTGAACTATGATGAGGAATTACCGGACCAAGAAATCGTCCAAGTCCGCTTCAAAATCCGGGCCGACCGCATCCGTTTAAACCGGCGGGCCGAGAACTACCGTACCAGCCTGGTCTTTGCCCTAAATCAAAAGGTGCCAGCGACCTATCCGACCCCGGCCGGTAAGATTGAAATTGAGACCCAGGCCACCCGCCTGGACTGGCAGTTTGACGAGGCGAAAGCTCAGGGAGAATTGGCCCTGGACTACGTACTATATGCTAATCAGACCGCGGTTGGACAGAACCAGGTCCGGTTGCAATTTCAGCCGTAATTGAGTATACTCATTTAGTTAGAACCGCGAAAGGACGTGCACAATGGCGTTAAATTTAGATGGGCAGCATAAAGATGAATTGTCACTGGTTGAGATCGCGACGGCAGTCTTAGACGACCAGGGACAGGCCATGCCTTTTTCGGATATGGTTGCTGCAATTGAGAATTTCTTAGGGGTTGATGATACGGCCTTCCGCCCCCGTTTGTCCCAGTTTTACACTGATTTAAACACGGATGGTTCCTTCATTTCCCTCGGTAATAATGAGTGGGCCCTGCGTTCTTGGTATCCAGTCGATGCCATCGATGAGTCCATCCACGAGATTGATGACGAGGAAGAAAAGCCAAAGCGTAAGAAGTCCAGCAAGAAGGTCAATGTCTTTGCGGACAATGCAACTGACGACGATGTCATCGACTATAACGATGATGATCCCGAAGACGACGACTTCGATGAGGTTGCTGACGATAACAAGTCTGACGATGACGATTCTGACGACGATGACGACAGTGATCAGGGCGAAGAAGAGTCCATCGATGACAACCTAACTGAGCTGGCAGGTAGTGATGATTTGGACGACCTCAGCGATGGTGATGAAGAGAAGTAAAGCGCAGTCTGAACCCGTTTTTCTTTTCTAAAAGTTATTGATTTTTCATTTTAATAACTGTAGTATATATAAATGTGCTAAGGCACGGAAAAACGCTCCTGTAACTCAGTTGGTTAGAGTAGGGGATTTTTAATCCCAAGGTCCTCGGTTCGAATCCGAGCGGGAGCACTGAGTTACTCAGGCGACCTTGGGAGACCCAATTAAGGGTGACGTTCATCGAACGTCACCTTTTTTGTTAGAGGAAGAGAATATGGCAAAAAAACAAGGTGAATTAAACCGGGACCTATCGTCCCATCAAATGCAGATGATTGCGCTGGGTGGCACCATCGGGGTTGGGCTTTTCATGGGCTCGGCCTCGACGATTAAGTGGACTGGCCCTTCAGTTCTTTTGGCTTATATGTTGGCTGGCTTGGTCCTTTACATTGTGATGCGGGCCTTGGGAGAAATGCTTTACGTTGATCCTGCCGTGGGCTCCTTTGCCAATTACGCCACCCGTTACATTCACCCGGTGGCCGGCTATGTCACCGTTTGGGCCAATGTCTTCCAGTGGTTAACGGTCGGCATTAGTGAAACGATTGCTGTTGGCCTATATTTAAACTACTGGTGGCCAGGCATTCCTGACTGGGTAACTGGGATTATTGTCTTAGTCACCCTGACGGCGGCCAACCTGGTCACCGTCAAAGCCTATGGTTCCTTGGAAAGCTGGTTCTCCCTTATCAAGGTCCTCACGATTGTCTTCATGATTATCCTTGGATTCCTGATTATTCTCTTTGGCGTTGGGAACCACGGCCACCCGCTTGGCTTTTCTAACATTTGGTCCCATGGGGCCTTCTTTGCCGGGGGTTTCAAGGGCTTCATGTTTGCCCTGTCGATTGTCATTACCTCCTATCAGGCCATTGAGCTGATTGGGATTACTGCCGGTGAAGCGGCCAATCCGCAGGAGGCCATCGTGAAGGCGATTAAGTCAATTGTCGCCCGGATTATTATCTTCTATATTGGTTCCATCTTCGTGATCATTACGATTTACCCTTGGAACCGTCTGGCTGAGGTCGGTTCACCCTTCGTGGAGACCTTTGCCCGAGTCGGTATCACGGCGGCAGCAGGCATTATTAACTTTGTCATGTTAACAGCGGCCATTTCAGCCCTAAATTCCGGTATTTTCAGTTCATCGCGGATGCTTTACACCCTGGCCATGGACCGAGAGCTGCCGTCCTTCTTCTTGAAGCTCAGTAAGCACCGGGTACCGTCCGTTTCCGTGCTGGCTATGTCGGCCGGCATCCTGCTGGGGATTATCTTAAATGCGGTCCTGCCAATGTTTTGGCATGGTAGTTCCAGCATCTTTGTCCTGGTTTATTCAGCCAGTACCTTGCCCGGCATGGTGCCTTGGTTTGTGATTTTGATTAGTGAGATACGCTTCCGCCAGCAAAATCCCGACCTGATGGCTAACCATCCCTTCAAGGCACCGTTTTCACCAATCAGTAACTACTTTGCCATCGCGGTTTTGCTGATTACCCTGGTCTTTATGGCCATTAATCCTGAAACTAGGGGACCCCTGACCGTTGGTTTTGTCTTCCTATTATTAGTTGTGGTTTACTACTTCTTCAAGCACCGCCACGATTCAACTTTGTAAAATAAACGTTCACACTGTAACGAAGGCGTAACTTTACCGTGCTTTTCATCTTTGTTAGAGTGGAATAAGCGACAAATTTAATCGCGGAGGAGATTTGAATATTTATGGATCGTTATGAATTGAAGCGTGGCGTTAAAGACAAGCTCCATGGTAACTGGGGTTATGTAATCCTGGTTGCCCTGCCATTGGCTATTATGGTAATTGTTGACCAATGGTACAGTACTAACCAGTTTATCAGCACTCAAATTAAATTGGCAGCAGAAACAGGTAATGTAAATACTGATTACTATTCGGTTGTGGGTGGACACTCCTCTCAATCATTCATAATTGGGCTGATTCTCTTATTTGTTTCAGCCGGCGTGTCGTGGGCTTTCTTGGATTTTGTAAGGAACGGTGAAAAGAATTCGTCACCATTTTTAAGCTTTATTATGGCTTTTAAACCCAAAGGTCTGTTTTGGGGAACTTTCTTCATTGGTTTACTGCAGGCTATTTGGGTGTTTCTTTGGTCACTGCTACTAATTGTCCCTGGAATTATTAAGACACTGTCCTACTCGCAAGCGCTCTTTATTTACCGGGATAAGTTGGCTCAGGGAGAGAAGATTGGTTACGCTGAAGCCATTACTTTGAGTCGGAAAATGATGGACGGACATAAGTGGGAGTACTTTGTCCTGCATCTTAGTTTCCTAGGTTGGATAATTCTGGCCTCTATTCCAGCTGGACTTGGTTATATCTGGCTTGTCCCTTACCAGCAGGCAACCTTTGCCGCATACTACGACCAGCTAGCCCAGCAACAGTCACTAGAAGAATCTGACGTTAACTTTGGTTAATGTAAAGATGGGCCGTTGACAATTTTGCGGGCAATCTGTAATATATATTAGGGCTCACATTTGATGTGAAACGTTTGAAGCTCCCAAGCACAGCTTGGGAGCTTTTCTATTTTTAAAATCCCTAACAGATTGTACATAGGCCGGTGCCAGCTGGCCACAGACATAAGGAGGCAGTATGTCAGATAAGCAGGTTAAGTATATTTTTGTCACCGGTGGGGTGGTTTCATCGCTTGGAAAGGGGATTGTTGCCGCGTCACTGGGTCGCCTACTAAAAAACCGGGGCCTAAAACTGGCGATTCAAAAGTTAGACCCCTATATCAATGTTGATCCAGGGACCATGTCACCTTACCAGCACGGGGAAACCTTCGTGACTGGCGATGGACTGGAAACTGACCTGGACATGGGTCACTATGAGCGGTTCATGGACATTAACACCAACATGTATTCCAACGTGACGACTGGTCGGATTTATTCCGAAGTCCTGGCCAAGGAACGGCGGGGAGACTATAACGGTGCTACCGTTCAAGTGATTCCGCACATTACCAACGCCATCAAGGACAAGATGAAGAAGGCCGCTGAATCAACTGATGCCGACGTGGTCATCGTCGAAGTCGGTGGTACGGTTGGTGATATTGAAAGTCTGCCTTTCATTGAAGCTCTGCGTCAGATGAAGTCTGACCTGGGTAATGATAATGTTTTCTACATTCACACCAGCCTGATTGTTTACCTGAAGGCGGCCGGTGAAGCCAAGACTAAGCCAACCCAGCACTCAGTGGCCCAGTTACGCTCCCTTGGTATTCAACCCGACATGGTCGTGCTGCGGACCGAGGAACCCCTGAACGAATCTTTGAAAAAGAAGATTGCCACCTTTACCGATGTTAAGGAAGAGGCCGTCATCGAGTCCCGCGATGTCGATACCCTTTACGAGATTCCTTTGAACCTGCAAGCCCAGGACATGGATGACGTGGTTTTGGACAAGCTCAAGGTCAAGGCCCCTGAAGCTGACATGACCGAGTGGCGCGAAATGGTTGAGACCATCAAGCACCCTCAGCAAAAGATTGAAGTGGCCGTGGTCGGTAAGTATACTGACCTGCCCGACGCCTACATTTCGGTGAACGAGGCCCTTAAACATGCTGGTTATGCCCATCATACCGACGTTGAGCTCAAGCACATTAATTCGGAAACAGTCAACGCGGACAACGTCGCCGAACTCCTCAAGGGGATGGACGGCGTGATGGTACCCGGTGGCTTTGGTCAACGTGGTACCGAAGGTAAGATTCAAGCCATCCGCTATGCCCGCGAAAACAACGTACCTTTCTTAGGGGTATGTTTGGGTATGCAGCTGGCATCGGTTGAATTTGCCCGCGATGTTCTTGGTCACGAAGCGGCCAACTCAACCGAGTTGGATCCGGATACGCCCGATCCAGTAATCGGCCTGATGGCCAACCAAAACGATGTCACTGACCTGGGTGGTACTCAACGCCTTGGCTTCTACCCAACTGAGTTAAAGCCTGGGACCAAGACGGCCCATGCGTACGGGGATGTTGCCGAAGTTGATGAGCGTCACCGGCACCGTTATGAATTTAACACCGAGTACCGCAAGGAATTCGAAGATAACGGCATGATTTTCTCAGCCACTTCACCAGACAACCGGCTGATGGAAGTCATCGAATATCCAAAGAATGACTTCTTCATTGCCGCCCAGTATCACCCTGAATTCCTATCCCGGCCTAACCGGCCCGAAGGACTGTATAACAGCTTCATCGATGCGGCAATTCAGTACGATCACAAGTAAGTTTAAAGCGCACCCTAGGTGCGTTTTTTAGTTGACAGAGCAGGTATAATGGAACTATGTTAGCAAACCCTTCTAAGCATATTGAACAAAAATTAACCCTCCTGCCAGCCGAGCCAGGTTCCTACCAAATGAAGGACGACCACGGCAAAATCATTTACGTTGGGAAGGCTAAAAACCTGAAAAACCGGGTGCGGTCTTACTTTCGTCAGGACCATACTGGTAAGACGGCCGAGCTGGTGGCTAATATTGCCGATTTTGACTTCATTGTCACCAATTCCGACAAGGAAGCCTTCCTGTTGGAAAATGAGTTAATCAAGAAGTACAAGCCCTATTACAACATTCGGCTCAAGTACGGGACGGGTTACCCTTACATTAAGATTACCAATGAACGCGACCCTAAGATGGCCTTGGTCAACGAAGTTCGCCGGGACGGCGGCTTTTACTTTGGCCCTTATCCAAACGTTTACGCTGCTCAGGAAACCCTGCATTTCTTGGAAAAGAACTACCCCCTGCGTCGTTGTAATGGTTATCAGGGTCGGCCATGCCTGTATTATTCAATGGGTCAGTGCCTAGGTGCCTGCTGGCGCGAGGTGCCCGAAGCGGACTACCAGGCGCAAATCGAAAAGATTAAGCACTTTTTGGATGGGAATACCAAGACGGTTAAGCATCAAATCAAGCAGGAAATGCACCAGGCGGCCAATAAGCTCGAATTCGAGCGGGCTGCTGACCTGCGTGACCAACTCAAGTACATTGATGAAACCGTTGAGAGCCAGCGGGTGCTGTCTAAGGACACCACGCCACGGGATCTCTTTAACTTTTACCTGGACAAGGGTTGGATGACCGTGACGGTCTTCTTCCTGCGCCAGGCCCGCCTAATTCGGCAGTCCAAGCAGACCTTTGCCGTGGTGGGGGACGCCCAGGACGAGCTGGCGACCTTTATCCAGCAGTTTTATAGCCAGCGCAACATCCAAAAGCCCCGTGAAATCCTGGTTCCCAAGGGTACTGATGTGAAGGTCTTATCTGAAACCTTGGACACTCCAGTTCGGGTGCCAGTCCGCGGTGAGAAAAAGGATTTGATGGAGCTGGCCAAAAAGAACGCCCAGATTACCCTGGATGAGAAGTTCCGGCTGATGACCTTAAATGAAAAGAAGACGACCGGGGCCATGCAGGAAATCACCAATGCCCTTGGCATTTCAGCTGGTCACCGGATTGAGGCCTTTGACCACTCCCACACCCAGGGAACGGAAATTGTCAGCGCCATGGTCGTCTTTGAGGACGGGGTGCCCAACAAGGATATGTACCGTAAGTACAAGATTCGCGGCACCGACCACGCTGATGAATGGGAGGAAACCCAGGAAGTTATCCGTCGTCGTTACAGCCGCCTCCTCAAAGAGGGGGATGACCTGCCCGATTTGGTCCTGATGGACGGTGGTGAAATCCAGCTCCATGCGGCTAAGGAAGTCCTAGAAGATGAGTTAGGCTTAGACATTCCGGTGGCGGCCATGGTGAAAAACGAGAAGCACCGGACCGCGGATTTGATTGATGGGCGCACCGGTCAGATTGTGACCTTAGACCACCATTCCCAAGGCTTCTTTCTCCTGCAACGGATTCAAGATGAGGTCCACCGCTTTGCCATTACCTTCCACCGGCAGCTACGTTCAAAGAAGTCCCTGTCGTCACGGTTGGATACGATTCAAGGTGTTGGGCCTAAGACCCGGCAGAAGTTACTCAAGAAGTTTGGCTCCCTGCCTAAGATTAGTGCCGCCAGTGTCGATGAGTTAAAAGAAGCCGGGGTCAATGAGAAGTTAGCCCGGGTAATCCAGCTCTCCCTCAGTGGTAACCGTAGCTAAAGGCCCCTGGCTGTGTTAAACTGAACTGTTAGTTTGAGGAGTTAGGGCCAGTCTTAGGGACTGGCAGTATTTTAGGTTAAAAGTTATGGCATTTGTAGATCAAGCACAAGTTGAGTTAAAGGCCGGTAAAGGCGGCGATGGGATTGTTTCCTTCCGTCACGAAAAGTACGTGGCCATGGGGGGACCCTTTGGCGGCGACGGCGGTCATGGGGGTTCGATTATCTTAAAGGTCGATGAAGGCCTGCGGACCCTGATGGACTTCCGTTATAACCGCCATTTTAAGGCTCAGCCCGGTGGTCAGGGCGGTACCAAGGGGATGACCGGTAAGTCGGCCGAAGACCGGATTATCCGGGTACCCGAGGGGACGATTGTGACCGATGCCGATACCGGTGAGTTCCTCGGGGACCTGACTGAAAATGGCCAAACTTTACTGGGTGCTAAGGGCGGCCGCGGTGGCCGTGGGAATATCCGCTTTGCTACACCTGCCAACCCAGCGCCGGAACTTTCTGAAAATGGGGAGCCGGGCCAGGTCCGCAACATCCGCTTGGAACTACGGGTCCTCGCCGATGTTGGCCTGGTTGGTTTCCCTTCCGCCGGGAAGTCGACCTTGCTCTCGGTGGTTTCTAACGCCAAGCCTAAGATTGCGGCCTACCATTTCACGACCCTGTCGCCTAATATCGGCATGGTCCGCCTGCCAGACGGTCATGACTTTGTTATGGCGGATTTGCCCGGCTTGATTGAGGGAGCGGCCAGTGGGGTTGGTCTTGGGATTGAGTTCCTCCGCCACGTCGAACGGACCCGGGTCATCTTGCACCTGGTGGATATGTCCGGTATCGAGGGGCAGGACCCTTACACCCAGTACCGTAAGATTTTAGATGAGCTGAAGCAGTACGACCCAACCCTGCTGGAGCGTCCCCAAATTGTGGTTGGGACCAAGATGGACATGCCCGATGCGGCTGAGAATTTTGAGAAATTCAAGGCTGAAGTGGCCAAGGATCCTGGACTGCCTAACCAACCAGAGGTTATGTCGATTTCGTCGATTACCCGGGATGGGGTCCAGACCCTGCTTCAAAAAACCGAGCAGGCCTTGGATGCCGCACCGGTGCCTGAGAGCTACCACAACCAGGCCGATGAAGTGGCCGAAGAAAAGCGCTACGAATTCAAGGAAGATAAACCTGAATTTACGGTTGAGTGGGAAGCTGATGGTGACTACTGGTTAATCAGCGGGGCGGCCATCGAAAAGCTTTACGCCATGACCAACATGCAGCGGGAAGCCACCATCATGCGCTTTGCCCGGCAACTACGCCACATGGGTGTTGATGAACGCCTAAAGGAAGCTGGTGCCAAGCCCGGTGATGAGGTGCGGATTAATAATTCTGACTTCTTATTTGAATACAGTGAATAAAAGCCGTCAGGCTTTTTTTCTTGCCCTAAAGTCTGGGCGCAACCTGCAAAGGCGGTCGTCTTCTTTGATATAATGAAAGAAGTTGAATGCTTTTTTACCCTGAAAAAGGAGGTCGCCCATGTTGAAATTAGGGATCGTTGGCACCGGTTGGATTAGCCGGGACTTTGTTAAAGCCGCCCAGGAAAGCCAGCAGTACGAGTTTCACGGTTTGTATTCGCGTTCCAGCGAGCGGGCTGACCAGTTTCTAGCCGAATTGGACCCCGAGTACACCGCCGCCACTCTGGTTTTTGATAACTACCAGGACCTTTTGGACCAGGTAGAGGTGGTTTACATTGCCTCGCCCAACAGTGTCCACTTTGAACAGGTTCAGGCAGCAATTGCGGCCGATGTCAACGTGATTGTGGAGAAAACGGCCTTGGCCAACCCGGCCGAGTTTAGCCAGGTCAAGGAATTATTGGCCCAGCACCCTGGGGTGCGCTTTTTTGAGGCGGCCCGCCATATTTACCAGGATAATTTCCACATTGTTAGTCAGGCCTTGAAGAACCTGCCCGTGATTCAGGGAGCAACCCTGGTCATGGCCCAGTATTCCTCCCGCTATGATGCCTACCTGGCTGGTGAAAATCCGAATGTCTTTAATTTAGACTTTGCGGCTGGCGCCCTCTACGACTTGGGGGTTTATCCGCTTTATGCCGCTTTGGCCTGGTTTGGTCAGCCCTTGGCGGTCCAGTATTTACCAGTCCTGCTAGACAATGGCGCTGATGGTGGCGGTACGGCCACGCTGTTTTACGGGGACTACAACGTGACCCTGCTCTTTAGTAAGACCCACAACACGACCTTGCCTAGTGAAATCTATGGTCGCCGCGACCTGATTCAAATCAGTCACATCGCGGACTGGGACCACGTTAAGTACTTTGATGGCCGCGGCCACAGCGACCATCTCGGTGAAGATGACCCGGAACGCAATCCGATGTTGGCTGAGGCGAAGGCCTTTGCCAACATGATCAACCAGCCAGATGAGACCCAGGCAGAGTACCAAAAACTCTTTGACCTGGCAGAATTGGTGAACCACACCCTCTACCAGTTGCGCCAGTCGGCCAACCTAGTTTTTCCAGCAGATGAAGGATATGATGACCAGCATTAATCCAGCCCTACAAGCGGTCTTTGACCAAGAATTTACGGCGCCAACGTCCATTCAGTCGGCGCTCTTTGACCCCCTGACCGCTGGTCAGTCCCTCTTAGGACTGGCACCCACTGGAAGTGGGAAGACCTTAGCCTTTGCCCTGCCGGCCCTAAGCCGGCTTGAAGCCGAAGCGGGGGTCCAGGTGATTGTGATTGCTCCTAGTCAGGAACTGGCCGTGCAAATTAGTACGGTCTTTCGGCAGTGGGGTCAGCCCTTAGATATCCGCGTCGCCACCTTGATTGGTGGTGCGAATGGTCGCCGCCAGGCCGACAAGCTTAAAAAAGATCGACCCGAAGTGGTCGTGGGTACCCTGGGCCGGGTTTTGACGATGGCTCAGGGCCAGGCCCTGAAGTTAGATCACGTCGAGGAACTCATTATTGATGAGGCCGACGAAGTCGTCGTGCCAGAGCGCTATGATGATTTGGCCTGGTTAGCCCAGCACTTGCCCGAGGACTACCAGTTGGCCCTATTTTCAGCCACCGACGGGGTTGATTTGGCCCAGGTCCAAGCCAAATTAGGCCGGCAGTTAGCGATTGTTTCTGAAGGACACCAACAGCCACCTGCCGTCATTAGCCACCACTACCAGTACAGTGATGAGCGCAGTAAGATTAAAATCTTGACTCAGCTGGCCCGTGATGGCCATCAGGCCCTGGTCTTCTTTAACAGCGTCGGTGCCCTGGTTAAGGCCCAAGCAGCCCTCCAGCACAACCACGTGCCGGTGATGAGTCTAGGTGCCAATGAAAAGAACCAGGTTAACCGGGCCCAGGCCTTAAAGCAGTTCCGGCAGGGTAAGTTGCCCCTGCTCCTGGCGACGGATGTGGCTGCCCGTGGTCTGGATATTGTTGATTTGCCTTTGGTGGTCAATGCCCAGCTGCCTAGGTCCAAGAAGACCTATATCCACCGGACCGGTCGGACCGGCCGGGCTGGCAAGGATGGCGAGATTTTAAACCTGGGTAATGACCATGACATCCGTAACCTGCGGAAGTTACTAGGCGACACCTACACGTTGACACCGTCTAAGGCAGCTGCTACCCAGTCAGCTGAGACAGGGTCAGCCACTAGTACTAAGGGGGAACCGGCCCAGTCAGTGGTTCAAACTGACCGACCAGGGCAGGGGACTGCTGTTAAGCCGGTGACCAAGTCCCGGCCGGCCAACCCAAACGCCGCCAAACCAGCCCGTAAGAAAAAGAACCGCCACCACAAGGACAAGGGTAAGCCTAAGTGGGCTAAGACTGGCCACCATCCTAAGTAAGAGGGGGTGGGCCAACCCCAAGGTCGTCAGCCGACCGATTTTATCAAGTAAGGAAGTAGGATTATGCCAGAATTACCAGAAGTTGAAACCGTCCGACGCGGCTTGGCCGCCCTGATTACCGGGGCCAAGATTACTGACGTTGACGTGCCCTATCCCAAGGTAATTAATGGTGATGTGCCTGACTTTGTTGCCCAGGTGAAGGGGGCGACTTTCAAGCACTTTGACCGGCGTGGTAAGTACCTGCTCTTTCGGTTGGATAATGGTAAGACGATTGTTTCCCATCTGCGGATGGAAGGGCAGTACTCGGTTGAACCAGCCGGCGCTGACTGGCACAAGCACTCCGAAATCATCTTTCACCTGGCTGACGAGCGGACCCTGATGTACAACGATACCCGCCGCTTTGGCCGGATGACGATTGCCACTACCGGTGAAGAGGCCAAAGTCGTGCCGACCTTGGCCAAGCTGGGGCCGGAACCAACCGAAGCGGACTTGAAGCTGGACTACATGGTCGAGATTTTTCACAAGTCCCACCGGATGGTGAAGCCTTTCTTGCTGGATCAGACCAAGATTGCCGGCTTAGGCAATATCTACACCGATGAGGTCCTTTGGCAGACCAAGATTCATCCCAAGACCTTGACCGATGACTTGAGCGAAGCCCAGTTGGCGGAGCTCCGTGAAAATATCATTGAAGAAATTAAAAAGGCAATTGCCGGTCACGGTACCACTGTTCATAGTTTTAGTAATGTATTTGGCCAGGTTGGCCAGTTCCAAAACCAACTGGACGTTTACGGCCGGGCCGGTAAGCCTTGTCTTCGTTGTGAAACCACCCTGGAGAAAATTAAGGTGGCCCAGCGGGGGACAACCTTCTGCCCACACTGCCAGGTTGAAGTTCGTTAGTTTTTTTCGTCAGGAGCATTTAGAAAGGATTTTTTGTTGAAACTGACACCCATCAATCGTAAGCGGGTGAAATACACCGCCCGCAAACATATCCAAGAGCACTTCGGTCAGGCCGTAAAAATTAACATTTTTATGATTATCTGGCAGATTTTGCGGGTTTGGAGCGGGTGGGGCGTAGTGGCCCTGGCCGCGGTTTTAGCAACCACGACAACACCAGATACGCTCAGTTCAGACCAGGGTTCCGGTAATTACATTGGCTCCTTTATTGTTCAAACCATCCTGGCCGTCCTGGTCTGGTCGACGATGTGGGCCATCATTGACCAGTTCCGTAAGCCCAAGGAGGCATCCAGCCTGGGTAACATTCTCCAAGCCTTTAGCGGTCGCCGCTTCCTGCCAACCTTTGTCTTAGCACTAGACCAGCGGATTTTAATTTTTCTCTGGCATCTCTGCTTTCTGGTCCCAGGCTTTGTTAAACGTTTTTCCTACGCCCAGACTTACTACGCCTTGAAAATGGACCAGCTCTACCACCGGCGCCAGGGTTCTTTGACCGACTATATTACCATCAGTCGGCGGGTCATGTACGGTCGTAAATTTGAATTATTCTGCCTGGAATTAAGCTTTATCGGCTGGCACCTGCTAGGGATTTTCACCCTGGGATTCGCCTATATTTACATTGTCCCTTACCTCAACACCAGTCGGGTGGTATATTCTAGTCAGATCTTTACCCTGGCCACGATTGAGGGGGCCCACTGATGTTAAAAGTTGGTTTAACTGGTGGGATTGCGACCGGCAAGTCGACCGTTAGTCAGCAACTAGAAGCGGCTGGTTTTCCGGTTTTGGATGCTGACCAGGTCGCTCGCGCCGTGGTTGAACCCGGTTCGCCCTTACTGGATAAAATTCAAGCGGCCTTCGGGTCAGAGATGGTAGTTGACGGCCACTTGGAACGCAAAAAGCTGGGACAGAAGGTATTTGCTGATAAGGCGGACCTGGACCAGCTCAACGCCATCATGCAACCGGCCATCAGTCAGCGGATGCGGGCTGAGATTGAGGCCTATCAGGAAAAGGGGACACCGGTCCTCATTTTAGACGTACCCCTACTCTTTGAGCGGGGCTACCAGGAATCCAACCTGGTTGACTGGGTGGTGGTGGTTTCAGCTAGCCCAACCATTGAGCGCCAGCGCCTAGAAGCCCGCAATGGCCTTTCCGGCCAGGAAGCTGACCAGCGAATCAAGGCCCAGCTACCCCTCAGTGGAAAAGTGGCCCAGGCTGACTGGGTTATCAACAATGATGGTGATTTAGCCACCCTGAAACAGTCGGTGGCAACCTTAATTCAACACTTAAAAGAGGTTTCTCCATGAAACAAGACCAATTTCGTTCAGCACTAACGGCCAATGACCGCTACCAAGTTCTGATGGACCAGTCTGTGGCCCTCAGTGATTTGGAGCGGGTTTTTAGCCTTTATCTGCCCTTTATTGGCAACGATGGTTACGTGCTCTACCACTTTTTGGTCACCGAGGGACAGGCGGACAGTCAGCCTAACCAGGATCATAATTTAATCTTAGATAGTCTCAACCTGAGCCTACCCGCCCTGGTTAGCAGTCAGCGACGGTTGGAAGCCGCTGGTCTGTTGAAAACCTTTTACCAGAAACAGGGAATAGGCGGGTATACCTACCAGGTCCAGGCACCCCTATCAGCGGCAGCCTTCTTTAACGAGGCCCTCTTAGCCGGTCTGCTCTTTAAGTTTGTTGGCGAAGAACGCTTTCAAACCCTACATAATCGTTACCAACCAAGCGCCCAGACGCCAAGTGGGACCGAGGTATCGGCCAAGTTTCTCCAAGTCTTTGAACCCAGTGACTCACCGATTAGCACCCAGTCCCTGGCTGAGACGGCTGACCAGCCAGTAGTGGATACAGCCGGCTTCCACTTTGACTTTGATTCCTTTGCTAGCCTGGTGCAGGGGAGTAGTCAGCCGGCCCTGGATAAGCAGCGTCGCTTCCTGGTTGGCCAGGCCCTCCTGTACGGTTTAAATGAGCAGCAGTTGGCCCAGGCCGTGACCCGGACCGTTCGCTTGGATGACCACCAGGTTGACCACATGTCCCTCCAACGCTATTTAAAGGCTACTTATGGTCAGCATCAGACTCCTGAAACCAAGGACAGCCAGATCGCCCCAACCGAGAACCAGGAGCAAGACAGCTCCGGCGCTAAGCCCCAGGTTAGTGAGGGCCTCCAGCGCCTCTATCAGGCGGCTAATCAGTTGGCACCGCTGCCATTCCTTTCGCAGCTCAAGGCCAACCAGCACGGCTTTGTCAGTAATGGCGAACGGCGCCTGTTAACTGACCTAATCGACCAAAATATCCTACCGGTGCCGGTAATCAATATTCTGACCTACCAGGTGATTGTGGGGATGGGCAATGCTTCTTTGAACCGGAATTTGGTGGATGCCATTGCCAATGCCTGGGCTAAGAACCAGGTCAAGACACCCGCCGAAGCCGTCGCCCAGATTAAGGCCCACCAGGCCGGTGGTCAGCAAAATCGGTCCAGTGGTCAGCACCGGCGTTACCAGCGGGCAACCAAGGTGGAACCTAACCTGGCTAAACGTGATCAGGCTCAGGCTCCTAAGCACGACGCTAGTGAGGTCCAGGCTGCCCTGGCCCGCCTGAAAGAATTAAAGACGAAGAATTGAGGAAGTTATGCAGAGCCTTGCGGAAGTACTAAAGGAATTTCAACGGCGGCACCAGGTTAATAACAATGCCAACCTGGCCCAGGTCGTCCAGACTATTAGTCAGGACAACGATGTCCGCCAGTTTTGGCAGGAGCACCAAGACCAGCTCCGCCCCGACGCCTTTGAGCGCAAACTGATGGATTTATACGAATTTGTCCAGCAGAAGCAGCGGATTGCGGCCGGTAAGAAGTCCCTTTACCCGGGTTACCATCCCGCCCTAGGTCTAGAAAAAGGCTATCCCTACGTAAAATACGTGGCCGATCAAAAGACCCAGGAAGCCGAGCGCCAAAAGACCAAGCTAACCCGCTTTCACATTCCAAAGGCCGCCCAAAGGGCTGACCTCCAAGAGATTGCGGCCAGTACTGGTACCGACCAGAATCGGGCTGATGCCCTGACCGAAGTGGTCCGGGTCCTTAGTGATTTGAGTGCTGGTGGAAATGATAACTTTGTTCCTGGTATCTACCTCTCGGGCGATTTCGGAGTAGGGAAGACCTACCTGATGGGGGCCTTGGCCAATGCCCTGGCCGCCAATGATATCGGCGTGCTCTTTATCCATTTTCCATCTTTTATCAACCAGCTCAAAGCCAGCTTTAATCGCCCCCAGGCGGCGGTCAATGATTTAGTCGAGCAGGCCAAGAAGGTGCCTGTCCTGATTATTGATGACATCGGGGCGGACACCCTGACGGCTTGGAGCCGAGACGATGTCTTAGCCATTATCCTGGAATACCGGATGCAAAATGAGCTAACGACCTGCTTTACGTCGAATTTTGACTGGCAGTCCTTGGAACAGTACTTGGCCCAAACCCGGGATGGTAAGGAACCCGGTAAGGCGGCCCGTTTGATGCAGCGGATTCAGTTTCTCTCCCGACCAGTGAACATGGCCGGTCCTAATCGGCGGTTACAATCTTGAAACTATGGCACTTGATTAAAAAATATGGCTGGCTGCCATTATTGCTGCTGGTGACCTGGGTGGGTCTCAGGCACGACGCCTTCCTCTATCAGGACCCCGTCGGGCAAGTAGTCCGGGTCCAGACCCTAAACAAGGGCGCGGTAACCGATGAGCACGGCAACCAGGATGAGGCGGTCAGTGAACGCCTAACCATTAAGCTCCTCAATCGGTCTGGTCAGGTTCAGATTGAAAATGGTTATGCCCAGTCCCAGGGCATTACGGCCCACTACCGGGTTGGTGATCAGGTCATCTTGAGCCATGCCGGCGGGCACAACTGGCAGGTCTTTTCCCTTAAGCGGGATGCCCTGCTGGGTACGCTTGTGGTGCTTTTTGTCTCCCTGCTGCTAATCTATGGTCGCCTGCGGGCTGGTGGTTTTCTGCTGCTTAGCCTGGGTTTAAACCTAGCCCTCTTTGGTCTGGCTTTGGTCGCAGACATCCAGGTTAAGAGTGTGAGTGTAGTCGGTCTCTTTGCCACCGTAGCGGTGGCCATGGCCGCCCTCAGCCTCTTTTTGGTCCTGGGTTGGGGCCTGCAAATGGGCATTACCTGGGCAGCGACGGTTCTTTCAACCGGCCTGGCTTTGATAGTCATGGTCGTCTGCTTGAGCTTGACTCACAACGAGGGGGTCCACTTTGAGACCATGTCCTATGTGACCCAAGTGCCAAAAACCCTCTTTTATGCCCAGACCATTATTGGGGTGCTGGGTGCGGTGATGGACGAATCCTCTGACATTATTGCAGCCCTCTTTGGTATGCACCGGGAAAATCCGAACCGCCCTTTCCATGACTACTGGCAGGCGGGTCAGTCGGTCGGTCGCGAAATTCTCGGCACCCTAGTCAATATCTTGTTTATGATCTTTATTGCCGAGACGATTCCAATGGTGATCTTAATGCTACGCAATGGTAATAACTGGTCTTATATCCTAGACCAGGTCATGAACCTGGGCATTTTACAAACCGTGGTATCCGGTCTAGGAATTGTCCTGGCAGTGCCGGTGACCGCTCTCTTGGGTGCCACCTTCCTAGTTAAAAGGGGGGATCAGTCATGAACGCAATTGGACTCTTATCCCTGATTTTGTTTGCGGCCTTGATGCTGGTGGCTGGTAAGCAGGGTTTGAAAATTTTTCTGGGATTAATCATTAACTTTGCCGTGATTTTTATCCTGATAATCCTGCTGAACTGGCAGTTTAATCCCTACGTGGTGACTGCCATTCTCAGCGTGACTATCTTGGCAGTTTCGATTTATCTCAGTTCGGATAACGGTCAGGTGATGAACACGGCCTTTAAGGCCAGCCTGGTTATCACGGCTGGCTTGATGTTGGTGGCCTACCTGGCCCAGTTCAGTGGGCAACTGCAGGGCTTTGCAACCGAAAATTCAGACGAACTCGAGGGCCTTTCCCTAGCCGTTGGCTTAAACTTTGGTCATTTAGCGGTCGTAGTAATGGTTTTGTCCGCCCTGGGGGCGATTGCCGAAGCCTCAATGGCGATTACGGCCGACTTACACGAGGTGATTGAACGGACACCAACCATCCAGGTGACTAACCTGGAACACCATGCTCGGATTATAGGCCGTCAGATTTTAGGCACGGCGATTAACACCCTCTTCTTTGGAATGTTGGGTTCGACCCTGCCGCTGTTAATTTGGTTTTTGCGCCTACGCTACAGCCTGTCTATGTTCTTTAACGCCAAGTTACTGGTTATGGAGCTGATTACGATGCTGCTGGGGATGCTGGGGATTTTGCTCAGTATTTGGTTGGCCAGCCACCTGGTCGTCAATGATTTTAAAAAGGGGAGGATTGACCTGGATGCAGGAGACCTTTGACATGATTGAGGAAATCACCCGTGATGACGGTTCGATTTATTATGAACTGGGGAATATCACCCATAACGGGCGGGCGGAGTATGCCGCTGACCATGGCTTTATTAAGCAGGTACGGATTTTAAAGATTAACATTCCCCGTTCCAAGCACGTGGAGCGGGTGGAAGCCTACATTAACGAAAACTATGAAAAGCTACCGCTGGAATACGACGGCTGGCAGGAGTGGAAGAAATCACCAGAAATCCAGCAGGAACTCGACCAGATTCTGCTGGATAATAAGTTGGGTTAATTGTAATCCCGGCTGCTTTTCAGTATAATGAGTTGCGTTGCGGTGACTTTGAAGCCGCTGATTTGGTGGTATAGCCAAGTGGTAAGGCAATGGTCTGCAAAACCGTGATCGCCGGTTCGACTCCGGTTACCACCTCTAACAACCGTCTGGGAAACCAGACGGTTTTTGTTATGCCAGGGACCAGGGCAAAACCGGCTGGACGGCCCAAATTATGTTATAATATTCTTATTAATATTTACTGATAACTGATATAGATTGAGAAAAGAATTTAAGAAGGAGTGTGCTAATCATGGGCATGCGTGTTGATAACTATGTTGCTGAAGAAGACCGAAAGGTGGTCGCGGACCGACGGATTAAGCTACTGAAGTTTTTCAGTAAGGTCGCGACCTTCACTTGTATTTTGATGTATGTTTCTTATATCCCTCAGATTATGTCCAACTTTAGTGGGCACCCGGTTTCACCCCTGCAGCCCCTAGTTGCGGCGGTCAACGCCACTTTGTGGACTTGCTACGGTTGGTTTAAGACCTATAAGGATATGCCAATTATCATTTCCAATGTGCCAGGAATCTTCTTTGGCCTGATTACCGTTGTGACGGTTTATATTCATTAAAATAAAAAGACCCAGATGGGTCTTTTTTCTTGTCCGAGAAACATTCAGTCAATGGTAAAATAAGGCCATTAGTTACGTATGATAGGATATCAGGATGTTAACCTACCAAGATTCCCTGGATCAATTGGCCGGGGTGGGGCCCAAGCGTTTGGAAGCCCTCCACGACCTAAATCTTTTTACAATTGAAGACCTCTTGACCTACTATCCTTTTCGCTACGAGGACCTTGGTAGCCGCCTGCCCAGCCAAACCCTGGACGGGGAGAAGGTGACCTTTAAGGGAACGGTTAGCACTGCGCCGGTGGTTCGCCGTTTTGGGAAACGGTCCCAGACCCAGTTTGGCCTGATGGTTGACCGGGAAAATGTGCGGGTGACCTTCTTTAACCAACCCTGGATGGCTAAAAACATTGAACCGGGCCAGGAGGTGGCCATTTATGGCACTTACAACGCGGCCCGGGCAGCCCTGACGGCCATTAAGCTAGTTTCGGCAACCACTGATGAGCTCGATCCGATTTATCCGGCCAGCCAGCACATCACGGCCAAGACCATTCGTCAGCTGATTGAACAGGCCTGGGGCCAGGTGCGCGGTCAACTACCGGATCTGGTGCCAGAGCATCTGCGCCAGAAATATCGTCTCTTAGAACGGAACCAGCAGGTGGAACAAATGCACTTTCCACCTGACCCCGCCAGTGCCAAAGCGGCCCGGCGCAGTGCGGCCTTCGAAGAATTTTTTGTCTTCCAAATGCGGCTACAACTGCTAAAGCTGAGCGACCAAGGCTTTGCCGGGGAGGCCATCCATTATGACCAGGAGGCCCTGCAGGACTTTACCAAGCATTTGCCCTTTGAACTGACCGAGGCCCAAGAACGGGTGGTCGGCGAGATTCTAAAGGACCAGGGGCGGCCAATTCACATGAACCGCCTTCTCCAGGGGGATGTTGGTTCTGGTAAGACGGTCGTTGCCGCCCTGGCCATGTATGCGGCCATTACCGGTGGGACCCAGGCGGCCCTGATGGCCCCCACGGAAATCCTAGCCCAGCAGCACGCGCGTTCCCTGGCTAAGCTCTTTGATCAGGTCGGCCTGCCCATCCGGGTGGAACTGCTGACTAGTGGCTTAAAGGCTGCCCAGCGCCGTCAAATTCTAGCTGACCTAGAAGATGGCGACATTGACCTGGTGGTGGGGACCCACGCCCTCTTACAGCCTGACGTGCACTTTCACCATCTTGGTCTAGCCGTGATTGATGAACAACACCGTTTTGGGGTGAAACAGCGGGCCGCCCTCCGAGAGGGTGGGGTTAACCCTGACATTTTGGCGATGACGGCCACACCAATTCCGCGGACCCTGTCGATTACCGCCTACGGAGAAATGGATGTTTCCATTATCGACCAGCTACCTGCCGGCCGACTCCCGATTAAAACCAAGCTCCTATCCCACCGCAGCTGGGACCAGGTTCTCGACTTTATCCGAACTCAACTAGCCAAAAAGGCCCAGGTTTATGTCGTGACCCCTCTAATTGCTGAATCGGATGCCCTAGACGTGCAAAACGCCGAGGCCCTGCAGGAAGAATTAGCGGCTGACCTGCCAGATTACCAGGTCGGGCTGATGCACGGCCGCCTAGATAATGATGAAAAGCAGGCCCTGATGACCGCCTTTGAGCAGAACCAAATCCAGGTCCTAGTCGCCACCACCGTGGTGGAAGTTGGGGTGGATGTGCCCAACGCGACTGTGATGGTCGTGGTCGATGCCGATCGGTTTGGCCTAGCCCAGCTTCACCAGCTCCGCGGTCGGGTCGGCCGGGGCAAGCAGCAGTCTTACACCTTGCTAATTGCGGACCCCAAGACCGAATACGGTCGGTCCCGGCTGGATGCCATGGTAGAAAGCAATGACGGCTTTGTCCTAGCCCAACGTGATTTGGAATTGCGGGGGGCCGGTGATATATTGGGTACCAAGCAGTCGGGCGTCCCCGACTTTGCGGTCGGTGACCCGGTCAAGGATTTAACAATGATGACCGTGGCCCAGCAGGAGGCCATTGACCTGGTCAGTGACCCTAAATGGGACCAGAATCCAGATAACCAGGCCCTGGTGAATTACCTGTCTGAAACCATGGCTGGTTACCGACACTTTGATTAAATAAATTGGAGAAAAATAATGATTAAGATTGCAGTGGATGCCATGGGCGGTGACTTTGCGCCCGCCGAAATCGTCAAGGGGATTGAAATCGCCCGGGACCGTTATCCCGAGCTTGAGTTCCAACTTTACGGTACCCAGACTGAGGTTGCCCCCTTGGTGGAAAACATGGACCGGATTACGGTGGTGCCAACCACTGAGGTGATTGCTATGGGCGACGAACCAGTTCGGGCCATGCGCCAGAAGAAGGATTCTTCCCTAGTCCAGGCGGCTAACGCTGTCAAGGATGGTCGGGCCGACGCCCTCTTTAGTGCCGGTAATACCGGCGCCCTGCTTTCCAGTGCCATCTTTATTGTGGGCCGGATTAAGGGGGTTGAACGGCCAGCCCTGGCCACGGCCATGCCTAGCTTCGATGGTCCTAACAATCAGTTTGTTTTCATGGACCTTGGGGCTAACGCTGAAAATAAGCCCAGCCACCTTTACCAGTACGGTATCTTGGGTAGCTTCTATGCTTCCCATGTTCTGGGTATCAAAGATCCCCGTGTCCGGCTGTTAAACAACGGGGCCGAGGAAGATAAGGGCGATGAAGTCCACAAGGAAGCCCACCAGCTGATGAAGCAGGGAACTGCCTATAACTTTGTCGGTAACATTGAATCCCGTGAATTGATGGCCGGCACGGCTGACGTCGTGGTTGCGGATGGCTTTTCTGGTAACGCCGCTCTAAAGGCCATGGAAGGCACGGCTTTGACCATGCTCCAAGAAATTAAAAAGGCCATTATGAGTACTGGCCTGCGCGGTAAGTTGGGTGGCCTGCTCTTAAAGCCGGCCTTTAAGAAGGTGGCCAAGGAACTCGACTTTAACCAGGCCGGCGGTGCCGTGGTCTTGGGTGTCAAGGCTCCAGTGGTTAAGACCCACGGGTCAGCCAAGGCACCGGCAGTCGCCAATACCATGGGCCAAATTCAAACCATGGTTAAGGGAAACCTGATTTCGGATGTAACCCAGTTTATCAGCGAAAATAGTGAGGCCCTGAAGGTTAAAAAGACCGATGACCAGGCCTGATTATGTCCTGATTATGTTATGATATGAGCAGACAAATCTTAGAGGAGAGATAACATGAAGCTCGATAAAGAAGCGATTTACAACAAGTTGGCGGATGAGGTCGCAACCCGGTTTGATCTAAAGCGGGACCAGATTACTCCTAATCTGAACTTCACCACCGACGTAAACGCTGATTCGATTGATTTTGTGGAATTGGTACTCGAGGTCGAGGATATGTTCGATATCGAAATTCCAGATGATGATGTCAGCAAGCTGGCCACCCTGCAAAACACGGTGGACTACGTTTACGACCATCAAAAGGACTAAATTGAGTAATCGGCGTGCTGGTCTTTGACTAGCACGTTTTTATATTGAGGAATTACCATGACTGATGACCAGCTTCAAACCTACGTTGAGCAGCTGTCACAAACCTACTTTGGTCGGCCTTTTACCCACCGGGCAACTTTTAACAACCGCTTGAGGACGACGGGCGGGCGCTACCTGCTGGCCAACCATAACTTGGAGTTCAACCCCAAGATGCAAAACCTGCCAGCCTTTGCCGGCATCGTTAAGCACGAGCTCTGCCACTACCACCTGCACCTTTTAGGACGGGGATACCGGCACCGGGATGCGGATTTTAAGGCCCTGCTCAAACAAGTCGGTGGGGATCGTTATGCGCCCACTCTGGCCAACCAAGCGCAAAAGACCTACTGGCATTACCGCTGTGCTGCCGGCCATGATCTCTACCGCCGTCGGCGGATTAATACCAAGCGCTATGTTTGCGGCCAGTGCCACCGGCCGTTAACCCAGGTCGGGCAGGTCAAAGCCGACCAAATTGGAGGACGCCAACATGCTTAATCTGATTTTTAAAATTTTGCTGGGGGTCCTGGCAGTCTTTGGCTTCCTAGTCCTGATTTTCCTCGGGCGAGGGTATCACTGGGCCGGTTGGGTTGAGCTTCTGTCACTGTTAGGATGGTTGGTCCTCATCAACCTAGCCTATATTTACCTTTATGTCCGGCAAACCCGGTCGCAGTTGGCACAGGAGGTTGAAAACGAGGGGGACGGGAAGGCCGAATGATTGTAAGCGGTTGCAAACTGAGCCGGTTTTGCTATACTGACCACAGTTAAACTTTCTGACATTGACATTACTTGATAGGGAGAACAGCCATGGCCGGCAAGAAAGCCCACGCTACAATTTATGACGTTGCCAACCAGGTCGGGGTCTCCCTGGCCACGGTTTCTCGAGTGGTCAATGGCAGTAACAGTGTGCGGGATTCAACCCGTCAAAAAGTGCTAGCCGCCATTGCTGAGTTGGGCTACCAGCCTAATGCCGTTGCTCGGGGCTTAGCTTCCAAGAAGACCACCACCATCGGGGTGGTCATGCCAGATGTCACTAACCAGTTTTATGCCGAACTAACCCGGGGCATTGATGATGTGGCTAACATGTACCACTACGATGTCTTGTTAACCAACACTGACGATGACCCAGCCCGCGAGGTCATGGCCATTAACAACCTGTCCAACAAGCAGGTTGATGGCATGATTTTCATGGACAATGAGCTCGACGAGCGCATTCTAAAGTCATTACAAGCCCTCAATATCCCGGTCGTTTTGGCTGGGGCGGTTGCCGATGTCGACAGCCTACCCAGTGTCAACATTGACTACCTGGACGCCTTTCGCGAGGTCACCAGTCAAATGTTGACCCATGGTCATGAAAAGGTCGCCCTGGTCACTGACAGCCTGGACCGGGCCATTAACCGTAGTTACCGTCTGAAAGGCTACCAGGTGGCCCTGGCCGACCAGCAGGTATCCTACGATGAGCACCTGGTCTTTGACTGTATCCGGGACTACCAGGACGGCTATGCCCTGGCACCGGAAATCATTGCGGCCGGTGCGACCGCGATTGTGGTCTATGACGACGAGGTAGCCCTAGGAATTCTGAACTATTTTAATGATCAGGGGCTGCAGGTGCCAGCTGACTTTGAAATCATCACCGCCAACAATACCAACTACAGCGTGGTCGCCCGACCTCAGCTCACCGCCATTGGCCAGCCTAAGTATGACATTGGCGCGGTCGCCATGCGGATGCTAACCAAGTTGATGGATAACCAAAATTTAAACGAACGTCAGGTTTTCTTACCACACACCATGGTCTGGCGCCAAACTACCAAGCAGTCGAAGTGAATCGGCTGCTTTTTACTTGCATTTTTCCTCGATACAGATTAGAATGGTTATAAGTTAAGAATCATTATAAATTAGATTAAATTTTAAAAAGATTGAGGTTACAGATGTTTAAGAATCTACGTCAATTGAATCGTTTTTCCTTGTTGTTGTTGGCGATTGCCTTCGTCATGTCGATTAGCCAGTCGACCATGACCACCGCTTATCCAATCTTAATGCAGCACTTCCACGTTGATGCTAGCGTGGTGCAGTGGTTAACGACCGGTTTCATGATTGCGATGACCTTGATGATGCCCCTTAGTCCCTGGCTAATGGATAATGTCCCCTTAAAGCGTCTTTTAAATGGGATTGTTGCAGTCTTCTTGCTGGGGACGGCGATTGCCATGGTTACGCCGGTCTTTGCTGGCATTATTATCGGCCGTCTTTTAGAAGGACTGGCCGTGGGGGCCCTCTTTCCAACTTACCAAGCCTTAATTATTGAAAACACACCGGTTGAAAAGCGGGGGGTCAGCATGGGTATTGTTGGCCTGGTCATGGGTTCGGCCCTAGCCGTTGGTCCAATTGTTTCCGGCTTTGTCCTCCAACTGGAATCTTGGCGCTGGCTTTTTATCATTTTCTTCGTGATTCTCTTAGTTCTGATTGTTTCCTTGCAGGGACAGATTAAGCAGAGCCACAAGATTCAGCCCAGTGGTTTTGATTTCTGGTCAGCCCTGCTCTTGCTGGGCTTTGGTGGTATCCTATATACGGTTTCCATCCTGCCTGACACGGGTCTGAGCCTGAGCTGGTACCTTTATTTGGTAGTGAGTTTGGCTGTTTTGGTGGCCTTCATTGTCCGCCAGCTCCGCCTCAAGCATCCATTCTTGAACTTGTCAGTTTTTGAGTACCACGGCTACCTGCCTGCGATGCTGCTAACCGGGATTTCTTATTCTGGTTTGATTACCACCACGGTTTTGATGCCTTTGTACTACCAGCGGATTTTCCACCTGGCCCCATTCTGGTCAGGATTGTTGATGGTACCAGCAGCAGCTTTCTTGAGTTTGCTGAATCCTCGGGCCGGGGCCCTGCTAAACCGAATTGGTCTGCGGCGCCTGGTTGTGATTGGTACGACCATGATGATTGTCGGTTATGCGGCGCTGGCCCTAGCCGGCACTGGTAGCATTATTGTGGGCGTGATTGCGGCCATGCTCCTAGAAGGTGGCAATGCCTTTATCATGATGCCATCACTAACCTTCGCTAACGATGCCCTGCCAGATAACTTGGTGCCTCACGGAACGGCTATCATTACCACCATGCGCCAGTTCATCGGAGCCGGTAGTATCGTGGTCGCCACCCTGTTGATTACTAGCTTCAACGCGCACCTGAACTACGGTGCGGCCCTGTCTCACACGGCCGCTTGGTTCATCCTAATTCCGGTGCTGGGTCTGCTCTTAGCTACCCAGTTGAAAAAACGAATCAAGGCCTAAATCGGCTTTTATGTTTAAAGGCGACTATGCTATCATATTCATTAAACAGTTATAAAAGGGGATGCAATTTATGGCAACTTTACGTGACGGATCTAAAGAAAATCGCGAATCTTTCGAAAAGGCTAAGGACAAGCACGCTGAAGAGCACGCTGCCGAAGCTCATGAGCACAAGGATGACGTTGACATTGAGCACGCTGAACACAAGGATGCGCGTTACAACAACGAAGATTTTGAAAAAGAAGAAAAGTATTTCGAAGGACACTAATTATGGAAAAGAAGCACGAATTTGAAGCGGCTGATGCCCGCGAAGCTGAAGATGCTAAGCGCCAGGCAGAGCGTCTAGAAAAGCAATCTGAATTCGTTGAGTCTTCCCACGAGAGTCGTGAAAAGGCTGACGAAGACTAATTTGTCAGGAAAAGACCGCCCACAGGCGGCCTTTTTTATGGGTGAACTGCTAAAACAGGGTAGGACCTCTAGGAGGGTAACGTGGTTAAGAAACCATTAGTCATTGGCATAACTGGTGGATCAGGTTCCGGGAAAACGACCGTTTCTCAGGCCCTGGTTAAGCGCCTGGCCATTCATAATCCAATTTTGCTGCAGCAGGATTCCTATTACCGCGACCAGTCTGACAAGCCCATGGCTGAGCGGGCCCTGGTTAACTATGACCACCCGGACTCCTTTGAAACTGATCTTTTTGTTTCTGACCTGGCCCAGTTAATTGACCATCATGCCATTGATAAGCCAGTTTATGACTATGCCCACCACACCCGGGCCAAGGAAACCATCCATGTCCGGCCGGCAGACGTGATTATCGTTGATGGGGTCTTACTCTTTAATGACCGGCGGGTCCGCGACCTGCTGGATTTGAAAGTTTACGTCGATACCGATGATGACATTCGTTTCATTCGCCGTCTGCAGCGCGATACCCGTGAACGGGGGCGAACGGTCGATGGGGTGATTGAGCAGTACTTAGCCACCGTTAAACCCATGCACCACCAGTTCGTGGAACCGACCAAGCGCTATGCCGATATCATTGTGCCGGAAGGCGGTCAGAACTTCGTGGCCATTGACATGTTAATGAACCAAGCCCTGGCCATTGTGGCCGCACAAAAGGACCGTTGATACCAACGGTCCTTTTTTATGTGTTATTTAATTCAGGCGGGTGTTTTCAATGACATCCCGCATGGTATCAACCACGGCCTGGGTCTTGTGGGGTAGCTGGGAGCCCACCAGGGTGAAGAGGGTATCAATAATCGTGATTTGAGCGATTAAGGAACTCATCGATTCTGACCGGAAGTTGACCTCATCAGCCAGGGACAGGAGGACCAAGTCGGCTAGCTGGGCCAAAGGCGAGTCGGCAAAGGAAGTGATGGCGATGAACTTAACCCCGTTTTCCTTGAGTTTGTTGGCGACTAGGAGGGTGTCCTTGTTCCGGCCAGAGTGGGAAATCACTACGGCCGTGTCACTGTCTGTTAACTTAACGGCCTGCATCAGCTGGATATCATAATCGGGGTGGGAAATAACGTCAATTGGCGTCCGCAAGAACTTATGGTAGGCGTTAAAGGCAACCAGGGAAGAACCACCAATCCCAAAGAAACCGACCCGGTGGGCCTGAATTAACCAACGCGAGGCGGTTTCAAGGTCAGCGGCCTTTAGGTTTTCGGCGGTGAGGTCTAGGGCGTTTTTAGCCCCTTGGAAGACCTTTTTGGTAATGGCGGCGGTGTTGTCGCTATCGCTGATTTCACCGAAGAGATCGACTGGCGGGTTTTGAGTGGCCAGACTGGCCATAGCCAGAGAAAATTCACGGTAGGAGTCAAAGCCAATTTTTTTAACGAAGCGGGAAATCGTAGAGGTTGAGACGCCAGTCCGGTCGGCCATTTCCTTAATCGTCAGTTCACCGGCCAGGTTCTTTTGCTTTAATAAGAAGGCAACCAGTTTCGCCTCAGTGCCCTTGCTGTGGTGTTGTTGCAGGTGTAATTGCTGGAGGATGTTATTGGCCATCGTTAACGTCAAAGCCTTTCCCAAGAATAAAATAACTATACAAGATTAGAAAATGTTTTTCAATAATTGGCTTGCATAGTGAAAAATATTTTCATATAATGTGAGTGTACTCAGAAAAGAAAAAATAAAGAGGTAAGGTAAACATGAAGTTTGCGATGATCGGCCTAGGTAAGATGGGTCTTAACCTGGTAAAGAACGCTGTTGATCACGGTCATGAAGTTGTGGCCTTTGATTTGAACCCTGACTTTGTTCAGGAAGCAGCAGATTACTCTGACAAGGTTGAAGGGGCTACTAGCATTGATGACATGCTTTCAAAGCTCCCAACGCCAAAGATTGTCTGGGTCATGGTACCCGCAGGTATGCCTACTAACTCAACCATTGATACTTTGATTGAGAAGATGGATGCCGGTGACATCATCATCGATGGTGGAAACTCAAACTACAAGGACAACCTGGCTCAAAACGAGCGGACGACTGCCGCTGGTATCAAGTTCTTCGATGCCGGTACTTCTGGTGGAATGAACGGTGCCCGTAACGGTGGTAACTTCATGATTGGTGGCGATGACCCTGAAGCATGGAAGATCTTGGAGCCATTGTTCAAGTCAATCTCAGAACCTGATGGCTACCTTTACACTGGTCGCCTTGGTTCAGGTCACTACCTGAAGATGGTCCATAACGGAATTGAATATGGAATGATGCAGGCGATTGCCGAAGGATTTGAAGTTTTGGAAGCTTCACAGTTCGACTACGATTACGCCGCAGTTGCTAAGCTTTGGAACCATGGTTCGGTTATCCGTTCATGGCTCATGGAGTTGGCTGAAGAGCAGTTCGACAAGGACCCTAAGCTTTCAGCTATTTCAGGTCGGATGCACTCATCTGGTGAAGGTAAGTGGACGGTTGAGGAATCTCTTGATTTGGAAGTTCCTGCCCCAGTTATCTACCTTTCACTGGCAATGCGTTACCGTTCCCTGCAAGAAGATACTTTCAGTGGAAAAGTGGTTTCAGCCCTACGTAACGGCTTCGGTGGTCACGCAATGGATGCGGCCAAGAAGTAAGACTAGGTGCCTTATTCCGGTAAAAGAGAGCTCCCTTTAATCGGGGAGCTCTTTCTATTTGTACAACCTTGATTAAGATTAATGGAGTTAATTCATGGATTATATGATTGGTGTCGATTTGGGGACGACGTCCACCAAGGCGGTACTCTTTGACGATCAAAACAAGGTGGTGGCCCAGTCCAACATGGGCTACGACCTCTACCGTGACATCCCCGACATGGCCGAAGAAGACATGGAAGAAATCTTTGTGGCCTTTGTCAATTCCATTGGATCAGTCATCCGTAAGGTTGATTTGTCCGATGGAGATAAGATTGCGGCCGTTTCCTTTTCATCAGCCATGCACTCGCTGATTGCCTTTGACGAGGATTGGAAGCCTTTGACCCGGGTCATTACCTGGGCTGATACTCGGGCGGTCGATTACTCAGACAAGCTCAAGGAAAGTGGCCTGGGTCAAGAAATTTATAGCAAGACTGGTACGCCCATCCATCCAATGGCACCGCTGTCAAAGTTGATGTGGCTCAAGGCCGAGCATCCCGAAATCGCCGATAAGGCGGCCCACTACCTGGGTATTAAGGAATTCATCTTCCACCGCCTCTTTGGGGCCAATAAGATGGATATCTCCATCGCCTCTGGAACCGGGCTCTTTAACATCTTTGACCTGAAGTGGGATAAGCAGGCCTTAGAAGTAGCTGGCATTACTGAAAAGCAGCTGCCTGAGCCAGTTTCTCCTTATGAATATGAGACTAAGATGCTGCCTAAGTATGCAGCGGTTATGGGTCTCCTAGAAGACACACCCTTTGTCTACGGTGCTGGGGATGGACCCTTGTCTAATCTCGGTGTTGATGCTGTTAAACCTGGGGTGGCGGCGATTACGATTGGTACTTCCGGTGCCATCCGAGTTACTTCCGATAAGCCCGTGATTGACCCCAAGGGTCGGACCTTTACCTATGCCTTGGATAAGGACCACTGGGTGGTCGGTGGGCCGGTTAACAACGGTGGCGATGTCTTCCGTTGGGCCCGCGACAATCTCTTTGATGCCGAAAAGTCAACGGCGGCCTTGTTGGGACGCGATGCTTACGACTTGATGACTGAGATTGCCGCCCGGATTCCAGCTGGTTCAGACGGTCTGCTCTTCCACCCCTACCTGGGTGGCGAGCGTGCGCCCATCTGGGATGCCAACGCCCGGGGTTCCTTCTTTGGTTTGAACCACAGCCACACCCGCGCCAACATGCTGCGGGCGGTGCTGGAAGGGATTACCTTTAACGTTTACATGGTTTCCTTGGCCCTAGAAGAAGTCGTTGGGAGCTTGAAGTCAATTCAGGCGACCGGCGGCTTTGCCCGGTCACCACTGTGGCGGCAAATGTTTGCGGATATTTTCGAACAGCCGGTTACGGTTCCTCAGGCCTTTGAGTCTGGTGCCTTAGCCGCTGTCATCATGGCCCAAAAGGCCCTTGGTAAGATTGACAGTATCTATGAAATTGCCAACTACATTGGTGATTCCAATACCTACCAACCTGATCCAGAAAACTTCCAGGCCTACCGTGAACTGGCACCAATCTTTATCCGCCTGTCACGTCAGTTGCAGACCGAGTACGATAACATCGCCCGCTTCCAGCGGGAACACTCCCGTTAAACCCACTACACTATTTAAAGAAAAGGAAAGAAGTTTAGACTTCAATAATTAATTATGGCCTTTATTATGTTAGGGGTTTCCATCTTAATCTTGCTCTTATTGATTACCAAGCTTAAGTTGAATACCTTTGTTGCTTTGGTTATTACCGCCTTTATCCTGGCCTTACTGCTGGGTATGCCGCCAATGAAAATTCCGGATGCCGTGCTTGGTAACCAGGGAATGGGCAATATCTTAGGTTCTAACGCCGTCATCTTCATCTTTGGTGGCATGATTGGTCGTTTGGTGGCCGATGCCGGTGGTTCTTACCGAATTGCTAAAACCCTGATTGACTGGTTTGGTCTCAAGCGCCTGCAGTGGGCAGTCTTGCTGGCCTCCTTTATTATCGGTATCTCGATGATTTTCGGGGTGGGGATGGTGCTCTTAATCCCAATCGTCTTCGCGGTGGCCATTGAGGCCGGCGTGCCCCTCCTGTCATTAGGAATTTCAATGACAGCGGCCCTGAGTTCAGCCCAGGGGTTTTTGCCCCCACAACCAGCCCCTACGGCGGTGGCTTCCCAGTTGCATGCCAACGTGGGACTGATGCTGATGGTTGGTTTGGTGGTCGCCATTACGACGGCCGTGGTGGCGGGTCCAGTCTTTACTAAGCTGGCCCAGAAATATGCGCCAGATGCCTTTCAGTTTAAGCCCTACATCGAAGCGGTGGGGGAGGTCCAGGAATACGACCTGGAGAAGTCGCCTAGCTTTGGTCTATCGGTACTGACCTCAGTCTTTCCCCTGATCTTCATGGTGATTGCCACGATTTACAAGTTGGTGGTCACTGGTAGTAAGGTGCCCGCTCATCCGGACATGGCCTACCAAATCATTGATTTCCTGGCCAACCCAGCCGTGGCCATGACCATTTCTTTGGTCTTTGCCATCTTTGCCATGGGTATTTTCCAAGGCCGGGATATGAAAACGGTCGGTGCTTCCCTGAACGAGGGAATGATGGCTGTCGCCGGTATCCTGCTGATTGTCGGTGGTGGTGGCGCCCTGCGTGGGGTCCTGGTTAGTTCTGGCATGTCCAACCAAATCGCCAGCCTCTTCCAGTCTCACGGTGCCATGAGTCCCATCATGATTGTCATCTTTGCCTGGGCAGTGGCCTCAATCCTGCGAATTGCCGTTGGTTCCGCCACGGTAGCCGGGATTACGGCCGTTGGGGTGGTTAACGGTATCTTGGCTAGCAACCCCCACGGAGACATGCTCCTAGTGCTGGTGGCCCTGGCCATCGGTGCTGGTTCTCTGATTGCTTCCCACGTCAATGATGCTGGTTTCTGGATTTTCAAAGAGTTCTTTGACCTGACTGTTAAGCAGACCTTCCAGATTTGGACCGTCTTGGAAACCGTTATTTCCATTACCGGATTAATTGTTATTTTGATTTTTACCGCTATCTTTGTCTAGAAAGTGGCATTAAAAGCCCGTTTATCGGGCTTTTTGCTTTGATTTGCATTTATCGGACGAGGCTTGTACAATGGTGACCATTGGTTAAGAAATTTGAGTGGTCACTTTTCCGGCCATGGAAAATATTTGGAAGGGAATTATGAAAAATAAAAAGATTGGCTTAGTCCAGTTAGTATTACTTGGACTGGGTTCATTAATTGGATCAGGATGGCTCTTTGGATCATGGGAAGCAACCATGGTTGCTGGACCAGCGGCCATCCTCTCCTGGATTGTCGGTGCCCTCGTGATTGGCGCCATTGCCTATAACTACGTGGAATTGGGGGCGATGTTCCCCGAATCTGGGGGAATGAGTAAGTATGCTCAGTATACCCACGGTTCGCTCTTAGGCTTTATCGCCTCATGGGCCAACTGGGTTTCCCTGGTTACCATTATCCCAATTGAAGCGGTGGCAGCCGTTCAGTATATGAGTACCTGGCCTTGGGCCTGGGCTAACTGGACCCACCACTTCGTGGTCCGTGGTCAAATTACCACGCCTGGTTTGCTGGTGGTCTTTGGCTTCATCGCCATCTTCACCCTCCTGAACTACTGGTCAGTTGAGCTATTGACTCGCTTTACGACCTTCATTTCATTCTTCAAGTTGGGTGTGCCAATTTTGACGATTGTGATGCTGACTTTGTCAGGCTTCCATCCACAAAACTACGGTTCTAACCTGCACGAGTTCATGCCTTATGGTAGTGCGCCAATCTTTGCGGCCACGACCGTTTCTGGAATTATCTTCTCCTTCAACGCCTTCCAGACCATTATTAACATGGGTAGTGAAGTTGAGAATCCTAAGCGTAACATTTACCGTGGTATCACTATTTCACTTGGTATCAGTGCCTTACTCTACATCTTGATTCAGAGTACCTTTATTACGGCCATTGATCCTTCTGAGATTGCTAAGTACGGTTGGCATGGTATTAACTTCCAGTCACCATTTGCTGACTTGGCCATCTTGCTGGGTATTCACTGGTTAGCAGTGCTGCTCTACGTTGATGCCTTTGTTTCACCATTTGGTACCGGGGTTTCCTTCGTGGCCTCAACTGGCCGGGCTCTAGCAGCCATGACCAGTAACAACCACATCCCCAAGTTTGTTGGTAAGATTAACGAAGCCTATGGTATTCCTCGAATTGCCATGGTGACCAACGCCGTCTTGAGTATGCTGATGGTGTCAATCTTCCGTTCTTGGGGAACGCTGGCCGCCGTGATTTCGACGGCGACGCTGATTGCTTATTTGACTGGACCGGTTACGGTTATGTCACTGCGTAAGATGGCCCCTAACTTCACCCGTCCGGTCAAGTCCAAGCTGATGAAGTACATGGCCCCAATTGCCTTTGTGCTCGCCTCACTGGCTACTTACTGGGCAATGTGGCCAACCACGGTCGAAGTTATCATCCTGATCGCCCTGGGTCTGCCTTTCTATTTCTTCTACGAAATGCGGCAGGGCTGGGACAAGGAACGGGCTAAGAAGCAGTTAGCCGGTAGTACTTGGATGATTGGTTACCTGGTGGTCCTTTCTCTGATGTCTTACATCGGTAGTAAGGAATTCCACGGCCAGGGTTGGGTACCATACCCACTCGACTTCTTGATGGTAATCATTGTTGCCCTTGGCTTCTACTTCTGGGGAACTGGTAGCCGTTTGAAGACTGGTGCTTTCCGCCGGGCTCAGAAGGTTAACAGCAAGGTCGAAAAGTAAAATATTAAATCGGTAAAGGTCCGCGTAAGCGGGCCTTTTTGCTGCCTTTGGTTAACTTTATTGACATGTATATTAGAGAAATGCTAATATATTCGCATTGATTACTATCAAATCAGAGATTTTTTGGAGGAAGACCTATGTCAAAGGGGAATATGGGCGGTTGGATGCACCGAGCGTCCCCAGCAAGTTTTGAGGTGAGCGATAGCCACTTAAAGAAGACCTTGGGGGTTAAGGAAATGTTGGCGCTGGGAGTGGGAACGATTGTTTCTACAGCCATCTTTACTTTGCCTGGAATCGTGGCGGCCAACTACGCCGGTCCAGCCGTGGCCCTGTCTTTCGTGGTGGCGGCCATCGTTTCTGGAATGGTGGCCTTTGCCTATGCTGAATTCGCCTCAGCCTTGCCCTTTGCTGGCTCAGCCTATTCATGGTTGAACGTGGTCTTTGGTGAAGTTTTTGGCTGGATTGCCGGTTGGGCCCTTTTGGCCGAGTACTTCATTGCCGTGGCCTTCGTGGCTTCGGGTTGGTCGGCCAACTTTAAGGTCTTCCTATCAACTTTCCACGTAGAATTACCCAAGGCCCTGGCTGGTTCCTTTGCAGCCGGTAACGGTGGGGTAGTGGACATTTTGTCCCTGCTGGCCATGCTGCTGGTGGCGGTGCTGCTTTGGTTTGGGACTAAGAACACAGCCTTAGTGGAAAACTTCCTGGTGGTTGGTAAGGTGATTGTGATTCTGATCTTTATCGCTGTTGGTTTGACTGCTATTCACCCTAATAACTACGTGCCTTTCATTCCCGAAGCTAAGCCAGGTACTAATTTTGGTGGTTTGAACGGTATCATTAAGGGAGCCGCTGAAATTTTCTTGGCCTATATTGGCTTTGATTCAATTGCGGCCAACTCGGCCGAAGCCAAGAACCCACAAAAGACCATGCCTCGCGGTATTATTGGTTCCCTGGCCATGGCAACGGCCCTCTTTGTGGCCGTTTCCCTAGTGCTGGTTGGTATGTTCCACTACACCACTTATGCTAACGATGCCGCCCCAGCCGCGACGGCCCTGATTAAGGCTGGTCACGTCTACACGTCCAACCTCCTGTCAGTAGTGGCCCTGGCTGGAATGTTCACCGCCATTATCGGTATGATGCTGGCTGGTTCCCGTCTGATTTATGCCTTTGGTCGGGACGGCCTACTGCCAGCTGGCCTGGGTAAGCTTAACAAGAAGGGCCTACCTAACGTAGCCCTGGCTACCCTGACCATCATTGCCATGCTGGTTGGTTCAGTCTTTAGCTTTACCGAGCTGTCCGGCCTGATTTCAGCTGGAACCTTGATTGCCTTTATCATGGTTTCGCTGGGTATTTATGCCCTCCGTTCCCGCGAAGGTAAGGATATCCCAGTGCCCGGCTTCAAGATGCCACTCTATCCAGTGCTGCCAGCTCTAGCTGCGGCCGGTGCCGCCTTTATTTTCTGGAACTTGGCCCCAATGGCTAAGATTGCGGCCGGCATCTGGTTCCTGTTCGGATTGCTGGTCTACGGGGCTTATGGCTTCTGGCACAGTAATTTGAAAAAGGATAAAGATTAATTAATTGACCATTAGTAAGGGCCCTGATTTTACATTAGGGTCCTTTGTGCTATCTAGAAGGGGAGTAAGCAATGGATAAAAATCAGGAAATTTTAGACCAGGAAAGCCAGCACCTGGCCTCCGCGACCCGGATTGGCTACTTTGACATGGTGGTTGACCATGGGGAAGGGGCCACGATCACCGACGCGGACGGCCGCACTTACCTAGATCTCTTGGCCAGTGCCAGTGCTACCAATACCGGCCATTCCCACCCCAAGGTGGTCCAAGCAATCGCTAATCAGGCCCAGAAACTAATTCAGTACACCCCGGCCTATTTCAGTAACACGACTACGGCCAAATTGGTGGACCGACTGGCGGCCTTGGCACCGGGTGACTTTGACCACGAGGTGGCTTTTGGTAACTCCGGTTCAGATGCCAACGATGCCATTATTAAGTTTGCCCGCGGTTATACCGGTCGCCAGTACGTGGTGAGCTTTACCGGGGCCTACCACGGTTCGACTTATGGTTCCTTGACGGTTTCGAGCTGTAGTTTGAACATGACCCGTAAAATTGGACCCCTTTTGCCTGGCGTGGTGAAGATGCCTTTCCCAGGGCCATCCGAACGGCTAGCCCGCGAAAGTGATGACGAATTCTCCGAGCGGCTCTTTGACCAGTTCCTGCTGCCCTTTAAGACCTACTTACCTGCCGATGAGGTCGCTTTAGTCCTGATTGAACCCATCCAGGGTGATGGCGGTATTATTAAAACCCCACAACACTACATGGACCTGCTCTATGAATTTACCCGCAAGCACGGGATTGTCTTTGCCGTTGATGAAGTTAACCAGGGCCTAGGTCGGACCGGTAAGATGTGGTCGATTGATAACTTCAACATTGCCCCGGACCTGATGTCAGTGGGGAAGTCCTTGGCTAGTGGGCTACCTTTGAGTGCGGTAGTGGGTCGTAAGGACATCATGGAAAGTCTGGACGCACCGGCCAATGTCTACACCACCGCCGGTAACCCGGTGACCGCAGCTGCGGCCCTAGCCACCCTGGATGTGATTGAAGAAGAAGATTTGCCTGGTCGTTCGGCCCGCCTAGGTCAAAAGGCGGCCGAGTTCTTCCAGAATGCGGCCGAAAAATACAACTTCATCGCTGAACCTCGAGTTTACGGTTTAAATGCGGGGATTGACATCGTGGATCAGGCTGGCCAGCCCGACAGCGAGGCGGCTACCAAGTTGATTTACCGTATCTTTGAGCTGGGCGCCATCATGATCACCCTCGGTGGCAATACTTTGCGCTTCCAGCCACCTCTGGTAATCACCGATGAACAGTTAGATGAAGCCTTTAAAATCCTGGACCAGGCCTTTACCGAACTGGCTGCTGGGAAGCTGAAAGCACCGGAAACCGACCACCATATCGGCTGGTGAACTATGCTATAATTATTATGTTGCTGGACATGTAGCGTCTGGTTAAGCTTTAGGAAGGCACTGGTAATTGAGAAGTGCTGCTGGGCCTTACGCTATGCTCCCAGTTCTGATTAGCCAAATGGCCGCTGCTCAGCGTTATGAGTTTAAAGGTAAAGATCAACGATACAAAGATCATTACAAATTGCGGTGGTACCACGGTAACGCGTCCGCATTTGTGATGGTCTTTTTTGCTTTAAAAGATTAGGAGATTGACACCATGCAAGCATTTTCATCAGCCCAGGCACGGCAAATGTTTTTGGACTTTTTTGAGTCAAAAAAGCATATGGTGGTCCCTTCCAAAAGCCTGATTCCGGAAGACGACCCAACCCTGCTGTGGATTAACTCAGGAGTCGCCACCCTGAAAAAATACTTTGACGGCTCGGTGATTCCACCCAACCATCGGATTACCAACGCCCAGAAAGCCATTCGGACTAACGATATTGAAAATGTCGGTAAGACTGCTCGCCATCACACCCTTTTTGAAATGATGGGGAACTTTTCAATTGGGGACTACTTCAAGGAACAGGCCATTCCTTGGGCCTGGGAACTCCTTACTAGTCCGGAATGGTACGACTTAGATAAGGATAAGCTCTACGTTACGGTTTATCCTAAGGATGAAGAAACTAAGTTGCTCTGGCAAAACGAGACCGACCTGCCCGACGGGCATATTTACGAAGTGGAAGACAATTTCTGGGACATCGGTGAGGGTCCTTCCGGTCCTGATTCTGAAATTTTCTACGATCGTGGTAAGGACTACCAGGATTTGCCCGATGATGATCCTGAAATGTATCCTGGTGGGGAAAACGAGCGTTACCTTGAAATCTGGAACATTGTCTTCTCCCAGTTCAACCACCTGCCTGGTTTGACCGATAACAGCCAGTACCCAGAGCTGCCCCATAAAAACATTGATACGGGGATGGGCCTGGAGCGGCTGGTTTCGGTCTTCCAAAACGGCCGGACCAACTTTGATACCGACCTTTTCCTGCCAATTATTGCGGCCACCGAGAAGTTAACGGATGGCTACCACTACAGCCAGCACGAAGACACCGAAGAAAACGTCAGCTTTAAGGTCATTGCCGACCATATCCGGGCCATTTCTTTTGCCATTAGTGATGGGGCCCTGCCTGCTAACGAAGGACGCGGCTACGTGATTCGGCGCCTGCTGCGGCGGGCGGTCTTGCACGGCCAAAAGCTGGGCATCGAAGAAAACTTCCTGGCTTCTCTGGTGCCAGTGGTTGCAAAAATCATGCACAGCTACTACCCAGAGCTGACTGATAACACCCCTAAGATTCAAAAGACCGTTGAGGCTGAAGAAAAGCGCTTTAAGAAGACCCTAAAAGCCGGGCTTTCCCTCCTAAATGAAGTGATTGACCAGGCTAAGGCTGCTAACGAGAGTGAAATTAGCGGGGCTGATGCCTTCAAGCTTTCCGATACCTATGGTTTTCCCTTTGAGTTGACCCAGGAACAAGCCGCAGATGCTGGTTTGAGTGTTGATGCCGCTGGTTACCAGGTTGAACTGGAAGCCCAGCGGGAGCGGGCCCGGGCTGCGCGTAGCCAGGACAAGTCCATGGGGGTTCAGAATGCGGTCCTCACCGACTTGAAAGTCCCTTCAGAATACGTGGGTTGGTCTGAGACGGCCGTTGACGGCGCCCAGGTCGTGGCCATCATTGGTCAGGACGAAGAGGGGGTCGATGACCTCCAGGAAGTTGCCGAGGCTGATACCACGGTTCAGGTGGTCTTTGATACGACCCCGTTTTATGCCGAAATGGGTGGTCAGGTTGCTGACCACGGTGAAATTTATGACCAAAAAGGTCAGCTGCTGGGCCGGGTTGAGGATGTTCAAACTGCCCCTAACGGCCAGCACATCCACCAAGTAGCCGTGGTTGCTGATTTTGCCTTAGATGACCAAGTTAACCTTCAGGTTGACTTGGACCGGCACCGTAAGGTGTCACGGAACCACACTGCTACTCACATGCTAGACCAGGCCCTGCGCGACATTATCGGCGGGGATGTTCATCAGGCTGGTTCCCTGGTTGAACCGGATTATCTACGCTTTGACTTTACCCACGAGGGACCAGTTGACCAGGTCACTCTCCGTAAGATTGAAGATCTAATTAACCAGAAAATTGACGCAAACCTACCGGTTACCTGGGTTGAAACCGACCTAGAAAGTGCTAAAAAATTAGGCGCCGTGGCTGTCTTTGGTGAAAAGTATGGTGAAACGGTCCGGGTGGTTTCCATCGGCGACTTCAACCAGGAATTTGATGGTGGCACCCATGTTGATAGCACCGCTGAACTCGGGGTCTTCAAGATTGTCGGTGAGTCCGGGATTGGGGCTGGCGTCCGCCGGATTGAATCCCTGACGGCCCTACCAGCCGTGGCTGCCTTCCAGGAAGAAGGGGATGCCTTGGCTGCGATTGCAACCACGGTTAAGGCCCCTAAGCCCCTGGCTGCCCCAGATAAGGTGGCAGAACTCCAGGAACAACTTAAGGAGCAGCAGCGTCAGTTAACTTCATTAGAAGCCCAGCTGACCAATGCCCAAGCCCAGGAGCTCTTTGCCAAACCTGAGCAGGTTGGTCAATTTACGGCCGTGATTAAGCAGGTTGAAGTTGGTAATGCCGGCGCCCTGCGCCAGCTAGCCGACCAGTGGAAGGCGGATGAGGCCAGCGATGTCTTGGTCCTGGCGGCCCAGATTAACGGCAAGGTTAACCTGCTGGTGGCCGTTAATAAAAAGGCCAACCAGGCTGGTCTTAAGGCCGGTGATATCGTCAAGACTATGGCTGCCCAAGTTGGCGGTGGTGGTGGTGGTCGCCCTGACCTTGCCCAGGCCGGTGGTAAGAATCCAGCTGGCATTCCAGCCGCTTTGACTGAAGCCAAGGAATTGATTGCCGGTCAGTAAAAATTCAATTAGTGCAAGTTTTCTAAAATTGTTATAATATTCTT
This sequence comes from Lactobacillaceae bacterium L1_55_11, assembly GCA_029433155.1. Classification (GTDB taxonomy): domain Bacteria; phylum Bacillota; class Bacilli; order Lactobacillales; family Lactobacillaceae; genus ESL0723. Next base: position 128,070 of record JAQYTT010000001.1, read on the forward strand.
AACTTCACTACGTAAATTAAATTAAGTAGGAAAGGAGTGTGTGCGATGACAGTTAATGATGAAACCGCTATTTTTGATTTTGGCAACCAAATGCCCAAGGACATTCATGAGACCTTGGTCATTGTTTACGATGCCCTGGTTGAGAAGGGTTACAATCCGATTAACCAGATTGTGGGTTACATTATGTCTGGTGATCCGGCCTATATTCCCCGTCTACACGACGCCCGGAACCTGATTAAGCGGCACGAACGTGATGAAATCATTGAAGAGCTGGTCCGCACCTATTTGAAGAAGTAATGCGGATATTAGGATTAGATGTCGGTAGTAAGACCGTGGGGGTGGCTGTGAGCGATCCCCTTGGCTGGACCGCCCAGGGCGTGGAAATCATTCCGATTGATGAGGATGCCAAGGAATTTGGCCTAGACCGCCTGGGTGAAATTATCGCCGATACCAAGGCGACCGGTGTGGTTTTAGGTCTACCCAAGAACATGAACAACACCGAAGGGCCCCGGGCCGAAGCTGCTCGGCACTACGCTGACCTGGTTCAGGAACGCTTTGATTTGCCGACTGACTTTCAAGACGAGCGCCTGACCACGGTTCAGGCCGAGCGGATGTTGGTCGAAGAGGCCGATGTTTCCCGTAAAAAACGTAAAAAAGTAATTGATAAGATTGCTGCCGAGTTCATCTTGCAAAACTACCTTGATGCCAAGGGGAAGTTGACCCGGTAGGTGATTGATAAAGGAGTTAAGCACTAGGATGGCTCAAGATAATCCCGAAATTGAAAAGATTACCCTGGTTGATGAGAACGGCGACGAGTCCCTCTACGAGGTCCTCTTTACCTTCCATTCTGAACAGTACGACCGCGACTACATTCTCTTAGTTCCAGAAGGGGCTGAGGAAGATCAGGAGGTCGATGTTCAAGCCTATATCTTCAAGCCCGACGAAAACGGCGCCGCCCAAGAAGATGACCTCCTCCCAATTGAGGATGACGAAGAATGGGACATGGTCGAAGAAGTGCTCAACACTTTCTTAGACGATGATAATAATTTCAACTAAGTACTAAAAACCGCTGCCTAGGTAGTGGTTTTTACGTTTTTCAGGTAGACAGATTTATAGTTGGGGCTTTTATTTTCACTTATCGGGTGATAAAATGGTTGTGCTGATGAAGAACTTCACTAGAAGTACTTTTTGAATTTGGAGGAAAAGATATGCAAACGTTAGTAGGAATTGTAGACCTAGCGCGTTTTCAGTTTGCGATGACCACCATCTTCCACTTCTTCTTCGTGCCAATGTCAATTGGCTTGGGCGTTGTGGTAGCAACGATGGAAACTTTGTACGTCATCAAAAAAGACGAAATCTACAAGAAAATGACCCAGTTCTGGGGCAAGATCTTCCTGTTAAGTTTCGCCGTTGGAGTCGTGACCGGGTTGATTCAGGAGTTCCAATTTGGAATGAACTGGTCAGCATATTCCCGTTATGTCGGGGATATCTTCGGTGCACCGTTGGCCGTTGAGGCCCTGGTTGCCTTCTTTGCGGAGTCAACTTTCTTGGGACTCTGGTCCTTTACCTGGGACCGCTTTAAGCCTGGTATCCACCTGATCTTCATTTGGGTGACGGCGATTGCTTCGCTGCTGTCCTCACTATGGATCCTGGCCGCCAACTCATTTATGCAAAACCCAGTGGGTTATGCCATTGATAATGAAAAGGGTCGGGCCGTTTTGACCAACTTCGGGGAACTGCTCTTAAACAAGCAGCTCTGGGTTGAGTTCCCCCACGTTATCGTGGGTACTTTGGTTACGGCCGGCTTCATTGTTGCTGGCATGTCCGCTTTCAAGCTTTTGCGTTTGAAGAAGAACGACCAGCAGGTGCCATTCTTCCGTAAGTCAATTAACATTGCCCTGACCATTGGTTTGGTCGGCATTGTTGGCGCCTTTATTACTGGTGACCAACACGCCTTTGACTTGCAATCCATGCAGCCCATGAAGTATGCGGCCATGGAAGGGGTTGACGAGAGTATTAACTCGGCTGACCGGAAGGACAAGGCGCAGCCTTGGGCCTTGCTCAGCGTCACGAACCCTAAGACGCACAAGTCAATTGCTAAGATTGAAATTCCTTATGTACTGTCAATCCTGGGTAACCACAGCTTGACTGGTGGTAATACCAAGGGAACCTTGGAGTTAAATAAGGAATTTGAAAAGGAATACGGTAAGCCTTCTGGCTATGTCAAGGATTACTACGTTCCTGAAAACACCCTCTTCTTTGCTTTCCGTATCATGGCTATGGGTGCCGGGCTCCTAGCCTTGGTTGCCCTAGTAGCCCTCTGGTTTAACCGGAAGAAGTCCAACCTGATTTTGACCCAGCGTTGGTTCTTGTGGGTCTTGGGTGTGATGACCTTCTTCCCATTCGTGGTCAACACGTCTGGTTGGATTGTCACTGAGTTGGGTCGTTACCCATGGGTTGTCTACGGTCTGATGACTGTGGCTGATGCGGTTTCACCTAACGTTTCGGCGGCCTCACTGCTCACTTCAAACATCCTTTACTTCCTGACCTTTAGTACCTTAGGTGGTGTTATGATCTGGATCTCACGGCGGGTATTGATTGCCGGTCCAGATGCACCTGAGGAAGAAGAGGCCACGACTGAGCGTGACCCTTACGATGATTTGACGGGGAAGGAGGCTAAGGCCTAATGTCTGAATTACAATTCATCTGGTTTCTATTAATTGCCGTTCTCTGGGCTGGTTACCTTTTCTTGGAAGGTTATGACTTTGGTGTTGGGATGCAGTTCTTCACGGTTGCCCGTGACCAACACGAACGTGAAGCCCTCTATGAAACCATCGGTCCTACCTGGGACGGAAACGAAGTTTGGCTGATCACCGCTGGTGGTGCCACCTTCGCCGCCTTTCCTTACTGGTATGCTTCGCTCTTCTCAGGATTTTACCTCTTACTCTTTGCCATCTTGATGGCCTTGATTTACCGGGGTGTTTCCTTTGAATTCCGTGAGTACATGCCAACTGTGCCTGGTACCCAAATCTGGGAGCGCCTGATTGCGATTGCATCATTTATCGCACCGTTCTCACTGGGCATTATCTTTACGGCCATGGTTTCTGGTACGCCAATCGATGCCAAGGGTAACCTGTCGGCTGGTTTCTTTGACTACTTCACGCCCTTCACCGTTGTTGGTGGGGTGGCCGTAGTCCTGATGTGTTACATCCACGGTTTGAACTACACGCGGATTCGGATTGACGGCGAGATGCGTTACCGGGTTGTTAAGCAGTTGAAGGTTTTGTACCCACTCCTAGTAGCGGGTGAGGCAGTCTTTGCTGTCCTACTCTTCTTCTACACCAACTTCATCCAGACCAAGCCAGTCGCAACCATCATTATCCTAGCCTTGATTGTAGCTACCACGGTTTGCGGTTGGTGGTTGACGGTTGCTAAAGACCGCGAAGTTCTACCATTCGTGGCTTCCGGTCTGACCCTGGTTGAACTAGTTGCCTTGCTCTTTGTGGGACTCTTCCCACGGGTCATGGTCGCTAACAATCCTGCCCATGATTTGACGATTACGTCATCATCATCGACACCTTATACCCTGCAGGTCATGTTCATCGTGGTCTTGACGGTTCTGCCGATTGTGTTGGCTTATCAGATCTGGAGTTTCTGGGTCTTTAGGAAGCGTATCGTCGCCCCTAAAGTGGTAGAATAATATCCTAAAGAAAAACGTTTACAATGTTAAAGTTGTGAACGTTTTTGTACATATTGCTAAATTTTTTCTGTAAAGGGGTTTGGGGCCATGTTTGACCGCCGTTTGTTTGACCTACCAAAAATTAAGGGTACCTTGTTTATCCTGATGATCTTGACCGGTATCCAGGCCCTAGCGATTGTGGCCCAGTCCATTTTTTTGGCGGCCGTGATTGTTGACCTGTGGTCGAGGCACGCCTTTGCCACGGTTCTGCCCAGTCTGGCTGGTTTTGCCCTGGCCTTCATGCTGCGTCAGCTCCTGGTCGTCTTTAAAAACACCTTGATGTCCCACTTTGCCGGTAAGGCCGTCGAGAACTTCCGGGTCCAGCTGCTGGAAAAGTACGCCGCGATGGGAGCTCCCCTGATTACCAAGTACGGGACTGGTCACGCGGTGACCTCCCTGGTAGCCGGCTTGGACAATACCAAGAACTATTTCCAGCTCCTCTTGATTAAGATGTTTGATCTGAGCATTATTCCTTGGATTGTCCTGATTGCGATTACCTACTTTAACTGGATTCAGGGTCTCTTCCTGCTCTTAATTTTCCCAGTAATTATTATCTTTTTCATTATCTTAGGCCTGGCAGCCCAGAAAAAGGCTGATGATGAGTATGCCAATTTCAAGAACTTGAACAACCGCTTTGTCGATGGGCTGCGGGGTCTGCCAACTTTGAAACAGTTGGGCCTGGCCAATGCCTACGGTCGTGAAATTTATACGATTTCAGAAGACTACCGTAAGACCACGATGCGGACCCTGCGGATTGCCATTACCTCGACTTTTGCCCTGGACTTCTTTACGACCCTGTCGATTGCGGTCTTGGCAGTCTTCTTGGGCTTGGACCTGCTCAATGGTAAAACGATTCTGTTCCCAGCCCTTTCCATTCTGGTGCTGGCACCGGAGTATTTCTTGCCCCTGCGTAACTTTGCCGATGACTACCATGCGACCCTGGATGGTAAGAACGCCCTGACGGATGTGATGGCGGTCTTAAACCGGCCGGAACCGACTGACACCAAGCTGCTAAACTTGGATACCTGGCGTTCAGATAGTCAGTTAACCCTGAAGGACTTGGACTTTTACTATGAGGATGAGGACCAGCCCACCCTGGCTGATATTAGTTTTCAGGTAGCAGGGTATCAGCGGGTGGCCATTGTCGGCGAGAGTGGTTCGGGTAAGTCAACCTTGCTGAACTTGCTCGCAGGCTTTTTGATGCCAAACGATGATGAAGTCATTGCGGTTAACCAGGAGATTTTGCCCCATCTTGACCAAGAAGACTGGCAAAAGCAGTACTTCTACATGCCCCAGTCACCCTATCTTTTCCATGACACCCTTCGTAATAACCTGGTCTTCTATACGCCCGGGGTTGATGACGACGTCTTGAAAGAGGCCATCCAACAGGCCGGTCTTAAGGACCTAGTGGATAGCCTGCCAGATGGTTTGGATACCGTGGTCGGTGAGGGTGGTCGTCAGCTGTCTGGCGGTCAGTCTCAGCGGGTGGCCTTGGCTCGGATGCTGCTAGATCCTAGTCGGCGGGTCTTACTCTTTGATGAGCCGACTGCTCACTTAGACATTGAAACTGAGCTGGACTTGAAGAAAAGTATGGCACCGGTCTTTGACCAGCACCTGGTCTTCTTTGCTACTCACCGCCTGCACTGGTTAAACCAGATGGACTATGTCCTGGTACTTCGCCATGGCCACCTAGTCGAGCAGGGAAAGCCGGCTGAGCTTCTCGCTAAGCCGGATAGCCAGCTCAATAGTTTGCGCAGTGAACTACAACAAGGATTGATTCATGAATGAATTTAAGAAAATGTGGCGGCATGACCGCTGGGTCCTCCCTTTTTTGCGTGAGCAAAAGGGTGGGGTCATCGGGTCAGTCCTGCTTAGTTTTGGGACCATTTTTGCCGCAGCAGCCCTGATGTTTGTCTCCGGCTTCCTGATTTCCCGGGCGGCGCAGCGGCCCAGTAATATCTTGTTAATCTACGTACCAATCGTGCTCACCCGTGGTTTTGGGATTGCCCGGCCTGTCTTTCGTTACGTGGAACGGTTGGTTTCCCATAACTGGGTGCTGAGGATTGTTTCCCTGGCCCGGCAGCGGCTCTATCAGAGCGCAGCCAGCACGGCCAGCAGCATCCGCAGCCGTCTCCAGACTGGTCAGGTGCTCAGTCTCTTAGCGGATGACTTAGACCAGTTACAAAACCTTTACCTGCGGACCCTCTTCCCGATTGGGGCCGGGATTATGCTTTATCTGGGCAGTAGTATTGGGATTGGGGTGTTAAACTGGCACTTCATGCTGGTTTGGATCCTAGTACTGGCCTTTATCTTGATTCTGGTACCGATTTTTAGCTTCAAGATGAACCGGGCCAAGGTTCAGGACCAAAAGGAACTGCAAAGTCAGCTCTATACTGAGGCGACTGATGCGATTCTGGGTATGCAGGACTGGGTCCTGTCTGGCCGTCAGGCTGACTTAGTTAAGGAGCAGGGCCGAGTAATGACGGCCTTGGCTGGGGTCAAGTACAAGGCGATGCGTTTTGGTTGGTGGCGTGATTTCACCATCCAGGGGGCAACGGTAATCTTGATGGTCCTCGTGCTCATCTGGTCTGATCAGCAATTTAAGACGGATTTTATCGCGATTAACTATATCGCCGCCTTCACCCTGGCCATTATTCCCCTGGTGGACACCTTCTTGAGCGTTAACCAGGGGGTCGGGGAGGCCTCCTTCTACGAGGACAGTATTACCCGCCTCAATGACCTGCCACCGGTTAAGCCAGCTGAATCAGCGATTAAGCTGCCAACTGACTCAACCATTCACTTTGACCAGGTGTCCTTTGCCTATCCCGGTGATGATAAAACCGTCATTAAGGACCTGTCCTTTGCGGTGCAGCCGGGTGAAAAGCTGGCCCTGTTAGGCCGTTCTGGCGCCGGTAAGACCACGATTTTAAAGTTATTAGCCGGGGATGTGGTTCCAAGTTCGGGTCAGGTGACCATTGGGGACGTAGCCCCTAGTGACTTAAATGACCAGCTTTCAGAAGTGGTCTCGGTCCTTGACCAGCACACCTACCTTTTTGATACGACCATTTTGAACAATATTCGCATGGGCAATGTGAAGGCCACTGATGAACAGGTCAAAACCGCTGTTAAGCAGGCCGGTCTAGCCGACCTGATTGAAAGCCTTCCTGATGGTTACCAAACGATGATGTTAGAAGCCGGGCAGCGGTTTTCTGGTGGGGAGCGACAGCGGGTCGCCTTAGCCCGCGTCCTCTTGCAGGATGCACCAATTGTTGTCCTAGATGAACCGACGGTCAGTTTGGATCCGAAGACCGAGTATGAGGTCCTAAACCAAATGTTTTCGGCCCTGGCTGACCGGACGATTGTTTGGGTGACCCACCACTTAACCGGGATTAACCGGGTTGATCAGATTGCCTTTTTGAAGGGCGGACACTTTGAGCTAACCGGAACGCCGACCGAACTTTACCAGGACAGTCCTTATTTCCGGGAGTTACTAGCCCTAGATCAGTTTTAATGCCTAAACGAAAAATCTTTACTATTCGAAAAAATAAGCTAGACCGGCGCAATCTCTGGTTGGCCCTGGGTATCCTAGCCTTTGTCCTGGTTGCGGTCGTTCGTGGCCAGCAAGACAGCCAGTTCAAGCCCCTGGCAGGGGACAACCCCCAGGCCAAGCGGGCCTGGATTAAGCAGTTAGTGCCGACCGCTCAGAATTTGCAGTTGCAAACCGGGGTCCTGCCATCAATTAGTATCGGCCAGGCTATCTTGGAATCGGACTGGGGCCAAAGTGACCTCGCCAGTCGCTACCATAACCTCTACGGGGTTAAAGCCAGTGCTGCGACCCCCAGCGTGGTCCTGCCGACCCAGGAATTTCAAAATGATCGCTGGGTGACGGTTGATGCCCGCTTTGCGGTTTATCCAAACTGGGCGGCTAGTATGGGCGCCCATGCCCGCTTGCTGGCCCATGGGACCACCTGGAACAGTCAGCAGTACCAGCACGTGATGGCGGCCCATGATTACCAGGAAGCGGCTCAGGCCCTGGTCAAGGATGGTTATGCCACCGACCCGACCTATGCCAACAAGTTAATTGAGGTGATTACCTACTGGCAGTTAGACCAGCATGATTTACCCAAGTAAAAAAGACCGATTCTCAGGAATCGATCTTTTGATTTGTATTCTGTTTTTCATCGAGGATTTGCTGGAGCAGTTTGTTGGTGATTTCCTGCTGTTCTTGCATCCGCTGCATCTGGGCCAGGTAGTAGTTATAACCAAACTTTTCCTCGGGCCGCTCTGCGACCACGTTGTTAATAATCTGGATAATGGCAAAGAGGACCAGAGCCACCACAATCAGGGAAATCACTGACTGTAAAAAGGTGCTCAAGGGTGCGGTAATGATTTGCCACTGGAGGGGGTGTCCCGGCTGGAGCGCGATCCGAATGAAGTGACCAATGCCGGCGAAGAGGCTGATAAAGGTTTTGACAAAGTCAAAGAAGTTAGCCCCAATGACAACTCCGACGGCGGTTGCTAGGAAGTTACGGCCGAGGAAAAACTGCCGGAATTCCATGTAAGTGTTGTGTGAACGTTTGTTGAAATCGTCCACAATTTTGGGATGTTTCTTGGCCACGATTTACCTCCTATTGGCTTAAATTTATAGTGAAAATAATAGCAGCTTCAACCCAGGTCGTCAATGCTTTTTAGGGCCTCAAACCGGGATGATGCAAACTGGTGTTCGGCCCCAGATATGATAAAATAGGGGCAGCAAATTTTTAGTTGAGGAAGTTGATAACGTTGGCATCACTAACCGCAGGAATGAATGATAAGCAGGCCGAGGCCGTCGCCACTACCGAGGGACCGCTCTTGATTATGGCTGGTGCTGGCTCAGGTAAGACCAGGGTTTTGACCCACCGGGTGGCCCACCTAATTGAAGACATGGACGTGGCCCCTTGGCGAATTCTGGCCATTACCTTTACCAACAAGGCGGCCCGTGAAATGCGGGAACGAATCGGTCAATTAGTTGATCCCGAAATCGCCCAAAATATTTGGGTGTCTACTTTCCACGCCCTAGCAGTCCGGATTCTACGACGGGACGGTGAACGGATTGGACTGAATCGGAACTTCACGATTATTGATACGAGTGCCCAGCGAATTTTACTTAAGCGGGTCATCAATGACCTGAACTTGGACACCAACCAGTACGACCCTCGGACAATCTTAGGCAAGATTTCCAATGCCAAAAACGCCCTGTTAACACCGGACAAGTACGTCCAACAGGCCCAAAACGCTTACGAAGAAACCATCGGTGAAATTTATCAAAACTACCAGCAGGCCTTAAAACAGGCCCAGAGTGTCGACTTTGATGACCTGATTATGCTCACCATTGACCTCTTTAAGGCCGCGCCGGATGTTTTGGAACGTTACCAGCAGCAGTTCCGTTACATTCACGTCGATGAGTACCAAGATACCAACGATGCCCAGTACCAGATTGTCCATATGCTGGCCGAAGGCTTCCGCAACCTGGCCGTGGTTGGGGATGCCGACCAGTCGATTTACGGCTGGCGCGGTGCCAACATGAATAATATCCTGAACTTTGAAAAGGATTACCCGGATGCTCAGACGGTCATGCTGGAGCAAAACTACCGTTCGACCCAGTCCATCCTCAGTGCGGCCAACGATGTGATTGCCCACAACCAGGAGCGGGTGCCCAAGACGCTTTGGACCGAGAACGGCAGTGGGGACAAGATTAACTACTATCGGGCCCAGACCGAGCACGATGAGGCCAACTATGTCCTCTCGCAGGTGCAAAAGTTGCGCAAGGATGAAAAGCGGCCCTACAGTGACTTCGCGGTCCTGTATCGGACCAATGCCCAGTCCCGTAACATTGAAGAGGCGCTGATTAAGGCCAACATGCCCTATACCATTGTCGGTGGCCACAAGTTCTACGAGCGGCGGGAAATCCTAGACATTATGGCCTACCTGAGCCTAGTGGCTAACCTGGATAACGACGCGGCCTTCGAGCGGATTGTCAACGTGCCTAAGCGTAGTATCGGGACCACGACGATGAACCACCTCCACCAGTTTGCCCAACGAATGGGGATGTCTTACATGCAGGCCATTGACCAGATTGAACTGGCCCCAGAAATTCGGCCGGCAGCGGCTTCTAAGCTCTTGAAGTTCGCTGAAATGATTCGTCACCTCCACCAGCAGGCCGAGTTTTTAAACGTGACCGAACTGACTGAATTAGTCATGGAACAGTCTGGCTACCGCAAGGAACTGTCCAGTAAGAGTGACCCTGAGAGCCAGGGGCGCCTAGAAAACTTGGACGAATTCCTATCGGTCACTAAGGAATTTGATGACCGTTACGACGCCGATAGTGACGATGCGGTTGATCCGCTAACTGACTTTCTCGGTTCGACGGCTTTGATGAGTGACCTGGATAACTTTGAAGAAGGTGATGGGGCCATTACCCTGATGACCCTACACGCCGCCAAGGGTCTGGAATTCCCGGTGGTCTTTTTGATGGGCCTAGAAGAAGGGATTTTCCCACTGGGGCGGGCCAGTCAGGATGAGGACCAGCTTGAAGAGGAACGGCGCCTGGCCTACGTCGGCATCACCCGGGCCATGCAAAAGCTCTACCTAACCAATGCCTACAGCCGCTTGCTCTATGGTCGAACGCAGAGCAACCAACCTTCGCGTTTCATCGATGAGATTAGTCCCGAGCATCTCAACACCGAATATAGTAGCAACCAGGACGTTAACCTGGCCTCCCGTCGTTTCCAGCAGGCCACGGCGACGACCTTCCAGGCCAAGGCCAGTCCGGTTCAAAAGCAGGCCGCTAGTACAACTGGCGCTGAGAAGGTCAGCTGGCAGGTCGGTGACAAGGTGACCCACAAGAAGTGGGGGATTGGGACCGTGGTGGCCGTCTCTGGCGGCGCCGATGACCAGGAGCTCAAGGTGGCCTTTCCAGATGATGGCATTAAGCAGCTGCTGGCTGCCTTTGCGCCAATTCAACGGGTGGATTAAGTAGCTGACTAACAGGAAATCGAGGTTTTTATGGCGAATTTGGAACCAGTTTCATCACTTACAACTGACCAGGCCCGGCAGGAAATTGCCGACTTGCAAGACAAGCTCACAACCTATGGGGTGGCCTACTATGAAAATGATGCGCCCCTGGTTGAAGACCACGTCTATGATGAGTTGTACAGCCGCTTGGTGGCCTTAGAGACTCGTTTTCCCCAATTTATTACCCAGGATTCTCCAACGCAAAACGTTGGTGGGGCCGAGACCAAGTCTGGCTTGAGCAAGGTGACCCACCCGGAACCCATGCTTTCGCTGGGGGATGTCTTTAGCCTTGAAGAGTTAGAAGAGTGGGAGCAGCGGACCGTCAAGGCTCTGGGTATGCAACCCAGCTATAACCTGGAATTAAAAATTGATGGCCTAGCGGTTGCTCTGCGTTACGAGCAGGGGCAGTTAAAGCAGGCCTCCACCCGGGGCAATGGGGTGATTGGTGAAGATGTCACCGCTAATGTGATGACGATTGACCAAGTGCCAAAAACCTTGAAAGAACCGGTTGATATTGAGGTTCGTGGTGAGATTTTCATGCCCAAGGCCAGCTTTGCGGCCCTAAATGAAAAACGGGAAGAGGATGGCCAGGAACCCTTTGCCAACCCCCGTAACGCCGCGGCTGGATCCCTCCGTCAACTCAACCCCAAGGTGACTAAGTCCCGTAAATTAGCGGCCTTTATCTATTACACTGCCCAGCCGGAAGTGATTGGGGCCAACACACAAAGTGAATTGTTAACGCGCTTTGCTGAGCTGGGCCTGCCCACTGATACCCATAACCGGGTAATTGGCAAGATGGCCGAAGTGAAGCCCTACTTGGATGAATATACTCAAAAGCGGGACCAGCTTTCCTACGGGATTGATGGGGTTGTGGTCAAGGTGAATGCCTTTGATCTGGAGTACGACCTGGGCCACACCGTGAAAATTCCACGCTGGGCGATTGCCTACAAGTTCCCACCCGAAGAAGCCCAGACTGTGGTCAGAGACATTGAGTGGACGGTGGGTCGGACCGGGGCAGTAACGCCGACCGCTGTGATGGATCCGGTCTTTTTGGCCGGTACAACCGTGCAGCGGGCCAGCCTCCACAATCCGGATTACCTGGAAGAAAAAGACGTGCGGATTGGCGACACCGTTACCCTGCATAAGGCTGGCGATATCATCCCAGAAATTGGCATGGTAATCGTCGAAAAGCGGCCTAAGGACAGTCAGCCCTACCAGATTCCGACGAAATGTCCGGCCTGTGGGGCACCCTTGGTCCACGTTGAGGGCGAGGTGGTCCTGCGTTGCATCAACCCCTTCTGTCCGGCCCAGATTCAAGAGCAGCTAACCCACTTTGCCTCCCGGAACGCCATGAACATTGACGGGATGGGACCACGGGTGGTGGCCCAACTACTGGCCGCTGACTACGTTAAAGATGTGGCCGGCATTTACCGGCTCACCGTCGAGCAGCTCCTTAAACTAGATAAGTTCAAGGAAAAATCCGCCCAAAACCTCTACAATGCCATCCAGGCTTCCAAGGACAACTCCTTAGAACGGTTGCTCTTTGGCCTGGGCATCCGCTTAGTCGGGGCGAAGGCAGCCCGCCTGATTGCCGAGCGCTTCTTGACCCTGCCCAAGATTGCGGCGGCCAAGGAAGGTGAAATTGCCGAAATTGATGGCATTGGGGATGCCATTGCCGATTCAGTGGTCCAGTACTTTGATAAGCCCCAGGCCCAAAAGTTGATGGCCGAACTGGCCCAGGTCGGCGTTAACCTGGAGTATCGCAACAATGAGCCCCAGGCCGATGAAAATTCGTTTTTCTATGGTAAAAGGGTTGTCTTAACTGGTAAACTAGAGTCTAGCAGTCGTTCCGGCATTGCCCGCTGGCTTAGCCGGCACGGGGCCGACGTTGTCGGTTCGGTATCAAGCAAAACTGACCTGGTCATCGCTGGTAAAGACGCGGGTTCCAAGCTGCAAAAGGCTAAGGAGCTCGATATCCCGGTTTGGGATGAGGCGGAGTTTTTGACCGCCCAGCGCCAGGAATCATAACTAAGAGGAAAACCATGGTTAAGTTTTTGAAAAAAATTAGCGTGCGCGGCTATATCATTATTGCCGTTGTCCTGGGCATTTTAGCGGTCTTAGCCCTCTACTTCTTAAACGCTAATCAGGTTGGACCCAGCACTCAGAAAAAGAGTGGCGTCCAGCTGACCCAAAATTCACCAGGCCAGTATCAAACCGTGATTAAAAACGGCCGCTACTTAGTCAGTGCGGCCCGGGGAATTACGGCCACGTCTGAGCCCAACAACTTGGATGTTAAGCAGTTCGAATCATCCCTGCTAGACCTGTCAAAGTCCCACTTTAAGACCAGCCGTTATATTTTCCAGGAGGGACAGTACCTGTCGGCTGACAAGGTGTCTGATTTGCTAGCCCGGCAAGACAAGGATCATGAGGACGGTTTGAACCCGAAGGATAACGGTAAGACTGACAGTTCCCGTGAACCCATCTACGTTCAGACTTTGACTGAACAGGACTTCATGACCAAGGATGGGGACAACCTTAAACTAGCCGGCATGGTGGTCGGGGTGGCCATGAACACCCAGGACCAGTACCAAAAAGAGCAGTACGGTACGACCTATAGCCAGAACATTTCTGACGCTGATCGGATTGCCTATGGTAAGAAGATTGCCCCTAAGTTGCTCCAGCAAATCCGGGCCACTAGTGGTGTCAGCAAGGATGTGCCGATTGTGATTGCCATGTATGCCAATGCACCGGCCGACTCCCTGGCACCTGGTAATTTCTACGCCCAGGCCACGAGTAAGGATGGCAACAGCCTGTCATCCTGGTCAACCATCAGCGATAAGTCGATTGTCCTGCCTAAGGAATCGACTGATACCTCTAAGCTAGGGGACGATGAAAACAACGGCTTTGCCAACTTCAAGAATGACATTGCCAACTTCTTCCCTAACATTGCTGATGCGACGGCAGTCGCTAATTTCCACAACGATAAGCTATCCAGCATGAACGTGACGGTGACGACCCAGTTTTACAGTCAGACCGAGATTGACAGCTTCACCAACTACGTGGCTGCCTCAGCTCTGAAGTTCCTGCCTAATACGGTTCCGGTGCGGATTGTTATCCAGACCGCTAACGAGGTTCAAGCGATCTTGACCCGCAAGACCGATGACAAGAGCTTTAGCGTCACAACCTTGTAAATAAAAAACCGACCATTAGGTCGGTTTTTTTAGTGGTTGACAATCAGTAAGGTCAGGGTCAAAAAAGCAATTGAACACAGCGGCTGCCAGGTCGTAAAGTAGCGCTTGTTAAACTGGAAGAGGAAGACTGGTAGGCTGAACAAGGTGGCCAGCAGGGCGCTGATGTGAAAGCCAAGCTGCACCAGGGCCGCAATCCAATAAACCGCCAGGGTGACCAGACTCAACAACCGCCCACGCGCATTGGGCAAGAAAAGCGGGGTAAAGAAGAAGAGGAAGGCATAGAGGACCAACCAGGACTGGCCTACAAAGCTATCGGTCAGGTAGTTATTGGCCAGGTAGAAGAGGGAAACCGGCACGGCATAGGTCGATAGAACGCTAAAGACGATTAGACCCAGCCCGTTTTTCAGGCGGAGGATGTTTTGTGGTAGTAGAATCAGCAGGGTGCTAAACAAGAAGAGCAGGGTGGCAATCTCAAACCGGCTGCGAACCTGGGGGTTGAGCATAACCACCATGCTCAGGGCCCAAAGGACATAGGAGCCCCGACCCTGGAAGCGGTTTTTAATCAGGAGGGCAACTGAAAGACCGCAGCTGAGACTATAAATTAAGAGGGTCCAAAGTTGCCACTGTTCAGCCCGATTAAAGATATCGGGATGGGCCAGGGCCTGCTGCCACCAAATTAGGTTAAGGCCTAAGACCATGCCAGCAATGTTTAACCATTTCTTCTGGTTAGCGGATAGGCTAAAGCCCCGATTATTCATCCTAGTTTGCAAGTGTTGCCCGGTTGCTGGCATGTTTTAAAACCCCTTATTTGAAAAAATTGCTTTTTTCTATTTTATCATGTAAAATTAGCCAATGTAATTAAATACCTATCAAGAGCAGGCGAGTGATACAGCACGATGACCCTGCACCAACCGGCAACTCGCACGGTGGTCCTTCTGTAAGATAGACGACTTTAGCGCAATCGTTTATCGATTGCGCTTTTTTAATGCCATGGAGGGCAGTAACGATGACTAAATATTTCACTTCTGAATCGGTGGCCAACGGCCACCCTGATAAAATTGCCGACCAAATTGCGGACGCCATCTTAGACGCGGTCTTAGTCCAGGATCCCCACGCCCGTGCAGCCATTGAGGTCACAACTTCAACCGGGGATGTCTCGATTTTTGGGGAACTGAGTACCAGCGCCTACGTCAATATCCGCCAGATTGCCACGGATACAGTGCGCGCCATTGGCTATGCCCAACCCGAACTTGGTTTCTCAGCTGACTCAATCAACGTCTCTAATAAAATTGTTGAGCAATCCGCTGATATCGCCCAGGCAGTTGACCGAGCTGAAGATGACCCGGACCAACTGGGTGCCGGTGACCAGGGGTTAATTTACGGCTATGCCACCAACGAAACGGTAAACTACCTGCCCTTAGCTTTGACCCTTTCCCACCAGTTGATGCGTCGGATTCGCGATGTCCGTGAAAGTGGGGACCTGCCATACCTGCGGCCAGATGCCAAGGGAGAAGTCACGGTTCAGTACAACGATGCTGGCCAGGTGGAGCGGATTGCGGCCGTGGTCCTTTCAACCCAGCACGATGACCAGGTGAGCCTAGAGCAGTTGCGCAAGGATGTTAAGCGCGAAGTCATTGATGCCATTTTGCCCGATGACCTGGTTGATGCCGAGACCAAGTACTACATCAATCCTTCCGGTCGCTTTATCTTGGGCGGTCCCCAAGCGGATTCTGGTTTAACTGGACGGAAAATTATCGTCGACACCTATGGTGGGGCAGCCCATCACGGGGGTGGTGCTTTCTCTGGTAAGGACGCGACCAAGGTTGATCGTTCCGCTGCCTACTATGCCCGGTACGTGGCTAAGAACTTGGTTGCGGCCGGCCTAGCTGACCGCATCGAAATCCAGGTGGCCTATGCCATTGGGGTTGCGGCCCCGGTTTCACTCAACATTGAAACCTTTGGAACCGAGCACGTGCCCTTGGATGTTATCTATGACACGGTTGACCGTTTCTTTGACTTTCGGCCACTGACCATTATTAAGGAATTGGACCTACAACGGCCAATTTACCAACAGACTGCTGCCTACGGCCACTTTGGCCGCACCGATGTCGACCTGCCCTGGGAAGCCCTGGACAAGGTCGATGATATCAAGGCCAGCCTTAAATAAAAAAAGCCGATGCTTTTATGCATCGGCTTTTTTAATGGCCAGCGGGTAGGTACCGGTCTTAACGGTAAAGGAGAAGGTCCCAGTACCTAAGAGATTACCATCGGCCCGGGCCGTTTCAATGTCGGCGATATGGACCTTGGCCTGGCTGCCCAGGTCAACGGTGGTTTCGTTTTGATAGGGGTGCTTTTCCCGTTTTAACAGGCGGTTGAAGTAGGTCTTAATCATCGGCCAGATGTCTTGCTGTTCAACCAACTTGGCCTGAATCTGACCGTCCTTTTCATCATTAATTAGGCTAAAGCGATAGAGCTGCCGGTAGGTAAGATAGCGCCGGTCTAGCGAAATGTTAACCGGGAAGGTTACCGGGCCATCTGAGGTTTGAAAGAGGTGCCACAGCCGTTTTAAGAGCTGCCAGAGCCCACCACCGTCATTACTGGTAGTCAGGTTGTCACTGGCGGCCTTGCTGACGATGGTTAAGTCGCTGACGACAAAGCGGGTAATCCGGTGGGGGACATCGCCGGTAATCACCAGCAAGGGGCGACTGGTCGGCTGACCATCGGTTAGGGCGGCCGAAAGGGCGTCGGTCACTGATGCCAGACTAGGTTTGGCACCCGGATCAACTTGGATAATGGGCAGCTTGTCTGAACGCCGGACACTCAAAACCCCGTTTAGGAATTGGCTAAAAACGGTCGAATCAGCCAGGACCAGGACACAGGCGTCGTTGTCGGTGATAGTCTTGGCCCACTTTTTACCTTGAAAAAAAGCTGTAGATAGTTGGTTAACTTCCTGCCAGTCGGCTAATTGCTGACTGGGAATTAGATTTTTTAAAGTCGATTGGTCGCGGTCTGGCAAGGAACCGTGGGCATCTGAGTGCGCAATCACGTAGTACTTAGTCATTTTTGAAAACTTTCATATGAAGATTTAATCAGATAACCGCCAGGCTGCCTTGCCGGTATTTTTAACCTAGGAAGTGGCGGAGTTGGGCCATCCGGTTAATCAGGGCCGTGATGGCAATCGGAGCACCATCCTTAAATTCAACCACCTGTAGGGCGATTTCACCGTGCTGGCGCTCAGCTAAGTTTTGGGGACCAATTTCAAAGTGGAAGGCCTTTTGCAAGATATCGATATCTTCGGCCACTTCTCCCCAAGCCTTGGTCTCGGTCTTGAGAATCTCTAAGGCATCCAGGTTGACATAGCGGGCTAATTCAGTGAAGTCCTCCTCCATGCTAGGGTAGTACTTCTTCAAGACGGCTAACTGGTGGTCAGACAGGCTGGCCAAGGCCCGGCCAAAGCCGATAAATTCTGGCGGAACACCGATAGAATAGAAGGCACCGGTGAAGTTGATAGCCCGGGGCAGTTCAATGTTGTCCACTGAACGGGAATAACCCAGGACCCCGACGTGCTGACGGCGGTCACGGCGCTTAGGGAAAGCCTTAAAGATTGGCTGCATGTCCGGCACAATCTGATCAAGAGTATGGCGGTAGAAGTCAGCTGACTTCTGAGCAATTTCCGTCAGCACCTTCTCGTCTTCAGGGTCAATCTTAATTGCTTCAACCTTAGGCAGGTGCTCCTTTAGGTAGGCGATGCCGGCCTTGGTTTCTTCAATACTGAAATCATAACGGAAGGCCGACTGGACCGTCGCCGTCCGGACGCCGGGGAACTCACGGACATAGCGCTCTACCCGACGAGGGGAAAGGCCACCACGGAAGATGGCTGATCCAGTTCCAGAAATTGGGTAGATTTCAATGTTTTCTTCTTCAGCAAAGCGGTGCAGGCGGGCTAAGGCCAACTTGTTACCAATGATAGAAGACATGAAGCCAGCTGAGAGGGCTGAATCAGAACCCGCCAAAAAGACCCGGAGGTGCTTAGGACGGAAGCCGAAGTGCTTCTCATGCAGGTTGAGGTATTCTTTTAGAATTTCAGGGGCATGGTACTGGGTTTCAAAATCCTCAAAGAGGGGGATCATTTCAATGTAGGAACTGTTATCTTCATCAGGCGTGAAGGTCGCATCCTTAAACTTGGCCAACTTTTCAAAGAGGGTTTGCATTTCCAGGATCTGGTCGGCCCGTTGCGCCATTGGCAGGATGGCTTCAAAGAGGGGCCGCTGGTCAAAGCCCAGGTCGTTAGCAAAGTCTTCTGAGCTCAAGAAGGCGGTCATGGCCTGCATCAAGTTGTAGCCCTTTTCTTCCCAGATGTTAGGAAAACGGAAGGTTAAAAACTTGTCCCGGCCCAGTTGATGATCTTTGAAATAGTCGTAGTGTGTGCTAAAAAGTCGGTCGATGACGGCTGCATCGGCATGCTTACCTTCCCAGTCCCACATATACTCGTCAACGTCGAGAATCTTGTAATTTTCATAGGCTTCCGTGGTTTCACGGTAGGCGCTAATGAAGGGCTGCTGGGAGGTATCCCAGAAGGGGGCATTGGCATTATCAGGATGCTGGGTACCCATTATCGTTGGAATTTTTCGTTCGGTCATGCACACTACTCCTTTTCAATCTGATTCAATCTAATGGCTGCTAGGACACAGCCAGTCACTTGTAACTACCATAATAGCAGACTTTAAACTAAAAAAGGCGCCCGCATGTCAAGTTTTGCGGACACCTAAATATTTTTTTAAACCATAATCAACATTGGTAAAATCATGGGTTTACGAGCAGTTTCGTCAAAGAGATAACGGGACAGGTCGTCGATAATCGCTTGGCGGATATCAGACTCACTGGCCTTTTTACTGTTCATGACCCGGCGAATGGTGCTGAAGACCACCCGGCGACCATCGTTAATCAGCTCACCGGACTCACGCATGTAAACGAAGCCACGGGACAAAATGTCAGGGCCAGATAGGATTTCCTTGTGGTCCATGTTAATGGTTGCCGTAACAATCACCAGGCCATCCTGGGACAGTTTCTGACGGTCGTGTAAGACGACTGAACCAATGTCACCAATCCCAGAACCGTCGATATAGGTATCTTCGGCAGGGAAGTGACCAGCCACCCGGCTGCCTTCACCATCCAAGGCCAAAACGTCACCGTTTTGCAGGATAAAGGTGTGGTCGGTTGGGACTCCTAGCTCGTGGGCCAGGCCAGCGTGGACCTTTAACATCCGGTATTCACCGTGGACGGGCATGAAGTACTTGGGCTTCATCAGGGCCAGCATCAACTTCTGTTCTTCTTGACCACCGTGACCGGAGGTGTGAATGTTGTTGAGCTTACCATGAATAACGTTGGCGCCACCCTCTTCCAACTTGTTAATCACCGCATTAACAGAGGCGGTGTTACCAGGAATAGGGGAGGACGAGAAGATAACGTTATCCTTGGGCTTCAAGCGGATTTGCTTGTGGGTACCCTCGGCAATCCGGGCCAGGGCAGCCATTGACTCTCCCTGGGAACCAGTAGATAAAATCAAAAGTTCATCATCGGGGATGTTTTTGATTTGGGACTGTTCAACCAGGTATTCATCAGGAATGTTGAGGTAACCAAGCGCCCGACCATTGGTCATGGCTGATTCCATCGAACGGCCAAAGACCGCGATTTTACGGCCATGGGCAATGGCGGCATCGGTCGCCATCCGAATCCGGTTCATGTTGGAAGCGAAGGTGGCAAAGATAATCCGCCCGTGCTGGAGCCGGTCAAAGATATGGTTGACCGACTTAGCAACCCAGGCCTCTGACTTGGTCCATTCGGGCCGCTCCGCGTTGGTTGAGTCGCTCATCAGCAGCAAAACCCCGTCATGACCGATACGGGCCATTGACCATAGGTTAGGTGGCTGCTTAGTGGTTGGGGTGAGATCAAACTTGAAGTCACCAGTTTCCACGACCGTACCCACCGGAGTGTGTACGGCAACCCCAAAGACATCGGGGATGGAATGGGTGGTCCGGAAGAACTCGACGCTGACCTTGTCAAAGTCCAGGACCGTACCATCGGTAATTTCGTGGAGTTCAACCCGGTTAAGCATCTGCTTTTCTTCGAGTTTATTTCTGATTAAGGCCATAGCTAGTGGGCCGGCATAAACGGGTACATTGACGGCCTGCAAAAAGTAGGCAATGGCGCCAATGTGGTCTTCGTGTCCGTGAGTAATTACCAGCGCCTTGACCCGGTCAATGTTTTCGACCAGGTAGGAATAATCAGGGATGACGTAATCAATACCGAGTAGTTCGTCTTCGGGGAATTTGATACCGGCATCCACAACGATAATTTCGTCCTGGTATTCGATACCATAGGTGTTTTTACCAATTTCCCCGAGGCCGCCTAGGGCGTAGACGCCAACCTCATTGGGTTTGATGTCAACAGTGTTCGCCATAGTTAAAACTTTGTAATCTCAAAGTCAGGGCTGGCTTGCTCATAGGTCAATGACTTGTCAGATAACTCTTCGATGTGCTCCACGTTATAGTTAGTGTTTGCTTGAACCTTGGCCATGGCATCAGGCAGGTCAGTTGCCTCGATGTACATGGAATGGGTTTCTTCACGCTTAGGATTGCGGTCAGGATCTTCTTGGAAATATACTTTAAATACCACAATAACCTCCAGTTTCTATTTTTATTTTTTATCACGAACGAAAACCTTACCGTTCATTATACCATAGTAGGCTTGCCAAATGGCGGTCAATTAAGACTGGTAGCCCAAAAGGGGCCGGTCACTGCCGCCCGAGTTGTGCAAACCTTTTTCCAGTTAAAATCTAGGGAATAACCAGGTTAGTTAGGCCCAAAATCTTTGCCCGATCCGTGTTTTTACGCCCTCTTTCTGGTATACTCGCTATACATAATCTTATTGAATAAAGAGGAATTTAGCTCATGGCAATTGGCATGAATGATTTGAAGACTGGTTTGACGATTGAATACAACAATTCAATCTGGCGTGTTTTGGAATTCCAGCACGTTAAGCCAGGTAAGGGTGCAGCCTTTGTGCGCTCAAAGTTGAAGAACCTGCGGACTGGTGCCGTTCAGGAAGTCACTTTCCGTCCTGGTGATAAGTTTGAACAGGCCGACATTACGACCCGTCCAATGTCATACCTATATGAAGAAAACGGTGGCCGGGTCTTCATGGACACTGAAACCTATGAACAAATCAACATCCCAGATGACAATCTGAAGGATGCCTTGAAGTTCATGTTGGAAGGTATGGAAGTTAAAATCACCATGTTTGGTGGAGAAGTTCTGGGCGCTGAGTTGCCATCCACGGTCAACTTGAAGGTCACTGAGACCCAGCCTGGTATCAAGGGCGCTACCGCCACTGGTTCTGGTAAGCCAGCTACTTTGGAAACTGGGGCCGTGATTACGGTTCCTGACTTCGTCAAGGAAGGCGAAACCATCCTCGTCAACACCGATGAAGGCGCCTACAAGGGTCGGGCCTAAGTTTTAGGACGGTATTAATCGTTATTAGCAGTATTTTAGGGGTTTAAAATGGTTGGAAGTATTAAAAATCGTGCGGTCGGCAGTCACAACTTTACCCTGCCAACCCACAATGACATTGCTGGGGTTACTCAGGTTACTCCTGGGGCACTGCAGACCATTGCCCAGGGTGCCATTGAAGAAGTGCCAGGTGTCTACGCGATGCGTGGTAGTCTGACTGACAGTTTTAGTAAGGTCTTTGGGGCCAAGATGTTTGGCTCTGGCGTTGAACTCAGCCAGGATGAAGAAGGCTTAGTAATTGATGCCTTTGTCTTTTTGGATTATGGGGTGACGGTACCCCGGGTGGCTTTGGCTGTCCAGCAGGCCGTGATTGGCCGCTTGAAGAACCAGACCGGTCTGACGGTTAGCCAGGTTAACGTTGAGGTTTCTGGCATTGTACCGGTCAAGGATAACCACCAGGTTGATCCTAACCACCTCTTTGATGAGGCTGAGGTAAGCGAGTGATGACTGAGACGACCCGCCACGGTGAGCGTCAAGCTGCCTTTCAGATTCTGTTCAACCTGGCCCGTTATGGCCAGGGGACTGACCGGCAGACGGTTTACAACTTGGTTTTGGGTGACCAACAGCCCAGTGATTTCTTAAATACCATGGTGGACGGTGTTTTGAACAATACCGCTGACCTGGATGACTTGATCAAGCCCCATCTAAAGGCTGGGTGGTCACTGAAGCGAATTAGCACCACTGATCTGGTTATTTTGCGCTTGGCTCTTTATGAGCTGACCATCCTCAAGGACAGCCCTTATAAGGTCGTTGTTAACGAGGCGGTTGAGCTGGCCAAGGATTTTGCTGACCCAGAAGATGCCAAGTTTGTGAACGGTTTGCTGAAAAATTTTGCACCTGAAACTTAACGATTTAGTTCAAAATACCCAGCTTGCTGGGTATTTTTTATCGTTTTAGTAGAAAGAGGAGTTTTAAGACATGGCAATTTATGATTCCAGCCGTAAGCGGGCCGCTAGCTATGACAGCCACACCCATTTAAATGATGACAAGCTTTTCCATGATGTGGCCGCCTACGTTGGGCGGGCCCACGAATTTGACGTCATGCAGATGAACGTGGTTGGCTATGACGCCTTGGGGAACCAGCGGGCCTTAGAGATTGCCCGGGAATATGAGGGTATCCAGGCGGTTTTGGGTTACCAGCCCGAAGACAGCGTGGATTTTGACCAGGCCGCCCAGGATAAGCTAGCCGAACAGTTAAAAGACGACCAGGTGGTTGGCGTCGGGGAGACTGGCCTGGATTATCACTGGGATACGCCGGTTGATGTCCAGATGGCAGCCTTCCAGACCCACCTGGACCTGGCCAAGACCCTAGACTTGCCGGTGATCATTCACAACCGGGAAGCCTTTCAGGATGTTTATGACCGGCTGAAAGCCAGCCAAATTCACCGCGGGGTCATCCACAGTTTTTCAGGTACTCCGGAACAGGCCCAGGCCTTTGCCGACCTAGGCTTTTACATTGCCTTTAGTGGGGTGGTCAGCTTTAAGAAGGCACCCGAAGTCCGGGCTGCTGCCCAGGCCTTACCCCATGAACAAATCCTAGTAGAAACCGATGCGCCCTACCTGGCCCCCGTTCCTAAGCGGGGCCAAACCAACGAGCCCGCCTTCGTGGCCTATGTGATTGACAGTCTGGCCGAAACCCTGTCAATGACCGCTGACGAAGTGGCTGATTTTACCCGGAAAAACGCCCAGCGCCTCTTTTTAAACCATGACTGACTTAGTGCCCATTCGTGAATTTATCGTGGTTGAGGGCCGGGCAGATACTCAAAATCTCAGTCGGGCCGTAATTGCGGATACGATTGAAACCGGTGGCAGTGCCTTAGATGCGGTCACCCTGGACCGGATTGCCCAGGCAGTCAAAACCCGTGGGGCGATTATCTTGACTGATCCAGATTTTAACGGCTTGCGCCTGCGTCAAAAAATTTTGGCAGCGGTGCCCGGCTGTTTGGAGGCCTTTATTAGCCAGGACCAGGGGCGGGCGGCTCGGGACAACCCCCACAAGTCTTTAGGAGTCGAGCATGCTAGTCCGGCTGTGATTCAGGCGGCCTTAGCAGCAGTGGTCCACCCGAGTTCTGCTGGGGTGACTTCAGATATTGACCGGGACTTTCTGCTCGAAACTGGACTCTTGGGTGGCCCGGCGGCGAGTGCTAAGCGGCAGTTAGTCGGTGAGCAGCTGCACCTAGGCTATAGTAATGGTAAACAGTTCTACCGCCGCCTGAGGGCTTATGGTTATCAACAGGCCGATGTCTTAGCGGCTTTGAAAGGAAAGTAAATGTCCAAATCAATTGATATTGGTAGTCCAACCCGGACCCAGGCCATCTTAAATGAGTACGGTTTGCGGGCTAAGAAGAAGCTGGGCCAGAATTTTTTGACCGACGGTAATGTCTTGGCCCATATCGTCGACACGGCGGCAGTTACTGATTCGGACCTGGTGGTTGAGATTGGACCCGGCATCGGGGCCCTAACTGAGCACCTGGCCCGTCAAGCCCGGGACGTTTTAGCAGTGGAAGTTGACCCCCAGATGATTGAGGTGCTGGATGAGACTATGCTGCCTTACCAAAACGTCCACGTGGTCGAGGCCGATGTCTTAAAAACCAACCTGGCTGACCTAGCCCAGACAGCCTTTGGTCAGGCGGGCCCCTTAAAAATCGTTGCTAACCTGCCTTACTACATCACCACGCCAATCTTGATGCACCTCCTGGCGGCCGGCTTGGACTGGACAAACATGGTGGTGATGATGCAAAAGGAAGTGGCTGAACGCCTGTCGGCCCCGGTTGGTAGCAAGGAATACGGTGTCTTGACCCTGATGCTGGCCTACTATGCCCGGGCCGAACTGGCCTTTATCGTGCCGGCCCGTTCCTTTAGCCCAGCACCCAGGGTGGATAGTGCCGTCGTCAAGTTAGTGCCGATTAGGGACGGTGAGACGGTTGAGAATCCAAGCGCCCTCTTTGACCTGATTAAGGCCTGCTTTGCCCACCGGCGCAAGAGCTTGTGGAACAACTTATTGCAACGTTATGGGAAGGCTCCGGACACCAAGGAACGCCTGACTGCGGCCTTGTCCCAGGCCGAAATTGACCCAGGAATCCGGGCTGAACGGTTAACCCTAGCCGACTTTATCCGGCTCTACCGGGCGGTACAGGCTTAAACAGTTGTCAATTAGGCATAGTTGACAAGTGCGAAGGCCTAAATTTGAGAAAAATTTAATATTGTGCTAAAATGGTATATGTCCTTACGCGAAAGGTGGAGTACTAAATGCCAACGAATTTAGCAGATATAAAATCCCAGCTGGAGGCTCACGTAGGTGAAGAGGTCACGGTCGTATCACAGGCCGGCCGCAAGAAGGTAACGGAACGTTCAGGAATTTTGCGTTCAACCTTTCCCTCCCTCTTCGTCGTCGAATTGAATGATGAGACACGTTTTGACCGGGCATCTTATAGTTATACCGATATCTTAACGAAGAATGTCGCTATTACTTTTGCTGACTAGCAGCTGTTGTCAAAAAAGCCCCCAAAGGGGCTTTTTTTTATCAAGAAAATGAAGCAGATTTATGCAGTGAGGCAAAGCGATGAATAAGCAGGTCTTGTACGCCGTGCTGACTCTGGCCCTGATTCCAATCGGTTGTGCCCTGGTTGCTTGGCATATCCTGGCCCATCCGGCGACGGTCCAATCAGCCCGGGTCCGGGTGGTGAGCGATAACTGGGCCCTGACCAGTTTAACAACCAGTCTAGCTGGTAAGCGTACGCAGATTGATACTTTTACTGGACCCATTAATAGCGGTCATGAACAAAATCGGCTCCAAGAGGCTGAGCTGGTGTTGGCGGCTGGCCACCAGGATGAACTGATTAGCAAGGTGGACCAGTGGACCCTAAAACCTAAAATCACGATTGCCAGTGATTACCAGGAGCCAGCTGGCCCCAATGTCCCCTGGTTAGATCCAGACTTCACCAAGCGCCTCACCGGGGCGCTAACGGATGATTTGGCTGATGTCGACCCGCATAGCCGGGATACTTACTTACAGAAACGGACCAAGGTTAATCAGACCCTGGCTCAGTCGATTAAGGTTAAGGATCAGATTAAAGGGGTGGCCCAGGGGCAAACTTACCTGAACCTGGGGAACCGGGATTGGACTGACTTGGGTTTCTTGGGCTTGAAAAAGCTGAGTCAGCCCAGTCCGGACCAGTGGGATGATGATGCCTGGAATAACTTTAATACCGCCTTATCCCAGGGCCAGGTCAAATTCCTATTAATTAACCAGGACAGTGCTCGCAGTGCTAATGGTCAGCTGGTCCTAGCCCAAGCCGCTCAGGTCGGGGTGCCAACCCTGATTTGGCAGGACTATGGTAGCGGTTCAACTAGTTTTTTGAACTGGCAGTTGCAGAAGCTGAAGTTGATTCAAACCACCCTTGATGGGACAAAGAAGGAATAAATTATGGTGACAATTGCAGCCCGTGATTTGGGTATCCGCTACGGCAAGACCAGTATTTTGTCGGATGTTAATTTTCAAATTCATTCTGAGGCCTTCGTGGTCATTTTAGGGGATAACGGGGCCGGGAAAACCAGTCTGATTCGCACGATTTTAGGGCAAACCCAACCTAGTACTGGGACGTTAACCGTCCAGGCCCAAAAGATTGGCTACGTACCTCAATTTCGGTCGATTTCGGCCGACTATCCGCTCAGTGTCCGCGACTTTGTCGGTCTCGGCTTTAATCAGCCAGGTCGGCTCTGGTTCAATGCCCAAGAAAAGGCAGCGATTCAGGCGGCCATTAAACAGGTGGATTTAACTGACCTAGCCAATCACCGTTTAGGCCTGTCTTCAGGTGGGCAAAAGCAGCGGGCCTTTGTCGCCCAGGCCCTGGCCCAAGAACCAGATCTCTTAATTTTGGATGAGCCAACGGCGAGTCTAGACGAGAAGCACAGTCTCGCCCTGGTAAAAATGGTGCGCCGCTTGCAACAGGAGCGGGGGCTGACGGTTTTGTGGATTACCCATGATACCCAGTGGATTAACGACTATGCCGATGACTATCTCTGGTTGGCCAACGGTGACCTCAAGCAGGGTAAGATTGCTGATTTAGCGCAGGATGTGCCCGTTGGTCACCGCCAGGAGGTGAACCATGTTTGAATATAGCTTTATGCAAAACGCCTTTATGGCGGGCACTGTGGTCAGTATCGTAGCGGCAGTAGTGGGGACCTTCGTGGTTGCGCGTAACTACGCCTTTTTGACCCACTCATTGAGTGAAATTGGTTTTGCCGGGGCTGCCTTTGGCTTTTGGATTGGCTGGCCACCGCTCTTAGGGATGATGGCGGCCACCTTTTTGTCGTCCCTGTCAATTGGGGCCTTGGATTCCCGCTATACCAAGCGGGATAACGTGACCAGTGCGGTTTCAGCCCTAGCAATTGGATTAGGTATCTTATTTTTAGCCCTGGGACATACAGCAACCAGCGCCGCGACCGGAATTCTCTTTGGTTCGGTGCTGGGCATTAGCCATTTTGACCTCTTGGTCTTACTGGCGCTGGCCCTGGTGGTCTTGCTAGTGATGCTGGTTGACTACCGGCCCCTGCGTCAGTTGGCCTTTGACGAGGCGGGTATCTACCGTGATAGTTGGTCAGTCCGGATTACCAAGTACCTCTTTTTGGCCGTGATTGCCTTAACGGTTAGTATTTCGGCCCAGCTAGTCGGCTCACTGTTAATCTTTGTTTTGATTACCCTGCCGGCCGCCAGTGCCAAGTACTGGGTGACCGGGGTGGCCCGGCTGATGGGCGTGGCGGTCGCCTTCGCCCTCTTTGGGACCTGGATGGGTCTGACCCTGGCCTATTTGACCAACCTGCCGACCAGTTTCTTCATCGCGACCATTGAGGTGGTCATTTATCTCCTATCCCTGTGGAGTTTCCGCCAGCGGGCCTGAAGAGGGACTGAAGATACCTGGCTAAATGCCGAACGTTCGTTTTTCTAAACAAATCGTGGTATAATTTTTCCTAATGTAAACAAGTAAAAGGGGGATGCTCGCTAGGCGAGTGTTGCACAAAAATGAAAACAAGACGCTCTGATCGATTGGTAGACATGGGACGCTACCTACTGGAAAATCCACGGGAGTTAGTTTCCCTGTCTTTTTTTTCGGACCGCTACCAATCAGCTAAGTCCTCAATTTCAGAGGACCTAGCCATTATTAAGCGCACTTACGAAGAGCGGGGGACCGGTCTAATTAAGACCGTACCCGGTGCCGCTGGTGGGGTTCGCTTTGTTCCTTACATGGAACCAGCCGAGGCCCAGGAATTTATTGCCGAAATCCAGACCCTGGTGAGTGATGACGACCGGGTTTTGCCTGGTGGGTACGTTTACCTTTCTGATTTATTGGGCAGTCCCCGGATTCTCCGGCAGGCTGGCCGACTCATCACCAGTCAGTACCTGGACACGCCGATTGATGCAGTTATGACCGCGGCTACCAAGGGGGTGCCCCTGGCTCAAGCTGTCGCTAACCAGCTCAACGTGCCCTTTGTGATTGTCCGTGACGATGCTAAGGTCACCGAGGGTCCGATGGTTTCGGTCAATTACCTAACTGGTTCTTCCAAGCGGGTTGAAAAAATGGCCCTGTCTCGTCGTTCCCTTAAACCCGGTTCCCGGGTCTTGATTGTTGATGACTTCATGAAGGCCGGTGGTACCATTCAGGGGATGCAAACCCTGGTCCGCGAGTTTGAAGGCACTGTGGTCGGTACGGCAGTCTTTGCCGAGGGTCGCTCCACGGTGCGTTTGCTAGATGACTTCACGGCCCTCTTGCACGTGGAAACCAACTTGGACAGTGGGCAGCCAATCTTAGTACAGCCCGGTAACTACGCTGAGGAAATTTATGGTCAAGGAGAGGCCCAATGAGTGAGAAGGATGTCAATGTAATTGTTTTAGCGGCTGGGAACGGTTCCCGGATGCGTTCTAACCTACCCAAGGTCTTACACAACGTGGCTGGTAAGGCCATGATTGACTGGGTGTTGGATGCCGTTTCACCGCTTAATCCCGCTCAGCTGATTACGATTACCGGAGTCGGCGCCCAGGCCGTTAAGGCCCACGTCGGTGACCGCAGTGACTTTGTTACCCAGGAGCAACAGCTTGGGACCGGCCATGCTGTCCAGCAGGCCTATCCTAAGTTAAAAAATAGCCAGGGCGTCACCCTGATTATGGCTGGTGATACGCCCATGTTTCGGACCGAAACCCTGGCCGACCTGGTGGCAGAACACCAGCGTTCCAACAGTGCGGTTACGGTCTTAACCGCCCTAGCTGAGGATCCAACCGGTTATGGCCGGATTGTCCGCGGTGATGATGGCTCCGTCTTAAAGATCGTTGAACAAAAGGATGCCAGCGTAACTGAGCGTCGGATTCGTGAAATTAACACCGGGGTTTACGTCTTTGATAACCAATTGCTCTTTGATGCTTTGACCCGGGTGAAAAACGACAATGTCCAGAGTGAATTCTACCTGCCAGATACCTTGGATATCCTCCGTCAGGCTGGTCACACGATTCGGGCCCACCAGCTGCATGATTTCACTGAATCACTGGGTGTTAACGACCGGGTGGCCCTGGCCGTGGCCAATGAAACTATGTTCCAGCGGATTAACCGCCAGCACATGTTAAACGGGGTGGAACTGGTTGACCCTAAAAACACCTATATCGACGCTGGGGTCGTGATTGGCCAAGATACCTTGGTTGAACCCGGTGTGACCATCCAGGGCCAAACCGTGATTGGCGCTGATAGCACCATTACCCATGGCTCGCGCATCTTGGATAGTCAGATTGGTGACCGGACGACGGTGACCGATTCTCAAATTGAGGCCTCAGTGGTAGGGGATGACGTGACCATCGGTCCTTACGCGCACTTACGGCCAAATGCCGAATTGGCCGACAAGGTTCACATCGGCAATTACGTGGAAGTCAAGAGCGCTCAGATTGGCGAGGCCAGCAAGGTTGGTCATCTGACTTACGTTGGGAATGCCACGGTTGGTAAGGACGTCAACATTGGTGCCGGTACCATCTTTGTTAACTATGACGGCGTGCATAAGTTCCACACCGAAGTTGGGGACCGGGCCTTTATTGGGTCCAATACCAAAATTATTGCTCCGGTTAAAATTGGGGATGAAGCCATTACGGCGGCGGGTTCAACCATTACCGATGACGTGCCCGAGCATGCCATGGGAATTGCCCGTGGCCGCCAGCAAAACAAGGCCGATTTCTGGGATCGGATGCCCCATAAAAAGGACAGCTAAGCTGTCCTTTTTTATTAGCTTTTGTGTTAGTATGTAAGTAGTTTCAATTATGTATTTTATGAAGTAGACCAATATGGCCAAAGGAGTTAAAGATGACCAAGAAAGTTTGGGCAATTATCATCGCTGTTGTGGTGGTTATTGCAATTGGTGCAGGGATTTACTTTGGTAATTCACACGGAAAGAAGGAGGGTAGTATGGGTTCAACCAATTCAGATAAAATGTCGATGTCAATGTCTTCAGGCCACGATATGTCCAGTGGCAGCATGAGTATGAACATGGACATGCAGCTACCTACTAACCTGCCAGATGCCCAGGACCCTAAGTACAAGGTCGGCGATAAAATTACCTTAAAGGCAAAGCACATGGATGGCATGTATAATTCTAAGGGAACCATCGCCGGGGCCTATGATACGAAGCTCTATGCCGTCGACTTTACTCCAACGACTGGTGGTAGTGAGGTCAAGGACCACAAGTGGTTAACCAAGATTGACTTCAAGAATCGGAAGGACAGCTATAAGGTTGGGGACGAAGTAACCTTAGACAGTGACCACATGTCTGGTATGAAGGGGGCTAAGGCTAAGATTGTCCAGGTCGTTAACGGACCAGCCTATGCGGTTAACTATCAACCAACCACTGGTGGCAGTGAGGTTAAGAACCATCTCTACCTTGACCAAGACGAAATTGAAGCTCGCTAAGACAGATTAATTAAAGGAGAAGGACATGGATTTTTCAGTGCTCTATATTGGTAGCGGTCAGGCTACCTGGAACGGTGCCGTGCCACTAGCCAAAAGTGGCGTCAAGGTTGGCGTTATTGAGGAAAGTCAGTACGGTGGGGTTTGCTCAAACAAGGGTTGTAACGCCAAGATTATCCTCGACAAGCCCCTGGAACTAGTCGACGCCACTCGTCGTCTGCAAGGCCGCGGCCTAGACGGGGTACCGGCCGTCAACTGGGAAGATTTGATGGCCCATAAGCACGAGCTGATTGTGCCCCAGGACAGCCATGGTAAGGAACGCCTGGTTGACGCCGGCATTACGACCATTAATGGCCACGCCGAGTTTGTGGACGCTCATACGGTTAGTGTTGATGGGCAGCACTACACGGCTGATCAAATCGTGATTGCGACCGGGTTGCGGCCCCACCGGCTAAATATTCCGGGCGCTGAGCACTTTCATGACAGCACCGATTTCTTATCCCTGGCCCACATGCCTAAGCACATGACCATCCTAGGTGGTGGTTTTGTGGCGATTGAGTTTGCCACGATTGCTAACGCGGTTGGTGCCCAGGTCGATGTGATTACCCGTGGTAACCGGATTTTGAAACAGTTCCCAGCTGAGTACGTTGCCCAGGTGAAGGCTGACTTGAAAAACCGGGGTGTCCGCTTTATTCCAGATATGTCGATTGAGGCGGCTGAGCCAACTGAGGATGGTCAACTAGCTTTGACTGGTCCCCGTGAATTTAGTCTGACGACCGACTATGTCTTAGATGCCACTGGTCGGATTCCTAACCATGACCAACTTAACTTGGACGCAGTCGGAGTTAAGACCGTAGCCGATGGTATTCCGGTCAACGACTACCTGCAGACTAATGTGGAGAATATCTATGTTTCTGGGGATGCCATTTCCAAGACCATTCCGAAGTTGACGCCAACGGCGGCCTTTGAGTCCCGTTACCTGGCTGCCCGCTTCATGGGTAAGAATGACCAGCCAATCAAGTATCCGGCCATTAGTGAGATTGTCTTTACCTCACCCCGGATTGCCCAGGTTGGCGTTAAGTTGGACGAGGCCAAGGCTAATCCAGATAAGTATGACATTACTGAAGCCAGTTATGACGGTGACTGGTACCGTCAAATTGAAAATGAAAACGGGGCCAAGTTATCGCTGATTTTTGACCGGACCAGTGACCAGCTAGTGGGTGCGGCTGAGATTTCTCACGAGGCAGAGAGCACAATTAATGGCCTGCTGCCATACATCCAGTTCAAGTTGAACCGGAGTCAGCTCAATGACTTGATTTACCTCTTTCCATCAATCGAGTACACTACCCAGCGGCGGTTACCATTGGTTTAAGGGACAAAAGATAGTATTATTAAATAAATTGCGGTGCAGCTGTAGTTGCACCGCTTTTCATTTAAAGGAGTAAGTATGCAAATTAGCGGGGCCGA
Organism: Lactobacillaceae bacterium L1_55_11; assembly: GCA_029433155.1. Taxonomy (GTDB): domain Bacteria; phylum Bacillota; class Bacilli; order Lactobacillales; family Lactobacillaceae; genus ESL0723. The sequence continues at coordinate 160,024 of JAQYTT010000001.1, forward strand.
TTTTTTACAAGTACTAACTGACGAAGCTTATGACCAAGAAGTCCTACCGGTAGCCGACCAGGCCGCCGTTGACCTGGACCAGCTCTTTGATCGATTGGGCCAGCAGGTTGAAAATCCAAAACTCATGCAGCTCACCGTGACCTTAAACGGGGGCGTGGCCGAAGGGGGCACCAACCTGACCCTGGAAACCAACGTGATTAACCTGCCACTGCGTTACCAAAACCAACTAAAAAAACTGGTCTATGCTGACCAGGATTACGAGGTTAACCTGTATATGTACGTGGAAAATGCTGACGTCAGCAAGTCTCACTTAAAAATCACCAAGGTTAGCTCAGTGACCGCCTATGTTGATGATCCAGATAGCGGCCAGCAAAAGATTTCCGCCTGGTTTGACCAGGAGTTGGCCCACATTGTTGAGGTGCAAAAGGAAAGTGACGAAGCCCCAGAGGATTAATCAGTCTTAATCTTAGCCAGGAGTTCGTGGCGGCCAGCGTCGTTTTCGTAAATAATTTTTAGGCGTTGGTTATTCTTTTGCCAGCGGACCGATTCCACGGCCCCTAGGTCAAAGCTGTGGCTGACAAAGTTGGCTAGAGTCTTAGGGTCTTGGGCCTCAAAATCAGGTACCAGCAGGTCGGCTCGGTGCTGGTTGCTAGCTCCCAGGTCGCGTAAGGGATGGGTTTTAATTTCGGTCAGTTTTAGCATGGCTACATTATAGCGCAGCGGCCCGGCGGCCGCCTGCTTGTCTTTGGTCCTAATCTGATATATAATATAGGCATGCGATGAGTCGAAGCGCTTAGGCGCGAGCATACGGCCTACTGTGTTAAATCACAAACCTCGGATTTGGTGTAGGTGTTAGCAGTGTTGTGGAACGCTGTTAGCTCACCATGACTATCAACCTTTGGGTTGAGGTGACGTGACTTGAGTCAGGTTTTACCTGACCGTCCGTCAGAACGTATCTGGCATGCCAAACTAGCAGCTAACCAATCGGTTAGCTGTTTTTTTATTCCCTGCCAAAGTCAGCCTGTTATAATGGAGGCTAGGTAATTAACAGGAGTACTATGGTAGCAAAGTCGCAGTATCTAACGGTCGCCGCCCTCACGGCCTACTTAAAAAGAAAGTTTGACGCCGACCCTTATCTCAGTATGGTTTATTTAACCGGCGAACTGTCTAACCTAGGTCGACGGCGGGGCCGCCATCTCTATTTTTCAATTAAGGATCCTAGCGGCCAGGCCGTGATTTCAGCGGCCATGTTTTCCTACGCCGGCCGTTTAAAGTTCGAACCAGAAGAGGGGATGAAAATCTTAGCCATCGGTCGGGTTCAGCTATACGAACCCAATGGCAGCTACTCGATTATTGTCGAGCAGATGACGCCCGATGGGGTTGGGGAACTCTACCTGGCCTATGAGCAGTTAAAAAAGCGATTGCAGGCCGAAGGACTCTTTAGCCAGCCCAAGAAGCAGCTCCCGCTTTTTCCCAAGCGGATTGCGGTGATTACCTCGCCAACTGGAGCCGTGATTGAAGATATTGTGCAAACGGCCCACCGGCGCTTTCCCAGTGCCCAGGTGATTTTACTACCGGCCGTTGTCCAGGGTCAGCAGGCCGTGCCATCGCTCTTGGCCCAGTTAGACCGGGTCGATGACCTGGACTTTGACGTGGCCATTATTGGCCGTGGGGGCGGATCGATTGAAGACCTCTGGGCCTTTAATGACGAATCCCTAGTGAGAAGGATGGCAGCCTTAAAGACGCCGCTGATTAGTTCAGTCGGCCACGAAACCGACAACACCTTAGCGGACCTGGTGGCTGACCGGCGGGCTGCCACGCCCACCGCTGCGGCTGAACTGGCTACCCCGGTTACCCTGACCCAGCTACGGGACCGGATTCACGAACTCCGGGTCCGCTTGATTAACAGTATGCAGGGTGAGATTCGGACCCGGCAGCGGATTTTAACTAAGATTTTAGAACGGCCGATTTTCCAGCAGCCAGACCGCTTGTATACGGCCTACCAGCAGCAAGTTGACCAGCTAGCGGAGCGCTTAGTGGGTAGCATGCAGCAACGCTTGAGGTTCACTGAGCAGCGGGTTAACACCTTGGCCAACCGGCAGCAGCTGGTCGGTCAAAACCTGCTCAAGGGACCCAAGGAACGTCTGGCTCTCTTAAGTGCCAAGTTGGACCTGGTCAGCCCGCTCACCACGGTTAGCCGGGGTTATACCATCGTTGAAAATGAAGCGGATGAGATTGTTCTCAGTGTCGACCAGTTAGAGGTCGACCAAGCAGTAAAGTTGCGCCTGGCTGATGGCCGGGCCCAGGCAAAGATTACAGGAGTAAGCCATGAGTCAGACCGCTAGTTTTGAAGAAAAGTTACAGCAGTTAGAGCAGATTGTGACCACCTTGGAAAAGGGAGACCGGCCCCTAGAGACCGCCCTGGCTGATTTTCAGACCGGGGTGGGCCTGGTAAAGGACCTGCAAGAAACCCTTAAAAACGCCGAGGATACCCTCGCTAAAGTGATGGACGACGAGGGTAATTTAACGAATTTGGATTTGACCAATGAATAAACCAGTTAGTAAATTAAATGATTTTACCGCTAAATACCGGCCCGAAGTGAACCAGGCCTTAGCTGATGGCTTAGACCAGGTTACTGGCAAGGCTGACCAGGACTTCAATGACCTGCTGGCCTATGGCCTGCTAAATGGCGGTAAGCGCTGGCGTCCTCTACTGACCTTGATGGTCTTAGCGGGGGCTGACCGGACCCTAAGTCCGGACTTGATTCGGTATGCCAGTGCTGTGGAGTGGGTCCATGCCTACTCCCTGGTCCATGATGACCTCCCAGCCATGGATAATGACCAGTACCGGCGGGGACAGCTCAGCCTGCAGGCCAAGTACGGGGCGGCCAACGCGGTTTTGGCGGGGGATGCCTTGCTGACCGGGGCCTTTGAGGTGCTAGCTGGCATTGAGGCTATTCCAGCTAAGATCCGGCTGGAGGCCACTCAGTCCCTGGGTCGCTGTGCCGGTGCGCGCGGGATGGTGCTGGGACAGTACCATGACTTGGCTAACCATGGTGAGAGCCAGTATCAAAATTCCCAGGAGTTGCTGGCGGCGATTTACCGCCCTAAGACGGCTGCCCTGATGACCTATGCTGCCCTGGCGGGTGCCATTGTCTTGGCCTGGCCGCCAATGGCCCAGGCGACCCTGGTTCGCTGGGCGGATCTCTTTGGCTTGTCCTATCAGATTCAAGATGACCTGGATGATTACCAGCAGGATAATGGCGAAGATATCCAGTCCTTGCCCCACCTGGTTGGCTTGGAAAAGGCCCAGTCCCTACAGGCTGATATGCTAGAAATGGCCAAGGTCGCCCTGCGGGATTTGATGAAAATGGTGCCGGGTTATGACGCCAGTTTGTTAATTGATTTGACCAAGCAATTAGGAGAACAGGAATAGTGGCTGAGGAAAAAGAACGGGTGGATGTTTTACTGGTCCAGCAGGGGCTGTTTGACTCCCGGGAACAGGCCAAGCGGGCCGTTATGGCTGGTCAAATCTTGGGTACCAACGAGGAGCGTCTGGACAAGGCCGGCCAAAAAATCCCGGTCACGACCGAGCTTCACTTTAAGGGCGAACGCCTGCCCTATGTATCTCGCGGTGGCTTAAAATTGGTCAAGGCCTTAGAGGACTTTGACCTTGATTTGAGCGGGCAGACCGTTTTAGACATTGGCTCATCAACCGGTGGCTTTACCGACGTGTCCCTGCAGAACGGGGCTGAGCGGGTCTACGCCTTGGATGTGGGTACTAACCAACTGGTTTGGCAGTTAAGAAATGACGACCGGGTAGTGGTCATGGAAAATACCAATTTCCGCTACAGCCAACCAGAAGACTTTACCCAGGGTCAGCCAAGTTTTGCCACCATTGACGTTTCCTTTATTTCCTTGTCGCTAATCCTGCCACCCCTGGCTAAGATTATCAGCATGGGTGGCACGGTTGTGGCCCTGATAAAGCCCCAGTTTGAAGCGGGCCGTGAACACGTTGGTAAGCACGGGATTGTCAAAGACCCAGCGGTTCACCGCCAGGTCCTAACCGACACGCTAAAGACGATGACTGCTTCCGGTTTTAGCGTGGTTGGTCTGACCTTTTCACCAATCAAGGGTGGTCATGGCAACATTGAATTTTTGGCCGTCTTAAAGCGCAGCGAAAAGCCAACCGTGGCCGATGACGTCAACGTTGACCAGGTCCTTTCGGCTGCCAATCAGCAATTAAACCAGCAATCCGAAAACTAGGTGTGACCTGGCCGGACCTTAAACGTACTATAAGATTGACAGGGCCGCCGGGCACCATTAGCGAGGTAGCACGATGTTAAATAACTTAGTAATTGAAAATATTGCCATCATCGAGCAGGCAGATTTGTCCTTTGACGAGGGCCTGAGTATTTTAACGGGGGAGACTGGGGCTGGTAAGTCGATTATCATCGATGCCCTGGCCATGCTAGTTGGTGGCCGGGCGAATACCGGCATGATCCGTTCTGGTGCCGACCAGGCGACCTTACAGGCAATTTTTACCATTGACCATCCTGACCAAGGCCTATTGAATTTGCTGGATGAATACGGGCTGGCCCTCGATGAAGGCCAGCTCATCATTAACCGGGAGCTGAATAACAAGGGCCGCAGCGTAATCCGGATTAACGGTAAACTGGTAAATTTAAAGACCTTAGCGGCCCTGGGCCGTTACCTGGTCGATATCCAGGGTCAGTACGACACCCAGCAGCTCTTAGACGACCACGAGCACCTGCACCTACTGGATCAGTTTGGTGGTCAGCCAGTTCAAAAGGCCTTACAAGCCTACCAGCAAGTTTTTGACCAGTTTAAACAGTTGACCAAGCAGTTGCGCCAACTGCAAAATAACCAACAGTCGGTCAATCAGGAACTAGACCTGCTCCAGTTCCAACAGCAGGAACTGGCCGATGCAAAATTGGTGCCCGACGAGGAAGAAGACCTGCTGGCTCGGCGGACGAAGTTGCAGCACTACCAAAAGATTTCTGACGGCTTGCAGGGGGCCAGTCGGGCCTTAAACGGTGACATGGGTTCCGGCGCACTGGACCTGTTGGGGACGGCCCTCCAAGACCTGCAAAACGCCGCTAACTACGACAGCGACTATGACAACCTGGCCAAGGCGGTCACGGATAGTTACTACGCCGCCCAGGAAGCCAGCCGGGAGCTGGATGAGAAGCAGCAGGCGCTCACTTATGATGAGCAGGAACTGGTCGAGATTGATGACCGCCTCCAGTTAATTCACCGTCTCAAGCGTAAGTATGGCGAGACGGTGGCTGACATCTTGGCTTTCCAGGAGCAGGTTAACCAAAAGTTGGCTAATTATGGTGGGGCTGATTTTGATGAGGCCCAGTTAACTGAGGAACGTAACCGAGTTCGTCAGCAATTAACCGAACTGGCTGACCAACTGCAGGCGGCTCGTCAGCAGGCGGCTGAACAGCTTTCCCAGCAGATTAATCAGCAGTTAGACGAATTGTTAATGAGCCACGCCCGCTTTGAAGTCCGCTTTACTCCAATCGAGGGCTTTTTGGCCAGCGGGAACCAGGAGGTGGCCTTCTACGTTCAGACCAACGAGGGTGAAGCGATGGCGCCCCTGGTTAAGGTTGCTTCCGGAGGTGAGGCGGCCCGGTTGATGCTGGCCTTAAAGGCCGTCTTCATCAACCAGCAGCCAGTTGAAACCGTGGTCTTTGATGAGATTGATACCGGGGTTTCTGGCCGGGTGGCCCAGGCGATTGCCAATAAGATGACCGCCATTGCCAAGGACGCCCAGGTGCTGGCAATCACCCACCTGCCTCAGGTGGCAGCGGCCGCTGATCAGCACTACTTCATTGAGAAGGAAGTGGCGGCTGGCCGGACCAGTACCCAGGTTTCTCTCCTAGACGAACCGGGTCGGGAGCACGCCCTGGCACTAATGTTGTCGGGTGATGAAATTACCGAAGCCGCCTTGGCGAATGCTAAGGCCTTGCGAGCCGGACAATAAAAAAGGTTGTGCATTTGCACAACCTTTTTTTATTTTAGCCTTTGGCCATAATCACCAGGAAGCTGATGAAGACCAGGGCCAGAATATACATTAGGATTGGGACTTTACGAGCCCGACCAGTGGCAATCATGGTGATTGGGTAGGCAATGAAGCCCAGGGCAATCCCGTCCGAGATGGAGTAAGTCAGGGGCATGCCAACCACAATTAGGAAGGCTGGGGCTGAGACGGTCAGGTCCTGCCACTCAATCTTACCCAAGTTACCAGCCATCAGGATGCCGACCACTACCAGGGCCGGGGCGGTCACCTGCGAAGTCACCACCGTCAAGAGTGGTGAAAACAGGAGAGCTAAGAAGAAGAGCAGACCGGTTACCACGCTGGTAAAGCCGGAACGACCACCAACCGCAATTCCTGAAGAAGACTCGACGTAGGCGGAAGTAGGGGAGGTTCCCAAGACGGCACCGACGGTCATTCCGACGGCATCAGCCATCAGGGCCCGACCGGCCCGGGGCATCTTGTTGTCCTTGATGAAGCCAGCCTGTTCGGCCAGGCCAATCATCGTTCCCGCGGTATCAAAGAAGGTCACGATTAAGAAGGTAATGACAACCGTCACTAACTGGAGGGTGTTAATGTCACCCAGGTGAGTGATGCTGACCCCAAAGGTTGGGGCCAAAGAAGGCGCTGGCGCCAGTAAGGTCTTAGGCAGGTGAATCTGACCAGTTACCAAACCAGCAATGCTGGTTAGCACCATGCCGACAAAGATGGCAGCTGGGACCTTGCGACTCATCAAAATCAAAGTGACCACAATCCCAAAGGTTGCCAGCAGGGTGGTAGGGCTGGCCAGGTTACCCAGGCTAACCATGGTGTCCTTGTTGGCCACCACCAGGCCAGCATTGTGTAGCCCAATGAAGGCGATGAAGAGACCGATGCCGGCCGCAATCGCCAGTTTTAAGTTCTGGGGAATGCTATCAATGATTTTTTCCCGGATCTTAAAAATAGTGATTACCAGGAAAATAATAGCGGCGACCAGGACGCCGGCCATGGCCGTCTGCCACTTAATGCCCATGCCGATTACAACCGAGTAGGCGAAGAAGGCGTTAACCCCCAGCCCGGGTGCAATGGCAATTGGGTAGTGGGCCACCACCCCCATGAAGAGGGTGGCAATCCCGGCTGACAGGGCGGTGGCGGTGAAGACCGCCCCGGGGTTCATGCCGGCTGCGCCCAGGACCGTTGGATTCAAGAAAAGGATGTAGGCCATGGCCACGAAGGTGGTTAGGCCGGCAACCGTTTCCTTACGAAAGGACGTTTTGAGTTCGTCAAACTTGAAGTAGCGTGCAATTGCTGACATATTTATCTCCCAATTTATCTGTTTGGACCACCTACCATTCTAACAAGCTAATCTGAGAATACGATGAAAAAATAGCAAAAATTCGGGTTAAAAACCGAACGATTTAGATTACGTGGTGGTTTTATGGGTAAAAGGCCGAACAATACCAGAATGGAGCCGTATCGGGAATCACTGGCCGTACCGGTTTAAACCTTTGCTCTTTTAAGATTTATTGACCTCGGCTATACTATAGGATATATGTCAATTCCAGGAGGCAGTCATGGATAGTCAAACTTGGGCAAGAATCAAAAAATACACAGAATTACAGGGTACCTCTGGTCAAGAGGACCGAGTGCGGTCCGCCTTTAAGGCTGATTTGACGCCCCTTGTAGATGAAGTCACCCAAAATGGGTTAGGTGGTGTCTTTGGTATCAAGAATGGTCAAAGCGCTGGTCCCCGGGTCATGTTTGCCGCCCACATGGATGAAGTTGGCTTCATGGTGACTGAAATCCTGCCAACTGGTAATTTCCGGGTCACTGGCCTAGGCGGTTGGAATCCCACGGCGGTCAGTGCCCAGCGCTTCACCCTTTTTACTAACCAGGGAGAATATCCGGTTGTCTCCGGTTCAATTTCACCCCACCTGCTCCGCGGGCAGGCCGGCGGACCAACTACGCCAACAATCGCGGACATGGTCTTTGACGCTGGTTTCCGTGACCAAGAAGAAGCCCAAGCCTTTGGCGTGCGGGTTGGGGACTTTATTGTGCCAAAAACCGAAACGACCCTACTGGCCAACCAGAACCGGGTCGCTTCGAAGGCCTGGGACAACCGCTTTGGTCTGGTAACCATTTTGCAGGCCTTAGATGAACTTCAGGGACAAAGCACGCCTAACACCCTAATCATGGGTGCCAATGTCCAGGAAGAAGTTGGTTTGCGGGGCGCCCCGGCGGCGGTTAACCAGCTCCAGCCCGACATTTTCTTTGCCGTTGATTCGAGTGCGGCTGATGATAATTTGGCCAAGGCCGGCCACCAGGGCCACCTGGATGAAGGAACGCTGATTCGGGTCTATGATCCAACGGTGGTGACCCCACCTCGTTTGAAGGACTTTTTACTGACTATGGCCGATGATAATGGGATTCCTTACCAGTACTTTGTTTCTAAGGGGGGTACTGATGCGGCCGCTGCGCAGAGCCAGTTAGCTGGGATTCCTTCGGTGGCCTTGGGTGTGGCTTCCCGTTACATTCATACCCATGAGACCGTTTGGTCGATTCCTGATTTTGAGGCTGCTCAGGCCTTGCTTGTCGCCGTGGCGAAGAATTTGGACCAGAGCACTTACGAAACCATCCTAGGGGCTTAAGAAATTGAAGAAGCTGCAAAAACTTGATTATTGGATTGCCGTGCCCTACGCACTCTTGAGTGCGGTTGGAGTGGTCATGGTTTTTTCAGCGAGCCAAAACGTTGATAGTAATTCGGTGGTCAGTTTCCTAAAGCAGGCCGCCTTTGTGGGCTTTGGTTGGTTGCTAGCCCTTTTGGCCTTTAACTTTAACCGGCGTAAGCTGCGGCAGAAAAACTGGCTAAACGCCCTGATGGTGATTACCCTGGTCCTGCTGGTAATGGCCCGGTTGTCACCGGCGATTAACGGGGCCCACGGTTGGATTCAGCTGCCGGGGATGACCTTGCAACCGGTTGAATTGGCCAAGTTTGTCCTGATTTTATACTTCGCTGATTTATTTGCCCGGCACCCCTGGCAGTCCAGGCTACCACTGCACTTGCAGTGGCGGCGGTGGAAGCCACTGATGTCTAGCTTTTTCCTCCCGGCGGCCATCTGTATTATGGAAGCCATCATGCCCGATGTTGGAAACCTCTTCATTGCGGTAGTGGTGATTATGGTTATCTGGTTAGGATCTGGCGTTTCTTACCGCTGGAATATTTTTAACTTAACCGTGGTGATGCTTGCCTTTCTCTTTTTGCAAAACATTATCCGCTTCTTCCACCTTGGCGCCAGCCAGTCTTATGCCGTGCGTCGTTTGACCAACTTTGTCGACCCCTGGTTGAATATCGACCAGAGTCGCCAGCTTTTGTATAGTTACTATGCGATTGCCCATGGCGGTCTCTTTGGTGTCGGTCTGGGCAATTCCTTGATTAAGCCTTACCTGCCTGAATCAAATACCGACTTTATCATGGCGGTGGCGACTGAAGAACTAGGGGCCTTAATGGTATTAGGTGTCTTAATCGCCCTCCTGGTTTTGGTCGGGCGCCTGATCTATGTCGGTATCCAGCAAGAGGGGCAGTATGAACGCCTGGTCTTATTTGGTATTGCCAGTCTCTTGCTCCTCCAGGCCTTTGTTAACCTGGGTGGCGTGATTGGTCTCTTGCCCATTACCGGCGTGGTCTTTCCCTTTATTTCTGGGGGAGGTTCTTCCTTTATTGTTTATAGTATTGCCATCGGTCTGGCCCTAAATATTTCGGCCAAGACCAAGCAACCGTTGAAACTCAACCCCCAAGACATGGTGGCTAGGAGGGATTACCGATGACTTTTTTCATCCAGCCCCGGCGGGCACTCTATGTTTATTTAAAAAATTTAAAATATGCCCATCAATTTAAAAAATATGGACATGTAACCTACATTTCCCAACAGATGAACCTGGTTGCGGTCTACGTTAACGAGGACCAGGTCCAGCACTTGGTGGACAAGTTTAATCAGATGAAATTTGTGAAAACTGTCAAGGTTTCGCCCCGGCCCGACATTGATCCGGACCTCGGTGACCAGCACGATGATGTTTTCTTTGAAAATTATGACCATGATAAAGAGGAGTCTTAGGACATGCGGGTGATTGCAGGTAGGTTTGGCGGGACCCGGTTACAAGCCGTCAAGGGCCGCCAAACCCGGCCAACGACTGATAAGATAAAAGAGGCCATGTTTAGCATTCTCATGCCCTACCTGAACGGCGGCCAGGTCTTGGACCTCTACGCTGGGACCGGTGGTTTAGGCATTGAGGCAGTTTCGCGGGGCATGGACCATGCCACCCTGGTCGACCGGCAGCGGGCGGCCGTGGCGGTGATTGAAGAAAACGTGGCTAAGACCCATCATGAAGCGGACTTTACCATCTTATCCTTACCAGCAAAACGGGCCCTGGCGGAGTTACAATCTCAGGCCCAGGCCTTTGACCTGGTGCTCTTTGATCCGCCCTATGCCCAGGCTAAAATTGAACAGGACTTAGCTGACCTGGTTGCCCGTGGTCTGTTAAAGGATGGGGCAGTGATTATGGTTGAAACCGACCAGGAAGCTATTTTACCGGCTAGTAGTGAAAAATTTAAACAGTTACAGCAAAAAAATTATGGCATCACCGTTTTGACGGTTTATCAGTACCATCAGCAGGAGGCAGTCAGTCATGAAAATTGCAGTTTTCCCCGGGAGTTTTGACCCCCTGACAAACGGCCATCTCGACATTATTGAGCGGGCCAGTAAAATCTTTGATCAGCTGATTGTCGGCATTGGGGTGAATACCAATAAAACCGGGCTTTTTACCCCGGCTGAGAAAAAGGCTCTGATTGAAAGTACGGTGGCCGACCTCCCTAACGTTTCGGTGGCCATCATTGAGGGCCTGACCGTCCAGTTCATGGATGAAGTCGGGGCCCAGTTCATCGTCCGGGGTCTGCGGAATGCCAAGGACTTTGAATATGAGCGTGACATCGCCGGGGTTAATGGTGCCCTGTCCGATGTGGAAACGGTCCTCTTACTGGCTAAGTCTGAGAATCAGAACATTTCCAGTTCGATGGTTAAGGAAATTGCCAAGATGGGGGCCGAGAACCTGGACGCCTTCCTACCCGAAACGGTCGTGGTGGCCTTACAAGAACGTCTGCAAATGAAATAAAAAGTTGTTCCAAATAATTTTGGGACAACTTTTTTATTGTGCCTTCGTAAGATAAGTTAGGAGGCACAGGTATGCAAAAATTTTGGCAATTATGGGACCGGTATCGGCCTTGGCTGCAACGTTTCCGTTGGTGGCTATTAGCTGGTGGGAGTCTAGTGGCAATTTTAACCTTTACCCTGATTCACGCGGTCAGCCGACCAGCGGCGCCCAGTCAGGTGCCCCGCCTAGCAGCTGAAGTGACTAGTCAGGTTAGTTCGACTGGCAAGGCGTCTAGCAGTAGTGGTAAGACCCCTGGTGGCAAGCAGTGGGTTGATATCAAGGGGGCGGTCGCCCACCCGGGTCTCTATGCCTTTAAAGAAGGAGACCGGGTCAAGCAGGGAATCGACTTGGCTGGTGGTTTAACGCCTAAGGCTGACACGGTCCGTCTAAATTTAGCCCAACCCCTGGTGGACGGTCAGGTGGTTTACATTTTAAGCCAGGGCGAGGCTGCCAGCCAGGTGGGTGGCCAGGCTAGGGCGGCCGCTAATCCAACTGGTGATGGTGGTACGAATGGACCAGTGAATTTAAATACGGCCACCAGCGAACAGTTGCAGACACTCGATGGTGTCGGTGCCAAGCGGGCGGAGAAAATTATCACCTACCGGCAGGAGCATGGCCGTTTTAACCAGCCCAGTGATCTCTGCCAGGTGGACGGGATTGGCGATAAATTCTTCCAAAAGATTAAGGACCAGGTTACAGTTTGACGATTGGTAAGGTGCCACTGCCTCGGCTAGTCCTACTGGCCAGCTTCCTAGCAGCTAGTTTGTCCGGTGTAATTTTCCGCCCCAATCTTTATACCTATCTCTTGCTAGGCATGGCAGTCGGCTTAATCCTCTGGCAGCGCAGTGGCCGGGCTCTGGGGCTGACGGTAGTAGTGGTCCTACCTTTTGCCCTTAGTTTTGGCATACAAAGGCTGGCGCAGGACCGACTAAGTGGGCAACCCAGTCAACTGGCCCAGGTCTTTGCCGGCCGGATTTACCCTGATGACATTCAAATTGACGGTGACCAATTTAAGGCTCGCGGCCAGTTGGACAGTGGGGAACGGGTCCAGATTTTTTGGAAGATTGCCCATCATCAGCAGCTCACTGCACTAATGCAAAACACCCGGACTCTGGCCTTTAGGGCCCAAGGTGATTTAAAGCCAGTTAGTCCACCGACGAATTTCAACCAGTTTGATAACCAGCAGTATCTCAAAACCCAGGGCATTTGCCGTCAGTTGACTGCTCGCAAATTGCAGTGGACCGGTGATGTAGGTCGGGGATGGTTGGACCACTTAAAGGTGCAGCTACGCGACTGGCATGCAGTCGGCCTTCAGAACTGTCAGCACCTGCCTAAGCCCTTGAGTTACTATACCCAGGCCCTGTTACTGGGAGACAATGTGCCCGAGTTATACCAGGAGAATCCGGGCATTTCGCAGCTGGGACTCATCCACCTTTTTAGTGTTTCTGGCTTCCAGTTAAACTTGTTAATTGCGGTAGTGATGGCAATTTGTAAGCGATTGGGGCTTTGGTACGAAGTGGTCGCGGCCGGTTTGATAGGGATTCTGCCCCTCTATTTTTTGTATTCTGGCTCACCGCCAATCCTAGTCAGGTCCCTGATTAGTAGCGAAATCTTGCTCCTGATGGCGATTTTTGGCCGGCGCCGTGATGGTGTCCTGGTCTGGTCGCTGAGTCTCCTAGTTAGCCTGGCGGTAGCCCCGCAAATCCTGCTAACGCTGGGCGGCCAGTTGTCCTTTGCCCTGACCTTTGCCTTACTCTTTACCAACAAGCTCAAACGCTGGCAACGGGATATCTGGTTGGCCCTGATTAGCCTACCGTTGATTTTAACCTGCCAGTACACCTGGCATATTTTGCAATTAGGAGCCAATATCCTGGCCATTCCCATCTTTGAACTGCTGGTGGTGCCTTTAGTCGGGATTGGATTTGTAGGCCAGGGCTGTCCGGGGGTAACCCCGTTAACCAACCAACTCCTCCATGTCTTTGCCAGTAGTTTAGACCGGGTGGCCCAGCTGCCAGGTCTGCTAGTGGTGGGTAAGTTACCGGGGCTGGTCTTACTGCTGATGTTTATCTCGACCTGGTTATTTTGGGTACCAAAGCGGCGACTAAAGAGGGCCGCAGTAAGTTTGTGGCTGCTTAGCCTAAGTCTGGGTTGGTTTTGGGTGCATTGGCCCAGTCATGGAGAATTTACGACCTTTGATATTGGTCAGGGGGATGCGGCCCTGGTGAGAACGCCCTTTAACCGCAGTGTTACCCTGATTGATACCGGCGGCTTAGTTGATTTTTCAAGGACTGCTGCCTGGCAGAAGCCAGAACACCGCAGTAATCCAGGGGAAACGGTGGTGGTGAATTATCTGCACAGCCTAGGGCTGAACCGGGTCGATAATCTGGTTCTATCCCACCGGGACCAGGATCACATTGGCTATGTGCCGGTTATTCTAACAAAACTTCAGGTTAAACGGTTGATTATGCCAGCTGGCATGGCCAAACAAAACGCTTACTTGAAAAAAATTGCCCCATATCTGGGCAAGACTCAGGTGCTAGAAGTGACTAATCAGACCAAGGTCCCCAATTTCCCCCTCGAAATTCTGCACCCCTTTGCCCCCGGTGAGGCTGAGAACCAAGATTCGATTGCCCTCTATGGCCGCCTTGGTAACCACAATATTTTCACGGCCGGGGACTTAGACCAGGGTGGAGAACTGGCAGTGGCCGCGGCCTATCCCAGCCTGAAAGTCGATATCTTAAAACTGGGACACCACGGGTCGAAAACAAGCACTGCTCCAGCCATCTTAGACCGGTGGCAGGTTAAAATTGGCCTGGTTTCGGCTGGACGCAATAACCGCTACCACCATCCCAATGATGAAGTCATTGAGCGGTTAAAAGAACACCGGGTGACCATCTTAAATACCCAGCATAATGGTATGCTAAGATATATTTACGACCGCCATTACGGTTACTTTGAGGTGAAAGTTCCCGATGAACCTAAAACAGCTAAAAGAACAAATTAGTCACCAGGCCTTAGCGAATTTCTACTTGCTGAGTGGGGAAGAACCGGTGCTGTTAAACCGGGCCCGGTCCCTGTTTCAAGACAGTGTCCCTGAAGATGAACAAGCTCTGAATTTCGCCTTCCTGGACGGGCAGGACTTAGACTGGGGCGCTATGCTAAACGAACTAAGCACGCCCTCTTTTCTAGGCGACCGGCGGGTGATTTTTATCCAACGCCCCCTGTTTTTAACCGCAGCCCAAAAGCCTAGCCGTCAGGAAGAAGACCAGTTGCTGTCAATCCTGGAACAACCCGTGATGGATAACGTGGTTGTCTGGGCTATCGGTGATTTAAAGTTGGATAAACGTAAAAAGATTACCAAGGCCATCTTAAAAAGTGCTGAAAAAATTGACCTACCCAAGCTAGATACAGCGCAGGGACAGCGGTATATCAAGGCGCAACTCGAGCAGGCTGGTTTCAGTATAGACCCAGCCGCATTAAACGAGTTAACCAATCGGACCAACGCTGACTACAGTCAGATGGTGGCCCAGTTGTCTAAACTACGGGCCTATGCCCAGGATGCCCATCACATTGACCAGGCCGCGGTAGCTGGCCTGGTGCCGCAAGTCTTAAATGCCAGCGCCTTTGACCTGGTGGATGCGGTCATGGCTGGTCAGATTCACCAAGCGCTGACCCAGTACCAGGATTTGCTAGGACAAGGGGAGGCGCCCCTTAGGATCAATGCCGTTTTGACTGGGCAATTCCGGCTTTTACTGCAGGTCGCCGCCTTGCGGGGTAATGCCAATATCGCCCAAACTTTGGGGGTGCATCCTTACCGAGTTAAATTGGCCGAACGGGTCCTCGGCCGCTATGCCTTGGACCGCTTAAAGGCCGGGTATTTAGGCATGTTAGACATTGAAATTGCCTTAAAGAGTAGGACCAGTGATCCGAGCCTGTTGTTTGAACGTTTTTTAATCAAATTAAGCAATCAAAAAGCACGGGTTTAAAACCCGTGCTTTTCCTTTATTTAAATTCGTCGTCAGCAATCTGTGCCAGGGTATCCCGGGACGGAATGAAGTAAAGCTGTCCGTTTAAGATCCGTGAGAAGGTCAGCAGGAAGTCGGACTGGTCGACCATGTTCTGTAACATTCCCTTGGTAACCGTCCAGTGACGGGAGTAACCAATAAAGTAGGTACCAGTGACACCGGCAGCGGGATCAGAATAAGGGACGTTCATCCGCACAATCTTCTTTTCTTCACCATCCTCCTCATACTGGGAGGCGACGTTGTGGGCATTTTCGAACTTGTCCTCGTCTTCGAGTTCCAAATCAGTGAATTTTTCACGGCCAACTGCCTTTTCCTGAACCTCGGTCTTCATGTGGTTCCACACGTCCATGTTGTGGCGCCACTTTTGTGGGAAGGCGTAAGAACCGTTTTCGTAATCGGGATCTTCATCACCAATCAGGGCGTAGTCGGCCGCATCTTCCACGGCTGGGGCCTCCGTACCATCGATGAAACCGATAATGGCCCGGCCCTCGAAGTAGCGGAATCCCTGGGTTGAATCGACTACCTCAGTGTAGTCCTTCAAAAAGCGCATGAACTGGGCCTGGGTTTCATAAACGGCGGCATGGTCGGCATCCCGGATATGGAAGAAGAGATCGCCCTCGGTTCCAGGCATCCCATATTCGGGGCCCTTGACACCCTTGAAAGTCTCTAATTCCTTAGGCTTAGGGGTGTTTGGGAAAAGGATGTCCCAGGCGTGGTTACTGAAGCCAAAGGCAACCTTCAGGCCGGTAGCTGCTGCTAAATCCGTATCGCGGATGCGCATTGAACGGATAATGGCCTGGGAACGGTCGGCAAAGGCAACGATGGCATCGTGAAGTTCCTGGCGGGGCAAATCTTTAAATTTTAAGACTGTAAATTGAACACTCTCACCCACATCCTTCCAGACATCTTGGGCTTTACTAGGGTTAATTGACATGGATATCTCCTTTATCAAGCAATTGTTTTAATCTACTATCTAGGATACCGCAAAAACCCTAAAGAGACCATAAAATAGAATTATTCTAATTTAAAATTACAGGGCAGTCATTTTCAGGTGTTGGTCAATGACCTCATCGGTCAAATTGGCCAACTGGTTAAAGACCTCGACCATGAAGGAAGCCGGCTGCTGACTGAAAGTATGACCAGCTAGTTCGCCGGCAATGCTAAAGGTGGCGACTGTCCTGGCAATGTCAGTTAAATCATGGCTTAAAGCTAAGACCACACCTAAGAGGCCATCGAGCATATCGCCACTGCCAACATTGGTCTGAAAGGCCGGATGACCATTATCCACCCGCCAGGTGGTTTCACCGTCGCTGATAAAGTCGCTGGGTCCCGAAAGGACGACCAGGCAGTCCTGTTTTTTAGCCGCTGCCTCAGCCAGGGTTGTTAGGTCACCACTGCCTTGACCAGCGTCGATGCCATTGGCCTGCCAGTTTTCACCAGCTAGGTAGGCGATTTCACCGGCATTTCCCCGAATCAGGGTTGGCCGAACCTGATTCGTCAGGACCTTGAAGTTTTCCTGTCGGAGCTTAGTGGCGCTGACGGCCACCGGGTCAATAACGACCGTTAGGCCCTTTTGATTAGCCACCTGGCCGGCCTTAGCACCAGCCGCTAAATCCCCGGCATTGGTGGTGCCCAGGTTAATGACCAGGGCTTTAGCAATGGCCATCAAGTCCTGGGCTTCATCGGCATCGGTGAACATGATAGGGGAACCGCCGTAAAAATTAATGGCATCGGCTACCCGCTGAGGGGTCACAAAGTTGGCGACGTTTAAAATGACTGGATTATGTTGACGGATATTTTCAATGGTTAACATGCTATGCTCCTTTTAGTTGGGCGATGGTTTTTGGAAGATTGGTACTCTGCATCAGGGCCGAAATCACGGCCAGACCACTAACGCCGGTTTGCAGGACTGCAGCCGCATTAGCAGGAGTGATGCCCCCAATGGCTACGGTGGGCAAATCGGGTACGGCCTGGACTAATTGGGTGAGACCAGTCAGGCCAATTGGGGCCTGGACCTGGTCCTTACTGCTGGTGGCTGCAACCGGACCCAGCCCCAGATAATCAATGGCAGTCAAGTCACCACTCGCTTCTAATTCATCAAGGTCATGGACCGAAAGGCCTAAAATCCAGTCCAGGTGATCACGGGCAATGGCATGGATATCCTCATCACCTTGGCCAAGGTGTAGGCCATCAGCTTGAATTTTTTCGGCTAGGGCAACGTCATCATCGACAATCAGGGGAATCTGGTATTTTTTAGTGATGGCCCGGACCTGCTGTCCCAGCTGTTCGCGGGCCGCCCCGGATAAGCTGCCTTGGTCTTTTTCCCGGAACTGGAAAATGGTAACGCCGCTTTGGCAGGCCCGTTCCAACTGGGTTAAAAATTGATCAACGTCGCCACCGGTGTTTTGGCTACCGCCGATAAAGTAAACCGCCAGATCACTCGGTTTAAAGTTTTTAGACATATGGGCCACCTCCCCAGTGATTTAAGGGCCCATGGCCCTGGCCAACCTGGATTGGCTTGGTCAAAATAGTATTCAGGTAAGCTTTAGCCGCCTGGACAGCTGCCAGCACGCTCTTTCCCTGTGCTAGTTGGGCGGTAATCACGGATGAGAAGGTATCACCAGTGCCGTGCTTGCGTGGACTGTCAACGTGCTGGCCATCAAGGATATGAACCGACCCATCAGCCAGCAGGAGGTAATCCTGGTTGTGGTCGCCATCTTGGTGGCCACCCTTGATGACTACGTTTTGTGGGCCCATGGTTTGGATGGTTTTAGCCGCCTGGGCAATTTCGGCCTGGGTCTTCAAAGAATGACCGACCATGACCTCAGCCTCTGGCAGGTTCGGGGTGACGACGGTTGCCAGGGGGAGCAGCTCTGCAATGACGGTTTGGATGGCATCCTCGGTGAGCAGGTGGGCGCCGCCCTTGGCCACCATGACTGGATCGACGACTAGGGGACCTAAATCTCCAGTTTTTAGATTTTTGACCACGGCTTGAACTCGTTTTCGGTCAAAGAGGGCCCCGGTTTTGACGGCCTTAATTTTGAAATCAGCCCGGATGGAGTCAAATTGGGCGTCAATCATTTCACTTGGCAGGGGGAAGATGTTCTGGACCCCCAGCGTGTTTTGAGCGGTCACACCGGTGACCACGGCCGTGCTAAACACCCGCCATTGTTGGAGGGTTTTGATGTCGGCCATCATGCCCGCCCCACCACCAGAATCAGTGCCGGCCACGGTTAGGACTTCAGTAAATTCAGTCATGAAAACTCCTTTTGCGTTAAAGCGCGCAGGATTTTGCCAATAAAAAAGCACACCACAGGAAGATGGTGTGCTGGTTGGCAAAAGGCAAAGTGCGCCTCTTTACCAAAAACAGGCCACGTTCCTACGCTAGTTCTAACTAGAATCAGGTTCAATGGGTCTCATCTCAGCCGCAAGCGGCACCCCAGTGGACAGTTAATGATTAATTGTGCGGTTAAATACGGTCATAATGTAGCACGGCCAGCCCACCTTGTCGAGCAAAAGTTTCATCGCCGTTTTGATTGGTGGCGGCAGCCGGCCAGCTTTTTGTTAAAATAGGAGCAATTATTGACCCACGCGTTACCAGAGGAGGTTGACCATGCCCACAATTACTCGGATTGGTACCCAAAAGCGGGCTGGCCGTTATAATGTTGATCTGGATGGTCGCTTTGCCTTTGGCGTGGCCGAAAGTGTCTTGATTAAATACGGCCTGGTCAAAGGACGGGAACTTAGTCCGGCGATGATTGAAGAAATTCAACTCGATGACCAGGTGGCTCAGGCCTTAAAAATTGCGCTGAACTACCTGGGACCCGCGCTAAGAACGGTTCACCAGGTCCAAGAGCGATTAAACCAAAAGGAAATTAAGCCCGAGGTCCAGGGCCTAGTCATTGAAAAGTTAATTGCCAACCAATACTTGGATGATTTGAACTATGCCCGCCATTACGTAGCCAATAAGCAAAAGTTCCAGCCGCGGGGGCCCTTGGTCATTGCGGCCGATTTACGTCTAGCGGGCGTTGATCCGAATTTCATCGAAACGGCCCTGGCTGATTACTCCGAAGAACAGCAGTTGGCGGTGGCTCAAAAGTTGGGTGCCCATGCCCAGAAGACCAACCGCCGCGATGCCCAGTACCTCCAGCAACAAAAGGTGGTTCGGGCCATCGCCCAAAAGGGTTTCTCCTTTGACATTGCCCAGGCCTCGGCAGCCAACTTGGACTGGTCCACCGATGAAGAAGAGGAAGAGGCCAAGTTGACCCGCCAACTAGACAAGCTCAACCACCGCTACCGGAACGAACCCGCCCGGTCACGTTTTTACAAAATAAAAAACAAACTATACAGTCAGGGCTTCCCCTTAGATATGATTGAAAACGCCCTTGATGAAGCCAATCTCGACTAGGCTTAGCCTTTAAATTATGGTATGCTTAACCTAGAATTTGGTGTTGGAGTGTGACCATAGCATGATTGTTGATAAACCAAGTCGCGGACCGCGCGAAGGGGATGTCATCACGATCAAAAGCTATAAGCATGACGGCTCGCTGCATCGAACTTGGCGGGATACAATGGTTTTAAAAACCAGCGAGAACGCCTTAATTGGGTTGAATGATCATACCCTAGTTACTGAAGATAACGGACGGCGGTGGGTGACCCGGGAGCCAGCGATTGTGTACTTTCACAAGAAGTACTGGTTCAACATTATTGCCATGATTCGCGATAATGGGGTTTCTTACTACTGCAACCTGGCCTCTCCTTACGTACTGGACAAGGAGGCCCTCAAGTATATCGATTATGACCTTGATGTTAAGGTCTTTCCGGACGGAGAGAAGCACTTGTTGGATGCGGACGAATACGCCGCCCACAGCAAAAAGTGGCACTATCCACCCGAAATTGATCGAATTTTGAAGGCCCACGTAAAAATCTTGGTTGACTGGATTAACCATAATCAGGGGCCGTTTTCACAGGGATATATTGATGTTTGGTACGCCCGCTATCAATTCCTGATGCAGCAGCGGTTAAAAGATCGTCGTTGACACTAAGACACGCCTAGCGTGTTTTTTTTTACCTAACTTTAGGCCAGGAGCAAAGCAATGACCTTAGAAATTATCATGGACCGCGGACAGGCCGATTTTCGGGCTGACATGCTTGCAAAAATTAAGACCGATTTGGCTGAAAATCCCCAGCTGTCAGTCTATTACTTGGTGCCAAACCACATTAAGTTTGACAGCGAAGTGGATGTCTTGCAGCGTTTTGCCACCCTAAATGGCTTCCAACCTGACCAGGTATATGCCCAAAGCCGGTTGCAGGTTTATTCGCTCAGCCGTCTAGCCTGGACCCTGCTCAACGGCGCCGGCCTCCAGCAGCCACCGGTCTTGCAGACGGCCGGCCTATACATGCTGGTTAGTCAGATTTTAAATGACCGGGCGGCTCAGCTGCCAGTCTTTGCCCGGATGCAAAATAAAAAGGGCTTTATGGCAACCTTGGTAGCTCAGTTACTAGAACTGCGGGCCAGTCAGGTCAGCCCGGCCGATTTGCTGTCGATTTTAGACCAGACTGACGTTAGTGATCAGGATTACCAGTGGTACTTAAAGCAGGGGCTCGACCAAAAGCTCCGCGACCTGTCGGTGGTCAGTGAGGCCTTTAACGAGGCCCTGGGGGACCAGTGGCTAACCAGCCAGGACGTCCTGGCCGACTTTGCCAGTAAAATCAGCCACCTGAACCTAGAAAACGTGGCCTTTTACATCGATGGTTTCAACGGTTTTACCAACGCGGAATGGGGGATTATTCAGCAGTTAGTGGCCCATTATCCGGTAACGGTTGGCCTCTTAGGACAGGCTGACCGCCTCGGTCAGCAAGAAGAGGGCGATGTTTTTGAGCGGCCAATGACGACTGCCCAGCGCTTAATTGCGACGGCTAAGCAGGCCCAAGTGCCCTATGAAATCCAGGCCGCTAAGCACCAGCGCCCCCTGTCTGATAGCCTGGCAGTCAGCCTATCAGCCTGGGAACATCTCGGTCAGTACCAATCCCTGCCCCTTGTCCAACAACCAGACCAGTTCCAGGCCTTTATGGCCGAGAATTCGGTCACTGAATTAGAAGAGGTGGCCCGGCGAATCCGGCAGTCGCTAGCAGCTGACCCCAGCCTGCGCCTAAAGGATATCTTGATTGTGGCCCGGGACCTCGACCCTTACACCACCCAGATTCCAACCGTGATGGACCAGTTTGACCTGCCTTATTTTTTGGATAACGACCTTAAGATGGCCAACCATCCCATCGTGGAGCTGGTCACCAACCTTTTAAAACCTAAAAACCAGTTATTCTACCACCAGAACCTGCTGGCCATCCTCAAAACCGGCTATGTCCGTCCCCACCAGGGGCCAGAGGCGGTCGCCGAAGATGAGTACTTTGAAGCGGTTGATTATTTAGAAAATTACGTGCTTGGACACCAGCCCAGTGCCCAGCGTTGGCTGGATTACCGCCAGCCCTTTGCCCTTTATGAGTTGGATCGCAACGATGATGAGACCGACCTGAGTTCAGATGCGGTCGTGAACCGGCGGATTAACATTATCCGTCAGTTCATTGGCAGCGCCCTCCAAGACTTCGAACAGCAATTAAGCCAGGCTGACACCATGCAGGCCGCTGCGACCGCACTGATGGACTGGCTTAACCAGTACCGGGTCCCAGAAATGATGATGGCCCAGCGCGACCAGTGGGCCGAGCAGGGAGACCTGCAACGGGCCCAGCAGGTCGGCGAAGTTTGGCAGCTCTTTGTCCAAAGTCTAGACCAGATGGTGGCCATTTCTGGGGACCAGCCTTACGACCTGCCCCATTTCCGGGATAGCCTGTTAGCCGGTTTTGCCGGGGCTAATTTCACCGGGATTCCCAACCAGCTCGACCAGCTTACAATTTCCGAAGCCGGGATTGTTCAAAGCCAAAATTACCGCCAGCTGTACTTCATCGGCGGTAGCCGGCAGAACCTACCGGCCCAAGTCAAGACCCGGGCGATGATTAACGATGCCGAACGCCTCCTAGTCCAGCCAGCCCTGGCGAAACAAGACCAGCCCCGTTACCTACAAGACACGGCCCAGCAGCAGATGGCGACTGAAAACCTGCTCTTTTATGGTGCCCTCATGGCCACCACGGAAGCCGTCACTCTGTCCTATCCACTCATCAATGCGGCTGGTGAATTGAATGAAATTTCACCTTACTACCAGCGCCTGCTTTATCATTTTCAAACCAGGCCCACACCAGTGCCAATCCGTCCCAAGGACAGTCAGGACCTACTTGATCACTATGTAGGAACCGATGCAGCCACGGTTAGTCAACTGCTTAAGTTGCCGGCTAATCAGGACCACCAGCCTAGCTTTAAGACCCTGGTGAAGTTGTTACGGGCCCAGAACCAGGGCGAGCGTCTCCAGCGGGTCTTTGCTGGCCGGGATTACCAAAACCGGGTCGTGCCGGTCAAAAAAGAATTGACCCAGCAGCTTTTCCGCCTGCCCCTAAACGTCTCGATTTCCCAGCTGGAAAGTTACTACCGTAACCCGCTGGACTATTTCCTGCGTTATGGTTTGCGCCTGCAGGAACGGCCCCGCTATGAAATTAACAGCGCCCAGACTGGGACCATTTACCATGCCGTTTTAGAGGACGTGGTTGGGCAGCTAATCGCTAACCAGCAAAACCTGCGCGACCTCTCCGATGCTGACCTGGCTCAATTGGTTCAGCGATCGCTTACTGGTGTTTTACAATCCCCCGAATTTGACCTACTGACAGAAAGTGGACAGCCCCAGGCAATCAGCGCCTACCTAGCCCAGGTCAGTGACCAGCTCTTTACTCAGATGCGCCAGGCGGCGATGACCAATCAGTCGGCCCCAGCCCAGGTCGAGGCCCTCTTTGGCTTCCCCCAGGGCAAGTTGACCGGACTTAAGTTTAAGGACCAGGGCAACCAGGTCCTCGTCCGGGGGAAGCTGGACCGCTTGGACCGGCAAGACCCCGCTGGCCAGTACGGTACGATTGTTGACTACAAGTCCAATGGCAAGGAATTTGACTGGGGCCAGGCCTATGATGGTTTGCAGATGCAGTTACTAACCTATTGGCAGGCGGCCCAGAAAAACCACGCCAACCTGAATTTGGGTCAGATTGGCGGGGCCTTCTTTGCCCCAATCCAGGGTAAGGTGCGGCCGATTAAGGACTTCAGGGGTGACCTGAACGCCATGCTAACCGGGCAGACCGACCCAGCCCAGTTCAAGTACCGTGGCCTATTTTTGGCCGAAGACGCCTATTTGGATAACTTGGACCAGGTTGATCCGGGCCAAAGTGCGACCCACTACCAGCTGCAAAGAAAGGCTGACGGTGCCCTGGCCAGTCGTAGTGACGGCGTAGCAGCCGCTGACTTGGATCGGCTCTTAGACCGCAACCAGGAAAATATTATCCAGGCTAGCCGTCAAGTGGCCGCTGGTTATTTCCCACTTAACCCGGTCCAGACCAGTCTGCAATACAGTCCTTACCGCGATATTTTGCGCTTTGACCGGGCTCTGGGTGACCAGTACCGGCCAGTTACAAAAAACAACAAGGCCGCCATCATTAAGCGCCTGAAGGAGGAGCAAGAATAGTGGCAAAGCAATTCACCCCTAAACAAGCTCAGGCCATTGAGGCCGATGGGCATGATATTTTGGTGGCCGCTTCGGCTGGTTCTGGTAAAACCACCGTCTTAATTGAGCGCCTCCTGCGTAAAATTTTGGCCGGCCAGAGCGTTAATTCAGTCCTGATGGTGACCTTTACCAACGCCGCGGCGGCCGAAATGAAGGCCCGGTTGGAAAGTGCCCTCCAAGAAGCCCTAAGTCAAAGCCAGGATCCAGCGCTGCAAAAGCACCTGCGCCAGCAGCTGACCCTGCTCTCGGTGGCCCACATTTCCACCATTGATGCTTTCGCCCTCCACCTGATTGAGCAGTATTACTACAAGATTGGGCTCGACCCGCAGTTTCGGCTCCTATCGGATACGGCCGAACGGGAAATGCTGCGTCAGGAAGTCATCGGTGAACTCTTCAGTCAGCACTACGACCAGGACCAGCCTGGTTATCCTGATTTCATTGACCTGGTCAATAATTTTGGGAACCCGAACCAGGATACGGCCCTCAAGGAAGCAGTGTTGAAGTTGACGGACTTTGCCGAGGCCCGTCCCGACGGCGCTCAGTGGCTGGCAAGTTTAGCCCAGGGTGCTGACAACGCTAAATCACTGACTGAAACTGATCTCTACCAGGATTATCTCTATCCGAGTCTACTCAGTGAAATTAACCGCTACCTGGCCACAGCTGACCAGCTGTTAGCCAGGGTAGGCGGCCAGGAAGCCCTCAAAAAAACCGCGGCTGGCCTGACGACCTTAAAGGACTACCTGGGGGAACTCAAGGCCGCCTTAAGTGGCAGCTGGGACCAGATTCAGGCCATCTTGAACAACCCACCTAAGCTGACTTTGGAAAAGAAGAACAGTAAGGGGGTTAAGGATGATCCCACCTTAATCAACCTGCTCCAGGAGGCCACCGACCTTAAAAATGACCTCATCAGCAGCAAGGGTCTGGTCAACGACCTAACTTCATCCTACTTCCTCTTTAACGAAGGCCAGTGGCAGTTAGTTAATCAGCAGGGGACCCGACTAACCAAGACCCTGGTCAACCTGACCCGCCAGTTCCAGACCGCCTTTACTGAACGAAAGCGGGCCGACCAACTCCTAGACTTTGCCGATTTGGTTACCCTGGCCCTGCAAATTCTGGACCAAGACGACCTGCAATCTTTGATTCAAAGCCAGTTTGCCGAAATCATGGTTGATGAGTACCAAGACATTAACCAGTTGCAGGAAAGTCTGCTCCAAAGGCTATCTAACGGCCGCAATCTCTACATGGTTGGTGACGTTAAGCAGAGTATTTACGGTTTCCGCCAGGCCGACCCCGGTCTCTTTTCTAAAAAATACCGGGACTTTGCCCAGGCCGATAATCCCAATGAACGGATTGAACTGGCGGAAAATTTCCGGTCTCAGAAGAACGTGGCCGGCATTACCAACCTGGTCTTTACCCAATTAATGGACCAGGAACTGGGTGACATTCCTTACCAGGACGCCGCCCGTCTAATTGCTAAGGCCGATTTTCCTAGCTCAGTGCCACCAGTTTTTGACCTGGATCTAATTCAGTTGGACCAGGACGAAGAAGCCGTTAGTGAACAGGGTGGCGACAAGCGCACGGTCCAGTACCAGCACCTGGCTGCCAAGATTAAGGATTTGATGGCCAATGGTTCGGTCTATGACCAGGGCGAGGGGGCCAAGCGCCCAGTCCGTTTCAGTGACATTGCCATTTTGACCCGGTCCAAGGGTGGCTATGTTGAGCTAATTCGGGCCCTTAACCAGGCTCAGATTCCAGTTCAAGCCGGTGGGGCCGGTGATTACTTCCAAACCATGGAAGTTTACATTGTCTTAGATGTACTTAAAATCTTAGACAACCCCCACCAAGACATTCCCTTAGCGGCGATTTTAAGGGCGCCGATGTTTGGCTTTGATGAAAACGACCTGGCTGAAATTCGGCTGGCTGATCCTGACCATGACTTTTGGACCGCCTTTAGGGCCTATGCCAAGGAGGATGAGCGGGCCCAGGCCGTCTTAGCCCAACTTCAATCCTGGCAGCAGTTAGCCCGCCAAAATGATTTGGTTGGTACTCTGCGGGCGATTTATGAGCAGACCGGCTGGCTGGACTACGTGGGGGCGATGCCCGGTGGCGCTCAGCGCCAGGCCAACCTGCAGGCCCTTTACCGCTATGCCGAAAGCTTCCAGGAAAACCAGCATGCCGGCCTCTTCCGCTTTATCCGCTACGTCGAACTCTTACAGGATAGTGGTGGTGATTTGGGCGAGGTCAGTCAGGAAACCGAAGAAGAAGCGGTCAGTCTGATGACCATCCATGCCTCTAAGGGGCTGGAATTTCCGATTATCATCCTGCCCGAATTTGAAAAGAAGTTTAATGTTAGTGACCAGCAGGGGACCTTCCTCCTGCAAAAGGATGCTGGGATTGGGCTGGACTACGTTCAAAAACAGGCCGGCGTTAAGATGCCAACCCTGACCAAATTAGCGGTCAAGGCCGCCTTGAAGCAGCAGGCTTGGTCAGAAGAAATGCGGCTTTTGTACGTGGCCCTAACCCGGGCCAAGCAACAGTTATATGTCATTGGGGCTGTCAATGTCGATGACGAGGGCCTGAGTAAGGGTAATCTGGCTGGTCTTTGGGACCAGGGCCGGCAGAGTCAGGGGCAGTTTTTGCCGGTTGATTTGCGTCTGCAGGCCGTTAGTTACCTAGACTGGTTGATTCTAAGCCTGGCTAGGACCGGTAATCCGGTCCTAGAAGACTGGTTTAGTGCCAGCCTGACTGACCTTGGTCCGGCTGGTTCCTTGGGTGATCAGAGTCCAACTGATGTTAACGTTTCGGTTAAGCTAGTACCAGCCAGTGAAATTAGCCAGGCCGAAACCAAGCGCCAGGCCCGCCAGTCTGAGCCGGCCGACCTGGAAGGCTTGTGGACGCCGGGCGCCGAGGTTGAGCGGGCTAAAGAAATACTTGCTTACCGTTACCCGCATCCCGTTGCCACCCAAACGGCAGCTTACCAGTCAGTTAGTGAGGCCAAACGCCTCTTTGAAGACCCAGACCGCCAGCACTTGGTTTCCGTTTCAGTCGATGAAAGTGGTGACCTCAAAAAGGCGGGGCCGGTCTTTGCCGACCAACTGCCCCAGCCAGCCTTTATGGAAAGTGGTCAGCAAAAGCCTTCCCGAGCCGCGGTAGGAACCGCTACTCACCTGATTTTGCAACTGTTAGACTTTAGCCAACCCAATACCGAGGCCGACCTAGATACATTGCTCAACCAGTTAGGCGACCAGGGGCGGATTAGCACGGCGGTGGCCGACCTCGTTAACCTGGGACAGATTGAACGGTTTTTGCAGTCCGACTTTGCCCAGCGAGTTGGCCGTCACCAGGCCAGCCTCCACCAGGAGGCCACCTTTGCCATGTTGATGCCGGCCGTGGACCTCTACCAAAATCCGAGTGCCGTTGACTTGCAGGCTGATTTGGGTTCGGACCAGATTTTAGTTCATGGTATTATTGACGGGTACTATTTAGACCATCAGCACCATACCGTGCAACTCTTTGACTATAAGACCGACTACGTCCGTCCGGGCAACCGGCGTGCTGATTTGGAAAAGATTCGGCGACGTTATTACGGTCAGCTGCGGCTTTACCAACAGGCCCTGCAGCAGGAATATCCGGACTACCAAGTCCAACCACCCCAGATAATCGCCCTCAGTAGTGGGGATGTAATTACCCTAGATAAGGAGCAGTGATGGCCCAACAACAGCAAGCAGGACCGGTCACTAAGGTTTTGGTCGGGCTGACCTGCCTGGTCTTTGCCGCTGAAATTTTTTTCAGTCATAATCAACCCGATAACGGTATTTTTTTGATGCAGTTTGGCGCTAAGTTTGGCCCCTTAATTACTAATGGCCACCAGTACTGGCGCTTGCTCACCCCAATCTTTTTGCATGCCGGCTGGATGCACATTATCACCAACATGATTACCCTCTGGTTCATCGGGCCGGTAGCTGAACGGGACTTTGGTCCCTACCGTTTCTTGGCCATTTACCTTGGCGGTGGGGTAGTTGGTAACTTACTTTCCTATCTTTGTGCGCCGCTGGTGATCAGCGTTGGGGCCTCTTCGGCCATCTTTGCCGTCTTTGGCGCGCTTTTGATTTACACCGTGCGCCGGCGTAAGAATCCAGATATTGTTGGCCAGGGCCGGATTCTAGGCGCCTTTGTGGCCTTGAATTTGATTGTTAGTTTTACTTCCAGTGAAATTGACCTCTGGGGCCATATTGGTGGTTTAATTGGCGGCGTGGCGCTCGGCATTGGCTTAGGCTTTAGCCGGCGCGGTGATGACTTTTCACCACTGGCTCGGGGTCTAACCCTGGGAGCCTTACTGATTGCGGTGGCCGCCACCATTTACTGGACCGGTTTTGCCTAGGAGGTCCTATGGATACTTTTTATGATGTTTTACAGTATCTCAAAAAATTTGGGGTCTATATTCATGTGGGTCGCCGGCTCTGGGACATTGAAATGGCAGCCTTAGAAGTTGATAATTTACGGCGGGCTGATGTGCTCTCTGATAAGGATTATGCCGCGATGAAGCTGGTGTTACGCCATGAGCATGAACAGGAAAGTCAGCATCCCAGCGACTAGGAAAATGTATTTTGAAAACGCTTGCATAACCGTATTTTAATCTGCTAAAATGGGCCTGTAATAAGCAAAGGAGGAAGTGTCGGTTGGTCCCTTGACTGGCACGGCATAAGTTTATGGCAAAGGATAAATTAATTGGTGTTGACCTCGGCGGTACCACCATTAAGTTTGCGATTTTGACTGAAGAAGGTGAAGTTCAGCAAAAATGGTCCATTCAGACGAATGTCTTGGATGGCGGCGCACACATTGTGCCAGACATTGTTCAGTCGATTAACCACCACTTGGACATTTACCAGCTTAGTCCCGACCGTATTATCGGGATTGGCATGGGGACGCCAGGCACAGTTAACCGGGAAACCGGCACGGTTCGTGGAGCTTACAACCTAAACTGGGCTGACGAACAGCCGGTCCGTCAACAGATTGAAGACGGTACCAACTTCTCCGTGAACATCGACAACGATGCCAACGTGGCCGCCCTCGGGGAGGCCTGGAAGGGTGCCGGTAATAATGATAACGAGGTTTCCTTTATGACCTTGGGAACCGGTGTTGGCGGTGGCCTGGTGGCCAATGGTAAGTTGATTCACGGTAAGGCTGGTGCCGGTGGTGAGGTTGGCCACATCGTGGTTGAGCCAAACGGCTACCTTTGTACCTGTGGCAACCGCGGCTGCTTAGAACAGTATGCTTCAGCGACCGGAGTTGTTCACCTGGCCCAGGATTTTGCCGAGCAGTACGTCGGTGATTCCCAGCTGAAGAAGATGATTGATGATGGCGAAGAAGTCACTTCTAAGATTGTCTTTGATTTGGCTAAGGAAGGTGACTTCCTGGCGAACGAAACGGTCGATAAGGTGGCCTACTACCTTGGCTTTGCTGCCGCAGCGATTTCTAACATTTTGAACCCTTCTGCCATCGTCATTGGTGGTGGGGTGGCCGCTGCCGGTGAGTTCCTGCGTGAACGCATCGAACGTAACTGGTCGCCTTTCGCCTTTCCAACGGTGCGTAACAGCACGGTGGTGAAGTTGGCTGAGCTTGGCAACGATGCCGGTGTCATTGGTGCCGCTTCTCTGGCCCGCCCAGAAAAGCCAGCCCAAGAATCCTAAAAACCCGTCAGGGTTTTTTTATTGCCCTAATTTTAGCCCCGCCTAGTTGGCGAAAAATTATGTTAGAATACCCTTAGCGTGCAAACCACCAGAACCAGGAAAGGGGGGTGGTCAGATGAATTGGGATGCCTTTTTTATCCCCTATATCCAGGCCGTGGCCGAGTTAAAAGTTAAGCTGCGCTACCTCCGCTTGGCTCCTCAGGGAGCTGGCAGCGGTCCGGTGGAATTTGTGACCGGCCGGGTCAAGTCCCGGGCCTCAATCGAAGAAAAAATTGTCCGGCGCCACCTGAGTGAAGACCGCTTGGCCTTGGATCTCCAAGATATCGCCGGCGTGCGGATTATGACCCGCTATGTCCAAGATATTTACCAAGTGGTAGAAATTTTACGGAAGCGGACCGATTTTCAAATCCTAGAAGAACGGGACTATGTCATGAACGCCAAACCTTCTGGTTACCGGTCTTACCACATCGTAATCGAGTATCCGGTGGAAACCATCAGTGGCGAACGCAAGGTCCTGGCTGAGATTCAGGTGCGGACCCTGGCCATGAATTTTTGGGCCACGATTGAGCACGACCTGCGCTATAAGCACGGCGGCGAACTGAGTCCGGCCGTGGCGGAACAACTGACCCAGCTATCGGATGAAACCTTTAGCCTGGATCAGAAAATGAGTGAAATTAAAGAGGAACTGTAAGCCTCTCCGAATCAATGGGGTGGATGATTATATATGCGAGTTGGAATTTATCACAATGACGTACCGGCCTCACTACCAATTGTGGCCCAGCTAAAGGCGGAGCTGACGCACGCCGGGGTGCCGATTGACCAGGAATCACCGGAGGTGGTGGTGTCGGTCGGTGGCGATGGCACCCTCCTGGGTGCCTTTCACCGTTATATCGGCTTAGGCGATCAGGTCCGCTTTGTCGGACTCCACACTGGTCATCTGGGCTTTTATACCGACTGGTTGGGTTCTGAAGTCACTGAACTAGTTCAGAGCCTGCTATCAGATAATGGTCAGCGGGTGTCTTATCCAATCTTGCAGATGACCACGACCACTAAGACTGGCGAGACCAACCGCTACCTGGCCTTAAATGAGGCAACCTTTAAGCAGCCAGTTGGGACCTTGGTGGCTGATATCTACCTGGGAGACCAGATGTTTGAAGGCTTCCGGGGTGATGGGGTCGCGGTTGCTACGCCAACCGGCTCCACGGCTTACAACAAGGCGAACGGTGGGGCGGTTTTGCATCCTAGCCTTTCAGCCATCCAGATGTCTGAGATTGCCTCGATTAATAACCGGGTCTTTCGGACCCTGGGGTCACCTCTGGTGGTGCCAGCCGGCCAAAAAATTACGGTTAAGCCCCA
This sequence comes from Lactobacillaceae bacterium L1_55_11, assembly GCA_029433155.1. GTDB lineage: Bacteria > Bacillota > Bacilli > Lactobacillales > Lactobacillaceae > ESL0723. The sequence goes on from JAQYTT010000001.1 coordinate 190,994, forward strand.
AATTGACAAGTTTTTAATTACCTGCGACCAGTTGGAAATTTTTGCCCAAGACGTGGTCAGCGCTGAGTTTGAAGTGGCTGACCAGAAGGTGCACTTTGCCCCTTACCGTCACTTAAATTTCTGGAAGCGGGTGCAAAACGCTTTCATTAGCGAGAGCCTGGGTTGATATCCAGGTAGTACATAAAGAATTGATAAAAGAACATGAAATTTTCTTGGACCTATGACCAGGCTGAAGATCGCAAAGTTCGGACCTTCTTGCAGGGTCACGGGGTTTCGCACCGGATGTTTAGTCAGATTAAACACAACGGTGGTGCCATTTTGGTCAATGACTGGCAGGTCTATACCTCCGATTACCTCAAACAGGGGGACGAGGTGACGATTATTATGCCAGTCGAGACCGGTAATGACCTGGTCGTGCCAGATTACCACCCCCTAGATATTATTTTTGAAAATGAGCACTGGCTCTTAGTTGATAAGCCTTACGGGGTCACAACTGTTCCCGGCCATGCCGACCGCCTCCATACCTTGGTTAACCAGGTTAAAGGCCATTTGCTAGAAGAACAGGCTGAAGACCAGGTACCCCACGTGGTTACCCGCTTGGACCGCGATACTTCTGGAATTGTGCTTTTGGCCAAGCACCGCTTTGCCCACGCAGTTTTGGATAAGCAGCTCCAAGACCACAGTGTGGAGAAGTTTTATATTGCCTATGTGAGTGGCTTGCTACCGGAGGACCACGGGGTGATTGAGGCGCCAATTGGCCGTAAGCCTGGCGACTTTATCAAACGGATGGTTACGCCTGATGGGAAACTATCTCGGACCGAGTACTGGGTAGAAAAGCGCTACACCGATGACCCGGACCATCCGATGACCCGGGTTCGGGTTCAGTTACACACTGGCCGTACCCACCAAATCCGGGTTCACTTCCAGCATATCGGCTTTCCCCTAGTGGGGGATGACTTATATGGTGGCCCAGCCTGGTATGGCTTAAAGCGCCAGGCCCTGCACGCTTACCAGATGAAATTTTACGATCCTTTCATCGAAGGTGACCGCCAATTTACCACTGACCTACCCGCCGACCTCGCTGCCTTGGCGAAGATTTAAATTAAAGCGAATGTTTATTCAGGAGCACAACCATGGACAATGAACAGCATCATATAGAAGAAATCGTGCAAGCGTTGGTCGACTACCTGTCGTCTGGCCAGGATGATGAGTTTGTCAACTTCTTTGAAAACCTGCACGAGTACGAAATGGGCCAAGCCTATGCTGAAATGCCCGATAACATGCGCGAAATTGCCTGGCGGGTCTTAGACGACGAGAGTCTGGCCACCGTCTTTGATAACTTGGAGATTGAGCCCGAAGACGAGGTGCGCCTGCTGCGGGAGATGCCACCGCAAAAGGGGGCCCAGGTCTTAGAGGCCATGTATGCCGATAATGAGGCCGACCTTTTGCAGGGCATGCCTTCCCGTCTGGTCGCAACCTACCTGGGTCTCATGCCCAAGGAAGACGCCCAGGAAATGCGGCGGTTGATTAAGTATGAAGAACAGAGTGCTGGCGCTTTGATGGGAACGGACTATTTGGCCGTTCACCAAGGCCAGCGGGTCGCTGATGTCTTTAAAAAGGTCAAAGAGCAGGCAGTCGATGCCGAGTCAATTGCCTATATTTACGTTGTGGATGACCAGCACCGCCTGGTCGGGGTGATGTCTTTGCGGGACTTGCTGACGCATCCCGATGACCTCTCAATCGATGAAATCACCAATACCCGGGTGGTCAGCGTTAAGGCCGGCGACAACCAGAAGGACGTGGCCCAGGTAGTAGCCGATTACAACTTCCTGTCGGTGCCGGTGACTGATGATGATCAGCGCTTGTTAGGTATGATTACCGTCGACGACATTGTCGATGTCATTGATGAAGAGGCTGCGACCGAATATTCCGGCCTAGCGGCGGTTGATGTGACCCAGGTCGATGATTCTGCTTGGCGCTCAGCCCTCAAACGGACCCCCTGGCTGCTGATCTTGCTGGTCTTAGGTCTGGGTACGACCTTGATGATTAGCGGTTTTAGCAACTTTATCCATGAGGCGCCTGTTCTAGCTGTCTTTATCACCCTGGTGGCTGGGACGGCCGGTAACGCTGGGACCCAGTCCCTGGCCCTGACCATCCGCGGCCTATCCGCTGGTAATGAAAAGGGCTTTTGGAAAAATTTCGGTAGTGAAATTTTGGCTTCACTGATTCTGGCGGTCTTTGCCGGCTTGTTAATCGGCCTGATTGTTGGTTTCTGGCAGGGCAACGCCGACCTAGGCTTGACGGTTGGCCTGGGCATGGGCGTGGCCATTTTCTTGGCCAGCCTGCTCGGCTTTCTTCTGCCAGCTGCTTTGGACCGTCTGGGTCTTGACCCAGCCTTGATTAACGGGCCGCTGTTGACCACGATTTGTGACTTTACCTCGATTTTGATTTATTTTGGGGTAGCCCAAGTTTTCATTAACCATTTTCTGGGTCGCTAATTATGTAAAAGATGCCATTGTTTATGACTGAACAAGTGGCTCTGAAGGACATTTCTTGTACTATAAGGGAACGTTACGGAGGAGTCAGCATGCAGGAAGAACAGTCATTCACGAAATTACTCTGTGTTTTAATGTCACACGGCGTGTACTGGGATTTAAAGGCAGTCCTAGCAGGCGGACAGCACCGGCCGGCAACCAAGGACCGGGACCTTAAGCCGCCAGCGTCTTGAATTTTATGGTATACTTTCAGGGTACGTGACAAAGTTATTACATATGTTACGAAAGGAATACAAAAAGAATATGAAAAAGATTATTACCAGCGTAGTGGCGGTGGCAGCTTTGGCAGTTGCCAGTGTAGCCGGTTACGCCCAGTTTAATCACCAGGATAGTAGCCATGCCAAGGTGACCAAGACCAGTGCCAAGAGTAGCACCAGTGTCGATAAGTCCGAAGTGACGACGAGTCCTAGTTCGTCATCAAGCAGCTCGAGTTCAAGTGCGGCGGCCCAGTCTTCGGCCGTTAACCCTCAGGGTGCTACCAACTATGATCCTAACAAGACTGCCGGTGGTATCGAAATTACCATGCCAATGATTGAACAGGCTCGGCAGGAGTTAGACAAGGCTGGTATCCCAGCTGACAACTTCGCCCCAAGCGATATCAAGACCATCATTGCCAACGCTTCTCAGCAGGGTGTTTCGATCGTTGAGTACGCTAAGCAGAACTTCCATTCCAACTGAGGTGACCACTATGAAAATTAGAAATGTATTACTAACTGTCGCCGCCTCAGCGGTCTTTGGTACTGCCACGGCGAATATGCCGGTTCAGGCCCAAGATATTGCCAACGTAACGGCTGGTACGGCCGGTTTGCCAAGTGCTGACGTGGTTGATATTTCATCTAACAACGGACCTTTGTCAGTGTCAGACTTCCAAAAGATGCGGGCCGCGGGCGTTAAGGGTGTTATCGTCAAGATTACTGAATACACCACTTACCGTAACCCATACGCTGGTCAGCAGATTAGCAACGCCCAGGCCGCTGGTCTAAACGTTGGGGTCTACCATTATTCTTGGTATACTTCTCCATCAGAAGCCCAAAATGAGGCCAACTACTTTGCCAACTATGCTTCCCAGTTAGGCTTGCCTAAGTCAACTTTGATGGTCGATGACCTGGAAGAGGCTTCCACGAAGTCCGGCAATGTTAGTGCCAATGCCGCCGCCTTTAACAGCCAGTTACAGGCCAACGGCTACACCAACACCAGTATTTACACCTATCCTTCCTACCAGACTTCTAGTGGTTTGAACTTCTCCTTCATCGGTAACAACCGGGTTTGGATGGCCACTTATCCATACAACCCTAGTTCTGCCAGCCTGCGCAATACTCAGTACGGTATGTGGCAGTGGTCCAGCCGGGCCAGCTTCCCTGGGCTGTCAGGACAATTCGATGTTTCCATTGATTACCAGGGCCTGATGGGCGCCAGCTCTAGCCGCAATAGCACGACAACGAGCACGCCATCAACGACGCCAAGTACTTCCAGTTCAACGGGTAGCACGGATATCTTTGGAAATTTATTCAAGGGTCTGACGGGCAGCAGTAACAATAACGGTCAGTCAGGCCTGAGCAAGATTGCCGCCAACGGAAACCGCTTTAACCTGAGTGGAACTTACACGGTTAACGAGCTGAAGCTGGTTAACGGGGTGATGGAAGCCCGGATTGATCAGTTGAGCGCCAAGCCATTTAGCTGGAGTGATAATGGTATCCCCGTTTCTATCCTGCAAAATGCCAATGGTAGCTCGGCCATCAACGCCGGTGACCAGGTTCGCTTCCAGTCGGCTTATAATCACGGCACCATTGATGCCAGTGACCAGCCTTCCGGTGCAGTTGGGATTATCTTTACCAGTGGCCGTGGCCTCGTTTGGTTCGATGCCAACGCCCTGGGTTAATTTAAAATTATCTACTAAAAGGACACCATTCACGGTGTCCTTTTTTGTTGGGTCGTCATTATGAGTAAAAACTAATGCTAGCCCCAGTTTTACCAAGTTTTCACTGCTGTGGATATGGTAATATAGAACATGTGTGGCCATTAGCAATAATTGGTGCACCGCTGTTACTGAGGTAATTATGGCTGACGATACACAAGATATTATGGTACGGGCTGAATCGATTACAAAAAACTTTCAGCTCTATGCCAACCAAACTGAAAAATTAAAATCCACCTTTCTAGGGAACCAATCCGAAACTAATTTCTGGGCCCTGCGTGGGCTCACTTTTGAAGTGGCGGCTGGTGATGTTATCGGCATTGTTGGGACCAATGGTTCTGGTAAATCGACCCTGTTAAACATTTTGAGTGGGGTCATTCCCCAAACCTCCGGTCAATTAACCCTGAATGGGTCAATTGGCGTGGTCGCAATTAACGAGGGGTTGAACTGGGAACTAACCGGCCGGGAAAATATCCGGCTTAAGCAGTTAATGATGGGTAAGACCAACAAGGAAATCACGGCGGCCATGCCTGACATCATTGAATTTTCCGAACTAGGGGAATTTATTGACCAACCGGTTAAGGATTATTCCAACGGGATGCGGGCCAAGTTAGGCTTTTCAATTGTGACCCACAATGACCCTGATATTTTGATTGTCGATGAGGCCCTGTCAGTGGGGGATAGTAACTTCTCCCAGAAGGCCCTGGGTAAGATCCGCGAATTCATTGCCGAAGGTAAGACCATTTTCTTTGTTTCCCACGACCTGCAGCAGGTCCGGGAATTTACTAATAAGGTCATGTGGATTCAGTACGGCGAGATGCGTAGTTTTGGTTCAACTAAGACGGTTAGTGACCAGTACGAAGCCTTTACCAACCAGCTGGACGAGATGGGTGAGGAGAAGCGGGATACTTACGTGGAAGCCCAAAAGCACAACCAGCAAATCTTTACCCTTGACCAGCTCCAGGACCAACTAAGGCGGGAAGGGTTAACCCTGGAACAGGCCAAGCGCCTGACGACCGTCCGCAGTTTTGAGGGCTTTAGCGCCTGGTCCCTGTATACGACCCTGCTTTTGATTCTGGGCCTGATGGCCTTGGTCGTTTACCTATATTTGACCAAGGAGCAGCAGATATGATTGTACTTTGTAAATCTATTCTTCGGCTCGTGATTGAGCAAATCCGTCATCTGGGCATGGCTGTCCGGTTGGCGGTTTATGATACCAAGGCCAACAACGCCCACAAGTACCTGGGTAATCTCTGGGAAATTTTAGACCCACTCTTCCAGGTGCTGACCTATGCCGTTATTTTTGGCGGTGGTTTTCGGGCTTCGGCCCCAGTTAACCACGTGCCCTACTTTGTCTGGATGGCGGTCGGCTTTTCAGCCTGGTACCTGGTTAACCAGGGCTTTAGTGATGCCATCCGTTCTATTCAGAGCCAAATTTATATGGTCCGCAACGTAAAATTCCCTGTGTCGGTTTTGCCGACCATCCGGGTTTTGCAGGTCCTGCCGGCCGTGTTATCGGTTTCGGTAGTGGCAGCCATCAGCATGATTTTATCTCACCAGTTTCACCCATCCTGGTACTGGCTGCAGTTCTTTTACTACTTCCCAGCCGCCCTGGTCATGCTCTTTTTCCTAGGCATTTTTAGTGCCACGATTAATATTTTGATTCCCGACTACGACCTGGCCATCCGTCAGGTTCTACGGTTACTGTTCTTCGTTTCTGGGGTCCTATTTGAACCCTCCCGCGGAAATGTCTTTAACACCCTTATTTTTTATATCGCAAAAATCAACCCCTTCTACTACATTGTCAACGGTTGGCGGGAAACCTTCCTACTAGATCGTTGGTTCTGGAATTCGCCCCTGCAAATGGCCATGTTTTGGTTAGAAATTCCCTTCTTTGCAGTCATTGGGACCCATCTGTACTTGAAGTTTAAGGATCAGTTGATTGACTTCATCTAATCTCAGGAGATACTTTTCATGAAAAAGACTGTCGCGGCAGCGATTGTTACCTATAACCGGCTGGCACTTTTAAAAGAATCACTAACAGCTGTTCTAAATCAAGGTGACCGGTTGGGCCACGTAATTGTGGTTGATAACCAGTCCAGTGATGGTACCCGGGAGTACTTGGATGGTCTGACTGACCCCCGCTTGGTGATTTACCATGCTAAGGACAACCTCGGTGGTGCCGGTGGTTTCAACCAGGCAGTCCGGATTTTTGCCGAACAGTTAGATGATGACTTTGTCTGGCTGATGGATGATGACACGATTGCCCAGCCGGGCTCCCTCCAGCACTTGGTCGACTATACTGATCAGCACCCGGATGTCAGTTTTGTGAATTCCCAGGTGCGCTGGGGTGCCTTAGATGGTCTGCCTTCTTGGATGAATGTTACCGCGCCACGCGGATTTACCTGGTCAATGGACTTACAGGGTGATAACCCGGCGGTTGAGGTTGTGAACTCAACCTTTGTCTCGGTGATGTTCTCGCGGGCGATGGTGATGATGGTCGGCCTGCCCCAAAAAGAGTACTTTATCTGGGGTGACGACATGGAATACACCAACCGCCTGGCCAACGTCTACCGGGGTTACATGGTCTTAAAGTCGGTCGTGGTCCATAAGTCCAAGGAAAACACGGTACCCGGCGACATTGTCCGGGAGCGTGATCAAAGTCGGTTGTGGCGTTACCGCTACGAGTTCCGCAACCGGGTCCTAACGGCCCGTCGGATTTCAAAGAAGGAACTGCTTAAGACCATTGTGCGGATTTATGCCTACGACCTGCCCCGGGTTACTTTTAAGCGGCACGTTACCTTCCGCCTGAAAAAGATGGGCATGGTCTTTGCCGGTGGTTTCCGCGGCTGGTTTTTCCGGCCTAAAATCGAGTACCCCGCCGGTGCCAAGGGTCAGGAGAAGCGTTCGATTAACGTAATCTTACACGCCCGCAAATTGGCTAACCCGACTAAGATGGTTACTGTCGACGAGGAAGTTGACCTGATTCAACACGGGCGTCTGACCGATTTTGAAGGGTCTAATGACAAGGCCGACCGTTACATCAAAAAGGCCTTGGCTGACGGCTTCGAATAAGGCCGGACTATTTGGCATTGATTGGAGGTGATTGACCTTGAAGCCAAGTCGTACTTATAAAATTAGCAAACGGTTTTTAGACATCTTGGTTTCCCTGGTCGCTTTAATCATCCTGTCACCAGTCATGCTAGTCATTGCGATTTTGATTAAGCTGGACAAGCATACCAGTCGGGTGATTTATCAGCAGGAGCGGATTGGTAAAAATGGCCGGCCCTTTAAAATCTATAAGTTTCAAACCATGGTCGACCACGCCGAGGATATTCTCCGGCAAAACCCCGATCTTTATCAGAAGTTCATTAAAAACGGCTACAAGCTGCCAACTAAGGAGGATCCCCGAATTACTAAGTACGGGGTCTTCCTACGCCGGACTTCCCTGGATGAAATTCCCCAATTTTGGAATGTCTTAAAGGGGGAGATGAGCATTATCGGTCCCCGGCCCGTCGTCAAAGAAGAGCTGAAGGAATATGGTGACCACGTCGACGAATTTCTCTCGGTCACACCGGGGGTCTTTGGTCTCTGGCAGGCCGAGGGGCGCAGTAACATCGGTTACCCTGAGCGGGCCCAGATCGAGCTCGACTACGTTCGAAGAGCCAGCCTGCCCTTTGATTTCTACGTGCTCTTCCGTAACATTGGCATGGTCTTTAGCCAAGATGGAGCGTTTTAATGGTTCATGCTAAAATTTATGTAGCCGCCCACCGCGTCTATTCAATGCCAGTTGATGACCTTTATCAGCCCATCCTGGTTGGGGCCGCTAACCAAGCCCAGGTGCCCGCGGGCTACCTGGCCGATAACGTTGGGCCCAATATTTCGGCTAAAAACCCGAATTACAGTGAGTTAACCGCCATTTATTGGCTTTGGCACCAACCCAAGGATAATGACATTGTTGGCCTGGTTCACTACCGGCGTTACCTGGGCTTAAAGGGTGGCCATGATTGGACTAACCGCCTGTCAGTCCGCCAGATTGAGGCGCTTTTGGCCGACCATGACCTGATTTTACCCAAGGCCCGTAATTACTGGATTGAAAACCAGCGGAACCATTATCTTCATGCCCATGCAGCGGCCCCTTATCAGGCCTTGGCCAAGGTTTTGCGAGATGATTATCCTAGTTATTATCCGGCCTTTACCGAGCTGGAAAAATCAACCAGGGCCCATCTATTTAACATGTTTATCATGCCTCGGCCCTTATTTGACCAGTATGCGGCCTTTGTCTTTGGTGTTTTAGACCAGGTGGCGGCCCAAATTGATTTAAGTCAACTGCAGGGTCAAGAGCAGCGCGTTTTTGGCTACCTAAGTGAGCTCTTGATGGACACCTGGGTGAACACTAAACAGCTCCGGGTGGCCGAGTGTCCGGTGATTAACCTGGAAAAGACTAACTGGTTGGACAAGGGTTACCAGTTCTTAAAGCGCAAGTTCTTACCCAATTCAAAAAAGAAGGTACATTTTTAAATGACACAGCACTTTAACACCAAACAGTATGACTACCTGATTGTTGGGGCCGGTCCCTTTGGGATGACCTTTGCCTATGAGGCTGCCCGTCAGGGCAAGCGCTCCCTCGTGATTGAAAAGCGCCCCTTCATCGGCGGTAATACCCACACCCATACTGAAGAGGGGATTACCGTTCACGACTTTGGCGCCCACATTTTCCATACTGATAACCGCCAGGTTTGGGATTATGTCCAGCAGTTTGCCGACTTTAATGGCTTTGAAAATCAGGTGATTGCGAATTACCAGGGTACCTTGTACAACCTGCCCTTTAACATGAATACTTTCTATCAGATGTGGGGGACTAAGACCCCCGCTGAGGCCCACGCCAAGATTGAGGAACAAAAGCAGGCGGCCTTGAAAGATTTGGGTGACCGCCAACCTCGTAACTTGGAAGAGCAGGCCATCTCTTTGATTGGGACTGATATCTACGAAAAGCTGATTAAGGGTTATACCGAAAAGCAGTGGGGTCGCAAGGCGACCGAGCTGCCCGCCTTTATCATTAAGCGGCTGCCAGTTCGTTTTATCTATGACAATAACTACTTTAACCACCGTTATCAGGGCATTCCCATCGGCGGTTATACCCAGATTTTTGAGCACATGGTCGAGCAGTCAGACGGCCTGGTGGATGTTTTGACCGACACCGACTTCTTTGACCTTAAAGACGAGTTGATGGCGGAGTTCCCCCGGATTTTGTACACGGGGATGATTGACCAGTTCTTTGACTACCAGTTTGGCGAATTGGAGTACCGTTCGCTGCGCTTTGAAAGCGAGACCCTTGATACGGACAACTACCAGGGTAATGCGGTTATTAACTATACCGACGCCAAGACACCGTATACCCGGGTCATGGAATGGCGCCACTTTGACGGCCTGGCTGATCCTGGTAAGACGATTATTACCCGGGAGTATCCCCAGGACTGGGACCGCAGTAAGGAAGCTTACTATCCAGTTAACAACGAGGAGAACACGGCCAAGTACAAGCAGTACGCGGCGGAAGCCCGTAAGAACCATCCCAATGTTATCTTTGGTGGCCGCTTAGGGAAGTATCGTTACTTTGATATGGACCAGGTCTTCAACGATGCCTTTAACACGGTCCGGCAGGAGTTTAACCTGCCAGACGATTACCAATTTGTCACGAAGTAAAATTAAAATAATCCAGGGGAGGGAAGCAAATGATAATTAGTACCGATAATTTTGTTACTGTACCACCAGTCTTATCACTGGTGGTACCCCTCCACAATGAGGAAGCCACCGTCCAGCTCTTTTATGACACCTTAGAGGATTTGGCCCCAGCCTTACCGGTTGAACTCCAGTACCATTTCATTGATGATGGGTCGACCGATCAGACCCTGGCCATTGTACGTCGCCTGGCCCAGGAGAATCCCGCGGTTCACTATGTGAGCTTCTCCCGTAATTTTGGCAAGGAAGCCGCCCTATATGCTGGCCTAAAGCAGGCCCAGGGCGACTATGTTGCCGTTATGGACGTTGACCTCCAAGATCCGCCAGACCTCCTACCAGAAATGCTGGCCGGGGTGATGTCTGGCGAGTATGATTCAGTCGGCACCCGCCGAGTTAGCCGGGAGGGGGAAGGTCGGATTCGGTCCTGGTTCTCGGAGCAATTTTACAAGTGGATGAACAAGATTAGTCAGACCCAGTTGGTCGATGGTGCCCGTGACTACCGGGTGATGACCCGGCAGATGGTCGATGCCATCCTATCTTTGCCAGAGAACCAGCGCTTTAGTAAAGGGATTTTTTCCTGGGTTGGCTTTAAGACCAAGTACCTACCCTTTGAGAACCGACAACGGGTGGCTGGTAACAGTTCTTGGTCTTTCTGGGCTTTGACCAAGTATGCGGTGGAAGGGATTGTATCCTTCTCAACGGTGCCCTTGGTTTTGGTGACAGTTTTAGGCTTTATCTCATTTGGAATTGCCCTGGTCAGTGCCATTTTTATCGTGGCCCGGGCCCTGGTTAGCAATACCAGTGTTGCCGGTTGGCCTTCAATGGTTACCATCATTCTGTTTATTGGGAGTGTGCAGCTGTTAAGTTTAGGAGTGATGGGCCGTTACCTGGCAGCTAATTATTTGGAGACTAAGCGGCGGCCAATTTACATCGTGCGGTCAAAGCATTAGTAGGGGAGAGAAATGAACAATCTGGCAGTTTTAATTCCAGCCTATAACGAAGAACAGACGATTGCTAAGGTGGTCACGGATGTGCAAGCTGCCATCCAAGACATCGATGATGCCGTGGTTTACGTTTACGACAATAACTCTAGTGACCGGACGGTTGAGCTGGCCCAAGCTGCTGGGGCGGTGGTGCGCCATGAGTACGCCCAAGGTAAGGGGGCGGTGATTCGCCGCATGTTTCGGGAAGTCGATGCCAACGTTTACATCATGATTGATGCCGACGATACCTACCCAGTCGAAGCCATCCCCGACATGTATGCTAAGGTGGTTAACCGCGGCGTTGACATGGTGGTGGGGGACCGCCTGTCGTCGACCTACTTTGAAGAAAATAAACGTCCCTTCCACAACTTGGGTAACAGCCTGGTCCGGGCGCTGATTAATTTCTTGTTTAAGACTGATATCCGGGATATTTTGACTGGGTACCGGGCCTTTAGTTTCCGCTTTGTGAAGACCTTCCCGGTTTTGTCCCGAGGCTTTGAAATTGAAACTGAGATGTCGATTCACGCCACCGAGAAGAATCTCCTAGTTGAGAACCAGGTGATTTCCTACCGGGACCGGCCAGACGGTTCTGAATCTAAGCTCAATACATATGGTGATGGTTTTAAGGTCTTAGTAACCGTGATGAACCTCTATCGCGGATATCACCCCTTTGCCTTTTACGCCTTCTTTTCGGTAATCTCCCTGCTGATTTCACTGGTACTCTTTGTTTGGCGGGTGGCCATTCCGTACTCACAGACCCACCTGGTCGATAATATGCCAACCTTGGTGGTATCGATGATTTTCCTGGTACTGGCCGTGATTGCCTTCTTCTCTGGCTCAATTCTAAACGCCATTCAAACTAACGATAAGCGTAACTTTGAGTTGGCCCTGATTGATGCTGATGAACGTCAAAAGGATCTGGACCATGAATAGAAAAAAAATTGTTAGTGGTTTTTTCTTTATCCTCAGTTATTTTGCTGTAGCAATAACCTATCCAAAAGTAATCTCAGGGAATGGGTTGATTAATCATTTATCTCAAAGGCTCTCAGTTACAACGACTGAAAGCCTTTTGGGAATGTTGATATTTTTTCTGTTACTCCTTTTCAAATATAAATATGACTATGATGTTTTCCAAAAAAAATTTTGGAGTTATTGGTTTTTTGGCGTTGTTACATCGCTTCTTTACGTTTTAACATTATCGGTTTATCAGAACACAACTGCCAATTTATCTGGGAAAGTAAACATCGTAATAACTGTAGTAGCCATTCTAGGTTTTACGTTTATTTTCTCCAATTTAGCTCTTTTCCTATCGATTTTACTAGATAAAGTAAAAATCAACCACTGGAGGATTAAATATCCATATGTGGTGATTGCATTGGTAATTATATGGACTGTTCAGATTTTCCCATTGATGCCAGGAATGGTGTCATGGGATGGATATCGTGAATTCTTAGAGTATTTCCATACCCATATTGCACAATTAAATTTTTCATATTATCCAACGAACCATCACCCATGGTCAGCCACGCTAATGCTTGGATTCCTATTTTCCTTTGGACGTGCAATTGGTGGTCCTAATGCTGGGTTATTCGTGATTGTCCTTTTTCAATTGGTTGTGTCCGCGTTGATTTATGCAAAAGTTATTGAGTATGTTGGTCAAAATTGGGGCAAGGTAGCCAACTTTGTGACTTTTATTTTTTATGCTTCTCCCTTTGTTGCTTTCTGGCAGGTGACAATTGAGAAGACTCCCTTTTTCCTGGCATTTTCCACGTGGTTTGTTCTTTGCTATGTCAAAATTTTAATGGCAAAAGTAACACAGAACATCGCACCTAGATGGTACATCGGGCTAATCACCTCGGGCATCTTGATGTCTATGTTTAGAAATGACGGCGCCTATGTTGTTGTTTTGTCGTTGCTTTCATTAATTATTGTTCAAAGTATTCGATACAAACACCTAGCAGTTAAATTGACCACTGGCAGTGTTGTCTTTTTAGCAATTTTTCTAAGTTGGAATAAGGTTGCGCTACCGGCAATGCATGTTTTACCAGGTTCTCCTGGCGAAACAATAACGTTGCCAATGCGTCAACTCTCAATAGTTGTGATGAATAAGCCCTATTCATTTACTCAAAATGATTTATCAACGATTAACAAGATAACACCAATCAAAAAAATTCCAGCCAATTTTAATATTAATCATGCCGATGATTTGAAGTCACTATACCCGGTTGATTCTTTTTTACGGAGTACTTATGAAATTAAGCAGGTTGAAAAAGGCAATCTCGAAAGAGAACCGACATCAAAAACTAAAAAAGAGACGAATGCATATCTGAAAATTTGGTTCCAACAATTCTTTAAACATCCTAAGACTTACGCTGTCGTATTTCTGACTGCTAACAGTCAATTTTTGAACCCAATCATAGATAGTGATCCTGGTTCGCGTGGTATTATGTACGGCAACGACTATATGGGGCAGAACAAGTTTCTCCAACCTAATTGGTATTCAAAAATTCATTATTGGTTTCCAAAAATAACTAGGAAATATATTGAGTGGCCTAATTTATTGTTTAAGATGCCTATTATTCGAACAGTGCTTCAACCGGCTTTTGTGTTGTGGATGGTACTATTTAGTTTGGCTTACTTCGTTAGAAGAAAAAGCTACTTAATTGTTTCTTGCGTTCCAATTGGTTTACTCGCTTCGGTTGCTTTGTTATCGCCGGTTAACGGTGCAGAAAGGTATATGTTGCCAGCAATTGTTGCTCTGCCCCTGCTAATAGTGGTTTTGGCGAATACGAATCGAATTTCACATTTTAAAAAACCGTAATTCACGGTTTTTTTTGTCCGCAAGTTCTTTGTGTTGCCCCATTTGTTATTCATTGCCTGCCTTGCGCGAAGATTTAAAGACCCTGACGGAGTAAATTATGCAGTTAACGCAAAAAATAATTGCTGGACTTAAACAGTACTGGCCTACCAGTTTGGCGGCCATTATTCTGTCCATCTTCTTTACCTGGGCAACCCTGATTCAGCCCAGTGGCTACTATGATTTTCGCTTTAGTGGTGGCCGGCTTTATTTCTTGGCCGTGCTCTTGTTCTTAGGCTATGTTTGGCTAATCATGATGGTCGAGCAGCAGGCCCTGTCTTTTTTTCGGTCCTCACTCGTACGGGCCAAAGTCTTAGCACCAGTGAGTGCCAACTGGCTTTATTTTTGGGTACCAGTCATCCTAATTTTGGCCTGGCTGCCCTATGTTCTGGTGACCTGGCCCGGAGTTCTGAGCTGGGATGGGGCCGACCAGTTAAACGCCTACTTCCAGGTGGCCATGCCACCCCAAGATATTCATTTTTACGGCATTGACTACAACGGGGCCCAGCAGCAGTTTTACCTGACCAACCACCACCCCTGGTTTACTAGTCTGGTGCTGGGGTCCGCCTTTAAAATTGGGCAGCAGTGGTTTAGCGGCTTAGCCGGCGGCCTGGCCACGATTGTGGTCTTAAACATGGCCCTGCTGGTTACAGCTTTGAGCCGACTAGCCATCCAGATTTTCCGTTATGCCAAGTTGTGGGGATGGCTGACCCTGCTCTTCTTTGCCTTGCTACCGGCTTTTCCAATTATGGCTGTTAATGTTAATAAGACGGCCCTGGCAGTCGCAGTTTTTGCCTTTTTTGTGTCGGCCCTGCTTCGTCTGTGGCAGCAGCCTCAAAAATGGCAGCGTTGGCTGGCCCTGTTAACCATCAGTATTTTCCTAGGCTTGGTCCGCAATGATAGCTTTGTGATGATTGGGGCGGCGATGGTCTTTGGTCTCTTTTACCGGAGAGTCCGGAAGCCGCTGCTAACGGTTGGCATTGTGACCCTGTTGGCGCTGTCGGTATGGAACCGGGTAGTTTTACCAGCCGCCCAAGTGCTACCATCTGAAAAGGTTGAAATGTTGGCGGTGCCTAACCAGCAACTGGCCCGGGTGGTGGTCAAAGATGCGAATGGTTTGACCACTGACCAGCGTCAGGAACTCAGTAAGTTTACCGACGTTAATGCCCTAAAGGCGGCCTACAACCCAACTTTTTATGATCCAGTCAAGCATACTTTCTACTATTACCCGGCCAACTTTTGGCAGCGGGGGAAGACCTTCCAGCAGAATCAAGCAGCGCTTAAAAATGGTTACCTAAACCGACACTTTAGCGACTACTTAAAGCTCTGGCTAGCAGTTGGTTCTAAAAACCTGGGTCAGTACACGGCGGCTTTGATGAATGATGCCTACCAGTACTTCACCTTTATTCATAATCCGGTCCAGACTGATCTCTTCTTAGGCGGTGGGGTGGTACCGTACGAAAACACGACCCTCTTTACTGGTTACCACCAAAATCACAGCCGGGCCATTAATCAGGGTCAAAGCTGGCTAAATCATTTGAGCCAGTTCCCGGGCATTAAGCTTATCTTCCAAACCGGCTTGTGGGGCGCACTAACCCTAATGCTGCTGGCTATGGCCATTGAGCTCCGGGCCCGTTTGGCCGTGGGCCTGGGTATGATTGGGGTAGGGGTCTTGGCCGTGGCGGCGATATCGCCGGTTAATGGACTGAGTCGCTACATTTATCCGCTCTACTTCCTCCTACCGCTGATGCTGGCCTATATGACCTGGCAGCAGGGACGTCGGCACCAAAATGATGACCAATAAAAAAACCGTGTTGCACGGTTTTTTGTGTTTTAGTCCAATATTTTAACTATGATATAATCTTTCCTGGTTATCTTATCTATAGGCCCTTCGGGCCAGAAATTTGGAAAATTAATGACAAATCTTTCCACACCAAAATCCAACCATCCTGCCACCGTCAGTGCCGTGGTGGTCACGTACAATCGCCTAGACCTGTTAAAAGAGGTGGTTGCCAGTCTCAAACAACAAAGTATGGCAATCCACCATTTAATCGTGGTCGATAACGACAGTGATGCACCTACCCAGGACTACTTAAAATCCCTGGGGGACCAGATTGACTACCTGCGTTTAGACCAAAATCTCGGTGGCGCTGGTGGTTTTAATCGCGGTTTGCGTTACTTTTTGGAAAAGACAAGTGACGAATACGTTTGGTTGATGGATGATGACACGGTACCGGCCCCAGATGCCCTGGCTGCCCTGTTGGATTTTGCAAACGACCATCCTCACTTTGGTTTTTTGGCCAGTGATGTGCGTTGGACTGACGGGCACCGGGCCAAGATGAACCGGCCGGCCCCCTTAAACCGGCTCAAGTCGGTTCCAGAAGACCAGACCAATCCCATTCAGCTGCAGAATGCCACCTTTGTTTCTCTGTTAATGAAACGGCAGGTGGTGGCTGAAATTGGCCTGCCAATTACTGATTTTTTCATTTGGGGCGATGACATCGAATATACTGAGCGGGCCGGCCGTCTGGCACCGGGTTACTTTATTCCAGCCGCCAAGGTGGTGCACAAGATGGCCACCAATACCGGCAGCAATATCCTAAACGATGGCCCGGATCGGATTAAGCGTTACTACTACGCCTATCGTAATAAGATGTACTACTTAAAAAAGCGGGATTGGTACCGGCGCTTGCGGGCCCGGCTGCGGATTAGTTTGGAATACTGGCAGCTGTATTTCTCCCACGCACCATACCGGCGTGAAAAATTGGCTACCATGCGGACGGCCATCCGGGACGGCCGGCACTTTCATCCAGCCATTGAGCGGGTGGAGCAGGTAAAAAAATAACGAGGTAAGGATAACCATGACTGACATTAATACCCTTTGGCAAAAATACCGGGAAACCATTCTCTACCTTTTCTTTGGTGGGGCGACCTTTGTGGTGAGCATGGTCACTTATGCTCTCTTTGTTTCTGTCTTTCATTGGACGGTGACCTGGTCCTATATCGTTTCCTGGTTTCTAGCCGTGCTCTTTGCCTATTTAACCAACCGGATTTGGGTATTTCAGTCGCAGGTGCGAGACTTTGGTGGTATCGTTAAGGAGGCCGGACAGTTCTACCTGGCCCGGTTGGTCACTGGGGTGTTGGGCTGGTTAATCCTGCTCTTTGGGGTCTATGTACTCCACCAAAACAGTATCGTGTGGAACGGTATTCAAAACATCC
The DNA here is from genome assembly GCA_029433155.1 of Lactobacillaceae bacterium L1_55_11. GTDB lineage: Bacteria > Bacillota > Bacilli > Lactobacillales > Lactobacillaceae > ESL0723. The sequence goes on from JAQYTT010000001.1 coordinate 208,262, forward strand.
TGGTAATTATTTCCAACTACGTGTTAAGTAAACTGTTTATTTTCAAGGCCGTTGAAGACGAAATCAAGGATTAAGCTTAGGAGGCTGATATGACAGCAATTGCAAAGATTGGTAAGAGCGACGTAACGACGACTAAGTTGGGCCTTGGTACCAACAAGGTCGGCGGCCACAACTTGTTTCCTGGCCTAAAGGACCAGGATGGTTACGACCTGGTCAAAGCTGCCTTAGATGATGGCATTCAGCTAATTGATACTGCTTTTATGTACGGTCTTGGTCGTTCTGAAGAGATTATCGGGGATGTGATTCAAGATTACGACCGCTCCAAGATTGTCCTGGCAACTAAGGGTGCCCAAGATCCTAACCACGATAACCAGGTCAGCAACGACCCGGAGTTTTTGAAGCAGGCCGTCGCTGATTCGCTCAAGCGGTTAAAGACCGACTATCTGGATATTTTCTATATTCATTTTCCAGATAAGACCACGCCTAAGGATGAGGCCGTGGCCGCTTTGAATGAACTCAAGCAGGCCGGCAAGATTCGGGCCATCGGGGTTTCGAACTTTAGCTTAGACCAAATCAAGGAAGCCAATAAGAACCAGCAGGTCGATATTGTCGAGGACCACTACAGTTTGGTTTACCGGGGTGCCGAAGGGGAGGAGTGGACCTACCTCAAGGACAACAACATTTCCTTTGTGCCATACTTCCCACTGGCTTCCGGCCTGCTGACTGGTAAGTACAGCCCGGCTGACTATCAGAAGTTTGCTAAGCAGTACAGCGAAAGTCAGTACAATGACATTATGCAGGCCCTGGCAAAGGTGAAGGCGATTGCCGACCAGCACGGGGTGACCGTGGCCCAGACAATTTTAGGCTGGTATATCGCTAACCCGGACATTAGTGCCGTGATTCCTGGGGCCCGCAATCCCCAGCAGGTAGCGGCTAACGTTAAGGCCCTGGACGTGACCTTGAGTGAGAGCGAGTACGAGCAAATTGATCAGGCCTTTGCCGCTTTTAAGTAAAAATGGACACGAAAAAAGCTTGGTGTGAAAACACCAAGCTTTTTTAATTGAATTACTTAACGCGCTTTGCCAAACGTGACTTCTGACGAGAAGCCTTGTTCTTCTTGATCAAGCCCTTTGAGTAGGCGTGGTCAATCGCAGCTGAAGCTTCGCGGTAAAGGCTTTCCAAGTCGCTTGAACCAGCGGCTGCGGCCTTTTCGAAACGCTTAACAGCTGAACGGTAAGCACTGCGCTGTGGTTCGTTGCGGTCGTGTTGCTTTTGACTGAGGCGAACCCGTTGAATTGATGATTCAATAATAGGCATATGTCTTTCTCCTTAAATTTGATACGGGTGGAATTGTCGCTTAACGACGAAGTCCCAAACGCTTGATGAGCTCACGGTAACGTTGGATATCGTTGTTCCGCAGGTAACGCAAGAGGTTACGACGGCGACCAATCTTCTTAAGAAGTCCACGCTGTGAGTGGAAGTCGTGCTTGTGGTTGCTCATGTGCGTGTTCAGTTCGTTGATGTCAGCAGTTAATACCGCCACTTGAACTTCGACTGAACCAGTATCGCCTTCTTGGCGAGCATATTCCTTAATGATTTCGTTCTTACGTTCTTGAGTAAGGGCCATAATCATTGCCACCTTTCTATTCTAAAATGTCGCCGTATTCTGAGTAAAACGACGGTGAGACGCTAAACTAAGAAAACGGTCGGTTGTTTTGACAACTGGCTCCATTATACGGGTTTTTCACCAAATTGCAACCTAAATGCAAACTAAGGCAGGGGTGGAATTATGCTAAAATGAAGGGGAATGAAAATAAAAGAAAGGGTAGTAGTTTGGGCGGGTGTAAGCCCGTTGACAAATGAAGTTAGGGACTGATGGCAGAACAGATTTCAAGAGACCAGGTTGCCCACGTGGCTAGCCTGGCCAAGTTGGCCTTTGATGAAGAGGGCTTGAATGAATTTACCGAGCAGTTAGGGGACATCTTGTCACTCTTTGAGACCTTGCAAGAGGTGGATACTAGCGAGGTGGAACCCACCTATTCGGTAACCACCAATGTGAACCACTTGCGGGAGGACCAGGCCGATAACTGGCACCAGAAGCGTGAACTCTTAGCCAATGCACCAGAAGAAGCGGCCGATTTGATTAAGGTGCCCGCGATTTTGAAGGGGGAGGCAGAGGAATGACTTTTAACTTTTTCGACCACGACTTAGCCGCCTTGCACCAAGGTTTGAAAGACGGCCAGTTTACTGCCCAGGAACTGGTTCAAGGTAGCCTGGATAACATTGCTAAAACCAATGACCAGCTCCAGTCCTTTTTAAATACTAACCCGGATTTGGCCCTAGAGCAGGCTAAGGCCGTTGATGAGGACGGTAATTTTGCCCATCCTCTAGCTGGGATTCCTTTGGGGCTAAAGGACAATATTGCCACCAAGGGGCTGCCAACCACGGCGGCTTCCAAGATTTTGGAAGGATTTAAGCCAGTTTACGACGCGACGGTCGTTGATAAACTCCGCGACCAGGGTGCAATTTCAGTTGGTAAGACCAACATGGATGAATTTGCCATGGGTGGTTCAACGGAAAGTTCCCACTATCAAAAGACGACCAACGCCTGGGATAGTAGCAAGGTGCCCGGTGGTTCATCAGGTGGATCTGGGGCGGCCGTGGCTGCGGGCCAGGTACCCTTTGCCTTAGGTTCTGATACTGGTGGTTCAATTCGTCAGCCGGCGGCCTTTAACGGTATTGTTGGCATGAAGCCAACCTATGGTCGGGTTTCCCGCTTTGGCCTCTTTGCCATGGCCTCTTCACTGGACCAAATCGGTCCCTTCACCCGTAAGGTCCAAGACAATGCCACGGTCCTCAATGCTCTGGCTGGCTTTGACCCGAAGGACTCAACCTCAGCTGAGGTTGAAGTGCCAGACTTTACCGCTAACTTAGGTAAGGACATCAAGGGCTTGAAGGTTGCTGTTCCCAAGGAATACTTCTCAGAAGGAATCGAAGACGGCGTGGCCAAGACGGTACGGGCCGGCATCGAACAGCTGAAGGCCCTGGGGGCTACGGTTGACGAAGTCAGTCTGCCCCACACCAAGTACGGCGTGGCCGCTTACTACATTCTGATGTCTTCGGAAGCCTCATCAAACTTGCAACGTTATGATGGGATTCGTTATGGCTTCCGGGCACCCGATGCCAAGACCCTGGAAGAGGTCTACGTCAAGACCCGTTCGGAAGGCTTTGGTGATGAGGTTAAGCGCCGGATTATGCTGGGCACCTTCTCCCTGTCAGCTGGCGCTTATGATGCCTTCTTTAAGAAGGCGGCCCAGATTCGGACCTTGATGATTCAGGACTTTAACCAGGTCTTTGAAAACTACGATTTGATTGTTGGACCAACCACGCCAACGGTTGCTTACGGTTTGGGCACTGAAATTGATGATCCCAAGGCCATGTACTTAGGTGATGTTTTGACCATCCCAGTGAATCTGGCCGGCCTACCTGGCCTGTCGATTAACGCTGGCTTTGTGGACGGCTTGCCGGTTGGTATGCAGTTGATTGGTAAGGCCTTTGATGAGGCCACGGTTTACCAGGCGGCCTACGCCTTTGAACAGGCTACCCGCCTATTTGAGAAGAAGCCTGCCATTGCAGACGAGTACTAAGGAGGCCAATTCATGGGAAGTGGAAATTTTGAAACAACGATTGGCCTGGAAGTCCACGTTGAAATGCAGACGAATTCAAAGCTCTTGTCACCTTCACCAGTGCATTACGGTGATGAGCCTAACGAAAATACTAATGTCATTGACTGGGGTTATCCCGGGGTCTTGCCCGTGGCTAACCGGGGAGCGATTGAGTTTGGGATGCGAGTAGCCTTGGCCCTTCACGCCGATATCTCACCATTTATTCGCTGGGACCGTAAGAACTACGTTTACCCCGATAACCCCAAGTCATATCAGACAACCCAGTCGGCTACCCCCCTTGGTAAAAATGGTTACCTGGATGTGACCCTGCCTGATGGTAGTACCAAGCGGGTTCGGATTCACGAGCTGCACGTCGAAGAAGATGCCGGTAAGAACACCCACGGTAGTGATGGCTATTCCTACGTTGATTTGAACCGGCAGGGCACGCCGCTGATTGAAATTGTCTCTGAACCAGACATGCACTCGCCTGAAGAAGCCTATGCTTATTTGGAGCAGTTGCGTCAGGTCATCCTCTTTACCGGGGTATCAGAGGCCAAGATGCAGGAAGGTCAGATGCGGGCAGATGTGAACGTCTCCATCCGACCCTTTGGCTCAGATGAATACGGTACCCGAGTTGAAATGAAGAATATCAACTCCTTTAACTACGTCCGTAACGCCCTGGCCTATGAGGAAAAGCGGCAGGCTGCGGCCGTCCGAGCTGGTGAGCCAATCGTGCAAGAGACCCGGCGTTATGATGAGCCGTCTAAGTCGACGATTTCAATGCGGGTTAAGGAAGTGGCGGATGATTACCGTTACTTCCCAGAACCAGACCTAGCCCCAATTGAAATCAGCCAGGAATGGATTGACAAGGTTGCGGCTGAGCTGCCTAAGTCAGCCAAGGAACGGCAGGAATACTACGTTAACGAATTGGGGATTGAGCCTTATGACGCTGAGGTTTTGACCCAGACTTTGGCCATGGCCAACTTCTATGACCAAACGGTCGCCGATGGGGCTGACCCTAAGCGGGCTGCCAACTACCTGATTGGGGATGTTAACGCCTATCTGAACAAGACCCAGGCAGAATTGCAGGAAACGAAGCTGACTCCTGAACACCTAGCCGGCATGATCAAGCTGATTGAAGATGGCACCATTTCAACCAAGCAGGCTAAGAAGGTCTTTGAAGCCATCTTGGAGGGTGAAGAACCAGAAGCCTATGCTAAGGCCAACGGCCTGGTTCAAATCAGTGATCCAGCTGTCTTGCAACCATGGGTGGATGAGGTCTTGGATGCTAACCCTCAGTCGATTGAAGACTTTAAGGGTGGTAAGGACCGCGCGGTTGGTTACCTGGTCGGCCAGTTGATGAAGAAGTCAAAGGGTCAGGCTAACCCAACCGTTTTGAACCAACTCTTAATGGCTGCCCTAAAGCAGCGTTAATTTAATGGGACCTCGGTCCCGTACATATCATACGAAGGAGTCAGTCCCAAAGTGGGACGGATTGAGCAGATGAAACGAGCCCGCATAATTTACAACCCAACTTCCGGTCGGGAAGTTATTAAGCGCGAAATGCTAGAAATTTTATCGGTTTATGAAAGGGCTGGCTATGAAACTTCGGCCTACGCCACCACCCCCGAACCAATGAGTGCGGCTAGGGAAGCCACTCGAGCAGCCCTGGACGGCTTTGACCTAATCGTCGCTGCTGGTGGGGATGGGACCATTAACGAAGTGGTTAATGGGGTTGCGCCACTGCCTAAGCGGCCAATGCTTGCCATCATTCCCGCTGGTACGACCAACGATTACGCCCGGGCCCTCAAGGTGCCCCGGGATGCCCCCCTGGATGCAGCTAAGATTATCTATAATCATGAGAGCATCAAGATGGACATCGGTGAAGTCACCATCGGCCATGAGCACAAGTACTTCATGAACATTGCTGCCCTGGGTAAGATTAGTGAGGTGACCTACGCGGTCCCTTCTTCGATGAAGGCCCTCTACGGTTATTTGGCCTACCTGATTAAAGGGGCGGAGCTGATGACCCGGCTGGAAAATGTGAATGCCCGGGTTCGCTACGATGATGGTGAATACTCCGGTAACATTTTCATGATTTTTTTGGCTCTGACCAACTCGGTTGGTGGCTTTGAATCAATCGTGCCCGATGCCAAGTTGGATGATGGCAAGTTTACCCTGCTGATTGTCAAAACTGGCAGCATTGTTCAAATCCTGCAGATGGTTGCCCAGATGCTAAACGGCGGTCGCCACGTTGATAATGAGAATTTGATTTATAAGAAGACCAGCCACGTTGACATTGAACCGTTGGACCACGCCCAGTTGAAGGTTAACCTGGATGGTGAGTATGGGGGCGATGCGCCCATGTCCTTTGATGTGCTTAAACAACATATCCGCTTTGTTGCTGATTGCTCGGCCATGAAGGATAACAGCACCGTCGACAAGTACAAGCAGGAGTTCGTCCACCAGGTCGAACAGTTAGAAGCCCAAGGTAAAGAGAAGGAATCGTAATGGCCAAGAAAAATCGGGTGACCCCAGTTAAGGCCCCGGTCAGTAAAAATGAACAGTTGACCGCTTCGGTCACTGATTTGACCTACCAGGGCATGGGAGTGGTCAAGGTCGACCACTATCCCTTATTTGTCAAAGACGCCTTGCCCGGTGAAGAGATTCAACTACAGGTCACCAAGCCCTTGAAGAACTATGGTTTTGCCCGGGTGGTGAAGCGGCTAACGACTTCGCCTGACCGGGCTCCGGTCGTTGATCAAATCGGGATTAGCACCGGCATTGCACCGCTGATTAACCTCAAGTACCCGGCCCAGTTGACCTTCAAACAAAACCAGGTCCAAGAACTCTTTAAAAAAGTCCACTTACCAGTGACGGTGGCAAAAACGCTTGGGATGGATAATCCCAGCCATTACCGTAACAAGGCCCAGGTGCCGGTCCAAAACCAGCATGGGCATCTGGTGACCGGTTTTTACCGGCGCGGGTCTCATCAGTTAGTTGCCGCTGATGAATTTTATATTCAAGATGAGCACATCGACCAGGCCATCAAGGTGACCCGGGAGATCTTAGACCAGTTCCAGGTGACGGCCTATGATGAGCGCAGTCGCCGAGGTGTCTTACGCCACTTAATGGCCCGCTACGGTCGGCAAAGCGGGGAACTGATGGCGGTCTTGGTAACCAACGGTCGTCGCTTACCCCATGCCCAAGAAATTGTGGCCGCGCTCCAAGACCGCTTACCCGATTTAAAAAGTGTCGTCCAAAATATTAATGATCAGCCCACCAACGTCATCATGGGATCTGAGAATGTGACCCTGTGGGGCCAGGCTGAAATCAAGGATCAGCTCCTAGGCAAAACCTATCTGATTGGACCGAATTCCTTTTACCAGGTCAATCCCCAGACCACGGCTAAGTTGTATGAACTAGCCGCTCAACGGGCCCAGCTCAAGCCCAGTGACACGGTGATTGATGCCTACTGTGGGATTGGTACGATTGCCTTGACCGTGGCCGACCAGGTTCAAAAGGTTTATGGGGTCGAAGTCGTGCCCCAGGCCATCGAGAATGCCAAGGCCAATGCGGCCTTAAACCAGGTTGAGAACGTGGATTTTGCCGTTGGTGATGCGCCGGCGCAAATGGCTGCCTGGCAGTCTGAAGGTCTGCGTCCGGATGTAATTTTTGTTGATCCGCCCCGTAAGGGACTGACCCAGGAATTTATAGAAGCTGCGGTGGCGACTAAGCCTGAGCGGGTGGTCTATATTTCCTGCAACCCGGCCACGCTGGCCCGGGATGCCGTGGCCTTTGAAGAACTGGGCTATGCCATCAGTGGTCCTATTCAACCGGTGGACCAGTTTCCACAAACCGTTCACATTGAGTGTGTGGCGGTCTTTGAACGGGCCCAGTCTTAATCAATTATTGTGGAGGAGGTTTGGGTCGTGAGTACCAAAGATGAAACCCCAATGATGGTCCAGTACCATCAAATTAAAGACCAATACCCCGATACCTTTGTGTTTTACCGCCTCGGGGATTTTTTTGAGTTGTTTGAAGATGACGCCATTAAGGGTGCCAAACTGCTCGAACTAACCCTGACTTCGCGGAATAAGAATTCTAAAAACCCAGTGCCCATGGCCGGAATTCCCCACCATGCGGCCCAAAATTACATTGATATTTTAGTTGACCAGGGTTACAAGGTGGCCATCGTCGAACAGATGAGCGACCCAGCGACTAGCAAGGGGATGGTTGACCGGGAGGTCGTCCAGCTCATTACGCCCGGTACCAAACTGTCGTCGGGTGCCAGTGGTCAGGACGGTAAGGAGAACAACTACCTGGCGGCCCTGTGGCCCAGTGATGGCCGTTGGTCGTTAAGTTATGTTGACCTATCAACCGGTGAGTTGAAAGTGACCACGATTAAAGAGCCTGCCGACATCCTTGACGAACTGAGTGCCCTGGAGGTTAAGGAAGTCGTTTTTCCTAAAGAGTTGTCTGGCACTAACAGCCAGGAACTCGTTAACCAACTAGGTCAGCGGGGCGTCTTAGTTTCTTATCAAAGCCAGGGCGAACCTAACGCTGAAATTAGTTACCTGACCCAGGGACTAGACCAGGCTGGTGAGCAGGCGGGCACGGCCATGCTCCTGCACTATCTCTTTAATACGCAGCGACGTAACCTGGACCACATCATGCCAGCCCAGCGCTATGAACGCTTGGCCTATTTGAAGTTCAATGATAGTACCCGGAAGAATTTGGACCTGGTGGAAAACGCCCGTACCCAGAAAAAAGCGGGTTCTCTGCTGGGTCTAATTGACCAGACCAAGACTGCCATGGGTGGCCGGATGCTCAAGCAGTGGTTGCTTAGGCCCCTGCGTAACCTAGATGATATTCATGAACGCTTGGACCTGGTGGAACGGTTTCAGGCCGACTTTTTCCGGCGTGGGGCCATTCAAGACCAACTCAAGTCAGTTTATGACTTGGAACGCCTGGCCGCCCGTGCCGCCATGGGCACCTTAAATGCCCGGGAATTAGTCCAGCTTCGCCGCTCACTGAGTGCTATTCCAGCCATCAAGGCTGAGTTAGCCGGCAGTGACGACCCACTTTTACAACAGCTCAATCAATCCCTGGACGATATGGCCGATATCACCTCCTTGATTGAAGCGGCCATTGTCGATGACCCACCAGTCAGCGTCCGGGAAGGGGATATCATCCGGCCTGGCTTTGATGAGCAGATTGACCAGTACCGGCAGGTGCTGACTGATAACCAGCAGTGGCTTTCTGAACTAGAACGTAGTGAGCGTGAAGCAACCGGGATTAACTCTCTGAAGGTCGGCTACAACAAGAACTTTGGCTACTTCATCGAGGTCACCAAGGCCAACATTGATAAGCTGGCGCCAGACCGCTACCAGCGCCGGCAAACCCTGACTAATGCCGAGCGTTTCATTACCCCCGACCTGAAGGAACATGAGCAGTTAATTACTGAAGCCCAGGTTAAGCTCCACCAGGTGGAATACGATCGCTTTGTAGCGGTTCGCGACCGGGTCAAGTCTGAGATTCAGCGGATTCAGGGCCTAGCTAGCCGGGTCGCCCGGATAGACGTGTTAACCGCCCTGGCAGATGTGGCTGATAATTTGAACCTAGTGCGACCTGAATTTCACACCGACAGTAACGCTATTCACGTTGAGCAGGGCCGCCATCCAGTGGTTGAGTCCTTGCTAGAAGCCGGTGAATTTATCGCCAACGATATTGATATGCCGGCTGATGTTCAGATTCAGTTGATTACCGGTCCCAACATGGCCGGTAAATCGACCTATATGCGCGAGCTCGCCCTGATTGTTATCCTGACTCAGATTGGTAGCTTCGTGCCAGCGCAAGCGGCCCAGCTGCCAATCTTTGATCAAATCTTTACCCGGATTGGGGCCAGTGATGACTTGGTCAACGGTCAGTCAACCTTCATGGTCGAGATGGCGGAAGCCGAGCAGGCAATTGCCGGCGCTACCCAGCATTCCCTGATTCTCTTTGATGAACTGGGACGAGGAACGGCCACCTATGATGGCATTGCCCTGGCCCAGGCGATTATTGAGTACCTGGACCAGCACGTGCACGCTAAGACCTTGTTTTCAACCCACTACCATGAACTCACGTCTTTAGCAGACCAATACCCTGGCATTGAAAACGTCCACGTTGGCGCCAGCCTAGATGATCAGGGACACCTGCACTTCTTACACCAGATTGCTCCTGGTCCAGCTGACCGTTCTTACGGAATCCACGTGGCAGCCTTAGCCGGTTTGCCCCGGGAACTAATCCAAAATGCCAACCAAATCTTAGGCCACTTAGAAAGTCAAAATGGTCTGGATGAGGAAGGCAGCAGCCAGCCAATCAGCTTGTTCGAAATGCCAGCCATTAGCGAGGCCCAAGAAGAGGTTCTGGCCCAAGTCGCCCAGTTGGACTTGTCCAACATGACGCCTTTAGAAGCTTTAAATACCTTAGCTAAACTGCAGGAACTAGGAGGGGACCATGCCCAAGATTCATGAATTATCCCCCCTCTTAGCCAACCAGATTGCGGCCGGTGAGGTGATTGAGCGCCCTGCCAGTGTGGTTAAGGAACTAGTCGAAAACGCCATTGATGCCGGCAGTAAGCATATTCAAATCGTCGTGGCTGGTGGTGGCACCGACCTGATTCGGGTTGTTGATGACGGACAGGGGATTGAGGCCGATGACGTGCCCCGGGCCTTTATCCGCCATGCCACCAGTAAAATCAATAACCGTCACGACCTTTTTAACATTGTCTCTTTGGGTTTCCGCGGTGAAGCCCTGCCCTCAATTGCGGCTGTGGCCGATGTCACCCTGACCACCCGGACGGCCCAGGCCAAAGAAGGTCTGACCTACCATGTCCAGGGTGGGGAAGTGGTTAGCGAAACCGCTGATAGTAGTCCCCTTGGAACGGCGGTTTCGGTGCGGAACCTGTTTTATAATACGCCGGCGCGCTTAAAATACTTAAAGCGTCCTCAAACTGAGCTGGCAAAAATTGTCGAAACGGTTAACCATTTGGCACTGGCCCATCCAGACATTGCCTTTCGGTTAACAAATGATAGCCGAGTGACCTTTCAAACGACCGGTAATGGGAACCTCCAGCAAGTCCTGGCCCAACTTTATGGTCGGCCAGCTGCCCAAAAAATGATCCCCGTCCAGGGTGAGAACTCGGACTTTTCTATTTCTGGCTACCTATCTTTGCCCGAGCTAACTCGCAGCTCCCGGGAATACCTGGTGGTCTTGGTTAACCACCGCTACGTTAAGAATTTTTCGATTTCAAATGCGGTGGTCAAGGGCTATGGGTCCAAGTTGATGGTTGGCCGTTTTCCGGTGGGCGTGATTGATATTGAGCTTGATCCGCTCTTGGTCGACGTGAACGTTCACCCGCAAAAGGCTGATATTCGCCTGGCCAAGGAAGATGAGTTGGCCAACCTGATTACCCAGTCGGTCCAGGCTAGTTTAGCTGGTCAAAACCTGATTCCGGGCGCCTTGGAAAACCTCTATGGTCAAGCGATCCCGGTTGACGACTCGCAGCTACAAAAAACCGAAGCAGAGCTGGACCGGACCGCCACCACCGAGATTTCAGCCGTAAGTGGTAAGATACCAGCGGCCCAACGAGTCCTGCCGCCGACCACCTCCACCATTAAGGTCACTTCCTTAGCTGACTTGGATGGGACTGCCCTGGAACATTTCCAGGCGAAATACCAGGCTGAACCCTACCAGCCAGTCTTTGACGATGATGAGCTGGTGGCAGATGACCAGGCTGACACAGTTGCTGAACCGGCGGCCACTTATCAGACGGCTAAAATTGACCAGCAGTTAGACTTGGACCTGGCCGCTAACCACCAGAACCAGTTTCCGGCCCTGAACTATATTGGGCAGATGCACGGGACCTTTCTCTTTGCCCAGAGTCAAGACAGCCTTTATTTGATTGACCAGCACGCGGCCCAGGAGCGGATTAACTACGAGCACTACCGTAAGGCCATTGGCCAGGTTTCAGACGATGAGCAACAGATGCTTGTGCCCCTGGTCTTGAACTATCCGGCTGCTGATATTTTACGGATTTTGGACTTAAAGGATGAGTTGGCCGCAGTTGGTATCCGCGTTGAACCTTTTGGACCAACGACGGTTGTCGTCCGTGAACATCCGACCTGGATGCCGGCTGGTCAGGAGCAGGCCACCATTCAGGAAATGATTGACTGGCTGTTAAAGGACGGTCACTTAACCGTGGCCCAGTTCCGGGAGAAAACCGCGATTATGATGAGCTGTAAGCGGGCTATTAAGGCCAATATGCACCTTAGTGATGACCAGGCCAAGGCCCTCTTAGAAAAGTTGTCTCACTGTGAAAATCCTTATAACTGTCCGCACGGCCGGCCAGTCTTGACCTCCTTTACCCTGACTGAAATGGAAAAAATGTTTAAACGAATCCAAGATTCCCACGAATCTTGGCAGAATTACGATAACCACCCGTACTAAAAGGGTAGTTAGGGAGTTGTACTTTGAACAATAATGACATTATCATTCGACTGCGTTACGCCTTGCACCTTGATAACCCGACCTTACTTTCGATTTTTAAAGCCGGGGGCCTGCAGTTAAACGCTAAAGACCTGGACCGGATTTTAACCCGGCAGGCTGATGATACTGACCGGCAGGCCAATCTGAGTAACCATGATTTGGAGGCCTTCTTAAACGGTCTGATTGTCCACTACCGTGGTCATCAAAAAGATGCCCAGGGGCATGTGCGCCCTGGAACCTTTGACATCCACGGTGCTGCCGACGTTAACAACGTGGCCATTAAGAAAATCAAGATTGCCCTGGCCTACACCAGCAAAGACCTACAAAAGCAGTTGGCCAAGGCCGGTGAGCAGGTTTCAAATGGTGAGATTAGTGCCATCTTGCGGCGTAAAGATCACCGCAATTACCGGCCAGCTGGAGACCGTTACCTGCGCAAGTTATTGCAGGGGATGAGCATGGATTAAAAAGCACCCAATACTGGTGCTTTTTTTGCGCCCGCGGCTTAGGGCTAAATTTGATAAACTATTAGGTAGGAATTAACGAGGGGGCCCGTCAATGCAAATCGGTGATATGGAAATTTCAGAGCAGGCAGCGATTGCCCCTTACGCGTACACCCAGGCCGGCGGACCGGCCGATTACCTGGCCCAACCGAAAAGTATCGACCAGGTTAAGACCTTGGTGGCCTGGGCCAAAGAACAGCAGTTGCCCGTCCATGTCTTTGGCCGCCTGTCCAATTTAGTAGTCCGGGATGGCGGTTTGCGTGGCTTAGTCATCATCTTGTCTGAACTAAACCAAGTTGACCGGATTAACGATCAGGTTATCCGGGCCCAGGCCGGCAGTGACCTAATCTGGGTTGCTAACCTCGCCCTACGCTACCACCTATCGGGCCTAGAGTGGGGTGCTGGCATCCCGGGTACCGTTGGTGGTGCCGTCTTTATGAACGCGGGCGCCTACGGGGGCCAGGCCGACATGGTCGTCACCGGGGTTATCGCCCTGATGCCAGATGGTCAGGTCCAAGACTTTGACCAGGACCAACTTGATTTTGCCTACCGGGATTCCGTTTTTCAGCACAACCAGGGTGTGATTTTGAGCGCTGACTTCACCTTGACACCGGCTGATCCGGCCCAAATCCAGGCCCAGATGGATGAGAATAACTATTTACGGGCTAGTAAGCAGCCCCTGAACCTACCCTCAAATGGGTCGGTCTTTAAGCGACCAGTGGGGCACTTTGCCGGCAAGCTGATTATGGATACTGGTCTGCAAGGCCAGCAGGTTGGCGGGGTTGCGATTTCTAAAAAGCACGCCGGTTTTATGGTTAACGTTGACCATGGGACTGGTAATGATTACGAAGACTTGATTGCCCAGACCCAACAGGCGGTAAAGCAAGCCTATGGGGTCCAATTAAGTCCAGAAGTTCGAATTTTGGGAGAACGATAAGATGGGGATAATTGAACTAATCATCGTGTTAGTGGCCAGTGTGGCCGTTTCAAACATCATCTCACACTACTTACCAGCCATTCCAATCAGCCTGTTTCAGATTTTAATTGGGCTAACCCTAGCCCTGGTGGCTAATATCTATGTCGAAGTTGACAGCCATTGGTTCATGCTGCTCTTCGTCGCCCCCTTGCTGTTCAATGATGCTTGGCGTTTCCCCAAACGGGAACTTTGGGAGCTTAGGGGACCAATCCTGGGAAATGCAATCCTGCTGGTCTTGATTACGACCTTGGTGGGTGGCTACTTAATCTATCTGATCATTCCAGGCCTGCCCCTGTCTGTGGCGCTGGCCTTGGCTGCCGTCCTGTCACCAACCGATCCGGTGGCCGTACAAGCAATTGCCAAGCGGGTTAAATTGCCCGCCAATGTCATGCACGTGGTCTCTGGTGAGAGTTTGATCAACGATGCGACCGGCCTGGTTTCCTTTAATACGGCCATTAAGGCCACTGTGGTTGGTAGCTTCTTTCTCCTGGAAGCGGAATTAAGCTTTGTCTGGGTGACCCTGGCCGGTCTGATTGTCGGGGCCGCCATGGGCGCCATCCTGATTTGGATTCGTGATTCCTTTGGCCGAGTTGGCCTAAATGACATCGTCTTTCACACCGTGGTTACCCTGCTGATGCCCTTTGCCATCTACTGGGTCGCTGAAAGCATCTTCCATGCTTCGGGCGTGATCGCGGTGGTGACCGGTGGAATTGTTGGTAAAATCCTAAACGACCGTCATGCCGAAGTGCAGCTACCCGAGGGGACCGTCATGGCGGTTCATACCTGGGAGGTTACCGTTTATGTCTTAAACGGGGTCATCTTTGTCCTCCTGGGTATTATCTTACCTTCTGCCATACATAATATTTTTAAGAGCTCCCGGATTTCAAACCTGGATGCGATTTACTATGGGGTGGCAGCCTGGCTGATTATCTTTATCCTCCGGGTCCTCTGGGCCTATGGAATTCAGTGGGGACACCGCTTCCGTCATCGCAGCCAGCAGGTTTCCTTTCGGACGGCCATCATTTCAGGTCTGACCGGGGTCCGTGGGGCCGTGACCATGGCCGCGGTTTTGACCATTCCAACCCTGACTGCGACCGGCGAAGCCTTTCCTGACCGTGACCTGGTTATCTTCATTGCGGCCGTGGTGGTTATCTTGAGTTTGCTGGCTGCTTCGGCCATGCTGCCCTTGATTACGAAGCAGCGCACCAAGCGCGATTTTACCCAGCCAGAAATGAACGTTGAAGTTGATAATGATGACAGTAGCCATCCTGCTGACCTAAACGAACTGCAGGCCCGGATTACGATTTTAAGAGTTGGTATTCAGGTTCTGCGTGATTCTCAGCGGGAAAATAACCGCGGTCTGGTTTATGAATTAGTCACTGACCGACAGAAAATTATCCGGCAACTACGCCACCAGTTAAATGATGATAATAACAATTATGATCTGATTTCAGACCAAGAACAGCAGTTGCGGGAAGTTGCCGTTGAAGCCCAGCGGGATTGCTTGCAGCAGTTACTGGTTCATGAAAAAATTTCACCGCTGACTTATTCGGTCCGGGTTCGTCAATTGGACCGGATTGAAGCCAGCCTGGCCCAGGGTCAGGTGGCTAAGTTCCGGGGAATGTCGAAATTGTGGCGGCGGATTAAGTTAAGTGTTAGAGTTTGGTTATCTGATGAGGCCAGCGACAAGTTTTATAACCAAAACCAGCTGGCCATTCGGGAAATGGCTAAAGCGGCCATTAAGGCTCTGTCAGAGGTGGTCAGCCGTCAAGAAGGGGACACCGTCACCCAACGGATGATGCGGCAGTCAGCCTATAATTTGATTGTGATTTACCGCCATCAAATTGAGCAAACCAAGCACTCTGACACAGCTGAGCAACGTAGCCTCGATGAGCGCCTACGCTTGGAACTGGAGCTGCGCGCCCTCAATGCTGAGCGAGATATGACCCAGCAGCTTTACGAGCAGGGACGGATTACCCGGCAGACCAGCATTAACCTGCGGCAGTTTATTAATTATGCGGAGACCAATGTCTTAGTTGGTAAGAACGAGGAGTAAGGAATGGACATCTTTTCATACGCAACGGGTAACAACTTTACCCACCTAATTGATTTGGCCATTATCTGGTTCCTCCTATATAAGGTCATTACCTTTGTGGAAGGAACCAAGGCCCTCCAAATTCTCTTTGGGGTTGGGGCCATTATCTTAATCAAGGTCATTGCCTGGTATACTGGTTTAACCACGGTTTCCTGGCTGATGGATCAGCTGATTACCTGGGCCCCAATCGCCCTGGTGGTCATCTTCCAGCAAGAGATTCGTCGTGGACTAGAAAGCCTCGGGCGCCAGTTGACCATCCGACGCCGGCACCTGGACAACGCCCAGGCCCGCGAGTTTATCAAGGCCCTGGATATGGCCTTGCAGTACATGTCTAAGCGGCGGATTGGGGCTTTAATTACCATCAACCGTAAAGACAGCCTGGAAGAATACATCAAGACTGGGATCAAGTTGGATGCCTATGTAACTGGGCAGTTATTAATTAACATTTTTATCCCAAATACCCCCCTACACGATGGGGCCGTTATCATCAACGATGGTCGGATTGCGGTGGCAGCAGCCTACCTGCCCCTGTCAGAAAGCACCCGGATTCCAAAAGAATTGGGGACCCGGCACCGGGCGGCCGTTGGGATTAGTGAAGCCACTGATGCCGTGACCGTTGTTGTTTCGGAAGAAACTGGCGAAATCACGATTACGCAAAATGGCGAAATGCTGCGTAACATGACCCAGGAAACTTATACTAATTTCTTTGAAAAGCAGTTTATTGTTGACGAAAAAAGTCAGCACCTACCTTGGTACCGCAAGATTCTTAGGAGGCCGCACTCATGAAAAACTGGACCAACTCAAAGGTAATTAACCTAGTCTTTTCATTGTTTCTGGCCCTGCTCTTGTCGGCTTATGTCCTTAGTACCCAGTCCAGTAGCCGTAATAACAAGGACGAGTTTACTTCCATTCTCCCTGAAAAGCGGGCAAATCTGACGGTGGCCCTTGGTCTCCAGTATGACAGCGACCAGTATGTCGTGGTTGGTGCACCAGCTTCAGTCAATATTTCGGTGCACGGTCCAGCGGCAATTGTGACCGCTACCCAGGGCCATAATGATATTCAAGCAGTTGCCGACCTTCGTGATTTGGGCGTGGGTCAGCACAGTGTGAAGGTCGCGGTGAAAGGGGTGAACACCTCCCTGACTTCGACCGTTAACCCGCAGACTGTCCAGGTAACAATCGCCAAAAAAACCAGTGAAAAGCGCAATATCAAGGTCACTTATGACGACAGCAAGTTGGCCAGTGGTTACTCGGTTGGTTCAGTATCAGCTAGTCCTAAGTCCATCGGTATCTCAGGGCCCAAGGCTAACGTTGATTCAGTGGCCTACATTGCCGCTGCCGTGGACCTGCCCAACAACACCAAGAGTACGGTGACCCAAAATGTTAAGTTGGTCGCCTTGGATAGTAATGGTGAGCCGGTTGAGGTTAAGTTAAGCCAGCAGACTGCCGACGCCACCGTGACGGTTAACAACGAACCGAGTAAAAAGTTAAACTTATCAGCCACGGTCAGTGGTGGTGACAGTAGTAACTTTGACATTGCTTTTAGCCCAAAGACAGTGACCGCCTACGGTTCTTCTGATACCTTAAACGGGATTGATCATATTGATGTCCCAGTCGATGTCAGTGACGTTTCGCGTCAAAAGGTGAGTCAGGTAAAGTTGAGTAAGCCTAATGGGGTTGATAGTCTCAGTGACGACAGCGTCCAGGTGACCGTCACGCCCCACTAAAAACTAAACTAGAAAAGTAGTGGCCGCCTAAAACGGTGGCCGGAGATAAAACGATGAGTGATTTTAAGTTAAAGTATTTTGGGACCGACGGGGTCCGTGGGATTGCAAACGAAGAGCTAACCCCCGATCTGGCCCTACGTTTGGGCCGGGCTGGCGGTACGATTTTAACCCGGCACGCGGCCAACCAAGATAAGCGGCCGGTGGTTATTTTAGGCCGCGACACCCGGATTTCGGGTGAAATGCTCCAAGAGGCGATTACGGCTGGTCTACTGTCAGTCGGGGTCGATGTCTTGAAGCTCGGGGTTATTACGACCCCGGCCGTGGCCTACCTGGTTGAGGATTTAGAGGCCGATGCCGGCGTTCAGATTACCGCCTCCCATAACCCGGCCCAGGATAATGGGATTAAGTTCTTTGGTAGTGATGGCTTCAAGCTGTCCGATGAGTTGGAATATGAAATCGAAAAGCTACTAGATGCCCCGGTTGATGAACTGCCTAAGCCTAGCGCTGCTGGTTTAGGAACGATGAACAACTACCCAGAAGGGGTTTCAAAGTACCTGTCTTACCTGCAGCAAACCATCCCGATGGACCTAGCTGGTTTGCGGGTGGCTTTGGACGGCGCTAACGGTGCAAGCAGTAATCTTTTGCCCCGGCTCTTTGCCGACTTAGACGTTGATTTTGAGACGATGGGGACCGACCCTGATGGGCTCAATATCAATGACGGCGTAGGTTCAACCCACCCCCAGGCCCTGGCCAAGATGGTCGCCGATGGTGACTTTTCGGCCGGCCTGGCCCTAGATGGGGATGGAGATCGTTTGATTGCCGTTGATGAGAACGGTCAAATTGTCGATGGTGACAAGATTATGTTTATTACCGCCAAGTTCTTGAACCAGGCGGGCCGTTTAAAGCATAATACGGTCGTATCGACGGTGATGAGTAACATCGGCTTCCACAAGGCCTTAGAGGCTAATGGCATCCGCAGCGTGCAGACCAAGGTCGGTGATCGCTACGTGATGGAGGAGATGCTGGCCCATGATTACAACTTTGGTGGGGAGCAGTCCGGCCACATTATCTTCCGTGACTGGGCGAAGACCGGTGATGGCCTGCTAACGGCCCTCCAGTTACTCTATGTCATGAAGGAGACCGGCCAGTCGCTATCATCTCTCGCCGATGAAGTCACCCTTTATCCCCAAAAGCTGGTAAATGTACCGGTTAAGGACAAGGAAGCCATTCAACAGGACCCAGTGGTCCTGGCTAAGATTAAAGAAGTTGAGGACCGCATGGCTGGTGACGGCCGGGTTTTGGTCCGTCCTTCTGGAACGGAATCCCTGCTTAGAATTATGGCGGAGGCACCGACCCAGGAGCAGGTTGATGCCGACGTTGCTGAAATTGAAGCTGTGGTCGTTAAGCAGGCCCAGCAGCAAGCAAAAGACTGATGTTATCAGTCTTTTTTAGTTAACTTCAACTGCGGAGAATGGCCGGTTTTTTGTTATAATATTACTATCGAACATTGTAAAGGGGTTCCACCTTGTCACAAGCAAGTTTTGAAAAAAATTTAGCCGAACACTACCATATTCACTTTAAAAATCAGACCCTCTTAGTTGAAGCGTTGACCCAGCGTAACTATCTCAATGAGCACCCCGATGAACCGGGGCGTGACTACCAACGGTTGGAATTTTTAGGGGATGCGGTTATGCAAGAGGCCGTTACCGAGTACCTCTTTAAGCGTTACCCAGACTGGCATGAAGGCCAGCTGACTGAAATGCGGATTACCATGGTTCAGACCCGCTCCTTTGCCCACTTTGCCCGCGTAATTCACCTGGATGAGGCCATCCGTCTGGGAAAAGGTGAGGAAATGAATGGGGCCCGCAACCGTGACAGTCTCCTGGAAGATATTTGGGAAGCCTTTATTGGCGCCCTTTACCTGGACCAGGGTGCTGACGCAGTTCGCGAACTCTTAGACCAGACGCTCTTTGCGGCCATTGATGACCATTTCTTTGACCAGTTCATCGACTTTAAAACCCGTCTCCAGGAATACCTGCAAGCCCAGGGAACCGTTGAGATTAGTTACCAGACTGAAAGCGATCAGGTCTTACCCGATCATACCCAAATCTTTGGTGTGAGCGTTTCGGTTAATGACCGCCTGCTCGCCCGTGGACAGGGCAAGTCAATTAAGGATGCCGAAAAGGATGCGGCCCGTATTGCCTTGGAGCAACTAAAGGCCATCTAAACCTTATGAAATTAAAAACCCTTGAAATTAGCGGGTTCAAGTCCTTCGCCGATAAGACCGTCATTGAATTTATGCCGGGGATGACTGGCATCGTAGGACCCAATGGATCCGGAAAATCAAATATTATTGAGGCAATGCGTTGGGTGATGGGGGAGCAGAGCGCCAAAGATCTCCGTGGTAACAAGATGTCGGACGTGATTTTTGCCGGTACCAGCCACCGCCGGGCTTTGAGCCGGGCCGAGGTGTCGATGACCTTTGACAACAGTGACCACTATGTTCAGTCCGACTTTAATGAAATTCGGATTACCCGGCGCCTGTATCGAAATGGCGAAAGTGTTTACCAGCTTAATGGGGCGGATTGCCGCTTGCGTGATATTCACGATCTCTTTACTGACACCGGTCTTGGTCGGGAAGGTTTCTCGATTATTTCCCAGGGGCAGGTGGAAAACGTCTTCTCTGCCAAACCCGAAGACCGCCGCGGCATCATTGAAGAAGTCGCTGGCGTTTACAAGTACAAGCAAAATAAGCAGCGGGCTGAACGCGAGTTAGACCAAACCGCGGACAACCTCAGCCGGGTGACCGACATTATTTCAGAGGTGGAACAACGCCTCGAACCTTTGTCACAGGCTGCCAGTCGGGCCCGCCAGTATTTAGACCTGCGTGAGCATTACGTCCAACTCGACCAGGCCCGCTTGGCCTTAGCTATCCAGGCCCTGCGCGACCAGCGGGATGCACAGCACCAGGCCCTGGCCGACCAGAAGAATGCGGTCAAGGACCAAGAAGCAGTGGTGGCTAAAGTTAAGGGCGAACTGACTGATTACCGGGCCCGGCAGGTTAATTTGCAAGAGCAGCGGGAAAGCCTGCAGGCTCAGATTGTCCAAGACACGCAGCAACGGGAGCAGTTGATTGGCTCACAAAAATTAGCGAGCCAGGAAATTGAAAATATCCAAGCTGCCCAGGCGCGATTGGCCACAGAGCTAACCCGTTTGGCTGGGGACCAGGAACGGGTCCAAGCTGACTTACAGGCCCGCCAGGTCCAGCTGACCGAGCGGGAAACCGTTGCTGCCCAGCTTAAAAAACAGCTGGACGAACTCGAAAGTAAGCACGGTCAGCGCCGCCTACAAGACCTAGAGCAGCGCCTGGCTGAAGGCCGGCACCGCTATGTGACCGTTATGCAGGATGTGGCTAGTTTGCGCAACAACCTTAGCCATAATCAGAAGAGTCAGGAGCGGCTAACTTTCCAGCTCGAAAAGGCTCAAAAGTCCCTGTCTGAGCAAAAGGCAACTCAAAGCAAGGCCCAAGCCGCCTTGGAGACCTACCAACAAAGTAAGCAGGCTGGTCCCACCCAAGACACCGGGGTCTACCAAGACAAGGTTGACCATGCCCGTTCTGCCCTGGCCAAGCAACAGACGCAAATTCAGCAAGCTGACCAGCAGGTAATTCGGCAGCAACGCGAGTTAGAAACCCTGCGGTCCCGCTATGATGCGCTGACTGTCATGGATGACTATGCCGGCTTTTACCACGGGGTTCGCCAGGTGATGTCACCCCAGGTTAAGAACCGTTTTTCAGGGATTGTTGGGGTCGTGGCGGAGTTAATGCAGGTGCCAAAGAAATATACCCAGGCCATTGAAACGGCCCTCGGGGGTGCCCTCCAGCAAATCGTTGTCGCAGATACGGCCACGGCCAAAAAGATTGTGGCCTATCTGACCAAGACTCGGCAGGGACGGGTAACCCTGTTACCCGTTGATAGCATTCGTCCCCGTCGCCAGCCTGACTTGAGTCAGGTTCAACACCTGGACGGCTACCTGGGCCTGGCGTCAGATTTAGTTTCCATGCCAGCCCAGTTAGCCAATATTTGCCAGAATTTGTTGGGGACAACGGTGGTGGCGACGAACTTAGATGCTGCTACGGCCATCAGTAAACAGGGCCAACGCCGGTTTCGAGTAGTGACCCTAGACGGTCAGGTGGTTAACCCCGGCGGTTCCATTACCGGTGGTGCCAACCAGCGCCAAGGCTCAACCCTGCTCAGTCGTCGTAACCAGCTGAACCACTTGGACCAGGATATCCAGGCGCATAGCCAGCGGCTAAGCGCTTTAAATCAGAGTCGTGACCAACTCACCACAAAACAAGGTCAACTACAAACTGACTTGCAGGCTGCGCTGGACCAGTTGCGAGAAGTCCAACAGGCCAGTCAGGCGGTTGACTACGAGCTCAAAAACCACCAAGATCAGGTCAAACAGCAGGATGTCCTAGTGCAGACCTTGACTGCTGAATTAGCAGACCTCCAGGCTGAGCAGGCCGACCTGGCCAAAGAGGCCAGTCAGGCTCAGGACAGTCTCAATCAAGCCACTACCCAGGAAAAGCAGTTGGAAGGGGACAACCAGTCCCTCAGTGACCAACTAGCCGACTACCAGGACCAGCACCAGGATTACCTAGATAAAAAGGCAGATTTGCAAACTCGTCAAGCAACCGTGGTGGCCCAGCTTGAAGGTGACCAGTCGGTTGCGACTGACCTGAACCAACGCCTGGCCGAATTAAAAAAGCAGCAGGCCGATTACCAGGACCAAGACCAGGCCTACCAAACCCAACTTGACCAGGCAAAAGGCCAGCTGCACTTAGGTCAGCAGGTTGAGACCCTTAGTACTAAATTAGAGCAGGCCCAAGCCGCCGTCGAAGAGCAGGGGCAGCAATGGCGGACCCTGACAGACCACTTGGATGCTTTGGACCAGTCCTTTACCAAGGAACAGGGCCAGTTAAATGAACACCTAGCTGAACAGAGTCGCCTGACTGCCCATTTGGACCAGGTTAATAACCGTTTGGCTGACCGTCAAAGCGAGTTAAGCCAGAAGTACGGTCAGGGTGCTGACGCCGATTTGAAGGCCTTGGTCACGGCGGTTGACGTTGACCACCTGGATGAAAATCTTGCCCAGGTGAAGGCATCCTTGAACAGTCTTGGTGATGTCAATGTTGGTGCCATTAATGAGTACCAAGAAATTGATGAGCGTTACCAGTTTTTGACCAGCCAGCGGGATGATTTGCTGGCGGCCAAGGCCAATTTAGAGCAGACGATTACCGAGATGGATGGGGTCGTACAAAAGCGCTTCAAAGAAACCTTTGACACGGTAGCCCACCACTTTACTAGGGTCTTTGCCCAAATGTTTGGTGGCGGTCAGGCCGAGTTACAACTAACTGACCCAGAACACCTGCTAACCACTGGAATTGATATCGTGGCCCAGCCCCCTGGTAAAAAGTTCCAGCGCCTAAGCCTCCTGTCTGGTGGTGAGAAGGCGTTGACGGCGATTTCACTGCTCTTTGCGATTTTGCAGGTTCGTCCGGTACCCTTTGTGGTCCTGGATGAGGCCGAAGCCGCCCTGGATGAAGCCAACGTTGACCGTTTTGCCAACTACCTTCACCAGTTTGGCGGTCAGACCCAGTTTATTGTGATTACCCACCGTAAGGGTACGATGGTAAACGCCAATCTCTTGTACGGGGTAACCATGCAGGAGGCTGGTGTTTCTAAGATTGTGGCAGTTAATCTTGACCAGGCCAGCCAAAGAATTAGCTAAAGGAGATTTTGATGGGATTATTTGATATCTTTAAGAAGCGGAACAAGTCAGCCGAGGAAACGCCTGACAGTACCGCTTCAGAATCCAATCAGGCTAAATCGCAGTCCGAGTCAACTCAAACTGCGACCACGCCGGCCGCTTCAGATAGTCAGACCCATCAGGGTCCGGCCAGTGAAGCCAAGCTTTCCCGGCCCCTAAATGAAAAAATCAGCCTGGTTAATGACAGTGAAGCGGCCATCTGGCAGGGGGCGTTAACGTCTAAATCTAAATCAGAATCTGAGTCGGCCGCTGATAGCAAGAGTCAGGACGCTTCAAAAGCTGACAGTGCCAGTGATGAGCAGGCTTCAACCTCGGCCAGTGCCAGTCAGGCAACTGTTGCTGAAAGTGAACAAGTGGTCGTTGAAAATGAAGAAGTCGCTTACGAAACCGGTGATGTTACTGATGACGAAGATGACGACAAGACCGCCTATGCCGCTGGCTTGGAGAAGAGCCGGACGAGCTTTGCTGACCGCTTCAACCGCTTTTTGTCTAATTTTCGAACGGTTGATGAGGCCTTCTTTGAAGACCTGGAAGAAACCCTGATTGGTGCGGATGTTGGCTTTGAGCTCTCGATGCGGATTAGCGATGAGCTCCGCGAAGAGGTAAAGTTACAAAACGCCAAAAAGCCAGCCGATGTCCAAAATGTCATTATCGAAAAGATGGTCGACATTTATGAGGCTGACGGCGAAAATGAAAATAGTCAGATGCACTGGGCCCCAGCCGGAGAACCGACCGTGGTCCTCTTCGTTGGCGTAAACGGAGTTGGTAAGACGACCACCATTGGTAAAATGGCCGAGCGGTATCGCAAGGAAGGCAAGCGGGTGCTCTTAGCGGCCGCCGATACTTTCCGGGCCGGTGCTACCCGCCAATTGGAAGAATGGGGTCAACGTGCTGATGTGCCGGTTGTGACCGGTGCCCCTCAGGCCGATCCTGCTTCAGTCGTTTTTGAGGGGGTTAAGCGGGCCAAGGATGAAGGCTTTGACCTACTCTTAGTCGATACGGCCGGCCGTCTGCAAAACAATGTCAATCTGATGCAAGAGTTGGCCAAGATGAAGCGGATTATTAGTCGGGAATTGCCCAATGCGCCCGAGGAAGTCCTCCTGGTTTTGGATGCCACCACTGGACAAAACGCCCTTCAACAGGCGAAGTTGTTCCAAGAGTCTTCGGACGTGACCGGGATTGTCCTGACCAAGGTCGACGGTACTGGTAAAGGTGGGATTGTCTTTGCCATCCGCAGCCAGATGCATTTGCCAGTTAAGTGGATTGGCTTTGGTGAAAAGGCCAGTGATTTGCGGCCCTTTAAGTCCGACGAATTTGTCTACGGACTTTTCAAAGATCTCGTTCAATGACGGTCAGTTAGGCGATTATGGATTTAGCTAAGAAGAATGAAATCAACGCCCTGCTGGGTTTTTACCAGCCGCTTTTAACTGATAAACAGCAGGAATATTTGCAGGATTACTGTGGCGACGACTACTCCATTATTGAAATTGCTGAAGCCCACGGGGTTAGCCGCCAGGCGGTATCGGATAATTTAAATCGGGGAGTTGAGCTCTTAGAACACTACGAAGGGGCCCTGCACCTCTGGGCCGACTACCAGGTCCGTTCCGCCGTTGAAAATGAACTAGTGGCCTATGTTCAAGTCCATAATAGTGACGATTATCCGCTCCGTGAGCTTGTCCGTCGCCTAGTAGATTTGGAAGGTAACGAATAAATCCGTGGCAGTCAGCCTGCAGAATAGGAGAAAAAATGGCTTTTGAAAATCTAAGTGAACGCCTTTCCAAGGCAATGAAGAACTTAACCGGCCGCGGCCGGGTTAGTCCCGAACAGCTGGATGAAACCATGCGTGAAATCCGTCTGGCCTTGCTAGAAGCCGATGTTAACTACGGCACGGTCAAGAAGTTCATCAAAAACGTGCGGGAAAAGGCCCAGGGAGCCGATATCATGAACGGCTTGAACGCGGCCCAGCAGATCGTTAAAATCGTTAACGATGAATTGACGGCTACGATGGGTGAGGAGGCTGCCCCCCTCAATAAATCTGAAAAGATTCCGACCGTTATCATGATGGCCGGCCTGCAAGGTGCTGGTAAGACGACCACGGTTGCGAAGTTAGCCTACAAGCTCAAGCAGGAAAACCACGCCCGTCCATTGATGATTGCGGCCGATGTTTACCGGCCAGCGGCCATTGATCAGTTGGAGATTTTAGGTAAGCAGTTAGATATCCCCGTTTTCCAGATGGGGACTGACGTTGATCCCCGCGAAATTGTCAAAGAGGGTCTGGCCCAAGCGGCTCGTGATAAGAACGACTATGTCTTTATTGATACGGCCGGCCGTTTGCAAATTGACCAGGAACTGATGCAGGAGCTAAAGGATGTGGCCGCCATTGCCCATCCCGATGAAATCCTGCTGACGGTTGATGCCATGACTGGACAAAACGCGACTGAAACGGCGGAAGGTTTCACAGATGCCCTTAATATTACTGGGGTGGTTTTGACCAAGTTGGATGGGGACACCCGTGGTGGCGCCGCCCTGTCAATCCGGGATGTGACCGGTAAGCCCATTAAGTTTGTTGGTCAAGGTGAAAAGCCAACTGACCTAGACGTCTTTTACCCTGACCGGATGGCTTCCCGAATCCTTGGCATGGGTGACATGCTGACCCTGATTGAAAAAGTCCAAAAGGATGTTGACGAGCAAGAACAAGCCAAGCAGCTTGAAAAAATGCGGGAAAACACCTTCGACTATAACGACTTTGTGGCCCAGCTCCAGCAGGTGCAAAACATGGGTCCCATGGAA
The DNA here is from genome assembly GCA_029433155.1 of Lactobacillaceae bacterium L1_55_11. Lineage (GTDB taxonomy): Bacteria > Bacillota > Bacilli > Lactobacillales > Lactobacillaceae > ESL0723. The sequence goes on from JAQYTT010000001.1 coordinate 234,379, forward strand.
GATATCTTGAAGATGATTCCCGGCATGGCCAACAATCCGGCCCTGGCCAACGTTAACCTGGACGATAAGCAGTTCAAGCACATGGAGGCGATTGTTAGTTCGATGACGCCAGCTGAACGGGAAGATCCAGAATTGATGAATCCATCACGCCGTCGTCGCTTAGCCGCTGGTGCTGGTCGCCCAATTGTGGAAGTTAACCGGATGATTAAGCAGTTTGACCAGATGCGTAAGATGATGAACCAGGCTACCAATGGTAACTTTGGCGGACTGGAAAAGATGATGGGCGGCTCTGGCATGGACATGGGTGCCATGATGGACGGTGGCGAAGGCATGCCGAGTGGTAACTTTGGCCAGAAGATGCAAAACTTTGCCGTTAAGCAGGCGGCTCGTCGTCTCAAGAAGCTCAAGAAAAAGCGCGGCCGCCACTAAGCTAAGCGCATGGCGTTGCGCCATTGATTGGTAAGGGTAGTAAATGACTGTTAAACTGATTGCAACTGATCTAGATGCCACCCTGTTAAACGACCAGAAGGCCTATAACCAACCGCTCTTTGAGCAAGTGTTGGCCCAGTTAAACCAGGCCAACATTCGCCTGGTATTAGCTACTGGTAACCACCCGGAGAAAGTGGCGGCCTACTTTGGCTCCTACTTGAACCAGCTGGCCGTGGTAGCCAATAACGGGGCCCAGCTCTTTGTGAAGGGAAAACTGGCCCAGTCATTTGCCCTGCCGGCTACCTGCTTTGAGAAGATTGCGGCCTTATTAGCCGCCAGCCGGGATCAGTTAAAGATGGGTTTGGTCTTTGCCGGGACGCAAAATGCCTACATGCTGGCCAATCAGGCCCAGTTACCAGGTAGCCTAGCTTGGGCCCAAGGCTACTTTCCCCATTTGAAGGTGATTGATTCCGTCGCTGAGATTACCGAACCAATTTACAAGGTGACCTTGAATTTAAAAGCGGCTAATGACCAGCTTTATCAGCAATTGCGGGAATCCTTGGCTGCGGTGGCCCATGTGACCACTTCCGGCTTTGGTTCCATTGACATTGTTAATCCCCAGGTCAATAAGGCCCATGGGCTGGCTGCCCTTGGTCAGCAAATGAAAATTGCGCCTGAGGACATGATGGCCTTTGGGGATGGACTCAACGACCTGGAAATGTTAGATTATGTTGGTTATCCGGTGGTCATGCAAAACAGTGACCCCCAGGTTTTAGACCGTCATTACCCGCAAACCGTGGCTGATAATAACCATGACGGGGTTTTGAAAACGATTTTAACAACGCTGGCAACTGACCAAGGCAACTAGTCCGGTACCCAGCCAGTGAGGTATAGAAATGAAAGCATCAGTGAAAAAGTGGCTGTGGCGGATTATTCCAACCCTGGTCATTATTGGCGCACTTGCCACGGCCGGTTTTTTGTGGGTTAGCGGGCAACCTAGTTCCAGTCCCTTCAAGCAAATTCCACGGGAGCTAGCGGCCAAGCAGGCTACTAAGAAGGTTAGCAGCAGTGAGCGCAAAAAGATTGCGGCTGGGGTGATGGAACAGGATGAAAAGGGTGGCCACCTGACCAAGCAAGGTTACGTCGCTATCCCAGACATGGGCATTTTCATGCCAATCTATGACGATGCCTATAATCAGCACGCGCTAGACTTAGGGGCCAACACGGCTAACAAGGACACCCCGGTACCGAAGATGGGTGAGGGGAACTACACCTTAGCCGCCCACAACTGGGATAACGGTTACACTGGTTTTTCAGCCCTGCAACAGACTCTTAACCAAAATGCGCCCTACTTGGTTAATGGTCAGACCGGTCAAAGTGACTGGTTGGACGGCAAGAAGATTTACATGGCTAACGCTGATGGCATTTATACCTACACGGTCCGTAGCCAGACGACCGTTAATCAGGACGATGTTTCAGTCCTAGATGTCAACGCCCGGATTAACGGCAACCCGAAGTTGACCATTATTACCTGCCTCTTTCCCAATATTAAATATCGGATTATTACTAATGCCGAATTCACCAACTTCTCCAGCTGGCAAAATGCGCCGGACCGCCTGGTTAATGACTTTAATACCAGCAAGGTCCCAACCAATATCAAGCCTTAACTAAACAAAAAAGCCAGATATAATCTGGCTTTTTTTAATGCTTTAATTTTAATCCTGGGGGAAAGCGGCCGTGACCTCGCACTCAATCTGCGCCTGGGCCGGCAGGGCGGCTACCGCGACACAGGAGCGGGCTGGCAGGGTCGCCGTGTCACCCAAGAAATCTGCGTAAAGGTCGTTAACCAGACCAAAGTCCGCCAAGTTAGTCATGAAGATATTAGCCTTAACCACATCTTTTGGGGTCAGGCCGGCGGCCTTTAGGACCTGGGTGATGTTTTTAAAGACCTGCTTGGCCTGGGCCTCGATGCCATCGACTAGGTGGCCGCTCGCTGGATCAAGGCCAATCTGTCCCGAACAATACAAGGTTTGACCGACTCGGACGGCCTGGTTATATGGGCCCAAGGCCTTGGGCGCCTCTTTCGTATTCACTGAACTTGCCATAATGAACTCCTTTCTTACTTTGGATAAACGATTAGGTTGCCATGGGTGTCGTGTTGAATTTCAACTGGGGCACCGTAGAAGGGCGCTAAGACCTCAGGGGTCATCAGGTCCTTGCGGAGTCCCTGGTCAAAAATTTCACCGGCTTTGAGCAAAAGCAGGTGGTCAAAGCAGGGGAGCAGTTCCTCGGTATAATGAGAAACAATCAGCAGGGCCGGCCCATCTTCTAATTCTGAAATTTTTTGAATTTGGCGGAGTAACCGTTGCCGGGCGAAGAGGTCTAAGCCATTGCAGGGCTCATCTAAGATGAGGAGCTTGGGTGAAGTAATCAGGGCCCGGGCAATCAGTACCAGCTGCTTCTCGCCCTGGGAAAGGACCCGGTAGGACTTGCCAATCACATTTTTACCACCGATTTGGGTGAGGAGGAGCTTGGCCTCCTGGAATTCACTGGGATCACATTTCCGATAGAGAGTAATTTGACCATAGCGACCGCCCAAAACAATCGATTCCGCACTGTCACCTGGGTGGATGCGATCTTGGAGGGCGTTGCTGACCCAGCCAATTTGTTTTTGCAGGTCAGGAATGTTGGTCTCACCAAAGCGGTGGCCTAAGACACTAACCGTGCCACTGCTGGGCCAGATATCCCCGTGAATCATCTTTAAGAGGGTGGTTTTGCCGGAGCCATTGAGACCTAAGATGGCCCAGTTTTGGCCAGGTTGGACGTGCCAGTTGATGTTTTTTAGGATGGTCTTGTTGGCGCGGGCGTAACTAACGTTGGTAAAGTCTAGTAAGTTGGTGGTCATCTGCCAGTCCTCCTTAATCTTAAACCAGCATGTCGAAGAGTGATAAGTTGTCGGCCAGGTTCAAATACTCTGGGTCAAATTCGGCCAGGTTCTGGACCAGGGGTCCGTGGTTGGATAGCTTCCCCAACTGGACACCAATCAAAACCGGTCCCTTCCCACGGTTAACTCGCTTAGTATATTCAAAACGATTGATATCATCGCCATCTTGGAGGACGTGGTTAACAAAGTACTTCAAGGCGCCGGGACGCTGGGGAAAGTTTACCAGGAAGTAGAGCTGCTTACCTTCGTAAATCAGGGAGCGTTCCTGGATTTCTTGCATCCGGTTGATATCGTTGTTACCACCACTGATCAGGCAGACCACGGTCTTACCGGCAATCTTTGGCCGCAGACCGGGTAGGGCAGCTACGCTAAGGGCCCCAGCCGGTTCGGCAACCACGGCCGACTTACTGTACAAGTCCAAAATCGTTGTACAAATCTGGCCCTCAGGGACAGTGACCAAACCGTCAACGTAAGCCTTGGCGTTTTCATAGGTGAGTTCGCCGACGGTTTTAACGGCGGCCCCGTCAACAAACTTGTCGATGGTCGCCAGGGTAGCCGGGTGGCCGCTCTTAAAGGCGAGGTCCATCGAAGCGGATCCGGCCGGTTCAGCACCAATGACCTGGGTGTTAGGGCTAACGGCCTTGGTGTAGGCTGAGACCCCACTGATTAAACCACCACCGCCAACTGGGCTGATGAGGGCATCGATATTGAGGTCTTCTTTTTTAGCATCGTCAAAGATTTCGACCGCCAGGCTACCTTGGCCGGCCATGGTGTGGAGGTCATCAAAGGGTGGAATGAAAGTGAGTTCGTGTTCATGGCAGTATTCAAAGGCCGCCGTCTGGGCTGCATCAAAGGTATCGCCAACCAGTTTAATGGTGGCATTTTCCTGACCGAAGAACTTAACCTGGTCCACCTTCTGATTAGGGGTGGTGGTGGGCATGAAAATCACAGCCGGAATGTCGAGTTGGTGGGCTGTCCAAGCGACACCCTGGGCGTGGTTACCGGCACTGGCACAGACAATGCCGCGTTTCCGGACTTCAGCAGGGGTATTGTAGATGGCATAGTAGGCACCCCGAATCTTGAAGGAGCGTACCTGCTGCAAATCTTCACGCTTCAGGTAAACCTGAGAGTTGAATTTCTGGGAGAGGTAGGCGCTGTACTCCAAGGGGGTGTGCTTGACGACGTTTTTCAAGACGCCATAGGCGTCTTCGACTTGCTGCTTGGTCAACAAGTCACCAGGTTTTGAATCTGACATGTTTTTCTCCTATATAATCACTTAATCATTCCATCAAATTAGCCCAATATGTACATAAGGGCGGAAGACCGCCCTTATCTGAACTAAATGATTAGTCACTGTACTTGTCGGCAGCGTTAACGAAAGGCATCTTGGCCCGCAGTTCGTTACCAATCTTTTGCAGCTTTGAGTTTTCCATCTCTTCACGGTAAGCGTAAAGCTTCTTGAAGCCGTTACGGTAGTCATCCATGAATTCCTTGGCAAAGGAACCGTCCTGGATGCGCTTGAGGCCTTCTTGCATAGCCTGCTTAGAAGTCTCGTTAACAACCTTTGGACCCTGAACGTATGAACCATATTCAGAAGTGTTTGAGCAGTCACGGTACATCTTAGCGAAACCACCTTCATAAATCAGGTCACAGATCAGCTTCATTTCGTGTTCAACTTCGAAGTAAGCCAGTTCTGGTGAGTAACCAGCTTCAGTAAGTACTTCGAAACCAGTTTCGATCAGGGCAGTCACACCACCCATCAGAACGTTTTGTTCACCGAATAGGTCTTCGTCAGTCTCTTCCTTGAAGGTCGTCTTCATGATACCGGCGCGGGCAGCACCGTTACCCTTAGCGAATTCCTTAGCCAAGTCTTCAGCATGTCCTGAGTAGTCTTGGTATGAAGCATAAAGGGCTGGAACACCGAAACCTTCCATATAAGTACGGCGGCAAAGGTTACCTGGTCCCTTAGGGGCCATCATAACTACGTCAACGTCCTTTGGTGGAACGATTTCCTTGTAGTTAATGTTGAAGCCGTGTGAGAAACCTAAGATGTTACCAGGTTCCAGACCAGCTGCGATTTCATCCTTGTAAATTTCAGGCTGTAATTCATCAGGAGTCAAAATTTGAATCCAGTCAGCCTGCTTGGCTGCTTCGGCAGTTGGGAAAACGTCGAAGCCATCGCGCTGGGCTGCTTCCCATGACTTACCTGGGCGGGCACCGATGATAACATCGAAGCCTGAGTCACGTAAGTTGTTGGCCTGGGCATGTCCCTGGGCACCGTATCCAATAAAGGCAATCTTCTTGCCGTGCAGGTAAGTAGTGTTAATGTCTTGGTCGTAAAGCATTTCAACAGTCATAATAATTTCTCCTCGAGTGTGTTTAAAGTGATACCTTTTAATGGTAGTAAGTTACAAATTCCACGATCAGTTACTGGTAATTAATCATGTTCTGATTGGGTTCACCAGGTAGGACCATCGGTGTGACTTCTTCGTCCGCCGGGATGGGTACCTCGATTAAGGCTGGACCGGGTTTGGCAAAGGCGTCGGCCAGTGCTTTTTCCCAGTCATCAGTGGGAAGGGTTTGTGCCGGAATACCGTAGGCCGTAGCCAAGGTGGTAAAGTCCGGATTGTGTTGCATTAGGGTTTGGGACCGGCGTTGACCGTATAAAATGGTCTGCCATTGGTAAACCATGCCCAAAGTTTGGTTATTCAGTAGAATTATTTTCAAATTTAATTTATACTGACTGATAACCCCCAATTCTTCCAAAGACATCTGGAAGCCGCCGTCACCGACAAACAAGACAACTTGTTGGTCAGGTTCAGCAATTTGAGCGCCAATCGCTGCCGGTAGGCCAAAGCCCATTGTGCCTAAGCCACCGCTCGTGATTAGTTGGCGGGGATGCTTGAAGGGGTAGTACTGGGCGGTCCACATTTGATGTTGTCCGACATCAGTGGCCACCGTTACTTCGCCCTTGGTGATGCGTCCGACTGCTTCAATCACTGCCTGTGGTTTGATGGTACCGGCCTTTTCCTCATAATGAAGGGGATAAGCCTTCTGCCAATCGGCAATTTGCTGGTGCCAAGTCTTGGTGTCTGGTTGCTGACCCTTAGCTTCTGCTAGGCCGGCAAAGGCGTCCTTGGCATCCATGACTGCGCTCAAGTTAACCGGTACGATTTTATTTAATTCGTGCGGGTCAATGTCTAGGTGAGCGGTCCAAGCCTGAGGTGCGAACTCAGTTGGCTTGGTTACTAGCCGGTCATCGAAGCGACTACCGATGTTTAATAGGAAGTCACATTGGCTTAAGGCCATGTTGGCGGCGTAAGTACCATGCATGCCGCCCATACCGACGAAGTTTGGATCGTCATGATCGATGACACCTAACCCCAGCAAACTGGAAACGACGGGGATGTCATAGTACTTGGCGAAGGCGCGGGCCATATCGGCAGCGCCGGCGGAAATGATACCGCCACCAACTAGGAAGATTGGTTTCTTAGCTCGGCTAAGATGCTCTGTGATAACAGTGAATGAGTCCGCATTGACTGTTTTTTTGTTGTCTGCCAAGCTGGGGCCACCTGCAAAGGTGTCAGCGGTTTGGCTCTGCAACATATCCTTTGGAACTTCAACAACGACCGGACCCGGCCGACCAGTGACGGCCAGGTCAAAGGCCTGCTGCAAGGTCTGTGCAAACTGAGCGGGGCGGGTAACTCGAAAGCTGCCCTTGGTCAACGGTTGGGTAACCGTGACAATGTCGGTTTCTTGAAAGGCGTTGGTCCCCAAACTAGTGATGGGGACCTGCCCGGACAAGACGACCAAGGGAACTGAGTCATCAGCCGCATCCGCAATTCCGGTGACTGCGTTGGTGGCGCCTGGTCCAGATGTGACTAGGACGACCCCAACTTCGCCGGTACGCTTGGCATAACCTTCAGCGGCGTGAACCGCTCCTTGTTCGTGCCGGACCAGGATGTGGTGAAACGACTCCCGGTAAATATAGTCGTACAAGGGTAGGACCGAACCACCGGGGTAGCCAAATATTTGTTTAACACCGTACTGATTGAGCGTTTTTAATAAAATTTGGGAACCGGTGATTGTTTCCGGTGCCTGACTTTGCTTTGGTTCTGGTTGTTCCGACACTTACCTTCCTCCTTTACGTTAATCATGGATTTGTGAATCCGAATCGACTGGCATCACCTCCTTAAACAAAGAAAAACGCCCATCATAACGATGGACGCTTTATCCCGTCCACCACACTTTGCTTAGTCGCGCTGCATGGTGGATTACTACTGAAGACATCTTCAAAATGTCTTGGCTAGTGAATCACACACATGCAGTGCAATGACCAACAAAATGACCAAGACGATAATCACGCTGATAAAGTTATTTGACATGGCACATTGCATGGGCATGACTCCTTTCAGTAGGGGATATTGTATCTGACCAGCTTCTTAATTGAATGATTATGAAAACTTGGTGAGAAACAAATTAAATCTTTATGGGCATTATGTTACTGAGCACACAAAACTTTGTCAACACCTTTTTTTAGAAAAATTCTAAATTGAAAACGATTCTAAACTATCTCAAAAGAAAGTTTAGAATCGTTTTTGGGGTGGGGGACTGTCAGCTATACAATCCTTAAAATTGGTTTAGTTCTAAATTACTAGATAAATTTTTTTGATTTCTAAGCAATTAATTTTTCTGATTTTAGTGAATTCCTAGCTGCATCTTGATTTCCTGGGATAAGTTGTCTTTGGACCAGGCCGGCTCCCAGACCATATTGACCTTAACTTCGACGATTTCATCAAAGACGACCAGGGCGGAACGGATTTGTTCATATAGGAAGTCAGAAAGTGGACAGCCCATGATGGTCAGGGTCATATCCACCGTGCAGAGTTTATCATCATCAACACTAATGCCATAGATAAAGCCCAGGCTGACGACGTCAAAGCGTAGCTCGGGATCAATTACCTCCCGCAAGGCATCTAAGTATTTACTTTCTTCTGGCTGTGGCCGCATAAGTGAACCCCTTTCTATGTAGCAACTTATCCTTTTCTCATATTTCTGTCATGAAAAATAGTTAATTCATCATAACAGATAATAGGGTAGAATTCATGGACTGCCATGGTCCCTAGTCCGAAACCGCGAATTAGCCCCAGTTATAGGAATAAAATAATTTTATTAATTAGATTCATTCAAAACAAAACGAGTTTCTTCTATAATATGCCGGAATTTCGTTGGGCCCAAATTTTGAATTCTTAAAAAACTATCGTTTGACAAGGAAAAATATTAATATATTATGTGATTTATCTTAACAAACCCGGTTTATACCATCGTGCTGATGTAAAGCTGTGGTTAGAAATTGTTTGGACTAGTCCAATTGGGGCTGGTATGAGGATCCATGAGGGAGGCAGGAAATGTCCAAGAACACGTTAGATTTTTCCATCGACGGTAAAGATATTAAGAAGCGCAGTGACACCCTAAAGGTTGGGGTCAACCAGGCGCCTGCCCGGAGCTTGCTCTACGCAACCGGTCAGGTTAAAAATGATGAAGATATGAAGAAGCCCTTCATCGCCATCTGTAACTCCTATGTAGAAATCGTGCCTGGGCACATCCACCTGCGGGCCTTGGCTGATGTCGCCAAGCAGGCTATCCGCGATGCCGGTGGCATTCCCTTTGAATTCAACACTATCGGCGTTGATGATGGGATTGCCATGGGTCACGTCGGCATGCGTTATTCGCTGCCTAGCCGGGAAGTTATCGCCGATGCTGCTGAAACCATGATCAACGCCCACTGGTTTGATGGGGTTTTGTTCATGCCTAACTGTGACAAGATCACCCCTGGGATGTTGATGGCCGCTGCCCGGACCAACGTTCCTTCCGTCTTTGTTTCTGGTGGACCCATGCACGCCGGCGTTAACCCGATTACCGGTGAAGCAGCTACGCTGTCAACCATGTTTGAAGCCGTTGGTGCTTATAAGAGCGGTAAGATGGATAAGAAGGACCTGGTTGAGTTTGAACAAACTGTCTGTCCTTCCTGTGGATCTTGTGCGGGTATGTTTACTGCCAACTCAATGAACTCTCTGATGGAAGCGATGGGTATGGCGCTGCCTTACAACGGTACGGCCGTAGCCGACTCTGAGGAACGTAAGGAACTGGTTCGCGAGGCTGCCCGTCAGGTCATGTATGTTGTTAAAAACAACATTCGTCCCCGCGATATCATGACCAAGGAAGCCTTCGATGACTGTTACGCCCTCGACATGGCCATGGGTGGTTCAACCAACACCGTCCTCCACGGTCTGGCCATTGCCCATGAAGCTGGGGTTCCTTACTCAGAAAATGATATCAACCAGATTGCCGAAAAGACGCCTTACCTGGCTAAGATTGCCCCTTCATCAATCTATACGATGACTGATGTCCATGAGGCTGGCGGTGTGCCCGCTATCTTGAACCAGCTGGTTAAGAAGGGCAATATCCTCCACCATGACCGTTTGACGGTTACGGGTAAGACCATCCAGGAAAACGTGGCTGGTTGCGAAATTAAAAACGAGAAGGTTATCCACCCACTGTCTAATCCATATTCTGAAACCGGTGGTCTGTCAATCCTGTACGGTAACATTGCTACCAAGGGTTCGGTTATCAAGGTCGGCGGGGTTGATCCGGACATCAAGGTCTTCAACGGTAAGGCAATTTGCTTTGACTCCCACGATGATGCCGTGGCCGCCATCGATGATGGCACGGTTCAGGCTGGTCACGTGGTGGTTATCCGCTATGAAGGTCCTAAGGGTGGACCGGGTATGCCTGAAATGCTGAGTCCAACTTCGGATATCATTGGTCGTGGTCTAGGACGCAGTGTTGGTCTGATTACTGATGGTCGTTTCTCTGGGGCTACCCACGGAATCTGTGTTGGTCACGTGGCACCCGAAGCAGCGGCTGGTGGTGAGATTGCTCTCATTCAAGACGGTGATCCAATTACCATTAACCTGGAAGAGCGGACGATGAACCTAGATATTCCCGAAGAGGAATTAGAGGAACGGCGTAACCACTTCCCAGAGTTCGTACCGAAGGTTAAGAAGGGCTACCTGGCCCGTTACCAGGCCTTAGTTTCAACGGCCGATAAGGGTGCGGTTCTGAAGGGTTATGACGAAATTGTAAATGGAACGGGGGCGTAAGTAGATGGGGAGTATTCGAAAATTTGGCGACTGGACGAGTAAGTGGTTTACCCTGCTAATCTTGATTTGGGCAGGCTTTAGCTACTTTTTCCCAGCCTTTTCACTGAGCTATGCTAAAAACATCAACTACATTCTAGGGTTTATCCTGTTTGGGATGGGTCTGACTTTGAGTTGGGAAGATTTTAAGCGGATTGGTAAGCGGCCAGTACCCGTTATTTTGGGTACAGTGGCCCACTACGTCATCATGCCCTTAGTGGCCTGGATTCTGTGCTTGATTTTCCGTTTGGACGGAGCCGTGGCCGCCGGGGTTATCCTGGTCGGATCCTGCCCTAGTGGAACGGCCTCCAGTGTGATGGCCTACCTGGCCAAGGGAGATGTGGCCTTAGATGTCTCCATTGAGACCCTCTCAACCTTGTTGGCACCCATTATGCTGCCTCTGCTGCTGAAGTTGTATGCGGGTAAGTACGTTGATGTTTCCACCATGACGCTGTTTAAAAATATTTTTATACTTGTGGTCATTCCAATCATCTTGGGTGTTATCCTCAACTCCCTCTTCCACCGTCACATTCAGAAGGTTAAGGAGACCCTACCACTCCTGTCTCAGATTGCCATCCTGGCCATTATCGGGGTGGTTGTTGCGGTTAACCAGAAGCACCTCTTTACGGCAGAGACGCTGGTTGTTATTCCAGTCGTTATCTTCCACAACCTGAGTGGTTACGCCCTGGGTTATGCCTTTGCCCGCATGATTGGCCTTAACCATGCCCAGAGTAAGGCAATTACCTTTGAAGTTGGCATGCAAGATTCCAGCTTGGGTGCGACCCTGGCCATTAAGTACTTCTCGCCAGTAGCAGCGGTCCCATCCACGGTTTTCTCAATCTGGCACAACATTTCCGGTTCGGCCCTATCTACCTGGTGGCGTAACCGGCATGAAGCCACTAATTCATAACTGTAAGTAAAAAACGTTAATCCTAGGATTAACGTTTTTTATGTTTTAGGATTCGGCATGGACTTAAAAAGGGGTTTCCCTGCTCAATGGGCATGGTAGAATAGAGTCTGTTTAAAGACGAACAAGGTTGGGCAGGCGCCTAACCCAGAATGGAGCAGCACATGTACGAGTACCTGCAGGGGATCATTACCATTATTCAACCGGCCTACCTGGTTGTCGAGACCAAGGATGGGGTCGGTTACCGGTTATACACTGCTAACCCTTACCAGTTTGAGGAAGGGCAAAGCCAGCGTCTCTTTGTCGAACAGATTGTCCGGGAAAATGAAATCAGTCTCTATGGTTTTGCCAGCCAGGCTGATAAGCAGGTCTTTGACAAGTTGCTCTCGGTTTCAGGGATTGGACCCAAAAGTGCCTTAGCAATCCTAGCCGGTGGTGACATTATCGGGGTCGTGAACGCCGTTGAAGCCGATGACTGGCAGTATCTGACCCAGTTCCCCGGGGTGGGCAAGAAAACGGCCCAGCAAATTGTTTTAGACCTAAAGGGCAAGGTCTCCGGTATTTTGCCAGCCAGTGCGGATAATCAGCCGGCTAGTGCAGCGGCTACTAGTCAGCATGCTAACCAGCAGGCCCTAGACGATGCCCTGCTGGCCCTGTCATCGCTGGGTTATGGCAATAAGGACGTCCAAAGGGTTGGTAAGCTGTTAGCTACCCAGGAAGCAGCTACGACCGAAGAGTACTTGCGGCAGGCGCTTAAATTGCTCGTCAAGTCATAAACTGGCCCAGTTCGGGTAAATCTATTAGGAGGTTGGTATGGTGATTATTACAGCAGGAATGATTGGGGTCGGCAAGACCACCTTGACCGGCTTATTGGCCGACCACTTTGGCACCCAGGCTTTTTACGAGCCAGTCGGGGATAATCCGGTCCTACCGCTTTTTTATGAGAATCCTAAGCAGTACGGCTTCTTACTGCAGATTTTCTTTCTTAACCGGCGCTTTGACATGATTAAGGCCGCCTTGGCTGATAACAACAATGTCTTGGACCGTTCTATCTACGAGGATGAGCTCTTCACCAAGGAGAACCATAAGGACGGCAATATCTCCGACCGGGAACTAGCAGTCTATGAGGACTTGTTGGATCACATGATGGCTGAGTTAAATCAGCTACCTAAAAAGGCCCCAGACTTGATGGTTTATGCCGATGCCGACTTTGAAACCATCCTGAGCCGGATTAAAAAGCGGGGCCGCTCTTACGAACAGTTTGAGGAAAATGAGGGTCTGCGCCAGTACTACCATAAGATGTGGCTGGCCTACCAGGGCTGGTTTGACCAATACCAGGTCTCACCTAAGATTAAACTCGACCTGCAGCGTTACGATTTGAGTGAGCCCGAAAACCAAAAAATTGTGATTGGCCAGGTTGAGGATGCCTTGGCAAAAATCCAATAAAAAAAGCCAGCTATGGCTGGCTTTTTTTATTTTTGATTAGACTGGGCTAACTCGTCGCGAATTTCTTGGAGGAGCTGGACCTGCGGATCAACCTTGGTTTCCTGCTTGGCGTGCTGCTTAATAATGAAGTTATTTAAGAACTTAATCAGCAAGAAGACCACAAAGGCGGTGATGATGAAGTCCATCAAGTCGTTTAAGAAGGCCCCGTAGGTGAAGACCAGGTTAGGGGTAACCTGCCATTTTAAGTTAGTCAGGTTTGAAGACTTACCGATGAAGAAGCCAATCAGGGGGTTGATTAGGTTAGATGTTAATGACTTAACCAGACTGGTAAAGGCACCACCAATGATGACCCCGATGGCCAGGTCGACCATATTACCCCGGGCAATGAACTGCCGGAATTCATGGAATATTTTCATGTTACTTTTCCTCTTCTCTCATTTAAATTATTATCATCATAACCCCAAAAATTGGGACTGCCAAGCGGCTTAACCACTTATTAAGAATTGAATTTTAGTGATTTTTCCGAACAATAATCGCATTTATGATAAAATAGTTTAGTAAAAGTCTCACGATTCTGGTGGGCAAATTAAACGGTGGACTAAAAAATGGTCAAACCGTTACGATGAAATTGGAGATGCATATGTCAGGTATTATTGTGGTGGGTTCCCAGTGGGGCGATGAAGGTAAGGGAAAGATTGTTGATTTCTTTGCCGAGCAGGCTGATGCAGTTGTACGCTACCAGGGTGGTAACAACGCGGGACACACGATTTGGCACGGCGACACGAAGTTCGAACTTTCAGCCCTGCCTTCTGGGATTATTACTCCCGGCCAGTTAGCCATTTTGGGAAATGGGGTCGTGATTAACCCCGAGGCCCTTTTAAAGGAAATTGCCGAGGTGGAAGCTCAGGGAATTTCGATTGAGAACCTACGCATTTCTAACCGGGCCCATGTGATTATGCCTTACCACATTGAGCTAGACCGGGCTGCTGAACAGGCCACTTCTAACCGGATTGGGACGACCAAGAAGGGGATTGGGCCAGCCTACACCGATAAGATTTCCCGGGTGGGCATTCGGATTGCCGACTTAATTGACCCCGAGGTCTTCGGCCAGCTCCTAAAGGAGTACCTGCCCTTTAAGAACCAGCAGTTAACTAAGCTTTACGGCAAAGAACCCCTGGATTACGATGAAATCTACCAGAAGTATGTCGACATGGGCCAGCAGTTAGCCCCCTATGTCACGGATACAGCCTACCTGCTGGGTAAGATGCTCCGGGCTGATAAGCGGGTTGTCTTTGAGGGGGCTCAGGGCGTTATGCTCGATGTTGACCACGGGACCTACCCTTACGTCACTAGCTCAAACCCAACCGCTGGTGGGGTGATGAACGGGGCTGGGGTTGGTCCTAAGCAAATCCAGGACGTGGTCGGCGTGATTAAGGCCTACACGTCCCGGGTTGGTGCCGGTCCTTTCCCAACTGAACTCCACGATGAGATTGCTGATCATATCCGTGAAATCGGTCATGAGTACGGCGTAGTGACCAAGCGTCCCCGCCGGATTGGCTGGTTGGATGCCGTGGCCTTGCGCCACGCTGTTCAGGTTTCAGGGCTGACCAAGTTGGCCATCAATTCCCTGGATGTCCTGTCTGGGCTTGATGAAGTCAAGATTGCGACCTCTTATTCCCACAAGGGGGAGCGAGTTGACCACTTCCCAGCTTCCGATACCTGGTTTGAAGGCCTGGATGTTAATTATGAAACCCTGCCTGGCTGGCAGGAAGACATTACCGGGGTTGAGCATTTTGAGGACCTGCCTAAAAACGCCCAGAATTACCTGACCCGGATTGCCGAAATCTTAGACGTTGATCTGTTGAGCTTTGCCGTTGGCCCAACGCCAGAGCAAACGCACTTGTTAACGCCAGTTTGGCAGTAAATAAAAAAGCCCGGTGGATACCGGGCTTTTTTATTTTTGCCTTAGTCGATTAACCAACTGGGCATTGGGCGTTACATAGAGGGTTTGTTGGCCTTCAAAAATCACATAACCGGGTTTGGCCCCATTAGGTTTACGGAGCTTGCCGGCCGGCAGGTAGTCCACCGGTACGTTGGCCGAATCCCGGGCCTTACTGAAATAGGCTGCCAGTTCGGCTGCCTCGGTCAAGGTTACTTCACTGGGATGGTCACTGTGGATAATGACATGGGAACCGGGCAATTTCTGGACGTGGAGCCAGATATTGCGCCGGTTGCTTTTCTTCAACGAAAGGCCCTCGTTTTGCAGGTTGTTTTTACCAACTTCAATCAGGGTCCCATCGGTACTGGTAAAGCGGTCGGGCTGGGATGGCCGCTGCTTCTGTTTGCTATGCCGCTTAGCCCTCAAATAGCCTTCCTGGGTCAGCTCCACCTTGATATCGTTGACATCCTTGGGGGAAGCGACGTCTAGCTGGCTGGCAATCTGTTGGAAGTAGTCGATTTCGGCATCGGTGACTTCGATTTGATGGCCGACATATTCCTTAGCCGTGTGGAGCTTACGGTAACGGCGGAAATATTTTTCAGCGTTTTTTAGGCCGTCTAACCGCGGATCAAGGGGGATGGTCAGCAGGCGGTTTTCATCGTAGTAGTTTTCAATTTGGACGCTGTCCATGCCCTTGTGGACCAGGTGGGGGTAGGTGATCAATAAATCGCCCATTACCTTGTACTGGTCAGCGTGTTCGCTGTCTTCCAAGGTTGCTTCCAACTTCTTACGCTTGGTTTGATTCTTCTTGAGCTCATTTTTAACTAAGCGAATCAAGCTGCTGGCCTGTTGTTGGACCCGGTCATGCTCGGCCTTACCAACATAGTAGGCATCTAGGAGCAGGCCCAGACTAGCAAAGGATTCCTTTTGGGCAGGGACTTCCTTGGTCGGCCAGTCAAAAGGAGCAAAGCTTAGTTGACCACTTTCTGACCGGTACAGGGTTGGTGACAGGTTATCGAAGTGAGCCAACCAGTTCTGGGCACTGGCCAGGGCATCACCACCGGCCTGAATGGCCAAGGCCAGTGACTGGGCTGACTGCCGGCTAAAGCCCTGGTAGGTTTGTTGGATGGCCCGTGGCCAGGCAGTCTGGTCACCGTCTAAGATAATGGTGCTGAGCCCCTGCCAGTCACTGGTAAAGGGGTTGGCCAGGTCTTGGGCCGGCGGTAAGACGTATTTGGCCCCAGGCAAGAGGGTGCGCACCCGGTTTTGATCAGCGGAAACGTGCTTAATCAGTTCCAAAATTCGCTGGTCTTTTTGGCGTACCAGGAAGAGATTGGAATGGCGGCCCATCATTTCTAGGGTCAGTACCAGGGTTTGTAGGTCGCCGAGTTCGTCATGGGTCTGGACGTAGAAATTAATGATCCGGTCGTTTTCAACCTGGTCAATCTTATCAATCCGGGCCCCTTCCAAGTTACGCCGTAAGAACATAGCGAAATTGGGTGGCGTCTGTGGGTTTTCATAAGGAATTTCTGTAATCTGGGCCCGGGCGTAGTTGGGGTGGGCACTGAGCAGCAGGCGCCGGTTCACGCCGCCCTGGCGAACGACCAGGACGATTTCGTTGGCGTAGGGTTGGTGGACCTTGGTGATACGGCCACCATTAATGAGTTGGTTTAATTCATGCACGGTGGCATGGGTAAAGAGGCCATCAATCGGCATGGTGAGCTTCCTTTCGACTTAGTAGGACGTATTGGACCTGGTCAATTTTGCGTGGCCCAGTCACGTAGACCGCCCCAATGGTTTTCGTGGAACCGGCGGCGACCACCTGGTACTTGTCCAGGATAGCCGGATCCACCTTTTTATTAACCGCCTTGTGATCATTTAGGTCAATTTGTTTTAGATTGGTGAGGTTCAAGTCAAAGACCAAGTAGTCTGGTTTCTGCTTTTTAACCAGGTCATCGACGTAGTTGTGCTGGGCGGGGAAGGCCTTTTTAGTGAAGTTACTTTGTTCAAAGAAATAGTAACGGTGATTGATATCGGTGTAGCGGTCAACGCCCATGTCAATAAAGTTGGCGTAAACCAGGGTAGCGGTCTTCCCCTGGCGGTGCTCATCGATATAACGACCAAAGGCTTGGGCTGGATAGACCTGCTTGGACCAGACTGGCACATTGGTGTGGGTGACGATGTTACCAACATTGGGTAGATCGAGTAGGACCAGTGCATAAAGCAGGTACCACCAGGACTTGACCCGGAAACGCTGAGCCAGGTCGGCCAGGGCCCAGGCAATCACCGGTAACATGGGACCAACAACAATCAGAAAAATATAAGGGTAGCGTAACAGTGACCAGTAGGCCAGCAGGGCCGCCATTGCAGTTGTAATCAGGGTCAGCCAGAAGAGGTGGCGTTGCTGCTTCAGATAGGCCCATACCAGGGCCGCCACGAAGGATACCGTCAGGAAGGGGTGGACGATAAAGCCCACTAGGATTGGCCGGATAAGGCCGAGCACACGGACCAGGAGACCGTGGTGTTCACCACTGGCCGCATAGGCGGACATGTTGACGGTGAAGTAGACGTGAAGCAGGTCATTCCAGGCGTGGACGCTGGCAAAGTAGGCCCAGATAATCAGGGTTAGGCCCCCAAACCCAATCAAGAAATAGGCGACCGTTTTTAACAGGTAGACCCAGCGCTTTTGGCGAATTAGTTGCCACAAAACAATGAGGACAAAACCAATCCAGGCTCCTAGCAACGAATATTTAATCCAGAAGACCGCCGCGGCACTGAAGCCAACAAAGATTACTGCAGCTGGGGTCAGCTGCTTGGTCTGGAGAAACTTGGCTAAGAAATAGAAGGAACCTAGCAGCCAGAAGAGGGCAAACTCTTCGGGGCTACCACCGTGCTCAAAACTATAATTGGCCACCAGGCCGACGGGCACAATCAGAGCCGCCCAAACCTGAACAGCAGGTTTAATATTTAACAGGGCCAGGAGCTTCTTGGTCCAAAACCAGAGCCCGATTAGGTTTAAGGTTTCAATGACAAAGAGCCCGAAGTAGCCGTAAGGGCTAATCAGGTTGGTCAGGTAGTAGTAGAAAAACATGACCGGGCCGCGCTGTTCAAAAATTTCCTTGTAGGGGATAACGCCCCGCTGCCAGGCCTGACCGATGGTTAACATGGCATTGCTGTCCACCCAGGGATTGCCCTTAAAGAGGGGACTGGCCGCTAGATAAATCAGGGCTATTAGGACTAATAAAAAAATGGCGCCCCCAGTCTGCCACCTTACTCGCTTTTGACTTTGGTTCACCATTTTTCTCCCTCTTCTCTCTTATTCGATTTTGACCAACTGATTTATTCGCTGGTTTGATAAAGCTGGTTTTTCATCATCTCATTGGTATCTTGAGCATACTTGTAGACGGTGACTTTCTTGGTGTCGTCATCATCGATTCGAACCAAGACTTCGCCATCACTAACCCGCCAAACATAGACCATGCTGTTTCCACTCTGCCGGGCCACGTACTTTTGTGGATCAGCCTGGAGGTCCTGGGTGGTCAGGTTACCAAAGTAATGGGCATCGGTATTCATCCGCTCCTGAGGACTAATCTTAGCAGCCTTACTGGAGGCAGCGGCGGTAGAATTATCAACTACGTTGGCCTTCTGCTGCTTAAAGACATTCACAGCCAGCACCGCGGCTACAATCAAGACCACGATGATAATAATCAACCAAAAAAGGGGCTGCTTGTAAAAGGGGGTTAGACCCAGATTAGTCCGACTGACGGCTTTGTTTTTTTGCTGTTTTGGCATCGAGTGAGCTCCCTAAATTCAAGGTATCAACTTTAATGAAGCACTCAGCTGGTCGTCATATTAGGCCAACTGAAAGAAAAGGCCCACTCCCGAAAGGAGTAGGCCGTTGTATAACATTACTTGTTATCCATAACTTGCTTACCGTTATAGACACCAGAAGGTGAAACGCGGTGGGCAACGCGGTACTCACCAGTTGCCTTATCCAAAACGATATTTGGAACGTTCAAACCGATATGACCACGGCGGTTACGCTTATGTGACTTAGAATTCTTGTTTGATGGGGTTGCCATGTAGACACCTCCTTTCGACTCAATTTATCAACTGTTTAAGTCTATCTTAAAAGCCTAGCCCTGTCAATGATATCAGCCGGGGATTTGCCGGGTTAAATTTATCGATTGCTAACTGGGCCAAGTTTGGTAGAATCATTCTAATTGCCAAAAGGGGATTTGCCATGTTATTAGAAGTTAAAAACTTATCCGTTGATCCAATCCTAGCTGGTATTAACTTAACTGTTAATCAGGATGATTGGTTAACCATCACCGGTCCGTCCGGGGGCGGTAAGAGCACCCTGCTCCGGGCTTTAGCCCGGCTCCAAGACGGGGTCAGGGGGCAGATTGACCTTGCCGGAAAGTCAGCCAGTGATTATGATTTGAGCACTTACCGGCAGCAAGTTTCCTATGCTGTACAAAGTGCCAGCCTTTTTGGTCACACGGTGCGCAACAACCTAGATTTACCTTTCCAGGTCCGCCAAGTACCGGTCAATTTAGACCGTCAGCTTGAACTTTTAGAAAAGGTTGACCTACCCAGTGATTACCTTGATAAGCCAATCACTGATCTGTCTGGTGGTCAACGGCAGCGGGTGGGCCTGTTACGCAACCTGGTCTTTCCACCCCAGGTGCTGCTCTTAGATGAAATCACGACCGGTCTGGATGCTCAAACCAAGGAAGTCGTTTGGCGCCTAGTTAAAATGAGCCAGACTGACCACCACCTGGCCATTATCAGCGTGACCCACGACAGTCAGGAAATCGCGGCGGCCAATCGTTTGTTGACGGTTAAGGAGGGACATTTAGATGATTAATAAAACCGTCGAAATTTCAAATTGGTCCCTGGTCCTGTCCTTTGCCATGGTCGTTATTTCCTTATTAATTAGCTACCAGCAAAAACTGGGCTTAGAAAAGGAAACGATTATCAGCGTGGTTAGGGCCATTGTCCAGTTAATCATTGTGGCCTATATCTTGCGCTTTGTTTTCCGGGTGGACGACTTCTGGCTGACGTCAGCGATGATGGCCATTATTCTCTGGAATGCCTCGCGCAACGGCGAAAAACGGGCTGATGGCGTGCCCCATTCCCTGCGGACGACCTTTGTGGCCCTCCTGCTGGGTGGCGGCGTAACCCTGGCCATTCTGGTATTTAGTGGGGCGATTAAGCCGGTCCCTTGGCAGTTGGTGCCAATCACGGGGATGGTAATGAACACCGCCATGATTGCGATTGACTTAGTCTATCGGAGCTTGGACCAGATGTTTGTCGACCAGCAAGAACAGGTCTTTGAACGCCTGGCCCTGGGTGCTGATCCCAAGTTGGCCACTGGGGATATCATCAAAAATGCCGTTAAATTTGGGATGCAGCCCACCATTGATTCCATTAAGACCCTGGGACTAGTCTCACTGCCTGGCACCATGTCGGGTCTAATTATGGCCGGGGTTGAGCCGGTCTTAGCTATTAAATACCAAATCATGGTGACCTTTATGATTCTGTCATCAACGGCCCTTTCCAGTGTCTATGCAGCCTATGCGACCTACCGCAAATACTTCAACAAAAATTGGCTGCTAGAGTTGCCTAGCCCCAAATAGGTGGTAAAATAAATCCTGTTGCAAAGGAGGGGAATGCGGTGAAACAAAACATCAAAAACATTTTAATGATTCACCTAATCGTGGTTTTGTTTTTCCTATTTGTGTTTTACACGCCCACTCACTTTGGTTTTTTAATTTGGAATGTTTTTTTGGCCCTTTTACCAGCTGACTTTGCTCTGCTGGCAATTTCGGTTAAAAATCGCCTGCTAAAAGCCGTCTTTAGCCTGCTTTGGCTCCTCTTTTATCCCAACACCATGTACATGATTACGGACTTTATCCACCTGCAGTACATCAGTACCAGCCTGGATGTCCGCTTCCAGTACTTTAACTATGCCGTCCTTTCGGCCGGTATCTTCATTGGGGTGACCCTCGGAGTCTTGAGCCTAGAAATTATCTTCCACCGCTTCTTTGTCCGGGTCAATGACCTAACCCGGTTGGCGGTGATGTTCATCATGTCGCTGATTTCGGCCTTTGGCATCTACCTGGGCCGTTTCCTGCGCTTAAATTCCTGGGATGTCTTCACCAAGTTTCAAACGGTCTGGGACAGTATCATGGGTTCACTAAGCCTGCATATGATTGCCTTTGTGGTCCTCTTTGCGGGGGTCCAATTCGCCATCCTGGTTATTTACCACTATGGTGGTCGGGTCTTAATCAATCTCTCCCTTGACAGCAGTCAGGAATCCCGGTAATATATAGCTGTTGAACAAGTAGAAGCGCCCGCTTCTCGCCCAGTGATTCCGTTGCTAGGCAGATACAGTTAGCTGTACGTTTTTCGTACGCAGTGTAAAAGTGGGTGGGACTTCGGTTTCAGCCACTTTTTTCTTCGATGTTCACAAACATAAATTTGGAGGTAATTCGTCATAGCACGTCAACCAAGACAAGTTGATTTAGTCAACGAAAACATTCGCGCACCACGGGTTTTGTTAATCAACGGCCGTCAGCAGCAGGAAATGTCGACTGCTGATGCTCAAAAGATTGCCGACGACCAGGGTCAGGACTTGGTCCTGGTTCAGGCCAACGGTAACCCACCGGTTGCTAAGATCATGGACTGGGGTAAGGCTAAGTTCGAGGCGCAAAAGCGTCAAAAGGAACAGCGCAAGAACCAAAAGACGGTCCAGGTCAAGGAAGTTCGGATGTCACCAAACATCGATTCCGGTGACTTTGAAACCCGTAAGAAGGCTGCCATTAAGTTTTTGGAAAAGGGTAACAAGGTTAAGTTGAACCTGCGTTTCCGTGGCCGGATGATTACGCACCAAGACATTGGTCGTGAAGTGCTGGAGCAAATGGCCCAGGAACTAGATGACATTGCCAAGGTTGAGCAACGTGCTAAGATGGATGGCCGCCAAATGTTTTTGGTACTGGCACCAAAGAAAGCCAAGTAAGCAAGGGTGGTTAGCCACCTCAAAGTAGAATTAGGAGAATTGGAATATGCCCAAGATGAAGACCCATCGCGCATCTGCAAAGCGCTTTAAGAAGACCGCTAACGGTGGTTTTAAGTCAGCTTCAGCCTTCACGTCCCACCGTTTCCACGGTAAGACGAAGAAGCAACGTCGTCAGCTACGTGGTACCCGGATGATGGACAAGTCAACGGTTAAGACTTACGCTAAGCTGCTCAGCACGCTTTAATAGCTTTCATATCAGTTGAATTTAACATTGTCTTGATTTTAGGAGGAAGAGTCCATGCGAGTTAAGGGTGGAACAGTTTCACGCGCACGTCGTAAGAAGTTTATTAAGTTGGCCAAGGGTTACCGTGGTCAGCGCCGGATCAATTTTAAGGTTGCTAAGCAGCAGGTTTATAAGTCATACCTGTACGCTTACCGTGACCGTAAGAACCGCAAGCGCAACTTCCGTAAGTTGTGGATTGCCCGTATCAATGCTGCCGCTCGGATGAACGGTCTGTCATACTCAAAGTTGATGCACGGTTTGACCTTAGCTGGGGTTGAATTGAACCGTAAGATGTTGGCTGAATTGGCTGTGTCTGATTTTGATACCTTCACTAAGGTAGCTGACCAGGCCAAGGAAGCTTTGCAAAAGGACGGGGCCATCGTCAAGCCTCGGACTGCGGCTACTACTGATACGACCGTTTCAGTAGAACGTTAATTAAAAAACACCCACTCGGGTGTTTTTTTGTGCCCTAAAGCTGGCCAAGGAGGCAAGTGCCACCGCATTTTTTCTGGAAATATGCTAAAATTGTAATAATTGAATTACGAGACAATCAAGTATTATCAATAGCATGGTTTCCATGATAAATAGCAGTCTGAAGCCCCACCATGGTAGTGGGTTCAGATTAAAAAGGAAGGTATATGACAGATTTAAGTATTATTCCCTTTGGCGGTGTCCGCGAAAACGGGAAAAGTATGTATGCGGTAACGGTCGATGACACCATCTTTATCTTAGATGCAGGTTTGAAGTACCCAGCCACTGACCAACTTGGGATTGACGTAGTTATCCCTGATTTTGAATACCTGGTCAAGAACCAGGATAAGATTGCCGGGGTTTTCCTGACCCATGGTCACGCCGATGCCATCGGGGCACTTCCATTTCTGTTACAGCAGATTAACGTGCCAATTTTCGGGTCAGAGATGACAATTGCCCTGGCTAAATTAGCCATCCAAGATGAGTCCGAATTAAAGGACTACGATGACTATCACGTTGTTAACGAGAAGACCGAAATTGACTTTGGTGATGTGAAGATTTCCTTCTTCAATACCACCCATTCCATCCCAGAATCTCTGGGAATTGTGGTGGGCACCCACTATGGTCAAGTCGTCTACACCGGTGACTTTAAGTTTGACCCAACGGCTGAAAGTTATTATCAAACTGACTTTGGTCGCCTGGTTGAAATTGGTAGCCACCCAGTGCTTGCCTTGCTGGGTGATGCGGCTGGTACTGAAGACAGTACGCCCAGTGCCAGTGAGATTCAAATCCATGACTATATCCATGATACCTTCGTTGAAAACAAGGGTCGGAGGATTATTGTGGCGGCGGTGGCCTCTAACATCCAGCGCATCCAGCAGGTGATTGATGCCGCAGCCGCTACCAAGCGCAAGGTGATTTTATCTGGTAACGATATTGAGCAGGTGGTACACACGGCCCTGAAATTGGGTAAGTTACACCTACCAAAGCCCAAGGCTGAGCTCTTTGCCAAGATTAAGGATCTTGATAACCTGCCGGCTGGTGAAACCACCATTTTGGAAACCGGTCGGATGGGGGAGCCCATCAAGCATCTGAACCGGATGGCCAATGGTGAAGACCCCCACATCAATATTGGTGATGGTGACCTAGTCTTCATTACTACTACCCCCGCCACGGCCATGGAATCAATGGTGGCCCAGACCCGGAACATGCTCTTCCAGCAAGGCGCCGATGTTAAGCAGATTAGCACCGACCTACGTTCCAGTGGTCATGCCAGTTTTGATGACCTGCAGATGATGATTAATCTGCTTAAGCCGGACTACTTCTTCCCAGTTCAAGGGGAGTACCGGGTGATGGAAACTGCTAAGAAGGCGGCCGAAGAGGTCAACATTCCAGCCAAGCACATCCTGATGGCTAAGAATGGGGACCAGTATCAGTGGGATGATGGTAAGTTTATCCTCAAGGATTCCTTCACAGTCGGCGAAACCCTGATTGATGGGGCCGGCTTTAATGACATTGGTAACGTTGTTCTACGTGATCGTCGCATCCTGTCCGAAGATGGCGTCTTTGTTTCCGTGGTCACCATCGACCGTAAGAAGCGCAAGGTGGTTTCTAAGCCTAAGCTGACCTCCCGTGGTTTTGTCTATGTCAAGGCTAACCGGGACTTGATGCAGGAGGCTTCCCGTCTGACCGTTGAAAAAATTGAAGACTATCTGGCTAACGTGAAGGATTTTGATTGGAACGAGTTGAAGAATAACGTTCGCGAAGGTCTTTCCCGTTATCTCTTTAATGAGACCCGTCGTCGCCCAATGGTTATGCCAGTGGTCATGGAAGTGAACCAGAACCGGCGCCCCCGCCATAACAACGGTGGTAAGAGCAACGGTAACAACAAGAATAATAATCATCCCAACAAGAAGGGGAATGAAGCTTCTAAGAAACGTAACCATAAGGGTAATCACAAGTCCCATAACAATAATCAGGGAAAGGGCTCAGCCACTGGTCAACCGGCCAAGTAAAGTGGCTGGGTCTTTGACCTCAAACATAATGGAGGTAAAGAAGTTAATTTGACTAAGAAACTTACCCCAGAATTACAAGCCCTGCTAGAGCGTGGCCAGGCCGAACATCAGGCTGGCAACTGGCACCAGGCGGCCGAAACTTTTGCTGAGCTTTATCAGGCTTGGCCGGCCTTTGACAGTAACTACCGCCTGGTAACGGCCCTCTTTATGGACCACCAGTACCAGCTGGCCGCTGACTATGCCGACGATTTTTTGTCGGACTATTTGGAAGATGTCAGTCATTTCAAGCTGGTAGTGGCGATAGCGGTGCAGAACCACAACTTCGTCGATGCCCAGCAGCTGGTGATGACCAGTGAGGATGCTGACCTAAGAAAGGAACTGCTGGCCGGTATCCGTGCCGATGAAAAAGAGGCTAGTGAGACGATGGTCACGACCTTTAAAACCGTGGCCCGTCAGTTCTATCACATGAGTGACTACGACTTACCAGCCCAACATGAGCGCTACCAGGCGGCCCACTACCTGCCGGTCGACCAGTTTGTGACCGGTGCCAAATTCCTGTTGGTTGACCCATACACCTTACCGGTGATGCGGGCGACCCTCCTAGAGGATTTGGCTAAGCTAGGTGTCAGTGATGAACTGGGTTATCGCTGGGTTGATGGGCAGAACTACCAGGCCCAAATTAATGATTTGCCCCTGGCGGTGGACTCGCCTCAGTATCGTGATATTGTGGCCTTTCTGGCCGAGACGGTGGGGCAGCAAGACCCCATCGCCTATGAAAACCTGGTCCAGCAAACTCGAATGGAACTAACCCTGCTCTTTCCAATGATTGAGCCGGCGGTTAGTGACCCTAAGGCTTGGGCCCAGGTCAATCTGTCGAATTATTACCAGGAAGACAGTACCGCTGAGAGTGCTGGCCAGGCCAGTATTCACCGGCAGGTTCAGCAGGTCTTAAATGAGATGATGTCTTGACATTTAATCCGTTGAAAAAGGTTTACTTTTATAGGCCTGCTTAGTATAATCGTTGATGGCGCTAAAAGCCGAAAGACACAAGTTCTGGCTTGTGTTTAAACGATTTTCGTTGTAAAATAACTGTATACGATTTTTTCAGTTTTGCTGGAAAAACAAAATTTGGAGGAAACTACATTGGCTAAGGAAACTTACGTTCGGAATAAGCCCCACGTTAACATTGGTACGATCGGCCACGTCGATCACGGTAAGACTACTTTGACTGCTGCTATCTCAAAGGTATTGGCTGAGAAGGATGGTGGTACTGCTACTGATTTCGCTGAAATCGATAACGCTCCTGAAGAAAAGGAACGTGGTATCACGATTAACACTTCACACATCGAGTACGAGACTGACAAGCGTCACTATGCCCACATCGATGCCCCTGGTCACGCCGATTACGTTAAGAACATGATCACTGGTGCCGCTCAGATGGATGGTGCTATCTTGGTTGTTGCCGCAACTGATGGTCCTATGCCACAGACTCGTGAGCACATCTTGCTTGCCCGTCAGGTTGGTGTTGAACACTTGGTAGTCTTCTTGAACAAGACTGACTTGGTTGATGACCCAGAATTGATCGACTTGGTTGAGATGGAAGTTCGTGAACTTTTGTCAGAGTACGATTTCCCTGGTGATGACATTCCTGTTATCAAGGGTTCAGCTTTGAAGGCTTTGGAAGGTGATCCAGAGCAAGAAAAGGTTATCCTTGAATTGATGGATGCCGTTGATGAATACATCCCAACGCCAGCTCGTGAAGATGACAAGCCATTCTTGATGCCTGTCGAAGATGTCTTCACTATCACTGGTCGTGGAACTGTTGCATCTGGTCGTGTTGACCGTGGTGTTTTGACTACTGGTAACGAAGTTGAAATCGTCGGTTTGAAGGACGAAGTTAAGAAGACTACGGTTACTGGAATCGAAATGTTCCGTAAGACTTTGGAAGAAGCTCAGGCTGGTGATAACATCGGTGCTTTGCTTCGTGGTGTTGACCGTGACCAGATCGAGCGTGGTCAAGTTTTGGCTGCTCCTGGTTCAATCAAGACCCACAAGAAGTTCAAGGCCGAAGTTTATGTCTTGACTAAGGAAGAAGGTGGCCGTCACACGCCATTCTTCACTAACTACCGTCCACAGTTCTACTTCCACACTACTGATGTAACTGGTGTTGTTGAACTGCCAGAAGGTGTTGAAATGGTTATGCCTGGTGACCAAGTAACGTTTGACGTTGAATTGATTGCACCAGTTGCCATTGAAAAGGGATTGAAGTTTACTGTTCGTGAAGGTGGCCACACTGTTGGTGCCGGAACGGTTACTGAAATCGAAGATTAATATCTTCATGAAAAACGCCCACGGGCGTTTTTTTGTGCCCTAAATCATACAAAAAGGATGGCACCGACAACGGTGCCATCCTTTTTGATTTACTGCTGTTGGTTGTTTTTACCCAAGGCCTTGGCCCGTTCCTGACTGTTACGGTCTTCATCGGGGAGGCTGATTAGGTCATCTAGGGGTGAATTAGTTCGTTCTTCTTGGTTTACAATTTTTGCCATTGCTTGCTACCTCCAATTAATGAGAAGTTCATGGTTTGTATTATACCACGTACAAGCCTAGATTCGTTCGACTAGGAAGGCGCTCACCTCACCACCACGGTAAAAGGCCCGGCGGTAATCCAGCGCCCGGAGACGGTCAAAGCTACTCTGCCAAGAATCCGGCACGGTATCAAACTTTACAATCAAGAGACCGCCATGAGTGAGATAGGGGAGGGTAGCCAGAATTTTACTATAGCTGTCGTCGGTGTAGAGTGCTTGGCCGCCCGTGTCGCTGGAATAATCAAAGATAATCAAACTTAGCGCCTGATTAGGGTCCAGGTCAGTTTGGCCGAGCTGACTAACATCGTGCTGGTAAATGGTAACCCGGTCATTGAGGCCCGACGTAAAGAGACCGCTGACGGCTTGGTTAGCCTGGTCACGGTCGCTCAGGTAGGCCAGGACTTGGCCGGTTGGGCCAACGCGACTGGCCAAAAAATTGGTGTTGATCCCATTGAGACCGGTGGCATCAACAACCCAGTCACCAGGTTGCACCTGGGCCTCGATCATTTGGTGGACAAATTGGTTCGTGGAAAATAGCATAGTACGCCCTTTCAACAAGGATTTAGTCGGCAGTTTACCGCCCCGATTATAACGAAAAGGGCGGTCACTGTGGTATACTTTAGGTATTCTTCAACACTAGTATACACGTAGCGGTCCATCAGAAACCAGGCGGGGTTGCGAGCCTGGCAAGCGGCGTGTAGAACTCAGTTGAATGGTTTTGCCGGTGAACGATAGTAGTCGGTGACGTGTGTTCGCGTTAAGACTTCTAAGGCGTTTTTACGTGAATGTAGGTGGTACCGCGATACTTTGTCGCCCTACGTCATGCTTTTTAGTGTGGCGTAGGTTTTTTTAATTTTAAGCTATAAAGGAGATTAGCATGGGATATAATCACCAAGAAATCGAGAAAAAATGGCAACACTACTGGGACCAGCACCAGACTTTTAAGGCCGTTGACCAGTCTGATAAGCCTAAGTACTATGCCCTCGATATGTTCCCTTATCCATCTGGTCAAGGCCTGCACGTTGGCCATCCTGAAGGCTACACGGCTACTGACATTATCAGTCGCTACAAGCGGGCGAAGGGCTTTGACGTATTGCACCCAATGGGTTGGGATGCCTTTGGTCTGCCTGCCGAGCAGTACGCTATTAAGACCGGTCATAACCCGGCTACCTTCACCAACAAAAACATCAGCATTTTTAAAAAGCAGATTAAGTCATTAGGTTTCTCCTATGACTGGAACCGCGAAATTAACACCACCGATCCAAAGTACTACAAGTGGACCCAGTGGATTTTTGAGAAGCTCTATGAGAAGGGCCTGGCCTATGAAGACGAAATCATGGTTAACTGGGCGCCCGATTTCCCTGGTGGGGGAATCGTTGTCTCTAACGAAGAGGTGGTTGATGGTAAGACGGAACGTGGTGGTTATCCGGTTTACCGTAAGCCTATGAAGCAGTGGGTCTTAAAGATTACGGCCTACGCCGACCGCTTGATTGATGACTTGGAAGAGTTGGATTGGCCTGAAGCCATCAAGGAACAGCAACGGAACTGGATTGGCCGTTCGGTTGGGGCCATGATTACCTTCACGGTTGATGACTTGGATGCCAAGATTCAGGCCTTCAGTACCCGGGCTGACACCCTCTTTGGGGCCAGCTATATCGTTTTGGCACCTGAGCACGAACTGGTGGACCAGTTGGTGACTGATGACCAAAAGGACGCTATTGCGGCCTACCGGAAGGAAATTGCTAGCAAGTCTGACCTGGAACGGACGGACTTAAACAAGGATAAGTCTGGCGCCTTCACTGGTAGTTATGCCATTAACCCAATTAACGGTGAAAAACTGCCAATCTGGATTGCCGACTATGTTCTGGCTTCCTACGGAACCGGGGCGGTCATGGGTGTGCCAGCCCACGACCAACGTGACTGGGACTTTGCCAAGCGCTTTGACCTGCCCATCACGCCAGTTATTGCCGGTGGCGACATTGAAAAAGAAGCCTACAGTGGGGAAGGTCCTCACATCAACTCTGGCTTCCTAGACGGCTTGGACAAGGTTGAGGCTATTGATAAGATGGTTGACTGGCTGGTTGAGCACGGTGCCGGTGAAAAGAAGGTCAACTACCGTCTGCGCGACTGGGTCTTCTCCCGGCAGCGCTACTGGGGTGAGCCAATTCCAGTCATTCACTGGGAGGATGGCACCCAGTCCTTGGTACCTGAGGACGAGCTGCCCCTACGGCTCCCAGAGTTAAACCAAGACCAAATGAAGCCTTCTGGTACCGGTGAGTCACCTCTGGCAAACGCTACTGATTGGCTGAACGTTACCCGGGAAGATGGCGTTAAGGGCCGCCGTGAGACCAACACCATGCCACAGTGGGCTGGCTCATCCTGGTACTACCTGCGCTACATTGACCCCCATAACAATCAGGCCTTTGCTGACTATGACAAGCTCAAGTACTGGATGAACGTTGATCTCTACATTGGTGGAGCGGAACACGCCGTGCTCCACCTGCTCTACGCCCGTTTCTGGTACAAGTTCCTCTACGATTTGGGTCTGGTACCTACCAAGGAACCATTCCACAAGTTGGTTAACCAGGGCATGATTTTGGGTGAAAACCACGAGAAGATGTCTAAGTCCCGTGGTAACGTGGTTAACCCCGATGAGATTGTTAAAAGCTATGGGGCTGACACCCTGCGGGTCTATGAAATGTTCATGGGACCGCTGACCCAGGCTAAGCCTTGGTCAGAAGATGGAGTGACCGGTTCTCGGCGTTGGTTAGACCGGGTATGGCGTCTGCTAATCGATGACCAGGACCAGCTCCGTGACCATGTCACTAACTATAACCCTGGTGATTTGGACAAGATTTACAATCAGACAGTTAAGAAGGTTACCGACGACATCGAAAACCTGCACTTTAACACGGCCATCTCCCAGTTGATGATTTTCGTGAACGAGGCCTACAAGTCTGAAGCCCTACCGGTTAAGTACATGGACGGCTTCATTCAGATGCTGGCACCATTTGCGCCTCACATTGCTGAGGAACTATGGTCCCGTCTGGGCCACGACGAATCCCTTACTTACGCCCCTTGGCCTGAATACGATGAAAAAGCCCTGGTTGATACCAGTGTAGAAGTCGTCTTCCAGGTGAACGGTAAGGTCCGTGGCAAGGCCATGTTGCCAGCCGATGCTAGCAAGGATGATATGATTGCTGCGGCCAAGGCCGAGGACAACGTCAAGAAGTTTATTGATGGGAAGACCATCCAAAAGATTATTGCCATTCCAGTTAAGTTCGTTAACATCGTGGCAAAGTAGTTCTAATCCCACCTGAGGGTGGGGTACATAATTATTCTAGTGAAAGGAAACGTCATGACTACAGGAAAGCCGTCAGATCCCAAACAACCTGATGAGCAGGCAGCCATCCAGGTTGAAAAAATTGAGTTTGATGGTGATTTGGTGACCGGCGCCGAGCTCTTAGAACGGCTCCACATTGAGTTGAAACCAGTAAAACCAGTCGGCAAAGGCGCGCAGGCTGGCCGTCATTTCTTCCCTAAACGCAGCCAGCGTTCGCAGACTGTTAAAGAAAGCGGGCCCGCACAAAGTAGCGCTGCCCCCCGTCACGCTGCCACCCACCGGGGGCAGGGTAAGTCGCTGGAGTCTCAGCAGCACCCTATTCAAGAAACCGCCTTTGAAGCTGCCCAGCCAGAGCTAGACCAGCTCCAAGCGGCTGATCCGACTGACCCAGTCATTGATGGGTTGGCTGGTACCGATGATGATAACCAGGCGGGTAAGACCCTGCTTAGGGGATCAATCTGGCTTTCAATCGGTAACATTGTGTCACGTCTTTTAGGGGCGGCCTTCATTTTGCCCTGGTTGATTATGCTGGGGACCAACGCTAACCGGGCCAATGCGCTCTTTTCACAGGGCTACACCATCTACGGTATCTTGCTAGCGATTGCCACCTTTGGCTTTCCTTCTGCAATTTCGAAGGTTATCGGTCAGCTGATGGCTAAAAAGGACGGTAGCCAGGTTCAGGCCCTGACCAAGCAGTCAATGTATGTCGGCTTAGGTCTGGGGGTGGTGTTCGGCTTCCTACTTTATGTGGGCGCACCCCTCCTATCGAATGGTAATCCCAACGTGGTACCAGTCTTGCGCTCACTGGCACCGGCGGTCCTAGTCTTTCCGCTGATGTCGATGATTCGTGGGGTCTTTCAAGGTCACCAGCTGATGCACGTTTCGGCCTTGTCAGATATTGTGGAACAGATTGCCCGGATTGTTTATTTGCTGACGGCGACAGTCGTCATCTTGCATGCCAACCCAGACAACTGGTTAGGCGTGGTGGTCCAGGCCACCTTTGCCGCCTTTATCGGGGCCGCCTTCAGCCTGCTGGTTCTTTTGTGGGGCTGGCTTAAGTATTATCCAATTATCATGCCTCGGGGCGGCCAGAGTGGGGGAGAACGGGCCCTGGCCTTGGTTACCCATATTTTGAAGGAATCCTGGCCCTTTGTGGTGATTGGTTCCTCAACTAATATTTTCCTCTTTGTTGATCAGTACACCTACTTCAACATTATGAAGGCCTTCTACAATTACACCAGTGACCAACTCCAGGTTCAGTTTGCCCTGTTTAGTGCTAACCCCAACAAGTTGGTGATGATTGTGATTTCCTTTGCCATCAGTATTGCGACCACGGCCTTGCCACTGCTATCGGGTAGTAAGGCGACCTTAACGACCCAGGAGGTCCGTGGTCAACTCGATCAGGTCCTACGGCTAACTATGTTGATTCTTTTGCCTAGTGCACTGGGCATGTTTGCCATTGCTGGTCCGCTTTATAAGATGTTTTATCCGATTGATAGCACTAGTACGGCCGGGATTTATCTCTTGCAGTTCTCCACGATTCTGACGGTAATTCTGAGTCTCTTTATGCTCCTCGCCTTGGTCTTACAGGCCCTGTCTGAAACTCGGACGGTGATGCGGGCCTTTGCCTATGGCCTGCTGATTAAGTTAGTAGCCCAAATACCCCTCGTTTGGACCCTCCAGGGCATGGGGGCTTTGATTGCCACGAGTTTGGGGATGGGCTTTGCGGTGCTTTATATGCTCAGTGACCTGCGCCGTAATTACGACATTGACCTGCGTCAGAAGGCACCTGACCTGGTCAAAATCCTGGGTGCATCCTTGGTCATGGCCCTGGTGGCCGCTGGGGTGGTTTGGCTGATGAAGTCCTTCTTTTTGCCAGTCGATACCAAGTTGTCGGTATCAGTCGAGAGTATTGTCAGTGTCCTAGTAGCCGGTATCGTTCTCTTCGTCCTTTACCTGCGTTTAGGCCTCTTAAACAGCTTACTGGGTAGCAAGCTAAATCGACTACCGCGCTTCTTAGGGGGACAGCGTTCCTAAGGCGTTGGCATCCCAGGGGTGCTATGATAAGATGGTTGCACGGTCCTTTGGATTGCTTAGATTTTTTAGATAATAAGGTGGGTAGCTTGTCATGCGGATTCAGGATTACAACTGGCGTAAAATCGGGCTGACAGTGGTATTTTTTGTTGTCAGTGTGGCCTTGCAAGTTTTCGGGTTAAATTCATTTTTAATCCCTAATCAAATTTTCTCGGTAGGCCTGACCGGTGCTTCCCAGCTGCTGTCAATCTTTTCTCAAGTCCTGTTCCACGTTAAGATTGATACCGGAATCTTCTTCCTACTCTTTAATATCCCAATTGGGATTATTGGTTGGCGCCTAATTAACGGTAGTTTCACGGTGCTGAGCTTCTTAAACTCAGTCTGTGTTTCAATCCTGCTGATTCTGGTGCCGGCCCATCCCTTCACAACCCAGCCACTTCTAGCTTCACTATTCGGCGGGCTACTGGTCGGGGCTTCGATTGGCCTGGCCATGCGTTATGGTTTCTCGACTGGTGGGATGGATATCATTGCCATGATCGTTCAGAAACGGACGGGCCGTTCGATTGGGGCCTTCATGAACGTGGTTAACTTCATTATCGTCATGATTGCTGGTTCCTTCATTGGTTGGCAAAACGCGCTTTGGACCTTGATTGGCATCTATGCGACCGGTCGGGTGGTTGACACCCTCTATACTGGTTACCAAAAGGTAACTGCCCTGATTGTGACCACCAAGGGTGATGAAGTGGTCGATGCCCTGCACCACGACTTAATCCGCGGCATTACCATTCTGTCTTCTCGCGGGGCATATACCAAGCGGGACTCGACGACCTTGATGATGGTGCTGTCCCGTTATGAGCTCTTTGAGATGCAAGAAGCGGTCCGCGAGGTCGACCCGAAGGCCTTCATTAACTTCCTCAGTACGGTTAGTGTGGCTGGTGAATTCCTGGATTCAGACCGTCAGTTACAAATGAGAAAGTCAATGTCACCACAACGTGGTACGATTGAGGCACAGATTGCTGCCGAGCAGCGGCTAGAAGACCAGCTGCAAAACCTGGATAACCAGTCTGGTAGTGATCAAAGTGGTAAGTCACAGTCGTAAGACCAAGAGAAAGTAGGAAGCTTATGCCCATTGTACAGATTGAGTTATTAGAAGGCCGCAGCCACGACCAGCTGGCTAAGTTAGTACAGGACGTTACCGACGTGATTGTTGAAGATACGGGGGCATCCCGTTCAGCCGTTCACGTGATTTTGCGCGAAATGAGTAAGGACCACTATGCCGTTGGTGGTACTTTAAAAAGTGATCAGTAAGTAAAAAAGCAGCCTCTTTGGCTGCTTTTTTACTAGCCTTACCGTGCTTGATTTTTCTAATAAAAGGCTGTAGAGTATTAGCAATAACTAAGTTAGTGATTTGCAGATATATCGCTGGAAAACGGCCAGCAGTTTCTACCACGCCCCAAAAGTCGTGACTATCCGCAAATGCGTTTTTATTGTTCTCTCAATAAAAAAAGCATTTGTCGGATCTGTATTCCTGCAAGTGCTTTTTATTGTTTTTTAACCGGTAAACTAACAGATGGAAGGAGAGGACATGTCAAAATTTAGCATCAAGAACAAGTTCGTGCCCATGGGATTAACCTTTGAGGATGTCGATGTCGTAAAGGGGGGATCTGCTAAGGTCAAAGCCAGTGACGTGGACTTGTCGGTTTCGCTGACACCTAGTCTGTCTTTGAAGATTCCATTGCTGTCAGCGGCCATGGATACGGTTACTGATGCTAATTTTGCCACGGCCTTAGCCCAGTTTGGTGGCCTTGGGGTCATCCACAAGAACATGACCATCGATGAGCAGGCCCAAGAAGTTGCCAAGGTTAAGGCAATTACCCCGGACACGGCTAAGTATCCGCAGGCTGCCGTTGACCAAAACGGCCACCTGCTGGTTGCCGGTGCGGTTGGGGTGACTAACGACACGGTTAAGCGGGTTAGTGCCATGGTTGCAACTGGCGTCGATGCCATTGTCTTGGATTCGGCCCATGGTCATTCTGAGGGTGTGCTGCGCAAGGTTAGCGAGGTCCGGGAAGCCTTTCCCGATTTGAACATCATTGCCGGCAACATTGCTACTCGGGCTGGAGCAGCGGCCCTTTACGATGCGGGTGCTGACGTGGTGAAGGTCGGCATTGGCCCTGGTTCAATTTGCACGACTCGGGTCGTAGCCGGCATTGGGGTTCCCCAGTTATCAGCCATCCGGGATGCAGCCCAAGAGGCTAAGGCCCGCGGTAAGAAGATTATTGCCGACGGTGGCGCTAAGACTGCTGAAGACATTTTAAAGGCGATTGCCATGGGTGGTAACGCCGTCATGCTCGGTTCAATGTTTTCTGGTACTGCTGAGACTCCTGGTGAGGTCTTCAGCGAAAATGGCCACAAGTACAAGGTTTACCGTGGTATGGGTTCAATCGCTGCCATGGAAAATGGTTCCAAGGACCGTTACTTCCAGGGTGAAGTCAATGAATCTAAGAAGATGGTGCCTGAAGGCATCGAGGCCAGGGTAGCCTACAAGGGGACTCTGGCTGATATCTTGACTGACATTATCAGTCACTTAAAGGAGAACATGGCAGCCCTGGGTGCCCAGGATATTGATGAAGTTATCCGCTTAAACGATGTGAAGCGCTCAACTAAAGCCTTTGACTATCAGGCTTCAATATAAGTAGTAAAACAGTATCCACGGAGAAAATAATGACTGATAATAAAGATTTCCACGGCTTGGGCTACGATCAAACCCTGTTGGTACCAGCCGAGTCGAACGTTTTGCCCCACATGGTATCCCTGGCAACGACCTTGGCTGGTTTTAAGCTAAACATCCCGCTCCTGTCAAATGCCTTAGACCTGAGTGATGATGACTATGCCCTGCCAACGGCTTTAAATGGTGGTTTGGGTATTATCGCTAGTGAGCGCAATTTGGACGAGCAGGTTGGCAAGGTGAAGGCGATTAAGGACCATCAGGTGGACTTTGACACCTACCCCCAAGCCCTGGTGAACGAGCAAAAACAGTTAAAGATTGGTGCTGAAGCCTGGTTAGTGGCCGATGCCCAAGAACGGATTGGCCACCTAGTTGAAGCCGGTGCCGATGCCATTCTGTTGTACCTAGATACTGATTTAGGTGCTGACCAGCTCCAGGAAATTACGACTATTACTAAGCAGCACCCTGACACCTTGGTTTTGGTTGGTTTGGTTGAGGACCCTGAAGTTGCCCGTAAGCTCTACCAGGCTGGCGTGGACGGGGTCTTGGCTGGCCGGTCAATCAATTCAGCCCTGCCAAATGACAGTCACTATCCCTTCTTAACGGTGACGATGCAGGTTGCTGAAGTGGCTGCTGAT
This sequence comes from Lactobacillaceae bacterium L1_55_11, assembly GCA_029433155.1. Lineage (GTDB taxonomy): Bacteria > Bacillota > Bacilli > Lactobacillales > Lactobacillaceae > ESL0723. The sequence goes on from JAQYTT010000001.1 coordinate 270,367, forward strand.
TTTGACGGCAAGGCCGTCGTAGCAGCTGGTGGGATTCACTACTCAGGGGATGTGGTCAAGGCCTTAGCCGGCGGTGCTGATGCGGTCATGATTACCGATTACCTCGCTGGCGATGAAAGCGCCGATGATGCCATCTTCCAAATTGATGGTGGCCTCCGGGCCGGCATGGGTTACACTGGCTCAGCTACGGTCGCTGATTTGAAGGCCAAGGCCCAGTTTGTCCAGATCACGGACAACGGTCTGCGCGAGTCGCACCCCCACGATGTTGAAATTACTAAACAGGCCCCTAACTACGTAGAGCAGGAGAGGGATTAATGGCAAATACGGTTGATAAGGTGCTGGTCCTGGATTATGGGAGTCAGTACAACCAATTAATTACCCGTCGTATTCGTGAAATGGGTGTTTTTTCAGAATTAAAGTCTAACAAGATGACCATCGACGAAATCAAGGCCTACCAACCAAAGGCCATCATTTTGTCGGGAGGACCCAAGTCAGTTTATGACGATGATGCCTTTGGTATTGATCCCGAGGTTTTCAAACTAGGTATTCCAGTCCTTGGCGTTTGTTACGGGATGCAGTTAATGGCCCAGGGACTTGGCGGACAGGTTGCTGCTAACGCCGGTAACGGTGAGTTTGGTCAGACCGTGATTACCAAGGTTGATGGTGGCAGCCGGTTGTTGGCTGACACGCCTGAGCAGCAGGTGGTCTTGATGAGCCACGCCGACAACGTGACGGTTTTGCCAGACGGCTTTGAAGTGGCCGCTGGTTCTGAAAAAACACCGATTGCCGTAATCGCTAATGACAAGGCTGGGCTTTACGGGGTGCAGTTCCACGCCGAAACGACCCTGTCTGAGCACGGTAAGCAGATTCTAAAGAATTTTGTGATTAATATTGCCGGGGCTCAGGCCAACTGGAGCATGGACGGCTTTATTGACGAACAAATTCAAAAGATACGTGACACGGTCGGGGACCGTAAGGTGCTCTTAGGTCTCTCCGGTGGGGTTGATTCTTCGGTCGTTGGCGTGCTCTTGCACCGGGCGATTGGGGACCAGTTGGTTTCCATCTTCGTTGACCACGGTCTTCTGCGTAAAAACGAAGCCCAGCAGGTTATGGACATGTTGGGTGGTAAGTTTGGCTTGAACATTATCAAGGTCGATGCCCAGGAACGGTTCCTCAGCAAGTTGGCCGGTGTAACCGACCCTGAGCAAAAGCGTAAAATCATTGGGAACGAATTTATCCAGGTGTTCAATGATGAAGCCACCAAGCTCAACGGGATTGATTTCCTGGCTCAGGGAACCCTGTACACCGATGTGATTGAGTCTGGTACCGATACGGCCCAGACGATTAAGTCTCACCACAACGTTGGTGGCTTGCCTGAAGACATGCACTTCCAGCTGATTGAGCCGCTTAATAAGCTCTTCAAGGACGAGGTCCGTGAGATGGGGGAGAAGTTGGGGATGCCGCACGAGATGGTTTGGCGGCAGCCTTTCCCTGGTCCGGGTCTAGGAATTCGCATAATGGGTGCGGTTACCGAGGACAAGCTTAAGATTGTCCGGGACTCAGATTGGATTTTACGGGATGAAGTGGCAAAGGCCGGTCTAGAAGACCAGGTTTGGCAGTACTTCACTGTTTTGACCAATGTGCGTTCGGTCGGTGTGATGGGGGACTTTCGGACCTACGATTATACCGTCGCCGTCCGGGCCATCACTTCGGTCGATGGGATGACGGCCGATTTTGCCCGTCTGCCTTGGGATCTCTTACAACGGGTTTCATCCCGAATTGTTAATGAGGTCGACCACGTTAACCGCGTAGTCTATGACATTACCTCTAAGCCACCGGCAACCGTCGAGTGGGAATAATAAAAAGGTCGGACAACTAAGTCTGACCTTTTTTATTTTGTTCACTTTAGAACATGTAAATGGCTTGAGACCGCCATTAGTGCATTCTTTGGATTTATGATAAAATGTGGGGTAACTGTTTAAAGTAAGTCACGGAGTCAGTATGGTTAATTATCCAAAAGGAATGCATCAGCAGTCATCAGCGGCTAATGCGGTTTCAGCGGCTAAACTCAGCCAAAGGGGCATGCGTTATGGTCGCCGGGGCATGGGTCTAGAAGATGAAATTAACCTGGCCAATGAGTACTACCTGGCGAATCACCTGGCCGTTATTCATAAAAAACCCACCCCAGTAACTATTGTGGGGGTTGACTACCCAGCCCGTTCTGCGGCTAAAATTACTGAGGCTTACTTCCAAAAGCCATCCACAACTGACTATAACGGGGTTTACCAGGGTCGTTACTTGGACTTTGATGCCAAGGAAACCCGCAATAAAACCTCATTTCCCATGAAGAACTTTCACGCTCACCAAATTGAGCACCTGGCTGCCATTATCGCCCAAGGCGGAATTGGCTTTGTCATTATTAAGTTTAGCGCCTTGTCCGAATCTTACCTGTACGCTGGACCACTCTTAATCCGGCAGTGGCAGGAGATGGATGGGCGACATTCGATTCCCTACCAGCAAATTGCTGAAGCGGGGTATCTGATTCCAGCTGGGTTAAATCCTAGCCTGGATTATTTGAAAGTGGTTGACCAGTTGATTGCCGATTGGCAGCAGTGGTTGTAGGAGTTTTTTGTCATGTCAAAAAAGGATCAAGAAAAGCGCCCCAAGGCGGGTGATGCCAAGGCCCCCAAGAGTATTTTCGGGTTTACCTTGCCACAACACTGGTTCCGGCGTCTGATTAAGTGGCTCGGTCTCTTTGCTGTAGCCACCTTTATCTGTGCCTCGGCCCTGATTACTTATTACATTGCGACGGCTCCTAAAATTACTGAGTCCAATCTGGCCGCTGAAAATGCGACTCGGATTTACGATAAAAACGGGGACATTGTCTGGTCAATGGCCACGCAAAACCGGGACTATGCTAGTGACAGTGATATCCCGGCTTCTCTGAAGCAGGCCGTGGTTTCGATTGAAGATCGCCGTTTTTACAAGCACCACGGTGTTGACCCCATTCGTATCTTTGGGGCCTTTGTCAGCAATTTGAAGGGTTCTTCCCTGGGCATGCAGGGTGGTTCAACCCTGACCCAGCAGTTGATTAAGCTATCGGTCTTTAGTACTTCTAGTGCCGATCAAAACCTGAAGCGTAAGACCCAGGAAATTTGGCTAGCCACTCAGGTTGAGAACCGTTATTCCAAGAACCAAATCCTAGACTTCTACATCAACAAGGTCTACATGGGTCACGGTATCTACGGGATGAAGACAGCGGCTGAGTACTATTACAATAAGCCGCTTAAGGACTTGGATTTGGCTCAGCTGGCCCTCCTAGCTGGTATTCCACAGTCACCGAATAACTATGATCCATACTTGAAGGATAACAGTGCGGCTAAGAACCGACGGGACCTGGTCTTAGAGGCGATGGCCAAGTACGGTGCGATTTCTGATAAGCAGGCTGATGATGCCAAGCAGGAATCAGTATCGGAAGGCTTGCAAGACATTAGCGGTAAGGCGGCTGCCACTGATGAGCAGCGCAAGATTGTCGATGGCTATGTCACTTCGGCCTTCTCAGAGGCTAAGGACATGGGCTATGACACGAGCCGGGCAGGTTTACAGATTTACACCAACCTCGACATGCGACTGCAAAAGAAGCTTTATAACACCGCCAACGGTGATGGGGGCGTTGATTTTCCAAGCAAGAGCTTGCAGATGGGCGCAACCATGACTGACCCTGATACTGGTCAGGTGGTCGCCCAACTTGGTGGCCGTAACCTGGATAGTACCTTTGGTATCAACCGGGCGACCCAGGAGGTCCGTTCGGGTGGTTCCTCAGTTAAGCCTTTGGTGGACTATGGTCCCGCCATTGAGTACTTGAACTGGCCTACCTATCGGACGGTCGAAGATAAGAAGTACCGTTATCCAGGAACTGACATCTCGGTTTATGACTGGGACCACCAGTTCATGGGGGATATGACCATGCGTTCCGCCATGGTCTTGTCTCGTAATATTCCGGCGATTAAGACCCTGGAAGCCGTTGGTCCAACCCGGTCAACTAACTTCTTGAAGAAATTGGGTATCACCCCGGCAACCACTCCAGAGGGTTCGGCTGCCCTGGGTATCTCAATTTCAACTGAGCAAGAAGCAGGGGCCTTTGGCGCCATTGCCAACGGTGGTACCTATTACCGGCCATCTTACGTGAATAAAATTGTGACGGCCGATGGTACTGTTCGTAAAAATAAGGTAACCGGTAAGCGGGCCATGAAGGAGAGTACCGCCTTCATGCTGACCGATATGATGAAGGGTGTTCTTGGTTATATGGGAACTGCCTCGGATGCAGCCATCGATGGCCTGCACCAAGCTGGTAAGTCTGGACTGGTGGCCTATGATGAACGGGCCGGCATGCCTGACAAGGCCGTGTCGGATTCCTGGTTTACGGGTTATACCCGGTCCTATGTACTTTCGGTTTGGATGGGTTATGACCAGCCCAACCAGCCCGGGCACTACATTGACTGGGACGACCAGGACCTGCCAGCTAAGTACTATAAGCAGATTATGAGCTACGCCATGGAAGATAAGAAGAATGCTGACTGGCATGCACCTAGTTCGGTTACTTCCCTGGTCCGCAATAACATCACCGAGTACGAAATCAAGGGGGCCAATTGGAGTAACGGCGGCCTGCCTTCGGTTTATTCGATTAACGGTACCGGGGCTAACGCTGGTGAAGAAGAGAGTAGCAGTAGCAGCAGTGAATATGCTTCTAGCACCAGTCAGACCAGCCAGTACAGCCAAAGCCAGCCAAGCACTACCAGTAGCAGTGAACCGGCTTACAGCTCTTCTAGTGATGCCGGTAATGCACCAGCCGCTAGCAGCAGTCAGGCGCCGGCTAGTTCCTCGAGTGCCAATTCTTCCTTTGTCTTACCGAGCCGGCGAACGAATTAGCTAATGAGGTGAGGGGAGTGGTATGTCTAGATTATGGGTGAGCGGCTATCGCAGCTATGAACTCAGCGTTTTTTCCAACCAGGATCCCAAGCTTAAAGTCATTCGTTACGCCCTGGAGCGGATTTTAAGGGATTACTTTGAAAATGGGGTTGATTGGGTCATTACCGGTGGCCAACCCGGGATTGAGCAGTGGGTGGTCACGGCGGTGAAAGATCTCCAGGCTGACTATCCGGAGGTCAAGGTGGCCATGCTCCTGCCCTTTGAAGAATTTGGCAGCCAGTGGAAACCGGAACGCCAGCAGCAGTTGGCAACCTTAAAGTCCCAGGCCGACTTTGTGACGGCCGTTTACCGTGGTGGTTATCAAAATGGGGGCCAGCTGGCCCAGTACCAGCGTTTTATCATGGATAATACCGATTTGGCCCACCTGGTTTATGATCGGGAATATCCTGGTAAAACCAAGTTTGAGTTAGAAGGCATCGAGCGTTATCAAAGGCAGGCGCCTTATCCACTGGCCCTGACCGGTATGGATGACTTGCAGGAATACGCCAACGACTACCAAGAGAGCCAGCAGCCCTGGTAATTGCCATTACTGGGTTGAACTGGTATGATTAAGTGAACAATAAGGTAAGAGGTACAATTTGTGGTTCAAGTAAAATATACGCAAAAAGATATTTACGAGCGCGTCTTCAAGCAGAAGCGGATGGGCGTTGGTTACGATCCCCAAGACGTTGATGATTTCTTGGATGACATCATTAACGATTACGGTATTTTTAACGAACGGATCGAGGAACTTCAAACCGAAGTTGGTCGGTTGCAAACCGCTCTTAAGCAGGCCCAAGCTGAACTGGCTAACCGTGGGCAATCTGGTAAGGCGCCAGCCCAGCCCAAGGAAGAAGCGATTGTGGCCACCAAGGCCAATTCCCAGCCGGCTAGTGCTGCCAGTGAGCAACCTGCCCACCAAGCTGCCCATCAGGAACCCGAATCAGCCGCTGCTGCGCCAGTCAAGGAAGCCACTAACCTGGACTTGATTAAGCGGGTGGCTAACTTGGAGCGGGCGGTCTTTGGCCACGAGCGTTCTTAATCACTAATTTAATTTGTAAATGCTGAGTAATCGCGCATAGGTTATCCTATGTGAGGAAGGTCCATGCTCGCACATTCTGAGATGATTGTAGTGTTTGTGCTGGGATAAAAAATAAACCCAGGAGTAGCTTTCTGGCTACTACGGCGGCTGAATATGCTAAGGGCTCTGCCTATGCATTAATAGGTCTGAAAGTGCCATAGAAACGTATCTGTTGGCGAAAGTCAGCAGCTGAGACGAGGTAAACCCCACAAGCGGGCAACCCAAACTTTGGTAGGGGCGGCTGGCCTAGCAAAATGAAGCGATGGTCGGTATGGCTCAGTGATGAGCTTAGATAGATGATTACTGAAGGTGCAAAATCCCTAATTTGTACTTGAACAAAACATGGCCTACAGGCATTTACAAAGGGAGATCCGCGTTAAGCGGATTTTTTTGTGGCCATTTTTCCACTAAGACCACCAACCAGGTTATAGATGACAGGAGCCAGGATTGGCGCTATAATGCTATTATTATAGTATTTTTGAGAATAGACTAAGGGAAAGCTATGCAAAAGAAAAAGTTTACGCGGTGGATGAGTGGTCTACTGGCAGCCTTGATTGTTTTAACGACAGCCCTGCCAGCCGCCCTCAGCACTTCAACGGCCAGTGCGGCTGACACTGATCCAGCCCTCACCAAGATTCAAAAGAAGGGGGAGCTGGTTGTCGGTTTGTCAGCCGATTATGCGCCCTACGAATTTCACATGCGCGATGGCAACCAGGACAAGATTGTCGGTTTTGATATTTCCCTAGCCCAAGCAATTGCGGATAAGTTGGGGGTTAAGCTGGTCATCAAGGACATGGGCTTTGACGCCCTCCTGGGGGCCATGAAGACTGGTAAGATTGATATCATCATCTCTGGGATGTCAGCTACGCCAGAGCGTGAACAGGAGGTTGATTTCTCTAACGTCTACCTCAAGGCTCCTCAGGCCATGCTGATTTTGCGTAAGAATAGCGATAAGTACACCACCAACCTGGATACCTTCTCTGGTAAGAAGATTGGGGCCCAGACCCAGACGGTCCAAGAAACCATTGCTAAGGGCATTCCTGGTGCCCAGGTGGTCAGCCTGCAGAAGTTCCCGAACTTGATTTCACAGCTGACCCAGGGGGTTATTAGCGGGATTGTGGCCGAAGAGCCGATTGCCAATGCCTACGTTCAGCAAAACCACGCCTTTAAGGTGATCTATCCCAACTACGGTCAGGACCAAACTGGTCAAACCGCAGTCGCTATGCCTAAGGATTCACCGGTCTTAAAGGCTAAGATTAACCAAGTCGTTGATAAGGTGACGACTGATGGTCAGTTCAAGCAGTGGGAAAAGAAGGCCAATGAGCAAATGTTTGCCGACCAAAACCAGGGCTTCTGGCAGAAGTACGGCCACTACTTTATCACTGGTACTGAGGTTACGCTGGCCCTAGCCGTGGTTGGGGTCCTGATTGGGGTAACCTTAGGTACGTTGCTCGCCCTGATGAAGCTATCAGCGGTTTGGGTGATTAAGGCCCTGGGTAATATCTACGTCGAATATGTGCGGGGTACGCCTTTGCTGGTCCAGGCCTTCATGGTCTTCTTCGGTGCTCAGATTCTGGGCTTAGACCTGTCAGCCTTTGTTTCCGGGGCCCTGGCCATGGGCTTGAACTCCGCTGCCTATGTTGCTGAGATTATCCGATCTGGGATTGAGTCAGTGGACAAGGGCCAGATGGAAGCAGCCCGCTCCCTCGGCTTTAGCCGGAACAAGGCCATGCGCCTGGTTATCCTACCCCAGGCGGTGCGTAACATCCTACCAGCCCTTGGAAATGAGTTTGTTTCGGTTATTAAGGAAGGTTCAGTTGTCTCGGTTATCGGGGTTGGTGAACTGATGTATGAGACCGGGGTTGTGCAAGGTGCTTCCTTTAGGCCATTCCTGCCCCTGGTCATTGCCTCTTTGATTTACTTCGTTTTGACCTTTACCATCAGCCGGGCCCTGGGCTTTGCCGAGCGGCGCATGACTCGATAAGGGCAATAAAAAAAGACCCATATGGGTCTTTTTTTATGGCTTAATTTTCAAAGAGAACGCTAACACCTTCTGGGATATAGAAGTCCTTTTGGACTAGGGTCAGCTCACCATTTTCATGGTTACGGTCGTAGAGGGAAACGTTGTCAGTCTTCTGATTAGCGACAACCAGGAAGTTCTGGCTCGGATCAAGGGCCATGTCCCGGGGGAAGCTACCCTCAGTGCTAACTAGCTGGACCAGTTCGATTTCAGCGCCCAGGTTATGAATCTGGAAAACGCTGACCGAATCGTGGCCGCGGTTAGAAGTGTAGACAAATTTACCATCGTGGGAAATCCGGATAGCAGCGGCACCGTTGTGGCCAGTCCAATCATCAGGAATGGTCGAAGCGGTCATCACGTGTTCAAAGGATCCGTCCTCGGTGTTGTACTTGAGCACGCTGAGCAGACTGGAAAGCTCACCCAGCAGGTAGGCATATTGACCATCAGGTGAGAAGCAGATGTGACGGGGACCAAAACCAGCTTCGGCTTGGTAACGGGCCACTTCGGTCAACTTGCCTTCCTCAGAAACATCGAAGGTAATGACCTGATCACTACCTAGGTCAACAGCAACCATCCGCTGGTCAGGGGCTAGGTCAGCGTAGTGAATGTGGGCCGAACCCTGTTCAGGACGAGGACCAGACCCGTGGTTGTACCAACGGTCAGTCAGGCGTAACTTACCATCCTCAATAATTTTATAGACCTCAATCATCCCGCGGTGGTAGTAGCCAGCAAAGACTAATTGCCGGTTTTCATCAACGCCGAGGTAGGCGGGGGCCGTTCCTTCAGTTAACTGGGCATCCAATTCGACCATTGGCCGTTCGTTGTTGTCCATGGCAACCACACCGCTGTGGCCGTGCCGGTTTTCAACGGCATAAACCACGTTGGCCGCCGATAGGGCCAGGTAGGTTGGATTCGTGAGAGTAGCCACGAGTTCAGGGTTAGACAGTTCTTGGGTTGTGGTATCCAGCTCGGCCTCGTAAACCCCTTTAGAGTCTTGCTTAGTATAGGTACCAAATAAAATCTTATGTAGTGCCATTAGAAAATAAAATACTCCTTTTGTGAATACTATCGTAATTCAGTATACCATAAAATCGCGGTCACTCTGAGGGCGGTAATCGTCAAAATCTATGGTAAAATGTAAGGCACATTACCGTATGATAGGGAAGTAGGGAGGACAGGAAAGTGCAAAAAGAACCACGCAGCTGGTACAACCGCTGGTTTGGCAGTCAAAATTTAATTAAACGCCTAGTAACGGTCTTACTGGTGCTGTTGATTATCTTGTTAATGTGGCAGGTCCGCTTTATTTTGACGCCGATTTTTGCCATCTTTTCGGCAGTTGGTGCGCCAATTATTATTGCGGGGGTGCTGTACTATCTCTTGCACCCCCTAGTTAAGTTCCTGGTGGAGAAGATTCGCCTACCACGCCGCCTATCAATTGGCTTAGTCATGATTGTCTTACTGGTGATCATTGTCAGTATCCTGGCGGTAGTCTTCCACGTGATGCGGGACCAGACGGTTGCCTTTATTCACAACTGGCCGACCTACTGGACGCGGACGCAGAACTTTATTAATACTACCCTGACTAACAGTGATTATCACAATGTTCGTAGCTTTTTGAACCAAACCAACTCGAACCTTAACGACACGGTCCTAGACTGGGGTAAGAAGTACATCAGCACTGGTTTGGCCGGTATTACCAACATTGCCTCTCAAATCACTAGCATTGGCGTTATTCTGGTTTCAACGCCCTTTATCCTGTACTACATGCTCTTAGACGGACATAAGTTTTCCGGTTTTATTGCCGACAAGCTACCTACCCAGTTAGGTGGTTCGGTTAAGAACCTACTGACGGAAATTAGCCAGCAGATTGCCCGTTATATCCGTGGCCAACTGGGTGTTGGGCTGGCCGTGATTATCATGTTCTCGATTGGCTACACCATCATTGGCATGCCTTACGGGATTTTGCTGGCCATCATGGCCGGTCTCTTTAACATGATTCCTTATGTTGGATCAATTTTGGCCCAGGTACCGGTCTTCGCGGTTGCCCTGGTAACTGGAGGACCTAAGCTCCTGCTCCTAGCAGTGGTAGTCTTGGTCTTTGAGCAACCAATCGAAGCCCACGTGATTGCTCCTAAGATTCTGGGGGATGCGTTGTCGATTCATCCGGTGACTGTGATTGTGGTCTTATTGACCGGCGGCCATGTCTTTGGAGTCTTGGGCATTATCTTAGCCGTGCCAACTTATGCGGTGCTGAAGGTGATTGTGACTCATCTTTACCGATGGTGGCGACAGAATTCTGTCCTATTTGACGACATCCCTGAAGTTGGGACCGAGGAAGAGCATGACTAATCACATCGTTTTATTTGAACCCTTAATGCCGGCTAACACTGGTAACATTGCCCGGACCACGGCGGCGACCGATGCGGTCTTGCATTTAATTGAACCGCTGGGTTTTGAACTAGATGATAAGCACGTGAAGCGGGCGGGCTTGGATTACTGGGACCATGTTCAGTTGGTCCGCCATCCCGATTTACCCAGTTTTTTGGAAACTTTAAAGGCCGAGGACCATCTCTACCTCGTGTCTAAGTTTGCTAACCAGGACTACACCCAGCCGGATTATCAGGCCGCAGGGGACCAGTACTTCCTCTTTGGTAAGGAAACGACTGGTTTGCCTGAAGTATTTATGCGTCAGAATCCAGAAAAGGCCATCCGCATTCCCCAAGATGACCAGCAGGTGCGGTCCTTGAACCTATCAAATACGGTGGCCATTGTCCTTTATGAGGCTCTGCGTCAGCAAGGCTTTGCTGGCCTGGAAACGACCCATCATTACCAGCAGGACAAGTTAAAATAACAATTGACAATCGAAAGGGCCCTTGCTAAAATAGTGACTGTTGTTTTAAGTAAAGCAACACTGACCACGGCCCGTTGGTCAAGTGGCTAAGACGCTGCCCTTTCACGGCGGAATCGAGAGTTCGATTCTCTCACGGGCTACTAAAGAGTTGCAACTGCGGTTGTGACTTTTTTTGTGCCATAAAATCCGCCCAGCGTTTGGGCTAGTAGCCTTATGGTATGATAAAAGGGCAAGCAAAGTACCGCTATATTAGCGGTTAATGGAGAATGATTTTGGCAGCACCTAAGCATCAAAAACGATCTAAAAAGACCCCGAAGACTACTTCAAGTTCTAGCACCTGGACGGGTACTTTAACCCTAATTGCTAGTCTTTTGGCTGGCATTTTTGGCGCCTTTAAAATTGGTATCCTCGGGATTTATATTGCTAACTGCCTCCGTCTGTTTTTTGGTGATCTCTACCAGCTGGTTCTGATTCCAGCCTTACTTTATGGACTTTACTACCTGGTGATGAGAAAGCCACTGGCTCTGAGTAGGCGGATTTGGAGTGCTATGGCCCTCTTGCTAACGGCCTCTTTCACCCTGTCTTCCTTAGCCTTTTTCACCCAGGCCGACTTCCAAGAGCCCGGTTTCTTTAACCAAATTTTTCGGATTATTGGACAGGATTTTACCAACCAAGCGGCTAATACGCCTGTTGGTGGCGGCCTTTTGGGTACCGCCCTCTATGACCTCTTTTTCCACCTGATTACTAATGTTGGTACCTATATCTTGATTGTGGTGCTCTATGCTGCCGGTTTGGTCTTACTCTTTAAAATTCCGGCCCGCGATTTGGCCCAGAAGGGCGTGCAGCGCAGTGTTCAGGGTGCGCGAACCCAGGTTGGTAAGCTCCAAGAGCAGCGCCAATCCCGGCGTAATCGCCAGCCCATCCTAGCGCCTAAGGACCATAAGAAAAACGTGATGGACTATGGTGATGACCCCTTGGGCATCCACCAGCATCCAGATACTACTGCTGTTTCAGAGGCGGCAGCGCCGGATGCTAGTCAGGAATTAACCAGTGCAATTTCAGATTCACCAATTGCCGAGCCCGCTGCTGAACCAGAGATTAAGTGGCAGGGACCGGTTGGTAACACTGGCGCTAAGACAGCTGAACAGACAGCTGTTGCCACAGCGACGGAACCAGAAATGGACTTTTCGAGTGATGATAACCAGGACTACCAGCTACCAAGCACGGACCTGTTAACCGAGATGGCGCCCACGGACCAAACGGCTGAGTACCAATCTTTGACGGAAAAGTCACGGCTGGTTCATGACACCCTCCAAAGTTTTGGGGTCGAGGCCGAGGTCACCAGCGTCTCGCTAGGACCCACGGTTACCCAGTATGAACTGCGGCCTGGGCAGGGGGTTAAGGTTAATCGGATTGCCAATTTGGCTGATGACCTGGCCCTGGCCCTAGCTGCCAAGTCGATTCGAATTGAGGCGCCGATCCCTGGAAAACCTTACGTTGGGATTGAAGTGCCCAATGACACCCAGGCGGTGGTTGGTTTCCGGGATATGATGGAACAAGCACCCAAAGATAATGCCCACCTGTTAAAGGTGCCAATTGGCCGGGATGTGACCGGTAACATTGTCATGGCGGACCTGGCGGCCATGCCCCACCTTTTGATTGCCGGTTCAACTGGTTCTGGAAAGTCAGTCGGCTTAAACAGTATTATTGTTTCCATCCTTTTGAAGGCTAAACCGGATGAAGTCAAGCTGATGATGGTTGACCCAAAGGTGGTTGAATTATCAATGTATAATGGTATCCCACACCTGCTAACGCCAGTGGTTTCGGATCCGCGTAAGGCTTCAAAGTCCCTCCAAAAGCTGGTGGATGAAATGGAACACCGGTACCAGCTGCTAGCCGAAACCGGCAAGCGTAACATCGGTGAGTATAATGCCGCCGTGGATGAACATAACCGCCACTTAAAGGAAAACGACGGTGTGGTCATGCACAAGTTGCCTTATATCGTGGCCATTGTCGATGAGTTTGCCGACTTGATGAGCACGGTTGGAAGCGAGATTGAAGTTTCGATTGCCCGTCTGGGGGCCAAGGCCCGGGCGGCTGGCATTCACATGATTTTGGCTACCCAGCGACCAGACGTAAAGGTGATTAACGGGACTATTAAAAGTAACATTCCTGGTCGAATTGCCTTTCGGACCGCGTCTGGGGTGGATTCGCGGACGATTCTGGATACCAATGGGGCTGAGAAGCTCCTGGGCCGGGGGGATATGATTTTTGCTCCACCTGGTAAACCACACCAGCGGGTACAGGGGGCCTTTATCAGTAACCAGGACGTGACGAACATCGTGGACTTCGTGAAAAACCAGCAGACGGCTGAGTACTCCGAAGCCATGACGGTCACTGATGCTGAAATTGAGCAAGACGAGCATGGTGAGGGTGGTCAAAGTGACGACGAACTCTTCCAAGAAGCTCTGGACTTTGTGATTCAGCAGCAAAAGGCTTCCACCTCGCTCCTGCAGCGGCGCTTCCGGATTGGTTATAACCGGGCGGCCCGCCTGATTGATGATTTGGAAGCCGCCGGCTATGTCGGCCCTGCTGATGGGGCGCGGCCACGGCACGTTAACGTTACCGACGGTAGCAGTGGTACCGAATCTTAAATAAATAGAAAAAAGCAGGCTGATGAAAGCCTGCTTTTTGTATGGATTAATCCTGAATATTAATGAATTGAAAGTGGTCAAAGTCAAACAGTCCCTGGTCGGTGATTTTTAGACTGGGGATGACTGGCAGAGCCATGAAGGACAGGGTTAAGAAGGGGTCAAAGTCCAGGTCGCTGATGGTACGGTAGGCCTGCAAGAGCTGCTGGTGCTGGGCAACCACGGTTTCATAGGGTTGGGTGCTCATTAGGCCACCAATTGTGAGGGGTAGGGCGGTAATCTGACCCTGGTTGACCAGGACCTGACCACCGCCAATTCCTTTGAGATAGTTGGCCGCCGTCAGCATGTCCTGGTCATTAACGCCGGCCACAATGAGGTTGTGGGAGTCATGGGCGATGGTTGAGGCAATCGCACCGGCCCGCATTTTCAGTCCTGCAATCACGCCTAAGCCATGGCCTAGGTTGTGGTAGCGTTCGGCAACTAGGATTTTGGCGTAGTTAGCGTCTGGCACAAAGTTGCCGTCAACGGTTTTTAACTGAACTTGCTGATGGCGGGTGGTGATGTGGCCGGGCATGATTTCAATTATGTGGCTTTTTTGGTCAGTTTTTAAGGGAAGATTGAAATCGGCTAACTTGAGTTCAAAGTTAATTGGTGGGTTCTCAAAGGCTGGCCCCGGCTGGCTTTGAAAAGAAACGGCCTGGCCCGCCACCCAAACTTGCTGAACTTGGGCCTGATTTAAGTCGTCCAAGAGGACGAAATCCGCTTGGTAGCCCGGTGCCAGAGCCCCGACCTGATCTAAGTGGTGAGCCTGGGCCGCATTAAAGCTGGCTAAAGTATAGGCTTGAGCAGCTGGAACGCCGTGTTGGATGGCCAGGGCAACATTATAGTTAATGCTACCCTCGCCAAGGAGGTCAGAAGCAGTCTTATCATCGGTGGCAAAGCTCATGCGACCCTGGTTAGCAGCATTCAGGGCTGGGAGGAGGTTGATTTCGTCGCGTTCAACCGTGCCTTCCCGAATAAAGACCCGCAAACCAGCGTGGATACGGTCTTTAGCCTCAGTGGCCGAACTAGCTTCGTGGTCGGTTTCAATCTGGTAGTTGCGGTAGGTTGCTAATCCTTTTTTATCCAGGCCGGCTAGGTGGCCGTCGACGTGCTTACCAGCTGCTTGAGCGTCCTTGATCTTTTGGACCAGGTCGCTGTTAGGATTTTGTAGGGCTGGGTAGTCCATCACTTCTGCCAGGCCAGCAACATTTGGATTTTGGTAGAGGGACCGCAGGTCTTTGGCAGCTAACACCGCCCCGGTCCGTTCAAAATCAGTGGCCGGCACTGAAGAGGGGAGCATGTAGTAGATATTAAGTGGTGATTGTTCGGCGGCCTTAAACATATATTCGAGGCCGGCCAATCCCGCAACACTAGCAATTTCGTGGGGGTCGGCAAAGACTGTGGTGACCCCGTTTTTTAATAGGAGACGGCCGAATTCTAAGGGATTAAGCAGGGAACTTTCGATATGGACATGGGCGTCAATTAGACCGGGTACCAGGTATTGTCCCTGGGCATCGATGTTGGTTTGAGCCTGCCAGTCGGGTTCACTTTCCTGGGACACAATCTGACCCTGATCAACCCACAGTTCCCCCAGTTCGAAAGCCTGGTTAAAGACATCTAAAATTTGAGCATTTTCAATATGTAAGTCCACGGTTTGCACGCTATTACCCCCGATATGATTTCCTGTCAGTTTAGCACAGCCAAGGTTTAAAGGGCGGAATGTCTGTCTATACCAATTTAGATTTTCCTGGTTGACTCACCCCTTTTTATACCGTACCATAGGGTCTGCGATAAATTATCTTTATTGAACCAATATTTTTTTAGAAAGTAGGATTGTAACGATGTGCGGCATTGTTGGTATTACGGGCGTGGATGATGCGCTCCCATATTTGTTGAGGGGACTAGGAAAGTTAGAGTACCGTGGTTATGATTCAGCCGGGGTTTATGTCAGTGACGGTTTCAACGGTGGCTACCTGGTCAAGGAAAAGGGCCGGGTGAGTGCCCTGGTGAAGAAGGCTGAAGCAGCCCACGTTCATGGCACCGCCGGCATCGCCCACACCCGCTGGGCTACCCATGGTGGCGTTTCGGTGGCTAATGCCCACCCCCAGCAGTCAGCTGATGGCCGCTTTTACTTGGTCCACAACGGCGTCATTGAAAACTACCAAGAGTTAAAGGACCGCTACCTAAGTGGCGTAACCTTCCACTCCCAGACTGATACGGAAGTTGCCGTGCAGTTGGTTGATAAGTTTGCCAAGGAAGACGGCCTCTCAGCCTTTGACGCCTTCCGCAAGATGATTTCTCTTCTGGATGGTAATTCGGCTTATGGTTTCTTGCTGATGGACCGGGAAAATCCTGACACCCTGCTGGCGGCTAAGAAGAAGAGTCCTTTGCTGATTGGTGTTTCTGACCATGGCAACGTGGTGACCTCGGATGCCGCAGCCATGCTGGACGTCACCCAGGACTTTATTGAGTTACACGATGGTGATGTTGCGGTGGTTAAGCCTAAGCAGGTGGAAATCTTTGATGCTCAGGGTCAGGCGGTTGAGCGCGAACCCTTCCACCTGGACATTGATCCAACTGAAACTGATAAGGGTGCTTACCCTTACTACATGCTTAAGGAAATTGATGAGCAGGCAGTCGTGGCCCGGAAGATTTCCCAGTATTATTTCGACGACGATGGTCGGGTGCAAAACATTTCTTGCGCTATTTCGGATGCCATTAGGGCGGCCGACCGGATTTACATCGTGGCCGCTGGGACTTCTTTCCACGCTGGTCTGGTTGGGCAACGTTACTTTGAAAAGTGGGCTAAGATTCCAACCGAGGTCCATGTTTCCTCAGAATTTGCCTACGACCAGCCCATGTTAAGTGAGCACCCATTCTTTATCTTCCTGAGTCAGTCTGGTGAAACGGCCGATTCTCGAGAGGTGCTCGATAACATTAAGCGGCAAGGTTATCCGACGCTGACGATTGCCAATGTGGTGAATTCAACCCTGACCCGGGAGGCCGATTTCGCCCTGCCACTGCTGGCTGGTCCTGAAATCGCGGTGGCTTCAACTAAAGCCTACACGGCCCAGGTAATTGTCCAGGCTATTTTGGCCTATTCCTTTGCTGATACGGATTTCAATTTGAAGCAGGAGTTGGCCAAGGTAGCCGTTGAGGTTTCAGCCATCACCGATGAGAAGGAAACCTTCAAGGAGATTGCCGACACGGTTTTGCATAACCAGCGTTCGGCCTTCTACATTGGCCGGGGACTGGATGCTGCCGTGGCCTTAGAAGCCGCCCTGAAGCTGAAGGAAATTTCCTACGTTCAGACCGAAGGCTTTGCGGCCGGCGAATTAAAGCATGGTACGATTTCCCTGATTGAAGAGGGGACGCCGGTCTTTGCCCTGTTAACCCAGTCCAAAACGGCGGGCCTGCTACGTGGTGAGGTTGCCCAGGTGGCGGCCCGCGGTGCTAACACCGTGATTATTTCTTCTGAAAGTTTGGCTCGGCCAGGGGATGCTTACGTCCTGCCAGAGGTCGATGAACTTTTGATGCCACTCTTGGCTGTTATCCCAGCCCAGTTAATTGCATATTATGCCACGCTCGACCGGGGCTTAGACGTTGATCGTCCCCGGAATTTGGCAAAGAGTGTTACCGTTCAATAGTAAAAAAGCAGTTGGTTAAGCCAACTGCTTTTTTGTGCCCAGGTTTTAATTCTGGTAAAATGTCCATATATATGCTGGCGGAATAAGGGGGAGCAGCGATTGGCTTTTTTTAATAAGCGGGAGAATTCAGGCAAGGATAGTGCCACCCTTAAAATTCCTGACCACTTAGCCATTATCATGGATGGTAATGGTCGCTGGGCTAAAAAACGCTTGCTACCACGATCAGCCGGGCACAAGGCCGGTATGGACAATGTCAAAGCCATCACCCAGGCGGCCAGTGACTTAGGGGTTAAGGTCTTGACCCTGTATGCTTTTTCCACGGAAAATTGGCGCCGACCGGATAACGAGGTCAGTTTCTTGATGAAGCTGCCGGTCATTTTTTTTAATGACTTCGTGCCGGACTTAGTGGCGCAAAACGTGCGCGTGACCACGATGGGCGATATCAGCCAACTGCCGGATGCTACCCAAGCTGCCATTGCCGACGCGGTTGAGAAGACTGCCGACAATACTGGCATGTTTTTGAACTTTGCCATTAACTACGGTGGCCAGGCGGAAATTGTCCAGGCCGCAAAGCAAATTGCCGCAGCAGTTGCCAAGGGCGAGTTAAATCCTGCTGATGTAGACCAGGGAACCTTTGAAGCTCACCTGGACACCGCTCCCCTGGGGCAGTGGGCCAGTCCGGATCTAATGATCAGGACTTCTGGTGAACTCCGTCTCAGTAATTTTTTGCCTTATCAAGCGGCTTACTGTGAACTGTACTTTACCGATACCCTCTGGCCTGACTTCGATCAAGCGGCCCTCTTAGCGGCCATCAAAGACTATACTAGCCGTGACCGTCGCTATGGCGGTCTCTAAAAGAAAGTGAGTAAACGGCGATGAAAACTCGTATTATCACCGCGGTGGTGGCCTTAGCAATCTTTATCCCACTACTGATTATTGGCCACTGGCCACTGTTAATCTTGACCCTGATTTTGGGAGTGGTGGCGATGAGCGAAATTTTGCGCATGTCGACCCACAGCTTCATGATTTCACCGGAGGCACTGATTTCTTTTGCCGGGGTCATTGCCATTATTTTGCCCCGTGACATTTGGCAGAATATACATCTGCCTTTCTACGTGAACTCGGCCAATATTTTTTACGCGCTAACCTTTTTGCTCCTGCTGCGAACGATTTATAGTCGCCGGCAGTTTAACTACGATGACGCTGGTATTTTGGTCATTTCGATTGTTTATATTGGAACCGGCTTTCACTACTTTTATGCGGCCGCTGCCCACAGTCTGGCCACGGTGTTCTTTGGTCTCTTAATCGTTTGGATTACTGATTCAGGGGCCTACCTGGTCGGCCGTAAACTCGGTAAAAACAAACTGGCGCCTAAAATCAGTCCTAATAAGACTTGGGAAGGTTCAGTTGGGGGAACTTTGGTTGCCGTCCTAGTGGTGCCAGCCATTTATGCTTTAAACGGTTGGTCCCATTATTCCTATTGGACGCTGCTAGTGGTCGCCTTGATTCTGTCCATCGGTGGTCAGTTCGGTGACCTGATTGAATCGGCCTTTAAGCGCTACTTTAGGGTGAAAGACTCAGGAACAATTTTACCTGGTCACGGTGGAATTTTGGACCGTTTCGATTCGATGTTAGTAGTAATGCCCCTTATGTCCATTCTGGGAATGCTATAATGATAGTAATAAGGGTCTGTAGGGACTGGAAAGGATGTCAGTTATGACCATAACTGCGATAATCGCCTTTATATTTGTTTTCGGCGTCCTAGTCGCTGTTCATGAATTTGGCCACTTCATTGTGGCGAAAAAAACTGGGGTCTTAGTCCGTGAATTTTCAATTGGGATGGGCCCTAAGTTACTGAGTTGGTACCGCAACCACACCGCTTATACGATTCGGATTTTGCCGGTTGGTGGCTATGTGCGTATGGCCGGTATGGACGATGATCCCGACTTAGAGGCCGGTCAGCGTCTGCTCTTAAAGTTTGATGATCAAGGCCAGGTCATTCAGATGGATACCCGGGTTGACGAGAATGTTGGTGGCCTGCCTTTCCAGGTTGACCAGTTTGATTTGACCGATGCCCTGACTTTAACTGGCTATCAAAACGATAGCCAGGAAGTTGAAACCTTAAAGGTTAACCATGACGCGACAATTGTGGACACCAATGGGATTGAGACCCAGATTGCACCGCGGGACACCTGGGTCCAGTCTGCTAAGATTCGCAGCCGGATTTTGATTAACTTTGCTGGTCCATTCATGAACTTTGTTTTAGCCTTTGTCGTTTTCACTTCCTGGGCTTTTATGCAACCAAGTATTCCCTCTGCAGAGCCAGTGATTGGGTCGGTGATGGCTGGCTCAGCTGCTCAGCAAGCGGGCTTGCAGGCTGATGACCGGGTTAAGTCGGTTAATGGTCACACTGTTAAGTATTTCTCTGATTTTGTTCAAGATGTCAGCAGTAGCCGGGGTCGCCCGGTTAAAATTGTGGTTAGCCGTCATAACCAGGAAAAAGCTTATATTGTCACACCGGTCGTTAGCAAGACGGATCAGCCAAATCAGCAGCAAATCGGGGTTACTTCTAAGAATTACACCGACATTGGTTCACGCCTCAAGTACGGGATTAGTGCCACAGGCAGCAGCATCGTGCAGGTGAGTGATAAACTCCTGCATATCTTTGACGGCGGCTTTAGCCTCAATAAATTAGGTGGTCCGGTTATGCTTGCTCGGGAAACTTCGGATGCAAGTAAGGCTGGTTTCTTGAACGTTTTGTTCTTAACCGCTTTACTGTCGGTTAACCTCGGTATCATCAATCTTTTGCCAATTCCACCCCTGGATGGTGGTAAGTTGGTGCTAAACTTTACCGAAGGGATTATCCGGCGGCCCCTGCCACATGTGGTGGAGAATTCGATTGCTATCGCCGGCGCCGTCTTTGTGATGGGCCTGATGGTGGCCGTTACTATCAATGACATATTGCGTTAAATTAAGCAGTGACCTCGGGTTACTGCGTACATAAACTTAGCAAAGGAAATAAGAAGGATGTCTATGAAACAGTCAAAGCTATTCATGCCGACGATGCGGGAAGTGCCGGCCGATGCCGATGTTAAAAGCCACCAATTGCTCTTGAAGGCCGGCTACATCCGGCCCGTGGCGGCGGGGATGTTTTCCTACCTTCCTTTGGCTCAGCGGGTACTTAATAAGATTGAGGCAATTATCCGTGAAGAGCTAAATGCCATTGATGCCAATGAAATGTCAGTGCCAGAGATTTTACCGGCTGAACTTTGGCAGCGGTCTGGTCGTTATGAGACCTATGGGCCAGATTTGTACAAGTTTAAAAACCGGCAGCAGCGGGACTTTATCTTGGGTCCCACCCACGAAGAAACCTTCACTCAATTGATGGCTGATGAAATCAAGTCCTACAAAAAGCTGCCCCTCTTGGTTTACCAAATTCAAACCAAGTTCCGGGATGAGAACCGTCCCCGCTTTGGCCTGTTGCGGACCCGTGAATTTATCATGGAGGATGGTTACTCCTTTAGTGCAGATCAGGCTGGTCTGGACCAAGCCTTCCACCAGATGGAAAATGCTTACGTGAACATTTTCAATCGGATTGGCTTAGATTACCGGATTATTGTTGGTGATGCTGGTGCCATGGGCGGCTCCGATTCTAAGGAGTTCTCAGCCCCTGCAGCAGCGGGAGAGGACACCATTGTATACTCCGACGCGACTGACTATGCAGCTAACCTGGAAATGGCCAAGGACTTTTATGAGCGCCATCCTGGTGATGAAGAAGAGGCTGACCTTAAGTTGATTGACACACCTGGGGTCAAGACGATTGAAGCCCTGGCTGAGCATTTGGATGTGCCAGCTGATCAGCTGGTGAAGACCATCATGATGAAGACCGATGATGACCAGGTCTTAGCAGTTGTGACGACTGGGGATTTTGAAGTTAACCCGGTTAAGGTTCAGAACTTTGTTGGGGCTAACAGCGTTGAGATGATGGACGAAGCGGCAGTTAAGGATTTGATGGGTGTTGGCTTTGGTTCAATCGGACCGGTTGACCTACCGGATAATGTCCGTCTCTTAGTTGATGATCGGGCGGCTGACCTGCAGAATTTTACTGCCGGGGCTAACCATGACGGTCAACACTACCAAAATGTTAACTGGGACCGCGATACCAGTTTAAATCAAGAAGACGTTAGCGATTTCCGCCTGGCCCGTGAAGGTGACCAGGCCGTCGACCAAAAAGGTCAGCTTAAGTTCACCAAGGGGATTGAGATTGGCCACATTTTCAAGCTAGGTACTCGTTATTCTAAAGTCCTAGGCGCCCAAGTTCTGGACGAAAACGGTCGTCAGACTGACATGGTCATGGGTTCTTACGGCATTGGTGTTTCCCGTCTGCTTAGCGCCTTAGCCGAGCAAAACGGAGACGAGGATGGCCTGGTTTGGCCAGCTAGTGTGGCGCCATTTGACGTGCACATTGTGCCAATTAACCTGAAGGATGAGGACCAGGCTAAGATCACGGCCACCCTGGATGAAGCCTTGACTAGTCAGGGCTTGGATGTCTTGGTTGATGACCGGAAGGAACGGGCAGGGGTCAAGTTCGCCGATGCAGACTTGATTGGCGTGCCAATCCGGGTCACGGTCGGTAAGAAGGCCGCCGAAGAGGTCGTTGAAGTGAAAGTCCGTGCCAGCCATACTAACTTTGAAATGCGGGTCAGTGAGATTGTTGATTCAGTCAGCGTTTTGCTAGCCGGTGAAAAAGATTAACTGATTGCTAAAAAAGCCGATTTTATCGGCTTTTTTAGAGGATATCGGAGGGCTTATGGCCTTAAATAATACAGAACAATTGCAGCAACTGTTAAACCATGTTGGCTTGGCCCCTGAAATGCGGACCGCCTTTGAAGGTGGTCAGTTAGAACGGGTCGATGTTGCTCCTAAACGTAGGCAGTGGCACTTTTATGTGCACCTAGCCCGGGTGCTACCGGCTGAAGTGTATTTGAATTTCAGTCAGGGTCTGGCCAAGGCCTTTACCAATATTGCTCAAACCGAGCTAACCATTGACGTTGACCAACCCAGCACAGATGCAGACCTAGTAAAGGCTTACTGGTCCCTGGTGTTACAACAGGTTGGTCTAAATCATGCCATTGTGCAACAGCTAAGTGAGGGTAGTCGTTTGGCTAACCAGGCCAATCAAACCGTCACAGTTGGGGTGGCCAGTAATTTTCTGCTGGGTTCTTTGACCCCAGCCGTTTTGGAACAAATTAGCCAAACCTATCAACAACTTGGCTTTGCCTCGTTGTCCTTTACCGCCCAGCTGGATGACCAGCTGGCCCAGGAAGTCCAAGACCAGGTCGCCCAGCACCAGGCCCAGGCCCAGGAAAACCTGAAAAAAGCGATGGCGGCCCAGCAAAAGCAGGCGGCTGCCAGCCAGAGCAGTGACGGCGTACCTCTAAAATTAGGGCGCAACATTGCTAAAAATGCTGAAATTACCCCTTTGAAAGAAATTGATGGGGAAGAGAACCGGGTGGTTGTTGAAGGCTACATTTTCAACAAGGACATCCGGGAACTGCGCTCCGGCCGTCAGCTGCTAACCCTGAAAATTACCGACTACACCAGCTCCATCAGTGCCAAAAAATTCTCGAACAATGCCGGGGATGAGGCCGTTTTTGATGGTCTGGAAACTGGTATGTGGGTCCGCTTGAGCGGTAACGTCCAAGAGGATCAGTACGCCCGGGAACTAGTGTTAAATATCTATGACCTGACGGTCATTGACCACCAAAATCGTCAGGAACCCTATGAAGGTACTGAGCAGCGAATTGAATTGCACGCCCACTCCAATATGTCGGCCATGGACGCTGTGACTGATTTTGACCAGTTGGGTAAGCTGGCCCACCAGTGGGGTCAGACGGCCCTGGCCGTGGTCGATAACGGCAACGTGCAGGGTTATCCGACGGCTGCTGCAGTTGGCAAGAAAAACGATTTAAAAATGATTTATGGCATGGAGGCCAACCTGGTTGAGGATGGTGAACCGATTGCCTTTAACCCAAAGCCAGTTGATTTGCTTGGTGATGACACGACCTACGTGGCCTTCGATTTGGAGACCACCGGTCTGTCAGCCGTTAGTGACCGGATTATTGAATTATCAGCGGTTAAGATGGAGAAGGGGAACGTCGTTGACAAGTTTTCCGAGTACATTAACCCTGGTTTTCCACTGTCCGAATTTACAACTAACTTGACTTCGATTACCAATGCCATGGTGGCGGATGCTAAGCCAGAACAGACGGTGATTGACTCCTTCAGGAAGTGGGCTGGCGACAGTGTCCTAATTGGCCACAACGTCACCTTCGATGTTGATTTCATGAATGCGACCTACGCCCGCTACGACGAACCTGGCATCCAAAACCCAGTCATTGATACCCTGTCGATGACCCGCTGGCTCTACCCAGACTTTAAGTCTTATCGGCTGGGGACCCTGGCCAAGCGCTTTAACATTAATTTGGAACAGGCCCATCGGGCCATCTTTGATGCGGAAACGACCGGGCATCTAGGCTGGAAGCTCATCAAAGAGGCCAACGAACGTTATGGCGTAGAGCGCCATGACCAGCTTAACCAGCATATGACTGATGGGGCCGCCTGGAAGCACGGTCGGCCGGTTCATGCCACCCTCCTGGTTAAAAATGCCCAGGGTCTCAAAAACCTGTACAAGTTAGTCTCGAAATCCAACGTCGACTACTTCGCTAAGATTCCGCGGATTCCACGTTCAGTCTTGGATCGTTACCGGGATGGCCTTTTGGTCGGTAGTGGGGACACGGATGGTGATGTAATTGTGACCCTGATTGAAAAGGGTTACCAGGCGGCCTTGAAGAAGGCTCGTTACTACGATTACCTAGAAATCCAGCCCCTGGAAAACTACCAACCGATGCTGGCGACGGCCCTGATTGCCAATCCGGCCAAGTTAAAAGAAATCCTGACCGAAATGGTCGCCATCGGAAAAGAGTTGGACAAGCCCGTTGTGGTCACCGGGGATGTGAAATACACCAACCCCGAGGATAAGATTTACCGAGACATTCTGATTGGGACGCAGCCTGGTAATCCCTTGAATCGGACCGGGCTACCTGAGGTTTACTTTAAGACGACCCAGGCCCTTTTGGATGAATTTGAATTCTTGGGTGACCAGGAAGCCAAGGCAGTAGTAATTGACAACACCCATGTCATTGCGGATCAGTTAGACGATGTAACGCCACTGAAATCCGGTTCTTATCCCCCTAACATTCCTGGTGCCGGGGATGAACTCCGCAAAAAGACCCTGGCATCTGCCAAGGAAATGTATGGCGACCCCTTGCCAAGCTTGATCTTAGACCGGATTAACCAGGAACTGGATGCCATCATCGGGAACGGTTTCGCGCCGCACTACATGATTGCCCAGCGCCTGGTAGCCAAGTCCAACAAGGACGGCTACCTGGTTGGTTCCCGAGGTTCGGTCGGCTCATCCTTGGTGGCGACCCTGTCTGGTATTACCGAGGTTAATCCGCTGCCACCACATTACCGTTCCAAGCACGGGGACTACTTTGAATTAGCTGACTCCCAGCAGTACGGTTCTGGCTATGATCTGCCTCCAAAAGAGGACCCTAACCATCCCGGCGAAATGCTGATTGGGGATGGGCAAAATATCCCCTTTGAAACCTTCATGGGCTTCACTGGAAACAAGGTCCCCGATATCGATTTGAACTTTTCCGGCGACTACCAGCCCATTGCCCATAACTACATGAAGGTGATGTTTGGTGAGCACAATGTTTACCGGGCTGGGACGATTGCGACCGTGGCAGAGAAAACGGCCTTTGGTTACGTGAAGGCCTTTGAACGCGACCATGACTACCAGTACCGCGGCGCCGAAGTGGAACGTCTGGCCCAGGGTGTAACTGGCGTTAAACGGACCACTGGTCAGCATCCGGGCGGTATCCTGATCGTGCCCCGCGAATACGAGGTCTATGACTTCACGCCGGTCCAATATCCAGCCGATGATCAGAATTCGCTCTGGCAAACGACCCACATGGATTACCATGCCATCCACGATAATTTGTTGAAGATGGATATCCTAGGTCACGATGATCCCACCATGGTCCGGACCTTAAAGGATATGTCCGGGATTGATCCCCAGACAATTCCGGCTAACGATCCCGGCGTGATTTCGCTCTTTACCTCAACTGAGGCCCTAGGGGTTACGCCCGAACAAATCTACTCTAAAACTGGGACCTTGGGCCTGCCCGAATTTGGGACCGGCTTTGTCCGTAACATGCTAGAAGACACCCAACCCCACTCTTATTCCGAGCTTCTTCAGATTTCCGGCCTGTCCCACGGGACCGATGTTTGGCTGGGCAACGCCCAGGAACTAATTAAGGAGGGGACGGCCACGATTAGTTCGGTGATTGGAACCCGAGATAAGATCATGACCGACTTGATTGGCTGGGGTCTGCCCGCCGAGGATGCCTTTAACATTATGGAAAAGGTCCGGAAGGGTAAGGGGATTACCGACGAGTACCAGGCCCTGATGCGGGAAAAGGGGGTACCGGAGTGGTACATTGATTCCTGCTTAAAGATTAAGTATATGTTCCCCCGGGCCCACGCTGCGGCCTACGTTTTGATGGCCCTGCGGATTGCCTACTTCAAGGTTTACTTCCCAACGATTTACTATGCGACCTACTTCTCCGTCCGGGCCGATGCCTTTGACATTGTCAGCATGAGTCGGGGTAAGGAAGCCACTAAGGCGGCCATTGCCCGCTTGCGCAGTCTTGGTAATGACGCAACGGTTGGTGATCGTAACCTGTTAACCGTGATGGAAATGGCCAACGAGGCCCTAGAACGGGGCATCACCTTTGCCATGGTTGACCTGGAACGTTCCCAGGCCACCGAGTGGGTCATTGAGGATAATACCCTGATCCCGCCGTTTTCAGCGGTACCGGGCTTGGGTGATAACGTGGCCCGGCAGATTGTGACCGCCCGGGCGGAACAGGACTTTATTAGTAAGGAAGATATGAAGAAGCGGGGCCATGTTTCCCAAACGATTATCGACTTTTTGAGCCAGCACTCGGTCCTAAACGACCTGCCAGATGAAAACCAGTTGAGTCTGTTTGATTTCTAGGACCTAGCAAAGATAGAGAGAGGAGCGTCAAGCGGTTGACGGCGTTATATGGAAAAGTTTTTTAAGTTATCAGAAAATCACACCACGGTTCGCCGGGAAGTCATTGGTGGCTTAACCACCTTTGTCTCCATGGCCTACATTTTCTTCTTGAACCCGCAAATTTTGGGTCAGGCGGGCATTCCCGCTGCCGCAGTCTTCTTGGCCGCCATTATCGTGGCCATCTTTGGTACGGTGCTGATGGGGCTCTTTGCCAACGTGCCCTTTGCCCTGGCACCTGGGATTGGGATGCAGGCCTATTTCACCTATACCATCGTTTTTGGCTTTGGATTCAAGTGGCAGCAGGCCTTGGCGATAGTCTTTCTGGTCGGCTTAGTCGACATTGTCATTACCCTGACCCACGGTCGACGGGCAATTGTGAAGGGCATTCCAGCTGAATTGAAGGCGGCCATTGGTGGTGGAATTGGGATGTTTGTCACCTATATTGGACTTAAGAATGCCGGTTTCATCAATTTCATAGTTGATGGCGCTAACATTTTGACCTTGAATGGTAAAGCCTACCACGGTGGGGCGACTGGTTCGGTTGATTCAATCTTGGCTAACGGGGGCGTTACGCCGGAATTAACCAAGTTTAACCAGGCACCGGTCTTGCTGGCCTTAATTGGCCTGATTATCCTGGTAATCTTGGTCATCCGTAAGGTGCCCGGCGCCTTTCTGATTGCCCTGGTTGCGACCACTTTAATCGGCATTCCAATGGGGGTTACCCAGACCCATATCGGTGCCGGAACCTCCTTAGCCAGTTCCTTTAAGGACCTTGGCGGTGTCTTCGGCCAAGCCTTTGGTTCGGCCGGGATGGGCAGTCTCTTTAACAACTGGAGCCACACGGCCCTAGCCTTAATTACGGTCTTTGCCATGGGGCTGACCGGTCTCTTTGATGCCATTGGTACCCTGATTGGGATTGGAAACCAGACGGGGATTTTCTCTAAGGAAGACCAACATGCCTTTGAAAACGAACGAGGCTTCCAGTCCAAGATGGACCGGGCCCTGGTCGTTGACACCTTCACCACGACCCTGGCCGGTGTGGTGGGCACTTCTAATACAACGACCTTCATTGAATCAGCAACCGGGGTGGCCGCCGGTGCCCGCACCGGTCTGGCCAACCTGGTCACAGCGATTGGCTTTGCCCTGATGGTCTTTCTGGCACCCTGGGTTGGCGTTGTGCCAACCGCCGCTACCGCACCACTGCTAATCCTCGTGGGAATTATGATGATGGGGGAGTTCCGTAAGATTGCCTGGGACAACTTAGAAATTGCCCTACCAGCTTTCTTCACCTCCATCTTCATGGCTTTCTCTTACTCGATTTCTTATGGAATTGCGGCCGGTTTTCTCTTCTTTATCCTGGTCAAGCTTGTCTTGGGTAAGTGGCGGGAAATTTCGCCGGTGCTGGTCATCGTTTCGGCCTTCTTCCTAGTTAACTTTGTGATTTTAGCCCTGATGAAATAAGTCAAAACAGCGCCCGACTAAAGCAGTCGGGCGCTGTTTTACTAGGGGGAATTTGGTATACTAACACTATGAAAACTGGCACAGTAAAAATTTGGCAAAAAGACCGCGGTTACGGTTATATCACCCCCGATGACGGGAGCGACGATGTGTACGTGCACTTTAACGGCATCGCGGGCGAAGGCTTCAAGCGCCTGATTCCAGGCGAGAAGGTCTCCTACGTCCTGGTGCAGGGATTGGATGCCTTCCAGGCCGCCCGGGTAAAACCGCTGGAGGACTGATCAATGACAGCTGAACCAGAAAAGGTTTTAAGCCAGAAAACGGTCTATCAAGGTCCGATTTTTTCAGTCCAACAAGAGCTGGTCGCCTTACCTAATCGAAATGAAACCGCCCAGCGGGACATTGTCCATCATGGACCCAGTGTCGTAATCTTGCCCCTTTTGGACGCCGACCACGCCCTGATGGTGCGTCAGTGGCGCGCCCCGGTGGCTGAGGTAGTCGATGAATTTCCAGCCGGTAAGCTCGATAGCCGGGATGCAGGGGATGCCCATCAGGCTGTCATTCGTGAGTTAAACGAGGAACTGCGGGTTAAGCCCCAGCAGTTGACCCGGGCCTTTTCTTTTTATCAGGCGGTGGGCTTTTCCGATGGCGAAATGTCTTTATGGGTCGCGCAGGGATTAGATAAGTTACCGGTTAAGGACCAAGACGAGCAAGACTGGGATGAGAACCTGGACGTTGAAAAAGTGACCTTTGACCAACTTGGTCAGTGGCTGGCTAGTGGCCGTCTAAAAGATCAAAAATCAATTATGGCCTATCTATACTGGGCCCAGCTAAGGAGACAAGATGCCGGAGAAGAATTCATTCTTTAAGCGTCACCAGATTGAAGCCGACAAGCGGCAGCGGATGAAGGCTCGGCAAAAGGTGGAGCGGGAATACGCCCGCCAACACCCCAAAACCATTGAGGTCGTTGAACCGGAAAACCGGTCTGAAATGCGTCTGACCCATCACGGCCGTTTTGAAATGGGTTCTGATGGGCAGTTGACGACCAAGGGCAAGACCGACCGCCTATCCTATCGCTATAACTGGGCGATGATTATTTTAGGGGTCATGATTGTCATCCTTTACCTTTATTTCTTTTTCGTAAACTAAGTTAAGTAGGAGCAGGTTAACCATGAAAGTTGGTATTATTACCCCGATGGCAGAAGAAAAAGGGGCTTTGGTGGCCGCCCTAACTGATTCCAAGACCAGTCAAATTGGTGACATGGAAGTCATTACCGGACAGTATCACGGCCATGACATTGTCCTGACGGAGTCAGGGATTGGTAAGGTGGCGGCAGCTGTGGCGGCTACCGTGGTGATTCACCAGTTTCAGGTTGAGGCGGTGATTAACACTGGTTCGGCCGGGGCCTTGCAGCCGGAATTGAAAATCGGGGACTTAGTGATTGGCCAGCAGGCCGCTTACTCGGATGTCGATGTTCAGGTCTTTGGCTACGATTACGGCCAATTGCCCGGCCAGCCAACCTACTTTGAGGCTGACCCAGACTTAGTCGCCACCTTTGAGAAGCTGGGTTCGGCCCAGCCCGGTTTGATTGTCTCAGGTGATCAGTTTGTCCAAGACCAGGGCCGCCAACAAATCCTGACCCACTTTCCTAAAGCCCTAGTGGCTGAGATGGAGGGGGCCGCCGTGGCCCAGGTAGCAACCCGGTTCAAGGTACCATTTATTATCTTACGCGG
The DNA here is from genome assembly GCA_029433155.1 of Lactobacillaceae bacterium L1_55_11. Lineage (GTDB taxonomy): Bacteria > Bacillota > Bacilli > Lactobacillales > Lactobacillaceae > ESL0723. The sequence goes on from JAQYTT010000001.1 coordinate 299,985, forward strand.
GGTTTCTGACCTGGCTAACGGCGATTCAGGGGTCACCTTTGATGAATACGTGGTCACGGCTGGCCGGGCCTCTGCCCAGCTCCTACTGCAGTTTTTAGACCAAGCACCCAGTGGTAAATGAGGTATACATACCATGATTATGACTTACAATCCTAAAATCGCCAACGATGCCTTGCTAATCTTTATGGGGCCTAATCCAGACCAGCAAAAGGTTGAAAGCAGGGGTAATATTACTCGAATTAGCGATGCGGAGACCGGCTTTACCACTGGGATTAATATTTTTCATATCAGTGACCTGATTGACCTTGGCGACCAGCGCGGCATGGTGACCTTGACGCCCGACCAACTGGCCAAGGTTAACCAGGCCATCATGGCGGCTGGTTTCCAAGATGAGGTCACCAACTCTGAGAGTGGCCTGGTCATCGGTGAAGTTCAGGAAATGGCGGATCATCCAGATTCTGACCACCTCCATGTTACCCAAACCGCAGTCGGGGATGGTCGGGTGCTGCAAATTGTGTCGGGTTCACCCAACATGCGGACCGGCATTAAGGTGGTCGTTGCCACGCCCGGGGCAATGATGCCCTCTGGTAACCTGATTTGGGACGGCCAGTTGCGCGGGGTCCCTTCAGCGGGCATGATTGTGTCCGGCCGGGAATTGCAACTACCAGAAGCGCCCAACCGACCCGGCGCCCTGGTTTTGCCGGATGACTTTGGTTCGGTAGGGGAGCCTTTCGACTTTAAAAAGGCTCAGAACCTGTACCGTGATGGCCAGATTGATTTAAACTATTAAACCGCCTAGTGTGCTAGACATTAAGGAATCACAATGCAAAAAAAGTATTATTTTATTGGTATTAAGGGGACCGGCATGGGTCCGCTTGCTCAGATTTTGCATGACCAGGGCAACGAGGTACTAGGTTCAGACATTACGGCCTTTACCTACACCCAGGCACCCCTTGAGGCAGCTGGGATTGAGATTTTACCATTCGATGCTAAAAACATCGATGCCAACCAGGATGCGACCTTTATCCGGGGCAATGCCTTCGATGATGAACAAGAAGAGGTGGCCCGGGCGCTGCAACTTGGCGTGGACATGATTACCTATCCAGAGGCGGTCGAGGAACAGATTCAACAGAGCACCTCGGTCGGGGTTGCCGGCGCTCACGGTAAGACTTCGACTACTGGTTTGCTGGCCCACGTTTTAAAAAACGTGGCGCCAACTTCCTATCTGATCGGTGATGGAACTGGCCGGGGGGTACCAAACTCCCAGTTTTTCGTAGTTGAATCTGATGAGTACCGGCGTCATTTTGAAGGATACACCCCTGATTATGCCATCCTGACCAACATTGATTATGATCACCCAGACTACTTCACTGACATTGACGATGTGACGACTGCCTTTGAGGAGTTTGCCGGCCACGTTAAAAAGGCGATTTTTGCCTGGGGAGATGACCCCCACCTACGTCAGCTGACTTCAACGGCCAAGATTTACTACTATGGCACTAACCCGGACCAGGATGACTTTGTGGCCACCAATATCCACAAAGACACCCATGGATCGCAGTTTACGGTTTCCTTCCACGGTAAGGAACTGGGGGAGTTCCGGGTACCACTCTTTGGTCAGCACAATGTCTTAAATGCCTTAGCGGTGATTGCGGTCTGCTACACTGAGAAAGTTGACCTCGACAGTATCCAGGAATACCTGGCCAGTTACCAGGGAGTTAAGCGCCGCTTTTCCGAAAAGAAGTTGGCCGACATTACCATCATTGATGATTATGCCCACCATCCAACTGAAATCACAGCCACCCTGGATGCGGCCCGGCAAAAGTACCCGAATAAGGAAGTGGTGGCGATTTTCCAGCCCCACACCTTCTCCCGGGTGATTGCCTACAAGGATGAGTACGCTAAGAGTTTGGAGGCCGCCGATAAGGTCTATTTGGCCGACATCTTTGGTTCAGCCCGCGAACAGAAGGGGGCCATTACCTCTGAAGACTTGGGGGCCGCGATTTCTAAGTTTGCCGGCATGGTCAGTGAAGATGATGTCAGTGCCTTGGCACCTTACCATGATGCCGTGATGGTCTTTATGGGGGCGGGTGATATTCAAAAATATGAATTTGCCTACCAGAAATTATTAGGTCAACTGCGACCTGATTTAAGTTGATTTAATCTTGGCTTAAGGTTATTTTGCTAACATGTTACTAATGAAAATTTATAGGGGGATACCTATTCATGGATAATTTTAATACTCGCCGTGATGTGACCGGTTCGGACGAGGGCTTGCGGGCCTTCTTCCAGCGCATGTACACCTACATGACGATTGCTCTAGGTGTCACCGCAATTACGGGTTGGATTGTAGAGGCTTTCTTCTTGTCTGCCGTAAACCGGCTGCTTGCCGGGAACTTTATTGGCTTGATTGTAATCATCGCTGCGGAATTTGCCATCATTTATGGTATTCAGCGTGCTAGTGCTGAAAATCCAGGGCGGGCCTTTGGTCTGATGATGTTGTTCTCGGTGATTCAAGGACTGTTCCTCGGTTCAATCCTAGCGGTTTACACACACGCATCAGTTCTTTCCGCCTTTCTCTCCACGGCTGCAATTTTTGGTAGTATGGCCGCTTATGGCTACTTCACCAAGCGTAGCCTGGCTGGCTTGGGTCCAATCTTGTTCGGTGGCCTGATTGCCCTAATTGTGGCGTCAGTCTTGAACATCTTCATTGCTAGCAGCCTTTGGAGTTTCGTAGTTTCACTGGTTGCGGTGGTCCTCTTTGCCCTATACACGGCCTATGATAATAACCAACTGAAAGCTCTATACGCTCAGTTGTCAGCCCAGGGCCAAGAAGACATGACTGGTTTGGCCATTATCGGTGCCTTAACGCTGTACCTGGACTTCATCAACATGTTCTACGCCTTAATCCGTTTAACCGGTGACAGCAACAACTAAAGTACCACTTAAAAAGCTCGCCGATGCGGGCTTTTTTCATGTACACTAAAGTTAGCGAATAAAGTGAGAAAGCGGGTAGTTATGCCAAAAAAACTCTTATTAATTGATGGAAATTCCCTGGCCTTCCGGGCCTTTTACGCCATGTATAACCAGCTAAACCGGATGGTTACCCACGAGGGACTGCACACCAATGCCCTGGTGGCCTTTCATAATTTTTTGGAGGGCATGGTTCTAAAGCTTGATCCGGATATGGCCTTAGTGGCTTGGGATGCTTCTTCGGGCCGCGATACCTTCCGGGGACAGCTCTTTGCCGATTATAAGGCGGGTCGCGCCCGGGCCCCAGAAGAGTTTCGAGAACAGTTCCCCTACATGAAAAAGATGGTCGCCTACATGGGGCTGCATAACTATGAGCAGCTCGGTCTGGAAGCCGACGATATTATCGGCACCCTGGCTAAAATAGGCGCTGAAGCCGGTGATGAGGTCGTGGTGGTTACCGGGGACCAGGACTTAATCCAACTGGTCAACGACCGGGTCAGTGTGAAGGTCACCCGCCGCGGTATTTCGGATGTCGATACCTATACACCAGCCTTTATCAAGGAAAAATTTGGTCTGGACCCCAGTCAAATCATTGATAAAAAGGCCCTAACTGGCGATACTTCCGATAACTATCCGGGCGTCACCAAGGTCGGGGAGAAGACGGCCATTAAGCTCCTGCATGAGTACCATGACCTGGATAATCTTTACGCCCATGTTGATGAAATGAAACCTTCCAAGTTGAAGGAAAATCTGATTAATGACAAGGACCAGGCCTATACCGCTCGCAAGTTAGCCACCATCATTACCGATGCTGACCTGCCAATCAAGCTCGATGAGCTGACTTACACCGGCCTTAATCCAGACGAGCTGGTGCCGTTTTACCAGGAATTGGACTTTAAACAGGCCCTGGCCAAGTTACATGCCCTGCAAAAGTCCGGCCAACTACGTGGGTTAAACGAACCAGAAGAAAAAAAGACTGCTGAGCCAGCGCAACCAGTTACGGAGCTGACCGCTAATAATCTGTCAGTCCTTGAAAAAATGACCGGCGAAATTGCCCTCAGCTTTGACTTTGATGACCCTAACTACCACCGGGCCAACCTGATTGGCTTTGCCCTGGGAAATGATGAAGTCGGCTATTACGGCAGCTGTGACATCAGCCTGCTGCAAGAACCAGCCCTAAAGCAGCTCCTCGCCGATGAAAAGATTGTCAAAAATGTCTTTCACGTTAAGGCGGACCTGGTCTTGTTGAAACGGCTGGGACTGTCATTGGCCGGCGTTTCTTTTGATTTCCTGTTGGTGGCCTATCTCTTAGATACGGTTGGTAATGACAACCTGCTGTCTACCTTGGCCCAGCGCTTTGATATTTACCTGACTTCTGATGAAGAATTTTATGGCAAAGGGGCTAAGTTTGCCGTACCCGATGATACCCAGGCGGTCATTGACCACATGGGTGGGGAGGCGGCAGCCATTGCTGCTCTAAAGGCGCCAACCTTGGCCAAGTTAAAGGAGCGAGACGAAACCCATCTCTACGACGACATTGAACTGCCCTTGGCTTACGTCCTGGCTGAGATGGAATACCAGGGCTTTAAGGTTGAGCCAAAACGCCTGGAGCAGATGGGCAATGACTTGGACAAACGGATTGAGGCCCTCAAAGATGGCATTTATGACCAGGCTGGCGGCGAGTTTAACCTGAACTCACCCAAGCAACTTGGCGTGCTCCTCTTTGAGAAAATGGGCCTGCCGGTCATCAAAAAAACTAAGACCGGCTACTCGACAGCGGTGGATGTCTTAGAACAACTAGCGCCTCAGGCCCCAATTGTTGATGACATCCTCCAGTACCGTCAGCTCAACAAGATTAAGTCCACCTACGTTGACGGCTTGCTGAGTGTCATTAATCCCAAGGACAGTAAGATTCACACCCGCTTCTTACAAACCTTAACCCAAACTGGCCGGCTATCTTCAGTTGATCCCAATCTGCAAAACATTCCGATGCGGACCGAAGAGGGCCGTAAAATCCGTCAGGCCTTTGTGCCCAGTCATTCAGACTGGCTGATTTTTGGGGCCGATTACTCTCAAATTGAGCTCCGTGTCTTGGCCCACGTTACCGGGGATAAAAACCTACAGCAGGCCTTCTTGAATGATGAAGATATCCACGCCGAAACTGCCCGGGCCGTCTTTGGTCTGGGAGATGACGAGGAAGTTACCCCCCTGCAAAGGCGGACGGCTAAGGCGGTTAACTTCGGGATTGTCTATGGTATCTCTGATTACGGGCTGGCTAAAAACCTAGGTATCACCCGTAAAGAAGCCCAGCAGTTCATTGACACCTACTTCCACGAGTTCCCTAAGGTGCACGAATGGATGGATGCCATTAAGGCCCTGGCCCACAAGCAGGGCTATGTGACAACCATTGCCGAACGTCGGCGCTACTTGCCGGACATCAATGCTAAGAACTTTAATCTGCGTAGCTTTGCTGAACGGACCGCGATGAACTCACCAATCCAAGGATCAGCTGCCGATATCATTAAGATTGCCATGATTAAGGTCAAAAGGGCCTTACGTGAACATAACTTACATGCCAATCTGCTCCTGCAAGTCCACGATGAACTGGTCTTTGAAGCCCCAGTGGACGAAATCGATGAGCTCAATCAGGTGGTGACCAAGGTGATGGATTCAGCGGTTAAGCTCGATATCCCGCTTAAGGTCGAGAGTCATGACGGGCCAACCTGGTACGATGCCAAGTGATTTTGGCCGTTCGTGTTAGAAAAACTAACAAACATCTCCAAAGCTAGCTATTTTGGATTAAAATGTAGCTATGTTGAGTGGAGGTGGCAGCGATGAGTGGACGCGAGCTAAGACGCAATTTAGCGATTTTACCGATTAGCACCGTCCGCGAGCTGACGATGTTAACCGACCGTCAGATTCGTTATTACGAACAGCATGAGCTGGTTGCGCCTAAACGGGGCAAGGGGGGCCAACGGCGCTTCTCCCTAAATGACGTTGACCGCTTGCTGACGATTAAGGATTACTTAGACGCTGGCGACTCCACAAAAGACATTAAAGAAATTTTTGCTAAGCAGGACCGTAAGCTGCAGCAGGCCAAAGATTCGGAGGCGGCCCTTCGGCGTTCCCTTCAGGGCGAATTTGCTCAGATTGGACGCTTCGGACACCACTAAGAACTTTGACTGGGCAGTAGATAGGAGAGAAATACCATGGCGGGTACGCAGTACACTAAGGAAGATATCAAGCAGATTGTTGCTGATGAGAACGTTGAATTTATTCGGGTAACCTTTACCGACGTTCTGGGAACCATCAAGAACGTTGAGGTGCCTACTTCACAGTTGGATAAGGTCTTGGATAACGACCTGATGTTTGATGGTTCTTCCATCGAAGGCTTTGTGCGGATTAACGAATCCGACATGTACCTGTACCCCGATTTGTCGACTTTCATGATTTTCCCTTGGGAAACTGATAGCCACGGTGGTAAGGTTGCGCGTTTGATTGCCGATGTTTATACGGCCGATCGCGAACCTTTCCCTGGCGACCCCCGCTATGTACTGCGCGAGGCCTTGGCTAAGGCTAAGGACGCCGGCTTTACCCAGTTTAACGTCGGAACTGAACCAGAATTTTTCCTCTTCAAGCTTGATGATAAGGGCAACCCAACCACTGAGCTCAACGACCAAGGTGGCTACTTTGACCTTGCACCCCTGGACTTGGGTGAAAACGTTCGTCGCGAAATCGTTTTGACCCTGGAAAAGATGAACTTTGAAGTTGAAGCAGCTCACCACGAAGTGGCCGAAGGACAGCACGAAGTTGACTTCAAGTATGCCAATGCCTTGGAAGCCGCTGATAAGATTCAGACCTTCAAGTTGGTGGTTAAGACGGTGGCCCGTCGGAACGGTTACTACGCAACCTTCATGCCAAAGCCAGTTTCTGGTATTAACGGTTCAGGTATGCACACCAACATGTCACTCTTTACCGCTGATGGTAAGAACGCCTTTGAAGATAAGGCGGACGAGATGGGTCTGTCAAACACGGCCTACCACTTCCTGGGTGGTATCTTGACCCACGCCACGGCTATTACTGCCTTAGCTAACCCAACGGTTAACTCATATAAGCGTTTGACCCCTGGCTTTGAAGCCCCAGTTTATGTAGCATGGTCAACTTCAAACCGTTCACCAATGGTTCGAGTACCAGCTTCACGTGGTCAAGCAACTCGTTTGGAACTGCGTTCGGTTGATCCAACCGCTAACCCTTACACTTCCCTGGCAGCCATGTTGGTGGCTGGCTTGGATGGTATTAAGCGTGAAATCGAGCCACGGGCCTCAGTTGATAAGAACATCTACCTGATGGATGAGGCTGAGCGTAAGAAGGCCGGTATCACTGACCTGCCTGACACACTCTTGGCCGCGGTCGAGGATTTGGCTGCCGATGAAGTCATCGTGGATGCCATTGGCCGCCACATTGCTGATAAGTTTATCGAAGCTAAGAAGATCGAGTATACTTCTTACCGCCAGTATGTAAGTAAGTGGGAATTGGACACTTACTTGGACAACTATTAATCACAATTTTAAAGAGGTGCAGCTTGCTGCACCTCTTTTTGTTTGAAGAAAAGGGGACCATTTCGTATAATTATTATCGAACATCTGTTCTGAGGAGGGCACCGATGCTGACCTTTATCCATGCGGCTGACTTACATTTAGGGCACCCTTTTCAAGGGCTAGACGGCCAGTTACCACCGGTCTGGGCTGACCGGGTCCAAACAGCAACCCAGCAAGCCTTCACCAGTTTAATTGACCGGGCGGTCGCTGAGCAGGTTGACCTGGTGGTCCTAGCAGGGGATCTGTTTTACCGGCAGGCCGTTAGCCCCCGGGTTGAAGCAGTGGTCCAGTCTGGGTTTGAGCGCCTGGCTGCCGCGGACATTCCGGTTTATTTGAGTTTTGGTAACCACGACTTTGGTAACCAGGCCCGTCCGGATTGGCCAAGTAATGTCCACGTTTTTGGCCCAGAAGTTTCTTCGATGACACTGACCACCAAGGCTGGTGTCTCAGTGGTGCTAACCGGTTTTAGTTACCAGCACCGCCACCAGAATCAGGCCGAAATTGATCATTTTCCAAGTCGGATGCCCGGTAGTTCAGCCTATTATCTGGGCCTTTACCACGGTGATGTGGGTAGCCGGACTGGTGACTATGCTGGTGCTAGCTCGGGTGACCTACTGGCCAAGAACTATAACTACTGGGCCCTGGGCCACATTCACCAGCGTCAGCTGTTAAACCAGGTACCACCAGTCCTTTATCCCGGCAGTCTGCAGGGGTTATCAGCTAAGGAAAGTGGGCCCAAGGGCTTTTACCTAGTTCAGCAGGACCGTGATTTTACCCAGGCCCCTGAGTTAGACTTCATTCCAGCTAGCCCGGTAGTTTGGCAGACAGTGGCCTTGGACCGGGTGGATAGTTTAGCAGACCTCAAGGAACAGGTGCAGCAATTAAAAATAACACAGCCAACGCTCTTAACCTTAACGCTGCCGGCTGACTTACCCGCAGAGTTAAGACGTTTCATCCTGGCCGGGGTCACGGTTGACCAGCTGCGGGCCGACTGTCCAGACCAAGTTTGGCCAGTTAAGATTACGATTCGATCTGAAAACGAAGGCCAAGTAGCAGCCGGTGAATTGAAGGGACCGGCCTGGCAGACCAGCTTAGCTGAAGTGGTGACCCCGACAGCGGTGGCAGAATTATTGCCCAACGACTTACCAGTCTTCCTGCGGGATTACTTTCTAAGCGATGAAGGTTTGGCGAGTTTAAGGGAATGGGTGAACGCCACCCAGCTTGGAGAGGGGGCCGACCATGAAAATTGAAGCGATTGATATTCAAGGGTTCGGTCGCTGGTCCCATGCCCAATTTTTGGACTTGGCTAATTTCCAGATTTTTACCGGCGGTAATGAGGCCGGTAAATCGACCTTACGGGCCTTTATCATCGGGGTCCTCTTTGGTTTTCCAAACAAAACCAAGGATAAAAATATTTATCTACCAAAAAATGGGGAAGGCTATGGAGGCAGTTTGACGGTTGCCTTGCCTACGGGTCGTTACGAAATTGGTCGAACGGGACGTAAGCCTTCGACCTTGAGGGTGACCCGGTTGTCCGACCATACTGCCATTGAAAATCCCCAGTCCTGGCTAGACCAGGTGCTAGCACCCGTGTACCTAAGTACTTACCAGGCAGTTTTTAGTTTTGACCATCAAGCGCTGGCGGAAGTGCGTCGGTTGGCACCGGCAGACTTGCAGCGCCTCTTACTAAGTTTGGGCGCACCTCGTGCTAGTGACAGCTTAAATCAGGCCCAACAGTTGGAAACGGCTGCTAGCCAGCAATTTGCCCGTTCCAGGTCCGGTAAACGGCCCTTGAATCAGATGGTCCGGGCGTACCGGCAGGGCGAAACGGAGTTGCAGCGGTTAGCGCAGCAAATACCTAGTTACCAGGAAGGGCAAAAGTCGCTTGCTGCCGACCAGCAACAGTTCAGTGACCTGCAAATCCAGCTTGACCAGCTTAGGAAAAGGACAGGGGAATTACAGTCCTTAGTGCACCTGTACCCCTTATACCAGGAAGCGCAAAAAGTTAATCAAGCGAATTCGACGAATTATTTGCCGATTGTCAGTCGGGAGGATTTCTACCGAGCTCAGCAAATTAGTGAAAACCTTGACCACCTCGATGACAATCCTAATCAAGCCGCTGATCAACCCGTCCCTTCTGAAGCTTGGCTAGCCCTATCCAACCAGTTACCTGCTATTCGCCGGATTATCGAAGACCGCCGGCGGTTGAAGCAGGATGAGGAGGCCCTTAATAATCAGTTTCGAGGGCCCCGGCCGGCTGCAATCACAGCGTCCGAGGAAACTGCTTTGCGGCAATATCGGCCCCTTCAGTGGGGAGCTGTATTAGCCGGTATCCTGACGGGCTGGTCAGCGTGGCGTGGCCAATTTAGCGGGTTAACGATTGTCCTGGGCTTGGCAACGGTGGTCCTAGTTTTCTTAGCATTTCAGCGACGGGGCCAGGTTCAACGGGTGTTAACTGCCTATACGCCCCTAGGCGCAACCGAAACCTTGGCCATGCAACCCCGCTTAAGGCAGTTAGCACGTGCCCAGGCCCAACAAGCCGTTAATCAGGGTAGTCAGGATCAGTTGGATCACTTTGCCAGCCAACTCGGGCAGTTGTGCCAAGAGTATGGCCTTGGCATCGACATTAGCGACCTCTTGGGCACCTACCAGTCCCTCGCCCAGGCCATCCAAATTCGCAGCCAGGTGAATCAGCGGATGCGGGCTGAACGGACCGCGGTCTTACAAGAGTCCGTCCAATCTCGGGCAACCTTAACCCAGGAACTCAGTGAGCTTCTGCAGCATTACCAAGTTAGTGACCTAGCCCAGTTACGTAGCCGCATGATTCAAGGTGAAAATCAGGACCGCAACCAGCAACGTTGGCGCGACTTAAAAGGGCAGATTGGTGATCAGAACTGGACGGCCTTAGCGGCCTATTCTGATTTGGACAGTTTGCAAGGTCAGCTATCAGCAGTGACCGGCCAAACCCAAGATTTGGAACAAAAAATTCAGATTTTAGGCCAGACAATTGCTGAAAAAAAGGCCCAGCAAAACCAGTTAATCGATGGTGACCAATACGGCCAGGCCCTCCAGCAGCAGGCCGACCGGGCGGCTAGCCTGACCGATGCCTTCCGGCAGTATTTAGGAAATCAGCTGGCTGCTAAGACCATTTTGACCACCTTAAACCGGCTAACCCAGCAGCGTTGGCCTGCCATGCAGGCCCAGGCCCAGGAGTATTTTCAGGAGCTCACCGATGGTCACTATCAGACCATTGATTTTGCCCCCGAACAAATTCAGGTTATCAGCCAGGAAGGCCAACGTTTTGACATCTTTGAGCTATCAACTGGTACCCGTGACCAGCTTTATGTAGCGCTAAGATTAGCCCTGGTCATGAATCTAGCCGGCCAGGTTGACCTACCTCTACTCATCGACGATGGGTTTTTGAATTTTGACCAGGACCGATCGGACAAAATGATATCATTACTGACAAGGATTGCTGAGCAGCATCAGGTTATTTACCTGACTAAATCACACCCGGTTAACCGCTCGGCTAAAATTTTTGAATTAAAGAAAGTGAGCCCTAACCATGGCTAAATTACTGACTCAGTACCACGATAATGATAGTATCGACAACTTTGCCTTAATTACCAGCGCTGATGTGCGTACCACCAAGACTGGTAAACCCTATATCAGCCTAGTCTTTAGTGACCGGTCTGGCAACTTGCCTGGTAACCTCTGGGATGCCAGCCAGGAGCAGATGGATAACCTGGTGGCTGGTAAGGTCGTCAAATTACACGGGGTGCGGGGTTCATTTAAGGGTCAGCCCCAGGTGCAAATCACTGAGTTACGCCTGAGTGAAAGTGGGGAACCAACTAATCCGGCTGAGTTTATGGCCCATGCACCATTAAAGACCGACGAGTTGGAAAACCAACTCAACGATTATATTTTGATGATTACCCAGCCAGAATGGAACCGGATTGTCCGGCGCTTGTTTACCAAGTACCATGATCAGTTCCTGCAATTCCCAGCGGCAAAGAAAAACCACCATGCTTTCAATGGTGGCCTGGCCTTTCATTCCTTGTCAATTGCGGCCTTGGCAGACAGTGTTAGTCAGCAGTACCCAACCTTAAATCAAAGTCTCCTGATTGCCGGTGCACTATTGCATGATTTGGGTAAGGTGATTGAACTGAGCGGTCCCGTGGCCACTCAGTACACCTTGGCCGGTAACTTGATTGGCCACATTACCCTAGTGGATGAGCAAATTGTCCTAGTGGCCCAGGAATTGCACCTGGACTTGATGAGCGAGGACCTGGTCATCTTGCGGCACGTGGTCTTAGCCCATCACGGTCTACTTGAATATGGCTCACCGGTCCGGCCAATGGTGCCGGAGGCAGAAGCCCTGCACCAGTTAGATGAATTGGATGCCAGCTTGCAGATGATGGACGGGGCCATGACTGCCACGCCTAGTGGTGAGTTTTCTCAACGAATCTTTGGCCTCGATAACCGACGTTTCTATCGGGCCCAAGAAGAGGGGACAGAGGAATAAAAAAAAGCGACTCGATTACGAGTCGCTTTTTGATTGCACTTTATTTTTTAGAACTAGATGAGGAAACCCCAGAAGTGAGGTAACCACTAAGCGCATTCTTCAAGTCGTTATCCTTGATGCTGATATCAGCCTTGCGGAGGATACCACCAATAATCTTTTGGATTGCGTCTGAGTTCTTTGAGTTGTTCATGAAGTCACTGGCAATCTTATCCTTCAACCGTGACTCAACCTTGCTCTCGGATGGCTTGGAAGCTACCTTGTCGAGCTTGATGACATAGTACTTACCGTTGGCACCCTGGACAGGGGAGTCTGAAGTAGCACCAACTGACATCTGGGCAGCGGCCTTTTGAACCTGACTGTCAACGCTGGTACTGGTTGAATCAAAGGCTGGTAGCTGACCATCCTTGCCACTATCCTTGTCAGTACCGGTGTTGTACTTCTTGTACACTGATGACCAGCTTGAGCCAGCGCCCAAGTCATCAATGGCTGACTGGGCCGAATCAGAATCCTTGGCAGTAATCAGGGAAATCGTCGTGTCAGGCTGGTAGTCAGCGTAGGCATCATCAACCTGCTTTTGGGTAATCTTGTAGTTATCCTTAATAGCTGCCGACATCACCATCTTGTTACGCAGTTGCGTCTTGAATTCATCGGCCGTCATGTTGTTTTGGGCCAAAACTTCATTAAACTGTGAACCGTACTGGGCCTTTTGCGTTTCAAAGGCCTTGTCGGAATCAGCCTTTGAGACCTGGTTGCCATACTTGGCGTTGAGGACCTTGTTGATGGCCATGTTAGCAAATTCTTGCTGACCGGCCGAAGACTTCTTCACGTCGTCGTAGTATTCTTTCTCGGTAATTTTTCCTGCGTTAGAACTCATCAAGGTCTTTGATGAATTAAAGTACAGGTAGACTAGGCCGGCAACAAAAACCAAAATCAGGGCCGGCCATGCAATTTTACGCATAATCAAGTTCCTTCCATTACTTAAGCATTGCTTGTCATTTTAACATAAAGCTTACTGGTCCGCTTGGGACTTTCCCAGAACGGCCCGCATGCTTTCCTGGGCCTGGCTGATTCTTTCCAGGTGAGGGCGGTTTTTGAAGTTGAACTTGTCAATTGAAATTTTGAGGTCGCTAATGTTGCGATTATCGTCTGGCAATTGTGCTTGCAGTTCATCTAACTGAGCCTTGAACTGGCGGGATAATTCACCTAGTTCCTTGAATTCAGCGAAGATGCCTTTAATATCGTTAATAATTTTCACTTGCCGGCCTCCATTTCCTTAGCAATTTGGTTGGCAATTTCCTGGTAGCGAGCTGGGGTAAAATCCGCACTGTGATCAATGGTTGGTGCCAGCTGCGCATTGAGATTGTCGTCGTCATAGCGGGGAATCAGGTGCCAGTGGGAGTGAATCACAGTCTGACCAGCAGAAGGGCCGTTGTTAGATTGGATATTGATACCCGTGATGGCGGGGTTGCTAGCCTTAATTGCCCGGGCTAAGATAGGCAGCTTCAAGAGCACTTCACGGGCAGTCTGGTCATCGTAATCAAAAATATCAGCCACGTGTTTTTTAGGGACCAGGAGGGTATGACCCGGCGTTACCTGGGAGATATCCAAGAAGGCCAAAACGTCGTCATCTTCATATACCTTGTAGGCGGGGATTTCGCCCGCGATAATCTTGTCAAAAATGTCTGCCATGCCTACGACTCCTTTGTGGGATTTCTAACGATTATTATAACAAAAGGAAAGCAGCCTGGTATAATAATAGCCATGGGATTAATCGTAAATAATTTATCCGGTGGCTACGCCGGTAACAACGTTTTAAGGGATGTTTCCTTTGAAGTGCCAAATGGCAAAATCGTCGCTTTAATTGGCTTAAATGGGGCTGGTAAGTCGACGACAATCAACCATATCATTGGTGAGCAACAACCTTACACCGGCAAAATTGAATTAAACGGGACCGACATCGCCGCTGACCCGACCAAGTTCAAGTCACAAATTGCCTACATTCCAGAGCAGCCCATTCTTTATGAGGAGCTAACTCTGGCTGAGCATTTGCATTTAATGCTGGCTACTCATGGCAAAGACGACCAGGAGAACTGGGATCAGGTGCAAGACCTCTTAAAGAACTTCCGGCTGGATGACAAACTGCACTGGTTACCCATCCACTTCTCAAAGGGGATGCGGCAGAAGGTCATGATTGTAGCGGCCTTCATGTTAAATGCGCCCCTTTTGGTCATTGATGAGCCTTTCTTGGGACTTGATACTCTGGCCCAAAAGGACGTGATTAGGATGATGCAAGAACAAGCTCAGGCTGACAGAAGCGTCCTGTTAACCACTCACTTGCTGGCATCCGCCGCTAGTTATGTCGATGACTTTGTCGTCTTGCGGGACGGCCGGATTGAATTCATCGGTACGCCAGCTGAGCTAGCGGCTAGTCACGGGCTGACCATTGAAACCCTGGATGACTTCTTTAACTTAGCGCAACAGGAAGAGGCGATTTATGAGTCTTGATCGTTTATTTTGGCGACGCTTCTTTAAACACCAGGCCCGCAATGCCCGATACATGCGCCTGCTTTTTAATGACCACTTCATTATATTCCTGGTGATTTTGCTGGGTGCAGCAATTATCTGTTATCGGATTTTGCTGGGGATGCCAGCCAGTAATCCTTTCTGGCAGACCGGCTGGTGGCAGTATGGCACCCTGGCCTGGCTGCTGATTGGTTTGCAGTTCGGCGATTTCGTGACCTACGTTAAGCCGGCTGACCGTCTTTTTTTATTGGGCAATGACCGCTTTATGGTGTCGCGGTATTTTCGCCAGGCCTTAAAGGTTAGCTATGGCTATGCGATTCTGTGGCAGCTAGCCTTTATCATTAGTATCGCCCCAATTCTAACCCGGATTGGGATTAACAATGTCATTTCAGTCGGTTCGATGATTATCTTTATCATGACCTATAAATTGTTGATGCTGATGGAAACCCGGGAAAAGTTGTTCTTAAAGCCTCGAACCGAGCCCGACGTGATTATTTTTGAACGTAACACGGTGCCCGAAGAACTGCTTTACCACTTCTTATATCCCGCAGTTGTCCTGGGGTTGATTTTGTTCTTGCAACCCAACCTCTCAGCAGCAACCCTGATTTTATGGCTGTTGGTCTTGGCTGGGGTTTGGCTCTTCCACTTCCGCACCAACCACGAAAAGTGGCAGGTGTATGCCATCGACTGGGCACCGACCGTTCGGCAGTCCCAGTTACATGAACAAAAGATTTTGCACTTTTACTCACTCTTTGCCGAAGTGCCCCACCTACCTAAATCGATTAAGCGCCGTCCTTACCTGGACTGGTTGATTTCCTGGATGTCAGGCGGTCGTAGCGGTCTTTACCGGCTCTATGCCATCCGCTTGGTTCGAAACGATGAAATTCTACCGCTGATTATCCGGTTAATTGCTGTTGGCATAGTGATTTTGCTGAGCCTGTCTCAGGCACCGTTCTGGTTGACGGTTGTCGTTGCAGCGGTGGTGATTTACCTGATTAACTTTCAGATTCTCCCACTCTATGAGGAAACTCAAAAGACACTGTGGACCCGTCTAATGCCACTAACTGCTGCCCAACGCAGCCAGAGTTTTGGACGGCTACTCCTCCAATGGAGCTTGATTAGTGCAGTGATTATTTCCCTGGCCAACCTGGCCCAACCCTTGCGCGCCTTGGGAATTTTTGTCGGCAGCTTGCTGATGACTGCCTTTTTGCAGTGGTATTACGTACCCCATGCCTTGAAGAAAGTAAACAAAGGAGCACGTTGATGCATTTACGGTCAAAGCCCTGGGCCAAAGGTTGGCTCCAGGACCACCCCGATATCGTTATTAGCCAGGACAAAGCGGAAACCATGGCTGGGCACTGGCAGGATATCTTTGATAAAGAGCAGCCTATCCAGTTAGAAATTGGTTCAGGTAAGGGCCAGTTCATCATGAACCAGGCTGTAGCCCATCCCGAAATCAATTTTATTGGGATGGAAATCCAAGAAACGGCGGTAGCCATTGCTGCCCGGAAAAGTTTTGACCAGTATGGCAAACTACCCAACTTACGTTACATTTACGGTAATGGCAGTGGGGTAGATACCTACTTCAATAAGGGAGAAGTTAGTAAGATTTACCTTAACTTTTCTGATCCCTGGCCAAAAACTCGCCATGAGCGGCGGCGCCTCACTTACAAGACTTTTTTACAGGCTTACCAGCAGGTCTTGCCTGATGGTGGCGAGGTCGAGTTTAAAACCGATAACCGGCATCTCTTTGAGTACTCCTTGGTGAGTTTTATGAATTTTGGCATGCGTTGGCAGCCGGAAGATTACTCTTTGGACTTGCACGCCGACCCTGATAAAGTAGCGGGCAATATCGAGACCGAGTATGAACAAAAATTCCTGGCCAAGGGTCAGCCAATTTACAAGGTAAAGGCTCATTTCTAAAAATAAAAAAGCCCCGGATAGGGGCTTTTTTATTGGTGTTGAACACCGATTTGATAGAGGGCCTGGTCCAAGTTAACCTGTTGGGTCAAAGTCTTAGCAATTTCCTCACGCTGCAATGAACTGGCGCTAATGCCGGCCACCAAGCGGTTAATAATCTCGGTAAAGTCATTGTGCAGGGTGGAAGCTACACTAGGGTCAATGTTGTAGTGGCCGGTCTGGGCCGTTTTGACCGTGGTGACCACGCCGCCGGTACCGTAGATAGCGGCCTTCAGCTTGTCATAATCGTGGCTGCTTAGGACTGATTCGTTAAGCTTCAAAATCTTCTTTGCATCGGTTTCAACCTGGTCAGCGGTTTTAGGCTTGCTATAATCAAAATTTTTAAGGTCAGCCAGGAGGGACTTGATTTCAGTCCGGCTGGTTTGAATATGGCGGTAATCATTTTTAGGGAGGGATACCCCGGCGTACTTGGGTCGCTGGTTGAAGGCCAAGAGAGCAATCACCAGGGCAATTAGAACCACACCTAGGGCGATAAAGGCTTTACGCATAGAGACTCCTAATCTTGGTCGCGGTGACCATTATCAGTGCGTTCTTCAGGGTTAATTTCAGTAAACTCACCATCGATGACATTGTCATCATGGGCACTATCAGACTGGTTTGAGCTAACAGTCCGCCGATAAAAGACCACGGCGAGAATAATGATTAGTAAAATTAAAATCAGCATCGGATTAAAGATGAAGGTCAACAAAAGCAGGATAAGCAGGGGAACGAGCAACCAGCGAATTAAGAACCAGCTGCTTTGGATCAGGGCCATTACAGCCGTAATAACGATGGCCACAATCAGGGCCAAAACAAGTAACCAAGCCATTTTTTCTCCTAGTAATTATAGAAAATCGCGGTTATTGCGGAAGCCATCCACGGCTAACTTGGCCGACAGTTGGTCAGCGAAGCGTTGGACGTGGAGGTTGACCACATTGCTGTCAACAAAGAGTTCAATGCGGTGCACCAGGTAGTGTGGGGAACTAACGTCGGTGCTGACCGAGATGATATCGCCAACCTGAGGGGCCTGGGGTAACTGGATATTAGTCTCAACCCGGGCACTGCTGATGATTAAATTATATTGAGGCATTTTGTTTGTTTTCCTTTCTTAAGATTGGTTAGGAGGTTAACGAAACTAACCTTAGACATATTCTATTTTACCATGCTTATCGGGTAAAAAATCATCCTTGTCATTAGCCGCCTTGGATTGGGCAAGGTGGCTAGGCGGAATTTTGAGGGTGTGCTAGAATTTAGAGCGTAGTCCCAAGCATGGGACACTTAGCACTGGTAGCTCAGCTGGATAGAGCAGCCGGTTTCTACCCGGCAGGTCGAGGGTTCGACTCCCCCCCAGTGCATTTCTGACAGTGACGCATTGATAGGCGCACTGTCTTTTTGTTTCCTACGTAGATTGTTTATGCTTGCCGCCAGCACGTTGATTATCGTAAAATAATATCAATTTAAACCGTGAAACCCAGGGAGATCAGTATGCTAGAAGGGGCCTTTGCCGTATTTTTCATCATCGCACTCTTTATTTTTGCCTTCACCATGTGGGAAATCTTTATTTACGTCATCTTTTGGATTGTGACCCTGCCTTTCCGTCTCTTTTTACGGATGTGGCAGGCCATTTTTGGTGGTCGCTAACTCCGGACTGCCATGAGTAGGGCCTGGTAGCGGTCAATTATGCCAATTTCGGGGTTTGCCCATGAAAATCCCACGTGTTTGTTATACTATGGTCTATATTTGGAGAATTGTGAAATTATATTCAAAAAGTGTAAGACAACACTGATCTGAGGGAGTTAAGATTGGTAGAAAATAAGCAGGATGCCCGGATTATTCGTACCAGGCAAACAATTCGTCGGATTGGCTTGGATCTGATGACCAGCCAACCAGACTTTTCAATTTCAACCTTACTGGACCGGGTTAAAATCACCCGGGGAACCTTTTACCGCCACTACCGTAATAAGGAAGACTTGGTAGCTGACATTAATCGGGTCCTGATTGAACAGCTGAGTCAACATACCCAGGAACAGTTTCGCGTGGCCCGGGTCATTGCGGTTATCAGTGAGCGGGCCGTGTTTTATAATTCAGTCCTGAACCAGCAGGTGGACCAAATTTTTTACCAGGACCTGATGACCCGTTTACGAGCCCAGATGCGCCATCAACTGGCTGAGGTGAAAGATGACAGCTTGCGTCAGCATCTGGCCTATCAGTGGGAGGCCATTGTGGCCGGTTTCTTTG
The DNA here is from genome assembly GCA_029433155.1 of Lactobacillaceae bacterium L1_55_11. Classification (GTDB taxonomy): domain Bacteria; phylum Bacillota; class Bacilli; order Lactobacillales; family Lactobacillaceae; genus ESL0723. The sequence continues at coordinate 318,801 of JAQYTT010000001.1, forward strand.
CCTGCGTGGCCAAGTGGTTGGATGATAGTATGAACATGAGCCAGCCCGATTTATTGAATGAGTTTGCCGAGATTTGGCGGTTAAATATTAGCACGACCGGGCAAACCGGCTTGCAATTATTCGATTTCACCACGCCGGCTTGATAAGGGCTGGGAACTTTGCTATAATTTAACGGTTGATAGCGTGGCTACAACCACTCAGAATAGGTTATTAAGTTTGTCAGCTTTAGCTGGCCGCCTAGGATGGTGAGTCTAAGTAAAAAAGGAGACGTCAGCAATGGCATACGCAGTGATTGTTACCGGCGGTAAGCAGTACAAGGTTACCGAAGGCGACACGATTTACGTTGAAAAGTTAGCAGCAGCAGAAGGTGATAAGGTTACCTTTGATAAGGTTGTGCTTACTGATTCTAAGATTGGAACACCTTTTGTTGAAGGTGCTAAGGTTGAAGGAACGGTTGAGAAGCAGGGTAAGCAAAAGAAAGTGGTTACCTTCAAGTACCGTCCAAAGAAGAACTCACACACTAAGCAGGGACACCGTCAGCCATATACGCGGGTTAAGATTGACTCACTTGCTTAAGGTCACTGTAAAGGAGATAGACTTATGTTAATGAACCAAGATAACTTACAGATGTTTGCCCATCACAAGGGTGGTGGATCTTCTGCCAACGGTCGTGACTCAGCTGGTCGCCGTCTGGGTACTAAGGTTGCCGATGGTCAGGCTTTGACTGCCGGCTCAATCATCTACCGCCAGCGCGGTACGCACATTTACCCAGGTGCTAACGTTAAGAAGGGTGGCGACGATACTTTGTTCGCCCTGACTGACGGCGTGGTTAAGTTTGAGCGTAAGGGTCGCGACAAGCGCCAGGTTTCGGTATATTCTCGCGAAGAATACCAAGCCGCTGTGGCTAAGTAAAACCCTTTCAAAAACAGCTTCGGCTGTTTTTTTTATTGCCTAAAATAGATGACGGCGGGCAAATTGGTGGGGCAGTTGCTGTGCTACAATAGGTGGGAAGAAAGCCAATCACACTTTTATAACAAAGGAGTTTACATGGCATATTTAGAAGATCGCATTAAGAAGTTGCAAAAGTTGCTCAAGAAGTTAGACTTGGATGGCATGCTGGTTTACCAGGGCTTTAATATGGACTATCTGACTGGTTTTACTGGCGGCACCGGCGACGGCATTGTCGTAGTGGGACCAGAATCAGCCCAGTTGATTACTGATGCCCGTTACGAAGACGAGTACCGTGAGGCTCTGCCTGAAAATGTCAGTTTCGCAGTCACCCGTGACTACTTTGGTCAGGCCGTGGATACGGTCCAAAAGATGGGCGTGAAGAAGTTAGGCTTTGAAGCCGACATGCCTTATAACGTCTTTGAGTACTTTGATGAAAACTTGCCTGGGGATGTGAGCTTTGACGCCGTCCCAGAGGCCATCGAAGCCCTGCGTGAAGCCAAGGATGACTTGGAAATTAAGGCGTTGAAGGCGGCTACGGCAGCATCAGTTAAGGCCTTTAATGACCTCCTGAAGTTTATTAAGCCCGGTCAAACTGAACTAGAAGTTGCCAATGAATTAGACCGGTTGCAGAAGCATTATGGTGGCTCTAAGCCTTCTTTTGACACGATTGTTGCTTCTGGTGCCCGGGCAGCTCTGCCTCATGGCAGTGCCACTGACAAGGTGCTGGAACCTGGTGACTTGGTCACAATTGATTTTGGTTACTATCTAGACGGCTATACTTCTGATATCACCCGGACGATTGCCATTGGCGAGATTGATCCCGAACTGAAAAAGATTTATGAAATCGTCAAGCAGGCTAACATCGATGCCATTGATATCATCAAGCCTGGTATTTCGACTGATGAAATTGACCGGGTGGCCCGGGACTACATTACCGAGCACGGTTATGGCGAGCAGTACAAGCATTCAACTGGACACGGCGTTGGTCTAAATATCCATGAAGGACCGGTTTTGCGTAGTTCTGCAGGTGATGAGGTTCAAGTCGGCAATTTGCTAACGATTGAACCTGGTATTTACCTAGCCGGTAAGGGTGGTGTCCGGATTGAGGATGATATCCTGGTTACCCCTGAAGGACATGAAAACTTAACCGCTGGCATTACCAAGGATTTGGTGGTTATTCCAGCTTAAATAAAGCAGTCTTAGGCGCTTTGTCTAAGGCTCTTTTTTATGCGGATGGAATTGGTTCGGACCAGCTGAAATGGTAAAATATGGTTAGGAAACGAGGTACCCATGGAAAAAATTCGCCTACTGCACACAAATGATTTACATTCCCACTTGGAAAATTGGCCCCATATTGTCCGATTTTTACACCAGGAACAAGATCAGTTTGCCGGCGAAGTTTTTACCTTTGATATTGGGGATGCCATTGACCGCCTCCACCCGATGACCGAAGCTAGTTTAGGCCAGGACAACATTCAGCTCATGAATGAGGCCCACTATCAGGCGGTTACGATTGGTAACAATGAGGGACTAGGCCTCAACCACGAACAGCTCAATGTTCTTTATGAGCACGCTAACTTTGATGTTTTACTGGCTAATTTATTAGAAAAACCGGAAATGCAGCTACCCAAGTGGGCCAAGCCCTACGCGGTTTACCAGAGTCAGGTTGGTACAAAGGTTGGGGTAATTGGGATGACGGCTCCTTACGGGCTGACCTACCCCCTGATGGGTTGGCAGCCAGAAGATGTGGACCAGACCCTGGATAAGTACTTGCCAGAGCTACGGCAGGAAAGTGATGTGGTGGTGCTGCTTTCCCATCTCGGCCTTCCGACTGACCGGCGCTTGGCGCAAAAATACGACCTGGATGTGATTCTGGGTGCCCATACCCACCATGTTTTGCCTGAGGGGGAAATGGTGGCGGGGACCATTCTGGGCGCAGCCGGCCGATACGGGGACCACGTCGGTGTGGTCGACTTAGAGCTAAACGACCAGCACCAGGTCCAGGCCAAGTCAGCCCGGGCGATTCCAGCAGTGAAATTGCCAGTTGAGTCCCACGATTTAGAAGAAGTCCGTGACTGGTTGACGCTGGGTAAGCGCCAGCTACGGCGCCAGGTGGTAACCCACTTGCCAGCAGCCTTGCAGCCCGACCAACAGGCCCAGGATGCTCTGGCAGCACTGAGTGAGTTCCTACAGGTGTCAGCGGCCATGGTGTCAACGGGGATGTTTGTCGAAACCTTACCAGCCGGGCCACTGAGCCGGTATGAACTGCTGGAGAGTATGCCTCACTCAGTTAACCCCACTACCTTTACTTTAACGGGCGCACAGTTAAAAACCTTACTGGCTGAGATTAGGGAAAGTCAATCGGAGCTCCTGGATTATCCAATGAAAGGAAGCGGTTTTCGGGGGCGTATTTTTGGTAGGATGGTCTTCAAGGACTTGCACCAGGACCCGGCTAGCGGTCAGGTTTATTACCAAGGAAAAGCAGTTTCTGACCAGGAAAATTATCAACTGGCAGCCTTAGACCACTACAAGTGGATTAGTTTTTTCCCGGTTTTAAACGACGTGCCGGTTGAGATTCACCTGGACCTGCAGCTGCGTGAGTTGATGGCTGATTACTACCAGCAGAAGTATGGTCCAGCCGATTAAGAGGATTAAGAATTTATGGATCATGAAACCCTAAAGGCTCGGACCCTCGAGCAGCAAAAGAAGCGTCAGGCCGACTATGAAGTTGAAACCTTTGGCGATGAAGTCAGCATTGATGGCTTGCAGTTACGCCTGGTGGCCAATGTCAAGGAGGCCTTTGACGCTGGTAAATTAGCCATGCGTTACACGCCCATTTTGGCCCAGTATGACTTGTTGGTCGGGGACATATCCGCTGACCAGTTACGTCTAAAAGGATTTTACCGGGACAACCACAGTGGGGAACGGGAGCAGCGGGCCGAAGCCCTACAGGATTACCTCTACGAGTATGTTAATTTTGGGGCCCCTTACTTTATTCTGGAAAATCTCACCCCTAAACCGGTTAAAAAGCCAAGTAAGTCCGGTCGGCAGCGGCGCCGTCGTACGAATCGGTCCCGCAATAACGGCGGCAAGCGCACTAATGGCAGCAAGGGTGGCGAAGCTAAGGCTCCGAAGAACAATGCCCACAAAAAGGGCGGTCAGTCGGCCAGTCAAAAAAAGCGGAACCACCAGTTTACCATCAAGAAAAGTGAATAATAGATAACCCTAGTGATTTAAACAGTAACCCTTTAATTGAAAGATGGGTTACTAATTGCTACAATACAAGCATCAAATCACAGGGGTTTTTTATGCGAAAAAATAATGTACAGGCCTTGGCCCAGACGGCGGTTTTACTGGCACTCCTAATTGTGCTGGGCATGGTGCCCGCCGTGCCGACCGGGATTCTGCCGATCCCGATTGTCTTGCAAAACTTGGGGGTAATGCTGATTGCCCTTTTGTTAGGGCCCCGTTGGGGTAGCGCGGCTATGGTCGCCTTTTTTGCCTTAGTGGCAGCTGGTTTGCCAGTCCTTTCTGGCGGTCGTGGTGGTCTCGCCGTCCTAAGTGGACCTACCGCCGGCTACCTACTGGCCTGGGCCTTAACGCCCGTCCTAGTCTTTGCCTGCCAGCGATTACTGGCTGGCTGGACCGGCAAACTTAGCCAGCCCCTGGCCCTGTGGTTAGGAGCAGTAGCAAGCTCTTACCTGTTGGGAACCTTAGTTTTGGTGGGACAGACTCACCTGCCATTTTGGCCCAGCCTGTGGGCTAACTGGGCCTTCATCCTGGGCGACACGGTTAAGGTCGTGATTGCCCTGATTTTGTACCGGGCCGTGCAGCGTTTTAGCCTGGTTAAAACCGGAGTGCGCTCATGACGGTTAAGGATCAGATTTTAGCTGCCTTACTAGCTTGCCAACCGGACTGGCTTTCTGGTGATCAGCTGGCCGACCAGGTCGGTGTTAGCCGGGAAAGTGTCTGGAAAGCCGTCCGAGCACTGAAGCAGGCAGGCCAAGAAATTGAAAGTCGGAAGGGGCTAGGGTACCGTTTAGTGGGTAGTCACCAGGTTAGTGCCCAGGCGGTGCGGCACTGGCTGCCAGCCGAAATTCATTTCGCTGTCCAGGTTTTTGATCAACTAGACTCAACCCAGCTTCAGGCCAAGAAAATTGTGAGCCAGCAGGTCTTGGACCAGCCGGTGGCGGTGGTGGCCCGCCAGCAAACCGCTGGTTATGGTCGCCACCAACGACCATTTTTTGCCCAGGCTAACCAGGGATTGTATGTTAGCCTGATTTTGCCTAACCAGGTCCTTGGAAAGTTGCATCCTGGTTTGCTAACGACCGCTGCGGCCGTTGCCATTGTCAATACCTTACAGGCCTACTTCCCCAAAGATCAGTTTCAGGTCAAGTGGGTCAATGACATTCTATTAAATGGTCTAAAGGTCGGCGGTATCATTACTGAAGCCATTACGGAATTAGAAGACAACCACCTGTCAGCGGTGATTCTGGGCTTTTTCCTTAATCTATGGCCGATTGACTTTCCGGCTGAATTAGCACAGAAGGCGGGTAGTATCTTGACCGATAGTCAGACCAGCCTCGATGTTAACCACCTGCTGGCTAATTTGCTAACAAACATTACATTGGTTAGTCGGGACTATCAGGACGGTCGTTATCTGCCAGTATATCGTCAATTAGCCCAGAAAATGATTGGCCAGATGGTTACAATCCAGGTTGGTCAGGACCAAAAAGTTGGCACGGTAACCGGCTTTAATGACCAGGGCGCCCTGATATTAAAGGATGACCATGGTCACGAAGAAGTCATCTATAGTGGGGATGTGACCAAGGTTCACCTCAACAATCATCCTAATTTATAGAATAAAAAAGCAGCCCATGGCTGCTTTTTTGTGTTTATTTTAACGGTACATCAACGACCCAACCTTCAGGTCCAACTTCATCGCCAGTTTGGATGGCGGTCAGGCGGTCATACAGCTTTTGGGTCCAAGGCCCAACCTCGGTTTCTGAGTAGAAGACGTGCTTTTTACCGTGGTGGGTGATGGAGCCAACTGGTGAAATGACAGCGGCAGTACCCATGGCACCCGCCTCGGCAAACTGGTCCAAGTCATTAATTGAAATGGTGGTTTCTTCAGGCCGTAGGCCGATTTCCTTGGCAATTTCCATCAGGGTGTACTTGGTTACCGAAGGCAAAATGGAAGGGGACTTAGGGGTTAGGAAGCGGCCGTCCTTGGTAATACCAAAGAAGTTGGCTGAGCCCAGTTCTTCGATATTTTCGTGTAGGCGGGGATCAAGATAAACCACATCGGCGTAGCCGGCTTCGTGGGCTTGGGCACCAGGTAGCATGGAAGCGGCATAGTTACCACCAGCCTTGGCCTGGCCGGTCCCACCGTGGGCCGCTCGGTCATACTCGTTAGTCACGTAAGCATTGGGCTTGAGGCCGCCCTTGTAGTAGGCGCCAACTGGTGTCGCAAAGACTGAGAAGACATATTCGTCGGCTGGATGAACGCCGACCACCGGGCCGTTACCAAATTCAAAGGGCCGCAAGTAGAGACTGGCACCGGTACCATAAGGCGGTACGAAATCCTGGTTAGCCTTGACCACTTGTTTAAGGGCATCTACGAACTGGTCAGCTGGGAAGGGGGCCATCATCAGCCGGTCAGCGGACCGCTGCAGGCGGGCGGCATTCATGTCCGGCCGGAAAAGGTTTACCCCACCGTCTTTGCGACGGTAGGCCTTGAGGCCTTCAAAGATGTCTTGGCCATAGTGCAGACCGGTAGCCGCTTCGTGAACTGGAATTTCAGCTGAAGTTTCTAAGCCACCCTGGTTCCACTGGCCGTCTTTAAAATAGGCCCGGTAGCGGTAGGGCAGGTCGTGGTAAGCGAAGCCTAAATCACCCCAGTCTTTAAAATCGGTAGGTTTTGCTTTTTGATCAGTCATGGTTAGCACCTCTTTTATTAGAAAATTCTTATTGAAACTATAAGCACAACGATACCAGGTTGCCGGAGAATAGCAAGAGTAAGCCTGCGAATTGATAAAAATTATTTGTCCTAGAAATTTGCTAAGATGGCATTAGCATTTAAGACAGCAAATGGAGGAAGTTTATGCGCCTGGTCCTAGCATCGAATAACGCCGGTAAAACTAAGGAAATCACTACCCTTGCCCAGGAAATGGGGTACCAGGTGGTGGGCTACCAGGAGCTGTTGGGGCGGCGCCTGGATTTCCCGGACGAAACCACTGATTCCCAGCCCCAAAACGCCATGGCTAAGGCTGAATACATCCACCAGTTTCTGCCAGATGAGTATATTTTAGCGGACGATTCCGGTCTCTACTTGGCGGCTTTTCCTGAACGGTTTGGGGTGGTGACTTCCCGTGAATTTGCCAAACTGGGAATTTACGAGGCTGCCGATGAACAGTCTTACCTGATTGATCTTTACCAAGGTGTAAAAGACCGTTCCGCTTACTTGCTGGCTGACATGGCTCTGGTTACTCCTGACGGCCATCAGCGCCTAGCCCAGGCCAAGGGTGGGGTAGCGATTGCCAATCACATTGGCCACGGTCCTTACCTGGGTGGTCTGGACAATGTCTTAGTAGCCGAGAATCAGAAAATCCTAGCCGAGATGGATTTAGATGAGGTCGTGACCTATCACCAGCGGGCCCGGGCCCTGAAAGAACTGGTGGCGACTTTGTAATTTCTGGATTTCGTGCTAGAATTGTTCGAGTAATTATTGCCGTTAAAGGGGACTGTCATGACTATCCAAGCAAATACATACTGGCAAACCATCGCTAATCGGGCGCGGATGCAAGGGCGTCCCTTTTTTAGCATGGCACCAATGGAAGCGGTCACCGATACCATCTTTCGCCGAGTAGTCGCACAAGCTGGCCAGCCCGACGTCTACTATACCGAGTTTACCAATGCTAGTTCGATGGTCCACCCCAAGGCTAAGTTTTCGGTGCAGGGCCGTCTGGCAGTGGCACCTGGTGAACAGCAACCGGTTGCCCAAATCTGGGGTTCTCGGCCGGTTGATATTGCCGCAGCCAGTCGCCTCCTGCCAGCCATGGGTTATGAAGCCGTTGATATTAACATGGGCTGCCCGGATGGGACCGTCATTAAAAATAGTGCCGGTTCGGATTTGATTCGCCATCCTTACCTGGCCCAGGACATCATTGCCGCAGCCAAGCAAAGTGGCCTGCCAGTTTCAGTCAAGACCCGGCTGGGCTTTTACAAGCCGGCTGAATTTCGGACTTGGTTGCCTTACATTTTGCAGCAGGACGTTGCCGTCTTGACGGTTCACCTGCGGACCCGTAAGGAAATGTCCAAGGTACCGGCCCACTACGAGCTAATTGATGAAATCTTGGCCATGCGTGATCGTCTAGCACCTAATACTCTGATTCAAGTTAATGGTGACATTAAGGATCGTCAGGCTGGCTTGGACTTAGCCGCAAAGCACCCTGGTATTGACGGCATTATGATTGGCCGGGGGGTCTTAGAAAACCCTTATGCCTTTAATCCGCAGACCGATGGCCACAGCTTGGCCGAGTCCGTAGCCCTGCTGCGCTTGCAGCTGGACCTCTTTGATGAAGTGAATGCCACGGTAACGCCTAAGAACTTTGAAGCCTTAAAGCGCTACTTTAAGATTTACCTGCGGGGCTTTGCCCATGCTTCCAACCTGCGTCAGGCCTTGATGGAAACGCACAGTACCCAGGAAGTCCGTGAGCAACTTTGGCAGTCTGGTCTAATTAAGAATCAGCGGTCAGCTTAAAATAAACATTTGGAATTAACTGGTTGAGGTAGACTCAAGGACTGAACCAACGTGGGGGAGCGTTGGTCGGTCTTGGAGTCTATTTTTTTGTGGTTTGGGAGGGTTTGATGAACCTATGATGTCTTTAATTTTAATCCTAGGAGCCGGCTTGATTTTTGCCGGCCTGGCCGAATTAATTAAGATGCCAGCCGTGGTCGGTTTGATTGTAGCTGGCTTAGTGCTGGGCCCAGCTGGTCTGGACTGGGTCCAGGTCAATAGTGCTATTAATGGTTTGGCCCAGCTGGGTGTGATTTTAATCATGTTTCTAGCCGGCCTGGAAAGTGACTTAGAACTTTTGAAGCGCTACGCTAAACCGGCGGTCTGGGCCGCTTTGGGTGGCATGCTTTTACCAATTGCGGTCTTTGCCAGCCTGGGACTTAGCCTGGGTTGGTCAGCAGAAATTGCCCTCTTTTGGGGCGTCTTGTTTTCAGCGACGTCCGTGGCGATTTCGGCCCAGGTGCTGGCCCAATACCAACAGCTAGATTCCCGTCCGGGTGTGGTGATTATGGGAGCGGCCGTGGTTGATGATCTCTTGGCCGTTCTGGCCTGGGGTGTCTTTGCCAGTAGTTTTGGCCTGGGAAATGCCAGTGGGAACTTGGCTATTAGCTTAGTTGTCCAGTTGGTCTTCCTAGTTGTCCTAGTGATGGTGGCCTGGTTGATCTTACCCCGCCTGGTCGCATTCATCAGAAAGTATTGGTCTTTAAATTTGGCTTACTTATTTATCCTGGTTAGTGTCTTTGGCCTGGCAGAACTAGCTGAGCACCTAGGTTCTTCAGCGGTAATTGCAGCCTTCTTGCTTGGTTTAGGTCTTTCATCTTCGAAATTTGAGGGAGAAAGTATCCAGAAAATTGCGCCGGTCAGTGATCTCTTTTTTGCCCCGGTATTTTTTGTCAGCATTGGTTTAAAAATGAGTCTTGCGGGCCTAGGTCACAGCTGGGCCTGGATTGGGCTCTTAACTGTCCTGGCAATCGCTACTAAGCTAATTGGTGCCGGTGGTCTGGCTTACTGGCATGGACTCAACCAAAGGGAGAGCCTGACGGTTGGAATTGGCATGGTCAGCCGGGGTGAAATGGCCCTGATTATTGCCGACCTTGGTCTGGGCTTTAACCTAATTAATGGCACCACCTACACCATTTTGGCGGTGGTTATCCTGCTAACAACGGTCTTTACGCCCTTGGCCCTGCGAACCTTACTTGCTCCTCGGCGCTAATTTAGCCCCTAATTTGCTATAATGAAATCATGAAACTCACCAGTACCTTAATTACTAAATTACTAGACCAGCACCACCTGTTAAAGGCCGCTCCAGCGGGAGACCTGGTTTTTGACTTTATGCACTACGATACCCGCCAATTGCAGGACAATACGCTCTTTGTGGTGAAGGGGGCTTTCAAGCCCGAGTACCTGGAGGGACAGGATCAAATTACTGGCCTGGTAACCGCCAATCCCATGCCAGTTGACCTGCCCCAGTGGGTCGTGACTGATAGTCAAAAGGCCCTTTCGGTCCTCTCGATGGCTTTCTTTGATAACCCGCAGGAACAGCTGTGGATTGCTGGTATTACTGGTACCAAGGGGAAGACGACCGCGGCCTACTTCGCCCACGCCATCTTACAGGTGACCACCAAGGGGAAGACGGCCCTCTTTTCAACGGTGGACCGGATTACTGGTCCCAGTGCCGCTGACCGCAAAAAATCCGATTTAACCACCCCAGAGTCTTACGAGCTTTTTAAAGACATGCGTAAGGCGGTTGACCACGGCATGACCCACCTGGTCATGGAAGTCAGTTCCCAGGCCTACCTGCGGGAGCGGGTTTACGGGTTGAATTACCAGGTTGGTGCTTTCTTAAACATTTCCCGTGACCATATCGGGCCTAACGAACATCCTAATTTTGAAGACTATCTGGCCCATAAGTTGATGCTCTTTGACCACACGGACCGGGTGGTGATTAACGCGGAAAGTGACCACTTAGACACCATTTTAGGCCATGCCCGAGCTGACCATGACAAGGTTTACACCTATGGTAAAGGTGGGGAATACACCTACCAATCCCTTGATTCTGGCCTGCACGAAAGCCGCTTTACCGTGGCGCCCAGTGACTTGCCGGAAATGACTGGGGACTACCGCTTGAATGTACCTGGTGATTTTAATGAATCCAATGCCATGGCGTCCCTGATTATTGCGGCCCTGGCCGGTGCTAAGCACGCTGATATGGTCGCTGGTTTGGACGCCGTGACCATCCCTGGTCGGATGATTAGCCTGCCTATTCGGGGACACGGCTTTGTTTTCGTAGATTACGCCCACAACTATGCTTCCATGAAGGCCCTGTTGAGCTTTGCCCAGGACCAGTATCCGCAGGGCAAGGTGATTGTGGTCGTTGGTTCGCCAGGAAATAAAGGGGTTTCCCGCCGGGCTGACTTCGGTAAGGTAGTCAGTCAGTTTGCCGACAGTGTCTACTTAACCGCTGATGACCCCCAGTATGAGGATCCTAAAGACATTGCGGCTGTGATTGCTAAACATATCACCAATCCCAAGGTGCAGGTCCACTTTGAAATGGATCGCATCAAGGCGATTCACGAAGCCATTGATGCAGCGGGTCCCGAAGACATTGTCGTCGTGGCCGGTAAGGGAGAGGACCCTTATCAAAAAATTCAGGGGAAAGATGTCCCTTATTTGGGCGACTATGGCGTGGTCAAGGCTTACCGCAAAGAACTAAGTGCTTCAGTGCAACCAAAACAGGTGTCTGAGCAGTCAACTGAGGAAGGTCATGACTAATTTTTACACAGATAAAAAGGTACTGGTGGCGGTAACGGGCGGGATTGCGGCCTACAAAGCTACTACTTTGGTTCGTTCCCTGGTTAAGGCTGGAGCCCAGGTCCGGGTGATGATGACCCGGACCGCCCAGGAGTTTATTACGGCTAAAACCCTGGCCGTGCTGTCAGGTAACGAAGTGCTGACTGACCAGGTCTGGGGAAACTCGAGTCAGGCTGTGACCCACGTAGATTGGGCCCGTTGGGCTGATTTAATCCTGGTGGTGCCGGCGACAGCTAATGTTTTGACCAAGCTAGCGCATGGCTTAGCTGATGACGTAGTGACCACTACGCTTTTGGCTAGTCGGGCGCCTAAGGTAGTTGCCCCGGCCATGAACGATGGCATGTGGGAAAATCCGGCTACCCAGCGTAATATTAATCAGTTGATTGCTGACGGCGTCTTGGTCATTCAGCCGGATCAGGGATTTTTGGCTGAGGGCTATGCGGCCGTCGGCCGGCTACCCGAACCTGATGAGATTCTTAACCAGGCGGCGGTGCGCTTAATGGCTCGGCAAAATCCGCGTTTGCAAGGTAAAAAGGTTCTAATCACCGCTGGGCCAACCCGGGAAACCATTGACCCCGTCCGGTACCTGACCAACCGCTCTTCGGGTAAAATGGGTTATGCCCTGGCCCAGGCGGCGGCTGAACTTGGTGCCGATGTGACCTTAATTACGACGGTTGACCGGCCGCTTAGCTACGGGATTAACCGCATGATGGTGGCTGATGCTAGGCAAATGTTGGCAGCTGTCGAGGAACATTTCCCCCAGGCCGATTACTTTATCAGTGCCGCCGCGGTGGCGGATTTCCGAGTGGCCAGCGCGAGCGACCACAAAATCAAGAAACAAGACCTGGGCGGTGATGACTGGCAGCTATCCCTGGTAACCAATCCAGATATTTTGTCCTGGGCGGGCCACCATAAGCGACCTAATCAGGTTGTGGTGGGCTTTGCCGCTGAGACCGACGACTTACTAGCCAATGCCCAGAATAAGCTCCAACAAAAAGGAGCCGACCTCATAGTCGCTAATGACGTTGGCAATGCTAAGATTGGCTTTGATAGTGACGAGAATGCGGTGACGCTGTTAGCACCTAACCGTGAACCTCAGGTGATTAAAAGTCAGTCTAAGCTAGCCGTGGCCCGCTTAATCCTGGCCCGGTTGCCGGTCGACTAGTTTAAACTTAGTTTTTATGCTAAAATAGAACGACTATTAAGAGTTAATGGAGGCAGCAATGGCTAAAGCAGATGAAGAAAATGCTTCAGGTTTTCATGTAGGAGATGTGCTCTTAGCACCCGCATACGGCAACCTCGACCAGCCCTTTACCGGAAAGGTGGAGAAGGTTTACGACAATGCGCTCCTGGTTGAAATCATTGAAAATGCACCCGCTGATCAGGCCGCGGTTAACGAAATGAACCACCGGGCTGTAGTGCGGATGTCTGAAGTTGAAGTCATCCAGGCAGCTCCTCAGCCTAAGGAAGAGGACGGCGAGTAAAGATGCTTAAACACTGTGGCCTAGCAAGTCCGTGTTGATGAGAGGCGGACCCTCAGTGTTAAGCGGCGCGTACTGGTCATGAACAAGTGATTAATTTTGAGTGGTTTCATCGAAACTATGAGAGTGGTACCGCGGGCAGGGCTCGTCTCTTGAGATAATCATGGGGCGGCCCTTTTTATTTTAAATTACAGTATAATGACCTTGTTTTAGGTGTTGAAAGGAAAGACAGGAATGGTTGAAAATCCAGCAGTTGTTGCAGCCTTGGCTGCCGTTATCCCGGACTTGAGCCCGGCTGAAATCCAAGATAAGTTAGAAGAGCCCAAGAGCAGTAACCTGGGGGATGTTGCCTTTCCAGCCTTTAGCCTGGCTAAGATTATGCACCAATCACCGGTCCAAATTGCCGCTAAATTAGCTGATGACATTGATCAGACTGGTTTTGAAAAGGTGGTTGCGACTGGCCCTTACCTGAATTTCTTTTTGGATAAGGTGGCTACTTCGGCCTCAGTGTTGACCACCATCTTAGGTCAACAGGAACACTATGGTGACCAAACTGGCCCCAAGCGGGGCAATGTCACCATCGACATGTCCTCACCTAACATTGCTAAGCCAATGTCCATGGGCCACCTGCGCTCAACCGTGATTGGTAATTCGTTGGCTAATATTGCCGCTAAAAATGACTACCAGCCTATTAAAATCAACCACCTTGGTGACTGGGGAACCCAGTTTGGTAAGTTGATTTATGCCTACAAGACCTGGGGTAGTGAGGACGAAGTCAAGGCTAATCCAATTGACACCCTGCTGAAGTACTACGTCGAGTTCCACGAACGGGCCGAAAAGGACGATAGCCTCAATGATGAGGGTCGGAAGTGGTTCAAGAAGCTTGAAGACGGTGATGAAGAGGCCCTGCGGCTGTGGCGCTGGTTCCGTGAAGCTTCTCTGCAGGAGTTTACCGAAATTTATGACCGCCTGGGCATTACCTTTGATTCATATAATGGTGAGGCCTTCTATAATGACAAGATGGATGGCGTGGTTGACCAGCTGGCTGATAAGGGCCTGCTCGTTAAGTCCCAGGGGGCCGAGATTGTTGACCTGTCATCGGTTAACGAAAACCTGACCCCAGCCATGATTAAGCGTTCTGACGGGGCGACCCTATACATGACTCGGGACTTGGCCGCTGCCATTTACCGTAAGGAAACTTACAACTTTGTGAAGTCCTTGTACGTCGTTGGTGGCGAACAGCGGGAGCACTTTGTCCAGCTCAAGGCAGTTTTGTCCCTGATGGGTTATGACTGGGCCGATGATATTGAACACATCGCCTTTGGTCTGATTACCTTCAACGGCAAGAAGATGTCAACCCGTAAGGGGGATGTGGTCCTCCTAAAAGACGTCTTAGACGACGCCCACCAATTGGCCCTGGCTCAGATTCAAGAAAAGAATCCAACCCTGACCAACCAGGACTTGGTCGCCGAACAGGTTGGGGCGGGCGCGGTTGTCTTCCATGATTTGATGAACGACCGGACTAACAACTTCGACTTTAACTTGGAAGAAGTGGTCCGTTTTGAAGGGGACACCGGCCCTTACGTGCAATACACTAACGCCCGGGCCCAGTCAATCCTGCGCAAGGCCGAACGAGCCGTTCAGCCTGATGACACCCAGCTCGATGATCCGGCTACCTGGGAAATTGTTAGTGCCTTAAGCCAGTTCCCAGCCACGGTTAGCCGGGCTTGGGAACGGCGGGAACCCAGTGTGATTGCTAAGTATGCCCTATCCCTGGCGCGGTCCTTTAACAAGTACTATGCTAATTCCAAGATTTTAGTTGACGATGACCAGTTAAACGCGCGCTTGGCACTTGTGGCGGCCGTTTCCCAGGTTTTGACCGAAGCCCTACGTTTGCTTGGCGTGGAAGCACCGAAGGAAATGTAAGTACTAATGGGCAGTTAATTGTAGGGAGACCCTATGAATTTTTTTAAGCAAGTAAGGGCGTCTAAGACCTGGCAGTCGATGGCTGCCGTCTGGAATCGCTGGCAGCTTGGCCGCCTGTTAATTGTTAGTTTTTTGGCCCTCTTTTTCTTAAGTAGTGCCTATCTGGTCGGGGTGGCGAAGACCGCCCACGTCCGCAATTTACAGGCCTCCTTATCCCAAACGACTAACATCTACGATAACAATAACCAACAGGCTGGTCAGCTCTACTCTCAAAAGGGGACTTACGTTAAGTACGACCAGATTTCACCCAACATGCGCGACGCCGTCCTATCGATTGAGGACCGTAATTTCTACCACGAACATGGTTTCTCAGTGAAAGGGCTGGCCCGTGCGGCCTATCTTTTGGTTAAAAACCGCCTGACTGGGTCCAAGGTGATTTCTGGGGGTGGCTCGACCATTACCCAGCAGCTGGTTAAAAATGCCTACCTCAACCAGGAACAAACCTTTAGCCGAAAAGCCAAGGAAATCTTTTTGGCCATGCAGGTTGAGCAGGTTTACAGCAAAAATCAGATTCTAACCATGTACCTAAACAATGCCTGGTTTGGTAACGGGGTCTGGGGGGTTGAAGATGCTTCCCAAAAGTACTTTGGTGTCCATGCCAGTGACCTGACTACGGCCCAGGCAGCGACCTTGGCTGGGATGTTGACCAACCCGAGTGGCTTTAACCCGATTGATCATCCCGACCGGTCGAAATTACGGCGCGACTTGGTCTTGCAGACCATGGTTGCTAATAAGAAATTGAGTCAGTCGGATGCCCAAGCGGCCATTAACAGTCCGATTGTTCTCAACGATACCTATTCCGGTAGCGAGGGTTACCGCTACCCTTGGTTCTTTGATGCGGTGATTAACGAAGCTGTCAATAAGTATGGCCTGGATGAAAAGGCCATCATGAACGGTGGTTACAAGATTTACACCACCCTGAATCAAAAGGATCAGGATAACCTGCAAAAGGACTATCTCAATAACAGCCTCTTTGGTAATCAAAATAGCGCCCAGGCGGCCACGGTCGTCTTGAATGCCCAAGATGGTGGCGTCCGCGCCGTGATTGGTGGCCGGGAAACCCAGCACACCTTCCGAGGCTTTAACCGGGCGACTCAGGCCAGTTTGCAGCCCGGATCGATTATCAAACCAATCGTGGTTTATGCGCCGGCCTTATCCAGTGGTTACACGATTAATTCCAAGTTGCCTAACCACCGCCTGACCTTTGGGACGAATGGCTATTCCCCAAGCAATGCCTTAAACATTGAAACTGGGGATGTGACCATGTACCAGGCCCTGGAGCACTCCTATAATATTCCGGCCGTTTACCTGCTAAATAAGATGGGCATTAACACCGGTTACCAGAGTGCTTTGAAGTTCGGCCTGCCCGTTACTGACCAGGATAAGACCTTATCCTTGGCCCTGGGTGGTTTGACCAAGGGCGTTTCGCCCCAGCAAATGGCCCAGGCCTACACGGCCTTTGCCAACAACGGGACGATGAGTCAGGCCCACTATATCAATAAGATTGTTGATGCCAGCGGGAACGTGGTCGTTAGCAAGCCGGATTACCAGCAAAAGCAGGTGATTTCTAGCAAGGTGGCCGATAATATGACCCGGATGATGCTGGGTACTTATACGAACGGTACCGGTGCCGGGGCAGCGCCGTCTGGCTTTACCATTGCTGGTAAGACCGGAACCACTGAAAACCCTAATGATCCCAATAACGCCAACTCGTCCAAGGATTCCTGGGCAGTTGCTTATACCAAGGATGTGGTCCAGGTTTCCTGGATGGGTCTGGAAGGTAACGATACCGGTTCCTTGCCACTGGGCTTGATGGGTACCATTGGACCGCTGGTGAAGACCTCAATGGGTCAGATTTTACCTAACACTAGTGAGCAGAACTTCACCGTTACCAATCCCAACCAGCCGACCGATAACCAGACGACTGGCAATGGTAACAACAATGGCTCTAACTGGTTAGATAATGCTGGTAAAACCATTAACGACGGGATTGATAAAACGGTTGATGGGGCTGGTAAAGTATGGGATACTATCAGGAGTTGGTTCAATAATTAGAACCTGATTAGTAACCGTGTAACCCTAGAATGAATGCAAAAAGGAAGTACCATGACCGTTAATATTTACGATAATGCTAATGAAATGGCTAACGTTTTGACTGAAACTGACCAGTATATTGCCTGGCAGAATGCCTTTGGTGCCGTCCAAGACGACCAGGAAGCCAAGGACCTCTTTGCCCAGTTTCAAAAGATTCAGGCCACGGTTCAGCAGTTGATGCAGGCCCAGCAAACTCCTAAGCCTGAACAGGAAAAGGAGTGGGATGCTGTCGCTAAGGACGTGCAGTCTAACGAATTAATTAAGAACCTAATGACGGCTGAGCAGAACTTAAACGGTCTCTTGGGTGAACTCAATGAAATCGTAACTAAGCCTATTTCTCAGGCTTACGCTGACGCTCAGTAAGGTTAGTGATAAAAAGCAATTCTTTGGAATTGCTTTTTTGCTTTGTAGGAGGCCCTGGTGTCACGATTCAGTGAGCTAAAAATCAAAGATTCTTTTTGGCTGGGACGGGTGTTGCCCACTGTTTTGGTGGCCCTGATTTTGGGTCTTTTAGTGCACTTTTTCTTGTTTAGTGGCGGCGTTGTAAAAGGTTCGGCTATGCAGCCGAATTTAAAAGCTGGTCAGTACGTCTGGATTAACCGGGTCAGTAAGGTGGAGCGGGGTGACGTGATTGCCTTTAAGGGCTCAGTCGCCGACCCCCGGCATGCCCACGCCGGTCAGTATGTCCAGCGGGTAATTGCAGTTGGTGGTGATACGGTTAGGTTCCAGGATGGCCAACTTTACGTTAATGGCCGTCGGGTTAAACAGGGGGCAATTGCTACCGACCAAAAGGGGCCTGGTACGGCTCTAAGCTTTGGTGACAGCTGGGATTTGCAGTCCTTATCGGCTAGCAAGCTCTGGAAAAAAGGAGACCGCAGCCAAAAACGGGTTCCCAAGGGTGCCTACTTTGTCCTTGGGGATGACCGCAGCCAGGCCAATGACAGCCGCTACTTTGGCTTTGTCAGTCAAAAAGCGGTCTTAGGTCGGGTGACGCTGCCTGCCTGGGCTGGTACCGGTCAACAGCGGCAGGCCGTTAATGACGGCCGTCAGCAGTATTGGGCTTAACGGTTGTGCAAAGGGACCTTTAATGATATATTGTAAGCAATCAATTGAACACCTTTAATCAGGTCCTGTGAGGCCTGCAAGGTTTCATAAACTTTTTCCAAGTAGGGGTGGGGACTACCCACTTTCTCGGGCTAATTTTTTATGAAAGCCAGGCAGGTCGGTCGTGATTTGCCTGGCTTTTTGTTTGGAGAAGATGATGCCCGATTTTCTAAATATCAATGAATTGGACCTCCCACTAATTGAGCGCTTGATTAACCGCAGTCTCGCGCTAAAACAGGGGGCTAAATCAAATAGTCGCCATCTGGCTGCCGCTAATCTGTTCTTTGAAAATTCAACCCGGACCCACTCTAGCTTCCAAATGGCAGAGAACAAGTTAGGCTGGTCCCAAATTTTAATCGACCCCCAGGCCAGTTCGATGGCCAAGGGTGAGAGCCTACTGGATACCTTAAAGACCTTAAAAGCCATTGGCGTGGACGTCGCGGTGGTTCGCCACCAGCAAGCCGACTGGTACCAGGACATGGTTCAAAATAAGGGCTACCCAGTGCCCCACCTGGTCAATGCCGGCGATGGCAACGGTCAGCATCCTTCCCAAAGTCTCTTAGACCTGGTCACGATTTACCAGGAATTTGGGCACTTTGCCGGATTAAACATTCGCATTACTGGTGATCTCAGACATTCGCGGGTAGCCCGTTCCAATGCTGAAATTCTAAACCGCTTAGGCGCCCGCCTAACCTTTGTGGCACCGCCACAGTGGCGGGCACCTTGGTTTGACCAGTACGGCCACTATGCTGAATTAGATGATGATTTGGATCAGCAGGACGTAGTTATGTTTTTGCGGGTCCAGCATGAGCGCATTACCCAGCGGGAAAATCAGAATTTTTCAGTCCTGGACTATCACCAACATTATGGGCTGACGCCCGCACGCTACCAGCAACTTAAACCCAGTGCGATTATCATGCATCCAGCGCCGGTTAACCGGGATGTTGAAATTGCTAGCGACTTGGTGGAAGCACCTAAGTCCCGGATTTTTCGACAGATGGAAAACGGGGTTTATGCCCGGATGGCAATCTTAGAATATGTGACGGCCGAGAGCCGGTAAGGAGATGATGATGGCGGAGTTGATTCAAAATGCTCAGATTTTAGACACGGCCGGCCAACTGGTCGACAGTGATGTCTTAATCGAAGACGGTCACATCCAAGCAGTGGGGCCCCATCTTCAACCAGTCGAAGGGGTATCGGTCACTGACGCCCATGGGGCCTTTTTAACCCCGGGCTTAGTCGATGTCCATGTTCACTTCCGTGATCCTGGCTTTACTGACAAGGAAACGATTCGAACTGGTTCCCAGGCGGCTGCCCATGGCGGCTTTACGACCGTTTTGGCCATGCCCAACTTAAACCCAGTGCCAGATACACCTGAGAAATTAGCCGCTCAAATCCGCTTAAACCAGACCGAAGGTGTGGTCAACGTGCTTCAGTACGGTGCGATTTCTGCTAACCTAATCGATAAAAACGTCAGTGATCTTGCAGCCATGAGTGCTGAAGGGGCGGTTGCCTTTAGTAATGATGGCAAGGGGGTCCAGGATGCGGGGACCATGTACCAGGCCATGCTGGGTGCTGCGGCCGTTGATAAGCCCCTGGCTGCCCATTTGGAAGATAACTCCCTGATTAACCACGGTGTCATTAATGAGGGCGTAGCTTCAAAGCGCCTGGGCTTGGCTGGCATTACCGGTCTAGCCGAAAGTTCCCAACTGGCCCGTGACCTGGTCTTGGCTCAGGCTACCGGGGTCCACTACCACGTGGCTCATATTTCGACAAAGGAGTCGGTTACCCTGGTCCGTCTAGCTAAAGAGCAGGGGATTAAGGTGACGGCTGAAGTTTCGCCCCATCACTTACTTTTATCAGATGAGGACATTGTGGGGGATAACGCGCTCTTTAAGATGAACCCACCCCTGCGGTCGGAGGCTGACCGGGAGGCCCTGGTCGCTGGCTTGCTGGATGGCACCATTGACATGGTGGCAACTGACCATGCCCCCCATACCGCCAGTGAAAAGGCCCAGAGCATGCAAACTGCACCCTTTGGCATTACTGGCATTGAAACCAGTTTCCAGCTCCTTTATACCCACCTCGTTAAAAGCGGGGTGATGACCTTGGCAACCTTAATTGATCGGATGTTAGTCCGACCTATCCAGGCCTTTGGCCTGGCAGCCCCTAAACAGATTCAGGTTGGGCAAGTGGCTGATTTAGCCCTCTTTGACCTAACCGATACCACCACCATTAACTTTGATGACTTCGCCTCTAAGGGCAAGAATTCTCCCTTTGTTGGCTGGCAGGTTAATGGCAGCACCCTGGCTACCTGGGTGGCTGGCAAGCGTGTCTATGAAAGGACGGCAAAATGAAAACCAAGTATTTAATGTTAGCAAACGGTTCAGTCTACAAGGGTCAGGGCTTTGGTGCTGACCACGACGTGATGGCCGAACTGGTTTTTAATACGGGTATGTCTGGTTACCAAGAATCAATTACTGACCTCTCATACCGAGGTGAAATGATTGTTTTCACCTACCCCTTGATTGGTAACTACGGTATTAACCGAGATGATTTTGAAAGTTTACACCCAGCCGCAGCTGCCATTGTGGTCCATGAGATTGCCCGCCGTCCTAGTAACTGGCGTAAGATGATGAGCCTGCCCGAGTGGGCCGAGAAAAATGACCTGCCAGGTATTAGCGGGGTTGATACCCGGGCTTTGACCAAGGAACTGCGGGAAGAGGGTGCCATGAAGGCCGCCCTGGTTGACGAAGTAACTGATGAGGCCTGGGAACGTTTGGCGGCCTTTAACAAGGACACCAACATGGTGGCGGATGCGACCACCAAGACCCAGTACCAAAGTCCTAACGACGGTCCTTCGGTGGCCCTGATTGACTTTGGCTTAAAAAATTCGATTCTGCGTTCTTTAGCTAAGCGGGGCGTGAACGTGATGGTTTTCCCATCCACGGTGGATGCTAAGACGGTCGTGGCCGCTAATCCCGATGGGGTTCTGCTTTCTAATGGACCTGGTGACCCGGCTGACGTGGATTACGCCATTCCCATGATTCAAGAACTCCAGGAAGCCGTACCCTTGATGGCAATCTGCATGGGCCACCAGCTCTTTGCCATTGCAAACGGGGCTACGACTTACAAGATGAAGTATGGGCACCGTGGCTTTAACCACGCCATTCGGCGTGAAGGGCAGGATCGCCTAGATTTTACCTCCCAAAACCACGGTTACGCCGTGGACCGGGATAGCCTGGCCGGCACTAACTTAGAAATTACCCACGAAGAAATTAATGATGGTACAGTCGAGGGATTGCACTTGAAGGATCACGATGCCTTCTCCGTTCAATTCCATCCCGATGCCGCACCTGGTCCTCACGATGCTGAGTACCTGTTTGATGAGTTTTTGAAGTCGATTGAGGAAAACCAGAAAAAAGGGGTGACCCATGCCTAAACGCCAAGATATCCACAAAATTTTAGTGATTGGTTCTGGTCCAATTGTGATTGGGCAGGCTGCTGAGTTTGATTATTCGGGTACCCAGGCGGCTCTGTCTTTGAAGGAAGAAGGCTATTCGGTGGTGCTGGTTAACTCCAACCCCGCTACCATCATGACTGATTCAGAAATTGCCGATAAGGTTTACATTGAGCCCTTGTCATTAGATTTCTTAGAGCAGATTTTACGTAAGGAACGGCCTGATGCCATCTTGCCAACGCTGGGTGGTCAAACGGGTTTGAACCTGGCTAAGGACTTGTCTGAAGCCGGGATTCTGGACGAACTCCACATTGAACTGCTGGGCACCAAGTTATCAGCCATTGAAGAGGCCGAAGACCGCGAAGAGTTCAAGGAGCTGATGGAACGTCTCCACGAACCCATCCCTGAGTCGGTGATTGCTACTCATTTGGACGAGGCCTTGGAATTCGCTGACCAGTACGGTTACCCCGTGATTGTTCGGCCCGCCTATACCCTCGGTGGTACTGGTGGTGGGATTGCCCACAATCACCAGGAATTGGCTGAAATTGCCAGCAATGGGCTGGAGTTATCACCAGTTACCCAGGTTTTGATTGAGCGTTCGATTGCCGGCTTCAAAGAGATTGAGTTTGAAGTTATGCGCGACGCCCACGATAATGCCCTGGTCGTGGCCTCGATGGAAAACTTTGATCCGGTTGGGATTCACACCGGTGATTCAATCGTAACCGCCCCGGTCCAGACCCTGTCAGACCGGGAAGTTCAGATGATGCGGGATGCCGCCTTAAAGATTATCCGCGCCCTTAAAATTGAGGGTGGGGTTAACATTCAGATGGCCCTCGATCCCAAGTCTTATAACTACTACATCATTGAAGTGAACCCCCGGGTTTCCCGGTCTTCAGCCCTGGCTTCCAAGGCCACAGGTTACCCAATTGCTAAGGTTTCGGCCAAAATTGCCGTTGGCCTGACTTTAGATGAAATTATTAACCCCGTGACGGGAACAACAAAGGCTGAGTTTGAGCCGGCCCTGGACTACGTTGTGGTTAAGATTCCACGTTGGCCCTTTGATAAGTTTGTCACCGCTGACCGACATCTGGGTACTCAGATGAAGGCCACCGGTGAAGTCATGGCCATTGGTCGCAACTTCGAAGAAGGTTTGTTAAAGGCGGTCCGCTCCCTGGAAATTGGGGTGATTGGCTTAGATGACATGACCTTCCCAGACTGGTCAACCGAGGACCTGCTGGATAGTTTGATGCCAGCCCGGGATGACCGGCTCTTCATGCTGGCCGAACTCTTGCGGCGGGGTGAAAGCATTGAGACCCTGCATAAAATTACCAAGATTGACGAGTTCTTCTTGGACAAGGTGGCCCACCTGGTTGAAATCGAGCAGGACTTAAAGGACCACGTTGGTGACGCGGACTATCTAGACTATGCTAAGAAAAACGGCTTTGCGGACCAGACCATTGCTAAGCTTTGGGGTTGGCAGAGTGCCCAGGATGTCCGTGAATTCCGTAAGGGGCAGGGGATTACGCCCGTTTATAAGATGGTGGATACGGTGGCGGCCGAATTTGAGTCGCAGACCCCTTATTATTACAGTACCTATGAGCAGGAGAATGAATCGATTGTTTCTGACCGCCCTAGCGTCTTAGTTCTGGGTTCTGGTCCAATCCGGATTGGGCAGGGGGTCGAGTTTGACTACGCCACTGTCCATGCCGTGGAAGCCATTCAAGCGGCGGGCTATGAAGCCATTATCATGAACTCGAATCCAGAAACGGTTTCCACTGACTTTTCGATTTCAGACAAGCTCTACTTTGAGCCACTGACCTTAGAAGATGTTTTAAACGTGACTGACCTAGAAAAACCAATGGGTGTCGTGGTTCAATTTGGCGGTCAAACGGCGATTAACTTGGCAGAGCCTTTGGCTGAAAACGGGATTAAGATTCTCGGTACCTCAGTTGAGAATCTCAACCGGGCTGAAGACCGTGAGGCCTTTGACCAGGTAATTAAGGAATTGAACCTACCCCAGCCAAAGGGCATGACCGCCACGACCGTTGACGGTGCCCTGGAGGCTGCTCAAAAGATTGGTTATCCGGTCCTGATTCGCCCTTCCTATGTTTTGGGCGGTCGGGCCATGGAAATCGTGGTCGATGACCATGAGTTGAAGGATTACATGCAGCGGGCCGTCAAAGTTTCCCATGATCACCCAGTTTTGATTGACTCCTACCTGATTGGTCAAGAAGCCGAAGTCGATGTTTTGTCAGACGGTCAAACGGCGGTTATTCCAGGTATCATGGAACATATCGAACGGGCCGGGATTCACTCCGGTGATTCAATGTCAGTTTATCCACCCCAGTACCTGTCTGAAAAGGTGCGCAAGGAAATCGTGGATGCCTCCATCAACCTGGCTAAGGCCTTGGGTACGGTGGGGTTGATGAACGTCCAGTTTGTTATTCATGAAGACAAAGCCTACGTGATTGAAGTTAATCCCCGGGCTTCCCGGACGGTACCCTTTATTTCCAAGGTGACCCACATTCCTTTGGCCCAGCTGGCAACCCGGGTAATGCTGGGTGAAAAGTTGGCCGATCTAGGTTACAAGACCGGTCTGGCACCCGAAGATGACAAGGTCCACGTTAAGGCCCCAATCTTCTCCTTCACTAAGTTGCCAGCTGTCGATTCCCTCTTAGGACCAGAAATGAAGTCCACCGGGGAAGTCATGGGCTCCGATACCACTCTGCCTAAGGCGCTTTATAAGGCCTTTATCGCTTCCAATATCCAGGTGCCACAGTATGGTAACGTGCTCTTTACGGTGGCTGATGGTGACAAGGAAGAGGCCCTACAGCTAGCCCAACGCTTCAACGATCTTGGCTTTTCACTCTATGCTACCGCTGGCACTGGTCAGTATTTGATTGACCACGGTCTGCCAGTCGAAATCTTAGACAAGATTGATGAGTCGGATAATAATCCACTCCAGGCCCTCCGTGATCAGAAGCTGCAAGTAGTCGTTAATACTACCCAGGTTGATGACCGGGCCGAAGAGGATGGTCAGCGGATTCGTGCTGCGGCCATCGAAAATGGTGTGCCACTCTTTACCGCCTTGGATACGGTCAAGGCCTTCTTAGATGTCTTAGAGAGTCGCAGTTTTACGGTTAACGAACTTTAATTGTTCTGAATAAAGGAGAACTCATGTCCGGCCCCATTTTTATTGCCTTAGACTTTGACAGCGCTGCTAAAGCCCAGCAATTCTTAACGCCCTTTGAGCAATTAGCCCAAAAGCCGGCAGTGAAGGTGGGGATGGAATTGTTTTACGCGGCTGGCCCCAGTTTGGTTCAGGCACTGCGACAGGCAGGTTTTACCGTCTTCTTAGACCTGAAATTGTATGATATTCCCCACACCGTTGGGCAAGCCGTTGTGGTCCTTCGAAAATTGGATGTCCAGTACCTGACGGTGCATGCGGCTGGCGGCGCAGCGATGTTGGCCCAGGCCCAGGCGGCGGCCGGGGAACAATTGAAGCTGCTAGCGGTTACCCAGTTAACTTCCTTTAGCGAAGCTGAAGTCCAAGATATTCATCTTTCAACAGCCAGCCTAGATGACACCGTGGTGCACCTAGCTCAGTTGGCTGATCAGGCTGGTTTAGCCGGTACGATTAGCTCACCCCACGAAGCACGGTTGATTGGCGACAACACCCGGCCCGGTTTTCTAAAAATTACGCCTGGTATCCGCCTGGCTGGTGATGCGGTTGGGGACCAAAAGCGGGTGACAACCCCAGCTGATGCCCGTCGGCTGGGCTCAGACGGTATCGTGGTTGGCCGTTCGATTACCCAGGCAGCCAATCCAGTGGCCGCCTATCAAGAAGTAGAAGGAGCATGGCAAGCAAATGACTGATTATGCCAAAGAAGTGGCCCAGGACCTGTTAGAGGTTGGGGCGGTTAAATTTTCACCGGAACAACCCTTTACCTGGGCATCTGGAATTAAAAGTCCGATTTACACGGATAACCGGATTACGATTGCTTATCCGACCATCCGGTCTCGTATCGCCCAGGGACTGGCGTCTTTGATTACTGAGCAGTACGGCGATGTCGATGTGATTGGCGGCGTGGCTACCGCGGGAATTCCGCACGCTGCCTGGGTTGCTGAACGACTGGATAAGCCAATGGCCTATCTCCGTTCCAAGCCTAAGGATCACGGTGCCGGCAAGCAAATCGAAGGGGCCGAAGTTAGCGGCCAGAAGGTGGTTTTGATTGACGACCTGATTTCTACCGGCGGTTCGGTCCTGGGCGCAGTTGATGCGGCTCGCCGGTCTGGCGCTGACGTAGTCGGGGTGGCGGCTATTTTCTCTTACGAGTTGCCTGCTGCCGATGATAACTTTGCTCAGGCTCAGGTCGGTTTGGCAGCTTTGACGAACTACTCTCAGTTGATGGCCCAAGCAGTGGAAAATGGTGATCTCGACCAGGAACAGGTGCAGGCCTTGCATGACTGGCGGGTAAATCCTAGCCAGTGGCAACCAGGCCAATAAAAAAGACCCCAGATGGGGTCTTTTATTTTAGTAAATTGCGTCACGGTATAGGCCAACGACCTTACCAAGGATGGAAACGTTGTCTAAGATGATTGGTTCCATGTAGTCGTTTTCGGGTTGGAGGCGGAAGTGGTTAGCTTCGCGGAAGAAGCGCTTAACTGTCGCTTCATTGTCCTCGTTCATGGCTACCACGATATCGCCATTGTCGGCGTTGCTCTGGCGTCGGACGATTACCTTGTCGCCATCAAGGATACCAATGTTAATCATTGACTCGCCTCGGACGTTAAGCATAAAGAGGTCGCCGTCATATTGAATGAGGTTGTCAGGGATTGGGAAAAATTCAGTGGCTTCATCTTCAACGGCTAAGATTGGTTGGCCGGCCGTAACCAACCCAAGGACTGGAATCCGACCAGCATTAGTTGAAATGCCCAAGATATCTAAGCCAGCCGGCGTGACTTCGATGGCACGGGCACGGGGCTTGCTGACATCCTTAGAGAGGTAACCCTTCTTAACCAGTCGCTCGATGTGACCATGGATGGTAGAAGAGGAAGACAGGCCCACTGCCTCACCAATTTCACGGACAGTAGGGGGGAAACCGTTCTTACTCTGCGCATCATGGATGAAACGGAGGACTTGAATTTGTTTGCTATCAGAACTGTTGGCCATCGACTTTTCCTATACAATCTCTACTAAACTTATAATCATTGTCTGATTTTACCCAAGATTTTCGGACAAATCAAACATTTGTTCGCAATTTTAAAGATATTTAAGTTTTGTAAGATTGGCACGATGATTATCTTTCCAGTTTTTCTACTATCTTTGTGCTATACTAGAGGTCAAATTTAGACTATTAGGAGCGTAACCGTGACGATTTTATATGTAGTACTAGCCTTGATCGTTGGTCTGGTGGGTGGTTTCTTCCTGGCCCGGATGACGATGAAAAATTACCTGGCTAAGAACCCACCTATCTCAGAAGAAATGATGAAGTCGATGATGATGTCGATGGGTCAAAAGCCCTCCCAAAAGAAGTTAAACCAGGTCATGGCTCAGATGAAGAACCAGACCTTGAAGAGTCAAAAAAAATAAGCCAGACGGCTTATTTTTTTTGCCCTGCTTTAGGATCGTGGTAGACCCAGTCGGGGTTAATTTCTTGGTCCAAGGCGGCGAAGGCGGCCTGGATTTCATGGTTGTAGTGCTCAATGGTTTCATCATTGAGACGGGCCTTACGGTCGATGACAATTGGTTCGCCAAAATTGATTGTGGTATTATTACGCTTGAAAAGGTGGCTGAACTTGACCGGGCCTTGATAAACGGCCGGCACAATCGGCTGCCCAGACATCTTAGCAATAATAATTGAACCAGCCTTTAAATCCTGGCTGTGCCGAGACCCGGTTGGAAACATAATGAGGGAACGGTTACCATGCTTGAGCTCGTTAACCGGGTATTTGATAACGCTGGGACCTACGTTGTTGCGATCAACTGGAAAAGCGCCCAGGGCGGTAATTAACCAACGTAGGGGCGCAAACCGGAAGAGTTCCCGCTTGGCCATGAAGATGAACTTTTTAGGATAGGCGGCCATGGCGTACCAGACTGGATCCCACCAAGTCCGGTGTGGCCCGACTAGGACATAGTTGCCTTGTTGTGGGAGGCGGTCCTTATTTAAGTAGGTTACTCGACCGTTAATAATGCTAACCAGGGTGACGGTGAAGACCCGGATAAAGGCATAAAATTTCATGATTATTCCTCATTACTTGCTAAGTTTGTTATCACAATCTTGTTAATTTTACTGATATTTAAGTTGGAAAGCAAATGACCACTGCCAAACTGCGCCCTGGTGAGCGCCTGGACGGGTTGCCCGCCCAAAATATTCAAATCATTCAAAACCCAGACATGTTTGCCTATTCCCTAGATGCTATTTTACTGGCCTACTTTGCCCAGCCTAAGAAAAAGGGGCGGGGACTAAGTGTAGACTTGGGTGCCGGAACAGGGGCCATCGGGCTATTTTATGCGCCCAAGGTTTTGGGACCGGTTAAATTGGTTGAGATTCAGCCTGAATTAGCTGACATGGCGGCCCGTTCGGTGGCCTTGAACGATTTAAGTGACCGGGTTTCGGTCTTAAATACGGACATGAAGCAGGTTTTTGACGAGGTAAAGCCCGGGTCGGTTGACACGGTTTTGGCCAACCCACCCTATTTTTCTACTAATGAAAAGACCAAGCAAAATGTAGACCGACATTACCAATTGGCCCGCCATGAGGTCGCGATTGACCTGCCGGGTTTGGTCCAAGTGGCTAATAAGCTCCTCAAAAATCATGGTAAGTTCTACCTGGTCCATCGACCAGAACGGCTGACCGAGATTATGGCAGCCCTGGCCACCAAGAACTTTGCTATCAGTCGCCTCCAGTTCATCTACGGTAAGGCTGACCGCCCGGCCAACATGGTCTTATTGGAGGCCATTAAGGATGGCGGCAGTGGGGGAACCAGGGTGTTACCACCCCTGGTGGCCTATACCAACCAAAATGATTACACGCCCCAGTTAAGGGAAATTTTGTACGGCTCGGCCTGGACCTTGCCGGACAAACGGTAGGCAATCATCATGACAAAAACCTATGATTTTTACGTATTATATACTGCCGATGGTTATTTTTACGGCGGCTTTTCCGATGATGCTAAGCGCCGCTTTAAAACGCACCAAGCCGGTCTGGGCGCGAAATTTACCCGGGTTAAGTCGCGCCATCCGTTGCAGTTAATTTACCAGGAAACCTTCGATAATAAGCATGATGCCCTCTCAGCCGAGGCCAAGTTCAAGCGTTTAACCCGCAAGCAAAAAGAGACGTTTTTAACGCAACACGGCGTTGCCGCGGCGATTTGGCAACGGCCTAAACCCAGGTAGCTGTGATAAACTAAACTTAATGTAGATTAAGGAGGGTACCCGCCATGACTTTTGAAGCGAATAACATCATTGGCCGTCGGGTAAGGTATGATGATTTGAATCTAAAAGAAGGCCTCGTCCAGGTGATTGGTGACTACTACCGTTACCAACTAGTCGATGGCTCTAATCCCCAGCCAGGACACACCTACGTGATTGTCCAAGCGCATGGGAATGTTTTAGAATTAGCACCACAAGGAGAGGAAGGTTAGTATGGCTTTTGGAATTATTGGCGTGATTATCGTCATTTTGGTTGTCATTGGGTTACTTTGTTTTAAAATCGTACCCCAAAATTGCGTGGGTCTCTTAGAGACCCTGGGGAAGTACTCAACTACCCGGCAAACGGGACTGAATTTCCGCCTGCCCCTGATTCAAAGAATCCGGGTCGTTTCACTGGCCTTACAGCCATTGAAGTTGGCTGGTTATTCCGTGATTACTAAGGATAACGCCGATATCGGCGCAACGGTTACCCTGAACTTTCACGTTACTGATCCAGTCAAGTACTGCTATGGCAACACGAACTCAATCGAATCAATGCAGCAGTTGGTCCGTGGTCACCTGCGGGATATCATCGGCCGGATGGAGTTGAACCAGGCTTTGGGTTCAACCAGCAAGATTAACCAGGATTTGGCTGAAGCCATTGGTGATTTAACCAATACTTACGGTATTAATGTCGACCGGATTAACATTGATGAGCTTAAGCCTAGCGCTGCCATCCAAGCTTCGATGGATACGCAGCTGAAGGCCGACCGGGAACGAGTTGCTGCGATTTCCCAGGCTCAAGGTGAGGCCAAGTCAATTGAGCTGCGGGCCCAGGCCAACAATGAGGCCCTGGTTGCCACTGCCAAGGCCAATGCCGAAGCGACTAAGACCAAGGCTGATGCCGAGAGTTACCGGATTGACCGGGTCCAGGCGGCTTTGAAAAATGCCGACCAAAACTACTTCAATAACCAGTCAATCAATGCCTTTGAAACCCTGGCTAAGTCCCAGGCCAACCTGGTGGTAACTGATGGTACCAAGTTGGATCAAACTGGACAAAGTGCTGTCTTGGCTAAGTTATTGGGTCAGGAGCAACACACTAATTAAGTTTGGCGGTGCCTTTTCGCTTTTATGGTTAGTCAATCGCATATTTCAATTTAAATTTGTGATAAATTTTGGGGTTTTGTTTTTAATTGCTACTTGATATACTTGCGCTGTATTTATTGTCAATGCTTAATCCTCTTCTGCTTCTGTATCCGAAGGTTTTGCTTAAAAAAAAATAGGGGAATATTATGGAAACAGGGAAAGTTTTTTTGGAAAATAATAAGATTGGGATACTTCCAATAACACATGGAGATTATCTTTCTGCCTTAAAAAAATATAGAGAAGATGGCTATGAGCAGCTAATTTTAACTTCTTTATTTTTTATAAATTTTTTGAAAATAGTCTTTCTTGATGAAGAAAATATTAGCGTACTCAGTATAAATCTAGTTGATGAATGTGATGACTATCAACAAGATATTAATGAAATTGTGGAGGAAATTAAATTTAACAGGGCAAAAGTGTTGTTTTTATTTGAAGAGCTCGAAGATTTAAATCAAAATAATAGTATCGATATTTATTCAGTACACTTGTCCAAGGGTGATAACTACATTGCAGTTCAGAACAATGGATTCATTGAGGGTGAATATACAGACAGATTTAAAAAACATATTGAAAGCATGTTATCCACCGCAGCAGAGAAAAGTTTATGATTAAGTTTTTTACTTTCTTGAGGGCGAATGGTGGTGCTTTTTCTGCTCCAATTGGTCCGGTTCTTTACTTTTTGGTGAATAAAAATGTTTTGCCTTTTTCTTTTTCTAATCATGAGAGCGTTAAAACAACTGCTAATTGTGCTTTTTGGGCGCTAATAGTGCAACTGTTAATTGTGTTTGCCGACTGGTCTGTTCATAAAGTTTTTAACAGTGTCACCATCCAAGTGAGCAATGACCTAAGAAACTTGAACGAGAAGACAACTGTTTCGATTAATTGTTCGAATCCCGTAAATATGGTTATAGTGCTTAGTTTTTCGGGTTCGAAGAAGTCTTTGGAAAAAAAGAAATTAGAGGTTATTTTTCCAAATCAGGTTTTTCTCCAACCTGATCGAGAAGTTAAGGAAAATGGTTATTATAGAATCGAGGGTGGCCAAAGGGTAATCATAAATATCGCGAAAATTATTGAGGGCCAAGCAAAATATCTTGAATCCTATAATCAAAATTTATACGTCGGCGTAGATGGAAGTGGAGAAATCTTTACAAACAAAGTTCAAATTGAATCTCAAGGGTGTTTTTTCGAAGCAAAAAGTATGACTGAAACGGAGCTATACGGTAAATGAATTTTTTGAATACAACTCGTTGGAAGAATGATGACGAGAATATCACCAATGTTGATGAAGCGATTGCTAAGTTTTTAGATAAAGACGGAACAGAAATAAGCTCAAAACAGGGTTCAAAGAAGTACAGTGATATAGTGGTTGGGAAAGTATTTGATGATGCTGAAAATATTACTATCCTTGGGAAAGACGTAAATTATAATGCTGTTTCTGGTCATTATTTAAGTACAAGTCCTGTTACTATGAATCAACACGATGTTAATTTTTTTGTAATAGTCTACGAAGTTGACGGTCGCGTTTATTTCATCATCAATCGAAATACCGATGCACTACCCATTTTACGTTCATTTTTATCAATAGAGCGTCGAAATAAGATAGTGAAATACAATGTTGCTTTAGATAGCAATATGTTGTTGTATTTTGTTTATAGAGTATTTGAAAATGACTCGACGTTTACATATATTGAGTCCAATCAGGAGGAAATAGAACTCGTTGTAAAAAATTTAACCGGATTGAAAGGTTCAACTGAGACTTCCAATCTCAGTGTTGATGGTTCTTCTATTTCAAAGTTGATAAGCACACTGTCGTTGTTGCTTGAGATTAAGCAACTAAGTGAACTGAAAATGAATATTGCTATGGATAAACACCCAAAGATTAATATTCTGCTTAAAAAGGACGGATTAATCGGTGTAAGTGTGAATGACTATGCTGGTAATTTCGATAACCGTGAATCTCCGGATCAAAAGCGAACTGACTTGTTTTTGCATGTATATCTTTTTGTTTTGCCAATTATTTTGTCAGAGTATGGTGAAGCAATTGATTCCCAATCAGACGGAAATGAAGAAAAGGCGTGGGGCCGAACGCAAATAAATAAATTTTTGTCAGAAATTAAGACTCAGTTAGAATCAAAAATCGATGAATTTGAAATTTAATCACTCAACTGGAGCTGATAATGTTAGAGGTTGATTAGATTTAACAAGTTTTGTTAGAAAGTTGAGAACGATATGAAAACAGTCCGCGAGGCTGTTTTTTATTTTCCAGGGTTTTTAGGCTTAAAAATGGCAAAAAGCTTGCCTTTGGGCCATTATTCGAGTAAAATATCTTCTGTTGTGTACGCACAGCAAAATACACACGGTAAACGAGAACGCATGGGTGCAGCAATGTCGATGCGAACCAGGAATTTACCGGAGGATAAACCTAGGAGGCCTATTATGGCAGTTATTTCAATGAAGGAACTACTGGAAGCCGGAGTTCACTTCGGTCACCAAACTCGGCGCTGGAACCCAAAGATGGCGCCTTACATCTTTACGGAACGTAATGGTATCCACATTATTGACCTGCAAAAGACGGTCAAAATGGTCGATGAAGCTTATAACTTCATGCGCAACGCATCTGCTGATGGTGCTAACATTCTCTTTGTTGGTACGAAGAAGCAGGCTGCTGATGCCATTGCTGAAGAGGCTACTCGGGCCGGTCAGTTCTATATCAACCACCGTTGGTTGGGTGGAACTTTGACCAACTGGAACACGATTAAGACCCGTGTTCAGCGTTTGAAGGACATCAAGGCCATGGCTGAAGATGGTACCTTTGACCGCCTGCCTAAGAAGGAAGTCGTTTTGCTCAAGAAGCAGCAGGAAAAGCTGGAAAAGTTCTTGGGTGGTATCGAAGACATGCACGACCTGCCTGATGTTTTGTTCGTGGTTGACCCTAAGAAGGAAGAAATTGCCGTCAAGGAAGCCAACATGCTCAACATCCCAGTTGTTGCTATGATTGATACCAACGCTGACCCAGACGTGGTTGACGTTAAGATTCCAGCCAACGATGACGCAATCCGTGCCATCCGCCTGATCACTTCTAAGATGGCTGACGCTATCATTGAAGGTCGTCAGGGCCAGGACAACGTTGATGAAGAGGTCTTTGTTGAAGAAGACGCCAACGGTAATCCTGAATCAATCGAAGAAATCACTTCAATTGTCGAAGAAGGCAACAAGTAATTTTAATAATGACGCTTTCAAGCGTCACATGACGCCGTTTGCTTACTCAACTTGGGTTAGGGAACGGCGTTTTTCTATGGTATACTATTAGAAGATAAATTTAAGAATTCAAGGAGTGCAATAATGGCAGTTA
The DNA here is from genome assembly GCA_029433155.1 of Lactobacillaceae bacterium L1_55_11. Classification (GTDB taxonomy): domain Bacteria; phylum Bacillota; class Bacilli; order Lactobacillales; family Lactobacillaceae; genus ESL0723. Next base: position 352,398 of record JAQYTT010000001.1, read on the forward strand.
CTGCAAAGTTAGTTAAAGAGTTACGTGATAAGACCTCAGTGGGTATGATGGATGCCAAGAAGGCTTTAGTTGAGGCCGATGGTGACATCGAAAAGGCCATTGACTTACTACGTGAAAAGGGTATGGCCAAGGCTGCTAAGAAGGGTGACCGGGTTGCCGCTGAAGGGATGACCTTTGTGACTACTGATGGTAACCGGGCCGCTATCGTTGAGTTGAACTCAGAAACTGATTTCGTGGCTGGTAACGCTGAATTTAACGATTTGTTGCGGACGGTAACCGACACGATTTTGTTGGAAGAACCAGCTGACATCGAAGCTGCCTTGGCTTTGAAGGTACCTGGTACTGACCAGACGATTAACGACCAAATTGTGAACACGACCCAGATTACCGGTGAAAAGATTACCCTCCGTCGCTTTGCCGTTGTTAACAAGGACGACAGTGAAAACTTCGGTGCCTACACTCACATGGCTGGTTCAATTTCAGCCTTGGTTGTGCTGGAAGGCGGCGACCCTGAGACTGCTAAGGAAGTTGCCATGCACGTGGCCGCCATTGCGCCTCAGTATGTTTCAGATGACGAAGTGCCAGCCGATGTCGTTGCCAAGGAAAAGGAAGTCCAGTTGGCTTCTGAAGATTTGGCCGGCAAGCCTGACAACATTAAGGAAAAGATGGTTCAAGGACGGATTAAGAAGTTCTTGGCTGAGATTACGCTGTTGGACCAGCCTTTCATCAAGAACGGTGACCAGACGGTGGCTCAGTACGTGGCTTCTAAGAACGCTAAGGTTAAGTTGTTCATCCGCCACCAGGTTGGTGAAGGTCTGGAGAAGCAGGTTTCAGACTTGGCCGACGAAGTTGCTAAGCAATTAGGTTAATTTAAGATTAAGAGTGCACTGATGAAGTGCACTCTTTTTACGAAAATAAGGGTCTACTTTGCTATAATGAAAGACAGCAACGAAAGAGGTTATGATGACGGATACAAAGTACAAGCGGGTCTTAATTAAGTTGTCCGGTGAGGCCTTGGCTGGTAAAAAGGGTCAGGGAATTGACCTGGACACAGTTAACGAAATTGCCCAAGAAATCGCAGATGTTCACGCCCTAGGGACTGAAATTGCCATCGTCGTTGGTGGTGGCAACTTATGGCGGGGAGAACCAGCTGCCAAGGTTGGTATGGAACGTTCTCGGGCCGACTATACTGGTATGTTGGGGACAACGATGAACGCCTTGGTTCTCCAGGATGCTTTGCAGCGGCAGGGCATTGACACCCGTGTGCAGACGGCTATTACCATGCAACAAATCGCCGAACCCTACATTCGGGGTCGGGCCATCCGTCACTTGGAAAAGGGCCGGATTGTGATTTTTGCTGCTGGGACTGGTTCCCCATACTTCTCAACCGATACCACGGCCGCTTTGCGGGCTAACGAAATTGGTGCTGATGCCATCTTGATGGCTAAGAATGGGGTTGATGGGGTTTACGATGATGATCCTCGTCAGAATCCAGCTGCCCACAAGTTTACGACCCTGACCCACTTAGATATCTTAAAGAAGGGGCTCAAGGTCATGGATTCTACGGCTAGCTCTCTGTCGATGGAAAACGACATGCCCCTTGTGGTCTTTAATTTGAATCAGCCAGGTAACATTAAGCGGGTCATCGAAGGTGAGCCGATTGGAACGACAGTGACAGGAGAGAAATAATGGCCTTTGATTTTAGTCAAACAAAAGAACGAATGCATGGTGCCCAAGAAGCTTTGAAGCGCGAATTAGCTGATATTCGGACCGGCCGGGCCAACCCCAACATCTTGAACCGGGTTGAAGTTGAATACTACGGTGCCATGGTGCCCTTAAACCAGGTGGCTTCGATTTCAGTACCGGAAGCCCGTCTCTTGCTGATTACGCCCTTTGATAAGACGGCTTTGGAAGCGATTGTCCAAGGTATTAACATGGCTGATTTGGGTCTAAACCCAGCAAGCGATGGGAATATTGTCCGGCTGGCCATCCCACAGATGACTGAGGAACGGCGTAAGGAATTGGTTAAGGACGTGAAGGCCGAAGCTGAAAAGGCTAAGGTTGCTGTTCGTAACGTCCGCCGGGATGTCATGGATGCCATTAAGAAGAATGACGAAATGACCGAAGATGAAATTCATGATGCTGAGGATCAGGCCCAGAAATTGACTGATCAAAACACCAAGGCTATTGACGATATTGCCAGTGACAAGGAAGCCGAACTGCTTAAGATTTAAGCCGTCTGACTTGACCTTTTTAACCGGGTTGTTCATAATAATAAACGAGTTAACCAGGCAGTGAGGTGGGTTGGCAACCACTGAGCCTGGCCTTGATAAAGTGTCGGACTCCGGTCCGGAAATCAGGTGGAACCGCGCGTGAGCGTCCTGATGTCAGTAACTGACATTGAGACTGCCCAGGCGCGGTTTTTGTGTCGGCGGGGAGGAATTATGGCAAAACTAAATTATCACCTTGCTTCTCAAACGGTCCTGGTCTTAGACGAGGACGGTAAGGCTGGCGACACCCTTGATTTAAAAGATGAGCAGTCGGTTGATACCAGCCAACTAAGTGAGGCCGTTCAGGCAGCTTTTAACCAGCGGATTGACCAGGAGAAGGCTCAGTGGGAAAAAGACCAGGCGGCCCTGGCAGCGGCCCAACTGGCCCAGGCCAAACAGGAGGGTGACCTCGCCGTCACTAAGGCTAAGCAGGCCGAGCGTGATCAGGCTGCTGAAGAAAGAGCAGCCTTGCAAGCACAACTGGCTAACCTGAAGGCCGAGATGACGGCTTTAAAGGAGCAGCAGGGGACCCAAACCGAGCTGGCCTTAGCCCAGCAAAAAGAAAGCCTGCAAAGCAACTACCAGAGTCAAAAGGATCAGGCCAGTCAGCAGCAACAAGCCCTTGAAAAGCAGTTAAACGACCTCCAAAACCAACTCCAAAACCAGGATCAAAACCAGGAACTGGCCCTGGTGAAGGTCAAGGCTGACTACGAAGCCCAGTTAAAGGCGGCCCAGGACCAGGTTCAGTTCTACAAGGACTTTAAGGCCCGCCAATCGACCAAGGAAATTGGTGAGAGTTTAGAAATATACGCCCACCAGGAATTCAATAAAATTCGGCCCTATGCCTTTCCCAATGCCTACTTTGAAAAGGACAATGAGGTATCACGGGAGACTGGTTCCAAAGGTGACTTTATTTTTCGGGACTATGATGATGGGGTTGAGTTTATCTCGATCATGTTTGACATGAAAAACGAGGCCGATGCGACTGAGAAGAAACATAAGAATGCCGATTTCTTCAAGGAATTGGATAAGGACCGTCGTGAAAAGGGGACTGAATATGCCGTGCTGGTCTCGCTGTTAGAGGCCGACAATGACTACTACAACACTGGCATTGTCCAGGTGCCCGACTATGAAAAAATGTATGTGATTCGGCCCCAGTTCTTTGTCCAGTTCATTGGCATTTTACGAAATGCGGCCCTAAATTCGGTAAAGTACCGTAAAGAATTAAGGGCGGTCCAGGAGCAAAACGTTGATATCACTAATTTTGAAGGTAGTATCAACGACTTCAAGCAGAAATTTGGCAAGAATTATGAGTCCTATGCCAAGAATTACCACAACGCCATTGAGCAAATTGACCGGGCCATTTCTCAGATGGAGAAGGTCAAGGCCAGTCTAAAGACCTCAGAAAACCAGTTCCGGCTTGCGAATAACAAGCTGGAAGATTTAACGGTTAAAAAGCTCACCCGTGGTAACCCCACGATGAAGGCTAAGTTTGATGAACTAAGAGATCAGCAGGATTAAAGAAAAGGAAATACGATGACAACTACTAAGTTAACCGTGCAAGATATTATCCTCCAGTTGCAGGCTTTCTGGGCTAACCAGGGGGCGAACCTGATGCAGGCCTACGATACTGAAGTTGGCGCTGGGACCCAAAGCCCTTACACCTTCTTACGGGCTAATGGTCCAGAACCTTGGAATGCGGCCTACGTTCAACCATCACGCCGTCCGGCCGATGGTCGTTATGGGGATAACCCCAACCGCTTGTTCCAACACCACCAGTTCCAAGTGGTCATGAAGCCTTCACCTGATAACATTCAAGAGCTGTACCTCGCTTCCTTGGAAGCGCTGGGGATTAAGCCCTTAGAACACGACATCCGCTTCGTTGAAGATAACTGGGAAAACCCTTCAATGGGGGCGGCCGGTATTGGCTGGGAAGTTTGGTTAGACGGGATGGAAGTCACCCAGTTTACCTACTTCCAACAGGTCGGTGGGATTGAAGTCGATTCGGTTACTGCCGAAATCACCTATGGGCTGGAGCGCTTGGCCTCTTATATTCAAGACGTACCAACGGTTTATGACCTGGAATGGGGTAATGGGGTCATGTACGGTGACATTTTCAAGGAACCGGAGTATGAGCACTCTAAGTACGCCTTTGAAGAGTCGGACGAGGACATGCTCCTACGCCACTTTGAAGACTACGAGAAGGAGGCTAACCGTCTCTTAGACCTTGGTTTAGTCCACCCAGCCTATGACTACATTTTGAAGTCTTCGCACACCTTTAACCTGTTGGATGCCCGTGGTACGGTCTCGGTTACTGAACGAGCCGGTTACTTGCACCGCATCCGGAGCATGGCCCGTAAGGTTTCGCGGGTCTTTATTCAGGAACGGGCTAAGTTGGGCTTCCCGCTTTTAAAGGATCCCGACCTCAGGGAAAAGTATCTTGGTGCCCATGGTAAGTACACCCCTAAGGAGGAAAAGTAATGGCAAACTTTGCACTTGAAATTGGCCTCGAGGAAATGCCAGCCCACTTGGTCACTAGCTCTGAAAAGCAGCTGGTCGACCGGGTCCATGATTTTTTGGATGAGCACCGCCTTTCAGTGGCTGCCATTAAACCCTTCTCGACGCCCCGTCGTCTGGCAGTAACCCTGGTGGACGTCGCGGAAAAATCAGAATCCATCAGTGAAGAACGGCGTGGACCAGCTTTGGACCGGGCAAAAGACGATGATGGTAACTGGTCTAAGGCGGCCCAGGGCTTTGCCCGCGGTCAAAAAACTACCCCAGACGAATTAACTAGTCGGGATGGCTATCTCTGGTATACCCAAGAAATCGCCGGAGAACCGGCGGCTGACATTCTCAGTCGCCTGGGGGATGAAGTCGTTAGTGAAATGAAGTTCTCCACTTACATGAAGTGGGGGAACCATGACTTCTTGTATGTGCGCCCAATCCGCTGGCTGGTAGCCCTCTTGGACGACCAGGTCGTTGATTTCACGGTTCTGGATGTCCACACTGACCGGGTTACTCGGGGACACCGATTCCTATCAAATGAGCACGTCGTGATTGATGATGCCACTGACTACGTTGATACCTTAAAAGATGCCTACGTCTTGGCTGACGCCAAGGAACGCAAGGACGTGATTGCCCAGCAGTTAACTGACATCGCTAAGCAGGCTGGTTGGCAGTTAGATTTGACCTCAGAGCCGGCCCAGGACCTGTTAGAAGAAGTTAACAACATTGTGGAATGGCCAACGGCCTTTGCCGGTAACTTTGATGAAAAGTACCTGGACCTGCCTGATGAGGTATTGATTACCTCGATGCGGGAACACCAGCGCTTCTTCTTTGTCCGTGACCAAGCTGGCAAGCTCCTGCCACACTTCCTCTCTGTCCGGAACGGGGATGCCGAGTACTTAGATAACGTGGTAGCCGGTAACGAAAAGGTCTTAGTGGCCCGGTTGGAAGATGCAGAATTCTTCTACCGTGAAGACCAGCAAAAGACGATTAGCGACTACATGGAGCGGGTTAAGAAGCTCGTCTTCCACGAAAAAATCGGTACGGTTTACGAGCACATGCAAAGGGTCCAAGGCCTTGCCGCTAACCTAGCACAGACCCTAGGCCTGGATGCCCAGGAAAAGACCGACCTGCAGCGGGCCGCTGAGATTTACAAGTTCGACCTGATGACTGGCATGGTTGGCGAGTTTGATGAACTGCAGGGTATTATGGGTGCGCACTATGCCAAGCTGTTTGGTGAAAATGATCAGGTAGCAACTGCCATTCAGGAGCACTACCAGCCCACCTCTGCCACTGGACCAACTGCTAAGACAGCTGTCGGTGCGGTCCTGGCCATTGCTGATAAGCTAGACAGCATCATGACCTTCTTTGCCGCCGACATGGCCCCAACTGGTTCTAATGACCCTTACGGTTTGCGCCGGGCCGCTAGTGGGGTGGTTCGGACCCTGATTGACCATAACTGGCACCTGGACCTCACCACGGTTCTGACCAACTTTAAGCAGGCCAATGGTGATGTTGCTGATACCAATGTGGCTGATGTCGTTGCCTTTATGGTTGACCGGGTCCGGAAGTTGGCTCAGGATGCTGGTATCCGCCCCGATATCGTGGCGGCTGGCACGGCCTTGGTTGAGCGCGGTGACGTGACCTTTGTCATGGACCGGACCCAGGTGCTGTCCAAGCACAGCACCGTTGCTAATTTCCGGTCAGTGATGGAGGCCCTAACTCGAGTTTCACGCCTGGCGGCCAAGGATGAGGGGGCCAAGCAGGTTAACCCTGACCTCTTCACCAACGATGCTGAAAGTAAGCTCTATCAGCTGACTAAGGACTTGAACGTTGCCCAACTGGCTGACCAAGGTGCTGAGACCCTATACCAGGCCCTAGCCCAGCTAACTGAACCAATTGACCAGTACTTTGACCAGACCATGGTTAATGATGACGTTCAGGCAATCCGGGCTAATCGCTATGCTCAGCTCCACCTCATCCAGGCTGGCGTATATGAGCTCGGAGACTTGGAACAGGTTGTGGTTAAGTAATCCTTATAATTCTGTGAAAACCAAAGCCTGAGTACAAACTCAGGCTTTTTTCATGTAAAATGGTACGAAGATTAGCAAGTACTGAGAAATGGCATATTGATGACAGAAATTAACCTCCAAGAACTAAAAGAACGGCAGAAACATATTCGTAATTTTTCGATTGTGGCCCACATTGACCATGGTAAGTCGACCATTGCTGACCGGATTTTGGAGCAGACCCACACGGTGGCTGAGCGGGACATGCAAAACCAGCTCTTAGACACGATGGACCTTGAGCGTGAGCGGGGGATTACCATTAAGCTCAATGCTGTTGAAGTGCACTACGATGCTAAGGATGGCCAGACCTACATTTTCCACCTGATTGATACGCCGGGACACGTGGATTTTTCCTATGAGGTTTCCCGCTCTCTGGCTGCCGCAGAAGGGGCTATTTTGGTGGTTGATGCTGCCCAGGGCGTTGAGGCTCAGACTCTGGCTAACGTTTACCTGGCCCTGGAAAACGACCTGGAAATCCTACCAGTTATTAATAAAATCGACCTACCGGCCGCCGACCCTGATAAGGTCAAGCAGGAAATCGAGGACGTGATTGGCCTCGATGCTTCCGATGCCGTCCTGGTATCAGCCAAGCAGGGGATTGGGATTGATGAACTGCTGGAGCGGATTGTTTCTGACTTTCCCGCCCCCAGCGGCGACATTGAGGCGCCCCTGCAAGCTTTGATTTTTGATTCTCAGTACGATCCTTACCGGGGCGTGGTGGTCAACATCCGGGTCCGCCAGGGACTGGTTAAGCCCGGCGATAAGATTCGGATGATGAACACCGGTGCCGAGTACGAAGTGACTGAGGTTGGGGTGATGTCACCCGATGCCCAGAAGCGCGACTACCTGATGGCCGGCGACGTTGGCTACTTGACGGCTGCCATTAAAGACATTCAAACCACTCACTCCGGTGATACGGTGACCCTGGTCGATAATCCAGCGGATGAACCCTTGCCTGGTTATCAGCCCATGACGCCGATGGTCTATTCTGGTCTTTATCCCTCTGATAACGCCCGGTATGGCGACCTACGCGAGGCCTTAGAAAAGCTCCAGCTAAACGATGCGGCCCTGACCTTTGAACCGGAAACTTCGCAGGCCTTGGGCTTTGGTTACCGAGTTGGTTTCCTGGGTCTTTTGCACATGGATGTGATTCAGGAACGGCTTGAACGTGAATTTGGCCTGGACCTGGTGACGACGGCGCCTTCGGTTACTTACCGGGTTACGACTAAGGACGGGGAAGTTCTCAGCATCGATAACCCTTCCGAACTGCCGGATACCCAGCAAATTGACACGATTGAAGAACCCTACATCCATGCCCAAATCATGGTCCCTAACGACTATGTTGGGGCGGTGATGGAGTTGGCCCAGCGTAAGCGGGGCGAGTTTGATACCTTGGAGTACCTAGATGAGAACCGGGTTAACGTCAAGTACTACATGCCCCTGTCCGAAATTATCTTCAACTTTTTTGATAAGTTGAAGTCTAGCACCCGGGGCTATGCCTCCCTGGATTACGAACTGGCTGGTTACCGGCCTTCTGACCTGGTTAAGATTGATATTCTGTTGAACGGCGAGAAGGTCGATGCCCTGAGCTTTATCGTTCACCGTGAATTCGCGGCGGAACGGGGGCGGATTATCACGGCTAAGCTCAAGGAAATCATTCCCCGGCAAAACTTTGAAATTCCAGTCCAGGCCGCCATCGGCAACAAGATTTTGGCCCGGACCAATATTAAGGCTTACCGTAAGGATGTGACCTCTAAGATTCACACCGGTGATCCCGACCGGCGGGCTAAGCTCTTAGATAAGCAGAAGCGGGGGAAGGCTCGGATGAAGGCCGTTGGTACGGTAACCGTCCCTCAAGAAGCCTTTATGGCCGTTTTGAAAACTGATGATGATGAGAAATTTGCCCGCGGAAATTAGGGCCTAGCAAGGAGAAATGACATGTCTTTCATTAAGAACTTAATCGATAAGGTCCATCCGACAATGACCGCTATTGGGATTAACCGGGGGGCCAAGACTGAGGAAAAGGATGCCTTTATCCGTCGGCGCGTGGCCAAGCCTAAGCCCGGTGATGATGATTTGTTAGTTAAGGTCCTGGCAACCTCAGTAAACCCAGTTGATACCAAGATGCGTAGCAAGTACCACTTGGATGGTATTTTCCGAATCCTGGGTTTGGATGGTGTTGGTCAAATCGAGGAAATGGGTAAGAACGTGACCGGCTTTGAGCTTGGTCAGAAAGTTTACTACGTCAGTGGTCAGCAAGATGCCGGTAACAATGCGGAGTACCAGACCTTTAACGCTGGTTTGGCAGCCCCTATGCCCATGACGCTCAGTGTCGATGAGGCGGCCGCAGTACCACTGACTTCGGTAACGGCCTATGACATTGTCCACCGCGGCTTTGGCCTGCCAGTAATTAAGGACGCTGCCCACGGCCAGTCGCTCTTTATCATTAACGGGGCCGGCGGAGTTGGTTCAATTTTGATTCAGTTGGCTAAGCACCTGGGCATGACGGTCGTGACGACCGCCGGGACCCACCGTTCAAAGAAATGGGTAGAAGAGCTCGGCGCTGATTACGTGGTTGATTACCATGAGGACTTGACCCAGCAGTTGCGTACGATTGACCAGACCCAGTTTGAATACATCGCCAACTTGCAAGACACTAATGCTTACTGGGACCTGATGTCAGTGGCTGTTGCCCCTTACGGTAAGATTGCCTCAATTGTCGAAACCACTGCCCCAGTCGACCTGGGCGCCTTAAAGGATATGGCGGTTCAGTTTACCTGGATCTTCATGTTGGCCCGGGCCAACTACGGCAAGAACCTGGCTGAGCAGGGTGAAATTCTAGAAAAGATGGGCCGGCTCTTTGACCAGGGGGTTCTAAAGTCGACTTTGACCAAGGTTTATCACGGTCTGACTACTGAAGCCCTCCGTGAAGCCCACCACGAAGTTGAAAGCCAGCACACGGTCGGTAAGGTCGTGATTGACTTTCGGGAAGACCAGCAATGACCTGGTTAGCCCTAACTTACACCGTCCCCAGTGCCCAGGTTAACCTGGTTAACGCTGAGTTAACCGACCTGGGTTTGACCGGGGCCTGGATTCAGGATGCGGGGAACCAGCTGAGTAAAATCACCGTCTACTTGGACCGTGACGCTCAAACGAACGTGACGCCAGAACAGATTCAGGACCGCCTGGACCAGCTGCAGGCTAATGGGGTTGATTTATCACCACTGGAACTAGATGAGCAAGAGGTCGACGACAGCGCCTGGGCCGATAGCTGGAAGCCCTACTACCATGCCCAACGGATTACCCAGCAGCTGACCGTGGTGCCCCAGTGGGAAGATTATCAGCGCGAGCAAGCAGGTGAAAAGCTAATTGTCTTAGATCCCCAGCTATCCTTTGGTACTGGCACCCATGAAACTACTCGCTTGAGTATGCAGGCCTTAGAGGCCGTTGTTCGTGGCGGGGAAAGCATGATCGATGTTGGCACTGGTTCAGGGGTCTTGGCGGTTGCTGCCAAGCTCTTGGGGGTCGGCAAGGTAATTGCCACTGATTTGGATGAAGAAGCCGTGGCCGTTGCTAAGCAGAACCTGGCGTTAAACCCGGTTGCCAAGGACGTAGAAGTCCTGGTCAGCGATCGTTTAAACCAGGTTCAGACCGACCCAGTTGATTTAATCGTGGCTAATATCCTAGCTGACGTGATTGAACCTCTAGTACCACAGGCCGAGCAAAACTTAAAACCAGGTGGTTATTTCCTGGTTTCTGGAATCTACACTGACCAGGCGGCCAAAATTGAACGGGCCTTAAGGGCCCACGATTTTGACCTGGAGCAGGTCAGTCAACGGGGTCCCTGGTATGGTTACATTGCCCGCAAGAAAGGATAGGGATGCAACGGTACTTTTTAGATCAAATGCTTGCTGATGAGGTTTCATTGCCAGCTGACGGTGACACTTACCAGCACCTGGCCCGGGTTCTGCGGGCCAAGGTTGGCCAGCAGGTTGAGTTAGTCAGTGCCGACCAAAAGCTCTACCTTGCCCAGGTTAAGGAAGTCGATGCTAACGGTTTGACGCTATCGGTATTAGAAGAAATACCCGCCCAGGTGGAACTGCCCATTCGGGTTACCCTGGTCGTTTCCCCGGTTAAAAATGACCGCAATGACTGGCTGGTGCAAAAGGCCACTGAGATGGGGGCTGACCGGATTGTCTTTACCGACATGGCAAGGACGGTTGCAGCTTGGAAACCCAGTGTACAAGCTAAGAAATTAGCCCGAATGGGCAAGATTGCCAAGGCGGCTGCCGAGCAGTCCCATCGGCTGAAGGTACCAGCGATTGATTACCTGAAAACTGATGAAGCTATCAACCTGAACAAGGATTTGGGCTTGGTTGCCTGGGAAGAGGTCGCCAAGGCTGGCGAAGATGGCCAATTGTACCAGCGTCTGAATCAGTGTCAGGCCGGGCAGGAGCTGGTAGCCTGGTTTGGACCAGAAGGGGGCTTAACTGAGAAGGAGATTAACGCCTTGACCGCGCATGGCTTTGCTAAGGTCGGACTGGGTCCTCGGATTTTGCGGGCGGAAACGGCGCCGCTCTACTTCTTAGCAGCTGTCAGCCTCTTGTCGGAACTTCACTAATTGCCTATAATATTCCTAAGGGAATGACAGAACGGATTTAAAGAAGTAGGAAACGCCATGATGCAAAAGATAAAGGTTTTTTTTCAAACTTACATCGTCCAACAGGTGCTGGTGATTTTTTTGCTGGCCTATTTCCTACCTCAGTTGGGCAGCTGGTTGGACTGGCGTGACTTGAACCTGATTATTTGGATTTACTTCCTACTTAATGGCGGTTATGCCCTCTACTTTGGTTGGCAGGTGCGCCAGCGAGGCTTGATGCCAGCTTGGCTCTTGCTACAGCCATTGGTTTTCGCTGGCCTGACCACCTTTTTGCTGGACCTGGTTTCGGTTCAGTACGGCTACTATTTCTCAGCCATGTACCTGATTTTAAGCCTCTTTACCTTTTTCAGTGACACCCGGGATGACCCGGATGAAAACATGATTCCGGTTGAGAATGGCTTTCAAGACCTTAAAGATTAACCTGACGAGCGCGCGAATTTAGGCGCTTTTTTTGTTAGAATAAGGTTATCTGTGTAACGATTAAATCGCGTTAGGAAAGAGAGGAGCTGTCCTTGATTACGGTAGCTGACATGAGTTTTAGTTTTTCTGGTCCCAAGTTATACCAGGATGTAAACCTAAAGCTAACGCCCGGCAACACTTATGGCATTATTGGTGCCAACGGTGCCGGGAAATCAACTTTTTTGAAATTATTACAGGGCCAATTAGAGCCCACCGAGGGGCATATTACCATCGGGGAAGGGGAGCGGATGTCTTCCCTCCAACAGGACCACTTTGCCTTTGATGACTACACGGTCCTTGATACGGTTTTGCAGGGGCACGAGCGCCTACACCAGGTTAAAAGTGAGATGGACGCCATTTATGCTAAGCCAGACTTTAATGATGAGGACGGCGTGAAGGCTGCCGAGCTCAGTGCGGAGTTCGAGGAACTGGATGGCTGGAATGCGGAAGCCGAAGCGGCTCAAATGTTGACCAAGCTGGGCATTGATGAAAACCAGCAGGGTCAGCTCATGTCGGAGTTGACCGAAAACGATAAGGTTAAGGTGCTCTTGGCCCAGGCATTGTTTGGTAACCCCGACATCTTGATCTTAGATGAGCCCACCAACGGTCTAGATGTAAAGACGATTAACTGGTTGGAAGACTTCTTGGCCGACTTTCCTAATCTGGTCATCGTAGTTTCTCACGACCGGCACTTCCTCAATGCGGTTTCAACCAACATCCTGGACGTGGACTTTGGTAAAATCACTTCCTTCGTTGGTAACTATGATTTCTGGCGGGAATCTTCTGAACTGGCGCAGCGACTGGCTTCCCAGCAAAATGCTAAGAAGGAAGAGCAAATTAAGCAGCTCCAGGAATTCGTGGCCCGTTTCTCAGCCAACGCCTCCAAGTCTAAGCAGGCCACGGCCCGCAAGAAGCAGTTGGACAAGATTACCCTGGATGACATTAAGCCTTCATCTCGGAAATATCCTTACATCAGTTTCCCCATGAACCGGGAGCTCGGTAACGATTTAATTCGGGTGGAGGGAATTTCTAAAACCATTGATGGCGAGAAAATCCTAGACAACATTTCCTTTATTGGCCGGCCTGGTGATAAGATTGCCATCCTGTCCCAGTCAGACCTGGCTGCCACGACCTTGATGAAAATCATTGCCGGCCAGATGGAACCAGATAGTGGTTCGATTACCTGGGGAGTAACCACTTCTCGGTCTTATATTGCAAAGGACTTGAACGATAACTTTGATAACCAGGATGAGACTGTCTTGGACTGGTTACGGGACTTTGCCGAAGAGGACCAGAAGGATAACACCAGCCTGCGTGGCATGCTCGGCCAGATGCTCTTTAAGGGTGATGACGCCCTCAAGCAGATTAAGGTTCTATCTGGTGGTGAAAAGGTCCGGATTGTTTTGGCCAAGATGATGTTGCTCAAGGCCAACGTTTTGATTATGGATGACCCCACTAACCACTTGGACTTGGAGTCCATTCAATCCCTAAACGATGCCGTGGAGAGTTTCAAAGGATCAGTCATCATGACTTCCCACGACCACGAGTTCTTGGAAACTACAGCTAACCATATTGTGGAGGTTTCTGCTAAGGGCTGTGTCGACCGGGTTGATACAACCTACGATGAATTTATTAACAGTCCAGCCATTCAAGAAAAGGTGCAGGCACTGTACGCATAAAAAGGAGGCCCAGTGACGGTGGCAGTTGGTATTGATAAGATTGGTTTTGATACGCCGGGTTTGGTCCTAGACCTAGTTTCTCTGGCCAAACAGCGCGGTGATGAACCGGACAAGTACACGATTGGGATTGGTCAAGACCAACAGGCGGTTGTCCCCAACTACGAAGACGTGGTCACGATGGGGGTTAACGCCGCCCAGTCCATCCTGACCGACGCTGACCGGCAGGACCTAGACATGCTAATTTTTGCGACCGAGTCTGGCGTGGATAATTCGAAGTCGGCGGCCGTCTTTGCCCAGCAACTACTCGACCTACCGGTTAATATTCGGACAATTGAACTCAAGCAGGCCTGCTACGCTGGTACCTATGGCTTGATGCAGGCCCGTGATTACGTTACCCTGCATCCTGACCGCAAGGTCCTGGTGATTGCGGCTGACATTGCCCGTTATGGCCTGGCAACGCCAGGAGAGGTAACACAGGGTGCTGGCGCGGTAGCAATGCTGGTTGCCGCTAATCCTCGCTTAGCGGTGATTCACGATGATTCGGTCTTCATGTCCCAGGACACACCTGATTTTTGGCGGCCAATCGATCGTAGCCAGGCCCTGGTAGACGGCCACTTGTCTACAGATGTTTATAAGGCCATGTTTGCCAAACTTTGGCAGCGTTACCAGGATCAGACTGGCTTAGACCTTAACCAAATCGATGGTTGGGCCTTCCACCTCCCTTATACCAAGATGGCTAAGAAGGCCTTAGACCAGGTGATTGACCAGGCTGATGACCGTCATCAGGACCTCTTAAAGCAGCGTTTAGCGGCCAGTCAGGCTTATAGTCGGCGGGTAGGGAATACCTACACAGCCTCAGTTTACATGAGTCTGCTATCCTTGCTAGCTAACGATGATAGCTTGCAGGCTGGCGACCGGCTGGGTATTTTCAGTTATGGTTCGGGGGCTGAGGCGGAACTCTTTAGCCTGAGCCTGGTACCAGGTTTTGAGGACCAGGGACCTAAGACTGCAGTTAATCGGATCTTAGACCGGCGCCAGTTGGTTTCTGTCCCAGAGTACGAACGCATTTTTAGTAGCCAGCTACTAGATTCAACCGTTAACAGTCGTTCGGCAGCAAGTCCACGGTCGCTACGGGCCCAGTTTTGGGGTTGGCAGGATGGCCAGCGCCTTTACCAGGTGCCTAAAGACGAACTATAAAAGCCCATTTACGGGCTTTTTTTGATAATTTATGAATGTTAACCGGGCCAATCTGTTAGAATAAGAGTCAAAATAGGATAAAGGACGAAGGAGTTTTTGGCATGGCTAAAAAAGTTTACTTGGCAGGTCCCTTTTTTAACGAAGATCAGATTGACCGGGTCAGCCGGGTCGAACAGGCCCTTGGGAAAAACGACACGGTGGCGGCTGTATTTTCACCACGGCAGCACAACCGTGACGAATTTGAAATGTACAGCGATGAATGGCGGGTAGCCACTTTTAATGATGACGTGGATGCCCTGAATGATGCCGAGGTCGTTGTGGCCATCGTTGATTATGTCGGCGAAGAGGTTGATCCAGGAACGGCCTGGGAGTTTGGTTATGCCATTGCTAAGCGTAAGCCGGTTGTTGTGCTAAAGGAGACGCCTGGTCCCTTGAATTTGATGTTAGCCATGCCGCTAACGGCCTGCTTAGCTAGCAGCCAAGATTTGGTTGACTATGACTTTGACCTGTTGCCGGTCCAAGCCTACGTTGGTGATACTTTTTAATATTAGGAGATAAAGATGATTCAAGCAGTTGTAACCGTTGTTGGGCGAGATAAGAATGGCATCGTGGCTGCGGTAGCCAAGACACTTTCAGCCCATAACGTTAACATTATCGACATGTCCCAAACTATTATGACCGACCTGTTTACCATGAACATGTTGGTTGAGTGGGAAGATCCTGAGCGCTTCAACCAAATTCAGGCTGATTTGACTAAGACCGGTGAGCAGCTGGGTGTGACTATTCATATTCAGCGTGAAGAGATTTTTGATGCCATGTCACGGGTCTAACCAGGAAGTGGGCCAAAGATAAATGGAAACAAAGCAAATATTAGAAACCATCCAGATGGTATCTGAAGATCACTTGGATATCCGGACGGTGACCATGGGAATTTCCCTCCTGGATACGGTTGGTGATACCCCGGCGCAGACTGCTAAAAATGTCTACCAGAAGGTGGTTAGCTATGCCAAGAACCTGGTGCCCGTTGCCGAGCAAATTGAGCGCGAATACGGGATTCCAATCACGAACAAGCGGATTAGTGTCACGCCGGTTGCCCTGATTGCCGGGCACAGTGATGAGGAAGGGCTCCTGCAAATTGCCCACGCCTTGGATGATGCTGCCAAAGAGGTTGGTGTTGACTTTATTGGTGGTTATTCAGCCCTGGTCCAAAAAGGGTTTAGCCATGGCGATCTGGCCCTGATTAAGTCACTGCCCCGGGTTTTGACTGAGACTGACCTGGTCATGTCCAGTGTTAACATTGGTTCTTCTAAGGCCGGAATTAACTTAGATGCTGTTAAATTGATGGGCGAGACAATTAAGGCCATTACTGATAAGTCTGACACTGCTAATTCTAAGATGGTCGTCTTTGCTAACGCTGTTGAGGATAACCCCTTTATGGCGGGGGCCTTCCACGGGGTTAGTGAGCCCGACGTGGTCATTAACGTCGGTGTTTCTGGACCAGGTGTGGTTAAGCGGGCGATTGAGAAAGTTTCGGGCAAGTCGATTAACGACGTTTCGGAAACGATTAAGAAAACCGCCTTTAAGATTACCCGGGTTGGTCAGTTCATTGGGGACTTGGCCGCTAAACGGCTGGACGTACCCTTTGGCATCGTTGATTTGAGTTTGGCACCTACGCCAGCCCGCGGCGACTCAGTGGCTGAAGTCTTAGAAGAAATCGGCCTGGAACAGGTTGGAACCCATGGCACCACAGCAGCTTTGATGCTCTTAAACGATGCTGTTAAAAAGGGTGGCGTGATGGCGGCCCAGCAGGTTGGTGGCCTCTCTGGTGCCTTTATCCCGGTTTCAGAGGATGCCGGGATGATTGATGCGGCTAAGGATGGTACTTTGACCCTGTCCAAGCTAGAGGCGATGACCTCAGTTTGCTCGGTCGGGCTTGACATGATTGCCATTCCTGGCGATACACCCGCAACGACCATTAGTGGCATGATTGCTGATGAAGCGGCCATTGGGGTCCAAAACAATAAGACCACTGCCGTCCGCATCCTGCCAACCAATGGCACTAAGGTAGGGGACATGGTTGACTATGGTGGCCTGCTGGGAACGGCGCCGGTCATGCCGGTTAACAGTAAGTCCAGTGCGGCCTTCATTGACCGTGGTGGTCATATTCCAGCCCCAATTCATTCCTTTAAAAATTAGTACAAGAAAAAGCGTTAACCAATCGGTTAACGCTTTTAGTTTTAAAATAAATTATTCGGCGTGACTTTCAGTCATGGCAGCCGCGAGGGCGTAAGCGTAACGGTCGTTACGTGCATGTGCCTGCTTAACGGCCCGGCGCTTAGCGACCCGGCTATAACGGGGACGGGCAGGACGGCCTTCAGTAGCTGCAACTCGCTGATCACGGTTGTTTAGAATATTTTCTCGGTACTGCACCAAGAACTGGTTGAACTTGTTACGGGCTTCAGCCGCATAGTTTTGGAAGTAGGCTGAAGTTGGGGTAGGGTTAACTGGTACGTTCATAATCTAGGTACCTCCTTTTTTGTTTACAACCCTAACTATAGGGCAAAAGGACGGCTACTGGTCGCCCTTTGGATAAATTGTAAGTAAATTTAGAAGTTCTTAACCTTTGCTTAGCAAAGCCTGCTTTGGACCGGCGAAGCGGCTATAATGGACCTATGTTAAATGCCCAGGAACAATTATACCGGGACTATCTCCAGTCCCAGCGGCAGTACTCGCCCCAGACGACTAAGGCCTACCTAACTGATATCACGGCCTTTCGGACTTATTTGGCCGGTAATGGCGGTTTTGAGCGCTATGACAAGGTTGAAAACCTGGATGTTCGAGTCTATTTAGGGCAACTTTATGAACGCCAGTTGTCCCGGACGACGATTGCCCGTAAGGTCAGCAGCTTGCGCATGTTTTACCAGTTCCTGATTAATCAGGGGCTGGCCCAGGATAATCCTTTCGATGGGGTCGCCCTGCGTAAGCACCAGGAGCACCTGCCTGAATTTTTCTACGAGAACGAGCTGGACCAGCTCTTTGAAGTTGCCTACCAAAAAGAAGACCACCCCAACTGGCAGCGAGATGCCGCCTTGCTGGAATTTCTCTACGCAACCGGGGCCCGGGTGACCGAGGTGACCCAGCTCCACCTGGACCAACTAGACTTCCAGCAACGGCTGGTCCTGATTCATGGTAAGGGGAATAAGGACCGTTATGTGCCCTTTGGTCACTTTGCCCAGGAAAGCTTGCAGACTTACATTGCCGACCGTCGGCCCCAGCTCCTGGCTGGTAAACCGGACCCTCAAATTGTCTTTTTAAATCAGCGGGGCGAAGGTCTTACTTCAGCCGGAATCCGTTATATCTTAGACCAGTTGATGGCTAAGACTGCCTTAACCGGGAAAATTCACCCCCACATGCTCCGTCACAGTTTCGCCACCCAGCTCCTAGATCGTGGGGCAGACCTGCGAACCGTTCAGGAGTTGCTGGGCCATGTGAACCTGTCTACAACCCAGATTTATACCCACGTTTCCAAGGAAGCCTTACAGAAAAATTATCAGAATTTTTTCCCGCGGGCGAAACGCTAAAAAGGGCACTGGGCAATTGTTTTAGCCCCTAAAAGATAGTAAACTAAAATTATGGTTACATTAGAAAATGAGCAATTGAAGGTTCAAATTAGCGAGCAAGGCGCCGAACTAAACAGTGTTTGGAATAAGGCGGCTGAGCTGGAGTATATTTGGGTCGGGGACCCGAAATATTGGGGCCGTCATGCGCCCAATCTCTTTCCAATTGTCGGCCGGTTGCGCGGTGACCAGTTCACGGTTGATGGTGAAACTTATTACATGAACCAGCATGGTTTTGCCCGTAACATGACCTTTGAGGTTGTCGAACAAGACGACCGGGGGGCAACTTTCCGCTTAAAGGACAGCGAAGCTACTCATCGAATCTTTCCCTTTAAGTTTGTCTTTGATGTTCGTTACGACCTCGATGATCAAAACTGCTTATCTATTAAATACATTGTCCACAATCCGGATGAAGAAGAGACCCTCTTCTTTAGCGTTGGTGGCCATCCGGCCTTTAACCTTCCTTTGGATGGCGGTAAGTTCTCCGACTACTATTTGTCGATTGAACCCGAAATTACCTATGACCGGATTCGGTTAGTAGGGCCATATTCTAATCCCTATGCACCGACGCCTTTTACCGCTAACATTCCCTTGCGCTTGCGCCAGGAAGACTACCATGATGATGCCATCATTTTAAAGTTAGAGCGGCAAAAGACTTCCTTCCTCTTGGCCCGCCTGGCTAATCAGCATGGTTTGAAGATGGTGGTCGATAACGCCCAGTACTTTGGTATTTGGACCCCGGCTGGTAAGGAGGCGCCCTTCATCGCCTTAGAACCTTGGTGGGGGATTGCGGATACGGTTGATGCCAGTGGCAACTTCAAGGAGAAGTTTGGCGTCAATGTCTTGGCCGCCGGTGACACCTTTACCGGTAGTTACAGCATGACTTTCTTTTAAAATAACAAAACAAAAAAACCAGGTAACGAAAGTTACCTGGTTTTTATTTGGCTAGCTTAGGTAGGTTTTACTTCTTTTCAGCGTCCTTGATGGCCTGAATCTTGTCAGCTACGCGCTTACCGTAGTCAGGGTCAGCCTTAGTGAAGAGGGCAATCTGACGTTCCTGGGTAGCTTCATCGTTGATGTGTCCCAGCGAATCAGCAATACCGTTAGTCAAGATTTCCTTTTGTTCTTCGCTCATCAGGTTGTAAAGGGCACCTGGCTGAGAGAAGTAGTCTGGGTCGTAGGCAGGGTAGTTACCCGTACGACCTTCAACTGGGTCACCAGCGATATCAGCGCGGTGATCTTCAGTTGGGCCACCCTTAGAGTTAGGCTCGTAAACCACCCGGTCGCCACCGTTGTCGTTAGTGGTCATGTAGCCGTCACGCTCGTAAGTGTGGACTGGTACACCGTCCTTAGGACGGTTAACTGGGATGTCTTGGTAGTTAGCACCAAGACGGTAGCGCTGCGTGTCGTTGTATGAGAAGAGACGACCTTGCAGGAGCTTATCCAATGAAGGCTCGATACCAGGTACCAAGTTGGCAGGGGACAGGGCGGCCTGCTCAACGTCACGGAAGAAGTTGTCTGGGTTGTGGTCCAAGACGAACTGACCAACCTCAATCAATGGGTAGTCCTTTTGTGAAACCGTCTTGGTAACATCAAAGATGTCGTACTTGTAGTTCAAACCTTCTTCGTAAGGGATAATCTGAACCTTCAAAGTCCATGAAGGGTAGTCACCGTTTTCAATGGCGTCAAACATCTGGTGGCGGTGCCAGTCAGTGTCCTTGGCCATCATTGCCGTAGCATCTTCAGGTGAAAGGTTCTTAATACCATGGTTAGTCTTGAAGTGATACTTAACCCAGAACTGCTCACCCTTGGCATTGACCCACTTGTAGGTGTGAGAACCAAAGCCGTGCATGTAGCCGTAACCATAAGGGAAACCACGGTCTGAGAAGAGAATGGTTACCTGGTGGAGGCTTTCAGGTGAGTTAGACCAGAAATCCCACTGCATGTCATCACTACGCAAACCAGTTTGGGGCTCACGCTTTTGTGAGTGGATGAAGTCAGGGAACTTCAAAGGATCATTGATGAAGAACACAGGGGTGTTGTTACCAACGATGTCGTAGTTTCCGTCATTCGTGTAGAAACGAGTGGCAAAACCGTGCACATCGCGGGCCGTATCAGGGTAACCCTTCTCACCGGCAACTGATGAGAAGCGGGCGAAGACATCGGTAACCTTACCCTTGCCGTTCAAGAAGTCGGCCTTAGTATAGGCTGACATGTCGTTGGTCAAGGTAAAGTGACCCATGGCACCAGAACCCTTGGCGTGAACAACACGCTCAGGAATCCGCTCTCGGTCGAAGTGGGCCAACTTTTCAACTAATTGGTAGTCTTGTAAAAGTAGGGGTCCCCGTTCTCCGGCAGAAAGAGAATGCTGGTTGTCAGCGAATGGCTGGCCACTACGCGTGGTGATTTTTTCATCAGACATAAATGATCTCCTTTTCAGTGGGCTGCGTGATAATTGCTTATCACTTGATAACAAGGGTAAGTTTATCACCTGATAAATGGAATTGCAATGCTTTTTTAATAAATTGGTCAGGTTCAGATATTTTGGCGGGTATTAGTGGGGGTGAGGCGAAGATGAGGACTTTCAAATTTGGGTTAGGGCCTGGCTGGTGACCATGTTAAAATAGAGGAAGAATAATTTTCTGATTGAAGGAGGCTTTCATGCTGTATGGTTTGCTAGCCCATCCGGCTGGCCACTCCCGTTCGCCCCAGATGCAAAATGCCATGATGGCGGCCGCGGGCATGACCACCAATAATTACCAGGCCTTTGATGTGAATCCAGAGCAGTTAGAAACGGCGGTGCTGGGTTTGCGAGCCTTAGGGGTCGGGGGTTTTAACGTTTCGACACCCTTTAAGGCTGCCATTATTCCCTTATTAGATGAACTAAGCCCCCTCAGTCAAAGGCTGGGTGCGGTTAACACGGTCAAACGCGAAGGGGACCGACTGGTAGGGACCAGTACCGATGGTCCTGGTTTTTGGCATAGTTTACCTGCCAAGCAGGCTCGGCAGCGGGTGGTCCTATTTGGGACCGGTGGTGCGGCCCGGGCGGTGATTGCCAGCGCCCCGGAATTTGGGGTTGAGGAGCTAACGGTCTTTAACCGGCGCCACGATGACTGGCATCAAAGGGTTGAACAGATTGAGGCCTTGAATCCAACCGCGGAACTGGTCGATTTAGCCGACACGCCCCGCTTTTATGAAGCCCTGGATTATGCTGACCTGGTCGTAAATGCCACTTCGGTGGGGATGGATAACCAGGCAGCCACCCTGTTAACCCCTGAAGACGTTGGCCGCCTGCCAAAGTCAGCCATGGTGGCTGACATGGTCTACCGGCAGCCAACCCGGCTCTTAGCCCTGGCTAAGGCCCAGGGATTGGCGACCCAAAACGGCCTACCGATGTTGGTCGGTCAAGGTGCTTTGAGTTTTGAGTACTGGTTTAACCAGCCAGCTGATGTTGAATTAATGAAGAAGGAAATTGAGGAGTAAGTTATATGATTATTGTTGCAAAAGATAACCCCAGTGCAGAGAAGATTGCTAAGGCCCTAGACCCCCATGATCCAATCCATCCGGTTTTCGTGCACAACAACCGGGTTGCCTTGGCTGGCATTAAGTCTTTGGAACCTCAGCAGATGGAACCAGTCGCTGACTTGGTTGACTCAGTGATTACTGATCACCATTCCGCTATTAAGTCTTCCCGTGATTTTCACCCAGAAGATACCATCATTAAGACGCCCCACTCAGTCATTGGCGGTGATAACTTTGTCCTGATGGCTGGTCCAGACTCGATTGAAAGTCCAGAACACGTCTTAGAAATGGGTGAAGACGTTAAGGCCGCCGGTGCAACGATTTTGCGTGGTGGGGCCTTTAAGCCCCGCACTTCTCCTTACTCTTACCAGGGAAATGGTGAAGTCGGCCTCAAAGCTCACCGTCAAGCCGCTGATAAGCTGGGCATGGACATGGTAACTGAGATTTTGGATACCCGCGATGTGGACTTGGTGGACAAGTACACCGATATTTTCCAAGTTGGTACCCGTAACATGCAAAACTTTGCCTTGCTCAAGGCCTTAGGACAAAAGCGTAAGCCAGTCCTTTTGAAGCGTGGAATGTCGGCCACGATTGATGACTTGCTCAATGCCGCTGAATACATTGCGGCCGGTGGTAACGACCAAATCATGTTGATGGAACGGGGTATCCGGACCTTTGATAACAAGTACACCCGTAACACCTTTGATGTTGGCGCCATCCCAGTTTTGCAGAAGTTGACCCACTACCCAATCGTGGCGGATACCTCTCACGCAGCTGGTCACTCCGAATTCGTGGCACCTTTGGCCTATGCCGCGGTCGCAGCTGGGGCCCAAGGCCTGATGACTGAGATTCACAATGATCCAGCCCACGCCTTTGTTGATGGTGCTCAAGCTTTGACGCCTGACCAGTACAGTGCCATGACCGCTAAGATCTTTAAGATCCGCGAGGCCCTGAAATGACCACGGTACCGGTTGAACTGACTAATAAGACTTACGAGGTCAAGATTGACCAGGGTATCAGTCAACACCTAGGTGACGAAGTGGCCCAGGTCTGGTCACCGCGGAAGGTGGCCTTGATTACTGACAGTAACGTGGGCCCCCTTTACCTTGATCAGACCCAGCGACAATTAGCAGCGGCTGGTTTTGAGGTCCTACCATTAACTGTACCCGCCGGTGAGGGCTCCAAGTCCTTTGCCACGGCTGGTGATTTGATTGGCCGCCTGGCTAGTGCAGGCTTCACCCGCCAAGATGGTGTTATTGCCTTGGGTGGTGGCGTCGTTGGGGACCTGTCTGGCGTGGTTGCCTCCCTTTACATGCGAGGGATTGCTTTTATCCAGATTGCGACTTCTCTGACTGCCCAAGTTGATTCTTCGGTGGGCGGTAAGACGGCGGTTAACTTGGGGGATACCAAGAACATCGCCGGTTCCTTCTACCAACCCGACTTGGTTTTGGTTGACAGTGACTACTTAAAAACGCTGTCAGACCGCGACTTAGTTGAGGGTTATGGGGAAGTTGTTAAGACCTCGGCCTTGGATGGTCCAGAATTCTTTGCCATAACCGGTGAAATCAAGAGCCCAGCCGATATCCGCCGTCAGGCAGTCGAACTCTCCACCCGATCGATTGCCTACAAGGCCCGGATTGTCATGGCCGATGAAAAAGAGTCTGGCCAGCGTCAGTTCTTGAACTTTGGCCACACCTTTGGTCATGCCATTGAACTACTGGCCCATGGTAAACTCCGCCACGGTGAAGCGATTGCCATTGGCATGGTGACCATCAGTCAGCGTTTTGAGCGGGATGGCATCACCCCGGTTGGAATTACTGAGGCCCTAAAGGCCCGCTTGACTGCCGTGGGCTTGCCGACCGATTCCGATTTAATTGGTACACCTGAATTTTTCCAGCACCTGGTCAATGATAAGAAGAACCGGGGTGGTGTTTTGAATTTGGTAGCCCTTGCTGCGATTGGTGAGCCAGTTATTGTGAAGAAGCCTATCGAAGATATGCCGGCCTTTGTAAACGGCCAGAAAGGTTAATTATGCGTTATGTAACTGCCGGCGAGAGCCACGGACCCGAAGAGATTGCGGTCATTGAAGGCATTCCAGCTGGCTTGGATTTAAGTCAGGAAGTTGTTGACAAACAGCTGGCCCGCCGCCAACATGGCTACGGCCGTGGCGACCGTCAAAAAATTGAAACCGACACGGTGACTTTTTTGACCGGTGTCCGTCATCAGAAAACCTTGGGTTCCCCAATTACCCTGGAAGTTCATAATGATGACCACAATAATTGGACCAAGATTATGGCGCCCAATGAACCGGCCAACGCTGAGAACACCCTTCGGAAGGTGATGCGTCCCCGTCCAGGTCATGCTGACCTGGTGGGTGGGATGAAGTACCGCCACCACGAAGACTTACGGAACGTGCTGGAGCGCTCCTCGGCTCGGGAAACGACCATGCGGGTTGCTGTTGGGGCCGTAGCAAAGAAGCTCTTAGCTGAAATCGGGGTGGACGTGCACGGCTTTGTTGCCAACGTGGGACCGGCCAAATCGGACCTGAGCCAGTTGACCAAGTACAAGAATTTGGACGAACTGCGGGCTATAACGGAGTCCTTTGACACGCGGGCCCTGGATGCCAAAGCCGACGCGGCCATCAAGGACGTGATTGACCGTGCCAAAAAGGATGCCAACACCGTAGGTGGCCAGGTAGAAGTGATTGCGACTGGCATGCCGGTTGGCCTGGGTTCTTACGTGACGGCTGATGACAAGTTAGATGCCAAAATTGCCCGGGCGATTGTCGGCATTAACGCCTTTAAGGGTGTTCAGTTTGGTTCGGCCTTTGATAATTCTGAAAAGTTCGGCGATGAACTGATGGACGAGATTTTCTGGGACCCTGAACGTGGCTTTTACCGGGGATCAGATAACCTGGGCGGCTTTGAAGGGGGTATGACCACTGGCGAGGCCATCGTCGTTCGTGGAGTAGTTAAACCCATTCCAACCCTGTACCGGCCCATGCAATCGGTTGATATCGACACCCATGAGAATCATAAGGCTTCAATTGAGCGTTCAGATACCACTGCCGTTACGGCAGCGGCCGTAATTGCCGAAGCCATGGTCGCCATTGAATTGGCCAAGGCGGTTTTGGATAAGTTTGACAGTGACAACATCGATCGGATGAAGGAGCAGGTTGCCCTTTACCGCGAAGAGATTAAGCACTTTTAAAAGTTAAGGTAGCCATTTGATTGGCTACGTACATAGCCTGTTTTTGAGGAGTAGAAATGATTACATTGCAAGCGGCCAATCCAGCCGGTCTCCATGGTACGCTCACGGTACCAGGGGATAAGTCGATTTCCCACCGGGCCCTGATGTTTGGGGCGATTGCCCATGGCCAGACCCGGGTCCACAACTTTTTAACCTCAGCCGATGTCCTCCATACCATGGGAGTTTTGCGGGCTTTAGGCGTTGAAATTACCCAGGAAGGCACGGAGGCCACCATTGAAGGACGGGGATTGAAGCATTTTACTGCCCCAACCCGACCCTTAGACATGGGAAATTCAGGGACCTCCACCCGTCTATTAATGGGCCTTTTAGCTAAGCAGCCCTTTGACATGGAAATGTTTGGAGACGCTTCCCTCAGTCGCCGGCCTTTGGACCGCGTGGCGAAGCCGCTGACGGCCATGGGGGCTAAGTATCAGCTTACCGATGATAACTACCTACCAGGCAAGATTTTAGCTAACCAACACCTAAATGGGATTGAATATCATTTGCCAGTGGCTTCGGCCCAGGTCAAGAGTGCCATTCTCCTGGCTGGTTTGCAGGCGGGGGGTACTACGACGGTGATTTCCCCCCTGGCTTCCCGTGACCACACGGAGCGGATGTTAGAACAATTTGGCGGCCACCTTCAGGTTGATGGCCTCAAAGTCTCAGTCCAGGCCCAGGATGATTTACAGGCCCAGGATGTCACCGTACCGGCTGATATTTCTAGCGCAGCCTTCTTCATTGTCGCAGCCATTATTACCCCAAATTCTAAGCTGTCCCTCCGTCACGTTGGCGTAAATCCAACCCGTGATGGTATTTTGCGTTTACTAAAGCGGATGGGGGCAGAGATTACGCTTAGTAACAAGTCGACTGTCGGAGAACCGGCAGCTGATTTAACGGTTGCCTCACAAAAGTTGGCTGGGATTACCATCACGGCCGAGGACATTCCGGCCGTTGTTGACGAACTACCAATTTTGGCCCTGGCGGCTACTCAGGCCCAGGGAGACACCTTGATTAGCGGGGCAGAGGAACTACGGGTGAAGGAAACCGACCGGATTGCAGTCGTGGTCGAAACCCTTAACCAGCTGGGTGCGGATATCGAGGAGCGGCCCGATGGGATGCTCATTCACGGTGGCACGCCGCTAAAAACCAGTCAGCCGGTTGAACTGAGCGCTCACGGTGACCACCGCATCGCCATGATGATTGCGGTGGCAGCCCTGGTGACTGATGGCACTGTCCGTTTGCAGGATGAGGAATCTATGGCGGTTTCTTATCCCAACTTTTTGACTGATTTGGCACAGACGCAAGCAGGGGAAGTTTAATCGTGAAAGTAGTTGTGGTTGGATTGGGTGAGATGGGCGCTTCTTTAGCCCTGGCCCTTAACCAAAGCCCTAAAAATCAGGTCATCGGGGTCGACCGGGATCCCGGGGCCATTAGTTATGCCCTAAAACACGGCATTATTGGCCAGGGAGTCGGTAATCTGGACGCGGTCGCTGACCAGGCCGACCTGATTATCTTGGCGGTCCCAGTCCGGACCATTGAGTCCATGCTGGCACACTTGGCCGAACTGCCCTTAAAGCGCAGCGTAATCGTGACCGATGCCGGTTCAACTAAGCGTGAGATACTAGAGGCAGCTGAAAAATACTTGAGTCCCCGTCAGATTCACTTTGTGGGCGGTCATGCCATGGCCGGCACCCATTTAGCTGGCGTTCAAGCCGCAAAGCCGGATTTATACCGGGATGCAGCTTACTTTATGATTCCTAGCCGGGTGACGCCCCCCGCGGTGGTTCAACTCTTAATTGACCGACTGGCACCATTACAGGCCAACTTTATTCTGACCTCGATTGGCGACCATGACCAGCTAATGGCCGTGATTTCGGATGTGCCCCACATTGCAGCCTTTGCCTTGATGAATAGTGCCGTTCAGCTACTGGGACCCAGCCAAAACTTTGGTCAGTACGTAGCCGGTGGTTTTAAGGACATGACCCGGATTGCGGCCAGTGACCCCAAGCTGTGGACCGATGTCTTACTCAGTAATCCCGATGCCATCCTGGCAACTCAAAAGCATTACCGCAACGAACTTGACCGTTTTTACCAGGCCATTGAACGCGGTGACCAGGCTGGTTTAGAAAGTATGATTCGGCGGGCCCAAGAGGACCGGATGAATTTGTTAAAAGGTGAAACAGATGATTAAAGAACCAGATACCCTGATGTTAATAGGTTTTATGGGAGCTGGTAAGACAACTGTCGGACAAGAAATTGCGCGTCAACATCACTCTCATTTTCTCGATTTGGACCGTGAAATTGAAAAGAAAGCCGGGATGACCATTCCGGAGATTTTCAAAAAAGAAGGGGAGGGTGCCTTTCGTGATCTGGAAACCCAGGTCTTAAAAAATGCCCAGACCTTTAACGGGGTAGTGGCGACCGGAGGCGGCGTAGTTGACCGGCCGGAAAATCTGGCTGTGTTAAAAGATTCGCCAGCGACCTTAATTTATCTGCACGGTAATTTGGAAAGCACGATTAAGCGGATGTTAGCCGAAGGTCAGCGGCCACTCCTACAGGAGCGGTCTGTGGCCGATTTCTTTGCGCTTTGGCGGGAACGGGATCCCAAGTATGCCCAGGTTGCAGACTTTGTGGTTGAAACGGTGGGCAAGACCCCGGAACGGATTGCGGCCGAAATCGTGGCCCTCTTTAGTGCGAATGAAGACGACCTGGCGGTGACAGCTCTCCGTTCACAAATTGACGCCTTTGACCGCCAACTCTTTGAAATTATTGCTAGCCGGATGGACGTGGTCTTAGCCGTGGCAGAATACAAGAAAAAGGTCGGGATGGCAACGGTGCAACCCAACCGGATGGCTGCCATGAAAAAGGCCCTAAAGACCGACTTTAAGGGCACACCCCACATTACCGACGAAATGATTGATCAAATCATGGAAATTTTATTAACGACGGCCATTAAACGTGAAAATCAGGCCATTGACGAGGGATAGGATGCGCTTACATACACTTGGACCGGTGGGCACCGATTCCCAGGTGGCGGCGGAGTTTTACCGCACCAACCAGGAATTGGTGCTTCACCAGAGTTTCGAAGAAATTTTAACGAACTTAGACGACTTGGCCGGGGACCAAATCCTGCTGCCGGTGGCCTTTAAATCGAACAAAATTCCCGGATTAAACTTCGCTGATTTTAATTACTTGGAGTGGGAGCGGGCCAAGATTGTGACCAGCTTTAACCTGCCCTTGATGCCACTGATGGTCTTAGAAAACACGGCGCATACCCGGCAGGTGGCGACTATCCATGCCGCCACCGAAGGCTTGATGCACCGCTACCTGCAGTCCGTTGACCTGGATAATGTCTGGGGACCATCGATTGTCTTTGCGCCCAGTAAGCCGGTGGCCTTTGACCAGTTCATTGAAGAACAGGACTGGTTTACCATTATTTCGGCCAACCAGTTCGAACACAGTCCCTATGCCCAGGATGCCCAGTACCAGGTCCGCCAAATTTTACGGCCCAGCATGGTCTGGGTAGTCTACCAAGTTCAGGAGGTGGGGTCATGACCCTTGCTACTTTGTTAAAAATTCCCCAGCCTAGTAACCGGCCACTAATTGCCGTGCCAATTACCCTGGGGCCCAATGATAAATTTGGTCCGGTGCAGGCCGCCTTACAGGACCAAAATCCTGATTTAGTAGAGTGGCGGGCAGATTATATCGCCGATGCCTTTAGTCAGGAAGTGATTTGGCAACAGGTTAAAGAGGGTGCCCGGCAGAAATTAGAAGCCGAATCGCTCTCAGCCCTCAGTGAAGCCACTCTGTTGGGTAAGTTGGACGAAGCTCGTCAGGAGTTCTTGACCAACTGGCCGGCCATTAACGCTCAACTCATCAAGGAGTTGGTGAAGTCGATTTTTGATGAGTTTGGTCACTTTCCAATCGTTTTGACTTACCGTAGCAAGGCCCAGGGTGGGCAGGGCGAACTTGACTCGCAGGCAATTGCTCACTTCTTGATTGATGCTTTGGGTTGCGGCTTTCCCTTTGCAGCGGTGGATGTGGAGGACACCCTGCCAGCGAACCTGAAAGAACAGGTCATCGCAACCGCTAAAGCGCATCAAGTTCCGGTGATTTTGTCCTACCACGACTTTAAGCAGACACCACCGGATTTGGTAGCCCTCTTAACCGAGATGTCAGAAGAGGCAGTTGATGTGGTCAAGTTAGCGGTGATGCCCCAAAGTGAAGCTGACGTGGACCGGCTGCTAGCAGCCACCAAGGAAGTATCAGCCGCCATTAAACAGCCCTTGATTACCATGGCCATGGGTAAGTTGGGTGAGCGGAGCCGGATTGAGGGTTACCGGTATGGCTCCCAGTTAACCTTTGCTACTCTAAAGGGGAACTGGTCCAGTGCGCCCGGCCAACTAACCATGGAGCAACTGTTGCAAGCCTGGCGATAAATTGTTAGACTACTAGTAACCAACTGGGTGGTATCTATCTACCTACCCGCCATCCTCGTGATGGCGTTTTTTTATGCATTAAAGTAATGGCGAACAAGCACCAACTGGAGGTTTTCATGGTGATGAATAGCTTTGAATTTCATAACACGACCGATATCCGCTTCGGTCAGGGCTTAATTGACCAGCAGTTAGCTGAAGCGGTGGGCCAGTTCGGCCATCGGGTTCTGCTAGTTTATGGGGGTGGTTCCATCAAGAAGATGGGCCTCTATGACCGGGTCATTAAAGACTTGGCTGGCTTTGAGATGGTGGAACTCAGTGGTGTTGAACCCAATCCTAAGATTGAATCCGTCCGGCAAGGACAAAAATTAGCTCAGGAACACGACAGCCAGGTCATTCTGGCGGTTGGCGGTGGTTCAGTCATTGATGCGGCCAAAGTGATCGCCTCAGCCAAATTTTATCAAGGGGATCCCTGGGACCTGGTCGTTGACTCTAGCAAACGGGCCCAGCTTGACCAGCTGCCAGTGGTTGATATTTTGACCTTGTCAGCGACTGGAACCGAGATGAATACTGGTTCCGTGATTTCTAACCCCGAAACTCACCAGAAACTAGGAACCGCTGGTCCCCATACCCCAGCCGTTTCTTTCCTTGATCCAAGTCTGACTTATTCCGTTTCTGCCTGGCAGACAGCGGCAGGAGCTATGGACATTTTCAGTCACCTGACCGAGCAGTATTTTGACCAGGGGTCCAGTGACGTGACCTCAGGCATGATGGAAGGTCTCTTTCGAACGGTGATTAAAAATGCACCGTTGGCCCTGGAAAATCCTAAGGACTACGATGCCCGTGGCGAGCTGATGTGGGCGGCAACCATGGCCTTAAACGGGATTGTACGAGTAACCAACCAAAATGGTTGGAGCGTGCATCCGATGGAACACGAACTATCAGCCTACTATGACATCACCCATGGCGTTGGCCTGGGGATTTTGACGCCACGGTGGATGAGTTACATCCTTAATGAAAACACCATGGCCCGCTTTGCCCAATTTGGTCGCAATGTCTGGGGATTAGATGGCAGTGATGACTCGGTTAGTCGTTCAGCCATCCAGGCTACCTTTGACTGGAACCGGTCGCTGAAGGTACCCACAACCTTGCCAGAAGTTGGGATTGCTGATGATAGTCACTTTGAAGCGATGGCTGAGGCTGCGGTTAAAAACGGTCGGCTAGACCAGCGGGCCTATGTGCCCCTGCAGATAGCCGATGTCGTTAACCTATATCAAGCATCCATGACTAACCAGGGATTTGAATAAGCAGACAAAAAAACCTTTAACCGGTAAGCCGGTTAAAGGTTTTTTTACTTAAGTATGGCTTTCAGCCTGGGTAACGTACTTAGTCAGACCCTCCTTGATATCCTGGGCGACCTTGTCCTGGTAGCTGCTTTGGCGGATATACTTGAAATCCTTATCCGAGTTGATAAAGCCAAGTTCCAAGAGCACGGCTGGCCGGGTTACGTCCTTGATAACCAGGTAGGGAATGGTTTCATAGCCCCGGTTATCCAGCGGCAGGTTATTCAAGGAAGAATTTAGCGATTTAACCAGGGGCAGGGAATTCTCATTGTAATAGTACTGGGAAATGCCCGAAGCGGTGTTGTTCTTATCCGAGGAATCAAAGTGGAAGGAAATCTGGGCGTCGGCCTTGAGGCTATCGGCCTTACGCGGGATGTATAAGAGGGGAACCACCACGTCTGAGTTACGGACCATGACTACCCGGGCCCCAGTCGGTGCCAGGGCCTTGGCCGTGGCACGGGCGGTTTCTAGGGTGTAGGTCTTTTCGTAGTGTTTCTGATCAGTTGACAGGGCCCCGGTATCAGAACCGCCGTGACCAGGATCAAGGACAATCGTGGCCTCACTAAGGGCGGTAGGCTTCTTGAGGTGGGTGTTGTTGGCCACCCAGCTGGCTACCCAGCCGGTCTGGTTATTATCATTACGGCGGACCTTCCACCAGCCATGCTGTCGGTCTAAGACAATCAACTTGGTGCCTTGTTTCAGACTGGCTTCCTTGGTGGCGGTAATACTAGGACCGGTCCGCAGTGGTACCTGGTCAGGTCGGGTGGTTAGCTGATTTTGGTTCATCAATGACAGAATCAGGATAAAGGCGGACAGGACTAGGCCGGTGGCCAGGATGATGCCCGTTCGATTGTTTTGAATCCATTTGGTCATTGAACCTACTCTATGCTACAAAATTGCTAAAATTATTTTATCACGAAACTTAATCCAAGGCCTTGAGTGAAGCGCGGAACTCGGTGAGGTTTTGGTAGTTCTTGGCCTGCATGACGGCCGCCAATTCGCTTTCGACCCGCTGGAAGACCGGCAACCCTTCAACCATCAGCTGGGAACCAATTTCTACCAGGTCCGCGCCAGCCAAAATCAGATTATAGGCATCGCGCCCCTTGGTAACACCACCGGTACCGATAATTTTGATGTCAGGGTTTAGTCGGGTCCGCAGGGCGTTCACGTTGGCTAAGGCCGTAGCCTTGACCATGGGACCACCGAGGCCCCCAAAACCGTGCTTGGGCTTGATAACTACGGTGTCGGTGTCTGGGTCAATTGCCAAACCATTACCAACCGAATTAATCGTATTCACGAAGGCGAGTGGGAACTGGTTTAGGATTTTAGCAATCATGTCAAAGTGGACGATGTCAAAGTAGGGTGGTAATTTAACCCCCAACGGCTTCTTAAAGAAGGCGAAGGCCTCAGTTAGAATGGATTGAGTTGCCTCAAAGTCATAGGCCGTTTGGGGCTTGCCAGGCACGTTGGGGCAGGACAGGTTCAACTCGACCAGACCGTCAAAGTCACTGTCTTGCAACTGGTGTAGCATGGCTAGGTTTTCGTCATGGGTCAGGCCGGCAATGGAAAAGAAGATGGGCTTATTGGTTTTGGTTTGCTTTTGACGGGCATAGTCCATGTAATAGTCAAAGCCTTCGTTAGGCAGGCCCATGGAATTAATCGTTCCTAAGCCAGAGGGGAGCTCGTAGTAGCGAGGACTAGGATTACCGGGACGGGGACTGGGCGTGGCTGACTTCATTACCACACTGCCGGTGTAATCATCCCCCAAGACTTGATCAAGTTCTGCTGCCGTTTGACACATGACGCCGGCGGCGTTTAAGAAGGGGTGTTCAAACTTAAAGTTACCAATGGTTGCGCTTAAATCCATGACAATCTCCTCTGTGCACGATACGTGATAGTGGTTAAAGCTCCCATTATTATAGCAGTCTCCACAATTTTTAAGTAGCCATGCACGAAAAAAAACCGCTATAATGGGGGCTATGAAACAATTTCGAGTGGAAAATTTAACAAGCAGTTACGGTGAAAAGACCCTCTTTAAGGACCTTTCTTTTTTGATTAACGAGGGGGACCGGGTCGGCCTGGTTGGCGTTAACGGTAGTGGTAAAACCACCCTGCTGAATGCCATCGCTGGGGTTACCCCGGCCGATCAGGGGCAAATTATCACCCAAAATGATTACCGGGTGGGCTATCTAACCCAGTCGCCAGACTTACCCGACAAGGACTTGGTTATGGATGCGGTTTTGTCCGGTGATCAGCCGGTTTTTAAGACGATTCGGCGCTACCAACAGGCCCTCCAGAATTTCAGTGACCACCCCGATGATGACCAGGCGGCCAAGCACTTTCAAAGTGCCCAGGATGCCATGGACAGTGAGGACGCTTGGACTGTTGATGCCCAGATTAAGACCATCCTGATGCAGCTGCACATGCCTGATTTGCAGCGGCCGATTGCTAAATTATCAGGTGGTCAAAAAAAGCGGGTGGGCCTGGCACAAATCTTGATACAAGAACCAGACCTGCTGATTTTGGATGAGCCGACTAACCACCTCGATTTTGATTCGATTGCCTGGTTGGAAAAGTACCTGGCCCATTACCCAGGTTCGGTTTTGACCGTGACTCATGACCGCTATTTCCTAGATGCCGTCAGCAATCGTATCTTTGAGTTGGCCCACGGAAAACTTTACGAGTACCAGGGGAATTACCAGGATTACGTTAGCAGCAAGGCCGAGCGTCTAGCCCAGTCACAGACCCAGGCTCATAAGCAGGAACGTTTGTACCAGCAGGAATTAGCCTGGATGAAAAAGTCAGCCCGGGCCCGTACAACTAAGCAGAAGGGCCGGCAGAATGCCTTTGAAAAACTGGCTGAAGAGCGGGGACCAGCCGAACAGACCGAGACGGTTTCCGTCCAATTAGGACAGCAGCGCCTGGGAAAGAAAGTCTTTGTCGTTGAAGACGCCAGCCTCAAGCGGGGTCAGCAGGTCATCTTGGATGACTTTAACCTCCGCATTGGTCCCGGGGATCGGATTGGTATTACCGGGGCAAATGGGGCTGGTAAGTCAACCCTGCTCAATGTGTTAGCCGGTCGGCTGCCCTTGGATTCAGGAACGGTCGAGCGTGGGGAAACGGTGAAGTTAGCCTATTACACCCAGGTGACCGAGCCAATTGATGAAGACAAGCGGGTGATTGAGTACCTGTCTGAAGTTGCTAGCACGGTGACTGATAAGAATGGTCGCCAGACCAGCGTGTCGGAACTCCTGGAACAGTTCCTCTTTCCACCATTCATGCACGGGACTTTGATTCGTAAGCTATCGGGTGGTGAGAAGCGGCGGCTTTACTTGTTGAAGTTACTGATGCAACAGCCCAATGTCTTGTTCTTAGATGAACCAACCAATGATTTGGATATTGAAACTCTAACGGTGCTGGAAAACTTTCTTGAAGACTTTGCTGGCACAGTCGTGACGGTTTCCCACGACCGTTACTTCCTGGACAAGGTTGCCAATCAAACTTACCTGTTCCAAGGAGAAGGCCGTATTAAGCGCTTAGATGGTCAGTTCAGTCAGCACCTGGATGAGATCCTAGCTACTCCTGATCAGGCCACAAATCCTGCTAACCAAAATGCTAAAGCAAGCCCGGCTAAACCAACACCGACGAAGGCCGCTCCTGCTAAACCGCGGCTTAGCTACCAAGAAAAGCGGGAGTGGGCCAGCATTGAAGATGAAATGGCTGACCTAGAAGAAAAGGCGGCTAGTCTAAATGAGGCCATGACCAAGCAAGGTTCTGATTACGTTAAGTTGGCCGAGTTACAAGACGAGCTTGACCAGGTTAACGCTGATTTGGAACAGAAATTGGAGCGTTGGACCTACCTGAGCGAAATCGTTGAGGCGGCTGGACAGTAAGGATTTGGGCTGATTAAGCGATAATTGCCATATTTTTAATACGTTTTTGGCTAGTCTTCGTAGGATTAGCTAAGGAGTATTAAATCATGGACTTTAAACACTTTATCTTAGCCTTACATTTGACTGCCGGGATTGGTAAGCAGCGGGCGACCCGCATTATTCGAGCCATCAACCATGGCTATGCCCCGGTGACCTATCCCTGGCCACTGGACGTTTTAACCAATATCTTAGAAGTAAGTGTTAATACGGCCGCCTACCAGCAAATTAGCGCAGCCTATGGGCCAGCCATTGAACGGGCCCAAGCCTTTAACCAGCCCTTTATGACTTACTACTGTCCCAGTTACCCGGAACGGCTCAGGCAGATTTATGAACCGCCTTTGGTGCTTTTTTACCGTGGCGATCTTAGGGCCTTATCCTTACCTAGTTTATCGGTGGTTGGGACCCGGACGGCTAGTCCGTATAGTTTAAACTGCCTGCGGGTCCTCTTACCGCGCCTGATTAAAACGGGGGCGGCTATTGTTTCCGGTCTGGCTAAGGGGGTGGACGTGATGGCCCACCAGATTACCTTCGCCCAACAGGGGGTTCCAATTGCTGTAGTGGGGACGGGCATTGACATTGCTTACCCGGGCAGCCACCATTCCCTCCAGGAACAGGTGGGTCAGCAGGGCTTACTACTGAGCGAGTACCCGGCCAAGGTTGGACCACGACGGGGCCATTTCCCAGACCGCAACCGCATCATCGCTGGTTTGTCAGCTGCGACGCTGATTGTAGAGGCTAAACAGGAGTCGGGCAGTTTGATTACGGCCAATTGTGCCTTACAGAATAACCGCCAGGTCCTGGCGGTCCCCGGTTCGATTTTTTCCAGTGAGTCTGAAGGGACCAACCAGCTGATTGCCGCTGGCGCAGTGCCTGTGCTTAGCGTTGAGGATTTACTAACGACCGTTAAACGGCTGGACTAGGCCCAAATCCTGATTTTGACTTTTGAAAATTATCAGTTAGAATGTGTTTTTATATAAAGCGGGCTTGACAGGGTCTGTATAATAATGAAAGAAATGACTATTTCTAACAGATTGATAACTAATAATTGTGAGGAAAAAGCGTGGTAGCAGCCAAAACCAGTACAAAAAAAAGCACCAAGCGTAAGACTAGTGCTGCTAAAAACAAGAAAAAGTTAGTGATTGTTGAGAGTCCTTCCAAGGCTAAGACGATTGAAAAATACCTGGGTAGCACCTATAAGGTTGTGGCCAGTATTGGTCACGTGCGGGATTTGCCGAAGTCAACCTTAGGCGTTGACGTGGAGCAAGACTACACGCCCAAGTACATTAATATTCGTGGCAAGGGTCCCATTATCAAAGACCTCCGTAAGGCTGCCAAGGCTGCCAAAACCGTTTATCTGGCAAGCGATCCGGACCGGGAAGGGGAGGCCATTGCCTGGCACCTGCAGCATATTTTAGACCTGGATCCCAAGGAACCCAATCGGGTAGTTTTCAATGAAATTACCAAGGACGCGGTGAAAAACGCCTTCAAGAATCCACGAACTATTAACCAGGACCTGGTTGATGCCCAGCAGGCCCGCCGAATTATTGACCGACTGGTCGGCTACTCAATTTCGCCGATTCTCTGGAAGACCGTTAAACGTGGCCTTTCAGCTGGCCGAGTGCAGTCAGTAGCCCTGGGGCTAATTATTGCCCGTGAAAAGGAAATTCAGGCCTTCCGCCCCGAAGAGTACTGGACCATGGATTCGGAGTTTAAAAAGAACCGGACCAAGTTTAAGTCTACTTTTTATGGCTATGATGGTAAGAAGCAAAACTTGCCGGACAATGATAGTGTCCGGCAGGTACTCAAGCGCATTGACCGTAACCAGGACTTTGACGTCACCAAGGTGGTTGCTAAGGAGCGTCGGCGGCAGCCACAGCCACCCTTTACCACTTCAACCATGCAACAGACGGCTAACACCCAGTTGAAGTTCCGTACACGCAAGACCATGATGACGGCCCAGCAGCTCTATGAAGGGATTAACCTGGGTAAGGGTCTGGGGCAAGTTGGTTTGATTACCTACATGCGTACCGATTCAACCCGTCTCTCTTCCCTGGCTAAGAACGCGGCGGCCCATTACATTCACGAAGAGTGGGGGGCTGCCTATTCAAGGCACAAGCCGGTCCAAGGTAAGCCAACCGAAGGGGCCCAAGACGCCCACGAGGCCATCCGGCCGACCGATGTTAACCGGACGCCAGCTAGCATCAAAGACAAGCTAACACCTGACCAGTTTAAGCTCTATTCTTTGATCTGGTCCCGCTTTGTGGCTAGTTTGATGACCCCCGAAGTGCTCGATACGATGTCGGTTAACATTGAGCAAAACGGGGTAATGTTTAGGGCCAACGGTTCTAAAACCAAGTTTCCAGGCTTCACTAAGGCTTATCCAGCGGCTAAATTAAAGGATAACCCGCTGCCTGAGCTAAATGAGGGCGACCAAGTCCAGATGGTCAAGACCGACCCTGAGCAGCACTTTACCTTGCCACCAGCTCGTTACTCAGAAGCGGCCCTGATTAAGGCCTTGGAAGAAAACGGGGTGGGACGGCCATCAACTTATGCGCCAACCCTGGACACGATTCAGCGACGTAATTATGTCCGTATTGACGCCCGTAAGTTTGTGCCAACTGAGTTGGGTGAAGTCGTCCAAAACATTGTGGATGACAAGTTCCCAGATATCACCAACACCAAGTTTACGGCTGATGTCGAGCATGAACTTGATGAGATTGAAGTTGGGGAAGAGCGCTGGGTACCGGTCGTGGATACCTTCTACCAGCCCTTCAGCAAGGAAGTTAAATCTGCCGAGGAGACCTTGGAGAAGGTCACGATGCACGATGAGTTGGCCGGCATGGACTGTGATATCTGTGGTGCACCGATGGTGATTAAGATGGGTCGCTACGGTAAATTCTATGCCTGCGCCCGTTTCCCAGATTGCCGCAACACCAAGGCCATCGTTCAAGAAATCGGGATTACCTGTCCTAAGTGTAAGAAGGGACAGATTGTGCAGCGTAAGACTAAGCGCGGCCGTACCTTCTATGGTTGCTCCCGTTACCCTGAATGTGACTTTGTCAGTTGGGACAAGCCGACTGAAAAGACCCTGGCCGACGGGACTACGCCTGGTCAGGAGAAGGGTCCCGCTAAGAAGAAGCGGGCCTAAATTAAAGCCATTTACTGTCAAAAGCAGGCCGAGTCATGGGCTGCTTTTTGTTATGTTTGGTATACTGGATACTAACGAAAATGATTACTTTGCAAATGGTGGATTATGACAGCAGGTTTTAAAGGAACAATCCTAACAATTGCCGGCTCAGACAGCCTAGGTGGTGGCGGTCTCCAATCGGACCTAGTTACTTTTAGTGAGTATGGTTTTGGAGGTCTAAGTGCGATTACCAGCATTGCCACTGTTTTTAGTGACCACTTCGATGTTCACCCACTTGCAACGGATGTTTTGGCTGACCAGCTCGCTTCAATTAGCCAAGTTAAGAACTTAAGGGCCATCAAGGTTGGCTTGATTCCTAATTTAGACCAGTTAGATCAGATTGCAGCCTTCTTGGCCAAGCAGGACCTACCAATTGTGATTGACCCAGTCCTGGCCTTTAAGGAGGGGCAGACCCAGCAGCAAGAAGACCTGGTATCAGCCTACCGGACAAAGTTGCTGCCTTTAGCAACGGTGGTCACGCCGAACTTGCCGGAGGCCGAAGCTTTGACCCAGCAGCAGGGACTAGATAGTGTTGAAAAACTAGGCGAAGCTGCCAAAGAATTGGTCGCACTGGGTGCCAAAACAGCGGTTGTGAAGGGTGGTGCCCGCTTACCCGGCGAAAAGGCCCAGGATGCTTATTTCGACCAGGGACAGGTGCAGATTCTAACCAGCCCCAAGTTTGACCACACCGCCTTCACCAATGGAGCGGGTTGTACCTTTTCAGCGGCCATTACTGCTAACCTAGCGGCAGGTTACTCGGTTGAAGAAAGCCTCACGGATGCCAAGGACTTTGTTAACGCCGCCATTCGGGCTGGTTTTCCACTGGGTGATAACTTGCCGGGTGGTGACGTCTGGCCAGCCGGCCGGCGCACCTCCCAGCAGAAATGAGAAACTAAGCGATGTCCGTCAAGAAAATTATTAATGGCGCGGATTACCCCGGTATTCGGAAGCGTTTGCTTGAAAAAATGGGGCAGGCTGACCCAGCCTTTTACTTTACCAATCCAGGGCGGGAACTTGAAATCTTTGCCTTTGGTGCCCGTCAAAGTTGGTCGGATTTAAGCCGGGTGCCAGCTGATTTAGGTCATGACATCGTGGTCGGTGGTCAAAATTTTGCGGATCAGTCCAATCCTGATTTGGCTGACAACGACCTGATGACCTCGTTTTGGTTCCTACCCGAAGTCACGGTGATTCAACAGGATAATCATTTCGAAGTTATCCTGCCAGACGGCTGGGATTTAGTGACCTGGTTAAGGAAGACTAAAACTGGCGAAATCGGTCACAACCAAATAACCCAAATCAGTGATGAAACTGACTGGCCCAAGCGGGTGGGCGCTTTGATTAATCACCTGCAGGCCAACCCTGACTTAAAAAAAGTAGTTTTTGGCCGGCAACGGCAGATTCAACTGGCCCAACCTTTCAATTTAGCGACCGTTTGGCCGCAGTTTTTGAACGGGCAGGGCGGTTACCGCATCGTTTTGAAACGGGGTGACCACCATTTCATCTCGGCTAGTCCTGAAACCTTACTCAAGGTTGAAAGTGGTCACATACAGACGGCGGCGGTGGCCGGGACCATCGCCAGTAGTCAAAACCCCAAAACCAATCAAACATTAGGACAGAACTTACTGACCAGTGCTAAAAATCAGCAAGAACATGCCTATGTCCGGGATACGATTCTACAGCAGCTGCAACCCTGGACACAGCAATTAAACTGGCCCAACAGCCCACAGTTGCTGGCTTCTCAAGGTGTCCAACACCTATATACGCCCATTTGCGGCCAGGTGAATGATAACTTTAACTTTACCCGGGTCCTAACTGAACTAAATCCTACGCCAGCCCTGGGTGGAGTTCCACGTTTAGCAGCCCTGGAATACATTAACCAGCACGAACAGTTCAAGCGGGGACTGTTTGCGGGACCATTAGGCTATTTTAAGGGACCTCAGGTAGGGGAAATGGCGGTTGGTATCCGTTCAATGATGGTTACTAATCAACGAGCCCGACTTTTTGCTGGAGCCGGTATCTTGGCAGACTCTAACGCGGAGGAGGAGTGGGCCGAAACGAACTTAAAGTTTAAGCCGATGACTGAACTACTAGAAGGAACTCGCTAATAATGGTCGATGCCTTAACTAAAAATGTGAAACATCTGATTGCGGCCTTGCACTTGGCAGGGGTGAACCGTTTTGTGCTTTCACCGGGATCTCGGTCAACCCCAGTGGCCTTATTGCTGGCTGAGCAGGCGGCGACTGATTCAGATTATCAGCTCTATGTGGACGTCGACGAGCGGTCGGCGGCCTTTTTTGCGCTGGGCATGGCCAAGGTCAGCCAGGAACCAGTCGCCGTCTTAGTGACTTCTGGTACTGCGGCGGCTGAGTTGATGCCAGCAGTGGCTGAGGCTAACCAGGCTCAAATTCCGCTGGTTTTACTGACCGCTGACCGTCCGCAGGAGTTACAAGGACTGGGGGCGGCCCAGACCTTACCGCAAAGCAATCTCTATGGCGACCTGGTAGATGAGGTGGTCACCTTAAACCTCCAAGACCCTCATCCAGATATGACGGCTTACATTGATTTTAAGGTGCAAACCAGTGTGCGATCCCACCAGCAAAAGCCGGCCCCCATCC
Source organism: Lactobacillaceae bacterium L1_55_11 (assembly GCA_029433155.1). Classification (GTDB taxonomy): domain Bacteria; phylum Bacillota; class Bacilli; order Lactobacillales; family Lactobacillaceae; genus ESL0723. The sequence continues at coordinate 393,138 of JAQYTT010000001.1, forward strand.
AAATTAACCTGCCCCTGAGAAAGCCGCTCATGCCGGTTCTCGGAGACCGAGAAACACTTAACATTCAACCAGTTGAGTATCCAATCAATCACTGGACCTATGGGCAGCCGATTGACCCTGGATTCGATCAAAATCGAGTCCTGGTGCTGGCTGGACCAAACACCGGTGCTGACTACTACCAGGCTTTAAATGACTTTACCCAAAAATATCGGGTACCCGTGTTGGCTGACGTGTTAAGTCGGGTCCGTGACCAAAACAGTATATATAACTTTAAAGGCCTGCTTGAAGCGGGATTACCAGCAGAACTGACGCCTGACCTGGTACTTTGGTTTGGCGCTCTGCCGACTGACCCAGCCATCCTGGCCTGGTTAAAGACGCATCAGGTGACTGTCTGGCAGGTTGGTCCCCAGGCTGGGCAGGATCCTAGTCGCCAGGTTAGCCGAGTTTATCCTGGTGCGGTGGCCGATTTTCTGAATCGGGTGCAGGGCCAGCCTAGCCAGCAGCAAGCCACCTATTATCAGTCCTGGCAGTCCTGGTTAGGTAAATTGTCACCTCATCAAACTGGCGATGATCTAGCCCAGGTTGTGGCAACCCTAAATGACCACAGTGCCGCCGATACCATGATTTTTAGTGCAAACAGTCTGGCGGTTAGGGCCCTAAATGACTATTGGGCTGGCAGTCATAGTCGCTTAGTTTATGCTAACCGCGGTGTTAATGGCATTGATGGGGTCGTTTCCACCGCCTTAGGTGCCAGCCTGGTGCACCCTGGTCGTACGGTCCTTTTAATCGGGGATTTGACCCTCTTTCACGATATGAACGGCTTGGCCCTGGTGAAAAAGTACGGCCTAAACCTCGACATTGTCCTAGTCGATAACCACGGCGGCGGAATTTTCAAAAACCTTCCTCAGGGGCAAGCGGCCGAGGCTCAGCCCTACTTTGAAGAGGTTTTTGGCACACCGCTGGACTTAGATTTTAAGCTGGTTGCCCAGCTGTACGGTTTAGCATACATTGACTTAGAACGACCAGCCGACTTAGGACCGGCCTTAGACCAGCAGCCGGACCACGCCCGTCTGTTAGTGTTGACCACTCCTGACACCAAAGGACTGGAGGAGAACTATGACTGAATTTATGGTGTCAGTAGGGGGCTATGACTACCACCTTTACCAGCAGGTAAACCCGGGTAGCCAGCAAAAATGGCTCCTCCTGCATGGTTTTATGGGCAGTCATCAAGACTTTGACAGCATTGTTGACCGGTTGCCCGGGGAAGTTTGGCGTTTGGACTTGCTAGGCTATGGGCCACAGCGGTTACCAGTCACCCCCAATCGGCTCAGCATGGCCAATCAGGTCAGTGATTTGATTGAAATCTGTGACCGGTTAAGCCTGACCAACGTTAATCTCCTTGGTTATTCAATGGGTGGCCGCCTGGCCATTGCCCTGGCCCTTAACCCCGGCTTTGCACCACATATCAACCGCGTGATTTTGGAAAGCACCACGGCCGGTCTGCCAACCCCAGCCCAGCAACAAGCCCGGCGTCAATTGGATGAACAGCGGGCCCAGTTGATTCTAAAAGACTATCCCCGCTTCGTGGACCAGTGGGCCCAGGCACCACTCTTTGCCTCGCAGACGAAACTCGCGCCGACTATTCGGGCCCAAGTAAGGCAGCAGCGCCTGACTCAAAACCCCTTGAATATGGCGAATTCCTTACGGATGATGGGCACTGGTAGTCAACCAAACTTCTGGCCCCACTTAGGACAAGTCCGGGTCCCTGTTCAAGTTTTAGCTGGCCGAGAAGACCAAAAATTTACCCAGCTGGCTCAGCAACTGACCAGCAGCCTACCGACTGCCCATCTGCACTTGATTGATGGGGCCGGTCACAATCTCCATCTAGAACAACCGGCTACCTTTGCCCAGGAAATTAGTTCACATGTTTTTGATTAAGCAAATTCAGTTAAGACCGGTAGCACTGCCCCTGGTGCAACCTTTTGTGACCGCTCAATCCACTATGACAAAACGGCCATTAACCCTGGTGGCAATCCAGGTTGCCGACACACGGGGTGAGGGGAGTGCCTGGGGCTATGGCGAGGTCCAATCCTTTGACCAGGTCGGTTACAGTCCAGAAACCCAGGATCTGAGCCGGCAATTTTTAAGCCAGGAACTGGGGCCAGCCTTGTTGGGGCAGACCTTTAGCAATCTTATAGAGGTTTTGAGGATGCTGCAGGCCGGCTCCAAGGGTTACTCCTTTGCCCGGGCCGGCTTAGAAACGGCGCTTTGGGATGCCTGGGGTAAAATTCAAAACAAATCTCTGTCCACGATGTTAGGGGGAACCCAGACCCAAGTACCGGTCGGTATTGCCCTTGGTTTTCCAAAAGACAGCACTGTCTGGCGTGAAAAAATCCTAGCCGCCCAACAACAGGGCTATCAACGGATTAAGTTAAAGCTGGTTGGTTCAGAATTTTCCCTGTCTGAGTTAATTGACCTGCTGGCCCAGTTTCCCAACCAGGCCTTTTCCCTGGATGCTAATGAAAGTTTGACCGTTGATCAGGCGCTGAGTTTGAACCAGCTGCCAGATAACGTCCTCTTTGTTGAGCAGCCTTTACCAGCCGGTGCTGATCAGGAGTTAGCCACCATTCAGCAGCAATTGCATCTGCCAATCAGCCTGGACGAATCCCTGCGCGGCTTGGTTGATGTAAAACGGTTGCTAGCGATGGGAGCTGGGCGGGCAGTTACGGTTAAGGCCGGGATGTTAGGCGGAATTAGTGCGGCCAAAGACGCCCTACAAATTGCCCACCAGTACCAGGCCAGCGCCTGGGTAGGGGGTATGTTTGGATCAGGTTTAGGTCGCCATGTTGATTTGGCCCTGGCTAGCCTACCGGGTTGGGCTTACCCCGCTGACATTTCTGATAGTCGACGTTACTTTGAGACTGATCTGATTAAAGAGCAGCTAGTCGTCGAAGATGGCTTCCTACCAGTTCCTGACCAACCTGGTATCGGCGTGACAATGAGCTGGGATAAGATTGAACAATTACAGACTGGTCTAACTGAGGACATAAAAAAAAGCAGGTGACGTAAAAGTCACCTGCTTTTTTATTAAGGGGGTGGGAATTAACCGCGGCCACCTTGGAAGTTTGAGTAAAGAGTCATACCACCATCAACGAAGAGGGTAATTCCAGTTACATACTTTGATTGGTTAGAAGCCAACCAAACGGCTGCATCAGAAACATCTTCAGGCTCACCAATCTTCAACATAGGAATCATTGACTGGGTAATCTTGTACTGCTCTGGGTCAGCAAACTTCTTAGCGTTGATAGGAGTGTTGATAGCACCAGGTCCGATAGCGTTAACACGGATGTTCTTAGGCGCATATTCCATCGCCGTCGTTTCAGTGAACAGCTTTACGCCACCCTTAGCAGATGCGTAGCTGGCGAAAGTAGGCCATGGAATCCGCTCGTGAACTGATGACATGTTGATAATGTTACCAGGCTTGTCATTGTCCAACCAGTAGTTCAAAGCGGCCTTGGTACCCAAGAAGACACCAGTCAAGTTAATGTCGATAACCTTGTTCCAGTCCTTCAATGGCACCTTGTGCGTTGGCTCTTGGATTTCCATACCGGCGTTGTTAACCCAGACATCCATACCACCGAAGTTATCAACGGCAGCGTCCAACAGCTTCTTAACGTCTTCTTCCTTGGAGATGTCGGCCTGAACGGCAACGGCACGACCACCGTGCTGTTCGATTGCCTTAACAGCATCATCAGCGCCCTTAGCGTCGCTGTTATAGTTGATTACGACGTCCATTTCTTCTTCGGCAAAGCGCAATGCAATCGCGTTACCGATTCCCTTGGAACCACCGGTAATCACAGCAACCTTGTGGTTTAAATCTTTAAACATCGTCATGTCTGTTTAGTCCTCCTTACAAGTTAACGACTTGGCTTAATTTTAACACTTGTATTTCACATATATCAATTAAACTTTTTGCGGTACTGGGCGGCAGTCATGCCGACCTGCTGCTTGAAGACCGTATTAAAATAAGAAACGTTTGGAATGCCCACTTTCAGGGCAATCATGGCCACTGACAGCTTGCCTTCCCGTAACATTTCCTGGGCCCTGGTCATGCGGACCTCTAATAGGTAGTTTTGTGGGGTTTGCCCAGTGACCAGTAGGGAACTGCGGTGCAAAACACCGGGGCTGACGTGGAAGTGCTCACTCAGCTGTTCCAGCGTCAAACGCTGATCATAGTGTTTGGCGATGTAGCTCTTCACCTCATAGACAAGTTGGTCGCGGGGGCTAAGTTTGCCAAAGGGGAAGCAGTCTGGGCAGGGGGTGTAACCGTCCAGCAAGGCCTCGTCCGGATTTTTAAAAATTTTAATATCGCCCCGGGCTAGGTGTTGGTGACGTTGGCAGCTAGGTTTGCATACCTGCATGTCGCCACGAACACCATAAATAAACTGGCCGTCGTACTGACCGTCATGGTGGGTAATTGCGTCCCAGCGTTTCTTAGTAACTGAATACATGACCATGGCCGTCCTTTCTCTCAAATACTTAACTCAAAGCAACCGTAACATAAATTGGTCTATTTGACAATTATTTTTTATCAATTGATAAGCTCATTCTTTGTATTCCCGCTGTCCTTCAGGTAAAATTAGTGAAGAAACTGGTAATCCTTTAGGAGGTATTTAACCGTGACGGATTCATCCAAAAACTACGCTCGGGAAACCTTAACGGCCCTGGAGAAAGGTAAAATCGAGCAAGCCCAGCAACTTTTTGAAAAATCACTGAAAAATGACGATGACCAATTGGTCTATAGTTTGGCCGAGGAACTTTATGCCTTAGGCTTTAGTGACCAGGCCCGCCAGGCTTACACCAGCCTGCTGGCCAAGTATCCCGATGAAGATGATTTAAAAACGGCCCTGGCCGATATCGCTATTGGAGAGGATGACCTTAACCAGGCCCAGGCCTACCTGGCTGACATCAAGCCGGACTCGGATGCCTACCTGCAGGCCCTGCTGGTTAAGGCTGATCTTTACCAATCTGAAGGTTTGACTGAATCAGCCGAGTACAGCCTACGCCAGGCTGAAAAAATTGACCCTAAAAATCCCGTTATCCAATTTGCCCTGGCCGAGTTCTACTTTGCTAATGGCCAGTACCGCCCAGCGATTAGCAAGTACCGCGAACTCCTTTTGGCCGGCCAGCGGAAGATTAGTCAGGTCGATTTGGTGGCCCGCATCGGGACGGCCTATGCTGCCATTGGCAACTACGATAATGCCATCGGTTACCTAGAACAAATTAAGCCGGTCGATATGACGCCTGACACCAAGTTCCAACTCGCCCTGCTGTACTTTGAAAACGGGCGAGAGGCGGAAGCCATTGACCTCTTCAATGAAGTTTTGGAAGTGGATCCACAATACACGTCTATCTATCCTCTCTTAGGCCAGGCCTACCTGTACGAGGGTAAGTTGGAGACTGCCCTGCAAACCTACCAACTGGGGATTTCAATGGATCAGACCAACCCAATCCTCTACCGCTTGGCCGGTCAGGCAGCCGAACAGGTCGGTGATGACGACAGTGCCCAGACTTACTACCAAAAGGCCGTTGATTTGGACCCAAGTAATTCTGTTAACTATCAAATGTTAATTGACCTCAAGTTAGCCCAGCACGACTACCAGGCAGCCATTGACCTGGTAAAACAGGCCCAGGACCATGACCTGCAGGATCCTAAGTTTGACTGGGACTTGGCCCGGGCTTACCACGCCCTGGACCAACCTAAGCTGGCTGAAAAACACTGGCAGGAAGCGGCGCTAACCTATGACCAGCAGGCCGACTTCCTGCATGACCTGGCTGATTGGTACCACGAACAAGGGCAGCCTAAACAGGAAAAGCAGGCTCTGGAGCGGTACCTGCGTTTGCAGGGCGATGATAGCGATAGTCAGGCCCGCCTGGCTGATTTGCTTTTAGATGACGAATAATCAAAAAATTGCTAAGATAGGGGAGGTTATCTTCCCAGTGACAATCTACACTGAGTAACAGCCAACAATTAACTGCAATCATGAAGGAAGGTCCCGGTTTGAAGATTCAACCATTACCACCCGAAATGACGGCGGCTTTGCCGATTTTAAATCGGTTGAATGCTGCTGGTTACCCGGCCTACTTTGTTGGTGGGTCGGTCCGTGATACTTTGTTAAAAGATCCCATCCACGACGTTGACATTGCCAGTGGTGCTTACCCCCAGGAGGTCAAGGACCTCTTTGACCGGACGGTTGATACTGGCATTGAGCATGGCACCGTGATGGTTTTAGACCACGGTAGTGGTTATGAAATTACGACCTTCCGGACTGAGTCGACCTATACGGATTTTCGTCGACCGGACCAGGTAACCTTTGTGCGGAGCCTGGCCGAAGATTTAAAACGCCGGGATTTTACCATTAATGCCCTGGCCCTCCAGGCTGACGGCGAAGTGGTCGACCACTTCAGTGGCCTGGCTGACTTAAAAGCTGGCCTGATACGGGCGGTGGGGGATGCCCACCAGCGTTTTACCGAAGACGCCCTACGAATGATGCGGGCCTTGCGTTTTAGTGCCCAACTCGATTTTGAGATTGAGCCTCAAACTAAGCAGGCCCTGGTTGACCTCGCGCCTAATTTGGAAAAGATTGCGGTCGAAAGGATTCGGGTAGAATTAGAAAAACTGCTTTTGGGGCCGGCGGCCGCCAGTGCCTTACAAGACTTGCTAGCCAGTGGGGTCGTTAAGCACCTACCTGGTGACATGGCTGCCTGGCCAGCAAGCGTTTGGCAGCAAATTATTGGCGATTACAGCCGGGGACCAATCACTAGTCCGGCCGCTGCCTGGGCACTTTTGCTAGCGCCGACAGCATTGAATAACGGTGAGCTAGATGCCTTTTTGCGGGCTTTCAAACTTAGCCGCGAGTTAATGCGGTCAGTCCTTGCCCTGGTGCCAGCATTACGTGATCCTGACCATTTAGATACTTGGCACTTGTACCGACTCTACGCCTATCGCCAACCCTTACTGGAAGCCTTGACCGCTAAGGGTCTGGCACCCGACCAATTTGCTGCAATTAATCAAGGTCTAGTACAACTGCCCATGACTGACCGTCACCAGCTGGCCGTTAGTGGTCGTGATTTGATGCAGGCTGAGTTAGTGAGCCCCGGACCGCAAATGGGCCGGGTCCTCGATTCTGTTGAGCGAGCAGTCGTGAACGGACAGGTCGCCAACCAAAAAGAAGCAATTCAGCAATTTATTCAGGAGCAGGTCACATGAAAACCATTCGCATGGTCTGGGCCCAAGATGACCGGGGCGCCATTGGTAAGGACGGTACTTTGCCCTGGCACATTCCGGCCGATTTGGCAGTCTTTAAGGCCGAAACGATTAATTCATTAATGATTATGGGTCGCAACACCTGGGCGGCAATTGGCCGGCCACTGCCAAAACGGCAGACCGTGGTTCTGACCCGGCAAGCCGATTTTGATCCAGGCTTTCCCGAGGTCAAGGTGGTTCACAGCCTGCGGGAAGCCCTAGCATTAATCGAAGCCAGCCCGACCGATTTGGTTTCTATCGCCGGTGGGGCTAAAATATACCAAGAGTTCATGCCCTATGCGACTGAACTAGTGGTCACCCGGGTAGCCGGTGATTACCAAGGGGATACCTTTATGCCCCCAATCGACACCCAGGTCTTTGCCCTGGTTGACCAAAAACCGGGCAGTGACCATGGTTACCAGTTCGAGGTTCAACGTTACCAACGCATTTTAGAAAAAGGTGTAAATAAAGATGGCAAACATTAGAATTGTAACGGATTCGGCGGCGATTTTGACCCCGGAAGAAATTGAGCAGTATGGCATCGTGGTGGTGCCCCTGACCGTCCAAATTGATGGTACGGTTTACCAGGACGGGGTGACAATTCATCCCAAGGAGTTCCTGGACATGATGGCTAAAAGCGACCACCTGCCTCAGACTTCCCAACCCTCAATCGGGGATTTGAAAACGGCTTACGATAACCTGTATGCCGAAGATCCTGACGTGGAAGTACTGAGCTTACACCTGTCATCGGGCTTATCCGGTACGATTAGTGCTGCCCAGCAGGCAGCCTCTTTGTCCGCAGCTTCGGTAACGACCTTTGACACCCTCTTGGCTGATCGGGCCGAAGGCTTTGTTGTTTTGGCGGCTGCCCAAGCTGCTGCCGAAGGTAAGGACTTAGATGCAGTGATTGCTGCGGCTACTGAAGCACGGGAACAATCTCACATTTACCTAAGCTTCACTTCCTTGAAGAACATGGTGGCTGGCGGTCGCCTTAGCAAGACCCAGGGCCTGATTGGTAACGTCTTAAATATTAAAGTTGGGGCCTATGTTGATAGTGAAGGGAAGGTTGATGTAGCCTTAAAGGGTCGGGGAATGAAGACCATTGCCAAGTTCAACGACCAGGTTATTGACAAGATGAAGCAGTACAAGGAAATGCTGTCGATTGGGATTTCCCATGCTGGTGTGCCTGAAGAGGCCCAGCAGTTGGCTGACCGCTTGAACAAAATCTGGCCGGACTTGGATATCTTGGTCTCAACGACGACCCCCATTGTTTCGACCCACACTGGCTTAGGTGCCCTGGCAATTTTGTACCGGGCCCGCTAGTCTGGGTTTAGAGTTAGGAAGGAATTAATTATGAAAAAACGTTCAGGACTTTGGTTTTGGTTATTTTGGCTGCTGATTTTGGCCATTATTGGGGGCGCTTTGACCACCGCCTATTTGGCCCTCAAGCCTAGCAACCCTACGATTACCACGACCCGCTTTAATCCTGATACTAGCTTTGACTTGACCTTAAACCGTGACCAAATTAACGGTTTGGCCGGTAGTTACTTAAAGGACCAGGGCAATGGCAACTTGAACTTTGTTGTTGAACCCAAGGACGTTAAGGTAACTGGTCAGGTGAAGGTTTTGGGCCAGAATCTGAATTCGCAGATGATTTTGGATCCGGAAACGAATTCAGATGGCAACATTGTCCTTAAAGCTAAGTCAATCACCCTGGGTCAAATTGACCTGCCAGTTAAGGTAGCGATGGGCTATATCAAGGCGATGTACGATGGTCCTAGTTATGTCATTTTCCAACCTGACCAGGAACAAATCTTGATTGATATGTCTAAGGTTGGTAACAAGCAGGGACTCAGCTTTAAGAGTACCGGCATCGACATGGACAAGAACCAGTATAAGTTTGTTGGTGAGGTGACTGATGCCAAAAAGTGACCGGAGTTTTTACAACTGGTTGATGACCAATCGTAACCCGGTGGCTGCTGATGAAATCCAGCAGTTTGCAAATAACGCCTTTTTGGACAGTTCCTTTCCCAAGCAGAGCAAGGACTTTGATGAAATTTCCCATTATCTTGAGGAAAACACCAGTTACTTGATGAGTATGACAATTTTTGATCAGGCCTGGGAACGGTTCCAAGCCGAACGCTAAAGGATTGACCGATGGCTCAAATAATTCAATGGTTCCCTGGCCACATGGCCAAGGCCTTCCGCCTAATGCGGGAAAACTTGAACTTAGTTGATATTGTGTTTGAACTTGTTGACGCTCGCATTCCCGCCAGTTCGCGCAATCCGGCCGTTGATGAGCTGATTGGCAATAAGCCCCGGCTCCTAATTATGACCAAGGCCGACCTGGCTGACCCAGAACAAACCCAGCTGTGGGCATCTTCTTTTCGCAAGCAGGGCTATCAGGTCTTGGTTCTAGACAGTCGTAGCCCTAAAACGGCTAGCTTAGTAGTTAAGGCAGCTCAAAAGGCCTTGGCTGGACAAACCCAGCGGCAAAGCGAGCGGGGCATTGTTGACCAGCCGATTCGGGCCCTAGTAGCCGGTATTCCAAACGTGGGCAAGTCCACCTTGCTAAACCACCTGGTTACTAAAAACGTCGTGCCGACCGCTAACCGGCCCGGCGTAACCAAGAAAATTACCTGGTTAAAGGCACCTGGCAACCTCCAGCTGTTAGATTCACCGGGGGTTTTGTGGCCAAAATTTGAAGACCAAACCGTTGGCCTCAAGCTGGCACTGATCGGCGCCGTCAAGGATACGATTTTTGCTAAGGACGATGCCGCCCTCTTTCTACTGGAATTTTTCAAGGAGCACTACCCACAAGCCTTAAGTGAACGCTACCACTTGAGTGAGACGGAGCTGGACCAAAGTCCGGTGGAATTGTTGCTGACGATTACACAGAAGTTAGGTTTTCAAGATGACTATGACAAGGCCAGTATCCGCTTATTAAATGACCTGCGGAAAGGGAAGTTAGGGCGTTTTACCCTGGACCGTTATGACGGATAAGGATTCATTAACAATCGCAGCCATTCGTGCTGCCCTGGCTCAGATTACAGATAGTCAGGATCCGCGCCTAGTTCAGTGGCAAAATGACAACCGCAAGGGTGTCCGACAACTGGTTGAGCGCTGGCAGCGGCAATACGCCAAGCAAGCAGCTAATCAGGCGGCCTTCTTAGAACGGTTTAGCTGGGAGCGCAAGCTCTGGCAGGCTGGTTTTACAAGGGTGGCCGGCATTGATGAAGTTGGTCGGGGCCCCTTAGCTGGGCCGGTGGTCGCTGCCGCGGTCATTTTACCGGAGGACTTTGACGCCCCGGCCGTGATTGATTCCAAACAGCTGACGGCTACTCAACGCGAAACGCTTTACCAGGTCATCATGGACCAGGCGGTGGCAGTGGCGACTGCTTTTGGTTCAGCCCAGTTAATTGACCAGGTTAATATTTACCAGGCGACCCGACAGACCATGCTGGCGGCGGTCCAGCAGCTGAATCCCCAACCGGATTACCTTTTGATTGATGCGATGCAGATTGACAGCCCGCTGGGGCAAGAGTCACTGATTAAGGGTGATGCTCGTAGTAATTCAATTGCGGCGGCTAGCATTGTGGCCAAAGTTACCCGAGACCACTGGATGCAGGCCGCAGCTCAAAAGTATCCCGCCTATCACTTTGATAAAAACGCCGGGTATGGGACGGCTGAGCACTTAGCCGCGTTGAAAAAAGCGGGCGTGACCCCGCTACACCGGCAAACATTTGCCCCGGTTAAAGACATCTTAAATAACAAATAAAAACGGCCTAGGCCGTTTTTTTGTTAGAATATGAGTACCTACTAGGAGGCGGTATGCGTAAAGTTCAATTGTCGGATCGTTTACAGGCGGTGGCCGACTATGTTTCACCCCAGGCCCGTCTGGCCGATATTGGTTCAGATCACGCCTACCTGCCGGCTTATCTCATTCAAGCCGGTCAGATTGACTGGGCTCTGGCCGGTGAGGTTGCCCAAGGACCCCTGGATAATGTCAAACAGGAAATCAGCCGCCAGGGCTTAAACGGCAAGTTGATACCACGCCTGGCAAACGGTTTGGCGGCAATTAACCCCAGTGACCAGGTTGATACGGTCACGATTGCTGGCATGGGTGGCGTTTTAATTAGCCAAATCCTGGCTGCCGCGCCACAACCGCTGCCTTACCAGCATTTGATTTTACAGCCCAACACGGACGTGGCCACCGTGCGGGACTGGCTGATTCAGCACGGTTTTAAAATTGACGGGGAGCAGATGGTCCAAGAGGGTCGCCATTTCTACGAGGTCTTGAGTGCCGTGCCAGGGGCCCAGGAACTTAGCGACCGCCAGCTGGCCTTTGGTCCTTATCTGCTTGAGGAGCAGGGGTTGGCCTTTCGGGCCTTTTGGCAGCATAAGTTAAGTCAAATCGAACAAATTCTGAACCGGCTAGAGCAGGCCCAGCAGACCCAAACGGCTACCTATCAGGACTGGCAAAACCGCCACCAGGAAATTCAGGAGGTGCTTTCTTATGGTAAGCGCACAGAAGCTAATTGACCAAATTGAATCCTTTGCGCCGAAGGACTTAGCTGAAAAAGGGGACCCAACTGGCCTGCAAATTGGTGATCCGAATCAGGATATAAAACGGGTGCTAACCACTCTGGATGTTCGACCCGAAACGGTCGACTACGCCATTGAACATCAGATTGATTTTATCTGGGCTCACCACGAGGTGATGTTCTTCCCGGCTAAGAACTTAGATTTAAGCAACCCCCAGCACCGGCTGTATGCCAAGTTGCTGAAGCATGACATTGTGGTTTATGCCAGCCATACCAACCTGGACAGCGCGGAAAACGGGATGAATGACTGGTTGGTCCAGGCCTTTGCCATTCAAGACCCCAAGCCACTCTTACCCGGTGCCCAACCCCAAACTGGTTTGGGCCGGATTGGTTACCTGAAGAAACCACAGAAATTAAGTGACTATGCCCGCTTTATCAAGCAGGTTTGTGGGGTTGACCAGGTTCGGGTGATTAGTCCCGATTTGGACCGTGAAGTCCAAACGGTAGCCGTTTTGGGCGGTGACGGTGGTCGCTGGTGGCCAACTGCTCAGGCGGCTGGGGCCGACGTTTACATTACCGCTGACCTGTACTACCATGTCGGCCATGATGTCTTAGCGGCTGATTTTGCTGTTATTGACCCTGACCACCACATGGAAGCCCTGGGGGCCAAGCCGATGGCCCATTTGGTTACCGAGTGGCAACCGGAACTATCTGTTGAAGTCAGCCCGGTTAACACCGACCCTTACCAGTATCTCTAAAACCGTTGAAAGGACTTTCAGTCATGAGTAAAACGCAATACGAACAATTGATTCCCCGCTTTTTAAAGTACATTAAGGTTAATACCCAGTCTGATGAGGGGAGCAATCAAGTGCCTTCATCACCAAATCAGGTGGCCTTCTTGAAGGATTTGGCCCAGGAATTGAAGGCGATTGGGCTAAGCAATGTGCGCACCATGTCGGACGGCTATCTCTTTGCCGACCTGCCAGCCACTAGTGACCAGGCTGACCTGCCTACCATTGGCTTTATTGCCCATGTCGATACCGCCGATTTTAACGGCGAAAACATCCAGGCCCAAATTGTTGAAAACTATGATGGCCAGTCCGTCATTGATTTAGGCGATAGTGGCTATCAGCTTGATCCGGCGGTCTTTCCTAGTCTAAAGAAGTATGCCGGTGATACCCTGATTACCACTGATGGGACAACACTGCTTGGCGCCGATGACAAGGCTGGTGTTGCTGAAATTATCACGGCGGCTGACTACCTGATTCGGCACCCAGAAATCAAACACGGGCCCCTGCGCTTTGCCTTTGGTCCTGATGAGGAAATCGGAAAAGGAGCCAATCACTTTGACACCGAGGCTTTCGGCGCCGACTTTGCCTACACCGTTGATGGCGGTCCACTGGGTGAGCTGGAATGGGAAACCTTTAACGCTGCGGCAGCCCACGTCCAAATCCAGGGACAAAACGTACATCCCGGCACGGCCAAAGGAGCTATGGTTAACGCCCTGCAGTTGGCGGTTGATTTCCAGCTGGCCTTACCAGTTCATGACCGTCCTGAGAAAACTGAGGGCCGGGAAGGCTTTTGGCACCTGATTAAGTTGAATGGTACGCCGGACGAGGCTCAGATGGACTACATTATCCGTGACCATGACCGGCAGAAGTTTGAAAACCGGAAGGATACCCTGATTAAGTTGGCCGACCAGTTTAACGAATCCTTGGGGCAGGACCGGGTGAAGGTGAGCTTACACGACCAGTACTACAATATGGGCGAGATCTTAAAAAACGACCTAGCGCCGGTGGAACTGGCCAAGGAGGCGATGACGGACCTGGGGATTACACCAATTATTGAACCAGTCCGTGGTGGCACCGATGGTTCCAAGATCACCTTCTTAGGTTTGCCCACTCCTAATCTTTTTGCTGGTGGGGAAAACATGCACGGTCGCTATGAATACGTGGCTGAAGAAGTCATGGCAGCAGCGACGGACGTGATCATTAAGATTGCTAGTCTGGCCACCTCAGAAAAATAAGCTAAAAAAAAACACCCCGCAGGGTGTTTTTTTATTGATTTGATTGTTTCGTATCGACCGCATCCTTGGTTGCTTTACCAGATAGGCCTGGAATCGCAATAATGGCAATTTCACCGACGATAATTGCGACAACAGCCACAGCTGTGTAGTTGTAGGTAACGTTGTTCAACTGGGAAACGAGATAGCCTAGGATTTCACCAAAAATGGCGGACCAGAATGCTACAGTTACATATTTCATCTTGCTCATCCTTTCATTTACCGCCCATGATACGCCTTTTATCTGATTTTACAAGCAGGGAAGTTGGCTTTTAAGTTATAATAAAACAAAACAGATGTTCGCCTAGGAGTGAGAATGTACGCGCCCTTACAAATTTTTAGTAGTTATAGTTTGTTACAGAATCCAAATCCGGTGGCCGAAATTGTCGATGCTGCCCAAAAGCGTGGTTACCAGGCCATCAGTCTGGCTGATAACAACGTGATGTACGGCGCCATCGAACTCTATAATCAGGCCCAAAAGGCTGGCATTAAGCCGATTTTTGCCCTGACCCTCCATGTCCAGGGCTTAATTAATACGGCGACCGCCTTCCCCCTGGTTTTAACCGCGGTTTCTAACCAGGGCTATCAGAATTTACTCTGGCTGAGCTCGGCCAAGATGACCAGTCCCGACCAGGGGGTCACCATGAGCCAGCTGGCCGAGCACCTAGCTGGTCTGGTTTTAACTTTCCCAATTAACAGCGAGCTGAGCCAGTTAATCTTATCACAAAGTTCTGATGCCCAGGTCTACCTGAGTCGGCTTAGGGAGCTAGTGGGGGAGAACCCGGTTTATCTGGGCATTAACCCCCAACTGGCCGGTCAAAGTCAGCAGCAGTTAGCTAACTTTAGTCAGCAAAATAACCTGCCGCTAATCGCCTGGGATCGAGTCGACTACCTTAACCCAGATGATGCCTTCACCACCAATGTCTTGCGGTCGATTGACGCCGGTACCAAGCTAGAAGATGTTACTTTCCTAGCCCAGCAAAAGGGAGAAAATGTCCTAAAGCCCCTGGCAGAAGCAGCTAACAGTTACCAGGCCAACGCTAATTTGCAGGCCGCCTGGCAGCATAACGAGACTGTCATCAACGAGGCTCAGGTGAACTTGGATTTTACCACCACGGCCCTGCCAGAGTTTACCACCCCGGCTGGCCAAAGCAGTGACCAGTACCTGACCCAACTAGCCGAGGCCGGTTTAAAGGCCCGCTTTGCTGGTCAAAATATCAGCCCGGCCTACCAAAATCGGCTCCACCACGAGCTGGGCATCATTGCCGAGCTGGGCTTTAGTGACTACTTCCTGATTGTCTGGGACATTTTAAATTATGCCCACACCCACGACATTCTAACCGGGGCCGGCCGGGGATCAGCGGTTGGTTCCCTGGTAGCCTACGCCTTACACATTACCGATGTGGATCCGCTTGAATTTGGGTTGCTCTTTGAGCGTTTCCTAAATCCATCGCGGGCCCAAATGCCCGATATTGATATCGATCTGCCTGATGACCGCCGTGACGAGGTTTTGGACTACCTGCATGACAAGTACGGCCAGCGTAACTTTGCCCAAATCATTACCTTTGGGACCCTGGCTACCAAACAGGCCTTGCGGGATACGGCCCGGGTTTTCAACCTGAGCACGGCCACGATGAGCCGGCTTAGTGCCAGTATTCCACCGGCTAAAAACGGGCGAACGCCCAGCTTGACCCAGTCTTACGAAGCCAGTCCGGCCTTACGACAGGCCGTCGCGGAGCTTGACCACGGTCAGTTACTCTTTAAAACCGCCCAGCAACTTGAAGGGCTGCCCCGTAACTTTGGGACCCATGCCGCTGGCGTCGTGCTTAGTGCCCAACCCCTGGTTGAAAAAATTCCAGTACAGCTAGGTAGCGGGGGCAAGCTCCTAACCCAGTTTGAAAAGGGACCGGTTGAAGAACTGGGGCTGCTAAAAATCGATCTTTTGGCCCTGACTAACCTGAAAATTTTAGACCAGGCCCTGCATTACGCGAAGGCTGATTTACCAGATAATTTTGACATTAACCAAATCCCCCTAAACGACCCGGAAACCCTGGCCCTCTTTGCTCGCGGGGACACCAACGGGGTCTTCCAGTTTGAATCAAACGGGATTCAAAACGTCCTCAGGCGTTTGAAACCGGAATCCTTTGAACACGTGGTTGCCGTTAACGCCTTATACCGGCCTGGTCCCAGTAACAATATTAAGGACTTTGTCAGCCGCCGTCTTGGTCAGGAACCAGTCCCAGATTTGGATCCTTCCTTAAAGGATATCTTGGCACCGACCTATGGCATTATGGTTTACCAGGAGCAGGTCATGTTGGTCGCCGAAGCCTATGCCGGTTTTTCCCTGGCAGAAGCCGATGATTTCCGCCGAGCAATCTCTAAAAAAGATTTAGATAAGATGGCTAAGATTGCCGACCGTTTTGTGGCTGGTGCAGTGGGGAAGGGGCACCAACGCCAGCAGGCTCAAAAGCTCTTTACTTACATGCAGCGCTTCGCCGACTACGGCTTTAACCGCTCCCACGCGGTGGCTTATAGCAAGCTGGCCTTCCAGTTAGCCTACTTGAAGGCTCATTATCCCCGGGCCTTCTTCACCGCCCTGCTGAATGCTAACCTGGGCAACCAGGATAAGGTTCGGCAGTACGTTTCCGAGGCCCGTCGGGCTGGCATCCAGGTCAAGGGCCCGGATGTGAATACTTCCGGTCGCTTCTGGCAGCAGCACGGGGGCCAGCTGCAGATGGGCCTGCATAACATCCGCGGTCTCCGGACTGATCTGGTTTCAGCCTTGTTAGCTGAGCGTAAGGCCGGTGGCCGTTTCCAAGACGTCCAGTCCCTGATTCGACGCCTACCCGAGAAAATGCGCAAGCTAGAGCCCTTGCAGCAGCTGGTCTATGCCGGGGCCTTAGATCACTTTGGTTATAGTCGGGGAGACCTCCTGGCCAACTTACCCGATTTAATTGAGGCCGCAGGTTTCGGCGAACTCATCTTGCAAGAAACCAAGATGAAAACCGTACCAGACCTGCCCCAGGCTGAGAAACTAGCCCGGGAGAAGGCCGCCATCGGTCTCAATCTATCTGGCCACCCTCTGGACCAGTACCAGGACCTACGCCAGCAGGAACACTTCCAAGAAATTACCGACATTCACGGTGACCAGCAGCCGGTAAAAATCCTGGCCTTAGTCGATAAAATCAAGGTAATTCGAACCAAGAAGGGTGACGAAATGGCCTTTTTGACTGTTTCCGATCAGTCCGGCCAAATTAGTGCCACGCTTTTTCCTAAGCTCTACCAGCGTTTAGCTCCTGAGCTAAAGGCTGGCCAGGTCTTAGAAATTCAGGGTAAGAGCGAAACCCGGCGGGAATTGGCCGTGGTTGCCAACCGGGTCAGTCTGCCTAGCAAACCGGCCCAGAAGGGAACCTGGTTCTTGCAGTTCACGCCACAACACGCTGGTTCCCAGGTCCAGCAAGCAGTTTGGCACTGGCTCAGTCAGCAGTCCGGTTCCAATCCGGTTGTGACGTATTGGGCAGCCACTGGCGAGAAAAAAACTTTAAACCAAAAATACTGGCTAGGGGACCAAAACGTTGATACGACTGAGCTAGAGCGTATATTAGGTGCTGGGAATGTGGTTTTTAAAAAAAGCCAGTAAATTCCACCTTGTGAATTGTTTGTGAACTGGTTAGAATAGATTAAGGAAGAGGTTGCAAGAGCAACTAACCAAGATATTAAAGGAGTTATTCAACCATGAAAAAGACGAAGATCGTCTCAACCTTGGGTCCCTCATCATCTGATGTGGATACCATCGTAAAGTTAATTGAAGCCGGTGCAAATGTTTTCCGTTTCAATTTCTCACACGGTGATCATGAAGAGCACTTGGGTCGTATGAAGAATGTGACCGAAGCTGAAAAGATCACTGGTAAGACGGTTGGTCGTATGCTGGATACGAAGGGTGCTGAAATCCGGACTACCAAGCAAGCCGACGGTAAGATTCAGTTCCACACTGGTGACATTGTTCGTATCTCAATGGATCCTAACTTGGAAGGAACCAAGGAAAAGATTGCTGTTACTTACCCTGGACTCTTTGATGATGTTAAGGTAGGCGGCCAGGTTCTGTTCGATGATGGTTTGCTAGCTACTACGGTCCAAGAAAAGGATGAAGCCAACCACGAACTTGTGGTTAAGGTGGAAAACAATGGTTTGTTGGGTTCACGTAAGGGTGTTAACGCCCCAGGTGTTTCAATCAACCTGCCAGGTATCACTGAAAAGGATGCCGATGATATCCGCTTTGGTTTGGACCACAACATTAACTACATCGCTGCTTCCTTTGTCCGGAAGCCAGAAGATGTCTTGGACATCCGTGCGCTTTTGAAGGAAAAGGACATGGAACATGTTCAGATTATTCCTAAGATTGAGTCTCAGGAAGGAATCGACAACTTGGATGCTGTCTTGGACGTATCTGACGGTTTGATGGTTCCTCGTGGTGACATGGGTGTTGAAATTCCTGCCCAGAATGTGCCTTTGATTCAAAAGGACATGATCCGCAACATGAACAAGCGTGGTTTGCCAGTTATCACGGCGACCCAGATGCTTGACTCAATGGAAGAGAACCCACGGCCAACCCGTGCCGAAGTTTCCGATGTTGCCAACGCTGTCTTTGACGGTACTGATGCAACCATGCTTTCTGGTGAGTCAGCTAACGGTGACTACCCAGTTGAAGCCGTTGCTACTATGGCTGCCATTGACACCAAGGCTGAGTCAGCTTTGAACGTTGATGGTCGCCATCAAGAAGTTACCCCTAGCGAAGACAACCAAGCTGAAGCCGTTGCGGCTGCAGCTGCTCGTTTGGCTGACAATATCGATGCCAAGGCAGTGGTTGTTTCAACTAAGTCAGGTTACACGGCCCGCATGGTTTCAAAGCACCGTCCAATCGCTAACATCGTTGCAATGACCTACAACGAGCGCGTACAGAAGGGTCTGACTTTGAACTACGGTGTTGCCCCTGTCTTGGAAGATGCCTTCCCTAAGACTGTTGACGAATTGGTTGACAATGCCAAGGCTGCTGCTAAGGCCCTTGGTTTGGCAAACACTGGCGACAAGATTGTGGTTGTTACTGGTGCACCAATGAACGCCCAGACGACTAACATGGCTTCTGTCGAAACCATTTAATGAACATTAAACTTTAAAAGTCCAGCTTAGCTGGGCTTTTTTGTTGTCTTAATTAGGGCGGGGTGCTTGACAGGGTTCCTGACATTTGCTTTAATTGATTTATAGATAAAGGAATCAGTATGACTCAGAATCAGATTAACAATCAATCAGCAAACGTCGTGGTCATCGTCCCAACCCTTCGGTAGGCGGTGATTGTTTGTGGTGCCTACTGCGTTAAGTTAGTAGGCAGCCCCTGATTGTTGAAAAGGTCAGCTGCTATAAGCAGCTGACCTTTTTTGTTTGGTTTGAGGAAGTTGACCTTTATTTAAAAATCAACTCATGAGGAGTAAGTAGAATATGAAAGAGCAGAAGTTAACCTTCAAACAGTTAGTCCTGTTGGCCTCGTTAATTTTTGGCATGTTTTTTGGGGCTGGGAACCTGATTTTCCCGGTCCAGTTGGGCCAGCTAGCCGGACACAACTGGCTGCCAGCAGCCTTGGGATTTCTGTTAACCGGTGCCCTAGTGCCGTTTTTAGCCATGCTAGCCATCAGTATTACTGGCAGTAAGAGTGTCTATGACTTGGCCGCCCCAGTCGGCCCCTGGTTTGCTGTAGTCATCTTAATTGGAATTCACCTAAGTTTGGGGCCACTGGTGGCCACACCGCGAACGGCCGCAACGGCCTTTGCCATGGGTATTAGCCCCTTAGTTAAGCCCGAATACCAGCAGATTGCCATGCTGATCTTCTCCGCAATTTTCTTTGGATTGGTCTATCTTTTATCTGTTCGTCAGGCCGGTTTAACCAAGTGGATCGGTAAATACCTGAATCCCTTGTTCTTAATCTTTTTAGGTATCTTGTTCTTAGCAGCCATCTTCCTACCAATGGGTAGCCTCAGTCAAGCAGTCGGGAGTGCTTATCAGCACCATGCGGCCTTTCAGGGGGTCTTAGATGGTTATAACACCATGGACGGGTTGGCTCTGCTTGGTTTTGCGGTTTCATCAGTTTATGCTGCCCAGGGCATGGGCTTTACTGGCAAGGCGGTACCCAAAGTCTTGGCCCGGGCTGGTCTGTTAAGTATCGCCTTTGAGGCCCTGGTTTACCTAGCCTTGGTTCTGCTGGGTGTTTCTAGCTTAGGTCTCTTTAAGCCAGCTGAAAATGGCGGGGTGGCCTTTGGTCAAATTGTTAGTCACTATGCCGGTAACTTCGGCGTACTGTTGACCGGCGTGATTGTTACCCTGGCGGTCTTTACCACAGCCATGGGTCTGTCGGCTTCTTTTGCCCAGGACATGCACCGTGTCTTTCCAAAGATTAGTTATACTTGGTGGCTACGCGTAGTGACCATCGGCGCCTTTGTGGTCGCTAATGCCGGCTTGACCAATATTGTTAAGTGGGCGGTACCCGTGTTGATGCTGCTCTACCCATACGCCCTGTCCCTGATTACTCTGGCGGTTCTAAACCGCTGGGTAAAGCAGTCACCGGTCATTTACCGGGCAACGATGCTCTTGGTAACGGTACCGGCGATTTTGGATGCCTTGTCCAGTTCCGCGCTGGCACAAACCAGTTGGGTGCAGGCCTGGCACCAAAATTACGTCCAGGTTGTGCCCTTGGCCGCTGAAGGCTTTGGCTGGTTGGTACCGGCCTTAATTGGGGCCGCTATTGGTACCCTGATTCACTGGTACCAGCACCGGTCGAATGCGAGCCAAAATATGGGTAATTAATCCGGTTAAGTGTAGGAAAGTCCGACTTGGTCGGGCTTTTTTTATGTTAAAATTGGGTAACAAAACAAATAAAAGGAACTGGCTTTTGACAGATCAAGTACAAAAAACTTTTACTTTTGACAACCTTGAACAACAGACAAAACTAACCGGGATCAACGATGAGTTGCTCCATTTAATCGAAGAGGGGCTGGAGGTCCAGCTGTTGACCCGGGGTAACCAGGTCAGCATTAGCGGTAATGAAGATGCCGCCCACCTAGCCTACCAGGTCCTTAACCAATTAACTACCTTAATCCGGCGCCAAATTACGGTCGCCGCTGCCGATGTCGTCAGTGCGACGACCATGGCCAAGCGGGGGACGCTGGAATACTTCACCGACCTATATGATGAAACCCTAATCCGGGATAACAAGGGGCGCCAGGTCCGAGTGAAAAACTTCGGCCAGCGCCAGTACGTTCAAGCCATCCGCAAAAGCGACGTTACCTTTGGGATTGGCCCAGCCGGAACCGGAAAAACTTTCCTGGCGGTGGTGATGGCGATTGCCGCCCTAAAACACGGTGATGTTGAGCGGATTATTATTACCCGACCAGCTGTGGAAGCCGGTGAGTCTCTGGGATTTTTGCCCGGTGACTTAAAGGAAAAGGTTGATCCCTACATGCGACCAATCTACGATGCCATGAATACCCTCGTTGGTAGCGAACACACCCAGCGCCTGATGGAGCGGGGCGTGATTGAAATTGCACCCCTGGCTTACATGCGTGGTCGAACCTTAGACGATGCCTTTATCATCTTAGATGAGGCCCAGAACACGACTAACCAGCAGATGAAGATGTTTTTGACGCGGTTAGGCTTTGGCTCCAAGATGGTAGTCAATGGGGATATTTCCCAGATTGACCTACCCCGGGGGGCCAAGTCAGGTCTGATTGCCGCCCAGCGGATTTTGAAAAACGTGGACCACATCGACTTTATTAACTTCAACAGCGGCGACGTTGTCCGTCACCCAGTTGTGGGACAAATCGTCAACGCTTATGAGCAGGCGGATGCCCGCTTGAATGCGCTCAAAGAGGAGCAAAAGAAGTAATGGATTTAACCTTAATTGACCACACTGAAGATGGGGTCAGTCCCTACCACCAGGACTTGGTAACCAGTGTTTTGGACTATGCTGGTCGTTATTTAGAACTGCCGGACAACACCGAGATGTCGGTGACATTCATGAACAATGACGAGATTCACCGCTACAACCGGGAATACCGTAACATTGATAAGCCGACGGATGTGATTAGCTTTGCCATTGAAGATGACAGTGATGATCTGCCTATTTTGCCCGATGAGGAAATGGACGAGGAAATTGCTAAAAACATCGGTGATATCCTAGTCTCAGTTGATATTATTGCCAGTCAGGCCGAATATCTAGGCCACAGTTATGAACGAGAATTGGGCTTTTTGGTGGTCCATGGCTTCTTGCATTTAAACGGCTATGACCACATGTTGGGACCAGCCGAAGAAAAGGAAATGTTTGACCTGCAGCGAAGGATTTTAGATGACTATGGACTCAAAAGATAAGGACCAGGGCCAAACAGAAACGCATCAAGTCACGCGTAACCGAACTTTTTGGCGGGCTAGTTACAATGCCTTACATGGGGTCTGGTCGGTCCTAGTCCGCGAGCGCAACATGCGCATCCACATCGTGATTGCCTTTGTAGTCTTGCTGGCTGGCCTGCACTTTGGCCTCAATCGGGCCGACTGGCTCTGGGTAACCATTGGGGTTTTCTTGGCCATCTACAGCGAGTTTTTAAATACCATCATCGAATCGGTGGTGGATTTAATTGTCGGTGACCGTTACGAGCCCTTGGCCGGTCTGGCCAAGGATGTTGCGGCTGGCCTGGTATTGGTGGCGGTCGGCTTTGAGCTGATTATCCTGCTGATTATTTTCCAACCCTATATTTGGCGGGAACTGGGGATTGTGACCCATTTCTCCGAATACTTTCATCATTTTAGAGGACTAATCTTATGACCACGGAATTCAAATCAGGCTTCGTTGCCATTATTGGCCGGCCCAACGTGGGTAAGTCGACCCTGCTAAATCGGATTGTTGGTGAAAAAATTGCCATCATGTCCGACAAGGCCCAGACCACCCGGAATAAAATTCAGGGAATTTACACCACCAAAGAGGCCCAGGTGGTCTTTATTGACACGCCCGGGGTTCACAAACCTAAGAACTCCCTGGGTGATTTTATGGTTAAATCGGCCTTTTCAGCCCTGCGTGAGGCTGATGCCGTTTGGTTTGTGGTCGATGCCAGCAAGCCACGTGGTGCCGGTGATAACTTTATTATCCAGCGCCTCAAAGAAATTCAAGACACGCCGATTTACCTGATCATCAACAAGGTTGATTTGATTGATAAGGACCAGCTCTTTGAAGTGATTAATTCTTATCAGACCGATGCCCCAGACTGGGCAGAGGTTTTCCCAATTTCAGCGACTGAAGGCGACAATGTGCCTGAGCTGTTGGAGAACGTGGTCAGCCACTTAAAGCCTGGTCCGCAGTACTTTGATGCTGACCAGCTAACTGACCACCCGGAACGCTTTGTCATTGGCGAACTTATTCGGGAAAAGGTTCTACAGTTAACGCAACAGGAAGTGCCACATTCGGTGGCCGTGGTAATTGATAATATCGAACGGGGTGATGATGACCGCCTGCTGATTCAGGCCTCCATTATCGTTGAGCGCCCAACTCAGAAAAACATTATCATCGGTAAACAGGGTCGGATGATCAAACAAATTGGCACCCGGGCCCGCAAGGACATTGAACACTTGCTAGGTAGCCCGGTTTATCTGGAAACCTGGGTGAAGGTTGAGCCAAACTGGCGTGACCGGCCCCAAGCCTTGCAGAGTCTGGGTTACCGACCTGAAGATTACTAAGCAAAGTGCCAGCGGGGAGGGGACATGGCCATTATTAATGGAATTGTGTTGTATACCCGCCCTTACCGGGATAACGACCTCCTGGTTCGCATGTTGACCGAGGAACGAGGTCTTTATACCTTCTTGGCTCGTGGGGCTAAGCGGCCCAAGTCCAACCTGGCGGCTGGGACCCAGCCCTTTAGCCGCCTAAGTTTTATTGGTAACTGGTCTAAGAAACCACAGGGTCTGGGCTTTATGAATGATATCCAAAGTCAGCAGAGTGCTAGTGCGCTGACTGCCGATATCGAGGTCAGTGCCTATGCTGCCCTGATTGCCAAGCTTTTGGACCAGAGTTTTGAAGAAGGACAACCGGTACCGGCGTGGTACCAGCAGTTTAACTTGGCCCTGGATAAATTAGCCCAGGGCGTTGACCCGCAGGTAATTGCCAATATTTTTGAAATTCAGCTCCTAGGGCCTCTTGGCGTGGCACCTAACTGGCGGGCTGATCCGATTGACGGGCACATGGAAGGCCAGTTTGATTATTCGGAAAAATATAATGGTATTCTCGGGGCCGAACACTATGGTCTGGATGCGAATCGGCTGAACCTCGATCAAAAAACGGTTTACTACCTCCGCCTGTTTAGCACGATTTCCTTGGAACAGCTGGGGAAGGTTAAGCTTAGCCCGGCGACAAAGCGGGGCCTCCAGCGGGTAATTGACTATATCTACGAAAAGCAGGTTGGTCTGGTACCTAAGGAAAAGACCTTTATTAACAAAATGCATGCCTGGCAGCAGAGTGCCGGACAATTACTAGAAAAAGGACGCTCATCATGAAAAACATCCTGGTCTTACACACGGGGGGCACAATTGCCATGCACGCCGACGCTGACGGCGATGTGGAAACTGGTCCGGACAATCCCCTTAACCAGGCTGATTTTAGCCTGCCTGATGTCCAGTTAACGGTTGAAAATATTTTTAACCTGCCCAGTGAATACATTGGTCCGGAGCATATGTTGCAAATCCAGCAGCGGATTCTAGCAGCTCAAGGGCAGGTTGATGGGGTTGTGATTACCCATGGGACCGACACCTTAGAAGAAACGGCCTATTTCTTGGACAACACCCTGGACGTGGACTTTCCAATCGCCATGACTGGGGCGATGCGTTCAGCCAATGAGCTGGGATCCGATGGGCTTTACAATTACCAAACTGCACTACGCGTGGCTGCCGATGACCAGTCGGCTAACCGTGGGGTCCTGGTGGTGATGAACGATGAAATTCATGCTGCCCGCTTTGTGACCAAAACCCACACGACCAACGTGGCCACCTTTGCCTCACCGGTTAGTGGGACCATGGGTCTCATCACCAAACGTCGGATTATCTATCTTTACGACCTGGTGCCGGGGAAAACCTTTCCCATCCAGGCCGTTAGTAAGAACATTCCGGTCCTCAAGGCTTATGCGGGTATGAATGGTCAGTTGCTCGAGTTGCTAGCTGCAACTGGCATTGACGGGCTGGTGATTGAAGCCCTTGGGGCCGGTAATTTGGGCCAGGAAGCGGCCCTGGGTGTCCAGCACCTGCTTAACCGCCAGATTCCAGTCGTGATTGTTTCCCGTAGCTTTAACGGGATTGCCGAACCGGTCTACGATTACCTAGGTGGCGGGACCCAGTTAGAGAAGGCTGGTGCCATTTTTGCCGCCAGTATTAACGGGCAAAAGGCCCGCTTAAAGCTGTTAATCGGGCTCGAAAACCACCTGAACAAAGCTGCCCTTAACGATTATTTACATCAATTCTAAAAGGACGTCGAAAAATTCGACGTCCTTTTTAGTAGTTTAAATTATTCAAAAATGTTCTGGTAAATGGCCTTGACCGCTAGGTCAGAATCCTTCGGTTTTACGCCGAGCATAATGGAAATTTCGCTGGCGCCCTGGTTGACCATCTGCAGGCTAATGCCGTTTTCCTTCAGTGGGGTAACAATATCAGTTAAGGCACCAACCCGGTCGCGCATGCCTTCGCCGACCACCATGATAATGGTGTAACTGGGAATCCAGTTGAGAACATCGGGCTTGATGGTGTCTTGAATATCACGCAAGACCGCGTCAACCTGTTCCTGGTTGACCAGGGTCTTATCGATGATAATCGTCAAATCATCGATTCCCGATGGCATGTGTTCATAGGAAACCTGGTAACGCTTCAAGATTTCCAGAATACGAAGGGTAAAGCCGACTTCCTTGTTTAAGAGGTAGTGGTGAAGGTAGATAGCGGCAAAGCGGTCTGAGTTCGCAATCCCAGTAACCGGCCGGATGTTTTTCAGCTCGCTAGCGGGTACAATCATCGTCCCTGGATCCTCGGGCCGGTTGGTATTTTTAATGTTGATACGAACCCGACCCTCAATGGCTGGGATGATGGCTTCATCATGGAAAACCGCAAAGCCGGCATAGGAAAGTTCCCGCATTTCATCGTAGGTCATCTCAGTGATGGCAGCGGGGTGGGGGATAATCTTAGGATTTACAGCGTAGATGGCACTAACATCAGTGAAGTTTTCGTAGAGATCCGCTGATAGACCCCGGGCTAAGATGGCGCCGGTGATATCAGAACCACCCCGGGAGAAGGTCGCGATGTCACCCCGTTCCGTATAACCAAAGAAACCAGGCACAATCAGCCGTTCGCCGACCGTTAGTTCAAACTTGGCCATTTCCTTGTAAGATTCTTCCAGGAGGGTTGCGGCGCGAGGATTATCATCAACTAAGAAACCAAGCTCCTTTGGATCAACAAAACGGGCCGGCGTACCCAAGAAGTTAAAGACCTTGGCCACTAACTGGGCGTTTAAGAACTCACCGTGAGCAGCAAAGGCGGCGTAGAGATAGTCAAAAGTCCGGTAATGGTGCCGGGCCAGGTGGTCGATTTGGGCATTGATGTCGTCCATGTCATCAGCCGGCAGACCAAAGTGGTCAGCAATGGCTTGGTAGCGGGCCTTAATCGCCGCCACCACTTCACTCGGGTCATTATCTAAAATCACGGCATTGGCGTAATCAATCATCAGGTCAGTAATTTTAATGTCGTCGTCAAAGCGCTTTCCTGGCGCTGAAACTACGACGACTTGTCGGTCATCGTCAGCGCGTACAATGTCGTAAACCCGTTGTAATTGCTGGCCATCAGCTAATGACGAGCCACCAAATTTTGCCACTTTCATTCCTAATTTCTCCTTGCTAATCCTTAGTCGGTTGTAACGGTGAGACCCCATTGGTCAATCGTTAATGCCACCAGTTCTCCCGGTAACTTTAGGGGCGCCAAGCCACTTTCTAGCTGCGCCACGCCACCTTCGGGTAGCATTGTGGCCACCGTTGGGCCAGCCCCTGACAGGTAGGTTCCTTGGAAGCCTAAGTCATGGGCGATTTGGCGAATCTGGCCGAGTTCTGGTACTAGGTGGGCCCGGGCAGCTTCATGGAACTGATCCTGGCCAACTAGGGTCAGGGCCTGGTCCAATTTATTACTGTTAAAACTAGCAACTAAGACATTGCTAATGGCGCTGGCTTTAACCGCCTGTTTGAAGTCCATTTCCTGAGGCAGGGCTGCGCGCGCGTCAGCGGTTTTAACTGCGTAAGGCGGAATGTAAGTCAGCACCCGCAAACTATCCGGAATGGTTATTGGTGCGTGGGCCACCTGACTGCCATCATAATAAGCCGCAACGGCACCGCCAAAGAGGGCCGGGGCCACATTGTCAGGGTGTCCTTCTAATTCGGTTGCTTTCAACAGGATCTGGTCATCGTTCAATCCTAAATCAGCCAGCTCATTAGCTAGGGCTAGCCCAGCCAAGATCGCCGCCGATGAGGAACCTAAGCCGCGGGCAAAGGGAATATCGGAACTAATGTGTAGCTGGTGAGGGGTTAGGTTAGGGGCTAACTGCTTGGCCACCTTAATGATGTAGTTATCACCGTCAGTTGGCACGTCAGTCCCGAAGGGATGGTCAATTTGCCAATCATCACTGGCATCGAGCACTGTTAGGGTCAAATAGCGGCTAAGGGCGACACCCAGGGAATCAAAACCGGGTCCTAAGTTAGCACTGGTGGCTGGAACTTTAATTTTAAGCATTGAAAATCTTGTACTCCGACTTCAGTTGGATTTGCAGGTGGGTTTCGAGTTCGGCCTTTAAAGCCCCGACCTGGGTGGCCGTGATTGGCTGGGTGTGCACGTAGAAACGCAGCACCTGGTCACTAGAATTCAAAATTTCATCCTGACCAACCAGTTCAATTTGGTTATCGGCCAGGGCCGTCAGCAGTTGCTGGCGGTTAACGT
Organism: Lactobacillaceae bacterium L1_55_11; assembly: GCA_029433155.1. GTDB lineage: Bacteria > Bacillota > Bacilli > Lactobacillales > Lactobacillaceae > ESL0723. The sequence continues at coordinate 421,090 of JAQYTT010000001.1, forward strand.
CGTTATTCGCTAGTTCAAAGGTTAAAAAGCGGGCAACTTGGGCATACTCACCGGCAGTTACCACGCCGAGGTCACTGCGCTTACGGTTAAAGGGCTTACCCAACAGTGGAGTGTTGCGGTAATCCAGGTAGCGCATCAAGTCTGCTACTACCGCATTAGCGGTTGGCAGTTGGCCGGCACCTGGACCAGCCAAAGTGGTCTGATCCCCAAAGCGACTTTCAATGAGGACGGCGTTGTTTTCATTACGGATGGCCGCCAGGGAAAGTTCCTGGCTAACCAGGTAGGGCGCCACTTCTAAGCTAATGGCATTTTGTCCCTCAACTAAGCGGGCTAGTCCCAGGAGTTTTAACTGGTAACCAGACTTGGATGACTTCAGGCCGGGCAACTGGCTGATTAGGTGAATCTCTTTCATCTGCTCATTGGTTACCTGACGAATACCGGTTAGGCTAACCTGATCCATCTTAGGCTGCACCCCAAAGGCAAAGTCAGCCAAAATCATTAATTTGTAGGCTGCGTCGAGGCCGTCCACGTCGTTAGTGGGGTCACTTTCGGCAAAGCCTTTCTCCTGGGCGAGCTTCAGCGCCCGCTCATAGGAAAAGTCCATATTGGCCAAATCGGTCATCTGGGTCAGGATAAAGTTACTGGTCCCATTGATGATGCCGGCCACGCCGGTAACCTGGTCAGCGGCAAAGCTGGTTGACAGGGTATTTAAAATTGGGATACCACCGGCAACGGCGGCTTCATAGTACAGGGCCTGGCCGTGTTCTTGGGCCAACTTAATTAGGGCCGGGCCACGCAAAGCCATCAAGTCCTTGTTGGCAGTGATGACGCTCTTATCAGCTTCAAGTGCCTGACGGATGATGGCTTCTGCGGCATCAATGGTACCCATCGTTTCAATGACCACGTCGATTTCAGGGTCAGTTAAGATATCGTCTGGCTGATTGCTCAAGCCAAAGTCGGCCCAGTCGGGCAACTGCTGGCGATACTTTTCAACGTTACGGACCACAACCTGTTTAATAATGGGAGTTTGATCGTATTCTTGCTGAATTTGATTTGCGCTGTCGTGGAGGATTTGTGCGACCCCAGAACCGACCGTTCCTAGACCAAATAGACCAATTTTTACCACCGTGAAAACTCCTTTAATCCTAGTTGTGTCAAGTTATAATGATTCTATCACTGTGCTCCCCAAAACAAAATAGTCTGTTATAATAAAACCAACAAAAATGGGCTGGAATCAGCCTTTTTAAATTAGAGGAGTGGTTTTTCATGGAATACGTTTCAACCCGTGGTGGGGCACCTGCCGTCCCTGCTAGTCAGGCCGTTTTGAATGGCATTGCCCCCGACGGGGGCCTGTACGTGCCCACTGAATGGCCAAAAATGACCTGGGACTGGTCCCAGGTGGGGCAGCAATCTTATCAGGCATTAGCCAAGCGTGTCTTTGCAGCCTTTTTTGAGGACTACACCGATGCTGAAATCCAGGCCGTTGTCGACCAGGCCTATGGTGACCAGTGGCAAACGCCCGACATTGTCGGCCTACACCAGGACGAGAATCTGACCTATATGGAACTTTTCCACGGTCCTACCTTAGCCTTTAAGGATGTGGCCCTTCAGGCCCTGCCATTTTTGATGACGACCGCAGCCGCTAAGCAGGCCGTTAACGATAAAATTGTGATTTTGACGGCGACTTCTGGTGACACTGGCACCGCAGCGATGAGTGGTTTTGGTAATGTTAACCAGACTGAAATCATCGTCTTTTATCCCCAGGTAGGGGTCAGTGACATCCAGCGCCAGCAGATGCAGACCGAAAGGGCGGACAACGCCCACGTAACCGCCATTACTGGTAACTTTGATGATGCCCAACGGGCCGTCAAGGACCTCCTGGGTAATCCTGAACTCCGTCAGGAGTTAAAGGACCATCGGATGCGTTTTTCATCGGCCAACTCGATTAACATTGGCCGCCTGATTCCCCAGATGGTCTACTATCTTTATGCCTACAGTCGCCTGGTTAAAAATCAAGAGATTGAAGCCGGTCAAGCCGTTGACGTGGTGGTACCCACGGGTAACTTTGGTGATATCTTAGCGGCCTATTACGCTAAGCAGGTTGGCCTGCCAGTCAAGACCTTTGTAGTCGCTTCTAATGAAAACAATGTTCTCACGGACTTCTTTAATACCGGGACTTATGACCGTAACCGGGACTTTAAGGTTACCAGTGCGCCGGCCATGGATATTCTGGTTTCCAGTAACTTAGAACGCCTACTTTACTTTGCCAGTGGTCGTAATAGCGAAGAAATTAAGGGCTATATGGATGACCTGCAAAAGACGGGCACTTATGAGTTGACAGCCTCAACCCGGGCTAACCTGGCAGAATTTAAGGCCGGCTTTGCCGATGAAGATCAGATTGCGGCCGCTATTGCCCAAACTTACCAGGACCGGCATTATTTGCTTGATCCACACACTGCGGTTGCCCGCCACGTTTATCAGCAAATGGATTCGGCTACTCAGCCAACCTTGTTGGCGGCCACGGCCAGTCCTTACAAGTTCCCGCAGGCGGTCTTAAAGGCCCTGGGTCAGGAACCAGTTGGTGGGGCAGCTGGTGTTCAACAATTAGCTGATTTCACCAAAACAGCAATTCCCGAACAAATCCAACATCTCTATCAATTACCAATTCGCCACAAAAAAATCATTAAACCTAATCAAATTCTAACGACAATCCGGGAAGAATTGTTTTAGAATGTAGGTATAACTTGTTGCGACTGTAATCACAGAGAGGATAATACCGATGGCATCATACCAAGACCAAGATTCTGAAATTTGGAGCGCGATTCAACAAGAGGGCGCTCGCCAAAACCGAACAATTGAGCTAATTGCGTCCGAAAACTTCGCTTCTCAGGGTGTTCGGGCGGCCCAGGGATCCGTACTGACGAACAAGTACGCTGAAGGGTACCCATACAAGCGTTACTACGGTGGTACCGAGTACGTTGACGTGGTTGAGCAGACCGCCATTGACCGGGTGAAGGAACTCTTCCACGCTGAGTACGCCAACGTCCAGCCCCATTCTGGCTCCCAGGCCAATGCAGCGGCTTACATGGCCTTCTTAAAGCCCGGTGATAAGATTTTGGGTATGGACTTGGATGCTGGTGGTCACTTAACCCACGGTGCCAAGGTGAGCTTCTCGGGTAAGTTGTACGAATCTCACAGCTACGGTCTCAACCCAGAAACCGAAGAATTAGACTACGAAGCAATTGCCCAGCAGGCCCGCGAAGTCAAGCCCCAGATGATTGTGGCTGGTGCCTCGGCCTACTCTCGGATTATTGATTTCAATAAGTTCCGCCAGATTGCTGACGAAGTTGGTGCTTATTTGATGGTCGACATGGCCCACATCGCTGGTTTGGTAGCCGCTGGTTTGCATCCTAGTCCAGTTGGCGTGGCCGACGTGGTCACTTCAACCACCCACAAGACCCTGCGTGGTCCCCGTGGTGGCTTTATCCTCTCACAGGAAAAGTATGCAAAGCAGCTTAATTCTGCCATTTTCCCTGGTAACCAGGGTGGTCCTTTGGAGCACGTGATTGCAGCCAAGGCAATTGCCTTTGGTGAAGCGTTGCGCCCTGAATTTAAGACCTACGCTCAGCAGGTGATTGACAATGCGCAGGCCATGGCCGAGGTCTTCAACGCTACCGATGACATTCGTGTGGTTACCGGTGGTACCGACAACCATCTCTTCAACTTGGATTTAACTAAGACTAAGCTCAACGGTAAGCAGACCCAGGACCTGTTGGACCGGGTATCGATTACTACCAACAAGGAAGCCCTGCCTAATGAGCAGTTGAGTCCCTTTGTGACTTCTGGTATCCGGATTGGAACGGCGGCTATTACGACCCGCGGTTTCAATGAAGACGATGCTCGCCAGGTAGCCGAATTAATCATCAAGGCCATTCATAACTTTGATGATGAAAAGGAACTAAACTTAATCAAGCGCCAAGCCGAAGCCATGTCCATGGCTCACCGCTTTGCCTAAAATGAAAAGAGTTGCTCGAGCAACTCTTTTTCTAACGGTAGGATCTCCTATGTTTGATAAAACCCAGCTACGCCAGCAGCAAAAAGCTGCTTTGAAAAACTTAACACCCAGCCAGCGTCAGGCTGAAAGTCAGTTGCTCTACCAGCAACTCTTCGAGCAACCAGCCTGGCAAAAGGCGCAAACCGTTGCCATTACCCTGAACCTGCCCTTTGAGCTGGCCACCCAACCGATCATCGAAGCGGCCTGGCAGGCGGGCAAGACGGTTGGTGTCCCCCTGATTGAAGCGGGGCAGCTAGGCTTTGTAACGATTACGCCTGAGACTGAATACCAAGCAGGCGCTTTAAACATTGCCGAGCCAGTTGGCGGTCAGCCGTTGGCCCAAGCAGATATTGACCTGACCTTAGTGCCGGGTTTGGCCTTTACTAGTAGGGGAGAGCGCCTGGGCTTTGGCGGTGGTTTTTATGACCGTTTCTTGGCCGATTATGACGGGGACAGCTTAGCTTTAGCCCTGTCCGTTCAACTCTTAGATCAGCTGCCCACCGAAACCCATGACCAGCTGGTCCACCAAATTTTACAAGTGCAATAATCCTAAAACCCAACCCCAGGTTGGGCTTTTTTTGTGGATAAAAAAGATTGTAAAAGGGAACATTTGTTCGTATAATAAAAGGAGCAATTCAAGGAGGTGGGACCATGGTAACGGTCAACGACATCTATCAAAATGAACCCCGGCGGGTGATTTTCCTAATCGATTCGAAAAGTTTCTTTGCCAGCGTCGAATGCGTTGAACGAATGTTAAACCCACTCCAGGCCATGCTGGTGGTGATGTCCCACCAGGAGAACGACACCGGCGGCCTAGTTCTAGCTTCTTCGCCGATGGCCAAGAAGGTCCTTGGGGTTAGCAACGTGACCCGGCAGAAGGATGTGCCGGACCATCCCAACCTGATTAAGGCCCAGCCCCGGATGAACCTCTACATTCAGAAGAACCTGGCGATTAATGATATTTACCGCCAATATGTCGATGATGACCACCTCCTACCATACTCGATTGATGAATCAATCCTAGATTTAACCGAATTCTGGCACCTTTTTGGCGACAGTCCCGCCGAAGTTGCCCGGCGAATTCAGCGCCAGGTCCGGGCTGAAACTGGTATCTACCTGTCAGTTGGGATTGGCGACAGCCCAGTCTTGGCTAAGCTGGCCTTAGACCTAGGCGCTAAGTCAGACCCACACCTGCTGGCCGAGTGGCACTACGAGGATGTGCCCGACAAGCTATGGCCGGTCACCAACTTTAAAAAGGTCTGGGGGATTGGCAGTCGGACTGCTAAAAAACTAGAACGGTGGGGGATTCATTCGGTCGGGGAGTTAGCCCAGACCAGTCCCTACTTGCTCCGGGAACGTTTGGGCCTAATGGGCGAGCAGCTCTTTGCCCTTGCTTGGGGGATTGACCGGGCCAGCCTTGGCGAAGCGGTGAAGCAGGGAGAGAAATCCTATAGTAACTCCCAGGTCTTACCGCGAAACTACCACCATGCCAGTGAAATTGCCGTCGTGATTAAGGAAATGGGCGACCAGGTCGCTAGCCGGCTGCGGGCCCACCACGAGCAGGCCAGTCTGGTCAGCCTCTATCTAGGTTATGCCAACACTGGCGTTAAATTCGATCACCGCACTGGCTTGCACCAGCAGATGCGGGTTACTCCTACCAACCTGAGTCCGGATCTGATGGGGCATCTCATGCGCATTTTTGAAAAGCATTGGGACGGGGACCCAGTCCGTTACGTCGGCGTGGCCTTCAGTGGCCTGAGTTCTGATGAGCAGGTCCAACTGGACCTCTTTGAAAGCCCGAAGGTTAATGAACACGAGCACCAGCTCAGTCAGACCATTGATCAGATTCGCCACCAGTTTGGCCCGGGGGCACTGATGCGGGCCATGTCCTTAGAAGAGGGGGGCACGGCCATTGATCGAGTGGGTCTGGTTGGTGGTCACAATGGGGGCAACGCCTATGAATGAGGACTTTTTACAGGAAGTCAAAACCTTTTTTGAACAGGACTACCGGGAACGGGGCAAGGTTAAGTGGCAGGGCTTTTTCCTCTCCGACCACACGCAAAAGATGAAGGCCCAAAAACAGGCCCGGGCCCATCCTAAGCATCTAACAACGCCGATGCCCTTAGCGACCATTCAAGAACGGGTTCAACTGGCCTGGCACCTGCACCGGACCCTAGAAGTTCAGGTTAACAGCCGGGACTTAGACGGCCACTTGGTGCCGATTCAGGCTGGCCTCGTGAGTGGTTTCTGGGACCAGGGCTTCATTTTGAAACGGCAGCCTTATGACTGGGCTGACATTTTAGCAGTTGCGGAGGTTGCGCATGGACACTGATCGTTTAGTGAGAGAACTAGTGCGGATTATTCAGCCGCTCTTTAAGCGCGAGTACAATACCGTCTACGAAGTTCAAATTATCCAGCAAAATTACAGCGGCCGGACTAATATTTTCTTTGAGTGGCACCGACTGGGGCGGGCCACAGTCTCCCGCGAAATTAAGAGCCTAGCTGCCGCCGGTACCCAGGACCTGCTAACCGTGGTCAAGAAGCTGGGCCAGGCGACCCAGTTGCCGGTGCATTTAAACTGAATTTTGGCGTTCAGTCAGGCTATCTTTCGAATAAATGAAAAATAAATTAAAAATTATTTGACTTTTATTAATTGGGGGTTATACTAGTGCCAATAGTTAATTAATAACAACGATAAGAAAAAGTTCCTGTTAGGCGTTTCTAGCGAGTACCGTTCGGTGAAAGGGTACAACGAATAACTCGGTGACTTATCCTTCTTTAGTTGGTGTACTGAACTAATCCTAGTAGGTTTCACCCGGCTGCAACCGTTAACCCCGCCAACGCATCGCCAACTTGTGGCCGTGCGTGAGAGATTTGATGGCTCTTTGTTAGCCTTCAGATAAGTAAGGTGGTACCGCGCGAAAGCGTCCTTAGATGTTGTCAATCGACAGCATTTGAGGACGCTTTTTCCGTTATTTCAGACATTTAAAGGGGGTGGTAGCAATCTTAACTGACATTATTGACATTTTACGACGTCAACCAAACGAATTGCTCATTGAAGGCGACCATACCGGCTACCTCACATTACATCGCATTGCTAGTGAATTAACTAGCGTGCCAGACCCTAAGGAGTACGAATAATTATGACTGAAGCAAATACTACTGCAACTTTGAACGCAACTGAATTAACTGAAGAACAAGAAAAGTTGGCCCAGGCCTTGTACCAGGCCTACTTGAACCATAAGCCCCTGGATATGGCTGAGTGGGTTGGCAAGGTCAGCGACGATGAAAGTGGCTACCGCGTCCAGCAGCGCCTGATGGAACTTAAAGATCAGCCGGTTGGGGGTTACAAGGTCAGCTTGACTAGCCAGGAAACCCAGGACATGTTTAAGGCCAATGAGCCCCTGTACGGTGCCCAGGTTCAGAGTCACTTTGTTCCATCACCAGCAACCCTGTCATTGAGCGCTGAGATGATGGACCCATTGGCCGAGGTTGAGTTGGTCTTTAAGGCCAAGGAAGACCTGTCCGTTAACGACTCAGTTGAAGACCTGCGTCAAAAGACCACGGTCGCAGCCGGCGTGGAGGTACCTGATGCCCGCTTTGCCGACTGGTTCCCTAGCTTGGATAAGTACCTGGTTATGTCAGACGCTGCCGTTGGTGGCTTTGTCGTTTACGGTCCAGAACAAGACAGCAGCAGCCTGCCAATGAAGGACTTCAAGGAAGTTAAGGCCCAGCTCTTCCATGACAATGAAATGGTTGCTGAGGGCGTTTCTAGCGAAGTGCTTGGTAACCCATTTGAGTCCTTGCACTGGTTGGTTGCTAAGTTGCACGAACAGGGCAAGACCTTGAAGGCCGGTCAGCGGGTTTCTTCTGGAACCTTCTTGTTGCCACCTCACTTGACCAAGGGTGAGTGGGTTGCCAAGTTTAGCCACAACTTTAACCCAGTCGTCGTTAAGGTTGTGGACTAACTTAAACCGATACAAATAAAAAACTACTGGTTAGCCAGTAGTTTTTTTGTGGGTTAAAGTTCTTTTTTAAGCAGGATGTCGCGCTGTGGATCGGAGCCGACTTGGAAGGTGTGCTCACTGAAAGGCAGGAAGCCCATCTTTTCATAAAAGCGCTGGGCGTGGTGGTTGCCCTCCCAAACGCCAAGCCAGATAAAGTGCTTACCCAGCTGGTAGGCCTCTGATTCAGCAAACTCAATTGCCCGGCGGCCCAGCCCCTGACGCTTGAAGTCAGGGAGGATATAAATCCGTTCGACCTCGAGGTACTCGTCCCCAAAGTCTTCGGACTGGCTGTCATTGGTGTTCAGCTTCAAAAAACCGGCGACCTTGCTACCAGCCATAATCCAAAAGAAGATCGCATGGGGCTGATTGAGTTCGTCTTTCAACTGCGCCTCACTAAGATTTTCATCAAAGTAGGCCTGCAGGTCATCATGGGCACTGGTATCCTGGTAAGTATCCCAAAAAGTCGTTATACTTAAGTCACTCAGTGCTGCTACTTCGGCTGGGGTTACGGGAACAAATTCAGTTTTCATTTTCCTAGTTCCTTTACTAAATCCACGTTCGAGTTTGGGCCACATTATACGCCAGTTGGCCTAAGGCAGCAAATCAACCCGTTGGGCGATTTTCCTAGCACCGGCTAGGGGAAGGCAAAGGAGGTTTCATGGTTCAACTAGTACTGATGCGCCACGGACAAAGCGAGTGGAACGCTGCTAACCGTTTTAATGGCTGGATTGACACCCGTCTTTCGGCCATCGGGATTGCCCAGGCCCAGGCTGCTGGAGCGGCAATTGCCGCCGCGGACATTGAGTTTTCAGCCAGTTATTCTTCGGCCCTAACTCGGACCATCATGACCTTAAACGAACTGCTCCTAGCAGCCAACCAGGCCTACGTTTCTCAGGTAAAGACCTGGCGGTTAAACGAGCGGCACTATGGCATTTTACAGGGGGAAAACAAGGACGAGATGAAGGCCAAGTATGGAGCTGACCAGGTGCAACTCTGGCGCCGATCTTATGATGTCTTGCCCCCAGCGGCGCCCAGCTATCAGCCAGCAGTAACGATTGACGGCAAAACTTATCCGGCCTTTGACCGGCGTTACAACCAGGTCCCATATGGTCAGCTGCCTCTAACGGAAAATATTCGCACCACCTTAGACCGGGTGCGGCCACTCTGGGAAGGGGAGCTAGCCCCTCAACTACGGGCTGGGAGAAATCTCCTAATCGTGGCCCATGGCACTTCCATCCGGGCCCTCACTAAGCTCATTGAAGGGCTCACCCCTCAGGAGATTACCCAGGTCGAAATTGCGAATGGTAAGCCGATTGTTTACAACTTAGATGCAGAATTAAACATTTTAAAGAAAGAAACCCTTGCAGTCCCTGACTGAGGGTTTTTCATTTTGGTTACAATTTAATGACAAATTGGCACAAAAAAGGGGTAAGGCCGACAATTTGCATTAATGAAATGGCTTAGTATCAGGGTTTTATCGTTCTTGTGAACCTTTAAATATGACAACTAAACATAATTGGTCCATATCGGGTGGTTGGGCTCCCTTGTCAGCCGCCCTTTTATATTGTTAAATAAAGTTATAATTTTTTAAGAAATTATAAAGGAACTGTTGAAGTATTTTCCCAGTAGTTCCGCCGAGATTTTGGTAGTCGGACTCAGCTGCTATTGTGCAGTACTCGAGCACTATCGGAGGGAGATTTTTATGACATCAACACCTAATGGCACACCTAACCGGCTTAAGAATCAAATGATGATTGGTTTGTTTTCGGTTACTGGTGCGGTCGCATTAACCACTGCTTTTAACAACAATCAGGCCTCAGCTGATAGCCTGGCAACCCCAGCACCCACTAATCCGAGTGCTGACCAGGCGGCTGCACCAGCCGGTCAGGCTGATTTGAGCAAGGCAGCACCTGCTGCTCAGGGTACTACCCGTGTGCCTAGTCCTAGCTTGGACCAGGCTGTTTCAAATGCCCAGGCCCAGCAGTTGCCAACCCAGCAGACCGCTGATCAAAACTTCAGTGGTACGCCAGCCCAGGCCAAGGATCTGCGGAAGGAAGCCGACCAGGACTACGCTAACCAGGTGCAGCGGATTAATGACCAGGTTGCGGCTCAAAAGAACTACCAGAGTCAGCAAGCTGATATCAGCCAGGATGAGCAGGACTTGAATAATCAAGTTGGTAAGGCTCAAGCCGCTGGTGTTCAGGTTACCCAAGACCCTAACAAGACTGGTTTGACTAGTGACCAAATCATCAACGGTTTGGGTAAGCAAACTCAGAAGTTGGCTGACATTACTAATGAACAGTTAGCCCTGAACTCTGCTGCTAGCCAGCAAAAGGCAGCGGTTGATAATGCCAACGCTGCCATCGACAAGGCCCTGGCTGATGCTCGTGCGGCTGGTGTTCGTGCTAGTCAAAACGCTACTATCGGTGTAACTGATAGGAAGACGCCTACTGATGGTGCCAAGGATCAGGTTGCGGCCATTGATGCTAAAATTGACGAAGCTAAGCAGAAGAACGCTGAGTACGTGAAGAAAATGGCCCAGTATCTTAAGGATAAGGATGCCGTTGATGCTCACAACGCCAAGGTTAAGGCTGAGTATGAGAAAGCCCTGGCTGCGTACAATGAAAAAATCAAAGAGCTGGAAAGTAAGAAGAATACTACTGGGTATGCCACCAAGGCTCTGGTTCAAGCTCTCCAACTGAAGTCTGAACCAAACGCAAAGGTGACTTTCGATTACACCAACGGAACTAAGTGGTACAACGGTAGTCAGCAATTGAACACCCCGGCAGTTGACGCTAACGTTTATCCTGATTTCAAGGATGCCAGCGGCAACAAGGTTAGTTTTTACAACACCACCATTGATAAGGGTGACAGTATCACGGCTACCTATACTAATCTGTCGAATTCTGAATATGGTTCACAGCACATTAGTAAGATTGTTAAGACTTTTACCTACGTGCAAGACGGTGATAACAACAACCCAATCAACCTCTTTATCCCAACTGATCCAAACCTGGATGTTTGGTATAACGATCACGCTAACTACAGTGCCCGGACTCGTGAAATTCGGGAAAACATCAAGTTGTATGACCAAAACGGTAAGCAGATTACCTTTGGTGATGATGCTGTGATTTCAGCTGCTTCCCTGAATAACTGGACTAATGGTGATGATATCCACATCGAAAAGGCCAAGGTCCAGGACGCAACCTTTGTCCCAGTTAATGGCAGCACAATCAGTTTGCACGATGATGGCTGGGCTTATTCGACTGATGATAACTCCTTTAATACCAATAGTCATGATGCGGCTGCTAGTTGGGATAACTCGGCCAGTCCCGATTTTTACAAAGGTACGGCGGTCTTCCAGCTTAAGCCCGGAACTAATGAAATCGTTATGAACTTGGCTACTACGTCAGGTTCCCGCGATGGCAACCCGCAGACTTGGTCACAGAGTAGTACTATTATTCCTGGGGAAACGGCTAATCCAAAGCCAGAAGATCCAAAGGACACTGGTAAGTACGAAAAGGAGCCAACTGAACCAGTTGCACCTGAAGCAGTTCGCACCAACTATAACTACTACGTTGATGCAAGCACAAAGCCAGCACCTAAGAAGGCTAGTTACCACCTTTATGACCGTCCTCAGAGTCCAGCGGCTTACCCAGTGCTTTATCACTACAACAACTTGACGATTGTTAAGGCCCACGGACCTAAGGATTACGGTCCTAAGGACCATGGCCCACGCCCTGAGCCAGCAAAGCCAGCTCCAAAGCCCGCAGCTCTGCCTGATACGGCTAAGACTACTGACAACCAGGCTGCCACTGCTGGTTACCTGGTTGCCGGTCTGAGCGCTAGTCTCTCAGCTTGGTTCCTGGGACGTTCACGTCGTCAAGAGCAAAAATAAGCCATTTTAAAAATATTTTCGCGGGAGCATTGCTTTTTGATGAAAGTATGATTAGAATGTAGTCACAATTAAATCGTCTCATTTAAACCAATGAGTTGGAGATCAAACCAGTTGTGCACGCACAGGGAATCCGGGGGACTGAGAGCCGGGTCGAACGCAGATTGGCAAATGGACCAACGAGGGTCTGCTGAAAGCTTTAAGCAAGTAGGTTAGAACGTCCGGCATACGTCAGTTGCCAGGCCTGTGTTGGCAGGTCACGGAGAGTGGTTATGGTTGTACTTAGATACCATAACTGAAAACAGGTGGCACCGCGGTTAAAACCGTCCTGAATTTTGCAGCAGCAATTTTTTGGGACGGTTTTTTGCTGATTAAAAAGAGTGAGGAAAAAACATGACAGCTAATTCAAAGTACTTTGGTCAATACGGGGGCCAGTTCATTCCAGAACTATTGATGCCAGCAGTTACTGAGGTGGCAGAAGCCTTTGATAAGTACCGGGACGACCCTGAATTCCAGGCCGAACTTAAAGATCTCCTGGTCAACTACGCCAACCGGCCATCCCTGCTCTACCATGCTAAGAACATGTCCGATGACCTGGGCGGCGCCCAGATTTACCTAAAGCGAGAGGACCTTAACCATACTGGCGCCCACAAGATTAACAACGTTTTGGGCCAGGCCTTAATTGCTAAGAAGATGGGTAAGACCCGTTTGATTGCAGAAACTGGTGCCGGCCAGCACGGTGTGGCCACGGCTACTGCCGCTGCCCTGTTTGGGATGGAATGCGAAATCTTCATGGGCAAGGAAGACACGGAGCGCCAGGCCCTAAACGTCTATCGGATGGAATTGCTAGGTGCCAAGGTCAACGAAGTCAACACTGGAACCCAGGTCCTCAAGGATGCCGTCAACGCGACCTTCCAGGACTGGACTCAACGGATTGATGATACCTTCTACGTCCTGGGCTCAGCGGTTGGTCCTTATCCTTTCCCCGAAATGGTCAAGCATTTCCAGTCCGTGATTAGTACCGAGGCTCGCCAACAGTTCTTAGATCAGACTGGTCGCCTGCCAGATGCCGTTTTGGCCTGTGTCGGTGGTGGTTCCAACGCTATTGGTTCCTTTGCCAAGTTCATTGATGACCCCGAAGTAAAACTCATCGGCGTGGAAGCCGCAGGGAAGGGCGTTGATACCGACCAAACCGCTGCCACCATGGCCCGTGGTAGTGTTGGCATTTTCCACGGGATGAAGTCCCAGTTCCTGCAAAGCGCTGACGGTCAAATCGACCCAGTTTACAGTATTTCGGCTGGACTGGACTATCCTGGGATTGGTCCTGAACACGCTTATCTCAAAGACATCGACCGGGCCCAGTACGTGCCGGCCACTGATGATGAAGCGGTTGCGGCCTTTGAATATATCGCTAAAAAAGAGGGGATTATCGCCGCAATCGAAAGTTCCCACGCCTTGGCCTATGCCATGAAGCTGGCGCCAACCATGCGGCCGGACCAGCAAATTATGGTGACCCTCAGTGGACGAGGGGACAAGGATGTGGCTGCGATTGCGCGTTACAAGGGGGTTGACCTGCATGAGTAATATTCAAGAAGCTTTGAAAACCTTGACTCTGCGTGAAGATTTAACGGCGGATATGGCCGAGAAAGTCATGAATGAGATTATGACCGGTCAGATTTCTGATCCAGAAATTTCTGCCTACCTGATGGGGCTCGCGGTTAAAAACGAGTCCATCCCAGAAATTACTGGTTCAGCCCAGGCCCTCTTAAAGCACAGTGTTGCCATCCCACCTGAATTTGATGCCATGGACATCGTTGGTACTGGTGGTGATTTGGCCAATACCTTTAATATTTCAACCACGGCCAGTTTCATCGTTGCCGCTGCCGGTGTACCAGTTGCTAAGCACGGTAACCGGGCGGCGAGTTCCAAGTCTGGGACGGCCGACGCCCTAGAAGCACTGGGGATTAACATCGAAATGGATGCCAAGCAGGCGACCGAGGTCTTAAAAGACACCAATCAAACCTTCTTATTTGCTCGGACCTACCACCCAGCCATGAAGTACGTGGCTAAGGTTCGTAAGGCCCTAGGCTTTCGAACCGTCTTTAATGTTCTAGGTCCCTTGATTAACCCAACCCGACCGAAGACCATGCTAATGGGGGTTTATTCCAAGCACCTATTAGTGCCATTGGCCCATGTCTTAAACCAGCTGGGCGTTGATCAAGCTATTTTGGTCAACGGCCAGGACGGTTTGGATGAGGTCACCCTGACAACCACTACTGACTTGGCCATCCTGAAGGATGGTGAAGTCAGCACGGCCACCTTTGACCCAGAGAAGTACGGCTTTAACCTGACATCTTTGGCTGACCTAAAGGGTGGTAGTCCAGCTGAAAATGCCCAGATTACCGAGCAAATTTTGGCCCAGCAACTACCCGGTCCTAAGACTGATATCGTCGTCATTAACGCGGCCATGGCCCTGCTAGCCGCTCAAAAAGTATCTGACATTGAGGGCGGTATCTACCTAGCTAAAGAAATGCTTAGCAGCGGTAGGGCTCAGGCACAATTAGAGGAATTACGAAAAGCAACCCAAGGGGTAAAGGCATGATTTTAGATGACCTGGTCCAGGTGACCCGCAAAAATTTAAAGCGTCGTCAGGCTGAGGTTTCCTTAGACGACCTGAGGGGGATTATTGCCCGCCAAGATCCTAAGACCCAAAAAGGGGACCGGCTCTTAGAAAAGACCCTGGCCCAGCCAGCGATGAGCGTGATTGCTGAAATTAAGCAGACCTCGCCCTCCAAGGGACAGATTGTACCCAGTGCTGACTTTGACTACCTCCAAATTGCCCGGGACTACACTCAGGCTAAGGTGGACTTTATCAGTGTTCTCACTGAAGAGGACTACTTTAAAGGGTCCCTAGAAATCCTGGCGGCCGTGGCGGCTAGCACGCCAGTGCCGGTCCTGCGTAAGGACTTTACCATTGACCCTTATATGATTTACGAGGCCAAGGCAGCGGGTGCCAGTGCCATCCTGCTGATTGTGGCCATTTTAACCGATGAGCAGCTCCGCGAATATCAGGATCTTGCCCATCAGCTCGGCCTATCAGCCATTGTTGAAGCCCACGATGCCGATGAAATTAAGCGGGCCCTAGCCGCTGATGCCAAGGTTATCGGTGTTAACAACCGCAACCTGAAGGATTTTACGGTCGACTTCGATAACACCAAGCGCTTGCGCGCCCTGGTACCCGATGATGTTTATTTCATCTCAGAGTCTGGCATTAAGACCCGGGCTGACGTGATTGAACTGGAAGAAGACCGGGTCAACGGTATCCTAGTCGGCGAGAGTTTCATGCGCGCCGAAGATAAGCCGGCCTTAGTTGAAACATTACGGGGAGGCCCGGTACATGACCCAAATTAAGCTCTGTGGTAATTTTCGCCTAGTCGACGCCAACTACTTAAACCAGGCCCGTCCAGACTTAGCTGGCATTATCCTAGCACCTGGTCATCGTCGCAGTGTCGCCCGGGACTTCGCCCAAGCTTTTCGGCAACGACTGCGGGATGACATCCCCCTGGTCGGGGTTTTCGTAAATCCGACCCTGGATGAAGTCCGGTCCTATCAGGGCATTATCCAATATGTCCAGCTCCACGGCCAGGAAAGCGAAAATCTGGTCGCCGCCATTCAAGCGGCTGGACTGCCAGTCATTAAACAGATGCAACCTGACCAGCTTGAGACAACCCAGGCAACGATGCGCCTGGTTGATCCTGGTGCAGGCAGTGGGACCAGCTTTAACTGGCAGCGCCTGGAAGACTCAGTGACACCAACCATCCTCGCCGGTGGTTTGAACCTGGATAACCTAGCCCAGGCCATTACTACCGCCCAGCCCGACTACGTTGATATTTCCTCGGGTAGTGAAGTGGACGGCGTGAAAGATTTAGCAACCATGCAAGCCTTAGTGCAGAAGGTGAGAGAACTATGAAAGATTTAACCCAGACCCTAGCGACTGGTAAAAACTTTATCGGGTTTACCGTGGCCGGTGACCCCGACTTAGACCACACTGTTGACTATGTGGTAGCGATGGCTGAGGCCGGTGCCGATGTCGTCGAAATCGGGATTGCCTTTAGTGACCCCAGTGCCGATGGTCCCACGATTTTAAGTGCTGACCAGCGCGCCCTGGCTAATGATGTCACCACTGACCAGGTTTTTGAAACGGTAGCCAAGATTCGGGAAAAGACCGACGTTCCCTTGGTATTTTTGACCTACACCAACATCGTCTTTAAGTACGGTTACCTGAATTTCTTAAAGAAGATGAAGGCTAACGATGTCCAGGGAATTATCCTACCGGATATGCCACTAGAAGAGCAGAAGGACTTCCTACCAATGGTGAAGAACCAGGGCCGGCACCTGATTCAGTTGGTTACCAGTCAATCTAAGGACCGCCTGCCTAAAATCCTAGAAGAAGCTTCTGGCTTTGTTTACGTGGTTTCTTCTCTTGGCATTACTGGTACCCGGCAGAAGCTGTCCAACGAGGCTAACGACTTAATTGCTGAAATCCGCAAGTACAGCCAGGTGCCAGTCGGAGTGGGCTTTGGGATTAGCCAAGTTGACCAGGCCAGCCAGTTCCCAGCCGCGAATGCCATTATTGTTGGTTCAGCCCTGGTTGATATCATCGCCCAGCATCCCGATGATGCCAGTCCTTACTTGACCGATTTCATCCACAAAATGAAGGAGGCCCAGCATGCGTAAAGTCAAAACCCGGGACGCCGACACCCTGACCGTGGTGTCAGCCTACCTGCGCCTAAAGGGGGCGCACACCTTTGTCCTCGAATCGATGGGGCATCAGGCCCAATCTTCCCGCTATTCCATCATTGCCTTAGATCCGGTTCACGAATTCCAGTCCACCGGACATGAGGTCACCATTGATGGACAAACTAAGACCAGTGACGACCCCCTGACTGACCTACAAGACCTGGTCGTGGTTCAGAACCAGGCCATTCCGGGTCTGCCATTTCAGGGTGGGGCAATTGGTTATGTCGGTTTTGATACGGTGGCCGTCTATGAAAAATTAGGGTCCCAGCCGGTGAACGACCTGAACATGCCCGACACCCACCTGTTCCTGTACGAAACCTTCGTGATTTTTGATCACCAGTCGCTGACACTAACCATCGTGGCAGATGATGTTTACTCACACCGGGCGGACTTAGACCAGGTGATTGACCAGATTGAGGCGAAACTGGATACGGTTAGTCCCGCTGAAAGTCAGCCAGTCCACCTGCACGAGTTACACCCAGAGTCCAACATGTCCAAGGAATATTTTGAACAGATGGTGGAGCGGTCCAAGGCTCTGATTGCCGACGGGGACATGTTCCAAATCGTGCCCTCCCAGCGTTTTGGTTTTGACTTTGAGGACCAACCCTTTGATTTCTACCGTCAGCTCCGGCGTAGCAGTCCGTCACCTTACATGTACTACCTCGACTATGGTGACTACCAAATTATCGGGGCTTCCCCTGAAAGTTTGGTCACGGTCCGGGGTGACGAAGTGACCACTAACCCAATTGCGGGGACCCGCAAGCGCCACCGCAATCCCGCTGATGACCAGCAAATTGCTGACGAACTTAGCCACAACGAAAAGGAACTAGCCGAACACAAGATGCTCGTTGACTTGGGCCGTAATGATATCGGTAAAGTTTCGGAATACGGTTCCGTTCAGGTAACCCGGCTCCTAGACATTGAAAAGTACCGTTACGTTATGCACCTGGTTTCCGAAGTGGTCGGCAAACTCAAGCCCGATACGCCTGCGATTGCGGCGCTGAAGGCCACTTTGCCGGCGGGCACGGTCAGTGGGGCGCCTAAGGTCCGGGCCCTACAGCGGATTTATGAAATGGAACCGGTCAAGCGGGGAGTTTATGCCGGCGCGGTCGGCTACTTGTCCCAGGATAACCAGATGGACTTTGCCATTGGTATCCGGACCATGGTGGTCAAGGATGGCCGCGGTTATGTCCAGGCCGGGGCTGGTATCGTCTATGATTCCATCCCAGCCAACGAATACCAAGAAACCCTGAACAAGGCCCGGGCCTTGCTGCACGTAGGAGGTTTTGAAAATGATTTTACTAGTTGATAATTACGACTCCTTTACCTATAACCTGGCCCAAATCATTGGCGAGGATGAAGAAGTGGTGGTACTCCGTAATGACGATGAACGGCTAGAGGAAACCGCTAAAGAGGCCGACGGCATTGTCTTTTCACCGGGACCGGGTTCACCAGACCAGGCCGGCCAGATGGAAGACCTAATCCGCGAGTTCTACCAGGACAAGCCGATGTTAGGTATCTGTCTGGGACACCAGGCTATCGGCGAAGTCTTTGGTGGCCAGGTCGCCCATGCCCCTGAAATCCGCCATGGTAAGGTTTCACCGATGAATACGACTGGTTCGCGTTTGATTGAAGACCAGGACGGCGTGGATATCATGCGCTACCACTCCCTGATTGTCGACAAGCACCACCTGCCGGACCACTTCAAGGTGACCGGGGTGGCCACCGACGACCATGAAGTCATGGCCATTGAACACGAAAACTTGCCCATCTTTGGCATCCAGTTCCATCCGGAATCAATTGGAACCCCGGCCGGGGCAGCCATGGTCAAGCGCTTTATCGCCTTAACCCAGAAACAGCCCGTCTAAAAAAGACCCGAATGGGTCTTTTTTGATTAAGAAAAAATTCACATTGACTTCTAAATTCTGTTCCATTAATATTTAGTGCACGAAAGATGAGATAAATGGGGGAGAAGTGAAATGAAAGAAACACCAGCTTTTAAAAACTCAAAAATACTATTACAAAATGATTTTGATGAATACAAACGTCAATTTAAAGATACTGAATATAATGATGACCAGATTTTCGAAATATTTTCATCAGAAAACTATTTTAAAAATAGAAACCTAAGCATTACTGAAATCACTAGTTGTTTAGTTGATAATGAAAATGACTGGGGAGTTGACGGTTTCTTTATATTTAGGGATGGCCAATTAATTACGAACATTGACGAAATTGATGACAATTTCTACATCGAAAATGATTCTGAGACGATTCTTCAAGAATTGGGTATAGACGATTCAAAAGGTGGGGCTTCTTCACTTGAAGTATTTATTTTCCAATACAAAAACAAAGGAAGAATTGAAGAGAATGTCCTTAATAAATTTCTAACTTTCGCAAAGAAACTTTCGGATCTAACCATAGATTATGGAGAACTTATCCGAGATCAGATTATGGACGTAAAACTAGTTAAATTTTTGTACGTTTTGCATGCCCTAATTGGCAAAAACAATGCAAAATCAAAAAATACTATTAAGATGCTTCATGTCGCAATGGCAGATACTAAGCAAATTGCGGCACCCTATGAACAGAAGCAAAAAGACATCAAAACTGAATTAGAACAGTCAACTTTATTCGACGAAAGTGACGTATCAATAGTGGGAGTTTATGAACTTCTACAGTTATCAAAACTAAGCATTCCAACAGATGTTAATCTAAAGGGGCAATCATCTCAGACCATAAGTACTGAATTCGGATCTGAAAATGAATCAGGTACGAATAACGTCGGATATATAGCCACAATTAAAATAAATGATTATTTTAACTTTATTACCGTTGAAGATGAAAATGGTACAAAAAAATTAAATGAAAAAATTTTTGAAACAAATGTCCGTGATTATAAAACGAAATCTTCCATTAACAGTGGAATAGAGGAAACGGTTAAGTTAGGGGCAAAAAAACCGGACGAACAAGGTGCTGATTTTTGGTGGCTAAACAATGGAATCACAATTTTAGCAGATGATGGTAACATGCGTGGATCACAGTTCAATTTGCAAAATGTCCAGATTGTGAACGGATTACAAACATCTTTTTCTGTATTTAACGCCCTTAAAGATGCTGATGAGAATACACTCGAGAATGATAAACAAAGTGTTTTTGTGAAAATTATTATAACTAGTGACGAAAAAATACGTGATGAGATAATCAAATCCACAAATTCACAAAATTCAATTAGTCCATCTGATTTACGCGCAACGGATCCTATACAACGAAATATCGAAAAATTCTTGATGAATAAGGGCTTCTATTATGATCGCCGGAAAAATTATCATCGCAATCACGGCATCTCAATTGCCAACATTTTCAGCATCAATTACCTAGTGCAGGCTCTTGTTTCCATTGTTAAACAGAATCCTTCCGAGGCCACTCGCAAACCAACCAGCTTAACTAGCAACGACGTCACTTACAACTCACTATTTTCAAACTCCAAACCACTGAATGCGTATTATGCAGCAATTAAAATACGGAATGAAAGTAAAATTTCGTCCAAAAAAAATAATATAAATGTTATTAGTTCTAACTCAACAACAAATTCACAAAATCCTTTTGAGTTGCACGTATGCAGAGTGGTTGGCTCTTTGTTAACCCAAAAAAAGAATCCAAATTTTTTTGATTTAGATGAGTTGGTAAAAAACACAAACAAGATTACAGTCTCGAAAGAAATGATAAATCAAGCAGTAGATATCGTTAGAACAGCGTTGGAACATTATAGGGCAACGGATGTTAGTTCAAAAAGCAAAACCCTCAGTGCTATCGCCAAACAGAAGGACTTTAGTGAATTCGTAACTGAAGAACTTATCAATGCAGAACCAAACTTCAGATAAATTCACTAGATAAAAAAAGACCCGAATGGGTCTTTTTATTTACCTAGACAAGTTCGCAATTATGGCTAAAAAACGGTAGTATGGTGGTAAGAAAGTTGCACCTTGCGAGGAAAACATTAATGAACATTTTAGTTAGTGCACCTAATCAAAATTTTGACCTCGAGACCATGAAAACCATCTTGAACAAGCATTTCGAGGGTAGTGGCGACCGTCTTTATTACGCCGACCAGAAACTTAGGCAGGGGGAGTTGAATAACATTGACGTCTTCTTGGGCTACCATCCGGTCTACCTAGACCAAATCCTGGCTGACCCGGAAAGCCGGCTTGGTTTCTTGCAAGCCCTGTCGGTCGGCACGGACTACCTGCCCTTGGATGCCTTGGCCACCCGCGGGGTTGAGTTAGCCAATGTCCAGGGCGTCCAGCGCGAACCTATTGCCGAGACCATTATTGGGGTGATCCTGGTCCGTTACCGTCAGCTCAACGCCTTCCAGAACTTGGACCGCTGGGGACCGGTTGATGGTCCCTTCAAACTGATTGCCGGTAAAAAGGTGGCGGTCTTTGGTACCGGTGGGATTGGCCAGCGCACCGCTGAGCTGCTCCAGGCTTTTCACGCCCACACGATTGGGGTTAACTCCAACGGCCATGCCGCCCAGAACTTTGATGAAACGACGGCCCTGACAGACCTAAGCGACAGCGTCTTTAACGCCGATATTATCATCAACGCCCTGCCACTAAATGACCACACCCAAGATATTTTTGACCAACACTTCTTTGACCAGTTGCGCCAAAAGCCAATCTTCATTAACGTTGGCCGTGGGGGTAGTGTGGTGACCGATGATTTGGTCGCTGCCCTGAAAAACGGTCAGCTAGACTCGGCCGCCCTCGACGTGGTCGACCCGGAACCACTGCCAAACGACCATCCACTCTACGGGATGGACAATGTCTTGCTGTCACCACACACCAGTGCGGCTTATGATGACTATTTGCAAGATAGTTTCTCAATTTTCTACGACAACCTAGCCTGTTACAAAAAAGACGGGAGCATTGAAATTAATCAAATCCACCTAGACTAAGTAAACGAAGTAGGAGATCTTATGACCAACATTAATTTTCACGGCATTGAGATGCCAAACATCGGCCTAGGAACCTGGCACATGGGTTCTGACCCACTGACCTACCGGGAAGAGCGGGACGTCATCCGCATGGCGGTGGATAATGGCGTCCAGGCCATCGACACGGCCGAGATGTATGGCCGTGGTGATGCAGAGCGCTTGGTGGGTGATGCCCTTAGCGAGTATGACCGCAGTAAGATTTTCTTGATTTCTAAATTTTATCCCCGCAACGCTGTTGAGCCGCAGCTTTCGGCTGCCCTGGAGGCCAGTCTCAAGCGCCTACAAACTGACTACTTGGATCTCTACCTTTACCACTGGCGCGGTGATGCCCCCTTGGAGCAAACTGTAGCTGACCTTCAGGCCCTCAAAAAGAGCGGCAAGATTCGCCACTGGGGTGTTTCGAACTTTGACATTGACGATATGACTGAACTCGTTGACGTACCCGGTGGTGACCAGGTCTTTGCCAACGAGGACCTGTACAATATCGGCGAGCGGGGGATTGAGTACAGTCTCCTACCATGGCAACGCAAGCGTGACATTCCCCTGATTGCCTATTCACCGGTTGATGCCGGGGATAGCCGCCAGCACGAGCTACTATACAGCCCTGGTTTGATTCAGATTGCGGAACGCCATGATGCGACGCCGTACCAGATTCTGCTGGCCTGGGCCGTCCGTGACCAACAAACCCTGGCTATCCCACAAACCAGCAACCCAGAACACCTGATGGCTAATATCCACGCCGGTGATATTCATTTAACTAAGGTTGACCTGGATGTTTTGGACCAGTCCTTTCCCGGTCCCAGCAAGAAGGAACCCTTAGCCATCATTTAAGTCAGAGGAGGAACTCATGGACTTTAAAACCACGATTCAAACCCGGCATGCGACCCGTTGGTTTACTGACCAACAAATCCCACCCGTCCTCTTGCAGGACCTGGTCAAGTTGGCCCAGGGGACTCCGTCGTGGGTAAACAGCCAGCCAGTGCGGGCCTACATTGCGACCGGGAAAAAACTAGCCGAAATCCGGGCCCAGCATACCAAGCTTAGCCAGGACCCCGACGCTAAGACAGACCCTAGCATTCCCTTGCGGCCCAGCAATGAATGGGACGAAGCGGCCCAGGCCAACATGCAAAATTGGATGGAAAACGATGCCAGCCAGGCCGGTGAAGACTGGCCTAAGTTGGCGGCCCAGGCCAGTGGCCAACTTTTCAATGCCCAGGCAATCGTTTATCTGACCCTGGCCAAGGACTATTCCAACTGGTCCTTGGTCGATCTTGGGGCCTTCTCCCAAAGCCTGATGCTGGCTGCCAGCGTTGAAGAGATTGACAGCTTGCCAGCCTATGAATTTACCAAGTTTAACCAGCCCTTACGGGAGGCGTTAAATATCCCAGCGGACCAGGAACTGATTTATGGGATTGGCCTGGGTTACGCGGATCAAACGGCCGCAATTAATAAGATTAAGGCCAGTCGGATGGATCCCACCGACGTGATTACCTTTCTCGATTAAGCACAAGCAGTACAAGGAGGTAGTATGAGTAAAGTAATGGTTATTGGTGCCCACGGCCACGTTGGCCGGATTCTAGTACCTAAATTGGCCGATGCCGGTCATGATGTGGTGGCCAGTTTTCGTGACGTTGAGCAGTTTTCAACGGTTGAGCACCTCGACCACGTAGAATGCCGCAAATTCAACGCCCTCGATGATGAAGAAACCATGGTTTCGAGCTTTAAAAACAGCGAAGCCGACGCCATTGTCTTCACCGCCGGTGCTGGTGGGGCTTCTGACAAGCTCACCGTCGGCATTGACTTGGATGGGGCCGTTAAGACCATGGATGCCGCTAAGAAAGCGGGCATCAAGCGCTACGTGATGGTCTCAGCCGCTGGTGCTGATGACCCCACGACCTGGGAAAACTCCGGTCTTTACGTTTACTATGTCATGAAGCACTATGCTGACCGGATTTTGCAGGGAACTGACCTGGACTACACAATTGTCCGGCCAACGATGCTGTCTAACGACGCTGAAACTAGCCACGTCAGCACCGACTTTAATTTAGGTGAGGGGGGTTACAGCATTCCCCGGGCCGATGTCGCTAACTTCGTGACGGCCGTCATCGACCAACCCAAGACCTTTGGCAAGATTTATCCCATCACTAGTGGGGGCGAAGCCATTAAGGATGTTCTTTAAGATTAAAATAAAAGCTACCTTTAAGCGGGCAGCTTTTATTTTTTGATTTATGTTGACCTATAGTGCACTATAGGGTGTTTAATAGGAACATGGTCGAGGAGGTGAAACGGTATGAATATTAAAGCCGTTGCCCAGCAAACGGGGCTCAGCATTGGCACCATTCGCTATTACGAAAAAATCGGGCTCTTGCCCGAAATTGCCCGGGATGCGAATGGCATCCGTAATTTTGACAATCACAATGTCCAGCAGTTAGATTTCATTAAGACCTTACGCAATTCTGGCATGCGGATTGCCGCCCTCAAGGAATACTTAAGTCTAGTTTACGCTGATGATGACGCGTCGATTCCACGGCGGCAGGCTATCCTGCAGGCTTCCCTGGCTGAAATCGAAGATCAGATGGCAAAACTACAAACTGGTCGTGACTGCCTGCGATATAAGTTGGCCAATTACGAGTCCTTCACCCGACCAGCTGAACAGAAAGTTTCCCAGTAGTCCTAACTACTGTTACTCGGAAAGGAAAAAATTCTCCATGAAAGAAGCAATTTTTGTTAAACCCGGCCTCGTTGAGGCCCAAGAAGTCGCCAAGCCTAAGATTCAAAAAGACGATGACGTGATTATCCACGTCGTCAAGGCCTGCGTCTGTGGCTCGGATCTCTGGGCCTACCGTGGCTTGGATGATAAGCCTGAAAACAGTGACAACGGTGGCCACGAAGCCATCGGAATCGTTGAAGAAACCGGTTCAGCCATTACGACAGTCAAGAAGGGGGACTTTGTGATTGCCCCCTTTACCCACGGGTGTGGTCACTGTGCCGCCTGCCTGGCCGGCTTTGATGGTAGTTGCCAGTCCCACGACGACAACATTAGTTCTGCCAACCAGGCTGAATATATCCGCTTCCAACACGGCGACTGGGCCCTGGTCAAGGTCCCTGGCCAGCCTAGTGACTACACGCCAGCCATGATTAATTCCTTCCTGACCCTGGCCGATGTCATGCCCACTGGTTATCACGCCGCTCGAACGGCCAATGTTCAAGTTGGGGACACGGCCGTGGTTATCGGTGATGGGGCCGTTGGTCTCTGTGGCGTTATTGCCGCTAAGTTGCGCGGTGCTAAGCAGATTATCATCATGAGCCGGCACGAAGATCGGCAAAAGCTAGCCCTGGAGTTCGGTGCCACTGACGTGGTGGCTGAACGTGGTGAAGCCGGTGAAAAGGCCATTATGGAACTGACTCATGGTAGTGGGGCCGATGCTGTTTTGGAGTGTGTTGGTTCTGAACAATCTAATCAGACAGCTGTCAACGTAGCTCGTCCCGGCGCCCACATTGGTCGGGTTGGCCTGCCTCACGGACAGGGTGCTGATGCGGCCCAGGTCTTTTTCAACAACGTTTCCATCTCTGGTGGGATTGCTTCCGTGACGACCTATGACAAGGGCGTTTTGCTCCAGGCCGTCTTAAACGGTGACATCAACCCTGGTAAGGTCTTCACCCACGAATACAACCTGGACAACATTAACCAGGCCTATCAAGACATGACCGACCGCAAGACCATCAAGGCCGCGGTCGATGTCGCGCCAGCCTAAGTTCTGAAAACGCCAGTTGGCGTTTTTTTACTGCAAGAATCCAGGTTAACTTCCCTTACACGATTTACGGATTTTCGAGGCCAG
Source organism: Lactobacillaceae bacterium L1_55_11 (assembly GCA_029433155.1). Lineage (GTDB taxonomy): Bacteria > Bacillota > Bacilli > Lactobacillales > Lactobacillaceae > ESL0723. The sequence continues at coordinate 446,681 of JAQYTT010000001.1, forward strand.
AGGTGTTTAATGGGGCCATTAAGCTAGCTAAGAAGTGTCCTATGAAAGAAACCATCTTCGTGAAGCCCGGCCTAGTGGCCGTCCAAGACAGTGAAAAGCCAAAGATTAAGGCCGCTGATGATGCCATCATCCATGTCTTAAAAACCTGTGTCTGTGGCTCTGATTTGTGGACCTACCGCGGTTTGGATGAAAAGGCGGAAAACAGTCAAAACCATGGTCACGAAGCCATTGGCATCGTGGAAGAAACTGGATCAGCCGTGGCGACCGTTAAGCCGGGTGACTTTGTGATTGCGCCCTTTACGCATGGCTGTGGTCACTGTGCGGCCTGTTTGGCCGGTTATGAAGGTAGCTGTCTCTCCCATACGGACAACTTCAGCCGCGGTGTTCAAGCTGAATATATTCGCTACCAGCACGCTAATTGGGCCCTGGTTAAGATTCCAGGCCAGCCTAGTGACTACACGCCAGCCATGATTAACTCCTTCCTGGCCCTGTCTGATGTGATGCCAACTGGTTACCACGCCGCCCGCACTGGCAATGTCCAGGTAGGGGATACGGCCGTTGTGATTGGTGACGGTGCTGTTGGCCTCTGCGGCGTGATTTCAGCTAAGTTGCGTGGCGCTAAGCAAATCATTATCATGAGCCGGCACGAAGACCGGCAGAAGCTGGCCCTTGAATTTGGCGCAACGGATGTGGTGGCTGAGCGTGGTGAAGCTGGTGAAAAAGCAGTTTTGGACCTGACTCACGGTAGTGGGGCCGATGCCGTTTTGGAGTGTGTCGGTTCGGAACAATCCAACCAGACTGCCGTGGCGATTGCCCGTCCCGGGGCCCACGTTGGCCGGGTTGGTTTACCCCATGGTCAGGGCGCTGATCCAGCTCAGATTTTCTACAAGAACGTGGCGATTGCCGGTGGCATTGCTTCGCCAACTACTTATGACAAGGACATTCTGCTTCATGCCGTCTTAAACGGTGACATTAATCCCGGTAAGGTCTTTACCAAGGAATATCCACTAGCAGACATTAATACGGCCTACCAGGACATGGCTGACCGCAAGACCATCAAGGCGGCCATTGACACGGAACCGGCCGCTGGTTAGCAAAAAAGACGTCCTCATCAGGACGTCTTTTTCATTTCAAAATTGGGTATAAATCGGCTAACTTTTCAACTTCATAAGTTGGCTGAATTTCGGCCGGGGCTTTGAGACCGCGGCGATTAATCCAGGCCGTATCTAGCTGGTAATTCTGGCCACCCAGAATATCAGAGTAGAGGCCATCACCAATCATCAGGGTGTTATCAGAGCGCATGTCTGGATTGTTACGGAAGATGGGGTCGTAAAAGCCGGTATCAGGTTTGGAATAGCCAACATCTTCGGAAGTGTAAATCTGGGTAAAGTACTGACCTAGGCCAGTTTCACGCAGGCGCAGCCGCTGGGCATCAGCCTGGCCGTTGGTCCCGGCAATCAGGGTGTACTTGCGACTGAGTTCCTGCAGCAATTCCTTGGCCTGGTCCACCACCAGGAAGTTATGATTACGGAGATAGGCGTAATCCTTTTCCATCTGGTCAGCATCACCAGTGCGACCTAGGGCTGCTAAGGTCTTAGGAAAGCGGGTTTCAAAGATTTGCTGGCGGGGGATTTCGTCTTTTTCGTACTGGTGCCAGAGCTCGTGGTTAATCTTTTGGTAGGTGGCCACGGCTTCATCTAAAGCGGTACCAGACAGGCCCCAGGCATCGGAGAAAATCTTCTCAATCCCGGCCACTTCACCACCGGTGAAATCTAAGACCGTATCATCCAAATCAAAAATTAAGTACTTGTACATGGCGTTTAAACTCCCTTAACTCTCTTATCAAGTATTTCCATGATAACATTTCCAAGACTTTTGGGCTGAAACCCTTGCGTTTCAAGCAAACTTTAACTACCTTTAATAGCAATGGGGGAGGACTCATTATGAAAATTACAAAAAAACATTGGCTGGGGATTATTGTTGTCCTAGTCATTTCTTTACTGGCGCAGTTCTTGGCCATCTACCTGCCACAGTTAGGGGCGGAAAGTATCGCCATGATTGTGGGGATTGTCCTGGGGAACACGCTCTTTACGGCTGACCGCTACGGGGCCGGCGTCAAGTGGTCTGAAAAGTATCCGATTGAAATGGGGATTGCCCTCTTAGGGGCGACTTTGACGCTAAAGACCCTGGCGGGTCTGGGTCTAAATGGGATTGCCTACATCATCGTTAACATGGCGGCCGTAATCGGGATTGTCTATGTCCTGGGACGCTATGTCTTTAAGGTTGACCTGCACAGTACGATGTTAATGGGGGCTGGAAATGCGGTCTGTGGTTCTAGTGCCATTGCAGCCGTCGCACCAGTAATTGGTGCCAAGGATGACGACCGGCGGACGGCCGTTGCCACGGTTTCCTTGACCGGTATGATCTTACTGCTGACGCTGCCCGGTCTTTCCCACCTGATTTTTGGTCATAATGACTTCCTCACCGGGGCCCTGGTCGGTGGTACCGTCCAATCCGTTGGTCAGGTGGTCGGAACGGCGGCCTTGATTAACGGCAACGTCGTGACCTATGCCACCCTTTTTAAGCTGCTGCGGGTCATCATGCTGGTCTTTGTGGTGCTCTTATTTGGTTATATCAGCCATCGGCAAACTGCCAGCGAAGAACGGGCCGAAGTAAAAAAGGCCAAGGTTACGATTCTGCCTTGGTACATCATTGTCTTTGCCATCTTAATCGTGGTCAATTCAGTGATTACTCTGCCGAATCTAATCCACCAAACCAGCCACACCCTGAGCTCCTTCTTTGGCGTGGTGAACCTGGCCGCTATTGGCTTGAACCTGAAGTGGACCACCATCAAGAAGAGTGGGGTTAAGTTCCTCAGCTACGGCTTCCTGGTTGGTCTGGTCCAGGTAATCCTGGCCATTATCTTAATCCATATTTTCTTGGGCTGAACTTAAACCTGGCTGCTTAGGTCACAGTAATTGACAAAGTCTCGCCAATACCGATAAGATAGGTCAACTATGAAATTCGAAATGGTCGACAATTTCATCAGCCGTGATCCGGCCTTAAACCACCGTTACCAGGTGATTCTATTTCACCCTGGTTACCGGGCGGTCAAGAGCCACCGGCGGGCCCACTACCTTTGGCAGCACGGGCACCGCTTTTTAGCGCTGTGGTTAGCCAACCGCAGTCGCCACAGGACTGGGATCGAGATCCATCCCGGTGCCCAAATCGGTCGCAATCTGATGATTGACCACGGTCAAGGCGTCGTGATTGGCCAATACGCGATTATTGGCAATGATGTGACCATTTACCAGGGCGTGACCCTGGGTTCCCGCGGAGGGCAGGGGACTAACCGCCATCCGATTGTGGGGGACCGATGTCTGATTGGGGCTGGGGCAAAGATTCTCGGCGCCATCCGGCTCGGTCAGGATAGCAAGGTCGGCGCGAATGCCGTCGTCTTGTCCCACGTACCTGCTGGAAAAACTGTCGTCGGTGTGCCAGCCCGGCTAGCATCAAAGGATGCGCAAACACCACTGAGTAACGAACGGATGTATATTATTTAGGAGCTCATTCAGATGACAGCAAACATTTTAGATTTAATCGGTCACACCCCAGTTGTGCCTCTTTCCCAGGACTTAGTCGGTGACCAGGCCGCCACGGTTTACGTGAAACTTGAGTACTTCAACCCCTTTGGTTCAGTCAAGGACCGGGTGGCCTATCAGTTGGTTAAAATTGCTGAAGAAAGTGGCCAGTTAAAGCCTGGTCAAACCCTAATTGAGGCCACCTCCGGTAACACGGGCATTGCCCTAGCAGCCGTTGGCGCCGCCAAGGGCTATCCGGTGACGATTGTCATGCCTGATTCCATGTCAGCCGAACGTAAGCAACTGGTGAAGGCCTACGGGGCAACCTTGATTGAGACACCCGCTGCTGATGGCATGAAGGGGGCTTTGGCCGTGGTTAAGGACCTGGTTGAAAAGAAGGGGTATTTAGAGGCTGGTCAGTTCTATAACCAGGCTAACCCCCAAGCCCACTACGAGGGGACTGGTCCAGAAATTAAGGATTTCTTCCACGGTGTGCCCGACGCCTTTGTGGCCGGAATTGGGACTGGCGGTACCATTACTGGTGCCGGCAAGTACCTCCGCGAGCAGGGCGACTTGAAGATTGTGGCCGTTGAGCCAGCTGGATCTCCAATCTTAGAGGGTGGTCAACCGGGACCCCATAAGATTCAGGGAATCGGCGCCGGCTTTGTGCCGGAAGTCTTAGACACTAAGATTTATGACCAGGTCATCGGTATCAGCAATGAAGATGCCGCTGATACTGCCCGAATCCTGGCCAGCAAGCAGGCCCTGCTCCTGGGTTATTCTTCCGGTGCAGCGGTTGCGGCGGCCATCCAGGTTGCTAAAGACCTCGGACCAGGTAAAAAGGTCCTGGCCATTACCGCTGATAACGGGGAACGCTATCTGTCGACGAACTTATACCAGTAATGAATTGGGCATCATTGAAAGATGGTGCTTTTTATTAAGCCAGGAGCTACCAAGGGGAGGGGGAGCATCTCATCTATGAACGTTAAAAAGGGTTTCGCCTACGCCATTATCGGCAGTATCTTTTGGGGAACAGCCGGCACGGTGGCCGAATATATCTTCACGCGTACGCCGGTTTCACCGTTATGGCTAGTGGCCCTGCGCCTGTTGATGGCAGGCTTGCTGTTACTGGTCTGGTACCAGCTGACCAGCAAGCAATCCATCCTGGCCATTTGGCGCAACCGTTCGGCCACCCAGGCCCTCTTGCTCTTTGCGGCCCTGGGTATGCTGCCATCTCAGCTGGCTTATTTCATGGCGATTCGCTACGGTAACGCGGCCACAGCCACGGTGTTGCAGTTTTTGGGACCGATGTTCATTGTCATTTTCTTGGCCTTAAAAAGGCGGCACTGGCCCAGTGTGATTGAAACTAGCACCGTCCTAATTGCCCTGATTGGGACCGTCTTGTTAGTCACCGATGGGCGCTTTAACCACCTGAGTCTGGCACCACTGGCCCTGATTTGGGGGTTAATTGCTGCCCTGGCGCAAGCAGCTTACACGCTCTTGCCAGGTGGCTTAGTTAAGGACTATGATGGCCGTCTCGTGGTGGGTTGGGCGATGTTTATTGGTTCAATCCCAATGCTACCGTTTCTCTTCGTTACGCCGGTTCATCATCTATCGGTCCCAGGACTGGCGGCCATCGGCTTTGTCATTATCTTTGGTACGATGCTGTCCTATCTCTTCTATATCAGCAGTACCAAGTACATTCAACCGGCCATTACTGGCATGCTGAGTTCCTTTGAACCACTGACCGCCACATTGCTGTCGACGGCCTTCCTAAATACGCATCTGATGGCCTTACAAATCGTCGGTGGACTCTTGATTATTTCCACCGCCTTTGTCAATTTTTTTAAAAAAGAACAGCAATAAAAAAGCCACCAGTTAATCCTGGTGGTTTTTTTCGGCCTGAGCTTTATCAGCGTCTTGTTCTTTTTTCATTTGGGCTAACTGAGTGTTAATCGAGGCTAGCATCTCCATCTGCATCTTTTGAATTTCCAGATTATTAGGTTGATCTTGTTGAATCAGATGGTCAATCTTGTCGTGGAGGAGACGAATTTCTTCTTCAGACTTTAAATTAACGTGGTAGTCGTTTCGTGACTCCATCCGATCATAGCTACTGGCCCGGTTCTGGCTCATCATGATTAGGGGCGCTTGAATCGCGGCCACCATACTCAAGAAGAGGTTAAGCAGGATGAAGGGGTAGGGGTCAAAGTCAGCGCCGAAGGGACGGGCCACGTTGATGACCACCCAAACCACCATAACACCAACAAAGGAAAGCACGAAGGGCCAGCTACCGCCAAAGCGGGCGACGGCGTCGGCAATCCGTTGTCCCATGGTCAGGGTCGTTTCCAACTGCTTTTCAACATCGACAATCTTATAATTGTCTTCGCTGAGCAGCTCGTTCATCCGCTTGTTAATGGACCGGTTCTCAGAAATATCATTCTTGATAATCGTGTCCATTTTCCGGAGGCGGTAGTGGAGGAGGTGCTCATTACATATGAAACTATTTTCATCTATATCAGCATAGTCTTTTTTAACGAGGGCCTTCACGTAGGGGTCCAATTCATGGATGAAATTACCATCCAAGAGATCATATTCATGGTTGTCTACCAGGCAATATAATTTTTTATTTGGATTTGTCATAACCGGCCTCGATTCCTTTTACCGTGCTGCTATAAAGTGTGTGTTACTCACGTTTAATATCGTAACACAGGCGGCCGGAAAGTCACGTCTTAGCGCGCTTTTTTGTCCCTTGAGGGCCAATAAAGTGCTATAATGCGGGCGATTAGATTAGGAAGTAGCAGTTTACGAGACGGGAGGCATTCCACTATGAAGAAAATTGCAATTTTAGGTGCTGGTGGCCGGGTGGCGGCCCAGGCCATTCCAATGTTGTTGAAGAATGAAGATTACCAGCTGACCTTGTTGGTCCGTAATCCAGCCAAGGTGGCCCAGTGGGCTGACAATCCATGCGTTAAGGTCGTTGAAGGCGATGCCACCCAGGTTGATCAGCTGGTGCCAGCCATTGAGGGTCAGGACTTGGTCTACGTTAACTTGGCTGGTAACGTCGATGTCCAGTTAGCAGCGGTGGTTGCGGCCATGGAAAAGACTGGTGTTAAGCGGTTAATCTTCATTGCGACCCTGGGCATTTATGACGAAGTGCCTGGTAAATTTGGCCAGTGGAACCACCAGATGATCGAATCATCGCTGAAAACTTACCGTAAGGCCGCTGATGAGGTCGAAGCGTCACCGTTGGACTACACGATTATCCGGCCAGCCTGGTTGGATAACGAGGACACGGTCGATTACGAGATTACCCATAAGGGTGAGCCATTCCGCGGTACCTCGGTGTCCCGTAAGAGCGTGGCCGACCTGGTCGTCAAGATTATTGATAATCCTAAGCTGTACTCCAAGGAAAGCATCGGGATTAACCAGCCCAACACGGACGGGGATAAGCCTAGCTTTTATTAAAAGTGAGTGGAAAAGAAAACAGGACCGAAGTCCTGTTTTTTTATTTATCATCTGTTAGCTGCTGTAGGAAGAGTTTAGCTACGGCCCGAACTGAGAACGGGTTCTGTCCAGTAATCAGGTGGCCATCTTGAATGGCAAACTCTTTGTAGAAACGGGCCTGCTTAAATTGGGCTCCATGGGCCTCAGCGACTTCCTTGTTTAAGAAGGGTACGACTTTCAGTTTGCCAGCTAAAATCTCTTCACTCTTTGTAAAGCCAGTAATGTTCTTATTTTTGATGACATAATCACCAGCATCGTTTTTTATGTTCAGCAGCCCAGCAATGCCGTGGCAGACAGACATCAGATAGCCGTCGTTTTGGTAGATTTGCAGGGCAATCCTTTGCAAGTCCGAATTATCAGGAAAATCCCACATCACCCCGTGGCCACCCGTGTAGTATATGCCAACATAGTCGTCAGGTGTGACATCACTAGGCTTAAGTGTAGCGGTCATACCGCGCTTAATAAAGTCAGGGTCCTCATAAACCCGCATGATATTGTGATCAACATACTTCATACTTCTAGGGTCTAAGGGCACGAAGCCGCCACGTGGACTAACAAAATCATATGGAATGCCAGCCTGATTTAACTCATCCACAAATTCAGTGCTTTCGCCCAGCCATAGTCCGGTAGGTTCATCAGTGTGCTGATAGTGCTGGGTATTAGTTTCGACAATCAAGACCTTTTTCATGGTTAGCTGCTCCTTCATCAATGATGTCACGGTTATATCATAAAAGAGGGTGTGCCGAACAGCCATGCTTCAAAAAATTTGCAATCAGCACACCCTAAACAACTCACAGTTGGTGTTTTTCGCTTACAATAAAAACAGGTAAACCACATATGCACCGAATATGGGGGAGACATGGCAAAAATTGTTCTTTTAGATGGTTATGCACTGAACAGTGACTTAGATTGGGACACATTACGTTCACTGGGCGACTGCACTTTTTATGATCGTACAAACGTCACCGATGTTAGTGAAATAATAAGCCGAATTCGCGATGCAGAAATCGTGATTACTCACAAAACGCCGATTAATAGCGACGTCATCGCTCAAGCACCCAACCTGCAATACATTGGTATCATGGGGACCGGCTATAATGTGGTCGATATTGATAGTGCCCGTAGGAAAAACATTGTCGTCACCAATGTGCCAACTTATGCGAGTGATGCCGTGGCACAATTTACTTTTTCTCTGTTGCTAGAAGTAACTGGCCAGGTAGGGTTGCATAACCAATTAGTGCACCAGGGTCGTTGGGCGCAGGGGCCGGATTTTACGTTTTGGGACCAGCCTTTATACGAATTGAAATCAAAGACATTAGGTCTAATCGGCTATGGCCGCATCGCGCAAAAAGTAGCCAGATTAGCCCATGCTTTTGGCATGCGGGTTGTGTTTTATAATCATCGCCCAAAGGTCGTCGAAGAGAAATGGCTGAAGCAAGTTTCATTGGATCAACTATTAAAGGTGTCTGACGTGATTAGTCTACATGTCATTCAAACTCCTGAAACCACTGGCTTAATTAATAAAGCAACTCTGGCTAAAATGAAGCCCAGTGCAATTTTGTTAAATACATCCAGGGGGAAACTAGTTAATGAACAAGATGTTGCTGACGCATTGAATCAGCATCGGTTATCCGCTTATGCCACGGATGTAGTCAGCCAGGAACCGATTGTAGATACTAATCCGTTACTCAGCGCCATCAATTGCTACATAACGCCACATATCGCTTGGGCACCGTATGAGACCAGACAAAGACTGCTAGCCATCGCAGTATCTAATCTAGAGCATTATCTCTCAGGCAACGTTGTTAACCAGGTAAATTAAAAAAGAGGGGCTTATAAGCTAATGACAACTTTTAAGTCCCTCTGAAATGTTACTTTCGATAATATATATTATGTAAACTAAATTACTTAAGTCTACTGATAACTTTTTTTAGAGAATTCAATTCTTTTTTGTGATTCATTTCTATCTCATCGAAATCGTCTGAAAATTGTATCCTGTCATAAAGACGATTTATGACATCATAGAAAGCTGACTTGTGCTCCCTGGCAAACCGATTAACAGTATGGAGGAAACCATTTTCATCGTAAGAAAGTTTACTAAAGAGAGTTAAAATATAATCGACTTCTTGATACTTAGTGACCTGATCCGCAGACCATTCGATTTTTTCTAGGTAGTCTTCTGGATTTTTTTTGAGTAACCTACTTGAGAATTCGATATATAGGTTTATTTTGGTCGTAACTAGCTGATAATCATTCCGTAATTTTAACCTATCTGCCTCCCCCTCAGCAAAATCCAAGTATTTAGTTGCTAGATCATAATCTCCAGCATATATTTTACTGTTTGTTAGCTGAACGAAGAAAAAAACGTTATCCTTTGCAAAATCTAACTTTTGCACTTCGCTGTAGTAATTTGAAATATAACCGTGAATCTGCTTATTTCGTCTGTCCCTCCTTCCACCGCCAAATATCAAAGTCAAGTTTGAAAATGATGTCAGGGCCCTTTGTATCGAGTTATTTTGCTTACTGGTCGTTTTTTTATCTATTCCCTGCATCAAGAACAATATGGTTTGATATATTTTCTCTGGCGTGAAAATATTGGCATCGTGTAAAATTTCTTGCGACAATATTGACGAAGTATTGATGATTTCCATATTGCTGAAATCAATAAATTCAGTCAGCAATTCATTCATTTTCATCTCTTCAGTGACAGTGACACTTAAAATGTTCAATAGCGCCTCTAATCTCATTGATTTTCCGGAATTAAGCAAGTTAAGTATAAGTATCGAAATAATAAGTCTCGCTTCACTTGTTGGCGCATCGTTACTCTTTTGAAACAACGATTGATATTTTGCCATTATTCCTGAGGATTTAAATATGTCAATCAGCAACTTACTGAAGGCCTTATTATGTTCAAAAAGTTTGCGCGTAAGTTGCTTATTACCTCTTCCCCACAAATGATAAGTTTCAATATTCTGCGTCCACTTATTAAAATCATTTCTTTTCAATTTATCAAGATTCGCTAAGTCGACGATGTTACTATTGTCAACAGCCGATTCCCTTGTTAAGGCATTAATTGCCTGTTCCATCAGTGGATTTCTTGCTGAAATAACGAATGTTATGCCTTTTTTATGGAATTCAATTATTACTCGGAAATTATTCCTGAACTCACCAATATCATCAAGAAAAATAATTGGATCATCATAATTTTCATTGATTTTCTTTAAATCCCCGTAAAAGTAATCGGATGGTCCTTTAAGTTCAAAAACATTACGTTTTGCAGATATATACTGAGCAAGCCCCTTCATAAAAATAGTTTTTCCATTCCCTATTTTTGATCGAACAGTGACAATTTTGTCACCATGGATTGACAAAACTTCACTCGCGTAGGGGCTCCATCGGTTTACTATATAATTTGGGTTTAGGATGTGCTCATCAACAACATGTCCCTTGTTAATTAGATTGTTAATATCATTGTCTATCTTCGGTTGTTCTGCGTAATCTTTAGGTGGTTCTACCTTATGAAATGAACGTAACGAGTTATCAATGCTAGAAGAAACTGATTTTTGAGTTTTGATATTTTGTATCTCTTCGGCAAAATCATGCGTGCTCTTACCTGTATAGGTGCCATACTGACTTATTCGTTGTTTTTCCATCCGAGAACCACTGTCGCCAGTTACAAAAAAAGATTTGGCAGCTATGTCATCTCTGGAAATAATTCTTGCTATATCCAGGTCCGAAAATACAGAGTACCCAACGAAAAAAATTGCCTTTGCATAGATAAGAGCGTTTACGAATGTGTTATAGCCTGGAGAGGTGAGAAAATCATTCTCTAAATAACTATCGTTGCTAAGCAATAATCTATTTACATCATCCTTTTTACTTGTTAGATCATCAATGGACCCGTTGATGTGATAAACTTCGTCCGCTAAGGAAGAAGACTTACGTACATCAGAATTTGGTGAACTTGTTACTCGACCACTGGACTTCTCGATGGCATTATCATAATTCGTCGTAAATATGGCACTCCAAGTCTTGGACGATATTATATCAACATCGCGACTTGGTTCCTTCACGTTAAATTGGGAACGCAAAATGTTACCATACTCTTTTGGACCAAGATCATGCAGAGCAAACTGGGCGACAGTTTTTAAATCTTCCTTTGAATCTGTAGGTTCACCTATTCTTTTTAAAAGAATATTTTTCAAATCATCTGAATCTGGTATTGGCTCCTTTTCATAGTTCAAAGAACCTACCGAAAAGTACGATCCGGTAAATAACACAGCTTCCCCTGATGAAATATAGCTAATAGCTTCATTATAATCCATTGAATATTCCATAAATCTCCCTCCTCAACAGTTAGATACTACTAGTTGATAATATCACAATAATCCCTTTTTTAATGCTCTCTATTTTGTCAATTATTCTAACAGTATATATTTCTTACTAGTATTGCTCTATTTCAAAAGTATGATGAGGCTCATCACCTAGCCTTGAAGGCTAACTATACAGGTATAGAGGTGACTTAAATGAGTGTTTGGGATTTTTTAAAGAACTAAACTTGTGTTTTTTATTACAAAAATAAAAAATTTGATTCTCCTCATTTTCTTAGCAACTCACAAATAAGAATTCTAAAACCCGGGATACCATTCACCCCCAAACTACTGCTATAATTTGAGGTACCACATTGGCCTTATATCCGGTTTTTAATGCTAACCGAGTCTCTACCGTCCGGCACAAAGGACGACTAATGCCAACATTTTTAAGATTTTTGGGGTAGAGACTCAGTGGGCATCGGTTCCTTTGGCCGGATATGACGGTGCAAAAAACAACCATGCCAAGGAGATTTCATGGAAACTACCAACCGACCCCTGCCAAAGTTACAAGCCCTGCTACTGGGTCTGCAACACGTGCTAGCCATGTACGCTGGCTCCGTCCTGGTTCCGCTCTTAATCGGGACCGCCCTGCACTTCTCAACTAAGCAACTAGGCTACCTAATCTCAGTTGATATTTTCTGTACCGGGCTGGCCACCCTGCTGCAACTTAAGCAGACGCCCCTGACTGGAATTGCCCTGCCGGTTGTCCTGGGTTCTTCCATCCAAGCGGTTTCGCCCCTGATTAATATCGGTTCAACCCTCGGTTGGGGTGCCATGTATGGCGCTACCATCGTGGCCGGTATTTTTGTCATTATCATTGCTGGTAGCTTTGCCCGCCTGCGGGCCTTTTTCCCACCAGTCGTTACCGGATCGCTGATTACCGTCATTGGGCTTAGCCTGATTCCAATTGCCTTTCAAAACTGGGGTGGCGGTAACCTGACTGCCCCTGGCTTTGGTTCCTGGCAGAACCTCCTAATTGGCTTTGTTACGGTTTTGATTACGCTCTTGTTAATGAAGTTTGCTCGCGGTTTCTTCAAGGCAATTGCCGTCCTGTTAGGCATCATCCTGGGCACCATCTTTGCAGCCTTCATGGGTCGGGTTTCCCTACAACCAGTCACGGAGGCGGCCTGGTTCCACCTTCCCCAACCGTTCTTCCTAGCGGTGCCAACCTTTAACTGGTCGGCCAGCTTAACTATGATTGTCATCGTTTTGACGGCCATGGTGGAAGCCACCGGGGTCTACTTTGCCCTGGCGGACTTGACCGGCCAAAAGCTAACCCAGAAAAGCCTGGCCCGGGGTTACCGGGCCGAGGGAGTTGCGGCGGTGATTTCAGGAATTTTCAACACCTTCCCCTACTCGACCTTCTCCCAGAACGTGGCAGTTATCCGCCTATCCGGGGTTAAGACCAAGCAACCGATTTACTATGCCGCTGGCTTACTCTTAATTCTGGGTCTCCTGCCTAAGTTTGGTGCCTTAGCCACCATTATCCCAAGTGCTGTTCTGGGTGGGGCCATGATGATTATGTTCTCAACGATTGCCATTCAAGGTCTCCAGATTCTGGGCAAGGTTGATTTGAATCATGAGGGTAACCTACTGACCGCTGGCCTATCCATTGGTGCTGGTCTGGGCGTTGGCTCAATGCCAACCTTCCTCGGTCAGCTGCCCGAAGCCGTCAAGCTGATTTTTAGTAACGGCGTGGTAATGACCACGATTGTTGCCCTGGTGATGAACCTGCTATTTAACGGCTGGCCCAAGAAATCTGAAGCAAGCGAACAGTAAGTAAAGGAGTTTTACATGCAGGAATTGGAGGCACGAATTCAGGCCGAAGGTCGCGTCCTAGGCGATGATATCTTAAAGGTTGATTCCTTCTTAAACCATCAAATTGACCCCAAGTTAATGCAGGCCATGGGCAACGAATTCGCCCGGATTTTCGCTGATCAAGGCGTGAACAAGATTCTAACGGTCGAGTCATCTGGGATTGCGCCGGCAGTCATGGCTGGCTTAGCGTTGGACGTCCCGGTGGTCTTTGCCCGCAAAAGCAAGTCCCGAGTCCTAGCCGACGACGCCTACACGGCCGATGTCTACTCCTACACCAAGCAGACGACCAACCAGATTCGCATCGACAAGCACTTCCTCTCGGCTGCGGACCGGGTCCTCTTGATTGATGATTTCCTGGCTAACGGACAGGCCTTACTGGGACTGATGTCCCTGGCCAACCAGGCGGACGCCGACATCATTGGGGCCGGGATTGTGATTGAAAAATCCTTCCAACCTGGCCGCCAAGCCGCCCTGGATGCTGGCTTAACCCAAATTGCCTCCCTGGCCCGGATTGCGGACTTTAAGGATGGTCAAGTAGTCTTTGTTGACGAAGATAACTAATATTGTTCAGTAAAAAGCAGGCGCTCAGGCCTGCTTTTTTAATACGAACTTTTCCGCGTGCAAAGGGTTTCATTGTTACAAAAAGGCGCCAAAACCTAACAATCTAACCCTAATACTTGATTTTTACCACGAAAAACCGTATATTATTTCCTGGTCAATTCATCGCCGCTGCGTGAGTTGCGTCTTAATCCGTCGACTTTGACATCAGTCAGGTCACGGAGGGAAAGGAATTTACATCTATGAAAACATTTGACTACGACGACATCCGCCTCTTACCACAAAAGAGCGTCCTAAAGAGCCGCCGTGAGGCCGATACGAGTGTGACCCTGGGCAACCACCAGTTCAAGTTGCCTGTTATGCCCGCCAATATGGCCACTGTCATTGACGAAGAACTGGCGGAATGGCTGGCAGGAAACGGCTATTTTTACGTGATGCACCGCTTCCAACCCGAAAAACGGTTCGACTTCGTCAAGAACATTCAGGCTAAGGGCCTGATTGCTTCGATTAGCCTAGGCATTACTGATGGCGAGTATGACCTAATTGATCAGTTCAAGACCAGCAACATCACCCCCGAATATATCACCATCGACGTAGCCCACGGACACTCCGACTACGTGATTAAGATGGTCCACTATATCAAGGAAAATCTGCCAAATACCTTCCTGATTGTCGGCAACCTCGGTACCCCGGCTGCCATTGTTGAAATCGAAGCGGCTGGGGCCGATGCCACCAAGGTTGGGATTGGTCCGGGAAAGGCCTGCATCACCAAGGATAAGACCGGCTTTGGGACCAACGGCTGGCAACTAGCCGCCATCGCCCAGTGTGCCCAGGTAGCTAACAAGCCAATCATCGCGGATGGTGGGATTCGTCATAACGGTGACATCGCCAAGTCGATTCGTTTCGGCGCCAAGATGGTCATGATTGGCTCCATGTTTGCCGGTCACGACGAGACCCCTGGAGAGCTCATCGAAGAAAACGGCCAGACTTACAAGGCTTACTACGGTTCAGCTTCAGCCGCCCAGAAGGGTCACGAACGCAACGTGGAAGGCCGTAGCATGATGGTCGAGTACAAGGGCAGCATTCAGTCGACCCTAACGGCCATGCAAGAAGACCTCCAGTCCGCCATTTCCTACGCCGGTGGCCGGGACTTGAACAGTCTTAAAACCGTTGATTACGTCGTTTTAAATGACTACTAAGCAATAAAAAGCAGACCGCTTGGTCTGCTTTTTTAGTTTAGTCTTCGTCGACATCAACCACCCAACCTTCAGGGGCTTCAACGTCCCCAAACTGGATACCTGATAGTTCGTCATAGAGCTTTTGTGAGACCGGACCGACCTTGGTTTCGGAGTAAAAGACGTGCTTGTCACCCTTGTAAGTCACCGAACCAGCTGGTGAAACCACGGCCGCGTTCCCCATCGCCCCGGCTTCGGCATACTTGTCCAGGTCATCGACCTTAACATCTCCCTCTTCAACATCCAGACCCAGGCGGTTCTTGGCCAGCCAGAGCAAGGATTTTTTGGTGACAGAAGGCAAAACCGTGTTAGATTTTGGTGTCACAAACTTGTTGGTCCCCTTCTCAACCGCAAAGAAGTTAGCCGAAGAGAACTCATCGACCTTGGTATGCGTGGCTGGGTCCAGGTAGAGAACATCGTCGTAGCCGGCCTTCTTAACATCTTTGGCAGTGGCCAAGGTTGAGGCATAATTGGCCGTGGCCTTGATGTTCCCAGTCCCATCGGCGGCAACCCGATCATGGTCATCATCAACCACGTAGTTGTGCGGTGCCAGACCACCCTTATAGAGGGCACCGACTGGCGTCACATAGATGGTAAAGAGGTATTCTTCGGCCGCTGACACCTGGACATGATCACCGACGCCGAGAAGCATGGGCCGGATAAACATGGAAGCACCGTCATGGCCGTAAGGTGGCACAAAGTCCCGGTTGGCCTTCACGACTTCCTTACAGGCCCGGACAAACTCATCGACTGGCACTTCTGGCATCGCCATCCGCCGGGCCCCGACGTTCATCCGCTTGCCAAACTCATCCGGCCGGAACAAAACGACGCGACCGTCCTTAGTACCATAAGCCTTATTACCTTCAAAGATACCCTGGCCATAGTTCACGATGGGGGCCGCTTCCCGGACTGGCAACTGCGGGTCAGTTTCCAGACCAGCCTTATACCATTTTCCATCTTTCCAGTAGGCGCGCCAGCGATATGGCATTTCCTTGTATGAAAAATCCAACTTATCCCAATCCATCTTCTCTGTCATAATTCCTTCTCCTTTAACTTCGGGGTCCAATCTGCTATGTATTAGAAAATAAAAAGGCCTCCCACTTGCTGGTGGGAGGCCTTCTCAAGTCCCATTCAGCAACAAATCACGCACGAATAGGACTTAACGATATGTTATTAGTGAAGATCACTAATTCGCAAAGTCCGGTCGGTTAATAATAATGATAGTTGCTGCTGGTTTGAACATGAGAACTGTTTCCCTTTTCTAATGTTTTTATAATTTAACATAGACCAAAATGGATGACAACCGTGAAATTGAAAAAATTTAGTTGATTTGCCGCTCACGGAGAAATTTACTGAACAAAGTTAGGAACCTGTTAGTTTCATCAATCATCAAATTATGCCCGGAATTCTGTAGGAGCTGGAACTCGGTCCGCGCGTTTAACTTCGCTATCTCCTGCTGGTCCTGGTAACCCACAACGTTGTCACACTTGCCTAATAAGACGGTGATGGGAACGTTGTACTTTTTCTGACGAATCCCGTTGCGCAACGTATAATTCGGTGACTGGGAAAAACGGTCTAATTTTGGGCTCTGATTATCAAGCAGGGGGCCCATAATACGGTCTTGATATAACTTGTACTTTGCTTGTGAGGCAATCACATCAATATCCAGAAAACCATCAGAGTATTGCTTGGCGTCATGCGGGTGAACGTATTCGTTTCTGATGGCTGGAACGTGTCTGCGCTGCTTGTTACCGATAACCATCGGTGCAATTAAAAAGGCAGCAGCCAGTTGCTTTTCAAAGTGTTCAAGGAGTGCGAGGGTCAAGTAACCACCATAAGACTGACCGACTAGGATGAACTTGTCCTTAACCAGGGAGGAAATTAACACAACTAATTGTTGAACAAGTATTTCCGCGTTTTCCAGGTCTTCTCCCTTTGAAGCGCCCATCCCCGGCAAATCAATATAAATCCGCTGGTAACCAGTCAAATTATGAAATAACGGTTCAACAAAAGGTATCAGTGACCGACTATCTAATTCGAATCCATGCAGGAAAATAATTGGAACTCCGGTGTCCACTACCTTGTACTTCATCTGACTCCCCCACTCACTGTCCTTGGACTCTCAGTTTATCACGGCAAAATGTCACCTAGACGTAAAAACATCCCCAAAACCGTTTTTGTTATACTTTACGAAAACACTTTGAGGGGCATTTCTATGAGCAAAGCACGTTTTGAAGCGTTTACTGACGCTGTCATCGCCATCGTGGTGACGATCATGGTTTTGGAGCTACACGTACCCGAGCACCCAACTTTCCAAGCCTTATTTGAAAAAGCGCCCTACTTCTTCGCCTACATCGTTAGTAGCATCTTTGTCGGGACGGCCTGGTACAACCACCATTATATGACGACCATCATCAACCACATCTCTAAAAAAATTTACTGGCTAAACAACTTCTGGCTGTTCTCGATGTCACTGATTCCCCTGGCCACTGGCTGGGTTGGAGAATACATCAACTACCGGGATCCAGAAATCTTTTACCTACTGGTCTTCGTCTTCTGGGGCTTTACTTACACCCTGCTGAGTAAGGCAGTTTATCAGCAACTTGCGGCCGAGGATAACCATCCCGAACGGATTCACAACATGCCAATTTACCAAAAATTGACGAGTTACTCCTATATCATCTTTTTGGTAATCGTCTTTACCCTGGTCTTGATTTACCCACCACTGGGAATTATTTCAACCCTACTAATCGTTATCAACTACGCCTTTCGCACCACACCGGATAGCGACCAGCTGGATAACTAAAAAAGAGCCCGACAAAGCAAGTTGTCGGGTCCTTTTTATTTAGTATATTCCTGAATAATCTTAATCAAGACGTCAGCCGCCTTGGTCTGAGTGTGATCGTTGTAATACTGCTGAAAGCGGTCATCAGCCTCATATAGTTGTGCCAACTGAGCATGATATTGTTTGGAGTAATTGGGATTCAGGGCCTTCAAATATGCCTGGTGGTCTTGGAATACTTCCTGGGCCAAATCATCATGCACGTCCACGTCCTCTGACTTAATCTGGTCTAACTTTGCAAACACATCTTGCTCTAAAGCGCTGATGTCTTCCGCGTCAGCATCACTCATCTGGCCGATGTTCTCCTTCACGACACTCACCTTACCCTGACCTTAAAGGTCAGTGGCTTCCTGTTCATACTGCTGGCCTTCCTTGAAGACCTTAAACTTACTCGTGTTTTCCATGGTAACTTCTCCCTTATATGACTTAATTGCTTGCTTCAGACCCGCTAGTAGGTCCTGCTGACTGCGATTTCTTTTTCAACGGCTTGCTGCTGGCTTGCCAGCGCAGCGACAACGTCATAACCCGGGTCACTGATAATGACCTTGATCTGGTCCAAACTAAGACCCAAATTCTTAAAGTACAGAATCTGTTCCAACGTATCAATGTTTGACTGGTCGTAAAACTGGTAACCGTTTGAATTAATCTTGGCCGGCTTCAACAGGCCAATTTGATCATAGAACCGAATGGTCCGGGTTGTGACCCCCGATAAGTCCGATATTTCTGAGATTGAACGATACTTATTCATCTGCTTTTCACCTCCTGAAAAAAAGAATAACCTTTGACGTTACGTGAAGGTCAAAGGTTATTTTGAATGAATTATTTAGTTGAATCTTGGTCGTCATTCCCAGCGTGGAAAGACTTCTTCAAGTGCACCTTCTTGGAGAGGTTATTGGCCACCTTGGACGTGGCATGAACTGCATGCTGCACTTGGTCTTTTCTGGCCTGTTTCCGCTGTGCCTTCCGTTCGGCCTGTTCCTGGGCTAGTTGCTTACTTTCTTCAATGGTAGGCTCATCAATGTAATACAGCTTCACAAACGTATCAGGGCTAACCAAGGTGTTTGGCTTGGGCTCCACTTTAACAATGGTGCCGGGGATGGCATTGGCATAATTGGCATTAGCACGGGCCTTCACCGTGGAATGGTTGAAATTGTACTTATCCACCGTCTCATGCGCTTCCTGAGTATCGAGCTTGGTTACATCGGGAATTTTGACATAGCCTTTGCGCCGGTCAATAAAATCGTTGGCGAGCTTAGTCCCCTCTTCCAAGATGGTTGGTGTCAGAGCGGCCGTTGCCAGCTTACCAAGCGTTCCTAATAACTTTGACTTTCCCATGAGATAAAAGTCCTCCAGTAATCTAAAGCTAACGAGTGTATTACCGGTATTATACAATATCCAGATTTTATCCCAAGGGGTAAATGT
Organism: Lactobacillaceae bacterium L1_55_11; assembly: GCA_029433155.1. Lineage (GTDB taxonomy): Bacteria > Bacillota > Bacilli > Lactobacillales > Lactobacillaceae > ESL0723. The sequence continues at coordinate 466,014 of JAQYTT010000001.1, forward strand.
TATACTCATCAGTAAAACCAACGTAACGCAAAGGAAATCTCATGAAGAAAGTTATTCTAATAATTTCTACCGGCGTAGTCGCCTTGATTTTGGTTGCCGGTGTTTGCACCCTAACCAATGAACGCAGTCATCCCCAAACGGAAACCTATAGTTCTAGCAGCTCGAGCTCATCTTCTTCAAGCAGCTCATCTGAAAGTAGTTCGTCCGAGTCTGACAGTTCCAGTGCTGACAGCCAGTCTGACTCATCCGATGCCACTTCAACCAGCAGCACACAATCTAGCGCCAGCCAAGCCACGAACGGCACCGCAGTTGTTAGCAATGCCAATGATGCCATCCGGGTCATCCAAAACGCCTTAGGCAACAACAGCGATCTTGGCTATGAAGTTCTGTCCGATAATAATGGCACCTACCAAATCAAGGTTGTTTCCAAGTCAATCCAGGCCCAAGGTGGCACAGGCACCGTTGATATTTACACGGTAATGCCAGACGGATCTTACCAGGCAAAGTACTAATGGCCGTAATTACATCCTTTACAATTAATGATTTGGCAATCGAGATTGTCCCAACTGAATTAGATCAGGCGGAGGCGCTCTATGCCCTGGTAGATAACAACCGCCCAACCCTATCCAAGTGGTTCTCCTGGGTAGATGGCATGCAATCAGTTGTCGATGAACGGGATTTCATCGCCTATGCCCAGAACAAGGCCAAGCAACGGGGGCTTTTCATGTTCACCATCTTGGCTAACAACCAGGCCATTGGCATGATTGACCTGCATAATATTGCTGGTCAGCAGGCGGAATTTGGCTACTGGCTGGCCGACAACTACCAGGGTCAAGGAATTGCCTCGGCGGCCGTTAAACATGTTGGTGAATATGCCGCCCAGCACCTCAACCTGGACCACCTCATTATCAAGGCCGATAAAGATAACCTGGCCAGCATACGGGTGGCCCAGCGCAACGGTTTTGGACCAATCGGGGATGATCACCTCGTCGCCTTGATGCGGACTAAATGGTAGCCCACCCCGACCCGGATTGACTTGGGTCCGATTCATGTTATACTAAATTTATAGAAAAGAGCCGCAGCTGGAACTGCGACTCCTTCTAGCCAATCCGTTCGAAACGGTGATTAACCAAATAGTTTTCTGAAATAACCATCGCGGCCGTCAAGCGAGATGGTTATTTTTTTATTGTCTGGCATGCGCCAGCTAAACAAGCAAAAAAGCCCGTCCGTTACTCAAAACGGACTGGGCTTTTTGATTAAGCAGAAACTTATACCAGTGAACCAAAAATCTTAGCTACCTGGGATGCCAGGGCTGAGAAACCGCTCGTTACGCTCGGAATCACGTTTCCAACGGCACCAACCAGGTTGTTGAAGGACTTAACCAGGTTGGCAGCACCGTTAACCACCGAGGCAATGGCGTTTTCAACGTCCCCTACTGAGCCGATGCCGTGGGCCAGCCCCTGGTTTAGCTTAGTCAGCTGGTTAGCCAGGGCAATGAAGGTGTCAGAAGCCTGGTTGAATCCCTGCAACTGGGCGTTCGTGAGCTTACCCCAACCAGCGTTGAAGGCCGTCAGGGAATCACCTAACTTACTCAAAGCCGTACCAGCCTGGATCAAGAAGTTATCCAGACCATCTAACTTGTTGAGCAAGCCGTTCCCAATCTTAGAACCAATGTCCTGGCGGTTATCTTGCACTGCCTGCTGGGAAGCCTTCAGGTTGTCCAGTGAATTCTTAACCTCCTGGGTATTACCCTTGATATCAGCACCCTGAGCGTCCAGTGGCGCAGACTTAGGTGCTGTCTCAGCAGCATATACCTGGGTTGATGGCGCTGCTACTGCAAAACCAATCAATCCCGTCAACGAAGAAACAGCAGCAATCTTAACAACGTTTTTCATATCGCGTTTACCTTTCGCCCAACTTAAGCGCCAGGGCTTGGTTGGGTTCCTCTCTTTATTTGCGTTTCCGCTATATTCTAAATTGTATAGGTAATTTTATAAAAAATAAAGTTAAATTTAATGTAATTTTAATGTAATCTCCACTTAATTATTGTCACGAAATCGTTACACAAATTCGGCTTAATAGCGCCGTTTTGGTGAGGGATCCATGCTATAATCGGACCAATAGAAAAGAGCCGTAGCTGGAACTACGACTCCCTAGCGAATCCGTTACAAACGGTGACTAACCAAATAGTTTTCTAAATAACCATCGCGGCCGTCAAGCGAAGATGGTTATTTTTTATTGCTAAGTTTTATTAGCTCAACAATTAAGGCCAGGAGCGACAGGACAAACATCCCGAAGCCCAGCAGTAATTGTAAGACGTCCGCGGTGGACATCTGGCTTCTCCTTTCCTAGATTCTGGAGTTACAGTTTTAACACCATAAGCACCACCTCCATTCCGGGATAGCCACCGTCTTCACTTATTCACTATGCTGATATTATAGCATATAAAAAGGGAACAAATGTTCCCTTTTTAGTCATAAATTGTGGCGTTTAACTGGCAAGACAGTTGTTATCTATGCTGGTTAAACGGCTTGATAAAAGGCTTATATAGCGATATACTTCGCCAATCTTTTTTGAGCTTCGGCCAAGTTATATTTACCTGGACTTAGTGGCACTACCCTGCCCTGGTCATCGTAAAATTGGCCGGTTTGAGTGGAGAACCGGTCGTCTAGGATTAAAAATTTACCGACTGGCACGTCAGTTTTCGTTAGCTGCTGCGTATAAGGCATCAAATCACTGTGAATGTCGCCAGGGAAAAACGAATTTACCCGAATATGGTCCGCTGCCAAATCGTGACTCAACCACAGCATCAGCAAGGTTTTATGAGCCAGCAACCAACCAGCTCGCAAAGTTTGGTTAAGCTGTAATTCAGAAATTGGTAAGCGCTGAACTGCAGCTGGGTTACCAGTTACCATTAGGACCTGGCCACCACCGAGTAATGGCTGTAGTGCCTTAGTTAGTGTGTAGTATGGCCGCAGGTTAACGTCGATGTTCTCTTGGGCATCGCTGGCCCAAACACCGGCACTAAGTACCAGAACATCAATGTGCGTCACTACCTTTTCAATCTCTTTCCGGGCCGTTTCTACCCCAACATCAGTGGCTAAATCAGCCGCGACAAAGGTGGCGTTTGATCCTAGACGCTGAGCGGCCTGGTAGCCCTTCTCCGGATTTCGGCCAATGATAATCACCTGGTTATCCGGTACTAAATCTTTGGCAATGGCATAGCCCACGCCTGACGTACCACCAGAAATCACAACTGTTTGCATGTTTCTCTCCTCGCATGTATAAGTGTTCACATTATACCACTAGAGTAGAATTGACCAGTCTCAAATCAAAGCCAACAAAAAAGCACCAATCACTTGGTGCTTTTTCCTTAATTAGGCAGGACCCAGTAGTTATCACTGTTGTGGTCCTTAACATAGTTGGCAAATTCCTTTGACTCGTAGGCCTTCTTGACATCCTTAGCCCACTGGGTGTCGGCCTTCTTCTTGGTCGTTGCGGCCACTAAGAAGTACTGGGACTGAACGTTTTCAGCCAGGAGCATGGTCTTAGAGGAGACCTTGGCATTAAAGGCGACCGAGCCTGGCAAAATCACGTAGGAGAAATCCGAAGTTGAACGCGGAATCGTTGATGAATCAATTTCCTTGAAGTTTAAGTGGTGCGGATTATCAACTACGTCCTTACCAGTGGCCTTGATTGGATCAATGCCACTCTTCAGCTTAATCCAGCCGGCCTTCTCCAGCAGCTGGTAAGCCCGGGCGGTGTTGGATGGGTCGTTTGGCACGGCAATCGTGTCACCATCACTAACATCACTCAGACTCTTCTTTTGGGCTGTATAAATACCCATCGGCACGGTTGGAATCTTGGTCAAAGCGGTCAAATCACCGTGCTTTTCCTTATTAAAGTTGTTCAAATAAGCCGTGTGCTGGTCAACGTTCAAGTCGACCTCATTGTCATTTAAGGCCACGTCAGCATTTAACAAATTCGTAAAGGACTTATTTTCAACCTTATACCCTTCCTTTTCCAGAATTGGCTTAACCCCATCCAAGAAGAGCTGGCTGTAAGGACCAGGTGAACTGGCTAGAACAATTGTCTTATCGGAGCTACTGCTGCTCTTGCTGCTCTTTTGATGCGATTGACCAAAGGCAAAGTAGGCCCCAATTAGGATTACGATGACGACTAGGCCACCAATCCAGTAACTTTTTTTCATTTACTTGTTCCCCTCCTTGGCAAAGTAGGCTTGTAAGGCATAAACGGAACGAACGTACCAAGCTGCCCCAATCTTCAGGGTGCCGTCGTCTACGACAAGGTCAGAATGATGGAGCCCGTTGTTTGCACCACTACCAATAAAGGCAAAGACGCTTGGAATTTCCTCCGTATAATAGGCAAAATCCTCGCCACCGGCCGTTGCTGGCATGTCCACCAGCTCGGCCTGGTCGGCAATCGCTTCGGCCAAAAATGGCGTTAATTGAGGGCTGTTTTGCAGGACTGGTGGTCCGGGCTGCCAGTCAATCTCGGCCTTGAGACCGTAACTAGCGGCTTGGGCCTCAACTACCTGGTAGAACTGCTTGTGAGCTAGCTCCCGATCTTCACCCCCAAAGGTCCGAATCGTCCCTTCAAACCAGGCATCATCGGGAATTACGTTCCAGGTTTTACCACCCTCAATGTGGGTAACCGACAAAACACTCTGATGATTGGGGTTCAAGGTCCGGCTGATCACGGTTTGCAGGGCCGTAATCGTGTTAGCCAACCCAACGATGGGATCAATGTTTTCGTGGGGCTTGGCAGCATGGCCACCAACCCCGTGGAAGGTCACGGCAAACTTATCGACCGCCGCGGTCCGAGGACCGGACTGGACACTGATTTGGCCGACTGGGAGGCGGGGCTGGTTATGGAAACCAACAATGGCCTCCACGTCAGTCAGGCCATTATTTTCCAAGACCTCTTTGGCGCCCACATTAGTTTCCTCGGCCGGCTGGAAGAGCAACCGCACCTTGATCTTAATTTCCTTTTCGTGTTCCTTCAGCAATTGTGAAGCTGCTAGGAGCGAAGTCAGGTGCAGGTCGTGACCACAGGCATGCATGACCCCGGCATTCTGGGAACTAAAGTCCAGGTTAGTTTGTTCCTGAATCGGCAGGGCATCGATGTCAGCCCGCAGGGCGATGGTGTGCTCGGCGTCTTCCGGTCCAATTTCAGCTAAAACACCGGTCTTTAAGCCTGGTGGCGTGACAATCCGGTAGCCCAGTTCGCTGAGGTAGTTGTGGATGAGGACCGTGGTTTCGGATTCCTTACTGGACAGTTCTGGGTGCTGGTGGAAATAGTGCCGGACGGCTGCCCAGTCGGTCAAAGTTCTCTGGTCGGTTTTTAAGGCCATAATGCTCCCCCTCTGCAAAATAAAAACCAGTGCTACCCGAAGATAGACACTGGCCCCGTAAAATCATGACGGTTAGGTAAAATCTATGCTGGTAATCTCAAATCATCGGACCGCAGTCCCTGATAAATGAGCGAACCATGCCCTCATTTATCAGCTCGATTGTTTTGAAGAACACATTCGCATCGGATTAAACCCTCATCATTTTCTAATTATATACTCATAATAATACCAGCGGGTCGGCGCTTGTCAAGAACTAATCTTGCTTGGCCCCTTGCTGGCGGCCCATTAGGAGGGCAAAGGAGAGTCCAGCCGCAATCACGACGATGATTAGAGAAGCCAGAGTTAGGTGCCAGAGACTGTTATAAAAGGCCTGGCTGACAACATTTTGCAAGGTCTTAGCCAATGGCAGTCTCAGCAAGGCGGGACTCGTAATCACACTGTGCCCAGCAAAGGGACCAGCCTCAATCAGGGCCTGGCGAATCGCCGTCACCTGCCCTGCCGGTATCCCGGTGAAGGTAAAGTGGTGGTTCAGGTAACTGTCATAGTGGTTGGTCTGCACCAGTCCTAAGATAACCACCCCAAAGGAAATGCCCAGCTGGCGGAAGACGTTAATTAAGCCAGAAACCATGCCGATTTCTGCAGGGGCCGCCCCGGCCAGACCGGCATTGTTCAGGAGTGGGTTAATCAGGCCGTTAGCAATTCCCAGGACCACCAGGGGCAAAATCAGTTGGTCATAGGTCAGATGGGTGGTCATGGCATTCATGAAGAGCAGGAAGGCCACGCCTGATACTAGTAGTGATCCCGAAATCAAATTACGAGAGCCAAACTTACGGCCTAGATAACCGGTCATTGGCCCTAAAATCAAACTCCAGAAAGTCAGCGGTAACTGCCGCAGGCCAGTCTCAAAGGCACTGTAACCCATGAAACTTTGCATCAAAGAGGTCAGAAAGATATTGTTGGCATAAATGGCTGAACCAAGGGCAAAGGCCACCACTACTGCCCCAACGAAGTTCTTATTCTTGAAAACCGTCAGGTTCATCATTGGCTTATCAATCTTGGCTTCAACCCAGATAAAGATAATCAGCGTGACTAGGGCCAAACTAAGCCAGGCGGCAATCTGAGGCTGGGTCCAAGACCAGTGCGGGTTTTCTTCTTTTTGAATAAGTCCATAGACTGCAGCAAAGATGGCCACGGCCGACAAAATCATGCCCCACCAATCAATTCGCTGCCCTTCTCCATAGCTAGGGGTTTCACTGACCGTGAACCAGACCAGGATGGCCGCAAAGATACCGATTGGCACGTTGACATAGAAAATGGCTGGCCAGGCAAAGGCTTGGACTAGGACACCACCGATTAATGGCGCCACAACCATGGAAACACCCATGACTGAGCCCAAAATACCAAGGGCAGTCCCGCGCTGCTTACCATCAAAAACCGAAGCGACCAGCGCCATGGGCAGAGTCATGAGACCGGCACCACCCATAGCTTGGACCGCCCGGCTCAGATCTAGGACCAAGATGTTGGGGGCCAGGCCGTTAACTGCCGAAGCAAGCACGAAAATGGCCATCGAAATTAGAAACATTTTCTTACGGCCATACATATCACCGAGTTTTGCCACAACTAGGATGACAACCGCATAGGACATGGTGTAGGCACTGACCACCCACTGCACGTTGGTGAAGGTGGTGTTGAAGCTTTTAACCATGTCGGGCAGGGCGACGTTAACAATGCCGACGTCTAGCAACCCCATAAAAACGCCCAGTGAAAGGGCAAAGAGGGCTAACCACTGCCTGGCCCCGCCCTGTTTACTTTGATTCATGCCCGTCTCCTTATAATTTATATTACGAATTTCGTGGAAAGATTACTCACCCACTATACACCTGAAGGCCGATTCTGCAATTCTTTTCACAATAAAAAAACCAGCTGTTAAAAGCTGGGTTTTTTAGGACTTAGGCGAGACGGTTAACCTTAATCCGATTGAGCAGGAGCGAACTAATCACCACTGACAGCGAACTAAAGGCCATGGCCAGTCCGGCAAATTCAGGACTGAGGGAAACCCCAACCGCGTAGAAGAGACCAGCAGCCACTGGAATGCCCAACAGGTTGTAGATAAAGGCCCAGAAGAGGTTTAACTTAATCCGGTTGAAAATTTTATTACTGAGGCGAATGGCGGTGGCCACGTCCCGTAGGTCGTTTTTCATCAGAATAATGTCACCCGACTCAATGGCCACGTCGGTTCCTGACCCCATGGCAATTCCGACTGCGGCGGTGGTTAAGGCTGGCGCATCGTTGATCCCGTCCCCCACAAAGGCGACTGGGCCACTTCCTTGGAAGTCAGCCACGGCAGCAGCCTTGTCATTGGGCAAAACGTCCGCAATCACCTGATCGATGCCAACTTCAGCGGCTACGGCTTCGGCCACTCGTTGGTTGTCACCCGTGAGCATGACCGTCTTCAAACCGGCCTGCTTCAGGTCAGCCATGGCCGCCTTAGAACTAGGCTTAGGCGCGTCTTGGATGGCAATCAGGCCAATCACCTGCTGGTTTTGGCTAACCAGGACCACCGTCTTGGTCTCACCCTGGAGGCGGGTAATTTCCCTTGATAGTTCGGGGGCGATTTCCTGGTCCACAGCCATCTTCGGATTACCGACCGCCACTGCTTGCCCGTCAATTTTACCAGTTACCCCGCGCCCTTCGATTGCTTGGAAATCAGTAGCCGGAGTAGTAGCATCCAAGCCAAGTTCGGCCGCCCGATCGTTAATGGCCTGGGCCAGTGGGTGTTCTGACAGTTGCTCTAACTGGCTGGCGACCCTTAAGACCGTGTTCTGGTCACCAATCACATCAGTGACCACTGGCTGTCCGACCGTAATAGTCCCGGTCTTGTCAAAGATAACCGTCTTAACACTGCTGACGGATTCCAGGACAGCACCGTTCTTGATTAGGATACCGTTCTTAGCACTCAATCCAGTGCCGACCATCAAAGCCGTTGGTACGGCCAGACCGAGAGCACATGGGCAGGCAATCACTAACACTGAAACGGCGAAGACCAAGGCGGTCGACAGGGTCGCATTTAAGAAGACGTACCAAACCAGGAAGGTCAAAATGGCCAAGACCAGGACAACCGGTACAAAGATATTGGAAACCCGGTCCGCCAGGTTTTGAATTGGTGCGTGGCTGGTCTGCGCTTTTTTCACCAGGTCCACAATCTGAGCCAGCATGGTCTGATCCCCGACCTGACTAACCTCAAGTCGGATGGTCCCGTTCTGGTTAGTGGTGGCACCAATCACGGCATCCCCAACTTCCTTTTTAACCGGCATACTTTCGCCGGTTACCATCGACTCATCGACGGTCGAAGATCCGGTCGTGACCGTCCCATCAACGGGGATTTTCTGGCCGGGCTTAACCTGAACCAGGTCGCCGACTTGGACTTCTTCCAGGGGCACCGTGACTACCTGGCCATTTCGGATAACCTCGGCATCGGGGGCCTGCAGGTCCAAGAGCTTTTCAACGGCACCAGAAGCGTTCTGGCGCATCCGCTCTTCGAAGACCTGACCCAGTAAAATAAAGGTCACCACAATGGCGGCGACTTCAAAGAAGACGGGCCGACCAACCAACATGGCATAAATACTATATAAATAGGCAGTACTGGCACCAATCGCTACCAGGGTGTCCATGTTGGCGTGGTGCTTCTTAAAGGAAGACCAGGCGCTGTGGACAAAGGGACGGCCGGCAACCGCCATGACAATGGTAGCCAGGATGAACTCGGTCAGCGTGCCTCCAGACAACTGGAAATGCAGGGGCATCAAAATCATTTGCAGCAGCATTGGTATGGAAAAAATTAGGGAGACAATAAACCGCTGCTGGGTTGTCATCGTTTTCATTTGTTCTTACCTCAATTACTCAACGATTACCTTGCCCTTAACCATGTTCATCCCGCAGGTAAACTCGTATTCACCGGGCTTATCGGTTGGGATGTTAAAGCTAACGGGCTCATTTAAGGGTAACTTCTTTTGGAAACCAAAATCGTGGGACTGAACGGTGTCTAAACAACCACTTTCACTGACCCGGTCAAAGGTCAAAGTGGCCTGATCACCCTGCTTAAAGGTCACCACATTAGGCTCGTACTTACCATCAACTGTTACTTTTGCTTCGACTTGCTTACTCATCGTATTTCCTCCTATTTAATCGTTAACTGACCGTGAAACATGTCCATACCGCAGGCCCAGGTGTAATCGCCGGGCTTGCTGGTATCGACTGAAACGGCAACTGACTTATCCTGTGGTAGGGCCTGGTTGATGCCAAAGTCCGAGAAGACCACGTGGTCCAAGCAGCCCGATGGGTCAGTCCGCTTAAAATTCAGCGTCGCTGGGACTCCCTGCTTTAGGGTCACGTGTTCAGGCGTGTAGCCTCCATCGACCAAGATATCAATCTCCTGCCGACCATCAGTAGCTTGGGCTTCCCCACTGCTGACCTGGTGCTTACCAAAGAACCACCAGAGAATAAAGGCCACCAGGGCCAAGCCGGCCACTAAAACTGTCATTTTACTTAAATCCATGCTCATCTCCTTTCGAATTTAATGATGATGCCCATTAGGACCGCATCCCTCGTCACCATCCGTTGCTAAGCAGTGGCAGACTACCTGTTCCGGCGCATCGGCCTGACGTTCATCCAAAATGGCCCGAATGTTAGCAATATCTTGCTGACTAAGGGGCTGAGTCTTAACCAGCTCCGTCAGCAAGGGTCCTTTGTAGGCGTCACAGACCGAATCAAAGAGCCGGTCGGCGCCGTCATCTGCCGCCACCTCTTCAGAAATCCGCGGCACGTAAGTGAAGACCTTCTGGGACTGGTCAACGGCGAGGACGCCTTTATCAGTCAGCCGTCGAATTAGGGTCTTAATCGTTGAGGCCGACCAGTCATGACTGGCCTGGGCGTTTTCAATGATTTCACGGCTAGTCGCCTTCCGCTTGGTCCAAATAATGCGCATCACCGCGCGTTCAGTATCCGTAATATTAACCATGGTTACTCCTCGATTAATTTGGTTTACATTTGTAAACAACACCGTTAGTTTAAACCGCTGGTTTACATTTGTAAACCCTAAAATCATAAAAAACCGCCAATTTTTACGAATTGGCGGTTCTTGTTTATGCTTCGGGCTGTAGATCAATCAAAATCTTAGCCTGGGACTTATCCTGGGTCAAAGCATTAAAGCCCCGGTCAACAATGTCATCCAAGGAAATTTCATCGGTAATGACCGGTTCCACGTTAATCTGGCCGCTGCTGACCAGGTCAACGGTTTGCTGGAAGCTTTCCCGGGAGTAAGCAATCGTGGTCGCCACCTTTACCCCGGAATTCATCAACTGCATGGGATCAAAGGTAATCGGCTTAGCAAAAATCGAAACGATGACCATCGTTCCCCGAGGACGGGTGGCATCAATGGCCTGTTCAAAGGTCTTTTGGACACCGGCAACTTCAAAGGTCGCATCAGCCCCGCCGGGAATCAGTTCATGGATGGCCGCGATGGTGTCGTCCACCTGACTGGGATTGATAACATCCGTGGCCCCCATCTGCTGGGCCTTTTCCAAGCGGACATCAGACAGGTCAACGACCACAATCTTGGTAGCGCCAGCAGCCTTAGCTGCTGCAGCAACTAAGACACCGATTGGGCCAGCACCAAAAATGACCACCTTCTGACCAAACTTTAAGTCGGCCTCTTTAATGGCTTGCACGGCAACAGCCGTGGGTTCAATCGTGGCAGCTAAACGGAGCGAGAAGTCAGCTGGCAATGGATATAAGTTCTTTTCGGGAACGTTCACATAGGGCGCAAAGCCACCATCAGTGCTCAAACCAATGAAGCTGTAACCATCATAAACATCAACGTCGTCGGCCAGGCGGCCCTTGGTGATGGTCGGGTTAACCGAAACATGGTCACCGACCTGGTAGTCTTTGACGTTCTTACCCACCTTCGATACTACGCCCGAGAACTCGTGGCCCATAGTTAAGGGCGCCTGCCCTTGGGTCAGTTCATCGGCGGCTTCGACCGGGATAAACACCGGTCCTTCCAGGTACTCGTGCAAGTCGCTGCCACAAATACCGGCATAAGCGACCTTGACCTGGACCTCGTCAGGTCCGACCGGTTTCTGATCAACCTCTTCCACGCGTACATCTTTCACACCGTGCCATACTGCTGCTTTCATCTCGTTATACTCCTACTCGTTATTAGTAAATTTAGTTTGTGAATATAATCTCATGAGACAACTTAAGTATAGCACGTATTTTCTTTTTGTGTAGTAAATCACAATTAAATTTTATTGGACCGTCATCCTTTCTGGCTACCACTAAGCCTAATCAATAAACCACTTAGAAAACCGACAGCCGTATAAATAATTAAGCCGGCCATAATCATAAAATAAAGCGTCTTCACGTTAGTAATCGTGCTGGTCATCATCACAATCAGGGCAATCCCAAAGGGACCGCCCAACTGGTGCATAGTGTTGGTCACCCCACTGGCAGCGCCGGACAAGTCTGGAGAAATCCCCTGCACACCGGCATAAGTCAGTGGTGCCAGGAGGCAGCCGGCTCCCAGGCCAATCAGAATCATGGGCACTTCAACCGCGCCAATGAAGTTGTGAGCATTGGGCAGCCCAACTAAGGTTAATAAGCTACCAACTAACATCAAACCTTGACCAAGATTAATTTTAGCTTGGTAACCCATTCGCAACCTTCCTTGACCAAAGGCAGCTACCGTTTGCGCCAAGGTTAGGGTCAAAAAAGTCAAACCGGCTTGCAGGGGGGTAAAACCGAGCAATTTATAAAGTAGCTGCGGTAACAGGAACCAGTAGGACATCATGAACATCATGAAGATAAAGCGACCCAGGTATGATCCGGAACGGATCCTGCTTTTAAATAAGACTAAGGGCATCAACGGGTTAGGTTTACGACTTTCGTGAAAAAGGAAAATAACCAGCAACACCAGGCTCAGTGCAAAAACCAGCGTTTCCCGTTCCACCACACCATAAACAAAGCTGCCCGCGGTTAGAATCGACAACATGGCACCGACACCGTCTAATTTCCCCTGGCTAACTGGCCGTTTACCCACCACATAGTAAGCAGACATCACTAGTAATATCAGGGCATAGGGAACATTAATCAAAAAGCCAGCCTCCCAACCGATTAGTGTTGAAAAGAACCCGCCAACTAACAGACCCACGCTAGAGCCAACCGCGGCGGTGATGCCGTAGTAAGCAATCGCCTTGGACCGTTGTTCTCCCTGATAGTTGTCCAGCAGAATCGCCAATGAATTGGGCGCAATGATTGCTGCCCCGATTCCTTGGATGGCACGGGCCGTGATTATTTGGGCAGCATTGACCGACAATCCTACTGCCAGCGAACTGAGACCAAAAATGAGCAACCCCACCAAAAAAATACGTTTACGGCCAATAAAGTCCCCCAAACGACCAGCAAATAAAAGCAAGCTACCAAAGGTAATGGTGTAGGCATTGGTTACCCAGGACAGGGCCACCGGCCCCATGTGCAGCCCCTGACTAATGGCGGTGGCACTGGTGGCCACAATCGAATTATCAATTAAAATCAGAGCATAGGACAGTAGTACGATGGGTAGAATCATGCCAAATTTAGGTTGATTTTGCCCAGATGGTACTGGTTTTCCGTTATTCATGCTATTCCTCCTCTGGGCAAAAAAATGGTTGCCTGCCCGTTTTTTGATCCTATATGAATTTAAAGAACGAAAAAACCGTCCTCAACTTAAAAGTTAAGGACGGTTAAACCGCGGTGCCACCTTGGTTCAATTAATCAGACCAACGCCAAAAAGCCCCAGTCAAATTAATCGCAACTTAAATCCTGCCAACACAGGACCGCTAACTGACGTATAGCAAGACGTTTGCGGGTACTCTTGTATAACAATTTGCCACAACCCTCAGCGGTCCATTTGCCAACCTGCTTTCGGTCTGGCTCTCACCCTCCCAGACTCTCTTTGCGCGCACAATTGGTTTGATCTCCGCTTCACCGGTTTCTACGATTCATATATTGTTTAATTTATAACAAAAGCATTTTTCTTTGTCAACGCTCACTTATTTTTAATTAAAATAAAAACCGCCGCATTGCGGTGGCTTTTCAATCAATTAGTTATTACGCTTCAGGCTAGCCAGCATCATGTCATAAACGTTGTTGTAGGTCTTAATCGCCTCTTCAACGTCGACGTTGATGCTGTCCTGTTTCTCGTTGGAATTGTTCTTAATGAAGTAATCCATGATGCTCTTGGAAACCTGCATAGCAAAATCATGGGCGCGTTCTTCTTCGGTAAGCATAGGCATTCCTTTCTTGGGGTTCAGTATCAAATGTTTCTTAAATAATTTACTAGCTCCAGTATAACAAATTTAAGAAATTTAACGACGACGCCCCTTTAGGAGAATCCCGCGAAAAGCCCATGGATACGGTCACTATTGTCGAATTTGTCAATTTGATGACTTTTGCTTACTTACCTAAGATTTCCTTCAAGGCCGCCTGCAGGCCGGCGTTCTCGGCGGGCGTACCCAGGGCAATCCGGACCCAACTTGGGCTGGAACTGCTTTTAATCTGGTAGCCGCGCTCTAGGAGTTGCTGACCAACCTTGGGGGCATCCCCCACATCCAACCAGACAAAGTTTGCCTGGGAATCGTAAAAGGGAATTTGATTGTCAGTCAAAAAGTTCTGGAACTTGTCCCGTTCAGTCCAAACATCACTGACCACCTGTTTTAGGTAGTCCTGGTCTTGGACCGCCGCCGTTCCGGCCGCCATCTGCAAGTTAGAAAGGTTATAAGGCAGGCGGACGGCCTGCATGGCCGTATAGAGCGGATCTTGCATGATGCCATAGCCCACCCGGACATTGGCCAGGCCATAAGCCTTTGACAAGGTCCGCAGCACGACCAAGTTGGGATACCGGGCTACCAGGGGGGCCACCGTCTTATTAGCATCTTTGACAAAGTCAAAGTAGGCCTCATCGACGACCAGGACCACGTCATCTGGCAGGTCCTCTAAGAAGGCCTGAATCTTAGCGACTGGCTCAAAGACCCCGGTTGGATTGTTGGGATTGGCCAGCCAAACCATTTCAGTTTGGTCGTCAACGGCGTCCCGGAGGGCCTTAAAGTCGATGTGCCCATTATCCGGATTAACCGGCACCTTTTTAGTCGTAACCTGCTCAATGTCACCGTGAATGCCATACTCCCCAAAGGTCGGATCCGGGACAACCATGTTGCTGCCGGGGGTTAGGACAACCCGGGTAAGGAGCTGAATCAGTTCATCGGCACCCACACCTAGAACCAAGTTATCGGCCGGTACCTGGTTTAAATCAGCCAGGGCTTGCCGCAAGACCGTTGCCTGCCCGTCTGGGTAGTAATTTAGGTCAAGGTCCTCTAGTGCCGTCCGGAGGGCAGCTTTCACCTTGGGCGAAGGGCCAGCCACGGATTCATTGGCCGAGAGCCGGGCCAGGTGGTCTAAGTGATAACGGTCCTTAACGGCTTCGATTGGCGTTTCAGCCTGGTAGGCCTCTAACTTGCGCACGCTATCTTTCATCGCCAACCTCCTGTTTAAGAACGCCAGTCTGCCCGCTCGTGTAAGCGGGACTGCTTACCAACCCGACGGCCCAACTCAGCCTTAATATCATCGATGCTAACGCCCTGGTTAGCTAAGAGAACCATCAGGTGAAAGAGCAGGTCCGCCGTTTCATAGGTCAGTTCCCCGTTATTGTTCTTAGAAGCCACAATCACTTCGGTACTCTCCTCGCCGACCTTCTTTAAAATCTTATCCAGGCCCTGGGTGTAGAGATAGTCGGTATAGGATCCTTCGACGGGGTTCTCCTTGCGCTCCTTGGCCTGTGCATATAGTTCTTCAATCGTTTGTTCTGCCATGCTTATTCCCCTTCTTTGACTTGATTACTATTTTTCAACTGGATTAAAAAAGCAACTCCTAGCACCGGTGTGACAGGCCGGTCCCGCTGGCTTAACCCGGATTAGGACCGTGTCCCGGTCACAGTCCAGGGTCATGCTGACCACTGTCTGAGTATTGCCCGAGGTTGCGCCCTTGTGCCATAGTTCTTGACGTCCCCGGGACCAGAACCAGGTCTGGCCACTTTCCAAGGTGCGGGCATAACTGTCCGCATTCATGTAGGCCAGCATCAAGACATCCCCACTGTCATCATCGACGACAATGGCTGGAATCAGACCGTCTTGGCCGGGCTTATTAAAATCGGGTTGCTGTGCTGACTGAGTCATTGACGCACCTCCACATCGGCCTGGCTAAGGGCCTGCTTTAACTTTGGAATCGGGACGGTACCGTAGTGGAAAACCGAAGCGGCTAGGGCGGCATCGACTGGTGTTTTTTCAAACAGGTCGACAAAGTCTTGGACCTGACCGGCCCCGCCCGAAGCAATCAGTGGTAAATCAACGGCGGCAGCCAACTCTTGGTACAGACGCTGGTCATAGCCGTCCTGGTTACCATCGGCGTCAATACTGGTTACTAATAGTTCACCAGCACCCCGTTTTTGGAGTTCCTGGGCCCAGGCCACGGCATTCCAATCAGTGGGGACCTGACCGCCACTGACATAGACCCGGTAGAACTGGGCCTTGGGGTCCCACTTGGCATCAATGGCGCCGACAATTGCCTGGGAACCAAAAATCTTGGCGCCTTCAGTCACCAAATCCGGATTTTTAACGGCCGCTGAGTTCACAAAAATTTTATCAGCCCCGGCCGCAATCAACTGGGCCATCTCATCAGTGGTGCGAATGCCACCACCGACGGTGAGTGGGATAAAGACCGCCTGGGAGACCGCCTGGACCACGTCCATGATGGTCTTACGGCGCTCATTAGTGGCCGTGATGTCTAAGAAGACCAGTTCATCGGCCCCATCGGCTTCGTACTGCTTGGCCAGGGCGACCGGGTCACCGACCGCCTGGACATTTTCAAAGCTGATTCCCTTCACTACCTGACCGTCTTTAATGTCGAGGGCGGGAATAATTCGTTTTGCAAGGGTCATCCATCTACCTCCCGCAACTGTGCTAGGGTTACATCCCCACTGTACAGGGCCCGACCGACAATTACGTCTTGGATGCCAGCGGCCTGTAGGTTTTTAATGTCTTGAATACTGCTAATCCCGCCACTGGCGATAATGTTCACCTGGGGGAAGCGGTCTTGCAGGTCGGCCAGCAACTTTATGTTGGGTCCAGCCAGGGTGCCGTCCTGACTGACATCCGTCACCACTACTTGGCGGGCACCTTGCTGGGTAACCTTATCAAGCACCTGGTCAAAGCTTTGTCCTGAACCTTCCTGCCAGCCAGCAATCATAACCTGACCGTCCCGACCATCGACTCCAACCACAATTTTCTCAGGACCGTACTGGTCTAAGGCGACCTGTAAAAATTCTGGGTCCTTAACTGCGGCCGATCCGATAATCACCCGGTCAATGCCGCTGGCTAAGTACTGCTGGACCTGGTCGAGGTTGCGGATGCCACCACCTAGTTCAATTTTCAGGTCAGTGGCGGCTCGAATTTCTTGGATAACCGGCAGGTTGACTGGCTGACCAGCCTTGGCCCCGTCCAAGTCAACCAGGTGCAAGTGGCCCAGTCCGGCTGATTCAATCAGCTGGGCCTGCTCCACCGGGCTGTGGTTAATCAAAGTGGCCTGCTGGTAGTCGCCCTGGTAAAGACGGACAGACTGACCATCTAAGAGATCAATGGCTGGAAAAATCATGCACCCACCACCATTTCTTTAAAGCGCTGCCACATGGCCAATCCCACCGGTCCTGATTTTTCCGGGTGGAACTGGGCACCCATCACGTTGTCTTTAACGACCACACTGGGGACTTTAACCGAGCCGTAATCAACCCAGGCGGCGATGTACTGGGGGTCAGTCTGGGCGTAGTAACTGTGGACAAAGTAGGTGTACTGACCACTGATGGCCTCGGTAATGGGTAGGTCTTGGCTGACCTGGTTTTGGTTCCAGCCCATTTGCGGCACCTTATAGTCCACCTGCTTAGGCAGGGCCACTACCTGACCAGGAATCAAGCCCAGCCCCTTGGTAGCCCCAAACTCACTGGAAGAATCAAAGAGAAGCTGCATGCCCAGACAGAGACCTAAGATTGGCTTACCGGTTTTGGCAAAGTCCTGGATGACTTTAACCAAACCAGCATCAGCCAATTTATCCATGGCCCTAGCAAAGGCACCCACCCCAGGGACAACCAGGCCATCCGCCTGACTAATCTCAGTGGGATCTTTAGTCACCACCGTGTCTAATCCAGTACTAGCGATGGCCTTGACCACGTTTTGAATGTTACCCGCGCCATAATCTACAATTGCAATTTTCATTAACTGACCTCCCTTATAGGCTGCCCTTAGTGGAATTAATGCCCTTAATTTCAGGGTTAATGGTCACGGCCTGGCGCATTGCCCGGCCGGCGGCCTTAAAAATACTCTCAATTTTGTGGTGGGTGTTACGCCCGTATAGGTTGGCAATGTGAACATTGGCCTGAACCTGGTCGGCAAAACCCTGCCAGAAATCTTCGACTACTTCGGTTTCCATCGTACCCAACTTGGGCGCCGTTAGTTCGGCGTCAAAGACTAGGTAGGACCGACCTGACAAATCGACCACCACCCGGGTCAAGGCCTCATCCATGGGTACGAATTGGCAGCCATAACGTTCGATGCCGACCTTGTCGCCGAGGGCTTCCCGGAAAGCCTGTCCGAGCACGATACCGATATCCTCGGTGGTGTGGTGGCTATCAACGTACAGGTCCCCTTTGGCCTTAACGGTTAAGCCAAAGCGACCGTGCTTAGCAAAGAGCGTCAGCATGTGATCCAGGTAGCCAATCCCCGAATCAATGTCGATGGTACCTTGCTCATCTAAATTAAGACTGAGCTGGATTTGGGTTTCGGCGGTATTACGAGTAATTTCGGCACTACGCATCATTGTTCACCTCGACTTTCAATGGCCCGGGCGTGACCTTCTAGGCCTTCCTGCCGGGCTAAGGCGGTCACGTCACTGGCATCCTTGGCCAGGGCCTTGGCATCATAGGATAGGTACTGAATGTGTTTCTGGAAATCCCAGACCCCTAGGGCTGAGCTAAAGCGGGCCGTCCCACCAGTTGGTAGGATGTGGTTAGGACCAGCTAAGTAGTCACCCAAGGGTTCTGAAGCATAAGCCCCGAGGAAGACCGAACCAGCATTTTCAATCCGGTCTAAGTACTGACTAGGATTTTGCAACTGGACTTCCAAGTGCTCGGGTGCCACCGCGTTCATCAGGTTAAACATGTCATCGACGGTATCCACGACATAGATAAAGCCGTGGTCGTTAATTGCGGCCTCGGCGATTTCACGACGAGGTAGCAACTGAACTTGGCGGTCAACTTCCTTAGAAACCGCAGCGGCCAAGTCCTTGGAATCTGTAACCAAAATGGCTCGAGCGCGGCGGTCGTGTTCAGCCTGAGAAAGCAGATCCGCAGCTACATCCTTGGGATTAGCAGAATCATCAGCTAAAATCCCGATTTCAGAAGGGCCGGCAATCATGTCAATGGCCACCTGGCCGTAAACCGCACGCTTAGCACTGGCCACATAAGCGTTCCCAGGACCAGTAATTTTATCAACGGCGGGGATGGTTGCCGTACCATAAGCTAGGGCGGCAATGGCCTGGGCTCCGCCGACTTGGTAAATGGCATCCACGCCAGCTAAGTCAGCGGCGACTAGAACCGCGGGGTTAATCCCATCTTTTTGAGGAGGAGTCACCATCACCAGCTGCTTGACCCCGGCAATCTTAGCGGGGATGGCGTTCATCAGGACCGATGAAGGATAGGCCGCCGTACCACCTGGTACGTAAATCCCGGCTGAGGCTAAGGGGGTCACCTTGGTGCCTCGTACCACGCCGGAGATGGACCGATCTTCAAAGGACTGGGCCTTTTCTAATTCGTGGAAACTCTTAATGTTTTGAGCAGCCTTCTTTAGGGCTGCAACCACGAGGGCGTCAACCTGATCAAAAGCAGCCTGAATGACCTGGTCACTAACTTTAAAATCGTCAATTTTAACGCCGTCAAACTGCTCACTATAATTCCGCAAAGCTTGGTCCCCTTTAGCGCGAACCTGCTTGATAATGTCAGCGACCCGTTCTTCAATCACGGGGTCGGTCGTTTGACTGGCTTGCTGGCGCACGCTGGCAACCACGGTCGCCAGGGGCTGATTTTCAATAATTTTCATGACTGTTCTCCTGCAATGTTTTCTACTAGGCGGTAAATTACCTGCGTTAATTCATCTTGATACTTTAAGAGGGAACCGCGCCGGACCACCATATGGGTTGAAACCGGCCCAACGTGGTCAAAGACCTGGAGATGGTTCTCTCTGAGGGTCGTGCCGGTCTGACTAATGTCGACAATGGCATCAGCAAGGCCAGTCAGTGGTCCCAGTTCAACCGAACCTTCTAATTTAATCATTTCGACATCTTCGCCTAAGTCCTGGAAGTAGGCGCTAGTCACGGCCGGGTACTTGGTCGCAATCTTTTTACGGGCCACCTGGTTCGGGTCAAATCTGGCCGGACCAGCTAAGACAAATTCCGCCTGGCCGGTCTTGAGGTCTAAGACGTCATCATGGTTTTGCACCTGCTCTGCCATGGTGTCGGAACCGACAATGCCAACATCGCCAATCCCTCGGTCCAAGTACTTCAACACGTCACTAGCTTTGACAAGGATGAAACGATAGCGGCCATCCGGACTATCGAAGACCAGCTTGCGGGCCGGGTCATCTAAGGGCGTATTATCAATCCCGGCACTGCGGAGTAGTTGGCGGGCACCGGCTTCCACCCGCCCCTTGGCCAGCACCATGACGATTGGTTCCTGGGGCAACATGGCATTCGGATTCTTACGCCATTCAGCCAAAATTGTCTCAATTTTCAAGGCCAAACCGACCGCCGGTAGGACTTTACCAGCCTGATCTTTTAGGAGGTGGTCGTAGCGGCCACCGGTAAAGAGGTACTGGCCCAGGCTAGGGACAAAGCCCCGAATCACGGTCCCGGTGTAATAAGATTGAGGTGAAGCGGCCGCTAAATCAACGGTAACGGCCACGGCGGGATGGCGGCGATGAATCGCATCGGCTAATTCCTGCCAGCTAGTGGCGATTTCAGCCACCCCGTCGATGTCAGTCAACTGCTCCAAAACTTCCTCCCCTTGGCCCCCAAAGGCTAGGGGCCAGTCGGCCAAGGGGGCTGGGAAATCAGGAATTTGATCCCGTAGCTGGTTGAAGATGGTCACGTTTTTTTGCTCGATGGCCGCCTTCATCTGGGCCCGTTGTTTTGGACTTAAATCAAAGTCAGCCAAGATGGTATCAATCAGGGTAGCATCGCTGAGGACAACCTGAACATCGACAATGCCAAAGGTTTGAGCGAAGTCGAGCATCTGATCAATGGCAGTTAGTTCGGCTTGAAAGCTGGCATCACCAACTAGCTCAACCCCGGCCTGGGTTTCCTGGTTGTAATCCCCGGATAGGTAATCCCCCTGGCGGAAGACATCGCCGACGTAATAAAACTTGGCTAAGGCTTCTTCTTGACGGTGACCAGCTAAGAAACGGGCCAGCGGCAGGGTCAAATCTGGCCGCAGGACCAATTCATTGCCGGCCTGGTCAACTAGGCTAAAGACCCCGCTGGCCTGGTACTGGTCAAAGGTACTTTTCCGCTCCAGGACTGGGCTGCTAATCGGGGTGTAGCCGGCCGCATTTAAAGTCTGAGTAATCGTTTGCACGATGGCCTGTTGCTGTTTTAAATTTTCACCAAATTCATCTTGAAATCCGGGCGCCAAACGTTTGTCTGCCATTGCATCCTCCCTGTTCGCAATAAAAAACGCCCCTACCAGCATTCCTGCTGATAAGGACGTTTACACGTGTTCCCACCTTTGTTCCCGCTTAAACTTGCGTAAAAGCGGCTCAGTGCCTATTACTAGGCTCATGGGTATCGGCCATGGCCGGACCACCTTTGCGGATGGTCAACTCGTTAGTGTGTGTTCATTATGACACTGGCACCCATCTCAATGCGTTAGCTTAGGTACTCCCTGTACAGTTGGTCAATAACTACTTGTCTAACTTCTGTTACTGTTATTTATTAGATTGGTGCCATTATAGAACTGCTATTTCTCATTTGTCAACTAAATTAATGAGTTTTCCTTAATTTTAGGATAGGGATGCCAAAAAATCGGCCATTTCATCGTAGTGGAGACCCAGCTCACTGACCCGGTGAGCATCGGAGCCATAGACCAGGGGCAAACCTTGCTGGACTGCCTGAGCGACAATGTCAAAGGTCGGATAGGACTGGCCGTTATAGGGTTTGCTGTAACCAGCAGCGTTGAAGTCGACGGCCAACCCACGGGCCTGCATGTCAGTCAAGATGGCTTGCACCTGTTGCTTAACGCTGTCGTCGAACCCTGGCAGGTCAAAGTAGTGCTGGTACTTGCGAATCAAGGTCAGGTGGCCAACTCGGATTGGGAAAGCTAGGCCATCAGTCACTGCCAAACTAGCTGCAACCGTGTCAAAGTAACGGGCAAAGAGGCGTTGCGGCTGCTTCATTTCAGTTGGAAAATAATCAGCCAGCGTCTGCTCATCATAGTCAATCGGCCCCACTACACCTTGATCATTGGCCATAAAATGGACCGAGAGGACGACCTCTTCCAACCAGTCAGCATTCTCTTTCAAAAAGTCATGAATCTCTCGATCATAACCCGGCAGGTAATCAACTTCCAGACCGGCCTTAATGTGTATTTTACCGGCATACTTGTTCTTCACCCGGTCGACTTCGGCCCGGTACTGGTTAAGCTCGTCCTTAGTCATGGCCGAGGTCGTTAACATCTCGGCTGGCCCCTGAAAGTCGGCATAGAAGCGGTCTGGCAAGGGCGCATGCTCAGTCACCACGTAATCGTCAAAACCCAATTCCAGAGCACGGTCGATATAGGCGTCCAGGGGCTCCTGGCTACCGTGATGGGAAAATTTGGTGTGGCTGTGCCCCTCTTTTTTAAGCATGGTCACCCCTCCTTTCAACTTGGTCACAGCATAGGCCCATTTCTAAATTTTGGCAAATAAAAAAGCAGCCGGTTAGGCTGCTTTTTATTTTAATGGGCTAGGAACAGATTTAACAATCCCAGGGAAATGACGCCGACCAGGACGGTCACTAAGAGGCTCTTAGACAAAATGGCGGCTATCACCGTTGGCAAGGAGGCCAGTAAATTCCCCACGTTCAGGCTAGGCAAGTGTCCTAAGTGTTGGACAAAGAGGCTACTAAACCAGAGCCCAGACATGATGGCCACCGGCACAAAACTCAAAAACTCTAAGACACCCTCCGACAGATTGAACTTCTTTAAGAAGACAAAGGGCAGGATGCGCGACAGCCAGGTCGCCAAACCACAGGCAAGTATCGTTATTAGGACAAATTCACTGGAAGGCATGTTTAATCACCACCCCAAAGAAGCAACCCGCAATCGTTGCGACTAATACTAGCAAATTACCCGGAATGAAGATCATGCCAAAGTAAATTGCCACCAACATGAAGACCACTACCGCCAGCTGAATGCCAAACTTAATGCTCTTATCCGCAATCATTTGCAAATATAGCAGACCGATAAACATAGCCGTAATGGCAAAACCAACACCCCATTTTTCCGGGTTAGGAATTAGATCCCCGATAATCGCCCCAGCATAGGTTCCCGCTACCCAGACCAGGTAGCTCATCAAATTAGCGGCATTAAACCAGGGAAAGGAAAGACGTCCATCCGTCTGAGTCAGCTTGTTCATACCCACGGCAAAACTTTCATCGGTCACGAAGCTGCCAATCAGGATATTTTTCAGCATGGACTCGCCATTAAAGTAAGGGGCCAGGGTCGTACTCATTAAAATCATCCGCGAGTTAACCAAGAAAACCGCCACCACAATCGCCCAAAGACCACTGTGAGCGGCTAGCATGGTTACCAGCACAAACTGAGCAGCACCGCCAAAATCAATTGCTGAAATGAGGACAACTTGAAGAACGCTCAGCCCGGCTGCCTTCCCAACAATACCAAAGGCCATGGCAATCGTAATATAACTAAAAACAATGGGCAGGGAGTCCTTCACCCCGGTTTGCCAATCTAAGCGGTCATTCATATTGTCCCTCGGCCAATCTTAGTTCTTCCTCATTTTTTACTCACTTTAAAATACGGGAAGGGTTAATGCTTGTCAACCTTCCTAACCTACGAGAGCCTTCTCGTCCAACCATCACAACTGATTAGGCTTCTTTCATCTTGTCAAAAAAGTGGGTAAAGAGGGCTTCTTCTTCGGCAATAGTTTCCCAGAGGTTTTCGGGATGCCACTGGATACCAACGATGGTCTGATCATCATTTTCAATACTTTCAATGACCCCGTCGTTGGCCCGGCTGGTCACGTGCAATCCCTCACCCAGGTCTTTAATCGCCTGGTGGTGTCGGGAGTTCACCAATGGATGGGTAGTACCCATGGCATCAGCGACAAAACTCCCCTGCTCAGCCTGAACATAGTGAGTCGGAAAAAAGCCCTCGGTGGCCTGTTCGTGCTGGATGACTGGGTTTGGATACTGGGCATCCAAGTCCTGGTAAACCGTGCCACCCAGCGCCACATTAATAATCTGAACGCCACGACAAATCCCTAAGAGGGGCTTACCGCTGCGAATACACTCCTGGATAACCTCGAGTTCAAAGGCATCTCGGGGATAGTAGGTTTGGCCAATCTTGGGATGGGGATCTTCGCCATAGAGGCGTGGGGCCACGTCGGGACCACCGGGAATAATCACTGCGTCAACTAAGCTGACATAGTCGGCCGCCATGTGGTCGGGCACGATGGGCAAGGCCACTGGCAAAACATCATGTTCCACCGCAACCTTTAACATTCGGCGCGGTACAAAACTGGCAAACTCAGCATTCAGGAGACCTTCTTTTCCAAAGTTTACATCGGCTGTAATTCCTATTCGCATAATTCCTCCCATGCTGACTGTGCTGTGATAATTTCCTAGTTTACGCCTACCCGATAAAATTGCAACTATGCCAAAATGCGCACAAAAAAAAGGCCTAGGGCCTCTTCATTTTTCTTAATTACTAATCCGCCCAGTGTCAAAAAGTTCACTAAGCTTACTTTCAAAGTATGGCAGCCAGAGGGTCTGATAACCTTCCCGGGTTGGGTGAACATCATCAGCCATGTACTGGGGATTAGCAGCCGTTTCAGCCTGGATATGAGGGTCTTGGCCCAGGTTGATAATCTGAATCCCCCACTTCTTCTGCAGGGCATAGAGGGTATCAATCTGAGCCTGGTAACCGGCTTCCTTTGGGTCCAAAACGGTGTAAAAGACGACTGGTGCGTGCCAAGTGTCCTGGGCATACTTGATAATGTATTCCATGGCACCAGTAGTCGTGCCAGTATTAAAGTCTGCTAGATTCTTGCTGTCACTGATCTGACCCGCTGGAATGTGGAAACGCTTGTCATTAGTCGAAAGCTGGACCACCAAGGCGTCTAAGTGCTGATCCTTGGGAATATCAGTTTGCAGCCGGTTAACAAAGCTCCATGGATAGTGACCAGCCATGGTCGTGCCACTAATAGCGTATTTTTGGATATCCATGCCATCGGCCTGACGCAAATAGTCGGGCGTCCCCTCACCTAAGGCACCGAGACCATCGGTAATTGATGAGCCCAGGAAGGCCACCCGCTTACCCTGCAGCAGCTGGTAATACTGGGAATGGGGCGTGGCCGCGACACCGTACTGGGCGGCGTTGCCAGCAAACCACCAACTCGCCTTTAAGGCTAGACTGGCCTGCTCATGGGCGGCGTAGGTGTCAATGTTGGCGGCACTGACGGTAGCTAAGGGCGCTGAGATGGTCAACACTCCGGCCGCGGTCGCTAATACCAAACTATTCTTGACTGATTTTTTCATGACGACTTCCCCTCTAGTTCTATCAAGTCTAACTTCATTTTACCACGGTCATCGTCATTCAAATTAAGCTTCACTGCCTGATTCGGCCTTTTTACCCATGCGCCGGAACTTCACACCGGTCCAAACATTCCAAATAACGATGATAACTAAAAGGGTTAGCGCTAGGGTAACTTGACCAGTTTTAGTCGTGATAAAGCCGCTCAGCCCTGGCAGCCGGGTTAAGATTCCTAACAGGGACAAAACACCGACAATTGGGATAAAGAACTTGTTCAAGTCCCGGTTATCAGACAGCTGGTAGCCAATTAGGGCCACCGCGTCGGCCACTAGGATAACGGCAATTCCAACCCACCCGGTTAAGGTAGCGTGCAGCGGTGTTTTTAACAAGACCAGGCTGGCAAAGGCCGGTAATCCGGCAATCGAGCAGGCCAAGAACAAGAGGAAAAAACGCCCAACAGCGTTCATCCTTTCAAATTTTGAATTGTATTGGGCCTTTCCGGCCCAGCGTACCGCCAGGGTGATGATTACTAAGAGATAGCAGCCGGTAACTAGTAAGGAGCCAAAATCAATCGGCTGCCGCGGGTTAACCAGGGCTGGAAAGAGGGCAAAGAAGCCAAAATTTAAGATAATTAGAGCTGAATCCTTGACCGTGGACCAAAAATTTCGCGGCAGATTTTGTAGGATTTCATCCCCTAATTCCGCTGGATTTTTTCCAAAGTAGTCAGCGGCACTGATACCGTCAGTTTGCGCATCAATAACATCCTGCAAGATGCTGAGCAACTGACTTTCCATTGGATACTCATCCTGTTCCAAGCTCTGAGTCCGGACATAAACCATAAAATCGCTGTAAAATTTATTGTTTTCTGGATTCAACTGCTGCCGCAGTTGGTTGTTCTTTTTAATTAGTGCATCTGGTTTGTTGGTCATTAACGCTCCCTCCTGTGGTTGTGATTGGACGTGATTAGTATCATTTCTCTTGGGCTTCACCCTTGCTCAATCTCTTATTACTCCATAGCCAGGTAATAAACACGGCTAAGGCAATAGTTAACACGAGTAATGTGCTGCCACCGGCCTTCTTCAGCAAGAAGTCGCCAAAGGTTGGAATCCGGGTCAAAATGCCCAGTAAAGAGAAGATAGCGACTAGTGGAACAAAGGGTGTGTACAAGTCTTTGTGATTCGTGCGAATGTACAGAACTAATGCAATTACATCTAACACCAAGATAGTAACGATGCCGGCCCAACCCGATAATGTAACTTTGAGTGGCGTTTTAACAACATCTAGCAACACAACACCAACCACCCATAACACAGCGGCAAGTCCAAATATGATTGCATATTTAAGACGCTTGTTC
Source organism: Lactobacillaceae bacterium L1_55_11 (assembly GCA_029433155.1). Classification (GTDB taxonomy): domain Bacteria; phylum Bacillota; class Bacilli; order Lactobacillales; family Lactobacillaceae; genus ESL0723. The sequence continues at coordinate 492,672 of JAQYTT010000001.1, forward strand.
ATTTTCATGAACCAGGAATTATAAATCGTCTTTCCTGCTAGTTTATAGCCGGCAAAAATTGTAATCGTAGCGTAAGTACCAGCAATCAGAGCTGAACCCAAATCAAAGGAGGTTTTGGGATCAATCAACGATGGAAAAAGGGAGAAAAAGATGAAACTAGCAGCACACACCAATATTAGCTTGAGAACGTCTTTGAAATTTCGGGGCAGGTTCTGGATGATTTCGTCCCCTAATTCCTTCGGATTTTTGCCAAAATAGTCTGCGGCACTGATACCGTCGTTCTGGGCATCGATTGTATCCTGCAAAATGTTTAGCAACTGTGACTCCAGCTGATTTTCGTCACGGTCAAGATTCTGACTACGGACATAGCCCATAAAATCACTGTAAAACTTGCGATTTTCTGGATTTAACTGCTCGCGCAGTTCATTATTTTTTTCAATTAAGGCATCGTTTTTCATTCCTTCTCTCCTTCAATCAGCTTCGTCACCGTCCCAGCCAAACGGTCCCACTCCTGGATGAAATCTTCCTTAGCGGCTTCGCCTGCTTCAGTTACGTAATAGTACTTACGGTCTGGACCGGCCTCAGAGGGCTGCATCCGCCCTTCCACGTACTGCCGCTTCTCCATGGCAGTCAGAAGCGGGTAAATCGTCCCCTTGGGGATGTTTTCTAGGCCGTACTGGTTCAACTGTTTACTAATGCCGTAGCCGTAATCGGGCTTCTTGGAAAGGATTATCAGCATAATCCCTTGCAAAATTCCCTTCAGCATCTGGCTTGAAATGTGTTGCTGCATTAGCTTTCCTCAACTAGTTGGTTTTGCATACTACTAGGGTAAATGGTTTCATATAGTTTGTAAAGCATAATAGTTCAAAATAAAAAAATCTAGTCCGGTTAGACTAGATTTTTTACGTTAAATACTGCCCTTAAACCTGGGCAAGGGCCTGGTCTAGGTCCGCAATCAAATCATCCGCATTTTCAATCCCAATTGACAACCGGATTAGGTCCGGGGTCACTCCGGCTGCGGCTAGCTCCTCATTATTGAGCTGGGCATGGGTAGTTGAAGCCGGGTGAATAATCAACGATTTGGCATCGGCCACATTGGCCAGTAAGGAGAACAGTTTCAACTTTTCAATCAACTTCTTACCGGCAGCTTCACCACCAGTTAAGCCAATCGTGAAAATTGAACCAACGCCCTTAGGGAAATAGCGTTCCGCCAGGTCATGATAAGAGCTACTCTCAAGACCCGGATATTTAATCCAGGCCACCTTCGGGTGCTGGTCAAGAAAAGCGACAATCTTTTTAGTGTTTTCGACGTGGCGTTCCACCCGCAAAGACAGCGATTCCAGACCCTGGAGCAGGAGAAATGAATTAAAGGGACTGATGGTAGCCCCCAAGTCCCGCAGGCTTTCAGCCCGCAGCTTGGTGGTAAAGGCGGCCCCTTTCAAGTCGGCGAAGACCAGGCCATCGTACTGGGAATTGGGCTCAGTAAAGCCCGGATAGCGGCCGCTGGCACGGTAATCAAAGCGGTCGTTTTCGACTACCACCCCGCCCATCGTAGTACCATGACCGCCGATGAACTTAGTCGCTGAGTGAACGACGATATCGGCGCCATGCTCCAACGGTTGAATCAGGTATGGGGTCCCAAAGGTATTATCAACGATAAAGAGGATACCGTGGCGGTGGGCAATCTCAGCCAGGGCCTCAAAATCAACCAAGTTAATGTTGGGATTACCAATACTTTCGACATAAACTGCCTTGGTTTTGTCATTAATGGCTGCTTCAAAGTTTTCCGGCTGGTCCGGATCCACAAACTGAGTCTTAATCCCCAACTTGGGCAAGGTTACGGCTAAGAGATCATAGGTGCCACCGTACAAAGTACTGGCGGCCACGATTTCATCGCCCTGCCCCGCAATGTTTAAGATGGCACCCGTAATAGCTGCCGAACCTGTGGCCAAAGTAACCCCGGCCGTCCCGTTTTCCAGGGCAGCGACCCGCTTATCAACGACTTCGGTGGTTGGGTTTGTCAGCCGGGTGTAGATATTACCCGGTTCCTTCAGGCCAAAGCGGTTGGCGGCCTGTTCTGGGTCCTTAAAGACAAAGGAAGTCGTCTGGTAAATCGGCACAGCCCGAGCCCCAGTGAAGGGATCAACCACCTGGCCGGCGTGAACTTGCAGGGTTTCAAAATGTAAGGCTTTTTCGCTCATAGTTGGGAATCTCGCTTTCGATTAAATTTAACCAATTTTGGTAGAGTTGGATGCTGCTAGCCCGCCAGCGATTACAAACCCGGTGCTGGCGGTCGTAATAATTGACCGGTGGTGCAATCGCCGCCCCCTTGGCCAGGTCACGGCGGTACTCGGCGTCCAGGGTGTCAGTCAGGTACTCGGCATGCCCAGTCACATAAGTTTGTCCTAGGGCTGGTGCTTGCAGGATTTGTGGGCCGGTGACAGGATTTTCGGCAATTAACTCTAAATCCTTGGGCAGTGGGTCTTCAAAGACCGACTCAGAGTGGCGGGACTGAGGACTAAAGAAGGTTTCCAGGTGAGCCCCTAAGGCACTCTCCTGGTTGAGGTGGCGGGACTGGTAAATACCAAAAAGCTTTTGAGGTAGGGTTCGCTTTTGAATGTCAAAGTCGTGGTAAAGGGCAGCCTGGGCTGACCAACAGGCGTTAATCGTTTGGCTGACGTGTTCCTGGGCCCAGCGACGAACCCGCTTAAACTCACACCAGTAGTCGACGGCCTCAAAGGGCAGCTGCTCAACTGGGGCACCGGTGATAATTAAACCATCAAAGTTCTGGTCCCACAGGTCATCCAGGGTACAGTAACAGGCCGCTAAATCTTCAACTGCCACCGACTTAAAGTGATGGGTCTGGGCATACATAAAGGTCACCAGCACATCTTGGTCCAGTTCGTCTAGGAGACTGAGAAACTGGGCCTCAGTTTCAGCCTTGTTGGGCATTAAATTCCAAATCAAGATTTTGACAGGATTGTGCACGGCCTGCTTGGACCAGGCCCCTTCCCGCTTCAAAAAACCATTCTTTGCATTGGCTGTCATCTGCAATCCTCCTCTGGCAACAAAAAAGCGCCCCTAGGACTAATAAATAATCCTAGGGGCGCCTGTCGGCACGGTACCACCCTATTAGTGCGTCTGTGACCCACTACTTAATCCGGACACTGGTGTTAGCTATCCTTCAACTGCTTAACGTGCGTTACCCCGTAGTTGGCTTGCCCTAAGACTCGCCACCTAAACTTGCTCCCAGACCATCTTCAATGTCTGCTGGAATACTCATTTTCACCAACCTGAGCTCTCTAGTGATTCCCGCTAAACATTTACTCATCCGTTCTTAGCAATTTTTAATATTACGTTGGTTTGAATGATATACGCTTCGTTTTTATTTGTCAACGTTATTTTAAAAATGATTTGAAAAAGTAATTTGGACAAATAAAAAAAGCAGGCTGAACCTGCTCTTAAAAGGTCTGAATTCCGAGCTCATGAACCTTCATCCGGTAATCTTCACTAGAAATTACGCCTTCTTCTAAGAAATTCTTGAGCTGCTTAAGTTGTCGACGCTGATCCGGAGTTAACCGGTTAGCATCGATGCCGGCGGGCACGTAACCGTGCTCATCGGGTACCCACTTGTTAATTGGACCCATAGGCCACACCTCCCCAACAATTTAAAACCATCTTTTACTAGGGTCAGTATAGCACAAACCGGACCTAGTCAGGCAAAGTCACGGTACCAGTCAAAGATGGCCTGAGCCTGACTGAGGGGTAGATACTTATATTCACGGGTGGTAACACTGCCACCCTGCCGGACGGCAATTGAAATATGAGCCCGCTGCCTTTTCTTCATCCAAATTGACTGGCGCAGATTCATTGACTGAATCTCATGCCAGCCAACAAACGTTGTGCCAATACCCAACAAACGGGCCCTCCGAAGAACTATTTCTTCCTCATTTAACTGGGCCGTTGTCGTGTAATGACCAGCATAAAAGCCGTTAAAGCCCCAGCCTAACAACCACAAGGCCGAAGCCAATCCCCACCAGAGGCCGTGGTAGAAAAAGGCCACGGCAATGACGGGGATTACGGCCCAAATGAGACCGTTACGAATCCTTAACCAGCAGGCATAAGCGTCCCCATATTCCAACTTGGGTGCCTGTTCGGGCAGAAGGTGCACCAAGGGGTGACCGACTTGATAAGCCCGTCCTTGGGGCACAACCGGAATGAGAACAGTACTACCAGACGCCGCATTCTCCTTACCTTCGTTAGCCTTAATTAAGAGCAGGTTAACCGTGACCAGGCGCAATAGCCGACGCAGGAAGCTCTGCCCAATTTCAACCGCTTGAATCCGCTTTAAGGTGACGTGGATGGTATCAGTTTTAAGCAGGCCACCCTTCATGGTTAGGTTATCCCCCTGCCGAGCCACCGTATAACCATAGTAGCGCAGCACTACCTTGACCAGGTTAAAGGCCATGACAGCCAGCAGCACAAAAATTAAAATGCCGGCAATCGCCACCAGGCCGTATTTCAGCGCCGCTTCATTACCGTAGCGTCCAATTTGATCACCGAGATGGAGTTCACTACTCAAGGCCCAAATAGCTGCGAAACTAGCTAACCACGGCGTATCGGTAATACCGTAAAGCACTAAGTCGCCGACTTTGACCTGATATTTAGCCGTAGCAACCTGGCCATGTACCCCTTCCTTAGGCGAAATGGTTGCCTGACCAGTTTCATTTGAAACTGATTCAGTCGGTGTCACTTCATCAGTTGACTTTTCGTCAGTAAGGACTTGGTGACGCAGCTTCTCAATCGTTTCAGCCACCGACTCAGGTACCGCCGAGAGCACCAGGGCAGACTTTTTAACGTCGCTAGCCCCGGTATCAATGCTTAGACTTTCTAACTTGAAAGGTTCGAGGAAGAACCACTGCCGCCGTTCCAAGTTCTGAATCCGGTCGTAGGGCACATGGCGTTCCTGCCGATTGATAATGCCCTTTCGAAGAATTAACTCCCGGTCTAAAATCTGATAGGTTGTCATCCAATAACTAACCAAAGTAAGGACCGTCACTAAGACAATCCCAGCGATTAAAATCCAGAAAAAGTTTCCTTGGGCACGCCGAGCACCAATGACGAATGCAAAGAGGGCCGGCCAGCTGCCTTTAATAAGTTTACCCAGTTCAAAGACCAGGGCAAAGGGACTAAGGTGTTTAGCGGGCATTGCGGGCCTCCAATGCTAAGGCCATCACCCGGTCCTTGAGGCGCTGGGCATCGTTGCCGTCCAAGGCTTCAATCGTATGACCCGAACCACCGGTCGCAATCCGCACCTTGTAGAGCTTGTTTAGTTGGAGTAGTGGTCCCTGGTCTAAGTCCACGTTTTGGACCCGGGCAATCGGAATGGAGATATCTTCGCGGAAGAAAAAGCCCTTCTTAATCTCAACATCGGTCTCACTAACCTGGTACTGGTAAATGGCATAGCGGTACTGGATTAAGATCAGCTCCACGATTACATTTAAGGCAGCCAGGCCGGCAATGATGAGCAGTCCCCAACTAGGTAGCCAGGACCACAAATTATTTTCCAACCACCAGTAGGCCACAAAAAGCACTACCCAGGCCAAAGATTCCAGGGCTAAAATTTCATACCAAATTACTTTAATTGCGCGGGGTAAGTGGTGCACAGTTCCTTCTCCTCGTTCTTGCTTCAGATAAACACCCCTTAGCTTATCATAGGCAAAACGATTGCTGTGTTACTGCCAGGTTACTATTCCGTAAAAATTAGACAAAGACCCCGCTGACTGTCTTATTTTTTTATCCCGTTACCTGATTTAACCAGCCCAAAATATCATCAGCCACGGCCTCCCAACCAGGCTGAGCCAGGGTGTCATGGGTCCGACCGGGATAGACCTTGAACGTTTTAACCTGGTCGGGGTTGGTATAGGCCTGGTAGTTTTTCTGGTTGATAACCGGCGGCTGGGACTTATCGGCCCCACCGGCCACAAAGAAGATGGGCTTTCCCACTTGGCTGAAATTTATTTTTGGAATGGTCCTGGCAATCTTGCGACTGGATGGGACACAGTTTTTCTGAATAAAGGTTTTGGTTTCGGCCCTTGTCAGTTCATTAGTCACAAAACGGTGGTACCAGCGCGGTCCCTTTAAGACTAACTGATCCTTGAAGTTCCAGGGTTCCAGTAACAAAAAGTTAGAAAAGAGAAAATCCCAGTTAGGGGCGACAATACCCTGGGGTGGCCCAGAATTAACACAGACCGCCGCTTGGGCTAATCCCTCTGACAACAATTTTTGAACAACAACGCCACCCAGGGAATGGCCAACTAGAATCGGTGGCTGATCCAGCCCCTGAATAATTTTACGGTAATGGGCGACCACATCCGCAAAATCGACGGTGCCTAATTTAGGGTTGGGGTGGGCGCGTAACTCGGCAACCTCACCGTCTAAGTATGGCCAAGATGGTGCCAGCGTGCCATAGCCGGCAGCTTCAAAGTATTTTTGCCAGTCTTGCCAGACCTGGCCGGTATTCATGTAACCGTGAATAAAAAGAACAGTGCTTGTCATGGGTCCTCCTGACTGATAAGACAGTTGTTATTGCTGCTATTATACCCGGGTAAAATAGCCTATAATAGGACTAAACGACAGTAAGGAGGTTGTGTCATGGCAGCTACCCAACGGGCCCAAGAAATTAACCTGCTAACCAAGCAGTGGATCACCGATGCCCTTTTTGACCTACTCAATGACCACCCCCTGGACAAAATTTCGGTTTCCCAGGTCAGCCAAAAAGCCGGCATCAGCCGGACCGTCTTTTACAACCACTTTGATAGTCTGACGGCGGTGATTGAGGCGGACTATCAAAAGAAACTAGACCGCTACTTTGATCCCCTGACTGCCCAACCGGACTTTAAAAAGCGACAGGGTCAACTAGCTCAGGCTTTCTTACAACTAGTGCCTGATTTAAAGCGGAGCATCGCTGGCAACTACACCGAAACTCTGCGCAGCGTCACCATTAAAAAACTCGAAGATCTCTACGAGCACAGCAATCTCGGCATTACCTACCGTGGCCAGCAGCGCCACTACTGGATTCAGTTCATTGCAGCCGGCGTGTTCCAAATCTGGCTAACCTGGATTGAAAATGGTCAAAAAGAATCCGTCGCCCAGATTACCGTCTGGATTGTTGCCTTTCACGGCTAAGTAAAAAGCCCCGCACCAAGGTGTGAGGCTTTTTTATTTACTTTAACGACAGGAGGGTGTTAAAGACCTCCTGGGGCAGGACCAAGTCTGATTTGGCGGCCTGTCGCTTGTTGGCACTCTGCCGACGCAAGAGGGCTTGTTTCTTAGAGATACTGCGTTGCTCCCCGTTCACGGCGGCGTTCTTACGCAGAGGTGGCACGTCCACCCGGGCAACCACCTTCCCCTCCACCACCGCCTGAACGGGCATAGGGTAAAGGCGGCGGGGAATCGTCCGCTTGAGCTCATGGACCAGGTTCTGAGTCAGCTCTGCCACCTGGGAACGGTGGACCACAAAACTCAGTTCACTGACGGTGGCATAGTTCACCTGGGTATCAACCTTGACCAGGTCGGCTTCTTGGTAACCTTTTGGTTCCGTCCTGAAGGAGGCGTAGCCATGGGACAGCGATTTCAAGGCGTTGAAAAAGTCATAGGCAATCTCAGCCAGGGGCATGTCATAAATCATTTCCACCTGGTCCCCAGAATTAGTCATATCAACAAAAACACCGCGGTACTGGTCTGCTAGCTTCATCAGGTCACTGACCGAGCTAGCCGGACTGGTAATGGTCGTAGTCACGACTGGTTCAGCCACACTCAAAATATCCTGGAAGGCCGGAAAGCGGCTGGGATTATTAATCGTCTGTGTCTGAACTTCCTGGTCCTTGCCCAGGGTCTGCACCTGGTAGGAAACACTGGGGGCGGTAACTAGAACCTTCACGCCAAACTCACTCATCAAGCGTTCCTGGATAATTTGCAGGTGAAAGACGCCCAGGAAGCCAACTCGAAAGCCAGGCCCCATGGCTGGTGAACTTTCATCTTCAATCACCAGGGCTGTGTCGTTCAGGGCCAACTTTTGCAGGGCTTCCTGAAGTTCACCATAATCATCCACTGGGTAAATTCCGGCATAAACCACCGGTTGTTGGCGCTGGTAGCCGGGCAGAGCCTCATCGGTGCCGCCAACCTTAGTAGTGAGCGTATCACCAACCGTTACCAGGTTGGGGTCCTTGATACCAGTTAGGACATAGCCAACCTGACCGGCCGACAGCTGATCAACCGCCTGCGCGTTTGGATGGTACACGCCGACCTCCTTGGCCTTAAACCGTTGCTGATTGGCCAGCAAAAGTAGGTCCTCGCCGGCCTTTAACTTACCGTCCAAGAGACGGACCTGGGCAATCACCCCCTGATAGGGGTCAAATTTCGAATCAAAGACTAGGGCCCTTAATGGCGCTTTCGGATCCCCAACTGGGGCCGGCAGGTCTTTCACCAAGGCTTCCAGCAGGTCATCAATCCCCTGCCCGGTCTTAGCCGAAATTTGGTAAATCTTCTGGTCGCCCAAATCTGGAATCAGGTCACGGATTTGCGCTTCAGTACCGGCCACATCAGCGGCCACTGCGTCAATTTTGTTAATAACTGGAATCACTGGCAAATGCAGGGATTCAGCCAACCGCCAGTTCGCCACCGTCTGAGCCTGGATGCCCTGGGTAGCATCCACCAAAAGGATTACACCATCAGTGGCTGCCAAGCTCTTGCTGACTTCATAGGTAAAATCAACGTGCCCCGGCGTATCAATCAAATTCAGCTCGTAGGTCTGGCCGTCTTTAGCCTGATAGTGGTTTTGGACCGTCCGGGCCTTAACCGTCACCCCATGGGCCTGCTCAACGGCCATGTCATCCAGGAGCTGGGGCGCAGCTTCCCGGTCAGAAACCGTCTGAGTCTTTTCCATCAAACGGTCAGCCAGGGTCGATTTCCCGTGATCGATGTGGGAAATAATGGCAAAGTTACGAATATATTTAGTTTTCATGATGTCACTCCATTCCAAAGTCAAAGCAATGTGAACGGGTGTGGTAAGTCCCGTCCTAGATTAGAACTGGGAACCGACAAGTAAAATCGCCATGGTTTAACTCCTTTAAGGTGCTATTAGATAATATTCATTCATATCGCGGTAGGCGCCATCCCGGTAAAGATAGTCGGGATGGGTCGCCAAGAAGGTGAAGCCTGACCGCTTAATCACATTGTTGCTAGGCAGGTTCTCGACTTCAGCAAAAATCCGCATCTGGTGCAGACCCATGGTATCAAAAGCATAGTGACACAGCGCCTTCACTGCCGTAGTCATGATACCACGGTGTTCATGGCTGCTGGATAACCAGTAGCCGATTTCGGCCCGATGATTGTTCAAATCCAAGCTCTGAATTTCAATCATGCCGATTGGCGCAGGACCCTGGTAAATGACATAAAGCAGGTCCAAGCCCGCTGGGCTGGCCCCCACCACCTTGGCAATATGATCGATTGAAACCTGTGGGGCCTTCGTCCGCTTGGCCCAGGGCAAAAATTTACCCAGGTGTTCCCGGTCCTGGTCAATTACGGCAAAGACCGCCGGCCCCATGCTGGGTCGGCCAGGTACCAGGCGGATATCGTCTTCGGGAAATAAGGTGATTTCAGGCATGGCGCCTCCAAAACTTAGTACTTGCCGTTGGCAGCCAAGACCGCGGCAATCGCAGCCTGGCGGAAATTGTTCTTTTCAAGGGCTAAGACCCCCTGGATGGTGCTACCACCCGGTGAGGTGACCTGGCCTTTCAAATCCGCAAAGGAAGCCGGGCTGTCTTGAGCCAATTTCGCTGAACCCGCCACCATGCTGGCAATTACCTGCTTGGCCACTGGCCGGCTCATCCCCTCGGCCACAGCTGCGTCTTCTAAGGCATCCATAAAGACGTCCACAAAGGCCGGACCACAGCCACCAACCGTCCCGGCCAGGCCTAACTGTTGGGCTGGCACCTCAATGACATCCCCCAGCTTACCCAGCAAGTCCTGGGTAGCTTTCTGGTCCTGCTCACTCAGGGTGTCGTTTAGGCTCAGGGCACTGGTCCCAGCATTGACGGCCACGGGGATATTGGGCACGAAACTGGCCAGCGGGTTCTTAGGTGCAACCGACTTGAGGTCAGCTAAACTGACACCGGCAGCGGCGGACAAAACAATCGTATCCTTGGGCAGATCATGCTCAACCAGGTCAGTCATGACACTAATCACAGTCGGTACTGGTGTAGTTAAGACAACCACCTGGGGCTGCTTCGCCAGAAAGTCAGCCGTATCAACGACCACTTCAATGCCTAAGTCCTGGGCCTGTTGCTTGGCCTTGGCAGCCGTTGATGACTTACCAATCACCGGTACATCAGCTCGCACCAAACCCTTGGCAATCGCTGAGCCCATGTGTCCTAAACCAATAATCCCTATTTGCATGTTTGCCTCCTCGTGTTGAATCCATTATGGGCATTTTAACACAAGTCAGTATTTAAACCGGCCGGTAAAACTTAGCCTGATCCTTCACCTTTTCAAAACCCAAATGTTGGTAGAACTGGTGAGCCTCCTGCCGCTCCATACCTGAATTAAGGCGGATGCCGGATAGTCCCCTCTCTTTGGCCGCGGTTGCGATTACATCGAGTAACTGGCGCCCATAGCCCTGCCCCTGGTAATCTTGGCTAACGGCCAGGGCCAAAAGGTTAAAAGCGGGTGCCGCATACAGGTTTTGGTAGAGCTGGGCGTGGACATAGCCCACTACCCGGCCGCTGTCATCGGTAGCCACCCAGACCTGCTGGTGGTCGTGATCAGCTAAAACCTGGGCTAGCACAGCAGCCGTTTCTGACTCAGAAAATTGATACCCCAGTTCATTTTGGTTAAGAACTTGCAAGGCCGGTGCGTCTGTCAAACTGGCTAATCGAATGATGGCACTTCCCCTCCTCTGTTTTAAGCCCCTATTGTAACTTAAAAAGGCAGCCAAAATGGCTGCCTTTTCTCATCGATTAATTTTTTTAGCCCGGGCTAACTTGTGGAAGTAAAGTCCCAGACCAACCTGGGCCAAAACGGCCAGGCCTAGGGCAATTAAACCAAAGTAGTGGCTGTTAAAGGTGAAGAAATTCGCACTGTCACTAAAGTTAGGGAAGTTCATATTCATGGTATTCAATGGTGTGTGCATAGACAACCTCGATTCTTGGTCGCGTAGACCAAATATGATTGTCTTTATTCTAGGGTCACTAGATAAAATGGTGATTAAAGTACCAAATTATTTTCTGAAAATCGCGTAAAAAATCAGCCAATCAACTAGCAAAGAAGCCCCCGTGGCAAGCTTCAAGATGAAGCCATTTAAATTGAACAGGGATATTACCGCTGCCGTCACAGCTAGCAAGGCCAAAAGGAGAATTAAATTGGGAAGGGTGATTCGATCTTCAGCCTCCTTATCAAACAACTGTTGAAAGGCATACTGGGTCGCATAAAAGAGTCCCATCAGCACGTACCAGAAATAAACCCACGGAATGTCTATCACCAAGCTGGTTATGAAGACAACAATTACCGTTGTGAAAAAAGAATAACGCATTACTTTTTGATTTGTTTTTTTTGCCATAACTCCCTCTCTCTGACCATCAAAGCTAACAAGTCCCAGTCTAACAAGATTCAAGGCAAAATAAAAACAGGCAGCTGCCTGTTTTTATCTTAATTAAACTTCAACGGTCCTCGCGCCAAAAATCAAACCATGTTCCGGTGTGCGGGCGTTAATAACGAGTTTGTGAACGTTGAAAATATGATCCAGTTGTTCATCAGTAAAGAGGCGGCTGCCTTCAACCATCTTCCGCAGGGAAGTACCAGACTTCAGTGAAGCCTTGGCCAGCTTCGAAGCCTCCTGGTAGCCAATGATTGGCGCCATCGCTGTGGCGTAGCTAATGGACATTTCGACATCCTTGGCCAACTTTTCCTTGTTAGCCGTAATGCCCTCAATGGCATTAGTCCGCAGCGTATCCATGGCAGCAGTCAGATGCTCGATGCCGGTAATCAAGCTCTTAAACATAATTGGTTCAAAGGCATTCAGTTCAAACTGACCGGCTTCAGCAGCCGCGGTCACCGTAGCATCAAAGCCAATCACCTCAAAGGCCACCTGGCTAACGGCTTCAGGGATAACTGGGTTGACCTTCCCGGGCATAATGGAAGACCCAGCCTGCTTGGCAGGCAGGTTAATTTCACCCAGGCCTGAACGGGGACCAGAACTCATTAGACGTAAGTCGTTAGCCATCTTTGAAAGGTTAACGGCCAGGGTCTTCAGGGCTCCTGACAGAGTGACCAGGGCATCCTGGTTAACCGTAGCATCAAAGAGATCTTCGGCCTGGACCAGGTCCAAACCAGTAACCGCACTCAGGTTGTCGGCAATGTGCTGGTTGTAGTAGGCCGAAACGTTAATACCAGAACCAATGGCTGAACCGCCCAGGTTAATTGTATGTAAGGATTCCTGACTTGCCTTAATGCGCTTGATATCCCGCTTCAGGGGAGCCAACCAAGAATGGAAGCTGTTACCCAAGACCATTGGGACAGCGTCCTGTAACTGGGTCCGGCCCATTTTGTATGTGTCTGAAAAGACCGCTGCCCGGTCAGCCAGGGCATCGACCAGGTCACTGAGACTGCCCAACAATGGGTCTAAGAGGCGAATCAAGGCAATCTTACCGGCCGTTGGGTAAGTGTCATTGGTACTCTGGCACATGTTGAGGTGGTCGTTGGGGTGAACGTGACTGTAGTCCCCCTTTTCAAAACCGGCCAGCTCCAGGGCCAGGTTCGCAATGACCTCGTTGACGTTCATGTTCGTGCTGGTACCGGCCCCACCCTGGATATCGCTGATGGGAAACATGTCTTCGTCAAAGGGACCATCGAGTAGCTGTTCAGCCGCTGCTTCAATCGCAGCCCCGATTTCTTCGGGTAGGTCGCCGGCCGCCACATTGGTCTTAGCGGCGGCTAACTTAATCTCGATTAGCCCCCGAATTAGACCCGGGTGGGTAACCGTTTCACTAATGGGAAAGTTGTCGTGGGCCCGCTGGGTGTGAATACCATAATACGCGTCCGCTGGAATAGCTGCTGTGCCAATTGAGTCTTTTTCTTGCCGCATGTCAATCTCCTTACTGATTCCTGCTGGTTTAGCAGTATATTAACCCAGTTAACGTTAGCTATACCATTTTTTGTCAGTTAAGATGACATCATAATAAAAAAGCCTGAACTCAGGCTTTTTTACGTAAGAAGCTCACACCGTACAGCACGGCGAACCAGACCACCGTCAGTAAGGTGGTGACCGTAGTTGCTGGCGTAACCAGTAAGATTACAAAAATCATGGCCAGAAAGGCAATCGTCAAATAATTTGAGTAAGGACTCAGTGGCAACCGGAAAAGGTGCCGACCCTTTTGATAATCCGGTGACAGCCGGAACTTCAGGTGGGTTACCATCAGGGCACCATAGACAACCAAGAAGGTCGCTGAAGCCACTGAAGTCACGATGCTAAAGGCATCAGTTGGGAAAATATAATTGACAATCACCGTACCACCTACTAGGAGCGTGGACAGGTTAACGGCCCGCATTGGCACCGCCCGGTGGTTCAGGTGCGAGAAGTAGCCGTGACCATTCGAAAGCGAATAGAGCATCCGGCCAGTGGTAAAGAGCGAACTGTTCAGCGATGAAGCGGCCGCGGTCAAAACTACGAAGTTAACAATGCCGGCGGCCCCGGTAATGCCGATGCCCGAGAAAACCTGGACAAAGGGCGACATGTTGCCGCTGTAGTCGGTCCAAGGTTGGATGGTCATAATTGCTGCGAGGGCGCCGACGTAGAAGATCAAAATTCGGACGACAATTGAATTAATGGCATGCGGAATAGTGTGAACCGGATCACGGGTCTCAGCCGCAGTGATACCAACGAATTCAACCCCCAGAAAGGCGAAGAAGACCATTTGGAAGGCCGACAAGATATCATGGCCGTGGTTGGCTACCAGACCGTGGGACCACAGGGTTGAAAAGCGGGTAACGCCCACTGAAGTCTTCACATGCAAGATGGCCATCATAATCCCGGTCGCAATCATGGCCAGGATGGCTAAAATCTTAATCATGGCAAACCAGAACTCAGTTTCACCAAAGGCCTGGACGGCCACGATGTTCACAACGTAGAGAACGACCAGGAAACCGACCTCCCAGGGCCAGGTTGGCACGTGGGGGAACCAGAAATGCATGTAGTTACCCACGGCGGTCAGTTCAGCCATGGCAATTACAATCCAGCTCATCCAATAGGTCCAGCCCAGGATAAAGCCGGCCCGGGGGCCCAAGTACTTTTCCATGAAGTCAATGAAGACCGGCTTGCTGTCATCGGAAATGAGCAACTCCCCTAGCGCCCGCATCATGGCAAAGATAAAGAGACCAGTGATGATATAAACTAACAGGATACTAGGGCCAGCCTTTTGAATCGACTCACCAGCCCCCAGGAAAAGCCCAGTTCCAATCGTGCCACCCAGGGCAATCATGTTCACCTGCCGGCGTGACAGGTTACGGGATAACTGGGTTTCTTCAGTCTTTTCCATGAATATAACTTCTCCTCTAACCTAAAAATTCCTAACTTACGGTGTCAGGTTTCTTTATCAATGTTAGTCTTTGTTATATGATAAGTAAAACTCATAATTTTCAATGTTAGATGAATTTTACTCATGTGAGGAATTTAATGAAAACCTTTACCTATCAAATTTTTATGATTGCGGCTGAAACGCGGTCCTTTAAAAAAACGGCTGACCGCCTCCACATTACGCCCAGTGCCGTTAGTCACGCCGTCTCCCAACTGGAAAAGCAACTCGGTCTGCGCCTCTTTATCCGTAACCGGTCAGAGATCACCTTGACGCCGGACGGTGAACAGGTCCTACCAGCGGCCGAGGACGTCTTAAGTGCCGAACGTCATCTCCGCCACCTGGTTAATAACCTGACTGGCTTGCAGGCTGGTACCCTCCAAATTGGTGCCTTTAGCAGTGTCTGCATCAACTGGTTGCCCGGCATGATTAAAGCCTTTAAAAAGCAACATCCTAATATCCAAGTCGGCATTACCCAGGTTAGTACCTTCGATGAAATTAACCAGGGGATTAAGTCCGGGAAGATTGATATCGGCTTTACCACCCTGCCGACCGATCCTCGCTTTGTCACTACCCCCCTACTAAAAGATGAAATCATGTGTGTGGTTCCCAGCGACTTCACGCCTAAAAACGGACACAGCATTACCCACGAGGATCTAAGTGACCAGCATTTTATCCTGCAGAAGAACGACTATGACCAAGAAACCAAGGCGGCTCTGGATCACTACCGGGTTCAACCGCAAACGTTGAACTTCTCCATCGATGACCAATCAATCATTGCCCTGGTTGAAGGCGGTTTTGGCCTAGGCATTTTACCAAACCTGGCCCTGAAAAAACTGTTCGGTGAGGTCAAGGTCTACCCCTTTGACCACCCCTTCTACCGAGAAATTGCGCTGATTACCAATTCCAGTCAGATGGCTGTCCCAGCCGTCGCCGCCTTTAAGCAGGTCGTTATCGATTACCTGCGCACACAAAAAAGCCCCTCCTAAGAGGGGCTTTTAATTTTGCCTTAGCTAGCAGCCAGGGCATCAATCGTATTCAGGTGTGCAGCCCGCCGCGATGGCACGAAGCTTGCCACCCAGGCAATGAAGACACTGATAACGACGGCAAAGATTACGTCGCCAAATGAAATTTGTACGATGTTGTACTTAATGAGACTGTGCAAAGCACCGTTCATTAGGAGTTGCAAGGCAAAGGCCGCCACAATGGCTAGACCAGCCGAAATCAAACCGACCAGGAGGGCCTCATAGGTGAAAAGAGAGCCAATATCCTTGGCCCGGGCACCAAGCGCCCGCAGCACACCGATTTCCTGGGTCCGTTCACTAACCGACATGTAGGTCGTCACGATAATCATAATCGCAGAAACGACCAGGGAGATACCGGCAATGGCTGCTACCACCCGTGATGCCAGGGTAGTAATTGTGTTAATGGTTGAAAGCGTATCACCAACGGTCTGAACGTTGTAACTCTGCTTACCATCGCTGTCCTTCAGGGCCTTGATGTCGTTTGCTACCTGCTTAACGTTGGCCGTCTTATCGACGCCAACTTGGACAGTGTTAGCATTGGTCACCGCACCGGCCTTGGTCAGGGCCGCCTTCATACCGGCGTAAGAACCAGCAAAGATGGCAGTGCTACCACTACCACTAATACCACTAACCTTAGGAGTAGCCGTTACCTGGACCTGGTTATTCTCCGCATCAAAGGTCGTAAAGGTCACCGTTACGGTCTGACCAATGACTGACTTCCAGTTATTCTTATTAATCTTCTGGGCGAAGTCCTTTGAAACCACAATTTCACCTGCCTGAGTTGGGGCTGAGCCAGCACTCAAGGTCTTGTTGGTGAACTGAGGGGTCCAAGTCAAGTAAGCACCTGACTTGGTCTGGTCACCGATGGTGAAGCTAGCGCCGCTAAACTGGTAGCCCGGATAAACCTTGTCAACGTGCTTAATCTTAGCCAGCTTATCGAGACCTTTGTCGTCGATGGTGACCGAGGCATAGTTAGACATCAGAGCCTGGGAATAGGCATCCTGTTTGTCATCATCAGACGCTGAACTGTCCTTGTCCACATTCTTAGTAACAGTTGGGTAGTTAGGGTTAACCAAGCTGGTCGTCTGCTCGGTAATGTAGCCCTTAATTCCGTTACCAAGGCCAAGGAAGAGAATCACGGCTCCCAGACCAATGGCTGAACCAAGAATAACCAGGAAGCTCTGCAGCTTCTTGAACTTCATGTGGTCATAGGCCATGCTCCAAATCGTACCAGCCGACAAAGGCTTTGACTTGAAGCGGTCTCGGGTTGAAAAGCGGGGAACTGGATATTTGTCCTTTAAGACCTCCTGCTTACCAATCTTACCGTCTTCCATGTGGACAATCCGGGTACCGAAATTGGCCACTTCCTGAGAATGGGTCACGACAATGACCAACTTACCCTCTTGGGCAATCTGATCCAAAAGTTCGAGGACTTCCTTGGTGTTACCAGAGTCCAGGGCGCCGGTTGGTTCATCGGCAATCATGATATCGGGGTTGCCAGCCAAGGCCCGGGCAATGGCCACTCGCTGCTTTTGACCACCAGACAGCTGGGATGGGTACTTGTTGACGTGCTCGCCCAAACCGACCTTGTCCAGTAATTCCTTGGCCCGCTTCTTGCGCTGGGCCCGGTTCAAAGTGGTCATGTTCAGTGAGGTTTCCACGTTTTCCAAGTTGGTCTGATAGTTAATCAGATTGAAACTCTGGAAAATGTAGCCAACCGTCTTACGCCGGTAAATGTCGAGTTGGCGGGCATTACGGTGGTCAATCACCTGCCCATCAACGGTAACCGTTCCTTCAAAATTACGGTCCAAACCACCAATGATATTCATCAGGGTCGTCTTACCGCCACCGGACTCACCTAAAATCGAAACAAACTCCCCTTTGTCAAAGGAAAGATTGATACCCTTTAGGACCGGAAACTCTTGCTTACCAAGAAAGTAAGACTTAAAGATATTACTTAGTTCCAAAAACGCCATGGAGACCTACCTCTCTGAAAACCGACTAACAAATACTACGGTTAACCGGCTGTAATTTGTGCGTATACATACAAAATTAACTCTACCGACAAGGTTTAAAAAAGTCAAACGGCGGGCACAAAAAAAGCCAGCCCAAACGGGCTGGCTGTCATAATATTACTGCTCACTTTGGTGACTAACCGTTAGTTGACTCTCGTCATCGCTAACGCGGTTAGCACTAAAGATTAACAAAAGGAGCATCGTGCCAATGCTACCAAGGCTTATTAAGGCAATACCAGTAACTACTTGTAACAACATTTGATGGGCTCCTTTCGCTTAATCCTACGAGTCAGTTAAAAATTTCTTTCATAACCATTCAATGACGTAAGTGTAACACAAAAATAGAAATGTTTCATGTTTTTTACGTATTTCTTACAATCGAAGAATTAGGCCGGCCAAAAGTTACAAAGCCGTAATATTATAAATTTTAATTAAACCTGGTATTCCTGGTTATCATCCCACTGGGAAACTTCATCTGGGGCTGCGCTATCCTTATGAGGCGTGTGCCAAGTGAAGTCTTCGTACCAGAGTGAACGCTGGTTGCGATCCAATTGCTGGATGGCTGCCATGTCCTCCGGACTAAGCTCAAAGCCGTCTAACTGACTATTGGCAATAATCCGCTCATCGTGGATGGACTTAGGAATGGTAACCACGCCCATCTGAACGTCAAAGCGCAAAATAATTTGAGCCGGCGTCTTCTGGTGCTTCTTAGCCAACTCTTGAATCACTGGGTCGTTGATGGCTTGTCCACCACCTAGAGGTCCCCAAGCTTCCATGGTCATGCCAACTTCGCGCATGAACTGGTAGATGTCTTTTTCCTGAACGAGTGGATTAAACTCCATTTGGTTAACCTGGGGCATAATCTCAGCATGGTCCAAGACATCTTGCATCCGCTCAATGTCAAAGTTAGAAATTCCAATGGCGCGAATCTTGCCATCCTTGTAAAGGCGTTCCATGGCCTTCCAAGTATCTAGGTACTTGCCATCAACTGGCCAGTGAATCAGGTACATGTCAACGTATTGCAGCTGCAAGTCCTTTAGCTGTTGCTCAAAGGCATGCAGGGTTGAGTCGTAACCTTGGTCCCCGTTAAAGACCTTGGTCGTCACGAAAATATCTTTCCGGTTCAGATTTGAATTAGCGAAGGACTTCTTCAGGCCAGCACCAACCCCCAACTGATTACCGTACTGCTTGGCCGTATCAATCAGGCGGTATCCGTTGGCCAAGGCGGTCTGGACCGCCTGGTCAGCCTGGGCATTGGAACTCTTCCAAACGCCCATCCCCAACTTAGGGATTTGAACACCGTTACTCAAGGTCGTGTCTTGATCTAAAATTCTTTCAGTCATCAATAATTACTTCCTTTCATACAACTAAGCTACGCCCCCATTTTAAAGCATAGATTAAAGATACTCAAACCAAACTGGGGCTAGTGTCCCAGGGTCCAGCCACCGTCCATCGTCAGGACGGCACCGTTGATATAACTGGCCTGGGGACTGGTGAGATAGAGGGTTAAATCAGCGACTTCCTGGGGCTTAGCCCAACGTTTGGCTGGCGTATTTTCGGCCACCGATTTCGCCATTTGCCCATCACCGGCAAAGTCCGCCACATTCATCGGGGTCTTGATGGCGCCTGGGGCAATGGCATTGGCCCGAATTCCCTGGCTGGCATAGTCAAAGGCCAGCTGCTTGGTGTAGCCGATTAGGGCGTGTTTACTGGCCGTATAGGCCGCACCGCCCCCACCAGCAGAAAAACCAGCAATTGAAGCCATATTAACGACCTGTCCACTTTTACGGGCAAGCATGCCCGGTAAAACCGCATTGGTCAGCGTCACGGCTGCCAGCAAATCCACGGATAGAATCTGTTCGAAATCGGCCAGGGACTGGGCCAGGGTCGGTTGGAAACCATCTAAGACCCCGGCTGTATTGAGCAGGATGTCAAAGGTCTGATTGGCAGCCAGTCCCTGCCCCAGCTGACTAACTTCTTCAGTCCTTCTTAGGTCCTGCTGGATAGCTGTAAAATTCGGATGGTCAATGGCAATCGGGGCCTGATCAATCCCCCAGACCCTGGCGCCGGCCGCTAGGTAGGTTTGGGCCTGACAAAAACCGATGCCTGAAGCGGCACCGGTTAGCAAAATATTTTGATTCGTATAATCTTGGTCAATCATTTACTTAAGTTAACAACCTTACTCAGGGCAAAAATCACAATCCCACCGACAATCAGGGAAACTAATTCTCCAGGAGCCACTAATGCGTAGTAGGCCAACCACTGGGCAAAAATGCCGCTGGCCTTGGCACCCGATGAAAAGGATCCAGCTGCGTGGATTTGGAAGGCGAAGGTGAACTCAGCCGCCAAAATCGCCATCCCAATAGTAGAAACCACCACGGTGCTAATTACAATCTTTAACCAAGCCTCGGTCACCTTGCGGGTTAGCAGGTAGGTGATGGTGGTCATAATCAGGGTGCCCAGGGTCCCAAAGACCCAGTCAATCCAACCTAACGGCGACAAGAAATTAGCTAGCAGGACACCTAAACTCAGGGCCACTACGTAGCGCTTGTTCCAGGCTGCCAGGTGATTAAGTCCTTCTGACAGACGTAGTTGGACTGGTCCAAAGCTAAAGGGTGCCACCGCGGTCGTAATGGCCACGTAAAGGGCAGCCACGATGGCAGTCAGGGCCAAGCTATAGGCCCGACTAGGGGCCGTTTTACTTTGATTCATAATTTACTCCTAGTTTTGTTAAAGCGGGATGGTTGATGAACCGCTAGCAGTTAGTTTAGCACAGGGGCAAACAAAAAACCACGCAAGCGTGGTTTAGTCTCAGCCCTCATCCATGAAGTCCTTAAGGTGCTTAGAACGGCTTGGGTGGCGCAACTTACGCAGGGCCTTAGCTTCGATTTGACGAATTCGTTCCCGGGTAACGCCAAAGACGCGTCCGACTTCCTCTAAGGTCCGCGTCCGACCATCTTCTAGGCCAAAGCGCAGACGCAAGACGTTCTCTTCCCGGTCAGTCAGCGTGTCCAGCACAGATTCGAGCTGCTCACGGAGCATCTCATAGGCGGCTGAATCAGCCGGTGAAATCGCCTCATTATCCTCAATGAAGTCACCCAGGTGAGAATCATCCTCTTCCCCAATTGGCGTCTCCAGTGAAACCGGCTCCTGGGCAATCTTTAGGATTTCACGAACTTTTTCAGAGGTCAGGTTCATCTCGGCCCCAATTTCTTCTGGAATAGGTTCACGACCCAAATCCTGGAGTAACTGGCGCTGAATCCGGATTAACTTGTTAATGGTTTCAACCATGTGGACTGGCACACGGATGGTCCGGGCCTGGTCGGCAATGGCACGTGTGATTGCCTGACGAATCCACCAGGTGGCATAAGTTGAGAACTTGAAGCCCTTGGTGTAGTCGAACTTATCAACGGCCTTCATCAGACCCATGTTTCCTTCTTGAATCAAATCCAAGAACTGCATACCACGGCCGACATAGCGCTTAGCAATTGAAACCACCAGCCGGAGGTTGGCTTCGGCCAATTCCTGCTTGGCTTCTTCATCTCCCTGCTCGATGCGCTTAGAAATCTCGATTTCCTCGTCGCCCTTCAGCAGGTTAACCCGGCCAATTTCCTTCAGGTACATGCGGACTGGATCATTAATCTTAATCCCGGCCGTATCTTCAGCGTTGTCCAACTCTTCCTTAGAAGGCTTGTTCTGCTTAGCCTTTAAAACTTCAGGAGCTGGTTCACCGGACTCATCCACAATGGCGATGCCGGCATCTTCAACCTTTTCCATCAGCCGTTCGATGTTTTCCTCGTCAAGGTGGTACGGCTCAGCAATTCGTTCGGACAGCTCGCTGTACTTGATCTGCTTGGCGGGCTTAAATTCCTTGATCAACTCACGGACCGACTTGTCATAGGCTGGGCTCTTCATGGGTCCCGACTTTTTCGCGGCACGGTGGGTTGAAGCCCGGCCGGCAGCTGCCGCTTCTTCTGGCGTCTTCCCTTCGGCCAGGGCGAGCAATTCGGCCTTCTTAGCCCGGCCGTTGTAGGTGATGTGCTGATCGTCTAGGTAGGCCTTGATTTCTGCAATTTTACTAGAACTGGTAATGGTTGCCATAAAGTTCTCCTATTTGGTTTGCATTTGACGTTTGAGATTAATTAATTCAGTGGTGAGCTCGACTAACTTGCGGTCGTCGTGCTGCTGCTTGGCCAGGCGAATAGCCTGGGTCAGCCGGTCAACGGCGGCATCCAGGGGTGCCTCAGTCATGATAATCCGGAGGTAATCCTGGATGGCCTCCTGGGCGATGGTGAAACCGCCAAACTCCTGGTCCATGGCCAGCAGTTTTTGGTTGAGCTCTGGCTTTTGAATGAAGTCCATGAACTGGGCTAAGTCAAAGTCAGCACCATACTCCGCCTGGTAAACATCCACCAGCATCAGCAAGAGCTGGTAGTCAGGATGAACAAAGGCAAAGCCAGCAATCGACTTAACCTGGTTCATCACGGCCGGCGACTTAATCATCGCCATCAACAGACCCCGCTCAGCCCGTTCAACCCGACTGATGACCGGCGGATTAGCTGCCGCATCACCAAAGGGGTCGGGCACCGGTTCATCAATCGGCGCCAGGGGGTCATCACTGACCCGCGGCTGGTAAGCTGACTTAGTACGCTGAGGGCGGTTGGCCTTAGTCGACGGCAACCGGGTCTCGTCTAGCTGCTGCTTTAAGGCGGCCTTGTCGGTGCCAAACTCGGCACTCAGCTGACTCAGCTGGGCGTCCTGTTCAACCGGTCCAGCTGCCTTTAAAACCGGCATAACTTCGCGTAAGAAGTCCAGGTACTGGGCCTGGTTGGACAGGTTTTTACCAGAACGGGCCTGGTTGACCAAGAACTCAACCGGGGTCAAAATTCCC
This sequence comes from Lactobacillaceae bacterium L1_55_11, assembly GCA_029433155.1. GTDB lineage: Bacteria > Bacillota > Bacilli > Lactobacillales > Lactobacillaceae > ESL0723. The sequence continues at coordinate 515,230 of JAQYTT010000001.1, forward strand.
TGCTCCAACGCCTTTTTCAGAGCTGGCAGACCGCGTTCCCGCCGCATTTCGTCCGGGTCCAAATTATCGGGCAGGCTAATAATCCCAATTTCTAACTGGGGCGCCCGTTCCCGGATTAATTCGATGCTACGCTTGGTTGCATTTTGGCCGGCTTCATCGCCATCGTAGGCCAGTAGAATCCGGTCGGCCATCTTACTGAGCCGGCGGACATGGTCCTGCGTTAAAGCGGTTCCCATGGTCGCAACCCCTAAGTGATCACCGGCCATGTTGGCCGAAATCACATCCATGAAACCTTCAAAAATCATGGCGGTCCGCGCCTGGCGGATACTGGACTTAGCCAAATCTAAGCTATAGAGCAGCTTCCCCTTATCAAAGAAAGGACTTTCCGGACTGTTCATGTACTTAATCCGATTATCTGGGTCAAGGGAACGACCAGAAAAGCCAACTACCTGGCCATTTTCATTCTTAATGGGCCACACCACTCGACCACCGAAGCGGTCCCGGTCCTGACCAGCCTCATTTTTAATGAAAAGGTTACTGGTATCAATGACCTTGCTATCGACCTTTTGCTCCTGGGCATAACGCCAAAGCGCATTATCGGTCGGGGCAAAGCCAATGCCATACTCCTCAATCACGGCCGGTTCTAACTGGCGCTCCCCGGTCAGGTAGCGCAGGGCCTGCTCCCCCGCTGTCGTATGCAAGAGAATGTGCTGATAGAGCCGTTGGGCGTCAGTATGCAACTGGTAAACCGCCTGGAAGCGTTGGTCGGCCTGGCTGCGGCCGGCGTTCTCATAACTCGGATCAACACTGAGTCCAGCACTCTCGGCCAGGTTCAAGATGGCTTGCGGATAGGTCAGCCCTTCCTTGTCCATGATAAAGGAAAAAACGGTCCCAGAACGGCCACAGGAGAAACAATGAAAGACCTGCTTCTCCTCGTTGACAAAGAGTGACGGGTGGCGATCCTCGTGGAAGGGACAGGAACCATTCCACTGCCGGCCCCGCTTAACCAGCTGCGTATACTGCCCAATCACATCCACAATATTTACTTTTTGACGGACTTCATCAATGAAGGCTTGCGGAATTCGTTGGGCCATGCCACCTTCCCTTCAAAACAAGAAAAGTCGCAAACCCAGCGTTGCGACTATTGACGAATTAACTACACTATATGATACGTTCTTGAGGCGTTTTTGTCAAGGGGTACCTGCAGTTTAAAATCGCTCAAGAACAGGCCTTTTAACAATTTCATTTTTATGCCATTCTGGATTATGTTAACTAAAAACCCTTTCTGACTTGCTCAAACATTCCTAAATGTAAGCGCTTGCAAAACGGGGAAATTTTGCTAAACTAAAAAAGAAATAGCGCGATGTTTCAATTAAAAATTTATTCCTGGAGGTTCATTCCAATGTTTTCATTTTTGCAGCCGGCCGCCCCTGCGGCCCGAAAGGTTCCCCCGAGTCAAGTTGCTAGCAGTTACCGCCTGCACCAGGTTGGGGTCCTAATTTCTTTGTCCTTAGGCTATATTGGCTACTACATTATCCGCCTGATTTTTGCTACCGAACAAAATGACATCATGGCCCAGTACGGCTTTACCACCGCTGAAATCGGCCTGGTTCTCTCCTGCTTTGGGATTGGTTACGGCACGTCTAAGTTACTGATGGGTGCTTTAGCTGATAAGAGTCACACGACTAGATATCTATCAACCGGGCTGATTATTTCAGCCATTTTGAACATCGGCCTGGGTTCAACTAAGAACCTGTACCTGATGATGCTACTGATGCTGATTATGTCGGTAGCCCAGGGCATGGGCGGCGCGGCCTGCCAACGGGGCATTCAGCTTTGGTGGGGTAAAAAGTGGCGTGGTACCATCTATGCCATCTGGGCTTCGGCCCACAATGCCGGTGCCTTTGCCTGCGTGGCCGTGGTCCAAATCGCTACCTTCTTTTTCACCGGGTCGATTGCAGCCGTCTTCTACACGGCCTCCGCGGTCTCAATCTTGATTGCCATCTTAGTTCTGATTTTAGGGACCGACCGGCCAGAAGTGGTCGGCCTACCCAACGTGGCTAAGTACACCGGTGATAAGGTAGTTTTGAGTGATGGTCAGCTCAGTGAAGCTGATCAGACTGACCAGCCAATGATGGCCGTCTTTATCCAGTACATCCTTAAGAACCCGATGGTCTGGGCGATTGCCCTGACCTCGATGTCCCTGTACATTGTTCGTTACGGGATTATGAGCTGGATTCCCAGCTACCTAGTTGAAAACAAGGGCTTCTCGGCTGATTTTGCCAAGTGGCTGATTGGTATTTTCGAACTGGCCGCCGTGCCCGGCGTAATTGTTATCGGTTTGATTTCGGATCTACTCCAGGACCGCCGAGGTCTGGTTTGCCTGGTCTCAGTCATTGGCTTAATTGGTTGTCTGATGACCTACTTCACCAGTACGAACCATGGTCTCATCGTCGTAACCCTCTTTATCATGGGCACGCTTATCTACGCACCCCTGGCCCTGGTCGGCCTGATGGTTAACGAGGCGGTGCCTAAGTTTGCCGTGGGCACCTCGACTGGTTTTACCGGTTTCTTCCAGTATATCTTCGGTGAAACCCTGGCAACGGCTCTGATTGGCATCCTGGTCCACCACTACGGCTGGGTTGCCAGCGATATTGTCCTATACAGTGCCGCTGGCCTGTCCGTCCTCTTACTGATTTACATCACGATTAAGGAAGCCCGTGATCAGAAACGGGCTCGTCAAAGGGCATAAATAAAAGCCACCCGCGACTAACGGGTGGCTTTTTTTATGAATCATTTCTCAGCAATCTGAAAGGCCTGCTCTAGATCCGCAATCAAATCTTCCGGATCTTCAAGACCAACTGACAGGCGAACCAGGCTAGGTGTAATCCCCACCTTTTCCCGCTCGGCCACTGGCAGTTCGACGTGGGTCATAAAGTATGGCAGCTCAATCAAACTTTCAACTGAACCAAGGCTCACGGCCAGCCAAATCAACTTGGTGTTGTTGACCAACTTTTTGGGATCAATCCGGTCGTTAACTTCAAAGCTAATCACGCCACCCGAGCCCCTGAGTTCGTCTTTGGCAACGTCTGCATCCCCAAAGCGGCCGGGATAGTAAATCCGGTTAATGAAATCCGACTTGGTCTCCAAGTAGTCCAGCACCTTCTTGGCATTTTGCACGTGACGGTCCAAGCGCACCGACAAAGTCTTAATGCCACGAATAACCAACATACAGTCTTCCGGCGCTAAGATACCACCAACCGCGTTTTGACAAAAGTAGAGCTGGTCGCCGATTGCGTCGTCATTGGTTACAACTAAACCGGCAATAACATCCGAGTGACCACCGAGGTACTTGGTCGCTGAATGAATGACCACATCGGCCCCCAAGGTCAGCGGCTGCTGAAAATATGGCGTTAGGAAGGTATTATCCACAATCGTCAGGACGCCGTGTTTTTTAGCAATGGCCGATACGCCCTTAATACTAGTCACCTTCATGAAGGGGTTGTCAATTGGTTCGAAGTAAATCGCCTTGGTATTGTCCTGAATGGCGGCTTCGACCGCGTCCAAATCCTGGGTATCCACCTGAGTAAATTCAATGTCTAACTTCTTGAGATAGTCATTAATCAGGCGGAAAGTGCCCCCATAAATATTTTGACTGACGACGATGTGGTCACCGGGCTTGAAATTAGTAAAGACGGCGTGGATGGCTGCACTCCCAGAAGCAAAGGCGTAACCATGCTTGGCCTCTTCTAGGACTGCGATTTGATCTTCCAAGTACTCCCGGGTTGGGTTTAACGAACGGGAATAGTCGTACTTATTTTCTGCATCTATGTCATCAAAGGCAAAGGTGGTCGACTGGTAGATGGGCACGTTAACGGCCCCAGTGTTGTTATCGTGTAGCTGGTTCAATCCCTTACCAAAAACTAATTTCGTGTTAAATCCGGTCATAATTTACTCCTTTTTCATGCCAATAAAAAATCCCGCAGTCTAAAAATTTAGACTACGGGACGCTCAAAAACGTGTTACCACCCTGGTTCTAGCCGGTATCACTACCGCCTACTCGACAAGTACGTCAGCTAAATGGCCGAGATACTCTGACGCTATAACGGGCGCACCCGAAACCGGCTAACCACCAAGGTTCACCAATTTAAAACTCCAAGACCATCTTCGCTGCCCCTTCCCTACCAATTTCCACCACACATTGGCTCTCTATCAGGGTTGTGACACCTACTCATCTCATCAACGTTTAGGATAGGTGCAGTTTAGCATGAGAAAAATTCTATGTCAATTCTAATTATTTGCTAATAAATTATGTATCAACTGTGCAATAAAGGAAAATTAGTTAAATTCACCATCCCAGGCAATGTCATCGACACTGGCCTGACGCAGGTTAACGTGGTGCTGCTTGCCGTAACGGTACCAGTGCCAGACCTGATCAATCTGCAGCCAGGTCGGCCAGCTCACGCCGATATCAGAAAAGAAAGACTTCGATTCCCGCCAGGCCTGCCAGGTCATAAGCGGATGGCGGAAGAAATCCGGCACCAGGGCCAAATCAGTCCGCCGGGGCGTCTTCACCCGCAACGGTTGACCATCCCAGAAATCAGCATTAAACAGCACCAGGCCACTGGTAGCCCGGGGGTTAATGTCAATAAAGTACAGTCCCCCAGTCTTAGCACTTTCCATTATATCGGCCCCGAAAAAACCGGTGTAGTTGGTGTGCTCAATCAGACGGGTAGCTGCGTTAACGATGTCAGGTCGGTGGTGGTTTTTAATCAAAACACTGGAAGATCCCTGGAAATTGAAGGCCTTGTCATAGACCACGGCGCCAAGGACCTGGCCCTTTTCGGCCACCAGACTCAGGCACCACTCCTTACCCGTAATTTTTTCCTGGTAAAAATGGGGCTGGTCCAGGTTGGCATCCCCCACACTGGTAAAGCGGGAGTAATCGTTCTTTAAAATTCGATCCGGACCAGGTTCATTATAGGCATGTGGTGCTAACAAACCAGCGTCTTGCAAAACCTGGGCGTAGTGTTCCTTGTGGTGCAACTGGGCCATGGTCGCAAAGTCAGCCGCAAACAAGGGTGCCTTGAGCTGGTCACGACCGCGACTCAACCAGAAAGTCTCCTCATTCGTGGGCACAATCAGATCAATCTTGAAATCGTCAAGCTGCTGGTTAATCTGATCCAGGTAGGTTTGATTATCATAGCGGCAGGAAGCTGTTAGGGTAAAGGCCTGAATTCCTTTTAGAGACTTTCCAAGGGCAAAATCAACACTGTCAGTGGTCCAGACCAGCACGCCGGCATTAATAAATTCCTGCATTAAGGCCAGGGCAATCGGTGAACGTGCCCCGGTTACTAAGACTCGTTTCCCACGTAAATCCATGCTAATCCTACCTTTCTCGTACAATCTTGCGCCGCTTTCCCATTTTAAAGTCGTAGTGGTAAGGCACAAAGCTAACTGACAGTGGCTCTAATCCCTGCTTTTCAAAGAAGTCTGCGAAACTTTGCGCCACCGCATCCTGGTAGGCCGCATCGTCTAGGGCTACCTGCAGACTCCGATCCTGCTTCTGTAAGATTTGATAATTTTGAATCTGGTTGTCGGCCTCCAAAACCACCTTACGTAGGAAGTCTGGGAAGACCTGGCGCCGGTCGCCACCTACAGTGGTGAATTCAAGAACGTCATCTTCTCGGCCAATAATCCGGTCTAGGGCCAAATAAGGTGACCCACAGGGACAGGGCGTGGCCCGTTCCTGCAAGATATCATTGAGCCGGTAGCGGATTAGGGGCTGTGAATGGCGGTAAAAATCAGTAATCACTGGCGCAAAGAGGCGCTGTTCCTCATCCAAAACATCCTTTTCCACTAAGAGATTATCCTCATTCATGTGCAGGGTGCCATAGGCACAGGTCGTCGCCAAAAAACCTTCAGTCGCCTGGTAAACTTGGTGAATGGGTTGATTGGTCGCCTGAGATAGCCAGTCCTGGTCTTCCGGTTCGAGGGTCTCCGCCACCGAAATAATCTTTTTAAAGGGCAATTCCAAGTTCTGATCTTGGTAGTAGCGCACGATTTCTAAGAGCATGGCTGGTGGCCCGACCAAGACAGTCGCTTCAAAGTCACGTAAGGCGGCTAGATTCTCCGCCATTGGAGCCATTAAATCAAAGAACTTAAAGGTTAACTTCGCCGAACTCGTGGACTCATAGAGGTTATTATTAGCCCGCATGAAAAAGGCAATTTTTTGGTGACCCTTGGGTAGGCCGGGTAAGAGCTTTCCTAAAACCGCGCCAGCCCAAAGACTCTGTTCGCGCTGGGTGGTCACAAAGACGCCCTGGTTCCCCGAAGTACCAGAAGACAGGCCAACACTAACCCCGGGTTTGATCTCCTCGCTAAAGTCGCGGGTGTTTTCCTGGTGACGGGCAAAATCCCGGGCCTGGTCAAAGTCCAGTCCCAGGGTATTAATCCGGTTAAAGTTCCCCATCCAGACCGACTTATCACTGTAGGGAATGGTATTCCAGGGCTGGTTTTTATAGCGAGCATAGTAGTTACCAGCCGGTAGCCAGTTCAACAACCGCTGTAAGCGGCGCTTTTGAACACGCTGTAAGTGCCTGCGATTTTTGATAAAGGTGGCGTCCCAGCGGGTCTTAATGTACGACCCGGCCAAGGTGGCTAATTGAACCATTGGCTGCTCCTCTTTTCATGTGAAAGTATGATGTCATAACCGTCTTTGCGATACTGACGCAGCTTTTCCATGCTGGCCAGGTAATCATCCCAGGAGTGCATGATAATGCCGGCGGCCCGAATCGGTCCGTCAGCCGGGTCATCAATGGCCGCCTGAGTCCAGGAGGCATCGGCTCCCAGTAAGGTTGGTTTACCAGTCCGCTGATCAACAAAGGCCAGGCCAAACATGCCCTGACTATGACCAGGTAGGTCAACCACGGTCAGTCCTCCCTCGTCAAAGGGTACCTGACCAGACCGGTCGTCGATTTCTTGGAGGCGTCCATCCAGAGGTTCAATCAAATCCTTCAAATAGCCATGACGAACCTGGTTAAAACCAGCCAGGGACTGCACAAATTCGTATTCTGACAGGTGTCCGACCAGCTCCCGGTCCATTAGGGGGCCAAGGCCGCCGACGTGGTCAGCGTGCAGGTGGGACAAAATCACCATCTTAACATCGGCCAGACTGATATCGTGCTGATTCAGCTGCTTTAAAACCGCCTGCTCGGGCTTAGTGCTAACCGGGGTCCCCCAGCGGTAAAAATGTTGGGGAAAGGCCTGGCTGGCTTCGAAAAACTGGCGGCTGTAGCCCGTATCAAAGAGAATGTAACCGTAGTCATCATGCCACAGCAAAAAAGCCAGGGCTGGAATTTTTTGAATGCCCAGCTGGCCGTGCTTTTTATTCATTAAACGTCCCGGTGCAAAGGTGTGCCCGGTGTCTAAGATGGCTTTCAGTCTAACCTTGCTGGTTGGCATCCACAAACTCCTTAATCCCCTCTTCCACCGTTTTCACTGGCTGGTAGTGGAGTAAATCTTGGGCTTTTTTAATCGACAGGGTCTGGGTCCGACCTAAGACACTGGCCACATAACGCGTCAGCAGTGGCTCCTGGTCCTTTTTAAAGTGCCGGTGGAAAACTTCATCCAAGTAGCCAACCCAGTACAAAAGCCGAAACGGAATGGCCTTAAATTTCAAGGGCACCCCCAACTGCTGGGTCAGCATTTCCAGCAGGTCATACATCCGGCGCGGATCACCGTTGGTGATGTTATAGGCCTGGTTAATGGCGTCCGGGTTGTTGGTTTCCACCGAGAGGCGGATGGCCTCAACGACATTATCAACATTAGTGACATCAACCCACTGCTGCTTACCCTTAGTTGGCATCGGAATCCCACCCTGGGCATTCCGTTCCAAGAGCGGCTTTAAAATGGTCTCGTCATGGGGCCCAAAAATTGCCCGGGGACGCAGAATAATATAGGGTAAACCACTCTGTCGGACTAATTCATCGGCTTCAGCCTTGGTTCGCGCGTACTCATTGGCAAAGACCGTTGGTAGTGGGTAGGTTTCGGTCACGTTTTGCGCCGTTTCGTAGCGGAAGTAAATCGAAGGAGAAGAAATCTGAATGAAGCGTTGCACGTCGGCCTGCTGACCAACGGCCAGCATGTTCTTCGTACCAACCACGTTGGCCTCTTCAAACCACTCCTTGGGTCCCCAGTACTCTGACCGGGCGGCCGCATGGATAATCATATCTGGGGCCAGGTCGACTAGCTTTTTTTGGTCAGCCGGGGTCATTTTAGCCAAGTCCATGGCAATAAAGTGAACCGGGTACTTTTCCGTTAGTTCCTGCCCAATTTTCTGGTTACGGCCAATCCCGTATATTTCATATTGTGAGGACAGGTTGGCAATAAATTGCCGGCCTAGCAGACCGGTTGCGCCGGTTAGTAGTATTTTCATTAGTATTCAAAAACCAATCCTTGCATCGTCAAGCCGGCCGCAGTTCCAATCATCAGAACCTTGTCACCGCGCTTAATGTCGCCGCGGTCAATAGCCAAACTCAGGGCAGTTGGAATTGAAGCTGAAACCATGTTGCCGTGGTCGTTGATGATGTTGTAAAACTTTTCATCCGGAATATCCAGGTGCTTTTTCATGATTTTCATGGCCAAACCACTGGCCTGGTGAGGAATCACCATGTCGATGTCGTCCATCTTCAAACCAGCTTCGTCCAAGAGGTTTTCCACAAAGGCTGGCACCTTCCGCATGGCCAGGCGGAAAGTAGCCTGACCATCCATGTGGAACATAAAGTCGGTCTTAGGACGGTCTGGGTAGGTCTTAGGTGGGATGGCAGAACCACCACCACGAATTTCCGTGTCGTGAGCGCCCATGCCATAAGTAGCCATCTTGTTGGCATAAATCTTGGCTGGACCTTCTCCGTCCCGTTCCAGGATAGCGGCTGCCGATCCATCACCAAACAAAAGCGCATTCTTAGGCTCGTCATAGTTCAATGACAGAGATGGGAGGTCGGTGCTAACGATGGCTACCCGCTGGTACTTGCCCAGGTTAATCATGTTCGTCATCAGGTCAAAGGCGGTCGCAAAGCTAATGCAGGTCGCATTGACATCATAGGCTGGAATGCCGGCTGCTTCTTCACCGTAGGCTGCCTGCAGTAAAGGCGCCGTTGCCGGAATAGCCTGGCTTGGTACCGCTGAGGCACAGATGATCTGGTCTAGGTCGGTTACCTTCAAACCAGCCCGGTCTAAGGCCTTGTCCAAGGCCGCCTTAGCTAGTTGAATACCTTCATCGTTAACGCCCTCAACTTCGGCGTAGCGTCGGGAATGAATCCCAGTTACGCGCTCAGCCCAGACTGGGTCAACGTTCATTTCCTTTGCTAAATCACTGGTCAAAACCACGTGTTCCGGTTCAGCAGTGCCCATACTTGCCAACTTCGTTGTGTACATCGTGTGCCTCGCTTCTGATATTTTTTTCGTTCTGAACTTACCTGGGTATTCTACATTTGTTACTAAAATATTTCAAATGTTAATAATATGTTACACATAAATTTCAAAAATAAAAAAGGATTCGATTAGAATCCTTTTTGTTTACTCTTTGAAATTGTCACGAATCTTAGTCCTGCTGGTCATCTTCTTTTGGATAGCCTGGAGTTTGACCGGGTACTGGATAGCGAAAGACACCGTACATTAAACCAGTCAGCAAGAGACTGATTACTAGCCAAGTTAACAGGGCCCGCCAGGAGAAAATTTGTCCAAATCGTAAACTAGCAATATCCCCCCAGGATGTGGTTATTGGCACAACTAACAAAAAGGCGAAGCTGCCAATCATGCCACCACGCAGTGCACGGTTAAAGGCGACTTTCTTGCTAGCTATTTTGTCAGAAACGTAAGCCTGGTCTAAATTACGGTTCATCACTACCCGTAGCACTACTATCAACGCCACACTCAAAACCAACAAGTCTAACCAGATCAACCAGAGCAAGACACCAGTACCAAAGTTCAGGGCCAAAATCATTCCAATCAAACTCGACAGGAAAGAGTAAACTGACAGGAAAATAAAGGCCACGTTACCAATCCGGCCCAGTCCCTGCTCCTTATATTCGTCTAAAACACCGTCCACACCGTAAAAGTGGCTGACTAACCAGTTATAAATTTTCATCTTGATTCTCCTCCCAAAACAGCGTGTTCAAATCAGTTCCCAGACAGTGACAAATCCCAATGCAAAGGCTCAGGCTGGGATTATACTTGCCATTTTCAATCAGGTTGACCGTTTGGCGGGCAATGCCAACTGACTGGGCCAAATCTGCCTGGGTAATCCCCGCTAACTTGCGGTACTCACGCACTCGATTCATGTCCGGTCCCCCTTATCTATTATGGTATCGGTCCTAATAAATTATGTCAAATATATATGACAAAACAAGCTAAAAAAGAGCCCGCAGGCTCCAAATTATTTATCCCTTTTCTGACCAGTTCTTGGCCGCCATGGTTTCTAAGTAGTGCCAAATTGCGCCTTGATGACGCCGCAACATAAATTGGGCAACCAAGTACAACACCACTAGGATTCCAATCAGGTAGAGATTACCCGTCATCCAAACCATGAAAATCAGGGTATTTAAGGGACGGGCCATGATATTGAAGCTAACCACCAAACTGGCACCAGTGGCTGCGATTACACCATAATGCGCCAGCGTCGCCGTATAAAAAGGCGCCATGTAACTGCCGGCGTACAGGCCCAGGCTCAGCCAAATCACCGCGGTCGCCAGTCCCTTGACTAGATTCCCCCGGTAAACAGCCATGACTGACTCCATCATAAAGGGCAAGGCAATCAGGTCCACCACCGGCAGCATTCGGTTACCGGGTAGGATGACTGCCAGCACCAACATAATCGGAATTAACAGCATCCCCAGCATCAAGCTAGCCGGTTCGCCATAACCAATCCCATCATCTAAGGCCACAAACCAGCGCTTCTTGGTGAAAATCGTCCGGCCAGCCCCCTGCTTTTGCCGGTCTGTGATTTCACCAGTAATTGGCGTAAAAGCCTGACCAAAGAGTGAGGCAATCATTGGAAAGATGGTCATCACTGCGCCCAGTTGAACGGCAAAGAGGAAGACTTGGCCCCAGGCTTTGACCGAACCCAGCTGGTTCAGATGAGCTAATAGACCCAAAACCAGCCCTAAAATAGCGCCGATAATCATTGGCTCCCCAAGGAGGCCCAACTTCTTTTTCAAATTAGCCGGGGTTAGGTGCACCCGGTTTAAGCCAATCAGGTTCCACAGCGGATCAAGCAGAATAGCTGGCACCACGTTTTCAATGTTATGGAGGGCGGCCACGGTGCTGTTTGGAATCTTAAAATAGTCCGCATAGCGGTCGGCTTGGACCTCGGCCAGCCAGAGCGTAATCAGCATCATAAAAACCGTCAAACTAAAGGACAACCAGAAATTATGGGTAGCCACGTAGGCAATCGTCCCCCAAATCATAAAGCCCCAGTTCTGCCAAAGGTTGGTGGCAAAAAAGACCTTAGTGTAACCAACCAAGAAGAGCAGGATTTCCAAAATCAGACCGACCATGAAAAAGCTAATGCCAACTGGAGAATCAAAGGCCACGATGGCGGCAGACTGCCAACCGGTATCCACAATCGACCGGTGCAGCCCGGTCGTGGTCACGACCTGGTGGATGACCTTGGTGACAATTGGCGTAAAGTCGGTGATAATCCAGGCAAAACCAGCCAGAGCAACACCAACCAGGATGGCACTGCGGACAGCCGTCGTGACCCGTACACGCAGTCCTAAGGCCACCAAAAAAATCATGATTGGAACTAGGACATTTTCACCCAAATCCGTAATAAAGTTTAAAAATACCTGCATCTGCCTCTCTCCCCTACTAGCTGGCCCAAATAGGTGTATCCTTAGCTTGTAAAAACATTCTCAAAGGAGCTGCCCGCATGAACATCTTGGTTATCTATGCCTACCCCAATCACACCGGTTTGAACTATGCTATCTTGAATCGGATTCGAAAAAATTTAAATTCAAGGCATAAAGTTAAAATTTTAGACCTGTATGAAGATGACTTTAACCCGATTCTGGTCTTCAATCAAGCCCACCGCCGGCGCGATTTGGACCAGGATCCGGCCATGGGGCCCTACCGTAAAATGGTTCAGGAGGCCGATTTCCTAATTTTTGTTTATCCAATCTGGTGGGGTGGCATGCCGGCCATTTTGAAGGGCTTTATTGACCGGGTCTTTGTCAAGGGCTTTGCCTACCATTATCCCAACGGTGGCCTCCGACCGGAAGGACTCCTGCCAGGTAAGTCCGCCTGGATTGTCAATACCTGTGATACCCCTGGCTTCTATATTAAGCTCTTCCAGGAAGACTACGGCCGAATCTTAAAGCGCCAGGTCTTAAAAATGTGTGGTATCCATGTACAAAAGCACAGTCGCCTGAACTTTGTCCGCCGCTCTTCACTCGCTAAGCGGGAAAAGTTCCTGGACAAGGTTGGCAATTATGCCCGTGAAATTTAACAAAAAGAGCTCTGAACTCAGGGCTCTTTTTATACAGCTGGTCCCAAAAATTAGGTAGACCATTCCAAGGGCGATCAGCACACGTTAAATATGCCAAATCATTCTAAACTAGAAACAATCTAAATTAGAAACATTAATCTAGATTAAAAAGAACTAAAAAACCGGCAAATCAGCATTTTTTAGCTCTTTTTAGTCAAAAATTCTGAATTATTTTGGTTATTTTATGAGAATTTTCACCACAAATTCTAATTATGTGTATAATGGCTACTATAATCTAACGAGGAGGATCTCGACATGAAAGTATTAGTCATCTATGCTTACCCTAACCATACCAGTTATAACTATGCAATTTTAGACCAGGTTAAGAAGAGCTTGGGCATTCATCACGAGGTCCAAGTCTTAGACCTTTATGAAGAAGACTTTAATCCAACCCTTTTCTTTGACCAAGAACACCGGCGTCACAACCTCAACCAAAATGAGGAAACCGCCATCTACCGCGACATGATTAGCCAGGCCGATTTTCTGGTCTTTATCTACCCAATCTGGTGGAGTGGTATGCCAGCCATCTTAAAGGGCTTCATCGACCGCATCTTCTCCAAGGACTTCGCCTACAAGTATATTGGTGGCCATTCAATCGGCCTGCTCAAGGGTAAGGGCGCGTGGATTATCAACACCAGTGATTCCACCAATTTCTCGGCTAACTTCCTCCAGCAGGACTATGGCCAGGTCCTAAAGAAGCAAATCTTAAAGATGTGTGGTGTTAAAGTTCAGCGCCACAGCCGCTTAAACTTTCTTTGTCGATCTACCCCCGATAAACGGGAGAAATTCCTCGACAAGGTTGGTCGCTACGGACAAAGAATTTAACTTTTGCTGGGCTGACATCTTATTCAGCCCAGCAAAAAAAGCTGACCAACCGTCAGCTTTTTTATTATGCCATTAAACTCAAATCACCCAGAGTCGCCACCATAATGGCCATGATGGCGTGTTTCCGGTTTTCGGCTTCGACAAAGTGCCGGGCCTGGGGACCGTTAAAGACCTGGTTGGTGACTTCAATCCCGTCCGTACCAACCAAATCAGGGTACTTTTCATGTAGTTCCTGAGCGACCGTGGTCTTCAAATCGTGAAAGGCTGGCAGGCAGTGCAGGGTAATTAAATCCTTGCCATAGTGCTTAGAGAGCTTTAAGACTTCCTGGTTCACCTGGTAGGGCTTGAGCAGTTGCAAACGCTCAGCCCAGTTATGCTCACCCATACTGACAAAGACGTCACTGTAAATAACGTTGGCGTCAGCCACACCGGCCGCCACGTCATCGGTGATTTGCAACTTACTACCAGACATCCGGGCATAGCGCTCAGCAATGCCAACCACATCTGGGGCCGGCTGCAAAGATTTAGGCGCCACGATATTGACGTTAATGCCCAGCATAGCCCCGGTCACTAGCAGAGAGTTCGCCATGTTGTTGCGGCCATCCCCGACGAAGGCCAGGGTAACCTGGTTGTCAATCTTGCCAAATTCTTCCTGGATGGTTAAGAAATCGGCAATCATCTGGGTTGGGTGCCATTGGTCGGACAGGCCATTCCAAACCGGAATCCGGTGACCTTCGTTATTCACGGCGTTAGCCGCCATCGATTCCATGTCATCCTGGGAGTAGCCCCGGTACTCAATGGCATCAGCCATGCCGGCAAAGACGTGGGCCGTATCGGCCACTGACTCTTTTTGACCAAACTGGCTGGCACTAGGATCAATGTAAACCGTGTTGGCCCCCAGCTCATCACCGCCAATTTCAAAGGAAAGCCGGGTCCTAGTCGAGGTCTTAGCAAAGAGCAGGATTAAGTTCTTGTCGTGGAGGTACTTGGGTACCTTGCCACTGGCCTTCTTGGTTGCCTTAAGTTCAGCCGCCAAATCCACCAAGGTCTTTAACTCGGTCGGTGAAAAATCAACTTCCTTTAAGTAGGACCGTCCCTGTAGGGCGGCTACCGCTGCTTTACTGACCATCGGCCCCTCCTTTCCGCTGGGACAACATTGCTTCGCCCCGCTTAACTTCGTTCAAGACATTCTTAACCGCGGTGCCGCCGACCGGTGTCCGCCGGTTAACGGCCGTCTTGGACTTTAATTCTTCATAAATGTCATCTTCAATGGCCGGTGAAGCCGCCTGGAGCTCAGACAAAGGCATCTGGTTAAGGGCCTTACCCTCTTGGATGCCCTTTAGCACCAGTTGGCCGACCACCGCGTGGGCCTGACGGAAAGGCAGACCCTTTTGAGCCAGGTAATCAGCCAGTTCGGTCGCGTTGGAGAAATCATTTTCGGTAGCCTTGGCCATCCGGTCGGCATGGACCGTCAGCGTGCTGAGCATGCCGTTGAAGACCTTAATCGAGGCCAGGATAGTATCCATGGTGTCAAAGGTCGCTTCCTTATCTTCCTGCATATCCTTGTTATAGGCCAAAGGCAGGCCCTTCATCACCGTCAGCAGTCCCATCAGGCCACCAAAGACCCGGCCGGTTTTACCGCGGACCAGCTCGGCAAAGTCGGCGTTCTTCTTCTGGGGCATAATCGAAGAACCAGTTGAAAATGAATCGGCCAGTTCAATGTAATTAAACTCGTAAGTTCCCCACAAAATCAGCTCTTCAGCCAGCCGGGAAAGGTGCATCATCAAAATCGAGGCATTGCTCAAGAATTCCAGGGCAAAATCCCGGTCCGAGACGGCATCCAGGCTGTTGTGGTAGAGATCATCAAAGCCCAAATCTTTGGCTACGGCCGAACGATCAATTGGGAAGGTCGTACCAGCCAGGGCAGCGGCCCCCAGGGGCAGGATATCGGTGTGCTTTTGGTTAAACTCAAAGCGCTCATAGTCCCGCTGCAGCATCTCAAAGTAGGCCAGCAGATAGTGGCCATAACTAATCGGTTGGGCGTGCTGCATGTGGGTGTAGCCGGGCATGACCACTTCAGCATTTTCCTGGGCCAACTTTAGCAGGGTCTGCTGCAAGTCAGTTAACTCAGTCAAAACCTGGGGCAGGCGGTGCTTTAACCAGAGGTGGAAGTCAGTGGCAACCTGATCATTACGGGAACGGCCGGTGTGGAGCTTACCTGCCACTGGCCCAATCTTCTTGGTCAGCAGGGACTCAATGTTGAGGTGGATATCTTCGTTAGCAACGGAGAATTCTACCTTTCCCTGGGCCAGGTCATCTTGGATATCGTGCAGGCCAGCCTCGATTTGGTGGGCTTCATCAGGGCTGATAATCCCCTGCTGACCCAGCATTTTAACATGGGCCAGTGAGCCTTCCAAATCTTCAGCGGCCAGTTGGTAGTCAAAGCCAATTGAGGCCCCAAACTCATCAACCCAGTCCTGGGCCTTACCTGTAAACCGGCCACCCCATAATTTATCTGTCATGCCGTGCTCCTTTTATTACTTATTGTCGTCTGAGTGAACGTGGTTCACCTCTTCAAAGACCATGGTTGGCAGGCTCCAAAGCTTGATAAAGCCGGAAGCAGCCACCTGATCAAAGCTATCAGCAGCCGTGTAAGTAGCCAGTTCTTCACTATAAAGTGAGTTCTTTTCTGACTTCCGGGCCACTGCCTTAGTCTGACCCTTATACAGCTTCATCTTGACCGTACCGTTAACGACCTTTTGGGTCTGGTTAATGAAGGCCATCAGGGCGTCAAAGAGTGGTGAAATCCACATGGCGTTATAAATCAAATCGGTCAACTTCTGCTCGATAACTGGCTTAAAGTGGGCAACATCCCGCTCCAAGGTCAGGTCTTCTAAATCCTTGTGGGCAGTCATGATAACTGCCGCAGCTGGGGCTTCATAAACTTCCCGGGACTTGATACCAACCAACCGGTTTTCAATCTTATCAATCCGGCCAATGCCGTGGTCCCCAGCAATCTTGTTGAGCTTGATGATCAACTCAGACAGCTTCATTGGTTCCCCGTTCAGAGCCACTGGCAAACCGTCCTTGAACTCCAAATCGAGGAATTCTGGCTTTTCCGGTGCCTTTTCTGGATCAACGGTCATACCCCAAGCATCTTCAGGGGCCTGGTTCCATGGGTTTTCTAGGATACCGGCTTCGTTAGCCCGGCCCCAGAGGTTTTCATCAATTGAGTAAGGAGATTCCTTACCGATTGGAACTGGCACGTTGTGTTCCTTGGCGTAATCAATTTCTTCTTCCCGTGACCAGTGGAAGTCCCGGATTGGGGCTTCGATGTCTAGCTTTGGATCCAAGGCGTGGATAGCCGCTTCAAACCGGACCTGGTCATTACCCTTACCAGTTGAACCGTGGGCAATGGCGTGGGCACCGTTTTCGTGGGCAACTTCCACTAACTTCTTAATGATCAAAGGCCGTGACAGGGCTGAAACCAAGGGATAACTACCCTCGTAGAGGGCGTTAGCCTTGATGACTGGCGCAACGTATTCGTCCGCAAATTCGTCCTTGGCATCAATCACAATTGACTGAGTAGCCCCAACCTGGAGCCCCTTCTTTTGAATGGCCTGCAAGTCCCGGCCACCCTGGCCGACATCCAAAACCACCGCAATGACTTCATAACCCTTATCAATTAACCAAGGAATCGCCACTGAAGTATCCAAACCGCCCGAATAAGCTAACACAATTTTCTTTGTCATGTACCTGCTCCTTTTTTTAAATCATCCTAAAATTTTCCAATTAATAATAAAAGCGCCCCTCAGTCTTTCGACTGAAGGGCGCTCTGTGACGCGGTACCACCTTACTTGATGCTAAAAATAGCATATCTCAATATTCAATCCAAACTTCGAATTGTCAGCTCGATAATGGGAGCACCCAGTATGGTTTTGGTCGCATACACTTTTAGGTGACGTTCGCTCCGGACTGCATGTGCTTCACACCAACCAGCACTTCACTGAATACAGCGACCTGAACTACTACTTCCTAAACACGTTTTAGAAATCATTAATTGTTAATGCAAGTATAGCACCTGCTTTTAAGAATGCAACGGTTTTCGTTAAAATTCTTTAACTAATTTGTCTCTAATCCTTATTTACCCGGTCCCCGATTCTTACAGGGCCGTGAAGAAGGCAATCAGACCAAAGATAATACCAGGGAAATTAGCCAGGGCAATCGTGTAATCCCGGTCCCGCTTAAAGAGTGCATAGATCGTCCACAGCGTGCAGTTCAACGCAGCTACTAAGGGCTGGGCTGGGACGCCCTTGTTACCGGCTAAGTTGGCCTGAATCTGCGGAATATAAGAAACATACATCAACACGGCCAGGACCGTTGCCACCCAGCTCACATACTTAATTGTTTTTTCAAATTTTAAGGCTTGCTCATTCGTCATATCTGCCACCTCGTTTTTTACTTCATTACTTTATGCACTTAGTATATGTGATGTTTTTAACTAAGTCAAGGAAAAGTTTAAAAGATTGTTATTAAGCGGTTTTTATTATTTTACTGATTTTAAAAATTCGAAAATAAGGGCTTAAAATTATTTATTTCACAAAAAAATAACATAGAAAAACTACCCTTGCGGGTAGTTATCTTTTCATTCTTTTTCCAGGATAATCTTACCGTCCACCAGGTTATAAATCCGATCAGCATACTCCTTTAACCGCAGGTCGTGCGTGACCACGACCACGGCCTTGTCCTCCTTAACCGCAATGTCTTTGAAGAGTTGACCAACTTCAGTCACCCGGTGACTGTCCAAGGCTGCCGTTGGTTCATCAGCCAGGATGAAATCAGGGTTAGTGTAGAGGGCCCGGGCGATTGCGACTCGCTGGGTTTGTCCACCGGATAGCTGGTTGGGAAACTTATTAAGTAA
Source organism: Lactobacillaceae bacterium L1_55_11 (assembly GCA_029433155.1). GTDB lineage: Bacteria > Bacillota > Bacilli > Lactobacillales > Lactobacillaceae > ESL0723. The sequence continues at coordinate 533,523 of JAQYTT010000001.1, forward strand.
CTGGCGGATACCCAACCGATCAAGGTACTGGTCAAAACGCTTAGGATCAAGGTTACCAGCTGGCTTGACCTTATCGACCAACTTGAACTGGTCCCGGACTGTTAGGTATGGCACCAAGTTATAAGATTGGAGGACAAAGCCGATGTGCTTGAGGCGGAAGTCATCGGCCGCCTTGCCGGCCAGGTGGTTAATATTTTGGTTGTTAATAACCACATCACCTTTGGTCGGGGTCTGCAGGCCACCTAGAATCGTTAACAAGGTACTCTTACCAGAACCGGAAGGTCCTAAAATCAGGGTCAGTTCCCCACTCCGGGCTTCAAAGTTAACCTGGTCCAAGGCCGTAACCCGGTTGGTGTCGTGACCGAACTGCTTACTAATATTTTTTAAAGTCAAAGTTTCCATTATTTTTTATCCTCCAATCACCGTTACAGGATCAATCTTAGCAATGATGCGAATTGGGATAATGGCACCTAAGATACCCATCACCGTCACTCCCAAACCAGTTAAGCCGATTAGGTTAAAGTCGAAGTACATTGGCACGGCACTTGGAATAACCAGGCTGGTCAACAGGGCCAAAACCATGCTAGTAATTACGGCAATAAGCATAATCAAAATTGTTTCCGCTAAAGTATTCTGAATTAGGTAGCGACTTGGCACGCCTTGGGCCCGCAGGACGGCGAAGTTTTGCAGCTTCTGGACGGTCAGGATGTACAAGAAAATGGCGACAATCACCACTGAAATGATAACCAAGAAGGCAATCATGAAGGTAAAGGTGCTATTTTGGGCACTGTAACCCGGCATCTTATCAAAGAGTTGACTCAAATTCAGGACCTGAAGGTTGCTGTCCTTAGTATGAATCGTCTGCTTAGCTACTAGACCACTAGCAACAAAGTTACTGTTAACACCCTTGATGCTGTTCCATTGACTCCGGTCGCCGTAAACAACGGGGGCCATATTATATTCGGCATTCTTGGCAAAACCAACCACCGTATAGTTTTGGCTACCCATGCCCATCTTGACGGTCTGTCCCAGCTTAAAGCCCTTGTCGGCTAACTTGTTGGACAGAACCACCTCATTACTGGTTTTCCAGTTGCGCCCCTGAGTGATTTGAATCTTGCGGTCAATCCGGCTGACAGCGTCAATCCCGATAAAGGTGGCCGCTTCGCGACTGCTATCGTTTTTTAAGATTCCCTGAGCCAGGGCAACAGCATCGTTATTACTTTGTTTAGCCTGCTGATAATCTTGACTAGTCAACATCGACTGGGTCAGATTCCCATCAGCATCCTTACTCATAGCCACTGACTGGACCTGCCAGCTCTTAACGGCCGTTGTATTTTCATTGGAAAGTCCCAAAGCTAGGGAACTTAGAATGAAAATCAGGTAGGCAATCATCATGATTACAGCGATAATCAGGCCGTAACGCAACTTTTCTTTTTTAATTTCATTTATTGCTAAAAACATCTTACTTTTCTTTCTTGTACCACTTGTCTAATTGCTTTAATACGGCCATGATATCGGCCTTGTTGTCCGGGGCTAAGAAGTAAGCCCGCACGAGTTGATGAATCGCAACTTCTCCCAGCCAGGCTGGTAGGTCCCGCTTGGCTAACCCCAGGTTCAGACTGGCAGCCACATCACCTTGGTGGTGGGCTTCCAAAATCGCCTGGTTAATCACGTAGTAGTTGCTCAAAAAGTTGTAATACTTCTGACCCTCAACGTGGTTAACAAAATCAATGCTGGCTTGCACCGGGTCGTCCCCTGCTAAGCTTTCATGAATCTGTCCGAAAACCTCTTTTAATGACCAGAGGTAAGCATCGTCCATGTCGGCGAAGTAAGTGTAAAAGGAACCGCGGGCAATCCCGGCTGCTTTAACAATCCGGCCAACGTTGGCTTCTAGCAGGGAGTAGTTAGAAAATTCTTCAAATAGAATGTTAGAAATATTGTCCTGTTTGTGGGCGCTTAGGTTTAAAAATGTTTGCTTTGGCATTGCTTTCTCCTTTATGACGCTATGTCATCTTAATGACAGTATATCATTTTATGACAACGTGTCAATATTATGGCAAGAAAAAACTACCCAATGTCTCTGGGTAGTTTAAAATACTGATAATACAGCGGTTTATAAGGTTTTTAGATCAAATCCAGGTGAGTTTCACCGGCCTTAATCCAGCCAAACATCCGGAAGACGTGGTAAGTGACAAAGGCAATTACGGCTGGTAACAGTACGCCAAAGGCCATATAAGACCAGAACATGGCGGGCTTATGAGTGGCCAAATCGATTGGCACAATCAGGGAGTTTAGCCCCAGTCCGGCCAGTTCAAAGGGCACGGTTACGTGGAACATCAGTGTGGCGATTGGTGCGGCAATCGCTGATCCCAGCAGTGGTGGTACCAACAACCATGGGTTCTTAATAATGTTTGGGAACTGGATCTTAGGCGTCACCAGGGTTTCGGCGATGATGGTTCCAATCTTGTTTTCATGCCAAGAAATGGCTGGGTAGGCCGCAAAGGCTGCCGTAGTCCCAATCAGCATCGCGCCGGCTCCAACTGGCGAAGTTACGCCGGTCGCACCGATGGCGATGGCCAGCGCGGCGGAAGAAGCCGGTGTGAGCAAGAAGATGGCAAAGAGCATGGCGATGCAGGCCGTTCCAATCACGGGGTTCCAGGCAACACTGGAAGCAACCAGCTTACCCATGCCCACCAAGATTGGCGTGGTACCGATGGCCAGATAATAACCGGCAATCGTTCCTAAGACCGTGGTTAGGGCCGGGACAATGATCATGTCCAAGGGTGTCTTACCCGTCAGCCATTTTCCAAAGAGCACGGCCACAATCGCGGCCATGATGGCTGAGATTGGCTGACCAGTGGTCATGATGGTCGAACCAGCCGCTTGGGGACTAGTAAAACCAGTAACCGTACTTAGCTTGGCTGGCGCCGTGGTGAAGAAGACGGCGTTGGCCCCGACCGTGGAAGCGGCCATGGCCGAAAACATAACCATGGTGTTGGTTTTTAACTGTGAGGCAACCGCCGCCCCAAAGGCAGCTGGCATCAAGACCTTGGTGATGGCCCCTAAGTGGTTAAGGGGTCCCCAGTGAATAAAGGTCGAGAAGGACTGCATCAGCAGGCCAATTCCAATCGTAACCAAGATGGCGTTAGAAACTGCGGCACTAATGTTGTAGGCAATCTCCTTAACGCTCTCTTTTTCAGTGCCCGATTCCAGCGCCCGTTCTTCAGCCTTCTTGAAATCGGCAATATCTTCATCCTTATGTAGCCTTGCTACGCGACTATCTTCTGCCATATCACTATTCCATCCTTTTCATAGAAATCATTTTCAAACAAAAAGCCCCAACGCTCAGCGTTAGGACTTCCTACGCCGCTTGCTAAATCAACCTTCTAGTAAGCGGCACCCCTAAAACTAGCTCACAAGAAGTTAACTTGGCGAGCTAATAATGACGGCTTGAAAATGAGTGGTGTGGTTCAACATGTCTGCTTTCATTTTGAAATCCCCCTCATTACCCTTTCGGGCAAAAGTTACTTAAAGCATGTTTAAAATTATATAGATTAGAATTAGATTAGTCAACTAGCAAATTTTAATTAAAATCCATTCATTTTAAATCATGTCCAGGTGGGTCTGTCCGGCCTTGATCCAGCCGGCCCGTCGCATAATCCAGTAAACCACGAAGGCAACCGCAGCCGGCACTACCACCCCAAAGACCATGTAGGCGGCAAAGATACCGACGTTACTCTTCAGCAGGGCCAGCGGTACGATAAAGGAGTTAAAGCCGATTCCGGCGTATTCAAAGGAAACACTAACCTTAAAGATTAAGGTCGCGATTGGTGCGGCAATGGCCGCCCCAATCATTGGCGGGATTAACAGCAGTGGGTTTTTAATAATATTTGGGAACTGAATCTTAGGCGTTACCAGTCCCTGGGCAATTGTGGCCCCAATCTTATTTTCCTGGAAGGACATGGCTGGGTAGGCCACGAATACGGCCGTAGTGCCGATAATCATTGCCCCAGCAGCGGCTGGTGAAGTTACCCCAGTAGCACCAATGGCGACTGCCATGGCAGCGGCTGAAGCCGGTGTCATCGTCATCGCCCCGAAGGCCATGGCCACGCAAGCTGTTCCAATGACTGGGTTAAGGGCGACACTACTGGTAATGAACTGGCCAATCGCAACCAGGATTGGCGTGGTCCAAATCGCTAGGTAGTAACCAGCCACCGTCCCGACGATGGTGGTCAGAGCCGGCACGATAATCATGTCCAGTGGTGTTTTACCACTGAGCCACTTACCAAAGAGCACGGCCACCAGGCCAGCCAGAACAGCTGAAATGGGCTGACCAGTAGTCATCACTGCGGCTCCTGGTGCCTGGGCACTAGCAAAGCCAGTGACCGTGGACAGCTTCATGGCCGAAGTGGTAAAGAAAACCGCGTTAGCCCCAACCGTCGAAGCGGCCATGGCCGCAAACATGACCATCGTGTTGGTCTTCATTTGAGAGGCAATCGCCGCTCCAAAGGCGGCCGGTAACATAATCTTAGTAATCGCCCCCAGCTGGACCATCGGTGCCCAGTGGATAAAACCGGCAATTGTTTGTAAGAGCAGGCCCATGCCCAAGGTGACTAAGATGGCATTGGAAACTGCGGCACTGACGTTATAAACCATCTCCCGGACGGATTCCTTCCGATTATCACTGGCCATGGCCCGCGCTTCAGCGTCTTTGAAATCCTGGATATCTTCGGCTTGGTGGAACCGCGCTAGGCGGCTGTTCTTAATTTGACTGGCGTCCATATTCTTTTCTCCATTGTTTTATTCTCAAACAAAAAGGTCCTAGCAGTAATCTGCTAGGACCTTTTATACCTACGCAGTTACTAAGAAATAAATTTCCTAGTAACTGACATTGCAAAAAATCAACTTACTAGGGTTAGCTTAGCAAGTTGCGCAACAAGGCGTTATGAGAATGGGTAGTAGTGTGATTAAAAACTGATTTAGTCATCTTGCTTACCTCAATTCCAAAAATTTGTTAATCAGTGCTTTGATTATAAACATTTAATTTAAGGGCGTCAATCAAAACTTTTATAAAATAAAAAACACCATGACGGTGTTTTTAAAAATTGTTTAGAACAGGCCGGTAATATTACCCTTTTCATCAATGTCAATGTCAAGCGCAGCCGGATGCTTTGGCAGACCAGGCATGGTCAAAATTGAACCAGTTAGGGCCACCAAGAAACCAGCGCCCAACTTAGGCACGAACTCACGAATATGGATATCAAAGTCACGCGGTGCGCCCAAGAGCTTGGGATTATCAGAAAGCGAATACTGGGTCTTAGCCATGATAATTGGCAGCTTGTCCCAACCGCGCTTAGCAAATTCAGCCAACTGCTTCTTCGCCTTGTCAGCCAGGACAACGCCGTGACCACCATAAATCTGGGTCACAATCTTTTCCAGCTTGGTTAGGGCCGAATCATCGGGCTGGTAAAGTGGCTGAAAATCGCTACTCTCCTGAGTGGCAGCGACCGCGGCCTGGGCTAACTCGGTAGCACCCGCGCCGCCCTTGGCCCAAACGTCAGCCAGGTAGGCCTGGGCGCCCTGTTCGGCTACATAGCGTTTAACTAGATCAAGTTCGGCCTCAGTATCGGCCGTAAAGCGGTTAATGGCGACTAAGACCGGTACACCGTAGCGTTGCATGGCCGCAATGTTTTGACCTAGGTTAGCCAGGCCGGTTTGCAGGGCTTCCAAGTTCTCCTGGTTAAGGTCGGCCAAGGCCACTCCACCGTGGTGCTTCAGGGCCCGAACAGTAGCGACGACGACCACGGCATCCGGGTGCTTACCCAGTTTAGGGACCTTGACGTCCATGAACTTTTCACCACCCAAATCAGCACCAAAACCAGCTTCAGTGACCACGTAATCAGCTAACTTTAGGGCCGTCTTAGTAGCCAGAACCGAGTTCGTCCCCTGGGCAATGTTAGCAAAGGGACCACCGTGGATAATGGCCGGCGTGTGGGCCAAGGTCTGAACCAGGTTAGGCTTAATGGCATCTTTTAGGAGCACGGTCAGCGCGCCTGCTACTCCTAGGTCAGCGACGGTTACCGGTTCCTTGTCATAGGTGTACGCGACCACAATCTGGTTAATGCGCCGCTTTAGGTCCATCAAATCAGTCGACAGGGTCAAGATGGCCATTAACTCAGAGGCCACCGTAATATCAAAGCCGTCTTCCCGGGGCACACCAGAGGTTGGACCACCCAGACCAATCGTAACGTGGCGCAGAGCCCGGTCGTTAATATCGACGACCCGCTTCCAGAGAACCCGACGGGGATCAATATTTAAGGGATTATCCTGGTAGATACTATTATCAACCAAGGCAGCCAGAGTATCGTGGGCACTGGTCAGGGCATGAAAATCGCCGGTGAAGTGCAGGTTAATGTCGGCCATCGGTACAACCTGGGCATAACCACCACCGGTAGCACCACCCTTTAAGCCCATCACTGGACCCAGGGAAGGCTCCCGGAGGGCAATCATGGTCTTTTGACCGATTTGGTTAAGACCATCGGCTAAACCAACGGTAACGGTCGACTTCCCTTCTCCAGCTGGGGTCGGGTTAATCGAGGTCACCAAAATTAACTTACCCAGGTCATTTCGATCATTTAACTGGGCATCCAGGTTAATCTTAGCCTTATCATAACCAATCGGCTCAATTTCATCGGCTGCTAAGCCAGCCCGCTCAGCAATTTTACTGATGGGCTCAATCTGGGCTTCCTGTGCAATTTCAATGTCGGTTTTCATGTGCGCTCCTCACCTAATCCCCTACTATTTTTTTATTCTGCCAAATCCTGGGCCCAGTGGCCAATATCATGCCGGTAGACCAGATCCAAGTTCGCCTGGTCTAAGACCTGGTAAACCTTTTCCTGGGCCAGGAGGGTATCGGCTTCATGGGCAATGACCGTGGCCACTCGTCCGCCACTGGCCACTAAGTGACCATCTTCAGCCTTAACACTGGCATAATCAACCGCCAAACCAGGCAAGTCGGCCGGACTGGGCACCACTGCACCTGGTTGGGGGGCTTCCGGATAACCCGGCGATGCCAGGACAACGCCAAGATAAACCTGTCCCTTTTGCCAGTCAACCTGGGGTTGTTCACCAGCCAGCAAGTCGACAATCACCTGATAAAAATCACTGTTTAACTGGGGCAAAACGACCTGGGCCTCAGGGTCACCAAAGCGAACATTAAACTCAATTACCTTGGGACCAGCATCAGTAAGCATGACCCCAGTATAAAGAACGCCAGTAAAGGGCAGCCCCCGGTCAGCCATGGCGGCGAGCAAAGGTTCTACCAGCTGACTAATGGCCTGCTGGGCATCCTTTTCCGGTAACCAGGATAAGGGACTATAGGCCCCCATCCCCCCAGTATTCGGACCACGGTCATGGTCGAAACGGCGCTTGTGATCTTGGGCCATCGGTGCGTGAACTACCCGACCATCCTTACCAACCAAGGAGAAAATCGAAAATTCTACGCCGGACAGGAATTCCTCCATCACCAACTTGGCCTCGGGGTCACGTTGGTAAAGGTCGGCCAAATAACGTTGGGCACTATCTAAATCTTGGATAATGGTCACGCCCTTACCCAGGGCGAGCCCATCCAATTTAAAGACCACTGGTAGGTCAAATTTTTCAAGAGCTCGCTCAGCTGCCACCAGGCTGGTCACCGTAATGGCCCGGGCGGTTGGAATCTGGTTAGCGGTGAGGACCTCCTTGGCAAAGGTCTTGGACCCCTCCAACTGGGCCTGCTGGGCGCGGGGACCAAAAATTTTTAATCCGCGGGCCTCAAATTCATCAACAATTCCTAAAATCAGAGGATCTTCATTACCAACAAAGGTTAAATCAACCCCCTGCTCTTCCGCTGCTTGGGCTAGGCCCTGCAGGTCATTGGCCTTAATCGGCAACCGGGAAAGACCGGCATCTTGCATGCCATCATTACCTGGGGCCACCAAGACCTGGTCAACTTGGGGACTTTTTAAGAAAGCTTTTGCCAGCGCGTGCTCGCGGGCGCCTGATCCGACTACTAGTACCTTAGCCATCCTATCTTCCTCTTAATGCTTATTAATGCTTGAAGTGACGCCGACCGGAAAATACCAGGGCAACACCAAGTTCGTTGGCCTTGTCAATGGAATCCTGGTCCTTGATAGAGCCACCGGGTTCTACAATTGCCTTAATGCCGTGCTCAGCCGCATAAGCCACCGAGTCATCCATGGGGAAGAAGGCATCTGAAGCCAGCACCGCCTGGTCAAAGCCCGGCTTATCCTGGGCCTTAGTCACGGCCATCTTCACTGAATCAATCCGGTTAGGCTGGCCAGCACCAACTCCGAGGGTCTGACCAGCGCGGGCAACCACGATGGCGTTGGACTTGACGTGCTTGACTGCCTTTTGGGCAAAGACCATCGCCTCTAACTGCTCTTCAGTAGGCTGCACCTTAGAAACCACCTTAAAGTCGGTCGCATTTTCACTGAGCAAGTCCCGGTCCTGGGCCACTAGACCACCCAGAACACTGGTGACATCCAAACGGTTAGGAATATCAGTGGTAAACGGCAGCGTCAGCAGGCGCAGGTTTTTCTTCTTGGCCAAAACTTCGTAAGCCTCAGGGGTGAAGCTAGGTGCAATGATGATTTCCAAGAAGATGGCGTGCATCTTTTCCGCCGTAGCCAAATCAACTTCCCGGTTCAGGGCCACAATCCCACCAAAGATGGAAATATCATCGGCGGCAAAAGCTTGATCCCAGGCCGCTTCAATCGTCTTACCCTGGCCGATACCGGCTGGGTTCATGTGCTTAACCGTTACAACCGTTGTATCTGGATATTCAGCAATAATCCGCAGGGCTGCATCGGCATCACGGATGTTGTTATAACTGAGCTGCTTACCATGCAAGATTTTAGCGCTCAATACTGAGTAATCCTCTGGCAGGGCTGATTGATAAACCGCAGCCTGCTGGTCAGGGTTTTCACCATAACGCATGTCAGCCACCTTATCGGTGGCCAGAGTCAGCTCATCTGGGAATTCCTGGTCAGTCAGGTAATCAGCAATCATGGCATCGTAGGCCGCCGTGTGCTGGAAAACCTTGGTGGCCAAGTTACGCCGGAAGGCCAGGTCAGCATCATCACTTTGCAGGTGGTTAATCACCTCGGCATAGTCCTTAGGATCAACGACAGGCAAGACCGCCGCAAAATTCTTGGCCGCTGAACGCAGCATGGAAGGACCACCGATATCAATGTTTTCAATCGCTTGCTCGTCAGTTACATCTGGCTTTTGAATTGTTTCCTTGAAGGGGTACAAGTTCACGACCACCATATCGATTGGCGTGATGTTATGTTCCTTAAGGGTCGCCATGTGCTCAGGAATATCACGCCGAGCTAAGAGGGCGCCGTGCACACGGGGGTGGAGGGTCTTAACCCGACCATCGAGCATTTCTGGAAATTCAGTTACTGACTCAATGCCAATCACCGGCAGGCCAGCTTCTTCCAGCACTTTATGGGTACCACCAGTGGAAACCAACTCAAAACCCAGGTCAACTAGTTGCTGGGCAAACGGCACCAAATCGGTCTTATCGGAAACACTAAGCAAAGCGCGCTTCATGAATGTAATTCTCCCTTTTCTAATAGCTGGGCCAAGACTGCTGGATACAGCCGGTGCTCGACCTCATGAATTCTTTCAGTTAAATCGGCCAAGGAATCATCGGGATTTCTTGGCACTTCTGCCTGGGCAATCACCGGCCCAGTATCAATCCCGTCATCGATGTAGTGGACGGTAACCCCGGTCACTGGCACCCCGGCCCCATAGGCGTCTTCGATACTGTGACGTCCTGGAAACTTCGGCAAGAGGGCTGGATGGAGGTTAATAATCCGCTTGGGAAAGGCCGCTAACAAGGTGGGGGTGATAATCCGCATGTAGCCGGCCAGGAGAATGGCATCAACCTGGTGAGCTTTTAGCTCAGCCACGATGGCTTCTTCGGCGGCTGACTTACTTGGGTAATCCCGGTAGGCCACCTTGAAGACTGGAATATCCCATTTCTTAGCCCGTTCGATTACCGGCGCATCAGCATGGTCAACGACTACCAAGACAATTTTGGCGGGCAGGTGCTGGTCAACAATCGCCTCCTGGAGGGCTGAAAAATTAGTCCCAGTTCCCGAGGCAAAGACAGCCAGGCGGACTTTTTTTTCACTTAAACTGGCCATGGTGCCTCCCCTTCAAAGACAACTGCTGCTTGGTCAGGCTGGCCAGGAATAATCCGACCCACCTGGTAGGCAGGTTGTTGATTATCGGCCAAACTCTGCATCACCTGCTCGACCTGCTCAGGTCGGACAGCTAAGACCATGCCCAAACCATTGTTAAAGGTTAAGAGCATGTCAGCCAGTGACAGATCACCAGCAGCTTGCAACTGATTAAAGATTGGCAAAATTGGCCAAGAACCCCAGTTCAGCTGGGCGCTAACCCCTTCCGGCAATGCCCGTGGTAGGTTTTCCACCAGGCCACCACCGGTAATGTGGGCCGCTGACTTAACTAAGCCCTGCTCAACCAGTGGCCAAACCGCCTTGGTGTAGAGCTTAGTTGGCGTTAACAAGGCATCTTGAGTGGCCTGATCCAACTTGTTAAAGCCGGTGGCATCATCCTTAATGCCCAGCACGTGGCGCACTAGGGAGTAACCATTAGAGTGGATACCTGATGAAGGCAGTCCAATGAGGACATCCCCCACGGCTACGTCCTTAGCATGGAGCAATTGACTGGCATCAGCCACCCCAACCGCAAAGGCCGCTAGGTCATAGTGGTGGGGCTGGTAAAGACCGGGTAATTCAGCACTTTCGCCACCAATTAAGGCAATCTGAGCTTCCTTGGCAGCTTTGGCAATCCCGGTCACAATCTCAGCCGCAACCGCTGGCCGCATCTTATCAACAGCCAGATAGTCCAGCATAAAGGCGGGCTTAGCCCCCTGGGCCAAAATGTCGTTAACCACCATGCCGACCAAATCCTGGCCAATTGTGTCGTGGCGGTTAGCGGCAATGGCTAGGAGTAGCTTCGTCCCCACGCCATCAGCCCCACTAATTAGGACCGGTTCTTTTAGGTTAGGGTCAAGGGCATAGGCTGCACCAAAACCACCAATCCCACCCAAAACATTGGGCGTGTAGGTGTCTTTAACCGCACTTGACATCATTTCAACGGCTTTATTACCCGCCTCAATGTCAACACCGGCCGCTTCGTAGGCCTTGGGCTCGTCTGCCATTAATTTACTCCTTCTGCCAGTTGCTCTTCCTGCTTAACCAGCATTTCATCCTGGTAGAAACTCGTTGGTTCAGGGGCAAAGGTCACTTCCCCAGCACGATAGGCATCGGCCAGTTCGGGACTGTAGTCATAAATTGGACTTGGATAATGCCCATCAAAGTAGGCGGTCGTCAAACCGGTCCGATCGTCTGGCATCTTCAGGTTAATAGCCTCCACCAGACCGTCGGTACTGAGAAAGGCCAGGGAGTCGGCCTCAATCAGACGAGTCATTTCAGGTAAGGTATGGTTAGCCCCCATCAACTCTTCCCGGGTTTGAACATCGATTCCATAAAAGGCTGGGTACTTGAAGATTGGACTTGCAATCCGCACGTGGACTGACTTAGCGCCAGCCTCTTTTAGCATCCGCACGATGTACATGGAAGTCGTACCACGTACCAGCGAATCATCGACTAGGACCACATTCTTGTCCTTAACCACTGACTCAACGGCACTGAGCTTCATCCGCACAGCGCGTTCGCGCTTTTCCTGGCTGGCCTCGATAAAGGTCCGGGCAATGTACTGGTTTTTAACCAGACCCATTTCATTGGGCAGACCAGCTGCTTCAGCGTAACCACTCGCCGCACTCAGACTAGAATTTGGCACACCGACCACGATGTCAGCGTTTAGAACCGGCTGCTCCTTGGCTAGGTTAGCACCCATCTTCTTACGAGCCTGGTGAACATTGACACCATAGATGTCAGAATCTGGCCGGGCGAAGTAAACATATTCCATGACATCAATATTGACATCGGTCTTGTCCGTGTAATGGCTAATTGATAAGCCATCATCGTTAATCTTAATCAATTCACCGGGCTGTACGTCCCGGATAAACTTGGCCCCCACCACGTGGAGGGCCGCTGTTTCTGAGGTCACCACGTAGCTACCATTTGGCATCTGCCCCAAAACAAAGGGACGGAAGGCATGGGGATCTAACATGGCATAAAGCGCATTAGGCGTCATCAACAAGAAGGCGAAGCCACCCCGCAGCTGGTTCAAGGCTTCCTTCAACTTACCCTCGAAGGTCTCAGCATGTGAGCGCCGGATTAGATGCAAGATAATCTCTGAATCTGATGAAGACTGGAAAATTGCTCCCTGCTCCTCAAGCTCATTACGCAGAGTCAAGGCGTTGGTCAAATTTCCATTGTGGGCTAAGGCCAACTGCATATCGTGAAAATTAGCCATCAAGGGCTGAATATTTTCAATCCCGTGCGAGCCAGAAGTGGCATAACGTACGTGACCAATGGCAGCGTCACCCTTGAGGTGCTCTAGCTTAGTTGGATCGCGGAAGACGTCGGCTACTAAGCCAAGTCCGCGCTCCTGCCAGAGGTGCCCCTCGTTATTAGCAACGATACCGGCCCCTTCTTGACCACGGTGCTGAAGGGCATGAAGGCCATAATAGGTCAACCCAGCCGCATCTTCACGGCCCCAAATACCAAAGATGCCACATTCCTCATTCAAAGAAGAAACGTTTTCATCCATTAAATCTGTCTGCATATTCGTATTCATGATTATTATGCTCCTACTCTGCCATTAGCTTAGGAATTGCCGTTTGATAAATCTGCTTAGCTTCCGCCGTGCTAAGGGCAATTTGACCGTCTTGGGCCAAAATTTTTAGTTCAGGTTCCTGAGTCACTTCGCCCAAAGCCGTGACCGGCACATTGGCAGCTTCGACGAACTGGTCAAAGGCATCAACTTGGTCAGGATGAACGCTGAGAACAAAGCGGCCAGAAGTTTCTGAGAATAACTGGGCCATTGGCGCCTTGATGCCAACCTTAATTCCTAAATCATTAGGAAAGGCGCTCTCGGCTAAGGCCACGCCCAGGCCACCCTCACTCAAATCGTGGGCACTGGCCACTAAGCCGGCCTGGATAGCTTTTAGGACAAACTTCTGATTCGCAACTTCGGCTAAGGCATCGAAATCAAAAAGACGGCCCGACACCTTACCAGTTTGCATTTTTTGAATTTCACTACCGTTAAAGCTGTCTTCGGTCTTACCAACCAAATAAAGGCGGTCACCGGGCTGCTTAAAGTCAAAACGGGTAATATTTTGGTTATCTTCAATCAGACCTACCATGCCCACCATGGCGGTTGGTTCGATGGCCTGGTTATCAGTTTCATTGTATAAACTGACATTCCCAGAAATTACGGGCGTGTTAAGCTCCTTGGCCATGCTAGTCATGCCTTCAACGGCCTGGTGCAACTCGTAATAAACCTGGGGGTTGTCCGGTGAACCAAAGTTCAGGCAATCAGTCATGCCAATTGGTAGGCCACCAGTCGCCACGATGTTCCGTGAAGCTTCGGCCACGGCCATCTGGGCTCCCACATAGGGGTCCAAGTAAAGATAGTGGGCGTTGACATCGGTGGTCATCGACAGGGCCTTTTTCGTTCCCCGAATCCGGGTAACGCCGGCATCACCACCCGGCTTAATGACTGTGTCAGCGCGAACCTGGGTGTCAAAGTGCCGGAACAGGCTGGCCTTTGAGGCAATCGTTGGCTGCGCCAGGAGTTCCTTTAACACCTTAGTACCGTCTTCAACTACCGGCTGGTACTGGTTGGGATTGGCTCTCAGGATGCGCTCAGGCATCTCCTGGTCCAACTTAGGCTCAGGCGCATGGGTCAAGAAATCGATATCAACGTCGGTCACCGTTTCACCGTGATAGTCCAAACGGTAGCGGCCATCATCGGTCACCTGACCAACGGCTACGGCATCCAGGCCAGCCTGCTTAAAGAGGTCGATAACTGGCTGTTCTTCACCCTTTTTCACAACCAGGAGCATCCGCTCCTGTGATTCTGACAGCATCAGTTCATAAGGGGTCAGGTTCGCTTCACGTTGGGGAACCTGGTCTAAGTCCAAGCGGATACCAGTCCCAGCCTTAGAAGCCATTTCAGAACTCGAAGACAGGAGACCAGCGGCACCCATGTCTTGGATACCAATGATACTGCTGCCGTACTTCTTGATGGCTTCAATGGTGGCATCCATAACCAGCTTTTCCAGGAAGGGATCACCCACCTGTACGGCTGAACGGTCCGCTGCCTCTTCAGTCGAGAATTCAGCACTGGCAAAACTGGCCCCGTTGATACCATCTCGGCCAGTCTTAGCACCAACGTAAATAATGGTGTTCCCACTACCCTTGGCCTGACCAACCTGCATGGCATCTTGGTCAACTAAGCCAACTGACATGACGTTTACTAGTGGATTCCCGGCATAACTATCGTCAAAGGCAATCTCGCCACCGAGGTTAGGAATGCCAATCGCATTACCATAACCGGCAATCCCAGCGATGACCCCATCCAGGATTTGGCGGGTCTTTGGGTTGTCTAATTCACCAAAACGAAGAGAATCGAGCACGGCAATTGGCTGGGCACCCATGGAGAAGATATCGCGTAAGATACCACCAACACCGGTGGCTGCTCCTTCATAGGGTTCAACAAAGGAAGGATGGTTATGACTTTCAGCCTTGAAAACTACCGCCTGGCCATCGCCGATGTCTAAGATACCGGCTCCTTCACCAGGACCTTGAAGAACCCGGTCATTCCGGGACCAAAACTTGCGCAGGGCTGGCTTAGACTTTTTATAGGAACAGTGTTCCGACCACATGCCAGAAAAGATACCCGCCTCCGTATAATTGGGTAGGCGGCCCAGGTGCTTAACGATCAGGTCAAATTCATGATCGGTCAAACCCCAGTCTGCATAGATTTTTTCAGCAGCAATGGTTTCTGGACTGGGCTCATTGTCCATCGGATTACTTGCTTGGGTACTCATCCAATTCTCCTTTAAAGCTAACGGTTTTATACCTTTTGCTGGGTAGCAGCTAAGAGGCTTTCAAAAAAGCGACGGCCACTATCATTACCGGTTAGGGGATCAACGGCCCGCTCCGGATGAGGCATCATCCCAAAGACATTGCCAGCGGCATTCATGATGCCGGCGATTTGGTTCATGGAGCCGTTGACGTTGTCCTGGTAGCGGAAGACAATCTGGTGGTTGTTTTCTAACTCAGTCAGCGTCTCATCATCAGCAATATAATTTCCCTCACCGTGGGCAATTGGAATTTTGACAACATCCCCTTGGTTAAAGGCTTCCGAAAAACTCGTGTTGGCGTTATCAACCACTAGGTTGACCTCGTCACAGATAAAGCCTGGTTGCTCGTTAACAAGTAACTGTCCGGGCAGTAAACCAGCCTCAGTTAAAATCTGAAAGCCATTGCAAATGCCAATAACTAGTTGGCCATTTTCAGCCGCGGCCTTAACCGCATCCATGGCTGGTGAAAACTTAGCCACGGCGCCAGAGCGCAGGTAATCACCGTATGAAAATCCGCCTGGTAAAAAGATGGCATCATACTGTGATAGGTCCTGAGCCTGGTCATCTAAAAGGTCGACATCGACATCAAATGATTCCAGGGCGTAGTACATGTCCCGGTCACAGTTGGAACCGGGAAAGGTGATTACGGCTGCCTTCATTACGCATCTCCTTTAATTTCATCGAGATCATAGCGGTAAGTTTCAGTGTTGTGATTAATTAAGAGGGCTTCAACCAATGATTCCAGTTCATCAGCAACCGCTTGGCGGTTAGGCCCGTCCAACTTAATTTGGAAATATTTCCCCTGGGTCACTGATTCGATGCCCTGGTAATTCAGGCGCTCCAAGGCTGACTTAATCACGACCCCCTGAGGATCCAAGATTGAAGGTTTATAGGTTACATACACTTTGGCCAGATACATCCGGTGGGCTCCTTTACTTCACATGCTCGCGCAAACGGTTTAATACATCCTCATAGCCGACTCGCAGGTCCCCTTCTTTCTTACGGAAGACATCCTTATCAAGTGACTTACCAGTAGCCTGATCAACCAGGCGCATGGTATCGGGTGAAATCTCATCAGCCAGGATAATCTGACCGTCCTTTAGCCGGCCAAATTCCAACTTAAAGTCAACCAGCGTAATCTTAACTTCATCAAACAGCTTCACCAGGGCATTATTAACCTGGTCCGCCATGGCAAATACCTGGTCTAACTCATCCTGGCTTGCAATCTTTAAGGACAGGGCCTGGGAGTTGTTCATAAAGGGGTCATCCAATGGGTCAGACTTGTAGTAAAGTTCCTGCACCCGTGGTGACAACTGCATCATTGGCTTGACGTCAAAGCGACTAACAAAGTGTCCCGCGCTATAGTTACGGGTCACCACTTCCAACGGGATGATTTCCACTCGGCGAACCAGCTGGTCGGTTTCAGAGATTTCAGTCAGCCAGTGGTGGGCAATCCCCTGATGGCTGAGATAGGCAAAAATCAAATCAGAGATAATGTTGTTGAAGTGACCTTTACCAGCAAAGTCTTCTTTGACCTTGCCGTTTAAAGCCGTGACCTGGTCCATGTAGTGGAGCCAGAGAATGTCGGGGTCGTTAGTTTCAAAGACCTGCTTAGCTTTACCTTCATAGGCCAAAGGTCCACGGGTAATCGTTTCACCGTTGTAGACAACCTGATTGTCACTCATTTCTTATCCCTTTCATCTAAATGCTTGGCGTATTCGCCTAATTTCTGCTGGTTTTCCTGACCGACCACGGTAATGTGGCCCATCTTGCGTCCGGGTTTAATCTGGGCCTTACCGTAATCGTGGAAGTGCCAGTCCGGCTCCTTTTGAAAGTCAGCCCGGGCCAAGGTCAGTTCATCTCCTAGTAAGTTGGTCATTAAAGCTGGCCCAATCAGTTCAATTTTAGGCAGGGGCAAACCAACAATGCTACGGATATGCCCTTCAAACTGGGAAACGTTGCAGGCCTCAATCGTGTAGTGACCAGAATTATGAGGACGGGGTGCTAACTCGTTCACCCAAACTTGCTGGGTGGCGCGGTTGACAAAGAGCTCGATCCCCAATACCCCCCTTAAGTTCAGGGTTTCCGCAATCTTTTTGGCGATGCCATGAATTTTCTGGTCTAGTTTGGCGGTAATGTCGGCCGGAACAGTACTGGTTCGCAAGATATGGTGCCGGTGCACGTTCTCAGCAACCGGCCAGGTAGTGAGTTCACCGGTACTTGAGCGAGTCACCATGATGCTGACCTCCTGGGTAAAATCAATCTTTTCTTCCAGGATTAGCTCACCGCTGGGGAAGTCTTCCATAATTTGGACAAAGTCTTCTTCGCCATTAATGTCAAACTGGCCGTGCCCATCATAGCCACCACTGACCGTCTTCAAAATGGCTGGGAAGCCTACCGTTGATACGGCCTTAGAAAGATCCATTGGATTTTCAACCGTAGCAAACTTGGCAACTGGCACCTGGGCCTGGTCACGAATGAAGGTTTTTTCTTTAATACGATTGCTCGTGATGGTGAGCAAGTCAATTCCCTGGGGCAGGTAGGCATCGTGTAACTGTGCCAGGGCGCTTTGGCTGACATTTTCAAACTCATAGGTCAAAACGTCCGAACGGGTGGCCAAATCTTGAAGGGCCTCTTGGTCGTCATAATCGGCCACAATCTGCTCGTCAGCGACCTGACCAGTTGGACAGTCCGGGGTCGGATCTAAGACTAAGATGCGGTAACCCATGGCCTTAGCTGACAAGGCCATCATCTGACCTAACTGGCCACCACCAATGATGCCAATCGTGCTGCCAGGTTCAATGTAAGTATCAGCTTGGGTCATGTTAAGTCCTCCTCGCTGTCAATCGAGGCCTGGGTCTGGCGCTGACGGTAATCTGTCAAAGCCTGGGCGACATCTTCATCCTGAAGTCCGAGGATTGAGGCGGCATAAAGAGCTGCATTTTTGGCGCCAGCGGGACCAATCGCCATGGTGCCAACCGGCACACCCGCAGGCATTTGCACGATACTCAACAATGAATCAAGTCCATTTAAGTTACTGGACTTCATGGGTACCCCAATTACTGGTAGGGTCGTGTTGGCCGCCAGCATCCCGGGCAAGTGGGCCGCACCGCCAGCCCCGGCAATGATAATTTCTAACCCTTGGTCGCGGGCAGTTTGACCAAACTCTTGCAGTTGGGCAGGCATCCGGTGGGCTGAAATTACATGCTTATCGGCTGTAATGCCCAATTCTGCCAATAATTCAAAGCAATTCTTCATGACAGGCCAATCGCTGGTTGACCCCATCACTACGGCAACACGTGCTGTCATTTCCGGATAACCTCCATTAATGTTCGTGTTTTTCGCATGAAAATTAATTCATTGCAATACATAGTTCGTTTTATGAACCCATGATAACAAAATCAGGGGTACTTGTGTTCGTTCTTCAATAATATTTTTCTCATAATTAGAACTAAAAGCTTGAGAAAAAACATTCCTGTTAAAAATGCCAAGAATACCGCCTTAAAAGGCCACTAACACCCCTTTAAAACTGTTTTTTGATATGATAGGTGTGTCAGTAAGTACCTATTTAGTTGAATGGGCCCAAGGGCCCGTTAGGAAATATTCATGACCAATCAATTTCAAACCTTTACCAATCAATTTTCTTCTATTGAAATGAAAAACCATCCCCGCTACCGGACTGCAGCAACCTTGGCCGCCTTAACCGGTGGTATCATCATGGGTTCCCATATTCAGGCAGCAGCTGACACGGTTACCACAACCAGTTCAGCTAGCAGCACCAGCCAAAGTCAAACTGCATCCACAAGTCCAGCTAGCACTGCGACCAGTACTAGCGCCACTGCTTCGTCGACTTCCGCCGCTAGCACGAGTACGCAAAGTACCGCTAACAGCCAGGGTCAGCCAGCCAATCAAGCTGACCTGAATAAAATCAATGTACAGCAGGCCTGGCAGGATGGCTACCGGGGTCAGGGTACCGTTGTGGCTGTAATTGATACTGGTATTGATGCCAGTCACCCGGCCCTGCGCTTATCAGACCCGGCAACCGCCGCCATTAGTCAAAGCCAGGCCCAGGCCAAGATTAAGTCTCTGGGTTATGGCGAGTATCTTTCAGACAAGGTACCCTTTGCCTACAACTACGTGGCCAATTCTTCAACCAAGATTGTCAACGATGCCGACCCCCATGGCCAGCACGTCGCCGGCACGGTAGCTGCCAATGGCGCCGGTGATGGCCAGCAAGAATACACCCAGGGGGTTGCCCCTGAAGCCCAGATCCTAGCCATGCGGGTAGCCGATAACGGTAATAATCTGGATGCCATCGTCCAGGCTGCCCATGATGCAGTGACTCTCGGTGCTGACGTAATTCAAATTTCCATCAGCGCTAATTACAGTGCCCAGCAAAAAGAAAACATTCAGCAGCGCGTGGTCGATTATGCCAACGCCCATGGCGTCTTAGTTGTGGTTTCAGCTGGTAATGGCGGTAATGCTGGATCAATTGCCAGTGATACCAATCCTGATGCCGGTACTAACCAACTGGCCTATCAGCCGCTTAACACCGGCACGATTGGTGACCCAGGAACCGCGGCTGGTGCCATTACCGTTGCTGCTGAAAATAGCCAGACCGGCAGTGGCGACCAGATGCTGGACCAGTCTTCTTGGGGTCCCCTGCCCGACCTCACCCTGAAACCGGATATTTCGGCGCCCGGCGTTTCAGTCGTCTCGACCTGGAACCAGGGCCAGTTTAAAACTGGAACGGGAACTTCGATGGCGGCGCCCCACGTGGCCGGTGCCGGACTCCTGGTACTTGAGCATTTAAAAACTTTGACCGACTTAGCCGTTGACCAACGTGGTCAAGTTGCCAAATTAGCCTTAATGAACACGGCCACCGTCAAAACTGACCCTGACTATGGCAGCTATATTTCACCCCGCCGCCAAGGAGCTGGAGGTCTGAACGCGGCCGCAGCCGTTAAGACGGATGTCGTGGTCCACAGTGCCGATGACCAGGGCAGCCAATCTCTTCATCAGATTGGTCAAAAAACTACCTTTACCCTGACCTTGAACAACTACGGTGATCAGGACCATCAGTACCAGGTCAGCAGCCTTGGTGCACCGATGACTGACCATGTCGATAGCAGCCACAACAACCAGAGTTATGACGCAGCCATTCCCGACGCCCAACTGACGGCTGACCAAGACACTATCACGATTCCTGCCCACGGCAGTCGCACCGTAACCTTTACCCTATCCCTACCTGACAGCGCTCAGACCGGTAACGTGGAAGGTTTCCTCCAGTTTAAGAGCCTTGATGGACAGCCCGATTTATCAGTACCTTATTATGGCTACTACGGTGACCCAACTTCGGAACAGGTTTTTGATACACCGGCTAACCAAACCGGATCCCTTTTTGGTGGTAACTACCTACTCGATAACCACAATTTCCCACTGGGAATTAGTGATCCCTACTCGCTAAAATCACTGCTCAACCATTCTGAGAACTATAACTGGCAGCAACTAGCCAAGCTGGTGCAAGACGGCAAGGTTGCCTTTTCACCAGACAGCACTGACCCAACCAAGGTAATCCGCCCCTACGAATTTATTAAAGAAAACTTGGAAGACTTAAAGGTCGAAATTCTAGACCGGACGGGCCAGGTTGTCCGGGTTATTTCTGATAATCGGAACGTGGCCAAGTCAAGCTACAACGCTGACGTTTTGGGTACCACCAATGTCGATTTGGGCCTAAACATTGGTGACAGTCAGCTGGACTGGGACGGTACCCTTTATAACCCCACGACGGGACAGTCTTACGTGGCACCAGACGGCCAGTATACCTACCGCCTCGTCGGCACGTTATGGAACCAAGGTAAGGCCCAAGTTCAAAATGCCGATTATCCAATCGTAATCGACACCACCGCCCCTGAGATTACCCAGCTAAGCTATGACGCCACCAAGCACCAGGTAGATGTCAGTTACCAGGACAGTGGCTCTGGTTTCACTGACTATTCCCTGGCTAAGATTCTGATTAACAATCAGGTGATTACCCTACCCCTTAAGGGTACTTTCACAGATGACCAACGTCTAGCCGGCCACATCACCTACACCCTGACTGACCATGACCTGAGCGAACTTGGTGATGCCACCAATTTGATTAGTGTGGCGGTCAGCGATGTGGCTAATAATACCGGGGTCAAGACCATCAGTACTGACCCAGTAACTGGTCACTCTCCAGTTGTCTTATACAATGTCATTGAAAACGTTCCTCTTGATCAAAGTTCTGACAGCTACAATGCTAAAACAGGCACTTACCTGGTGCAGGGATCCAGCAGCTTAAAGCGCTTTTACATGAACAACCAGCTAGTTGAAGTAGACCAGCAGGGCCACTTTACCGCCCCAATTTCAGTTAACAGTACTCAACTTACGGTCCAAACCGCTGCCAATCAGCCAGCCTTGATTAATTTCAACCTAGGCTACCCAGCCCCTAGCTTTGCCTGGGAGAAAAGTACCGTTGACCCAACCGATGCTAATCAAATCATTGTGACGGCTCAGGTTAATGCCCCCACTGATTCACAAACCACGGCCTTCGCCCGTGATATTCAAACCAATCAAGTTTACGAAGGCAGTGTCGATGGTCAAACGGGCCAAGTAACCTTCACCCTTCCCCGCCCAGCGGCCGATGGCCGACTGAGCTTGGATGGCTGGTCCAAGATTCTTTTAGACGATAGCACTAGCATCCACTCTGGTCTGAACACAGTTTCTATCCCAGGCGTTAATCCTGAAGCCAATCTAGCTGATGATACTGCTAGTCAAAACACGGCCAACAGTGCCTGGGTTGTCCAGGATCCAGCCCTACCCGGCCGCGTGCCTAGCACCAAGGCTAGCCGAGCTACGTCTTTAGCTAACAGTTGGATTTACTTTGACAACGTTCAACCAAATGGGCTGTCTAAGTTCAATCAATCTGCCATTAGCCAGGGCTACTACAACGCTAGCACTGGTCGTTTCACCGTTACTGGTCAGGTGGCCGATGACGTGACCAGCCTGGTTGTCTTGAAAAATAGTTCCTACCCGACTGACCCAGCTAACCAGGTCAGCTTAGATAGCAGCCACCACTTTAGTTTTGACTTTCCCTTAGATCCAACCCAACTCAAGGGTGTTAGTTATATTTTGACTAATAAGGCGGGTCAAACTAAGCAGGGCATGTTCCAGGTCCTACTCGATACTCAGCTACCAACCCTAACCCTGGGCCAGTTGAGCAGCACCGGTTCAACCAGTGTCTCCGGTGATAGTCTGATTGTGAACACGAACCAACCTGTCCTGAACTTGAACGGTCAGATTGACGACAATGTTGATGGTTACCGTCTCTTTGTCAATGGCAGCAACATTTACACTGAATATAAGGTTGGCGGCTACAATGCAATTAGCGGGGTCAATGACCAAAGCACAGGGAGCGTTAATCCCTTCCCGGCCCACGAATTTAGTGAAGACTATCCACTGAGCCAGCCAACCAATGCGACTGGTCCAACCCAACAAATCTTAAACGTCAAAGTCGTTGATCAGTTGGGCAACCAAGTGGCCAAGCAAATCATTGTTAACTATTGGAAGCGCAATCTCACGGCGCCAACCTATGTCATTAACAATCAGACCCTTTCGGTCCTAAATCCTAGTGATATGACCCAGTATTCATTGGATCAGGGTCAGAGTTGGGATACCTACCAACAAGGTCTCACCCTGGCTGGCCAAGAACAGGTTCTGCTGCGTAACCAAGATCAGTACGGTAACACTTCCGACACGGTTACAGCAGGTCAAACCAGCAATAGTAGCAGTGGTCAACAAATTATCCTCCCCAGCTAGGCCTGGTGAGAATTAAAATGAGGCCAACAGAAAAGGACAGTACCAAGCGGTACTGTCCTTTTTAGTTTAGTGAGCTTTCAAAAAATCAATCAGCATTGCATTAAAAACGGCTGGCTGTTCTAATTGTGGTAAGTGGCCACTGTCCTTGACCACCTTCAGAGAAATTGGTGATTTCAAGCCTTGTACACAGGACTGGGCATAACCCGGTCGCCACAATGGCGACTTTTCACCAGCAATCATTAATTGTGGCATGGTTAAGTCCCGCCAGGTCCCCCGCCAATCCTGTAAAAGATGGTCTATCAGCAAGGGCGTTACCAAAGCTGGATCAAAGGGATTTTCTCGCTTGAACCCTGCTAAATAACGCTTAAGTTGGCGGTCAACCGGACTAACGGTCATGCGGTGCTGGACGACTTCGGGGCCAACCTGCCAAAAGTTATCCCAGTCCAGGTTATAAATACCGTTGGCCCAGTCCCGGTCATTCAACAATTTGGGTGACTCGTCTACAACCACAAAACTGCGGACTGGTTCTTGACCAAACAGGGATAGGTAGGCCCAGGCAACGGCAGCACCCATCGAGTGGGCCACCATCGAAAAGCGCTCTACCGATTGCCCTTGCAGTAATTCATGTAGGTCCGCCGCCAAGCGGCTAATCCGCAAATTCTTGTCAGTTCGCTCAGACTGTCCATGACTGCGCCAGTCCAAGCGGATTACCCGGAATCCTTGGTCCATCAGGACTTCGGCCTGATTAACCCACTCCTCCTTGATGCCTGAATACCCGGTCAACAGAACTACCACTGGTCCATCGCCGCCGGTATCATCAAAGGAAATGTTCACTTGGTCACTTGTTTTAAATTGCATCTTCCCACTCCTATTAAATTCCATTTTAGCTGATTCAAGTCAGTGCTGGCAATCTAAGCACCACTTTCATAATTACTGTCATCGAACTTCACCATTTAAAATTATTCTAAACAACCCATCGGCTTGTTAAAAATTGGCTTTGCATTTCCAAAAAGGCGGTCGTATAATTTTTATAGTTAATTAATGAGCAATAATGCCCTACCAGTCAATGGCTGGCACCAAAATGCTTAGATTAAAATTTACGACCTGACCGTCAAAAAATTTAGCCTAGGAGATAATGCCATGACAGATAATGCCTTGATGTCTCAAATTGCCGAAGATTACTACCTCAACAAATTATCGTTTGGTGAGATTGCTCAAAAATATCAACTTAGCCGTTACCTGATTAATAAGTATCTTAGCAAGGCGGTTGAGTACGGCATTGTTAAAATTGAAATTGCAGCGAGCGCGGACCGCAACGCCCAGCTGGAACAAATTTTTAAGGACCAGTTCCGTGGGGTCCAGCCCTACATTATCCAAGATGCGGCCACGCCGGTACGGACGACCGATCTTCTCTCGAACTATGCGGCTAACTTGGTGGTTCAGCACCTCCAAGATAGCAACCACATTGTCGGCATGACCTGGGGTGACACCGTTTACAGTATGGTTGACAGTATCAGCTGCCCCCCAATTAACAACATTAAATTCACCCAGTTTCTGGGCGAAAACATGCGCTACAACTCCAACGCTGGCTCAGTTCGAATTGTCGAACGGGCGGCTAAGAAAATGGCCGGGGAGTTCCTCACCCTACCAGCACCCCTCTATATCGCTAACGATCAGGTCCGCACCGGTCTTTACCAGGATGATTCCCTCTCGACTACCCTAAACCTGGCCCAACAGATGGACACCATTTTAACGGCGGTGGGCACTGCGGACTCCCTGCACTCAATTGATGTTTGGCGAAAACAGCTTCATCAAATCTTCCCCACCGTCGACTTTGACTACGTGGCTGGTTTCATCTACGGTCGGCCCTATGACATCGATGGTCATTTCCTAAACGATAAAAGCGATAAGGTTGTCGGCGTTAGCCTGGCTGATATCCTGCAGGTTCCAAAGCGGATTTGCCTAGTCCACAACCCCCATAAAAAGGCCGCCATCATCGGCGCCCTCAAGGGCCAGCTAATCACCGATTTAGTGCTCAACGAATCTCTGGCCTATGAAATTCTAAATGCAGACGCATAAAAAGACCAACCGCATGGTTGGTCTTTTTTTAATTTAATTCACTTTCAATCAGGTTGGTAGCCAATTCTTGGTTACGTGAGTAATCAACTGGCACATCAATGACTGATACACCCTCGTAAGCAAAGGCCTGGTCAAAGGTCTGAGCCAGCTGACTGCTGTCCTCAACTTTGAAGCCCTTGGCACCGCAGGCTTCAGCAAACTTTACCAAATCAATATTACCGAACTTAACACCGGCTGACTGGTTGTTATACTTCAGCTCTTCTTGGAACTGAACCATGTTGTAGTAACTGTTATCATTCCAAACAATAACCACCAGGTTCATGTTTTGGCGGACGGCCGTTTCCAGCTCAGCAGCTGAAAAGAAGAAGCCACCGTCACCAACAACCGCCACGGACTTATATTGTGGCCGAACCAAGGCCGCAGCCATCGCCCAAGGCAGGCCAACACCAAGGGTCTGCATCCCATTACTAATCAACAAGTGACGGGGCTTGTAACTCCTAAAGTGCCGGGCCATCCAGATGTAGTGGGAACCAATATCCAAGGAAACCGTCATGTCATCATCAACATGGTCCTGGGTCGCCTTAATAATGGAAAGTGGGTGGCTCAGATGGTTGTCAGTTGGGATGTACTTTGGCTTTTCAGCCTCAGCCAGCTGCTGACGGAATTCATCTAACTTTACCTGAGTGTCAGGGCTAACACTGACATCACCCAGGGTTTCGGCCAGGTGGTCCAGACTTTCACCGATATCACCAAGCAACTGCTTTTCAGGGAAGAAGTTATTATCTAACTGAGCTGGCACTG
Organism: Lactobacillaceae bacterium L1_55_11; assembly: GCA_029433155.1. Lineage (GTDB taxonomy): Bacteria > Bacillota > Bacilli > Lactobacillales > Lactobacillaceae > ESL0723. The sequence continues at coordinate 559,339 of JAQYTT010000001.1, forward strand.
TGTCTAAGGTAACAATCTTAAGGTCCTTACCAGCGTTCCAGAAACGTGGTTCGTACTCGATTGGATCATAACCAACCGTGATAACCAGGTCACTGGCAGCTAAAATCCGGTCCCCCACCTGGTTGTGGAAGAGACCGACCCGGCCAAAGAAGGAACGGTCAGCCAAGTCACGGGAAATAACCCCAGCACCCTGGAAGGTTTCAACAACAGGCATTGGTACGTGCTCTAATAAGTGGTGCAGAGCTGCAGCAGCCTTTGGATCAGAACCGCGCATCCCAACCAACATCACTGGCAACTTGGCATCCTTAATCCGCTGTGCCAGGTCGTTGATTTCATCAATTGGGGCAGGACCCATCTGAGCAGGCCGAACCTTAGGCAGGGCCGGAACAGTTACCTCGGCCTCATCAATGTCCTGTGGCAGACTAATAAAGCTAGCACCAGCCTTAGGACCGTAAGCTGCTACAAAGGCATTGTTTAGGATTTCAGAAACCGTGTTAGGGTCCTCAATTTCAGCACTGTAGCGGGTAACTGGTTTCAACAATTCCTTAGAAGGCACACTCTGGTGGGTCAGGCGGTACAAATCCTTACGGGGTACCTGGCCGCCAATGGCAACCACTGGATCATTCTCAGCACTGGCCGTCATCAAGGCCGTGGTCAGATTACCGACCCCAGGACCAGAAGTGGTAATCACCACGCCAGGCTTACCGGTCAAACGGGCCATTCCTTGGGCCATAAAGGCCGCATTCTGCTCATGACGCATGACAATTAACTTGGGCGTTGGCTGTCCGTTTTCTGGGTGTTCCAAGCTTTCAAACAACTGATCAACCTTGGCACCCGGAATACCAAACACGTAATCAACCCCATAGTTATTTAAGGTATCAATTATAATTTCAGAACCTTTTTTTGTCATCTTAACTCCTAATTTTTACCCAAACGGGCTTTATTTTTAAGCCGGGCAAAGCCGCTTAATGATATTTTCATTGTAGTCTCATTACAGCCTAAAAATCAAATTAAAAGCGGCGGTTTAAACCCATTAAAACGCCAATAAAAAAGGCAGCCCACGCGGACTGCCTTTTTAAAAACTTGACGATATTCTAAAGATCACCACCAGTGACCCCGGAAAACAGCTAGTTGGACTAAAACCAAAATCAAGGCCAGAATCAACCAACCCAGCAATGGCAACCGGTCTTGCCGAAAATGAGTTCGTGGTGCGCCCTCCTGAAAACCATGGGCCGTCATCGCCTGGGCCAGGTTTTCCGACCAGGCCAGGGACTGAATCAGGGCCTTGGCATAGAGGGCCGGTGACCAAACGTGCAAACTCTGACCACGCATCTGGGCCACCGCCAAGACATTTTTCAAAGCGGTTTTAAACTTGGGCAGGAAATTCAAAGCCCCTAGAATGCCATAAACAAAGGTTGGCGATAGCTTGAAATTTTGCTCCAGGGCCGTCATCAAAACGTAGGGATTAACGGTCTGGGCAAACCAGGCTCCCAGGCTGATGAAGGCCAGTAAACGGGTGCTCATCACCCAGGCAATGTGACCATTGCTGGCAGCACTGCCAGAACCATAAAACCAGAAGGACAAAAACGTCCCCAAAACTGGGATCGCGGCCACACCCAGATAAAAGAGCAACCGGCGCCAGCTGACACGGGCAACCACCATGGCCACTAAACACGCCCCCACGACCATTAGGTTCAAGATCGCCGACTGGGTAAAGGCCAACTCCAGGGAAAGTAGGAGTACCAAGATTAGTTTTTGCGAGGCATTCATGAGACCACCTCCCCTTGATAGGTCAGGCCAGCCCGACTAAAGGCCAGGTGGTAGTCCACCAGAGACCAGATAACCTCAGTTTGGTGGGAAATCATAATGATGGTGAGACCCAGATCCTGCTGGGCTTCCTGAATTAGGTCACGCACCTGTATCAAACTGTCCTGGTCCAAACCCGCAAAGGGTTCATCCAAGAGCAAGACTGGCGGTGCCATAATCAGCATTAACAGTAATGCCAGTTTTTTCTGCTGGCCACCGGACAGCTGGTAAACTGACTGCTGGCCACAATCCGCTAGGCCAAGCCGCCCAACAGCTTGTTCGACTTGTTTCGCATCCCAGTAGTCGGCTTGGTAACTAGCCCTTTGTACTTGCTGCAATTCATCGTCAACGGTCACGTTTAAAAACTGGTCCCGTGGGTTTTGAAAAACCAGGCCAACCTGATGGTAATAGGTCCGGGAACGAATTTTGTGAACTTCCTGCCCAGCTAACTTGAGCTGACCCTGGTAAGGGTGCAGTTTAGCCAAGACTCGTAACAAGCTGGACTTCCCCACCCCGTTAGGACCAGTAATCAGGGTTACCCGCTGCTTGGCCCAGGATAAATCACTGTCAGTCAAAATAACCTGGTCCCCATTTTTGAGGCTTAGCTGTTCCTGTTCAAAGATTGTTGACTGGACTGGCAGCGTGCCTGGGACAGGATGGGTCTGACTTGGTTTGGCATAGTCAGTCCAATCCCCCGGCTCCACCGGTACCAGCGCTGACCCTTTCACCTGGTAAAAGTCAGTCATGATTTCCTGGTAGCCGTCAAAGTCATGGTCGCTGATGATAATACCAAAGCCGTCCTTAACCAGGTTCCCTAGGAGGACTTGCAGGCTTTGCCGACTCTTGGCGTCCACGGCCGCAAAGGGCTCATCCAGGATTAAGTAATCCGCCCCCAGGGCCAGGGTTTCCGCCAGGGCAATTTTCTGTAATTCCCCACCGGACAGGGTGGCCAGTTGCCGGGGACCAAAGTCAGGTAAGCCCACCGTTTTAAGGGCCCAATCAATCCGGGCTGCCATCTTTTCCGGCTCATATTCAATATTTTCTAAGGCAAAGACTAACTCTTCATTCACCGTTGGCATGGCAAATTGCTGGTCAGGTTGCTGAAAAAGCATGGTGACCGCTTGCGCCCGGTGATTAGCCAGCATGTCAGCCACGGGCTGGCCATCAACGGTCACGTCCCCACTGACTACCCCACCGTACTTGGGATAAAGGCCAACCAAAGTCTTTAACAAGGTCGACTTACCGCTACCAGACGGTCCCATCAATAGGATCAAATCCCCCTTGTTCAGAGTGAGATTAACCCCTTCTAAGACCGGTCGGTCCGGATAGCCAACCGTTAGATTTTGTGCACTTAAAGCCATCGCGTTTAATACTAATTACAGTTTAAACAACTGGGACTTGGCCAGCAGGGCGACAATCGCCTTGACCAAGACACCAGCAAACAAGAAAATTGAAGCAAAGCGGACCACAAATAGGAGTACCAAGAGACCGGGCTGGTAGTGGCTGTACCCAGCCACAATCAGGGACCAGGCAAAGGTCACAACCGTGCCGGTCAAGGTAGAAAGCCACAGGCCCAGCTGCCAGTTCCGGTAACCTGTCAGAGCAAAGCCCAGTTCTGAACCCACGCCCTGAACCAGTCCGGATAACAAGTTGCTAGCCCCAAAGCTACTACCCAGCAACATTTCACCAGTAGCAGCCAGTAACTCACCAATTAGACCGGCCCCAACCCGCCGTAAAAGCAAGGAAGCCAAGGGCGCGGCCATCATCCAAGGGCCCAGGGTCACTTCATCATTGAGGGCCTTTAAGCCGACCGCACCTAGCAGAGCGCCGCTGAGCTGGTAAACCCAGTCCATCAGCCAGTATATTAGGCCAAAGGCAATGCCGACCAGGGCCAAAAAAATAACATCACGCAGTGACCAGCGCCAACTGCTTCCGGTTGCTTGTGTTTCCATCATTAACCTCCTAGAGGTCGTCGGATATCAAAAAAACTGACCTTGTATATTGGCATACAAGGTCAGTCTTAAAACCAGTTTCATCTCCCTACGCAGGTATTAACCTGACAGGTTCAATGGGTTTAATCTCAACCAAACGGTACCCCAGATAATCTATTTATTTAACAACGTCCCTATCTTACTGGAATTCAACCGGCCTGACAAGGGTTAATTAGGCCACAAGAAGTTACCAACCAATTGATCAACCGTAGTATTCTCATGCAGGCGGCTGTGCTGACCACCTGGGCCATGAATTGCTTTTTCCTGGTAAGAGCGGGCCCGGTCCCCTACTAGGTAGGCCAGCGATCGACTAGAAACGTTGGTCACCGAGCCATCAGAATCACTGCCATCATCCAAATCACCATAAATATTTAGGATATCAATCTGGTTTTTAGGGAACTGGTCCTGGTGATCCAACAGGTACTGGTAGTAAGAATGAATAATGGCCGGCCGGCCATCAGGGAGCAGGTAGTTTTGATGGACGGGATCATCAATGGCCCGAATGCCATCAAAATGCCCGGCCAGGGCCACGTAACGAGCTAATTGCGGCAGGTGCTGGTCCTGCCCATAATCCGCCAGGTAGTACATCAGACTGAGATTGCCCATCGAGTGGGCGACCACATTGAACTTTTTGAAATGGTACTCGTCGGCAGTCTTAGCCACCACATTTTTAAACCAGGTCCCGGCGGTTTTAAAGTCTGAATTCCGGTTATTTTCATAAATCACCTGAATAATCGGGCGCTTGGTACTAGCCGTCCAGGGGCGGTTAAAACTCACCTGTCCCTTGGCATCAACGCGGGCCACGATTACTTGGGTGGCCCCATAGTGCTTCCTGGCATAGGCAATCATATTCTTAGTGGAATTGGCACTGCCACCATAACCATGTAAGTAAAAGGTTGGCGTTGTCTCTGCCGGATCAATCTTAGGCGGCTGAGCCTTGGTGGCTAGGTACAAACCTCCCCCACCCAAAACAGTAACCAGCACCAATATACCAGCCAGCGTGAGGATTAGTCGTTTCGTCATTGGTTGGCGCTCCCTATTGTTGATGGGCTTATTTTAGCGAAATCGTCCCCCTTTTACCAGCAAAAAAGCCACCGCTAAGCGGTGACTTTTCTAAAATGTTAGTTACCAACGGCCGAGTGACCTTCGGTACTAGCGTCGTAAATTGAAACATCTTTTTGAATGTTAGGTGCCTTGTTGCCAGCCACATTCTCAATTTGGAAGCGGGGACGTTGCTTAACCTCAGTAAAGATTTTACCGATGTAAATCCCAACAACTCCGATAGCAACCAGGTTCAGACCACCCAGCAACCAGATGGAAATCATCAGCGATGACCAACCAGCCTGGGCGTGGCCCAGCATTTTTTGAACCAGGGTATACAAAATCTGTACACCGGCAATCCCGACTACTAAGACCCCGAGGTCAAAGAGGAAACGGATTGGCTTAACGCTGAAGCTGGTAATCCCATCCACGGCGAAACTAAGCATCTTCTTAAGTGGATACTTGGTCTTACCACCGTTACGGACACCACGCTCGTAGAAGACTTCAGTAGAAGGGTAACCCAGAAGGGGTACCATCGCCCGCAAAAAGACATTGCGTTCGGGTAAAGCTAGCAGGGCGTCCACTGAAACCTTGCTCATTAAGCGAAAGTCAGCGTGGTTAGGGATAATTTCAACACCGAGGAAACCAGCCAACTTATAGAAGGCCATGGCCGTATTGCGCTTAAACCAGGTATCCTTTTTCCGGCTGGAACGGACGCCATAGACAATGTCGTAACCTTCATTGTAGCGGTCCACCATTTCAGAAATCACATTCGGACTGTCCTGCAAGTCGGCATCCAGGGTGATGACAGCGTCGGCGAGCTTGTTGGCTTCAGTCATCCCAGCCAGCAGCGCTGACTGGTGACCAAAGTTACGGGAGAGCTTAACCCCCAAGATGTTCTGGTCTCGGCTTTGAGCCTCGCGAATCAATGGCCAGGTCCGGTCCTTAGAACCGTCGTCAACAAACATGATAAAGCTATCATCGGTGATTTTACCAGCCTTAATCATCTCTGAACGAATAATTTTTAACTTCGTTAAGGTGGTCTTTAAGACTTCTTCTTCGTTGTAGGCTGGCAAAATCAGTCCCAGCCTGGGTACATGTTGCCTGACAATCATAGACGTTCCTCCTTACTTGCTAGTATCGGCATTTGATAGGTCGTAAAGGCTCGAGGACTGGTTACCACCCATCATGCCCATGCCACCCTGACGGGTGTTGTTGGTCGTAGTAGTGGTGGTACTATTGCTTGAACCGTCGTAGTTAACCTTCTTACCGTTTTCTTCAACCCAGGTCAAAATCTTACCGATTTGACCAGTTGAAGACTTGCCCCGTCCGCCGATCACGAAGTACTTAATCTGTCCTTCAGCGACCAGCTTCTTGAACTGGTTCAAGGTCATGGTTGGGTCAGTTCCGTTAAAGCCACCCAGGGCCATCACGGCCTTACCCGACTTAATAATATATCCGGATGCCGTACTTGCATCACTAACACCGAAGAGGTACTTGGCGTTACCCTGGTGCTTTTCAGTGTAATCTAAGAGCTTAGTATCAACGCTTGATCCCATGCCACCAGCCATACCAGAACTCTTCTGGCTTAATAGGCTAGGTCCGGCGAACGGAATTTGAGCTGAACTGTGGGCAATGGTTGGCGTCAGAGCCCACCATGCTGGCAGTACCAGCACCGTCAGGGCTGAAAGAATCATCCGTGACAGGCGTAGCTGAGGCTTTTCTGGTTTAGGCAGCCACCACCAAACTGAAAGGGCGACAGCGATGACGACCAGAATAGCAGCCAAAACTGGGTAATATGACCAGGAGTAGTATGCCTGCAAGGCTGAAGTTCCTACCAAACCAACGGTAATCATACCCTTAGCCAGGTAGTTCTCCTTCTTAGACTCGCCGAGCATCTTCTTAGCCGCAACCACGCCAATCGCAGTCAGTGCCGCAATTGCGGGTGCCAGCATAATCGTGTAGTAAGGGTGGAAGAAGCTAGCAACTGAGAAGAAGCCATAAATTGGAACTAACCAACCAGCCCAAAGGACAACGTTCTTTTGCTGGTCACTCAACTGGTACCACTTAGCCTGGCGACGCCGGTAAGCAATCAAACCAGCCAAGGTACCTAAGATTGAGAGTGGCAGGAACCAACCAATTTGTGAACCAAGGTCAGCTTGGAACAAACGGAATGGTCCTGGGTTACCAATGGCAAAGGCTGAGCCCATACCACCGCCGCGCATGCCACCACGACGACCGTTCATCCGGCCAGGACCACCGTTACCGGTTGGACGCTGACCGCCTTGACCACCGGGGCCTCCGGCAGGCATTTGACCGCCGCCTTGGCCACCAGCTTGACCGGGTGCACCAGCCTGGTTGTTGTTCGTCGCGTTTTGATTATTGGTGTTGTTAGCGTTGTTAGTATTGTTGTTCCTAGTTGTAGTGCTTTTCTTCTTGTTACCCATTCCTGGGAAAGCACCACCCGTACCAGTTGACTGGCCTAGGAGACGTTCAGAACCGTTGTAGCCAAAGGCCAGTTCCATCAAGGAATCGGTCTGAGAACTACCAATGTAAGGACGGTCAGCCTTGTTGACGGAGTCAACTGACATTGGATAAGCCAGGGTGAATACACCCAGGGAAACCATGCCGGCGGCCAACCAGGCCAGCCGCTTCTTCCAAGGAACCTTGATGGCAATCCAGTAGAAGACCAGCATGGCTGGCAAAATCATGAAGGCCTGGAGCATCTTAACGTTAAAGCTGATACCCACAATGGCAAAGCTTAGTAAGACTAACCAGAAATTCTTCTTCGCCACGGCCTTGGTCAAAACATACACTGCCAGAAGCAGGAAGAAGACCAGGATGGCATCCATGTTGTTGGTCCGTTCGTTGGCAACTACCGTAGGGGTAAGTGCCATCACCAGGGCGGCAATCCGTCCTGCCCAGAGACCAAACTTAGGCGCAATCAGCTTATACATCAGATAAACTGAAGCAATCCCAGCTAAGACACTGGGCAAGACCACCGACCAACCATGGACCCCAAAGATCTTGGCTGAGATGGCCATGAACCAAAGGGCAACTGGTGGCTTATCGACTGTAATGAAGCCGGCTGGATCAAGAGATCCATACCAGAAGTTATGCCAGCTTTGAACCATGGAGGTAATGGCTGCCGTGTAGTAGCTATTCGCACTACCGGCATCCCAGATACCCCATCCAAATAAGAATGCGCTGATGACCAGTATCCCTACGAGATACCAGTCAACCCGCCTTGTTTTTTTCATTTCCACATGCGTGCCTCCATCTGTTGATGTTTATAGAATAACCCTTTTGAATTAAAATTGCGTTAATCCAAGATAAAATCAAAATAAAAACCGCCCTAAATATTAGGCGGTTTGCTCTAGGTTTATTAAAGTTTCCTTTGGAGATGGCTGTATGAATGGCTGCCAATTTGGACTTTTTTATCAAATTCAAAGCCCTGAGCCAAATATAACTTCTTGGCCCGCGGGTTCAAATCATCAACGTTTAAACCAATGGTCTTAAAGCCGGCCTGGCCAGCCGCTTGGGCAGCATAGTTTAGTAGCTGACCCCCAACACCTTGGCCGCGGGCCTGGTCACTAACGACAATCGAATCGAGGTACCACTCTTCCCCCTGCCCTTCTCGGTCAGGAAAGACCCAATCATGATAATCGTAGCGCGCGGCTACGATGGCTTGCAGGGTTTGGTCCAACTCGACCTCGTACTGAGCCGGATAACCAAAGGCGACCCCGACTACGGTCCCATCGTCATGACGGGCAACTAGGGCATGCCGGTAGCCGTAGTGGCTATCCGGGTCTATCAGGGAGGCCTCTCTAACCGCCGCCTGGGTAGCCTGCTTACCAATAACCTGGTAAGCGGGCACGTCCATGTCATCTAAAATCGTCTGTTCTAAGTCTAAAATCGCGGTTTGGTCAGTTGACCGCGCCGGTTCGAATTGCATAAATCCTCCATATAAGGGTAACGGACAATAAAATGGTTAAAAAAAAGACATCTGAAATGCCTTTTACGTCAATTACTTGACTGCATCCTTCAAAGCCTTACCAGGCTTGAATGCGGGAACCTTTGATGCAGGGATTTGGATTTCTTCCTTAGTACGTGGGTTGCGACCCTTACGAGCTGCGCGCTCACGTACCTCGAAGTTACCAAAGCCAATCAATTGAACCTTCTCACCCTTTTGCAAGGCTTCTGAGATTGAGTCCAACACTGCGCCAACTGCCTTGTCAGCATCCTTCTTAGTTAATCCAGTCTTCTTAGCAACTGAATCGATCAATTCTTGTTTGTTAGCCATTCTTATTCTCCTAAAGAGTAAATTTGTCCTGCCCGAAGATTTCACGAAAAAATCAGGCGATGAAATCAGCCGGAACATCATTCATAACAATAGGATAGCATACCCACTCACAAAAGTGTAGCAATTTCGCCATTTTTCGCCGATTTAAAGCCATTTTCATCGGATTTAAGTGTCCTACTTCCGCTGACGAACGATGATTTTAATCGGGGTTCCTTCAAAGTCGAAGGCCGACCGAATCTGGTTTTCCAAGAAACGCTGGTAGGAAAAATGCATCAGTTCGACATCATTGACAAAGACCACAAAGGTTGGTGGCTGGATGGCCACCTGGGTGGCGTAGTAGACCCGTAAGCGCCGGCCGTTATCAGTGGGCGTAGGGTTGACGGCAATCGCATCCATCAACACGTCATTTAACGTCGATGATGGAATCCGCTTGCGGTGGTTTTCATCAACCTTCTTAATTAGGTCAGGCAGACGGTCTAGGCGCTTACCAGTCTCAGCCGAAACAAAGACAATCGGGGCGTAATCTAAGAACTTAAACTGCTGCCGGATACTTTCCTCAAACTCAGTCATGGTATGGGTATCTTTTTCAATCAAGTCCCACTTGTTGACCACAATGACCATCGCCTTACCGGCTTCGTGGGCGTAACCAGCCACGTGCTTGTCCTGGTCACGGATGCCGGCCTGGGCATCGAGGACCATCAAGATGACATCGCTATCTTCAATCGCCTTCATCGCCCGCATGACGGCGTACTTTTCAGTCTTTTGGTAAACCTTGCCCCGGCGCCGAATCCCGGCCGTATCGACCATGACAAATTCGTCCCCTTCGGGGGTGACAAAGCGGGTATCAACGGCATCGCGGGTAGTCCCCTCAATGTTGGAGACAATCATCCGGTCCTCACCCAGCATGGCATTGACAATTGATGACTTACCGACATTGGGCTCACCGATAATACTAAAGCGGATGGCATCATCTTCCTGTTCAGCCGCTTCGTCGGGAAAGTGGGCCACAATCGCATCCAAGAGATCACCTAAGCCAATCCCATGAGAACCAGAAACTGGGTAAGGTTCGCCCAGTCCCAGGGCGTAGAAATCATAGATATCAGCGCGCATCTCGGGATTATCGACCTTGTTAACGGCCAAAACGACCGGCTTATTAGTCTTATAGAGCATTTTAGCCACGACCTGGTCGTCTTCGGTCAAGCCTTCCCGGCCGGAAACCACCATGACAATCACATCGGCTTCATCCAAGGCCAACTCAACCTGGGCCTTAATTTCAGTTAAAAAGGGTTCGTTCCCCAGCTCAATCCCACCAGTGTCAATCAGGCGGAAATCATAGTTTAACCACTCCGCCGGGGCATAGAGACGATCCCGGGTAACCCCGGGAATATCTTCGACAATGGCCAGCCGCTCACCAACCATTCGATTAAACAAGGTGGACTTACCGACATTGGGTCGGCCAACCACCGCTACCATGGGTGCTGCCATGTTTACTCCTTATCCTAACAATAAAAAAAGACCGGAAAACCCAGCCTTTTTCGTTTAATTATAGCTTATCACCGAAGATGTCACCAAGCGTTGCACCACCTTCATCGTCTTGCTGGAAGGCTGCAACATCGGCACGGGAAGCGCCGCGGTTATCCTCATGACGATCACGTTGGTTGGCAGGCTTTTCTTCCAAAGCCTTCATGGACAGAGAAATCCGCTCTTCAGCAGGTTTCACATCCAATACCTGAACCTTAACCTTGTCCCCAGACTTCAACACGTCAGCTGGGTTTTCAACCCGCTTGTGTGAAATTTGAGAAACGTGAACCAAGCCTTCGATACCAGGGAAAATCTCAACAAAGGCACCAAAGTCCTTAACCCGCTTAACAGTTCCTTCCAGAACCGTACCGGCTGGGGCCTTTTCAGCAACTTCGTCCCAAGGACCAGGTTGCGTAGCCTTGATTGACAGTGAAATCCGTCCGCGTTCCTGATCCAAGGCCAAAATCTTAACCTTGACAGTTTCGCCCTTAGTCAAGACATCGGCTGGATCCTTAACCCGTTCGTGGGAAATTTCAGAAACGTGTACCAAACCGTCAATACCACCGAGGTCAACAAAGGCCCCGAAGTCAGTCAGGCGGGCAACCTTACCTTCAACAACGTCACCTACATTGAGGCGGTCGAAGGCTTCAGCCAGCTTTTCAGCACGTTCTTGGGCAGCCACTGCCTTACGAGAAAGAATCAAACGGGCCTTGGCAGGGTCGATTTCGATTACCTCAGCCTTGATGTCTTGTCCCTTGAACTGGTTCAAATCAGAAACGAAGCGCTCTGCGACCATCGAAGCTGGCACGAAGCCACGGATGCCATCAACGTCAACAATCAAACCACCGCGAACGGCGTTGATTACCTTGGCGTCAACTACATCACCTTCAGCAAAGTTGAGGTGTTCCCAAGCCTTGCGGGCTTCCAAACGCTTCTTAGAAAGGAGGTATGAAACCCCATCCTTGTCGCTGCTAACATTTGAAACTACGACAGTTTCGAGAGTATCACCGACCTTCAAGTCGTCGGCCAAGTTCAGATTCCGATCGTCAGAGTACTCACGCGCTGGCACAACTCCTTCTTCACCGGTATGCAAACCAATCACGGCTTGGTTGTCGTTGTCAATTGCCAGCACTTCGCCGGTAACAACATCCCCTACCTTAATTTGATCAGCACTTTCGAGAGCCGCTAATAGCTCGTTGTTCGTATCACTCATGACGTTAAACGTCCTCCTACCTTTACACTTATAGGAGAATTCTAACAAATTTTAGTACTTTTGCATAGGGCAAAAGCATTATTTAACCGGATGATTTTGCTGTTTTTTTAAAATAATATTAGTAATTTCAGAAACGACCTGGTCGATACTTTTAGAAGTTGTATCGACTTCAATTGCATCGGCTGCCTTGGTCAGTGGACTGAGCTTGCGGTGCATGTCTTTATAGTCCCGCTCCTCGATGTCCTTGGTCAAAGTCGCCAAATCAACATCAATCCCTTGTTCCAAGTTTTCCCGGTAACGGCGCTGGGCCCGTTCTGCCACACTGGCCACCAGGTAAATCTTAACCTGGGCATGAGGCAAAACCGTGGTCCCAATATCACGACCGTCCATCACCACACTGTGCTGGGCCGCAATCTCACGCTGCTTGCCCAGTAAGAACTCGCGCACCTTAGGGAAGGCCGCTACCTGGGAAACATTGTTCGTAATTTCTGGCTGCCGGATGGCCTCAGTAACCTCCTGCCCATTCAAAAACACCCGCTGGAGGGGTGTTCCCGGTTGAAAGGTTATCTGCAAATCTGGCAAAAGCTGGGCAATGGCCCCTTCATCACTGTATGCCAGGCCAGCCCGATGGGCGGCCAGGGTGATGGTCCGATACATCGATCCAGTATCAACATAAACATACTGGAAGTTATGGGCCAAAATTTTAGCAATGGTGGACTTACCCGCTGAGGCGGGTCCGTCAATCGCAATTTGAAAGTGAGCGTTTGCCGTCATAGTGCTTAACGAATCCTTAGTTCTTGGCCGGCGTACTGTGAATAGTTATTAACCGTAACCCCAGGGTTGAGGTTAATAATCTGCTGGGTCGTCGAACCATGTGAAATAGCGAAGTTATACAGGGTCTGTCCTGGTGACAGAACCGCCGTATTAGCGTTGGCAGCTGAAGCTGCAGCTGAGGAAGCATCGGCAGCCTGCTTACTGCTCTCTTCGGCAGCGGCCTTGCTACTTGCGTCAGCAGCCTTACTGCTTGCAGCTGCTTCACTACTGCGAGCATCCGCTTCGCTCTGGCTACTGTCTTCCTTGCTATCCTTCTTGTCCTTGCTCTCGCTAGAACTCTTATCACTACTGTGCTTGCTTGACGAACTAGATGAACTCTTGGTGATGCCATTAGTTTTAGCATCATCAGAACGGTTGTTGCTAGCCCAACCATAAACCGGCACACTGGCGACAATTAACACCGTCAACAGGCCCAAAAAGAACTTCAAACCGCTGTGGCGGTTGGCTTTAGAACGGCTGCGTTCATTTCCCTGATCTGGCTGCTGGTTTTCTGTAGATTGGTGCGTTGAATCTTGTCCATTTTCTTGCATCAAAATGGCCTCCGACTAAATATTCTATCAATTGGTATAAAACCCTTACGGCCAGTTTACCACAGTCAATCTGGCTATAGATAGTAACCTTTACTTAAGATTTAAAGTTTTTCCTAAATGGCAGTAGGAGGGCCACCACTAATCCGCTAGCGAAATTCCACAGGATTCCCTGCAGGAGGTTAAACGGTAAGACCATCCCCCACAGGTAAGGTCCTAAGCCTAAAATCTTTTTGATATCAAAGTGGGCAAATTCCTGGTAGAGCGGGATGGCAATCCAGAGGTTAACTAAGATGGCCACCACCGTAATCCCGACCGTGGTTACCACCAGGGCTAGGCCCTTGGCGGCCCACTGGCCTTGACGTTCAAAATGCGGCAAGACTAAGGCTAGGAGACCAATAAAGGTCAGGGCCACCGCCAAGTTAATTGGCAGCCCCAGGTAGGTATTTACCCCTTCGTTGAAGAGAATTAACTTCAAAACGGTCCGCAGAATCAAAACCCAGAGGGCGGCCCCAAAGTTCATCCAGTACAAGGCCAGGACCGCTGGCACAATTGAAAAGTCAAACTTCAAAAAGGTCGCCCCTGGAATCAGACTAAACTGGGGCACAATCATTAAAACAAAGGAAACGGCGGCTAGAATACTAATCACTGTCACCTGCCTGGTACGTAAATGGTTCATTGCTTTCTCCTCCCGGAACATAAAAAAGGCTGCTCTTTTGCCTCCGGGGGAACACAAAAAAACAGCACAAACGTGTTTTTCAACTTCTTTATACCCGACTTTACGGTCGGCCCTGGAATCTCACCAGATCAGCTGCTTACGCAGGTCGCGGGCTTGTCGTTAAAACGCATCACCGCCGGTTAGGACTTTCACCTGACCCCGAAGTTATTTGAATAAATTGTATTGTAACATGTTTCTTTTGAAAAAACAGCTACCCCGGTTTTACTTGCGCCGCAAAGTCCGGTAGTCCCCCTGCTTAAGCCGGCTAACCTCTTGATGGCTTAAAGAGCGAAATTCACCCGGTTGTAGACCAACCAGGTCCAAGAAGGCATAGCGCTCCCGCTTTAACTTCTGGACGGGTAGGCCCACCTTGGCCAACATCTCCTTAACCTGGTGGTGGCGACCCTCGTGAATGGTGATGCGGACCCAACTATTTTTCTTGCCGGCATCGACCCGCTCCACTTCAGCTTGGGCTGGGGCGGTTTTGCGGCCGTTTAGGACCACACCGGAACGCAAGGGCTGCAACTGGCTTTCGGTTGCGATTCCCTGCACTTTGGCCACATAAACCTTATCAACCCGGCCCTTAGGATGCATAAGCTGGTTGGCCAGGGTGCCATCGTTAGTTAGCAGGAGGGCCCCAGTCGTGTCATAATCCAGGCGACCCACCGGGTAAATCCGCTCCGTTACCTCCGGCAGTAAATCAATCACGGTGGCCCGTGCCTTTTCATCGTGGTTGGTGGTCACGACTCCGCGGGGCTTATTAAGAAGGTAGTAAACCAACTTCTCGCGACCTTCGATGGGAACCCCATCAACACTGACCTGGTCACCTGGCCCGACCTGGGTGCCCAGGGTGGTAACCACCTGACCATTAACCGACACGCGACCGTCGGTGATTAGAGTCTCGGCCTTCCGCCGCGAAGCCAGGCCCGCCTGGGCGATAACCTTTTGTAAACGTTGATTGGAACTTACCATGGCTTAATCCCCTTCTTTTGGTGTCGTCGTCTCACCCTGCCGGGCAAAGAGATTGGCTTCCTGGCCATCTTCCAGCTGAAAATCAGTGGCGGCCTGCAGGTCTTGAATCTCTGGTAACTCCGGGAGCTCGGCCAAGTCCTTGAGACCAAAGTAGTCCAAAAAGGCTGGCGTGGTCCCGTAAACAATCGGCCGGCCAATTTCATCGAGTCGCCCGACGGCTTCAATCAGCCCCTGCTGGACTAACTTTTGAATGGTGCCGGCCGACTTAACCCCGCGGATTTGGTCAATTTCAGTCCGGCTAATCGGCTGCCGGTAGGCAATAATCACTAAACTTTCTAACTGGGCCGTACTGATTTTTTGGTTCAGGTCCTGGTCAAAGTAACGCCGAACTACTTTGCCCAAGGCTGGTTTCGTCACTAAGGCATAATCAGCGCCACTGTGGCGAATCATCAGGGCTGAAGGACCGTCCTGGTAACGCTGGGCCAAAGCCTCTAGCAGCTGCTGCACGGCTGGCTTTTCAAAGCCAGTTAGTTGGCATAAATCAGCCAGGGTCATCCCCTCGTCACCGGCCACAAATAAGAGGGCTTCAATTTGACTAATGTTATCCATGCTTCACCGCTTTAATCAAAATATCGTCGTCTTCGTGGGCCTGCCAGATTTCAACCTGACCGGCCTTACTCAGCTCTAAGAGCCCTAAAAAGACCATGACCAACTTGGTCCGGGTCGGCAGGGCCGTAAAGAGACCTGTGAAGGTATGCTCCCGGTCCTCAGCCAAATGCTGCTTCAAATAGGCAATCCCGTCCGCAATCGTAAATTGCTCGGCCACCACCCGCCGGGTAACCGGGGTCTGGTCGCGGCGACGGGCTAGAATGGCCGCAAAGGCCAGCTGTAAGTCGACCAACTGAAGTCCTGGCGCCGGTTGGGTGGTCCCAGCTGTCTCCTGGTCAATGGTCACCGGCCGGACAAAGGACTGCTGGTCCTGGTCTTCCCGCTCAGTAAAGAACTGACTGGCTGCCTGAATTTGCTGGTAGACCAGAAGTTGATTAACCAGCTCATCCCGGGGATCTTGGTAATCGTCCTCCTCGGCTTCAACTTGGGGCTGGGGCAGGAGATCAACCGACTTTAATCGAATTAAACTGGCTGCCATGACAAGGTAGTCACTGGCAATGTCTAGGGCCAAGTCCCGTTGCTGGTGCAAAAAGGCCAGGTACTGCTCAGTCACCTTAGCAATGGGCAGATCAAAGATGTCCAGCTCGTTTTTCTTAATCAGGTGTAAGAGCAGGTCCAAGGGCCCCTCAAAATCCGTAATTTTAATTGTTAAACCAGCGTCTACGATTGAAACTTTCTCCACTGATTAATGATATTTTGGGTCTCAATGGTGCCCATGATAAAACAGTTCGGATACTGCTCCTGGAATTCACCAAGCATGTTGTAGTAAAACTTGGGCTGGCGCACCGCCGGCGTTAGAACAATGTGGCGGATTACCGCCAGGTCATCTTGGTAAAATTCAACGCCCAAGACACCCTGAACCTGGTTCTCACCACGCCGTTGCCAGACAAAGAGCTGACGTTTACCAGCATACTGACGGTAATCGTTTAATTCACTCCGTAAATGTGAAATTTCTTTTAGACCCGGCCACAGGGACAAAATTCCCATGACCGTCTTTTCATCATCATGACGGGCAATTCGTAACATAGCTTCCTCCTAAGCGCGGGGGTGGTACTGATCGTAGACCTCACTGAGCCGCTTCTTGGAAATGTGGGTATAAATTTGAGTGGTCGAAATGTCGGCATGGCCCAGCAGTTCCTGGACAATCCGCAAATCGGCCCCGTTTTCTAGGATATGGGTCGCAAAAGAATGGCGGAGCGTGTGGGGCGAAACATCCTTTTGAATGCCAGCCTGGGCCACCAGCTTCTTAATAATTTTCCAAACCCCCTGGCGCGACAACTGCCGACCGTGGTCATTTAGGAAAACATAGGGATTCTCCCGGCCCTTGAGTAAGGCGGGGCGGGCCTGGTCAAAGTATTGCTCAAACCAGTCGACGGCCACCTCCCCGATCGGAATAATCCGCTCCTTGTCCCCCTTCCCCAGGGTCTGAACTAACCCTAGGTCTAAGTGCAAGTCGGCCATCTTTAAGTTCACCAGTTCGCTGACCCGCAAACCGGTCGCATAGAGCACCTCTAGCATGGCCCGATTGCGGATACCCAGCGGGGTTTTATCCGTGGGCACCTGCAAAAGGGCGTCAATCTCAGCCACACTCAAAACGGCGGGCAAGTGTTCCGCTTTTTTCGGTGGTCGCACATTGGCCATCGGATCATGGGCGATGGTGCCAGCCTGCTTTAAAAAGGCAAAGAACTTACGCAGGGAGGTCACCATGTGAATGACAGAACTGTTAGATTTACCGGCCTGTCGGAGCTGGTTAAGCCAGTCTAGAACATGCACATAATCCACCTGTTCTAAGGTCAGCTGCTCACGCTGTAAGTACTGGGCAAACTGGTGTAAATCCTGGCGGTAGCTCTTAATCGTATTTAAGGACAGCCCGCGCTCAATTTGAATATAGTGCAGGTAGTCTGCAATTGCATCGGTCAAGTTAACACCCATAATCACTGAACCAACCGAATACCATCATCAACCTGCTCAATCAGGCGCTCCTTGTATAGGCGGCCCAAGGCCCGCTTAAACTGGCTCTTACTAAAGCCAAACTGGGCCTTAATGGCGGCTGGTTCACTCTTGTCATTAAAAGGCAGGAAGTGGTCGGCACGCCGTTGCAGTTGCAGCAGTAAGAACTGGGCATCTTCGTCCATAGTCTTGTAAGCCAGGGGCTTAGTCGACAGGTTCAAAACACCGCGGTCACTAATCCCCACCACGCGAGTTTTAAGCACCTCGCCCAAGCGAGGTTCATCATCCCGCTGGCTGGGGTGGATAAAGCCGAGCTGGTACTGATCGGTCAACACCAGGGTACCGGCCATCTTGTTCCGGTAAACAGTGGCCGTCACACTAGTTCCCTTTTCCCGTTCCTGCGGGCGCCGCGCCACTGCGGCAAAGATATCACTTTGAGCCAATTCACCCCAAAGACGTCCCTTACGGTCTTCTTTTAGGGCTAGCATCAACCGGTCCCCCTGCTGGGGCCAGAGCTGCTTAATGGTTGGCAAGTCATCCAGGGAAACGGCCATGTCCTTATTTGGCAGACCGATATCGACAAAAATCCCCAGGTCGTGGCGGCTAGCAACCACCGTGCCCCAGGCAAACTGGTCCTTTTGGACCTTGGGTACCTGCTTGGTAATTTGGAGCTGATGGTCTTCATTAGTGTAGGCAAAACCAGTCACCTGGCCCCCAACCTTGAGGGGCTTTTTCAACTCAGCCTTATCAATTTGGTAGGTATAACCGTCAACTTGGGCAAAGAAATACGCCGCATTTTCGTCGGTCACCTGTGCCCTTATATTGGTACCAATTACCGCACTCATCGCCGGCCCCTTTCACTAATCATAATCTTCGCTCTTATTGTAGCACGGCCTAAGACCGCCAAAAAGTGGTCTTACTTGCTGGCCAAAAGCTTTTTAACTTCGTCAGCCACTAACTTACCGTCGGCCCGTCCCTTAATTTGTGGGGTAACCACGCCCATGACCTTACCCATATCCTTAGGAGACTGGGCCCCAGTCTGCTGGATGGCCATCTCGATGATGGTCGTAATTTCTTCTGGCTTTAACTGGGCTGGCAGGTAGCGGTCCAAGACCTTCAGTTCCTTTTCCAAGTTCTCCATCAAGTCTGGCCGGTTGGCCTCCTTGAATTCCTGCAAGGATTCCTTACGCTGCTTAGCTTCCCGGGACAAAACGGCCAGTTCTTCGTTCTCTGATAAGTCGTGGTTAAGCTTAATCTGCTCGTTCATCACGGCTGACTTCAGCATCCGGATTACTGCCAAAGTCTCCTTATCCTGGGCCTTCATGGCCGTTTTCATATCATTTTGTAAATCAGTTAGTAAACTCATTTCTTACCTCAGTATTTATTGACTTTAAAGAAAAAACGTCACCTAAGTGACGTTGGCCAAATTAACGGTTCTTCTTTTTCTTGTTGTTGCGCTTACGAGCAGCTTCTGACTTCAACTTACGTTCAACAGAAGGCTTGATATAAAACTCGCGCTTCCGGTATTCCTGGAGAGTACCGTCCTTTGAGACACCACGCTTAAAACGGCGCAATGCATCATCCAAAGATTCATTCTTACGAACTACGACCTTTGCCATTTCGATTCCCTCCTTTCTCGCACTTTATTTCGCGATAACGACATGCACTAAATACCTCATAATTATCCCAAATTTTTACTGGCTGGTCAAGCAGAAACTTACTTAGAGGTCCGGCTCATAGAAGCGACCCCGGGTATGCTCAATCTTCCAAGCACTGGAAAAGGCATGGGGATCAACCTCATCAATCGCCTTACGCAGGTCGGCAATTTCGTACTGGGTAATCACCGTCAGCAGGATTGAGCGATCCTTACCGGTATAACCACCATGGGCATTGTCAATCACCGTCACCCCACGGCGCATATTGTGCTGGATGGCCTCCACCATTTCTTCGGGCTTAGTGGTAATAATCATCTCCTGCATCTGCTGCTGGCGGGTGTAGAAGAAATCAATCATCCGAGAACTAATCACCACCCCGATAATGGAATAAAGGGCGTATTTCCAGCCGTAACTGATACCAGCCCCAATCATAATCAGGGTGTTAAAGGCCAGGTTAACGGTCCCAACCTTATAGCCCAGGTGGCGTTTAACCAACATCCCAATCACGTCTAGGCCACCGGTACCAACACCACAGCGTAGAGCCGTTCCAACCGCCATGCCGTTCAAAGCGCCCCCAAAAATCGCATTAATCAAGGGGTCGGGCGTCAAAATCGTGGAAGTTTGGAAAACCGGCACAAAGGCTGCGCTCAGCAGAACGGCTAAGGTGGTAAAGATGGCAAAGCGCCAGGATAATTTCCACCAGGCCAGGGCCAGCATGGGCAGGTTAACGACCGCCAGGGCCCAGGCAATTGAAATATGGCCACCACTAGCTGAAGCTACCAGCTGAGAAAATCCAGTAAAGCCAGATGAGTAAATGTGGCCTGGTAACCAGAAATAGTTCATGGCCACCGCAACAATAATCGCGTAAAAGACTGCGCCACCAATCTGCTTCACATAATCATGGCCCAAAAAATTAAGGTAAAGATTTCGAAGTTTATCCATGTTTACTTACTTGTTAACCTCAGTCAAAGCAATTAATCTTCGGGTTCTTCAACCGTCAAACCCAGCTCCAGTAACTGCTTAGGGCTGACCGTGGTTGGCGCCTCAGTCATTGGTTCAGTTGCGCGTGAATTCTTAGGGAAGGCAATCACGTCGCGTATGTTATCCCGGCCGGCCAGCAACATGGCTAGACGGTCCAAACCAAGGGCAATCCCACCCATTGGTGGGAAGCCATATTCCATTCCTTCTAACAGGAAGCCAAAGGCTTCCTGGGCTTGGTCTGGAGTAAAGCCAAGGGCCTTGAGCATCTTTTCTTGGATATCGGTCCGGTGGATACGGATTGAACCAGAACCAAGTTCATACCCGTTTAAGACCAGGTCATAACTCTGAGCATGGGCCTGGTGAGGATCTTCGCCCTCATCCAGGTAGTGCAAGTCCTCTTCATTTGGCATGGTAAAGGGATGGTGGGCTGCAATCCAACGGCCGAAGTCCTCTGAATATTCAAAGAGTGGCCAATCGACAATCCAGGCAAAGCGCCATGGCCGGTCGGTGTCAATTAGGTCCAGCTCAGCGGCAGTACTCCGTCGCAAAGCATCCAAGGAAGCCGCAACGATATCACGACGGCCAGCCCCAAAGAGAATCAAGTCGCCCTGACTCGCCTGGGCACCATCGATAATGGCCTGCTTGTCTTCGTCAGTAAAGAACTTCGCAATCGGTCCGGTCAAACCTTCGTCGGTATACTTAAGCCAGGCTAGACCTTTGGCCCCAAAGCGTTCAATGTACTGGGCTAATTTGTCAATGTCCTTACGAGAATAATGGTCAGCCCCACCAGGTACTGCCAGGGCTTTAACTACCCCGCCATCTTGGACAGCGCGGGAGAAGACACCAAATTCAACGTCTTTAACCTGCTCGGAAAGATCATGAATTTCATAGTCAATCCGCAGGTCCGGCTTATCGGTACCGAAGCGGTCCATTGATTCCTGCCAGGTTAACTTATCGATTTTTTCAGTGTCTAGATCAAAGTCAGCCACGTCGTGCATGATTTGCTTAACCCACTGGTTGACCAGTTCCTGGATTTGCTGGGCTGACATAAAGCTGGTTTCCATGTCCAACTGGGTAAATTCCGGCTGGCGGTCACCACGCAGGTCCTCATCACGGAAGCAGCGGGCAATTTGGAAGTAACGGTCAAAGCCAGCCCCCATCAGTAGTTGCTTGAATAACTGGGGGGACTGAGGCAGAGCGTAGAAAGATCCTGGGAAAATCCGGGATGGTACCAGGTAGTCACGGGCCCCTTCTGGGGTTGACTTAGCCAAATCAGGGGTTTCGATGTTAATAAAGTCATGACTGTCCATGAACTGCATGGCCGAGGCCATAATCTTAGAACGAATCCGCAGATTACGCTGCATTTCTGGCCGGCGTAGGTCTAGGTAACGGTACTTGAGCTTTAATTCCTCGTTGGCATTGACCCCGTCTTCGATATAGAAAGGTGGCGTCTTAGCGCCAGCTAAGATTTTAGCTGAAGTCACATCGACTTCGACCTGGCCGGAACGCAACTTGGGATTGACCTGACTTGGATCACGCTTCACGACGGTGCCAGTCACAGCTACTACGTATTCATTACGCATGTCATTAGCCACGAACATAACCCCTCGGTGCTTGGCGTTAAAGGTCAGCTGCAAGAGCCCCTCCCGGTCACGCAAATCCACAAAGACCAGTTCGCCAAAATCACGGCGCTTTTGAACCCAACCGGTCAAGTGAACCGTTTGGCCCAAGTAGCTTTCATCAATCAGACCTGCATAAGTAGTTCGTTCCATTATTCTGCTTCCTTTCCAGTCGCTGCCATTAACTCAGGGATTTTCTTAGATAAGTCGCTCCAGGCCACCTGGACCTGGTCGCCACTATCCATGTCCTTAATTTGTACGGATTGGTCGGCCAGTTCTTGGTCACCCAAGGTTGCCACAAAGCGGGCCTGGTGTCGGTTGGCCGCCTTAAACTGGGCCTTGGCCGAACGACTCAGGTAATCCCGTTCAGCACGGTATCCCAGATGACGAATCGTCTGAACGATTTTCAGGGCGGCTTCGTCGGTATCAGCGCCGATATTGACCACGTAGAAGTCCAGTGGACTTTGCTGACGGTCGGCATCGGTTGCTGCCTGACTATTCAAGAGGGACACTAGGCGCTCTTCCCCAATTCCAAAACCAATCCCGGGGGTTTCGGGACCACCAAACTGCTCAACCAAGCCCGAATAACGGCCACCACCGGCAATGGTAGCGGCGCCCTTGAGCTCATCGTCGCTGGTCATAATTTCAAAAATCGTGTCGTTGTAGTAATCCAAACCACGGACTAAGTTAGAATCAATTTCATAGTCAATGCCCAAGTCACCTAAGAGGGTCAAAACCTCCTCCCAGTGAGACTGGGAAGCCTCTGACAGATAATCACCTATCACCGGTGCATCGGCCACAATGGCCTGGTCCTTAGGATCCTTGGAATCCAAAACCCGCAGGGGATTCTTCTCTAGCCGGTTCTTTGAGTCGGTGGATAATTCGTCAAAATGAGGCTTCAAATAGTCAATTAAGGCCTGACGGTAAGCTGCCCGTGACTCCTGGTCACCCAGACTGTTAATGGCCACCTTCAAGTTTTTTAGGCCCAAAGTTTGGAAGTAATCGACCAGCATGGCGATGACTTCCACGTCTAAGCTTGGTGCATTCGAACCAAAGACTTCGGCCCCAATTTGGTGGAATTGGCGGAAACGACCGGCCTGGGGCCGCTCATAGCGAAACATCGGCCCGATGTAAAAGACTTTATAGGGCTTCTCAAATTCTGGGCCGTAGAGCTTATTTTCCACAAAGGCCCGTACCACCCCAGCCGTCCCTTCCGGACGCAGGGCCATGTGGCGGCCACCCTTATCTTCAAAGTCATACATTTCCTTGGTTACCACATCAGACGTATCACCGGCTGAACGGGCAAAAAGGTCGAAACTTTCAAAGTGTGGGGTCCGAATTTCACCAAAGCCATAGCGGCTAAAGACTGCCCGGGCAACTTCTTCAACGTGTTGCCACTGGGCCGTTTGTTCTGGTAATAAATCGGCCGTTCCCTTAGGTCGTTGAAATGTTGGTTTTGCCATAATGTCTTGCACCTCACGGTGCATCCTCCTCGCTTAACACCAGTAAAAATAAAAAACGCCCTAACGAAATAAATCGTTAAGGGCGCTTGCGCACGGTACCACCTTAGTAATCACACCAACTAGGTTGGCGTGCTCAAACCACTTATCGCGTGGGGACGGGCTGGGACTACCAGCCACCTCCAAGGTGTCTTGGTTAAGTTGGTGACCCGCTTCCATCAACCGCGGGCTTTCTGAATCACCAAGGCCTAACCTTTCCCTGTTCATCGGTGTTGAATATGCCTTAATTCTAGCAGAATCCCCTGCCCTGTCAAGAGCCAGCAAGAGCACTGTTAAAACTTAGCGCTGCTCGGGCTGAAGCCGACTGGCGGCCTGGGCCTGAGTCGCTTTTTTCAACAACCAGGACACGCCGGCAATCACGGAGTTCATAATGTAGTAGGCGTACTTAGCTACGTTAGCGTAGTTTCTAAGCGTCAACGACTTCCCCAGCTGGGCCAGGTTGTAAACGGCCCAGAAGCTCCACTGAGAAGGCAGCTTCAAGACGTTTAAAACATTGGCAACCAGCGACAGGGTAAAGGTAATCGATGCAAAGTAAAAGAGCGCATCCAGGGGCCAATGGGCCAAGTAGGCATAAGCAATGTAATTTAAGCCAAATCCCAGGACAAAGGCGCCAATGATAATGCCGGTTAAAATCCAGGCAAAGTTCTTCTGGTAGCCAAAGCGGCCGGCATACTTATTTTTCCAGTTATAACTGGCCTGCCAATTCAAATAGACCGAGACCGGGTAGGTCAAAATGGCACCAACGTTTCCCAGTAAGAAATCAACCAGGCCGGAAAAGAAGGCGGTCATCCAGCCGATAATATTACCCCAGTTATTCAACTTGGCCGTTAGGCGCGTTGACATAATTGAAGCAATCGATGATAGCGTCGAAATAATCCCAATCAAGGGCAAAGAAAGAATGGGGTTGTGCATCGAGCGAAAGAGCCAGGAAGCACTGAGCGGGGTCTTATAGTACCCCAGCACCCAAACCGTTACTAAAACAATAGCAATCCCGATAACATCAAAGTACTTTGAGTCCGAAATTGCCTGCAATCTTTTATCCATGATCCATCCTCCAGTTTGTTTTTATTATCGGAGCCGTACGGGGAAGAAAACGCTCCGTTAACAACGTCCATTGTAACAGGGTTAGTCAAATAATTTTATTAAGATTGTTATTTTTTGGACAAACGGGACTTTCCAAAAAATGAGACCAACCAAAAAGTCCCCTTCGGGGACTAATCCTTTGAATTAACGTGATAACCCTTCTGAAATTTTATCCAGGTTCCACTTCATCATACCGTAGTAGGTGTCACCAGGCTGACCCTCCTTGGCCAGCGAATCCGTGTAAACCTTGGAGTAAATTGGCAGACCAGTTTCCTTGGATACCTTTTCCATCGACTTAGGTGAAACCGAACTTTCAACGAAAAGCGAAGGTACCTTAGTCGCCCGAATCTTTTCCAGAACTAATTTCATTTGTTCGGGGGTTCCCTGGGCTTCCGTATTAATTTCCCAAATAAAGGCCGGTGTCAGGCCATAAGCTGCTGAGAAATACTTGAAAGCGCCTTCTGAAGTCACCAGAAGCTTTTTATCGTCCGGAATGGCACTGAACTTGGTCTTGGCGTCGGCATCCAGGGCGGTGAGCTTGGCCACGTAGGCGTCTGCATTTTGCTTATAAGTCGCCGCATTCTTGGAGTCCTTTTGGCTCAAGACCTTCTCAATGTTGCGGACATACTTAATCCCATTTTGGATGTCTAACCAGGCGTGGGGGTCGAGTTCGTTCTCCTTGCCCTTGTCAGTTAGGTGCTTGGCTTCAACCCCTTCTGAAACCGCAAAGACCTGCTGATCAACCTTCTTCCCGGCCTGTTCGTACATTTTCTTAAACCAGCCTGAGCCGCCAGTCTCCAAGTTCAAACCATTATGAAAAAGCACATCGGCTTCCTGGGTGGCTTTGACATCTTGGGGACGGGGCTCATACTCGTGGGGATCATTCCCCCGTGGTACCAGCGTGTGTAGGGCAACCTTATCGCCGGCTACTTCAGTCACCATGTCACTAATAATTGAGTTGGTCGAAACTACCTGTAGGTGATTGTGTTGTTTGGTTTTGCCACTCTGACTGCTATTTAAAAACCAAACGACCCCACCTAAGACAGCAACCACTGCCAAGGCGACTGCCAGTAAACGTTTTGTCATGTTAAATTTTCTCCATTTTGTCTGGAACCGTTAGGTCCGGTATCATCTTCTTTCGTTTTTTAATTTATTTGATTCGCCGCTTAAAGAGTAATCCCTGCCGCGGTGAAAAGAGAAAGGCTAGGGCAAAAAATACTGCCGCCGTTAGCACAATTGCTGGACCAGAAGCCCAGTTAAAGGTGTAACTCAAATATAGGCCAACCACCGAGGCCAGGACCGAGAAGATTGCGGCGACCGTCAACATCGTTGACAGGCGTCGTGTCAGCAAGTAAGCAGTGGCAGCCGGCGTAATCAGCATGGCCACAATCAAGATAATCCCAACCGTCTGCAAGGCCGTCACCGTTACCAGGGTCAAAATCAACATGAGGGCATAGTGAACCAGCTGTGTCTTTAAACCGTAGGCCCGCGCATAGGTGTTATCAAAGGAAGTAATTAAGAGTTCCTTGTAAAACACGACCACAAAAAGCAGAACCAAGACCCAAACTACTGCCGTCGTGAGCAGGTCGCTGTCCGAAACGGCCAGGACATTTCCAAATAGGATATGGTGGAGGTTGGTGGTCGATTCAGCCATGGAAATCAAAATGAAACCCAAGGCGAAGAAGGCCGAGAAAACAATCCCAATTGCCGTATCATTCTTTAA
The DNA here is from genome assembly GCA_029433155.1 of Lactobacillaceae bacterium L1_55_11. GTDB lineage: Bacteria > Bacillota > Bacilli > Lactobacillales > Lactobacillaceae > ESL0723. The sequence goes on from JAQYTT010000001.1 coordinate 585,465, forward strand.
CTTGGATTTGGCACTCACTAAGCCAATTAAAAGCGCCGCTAAAATACCAAAAACAGAGGCCCCCAGGAGGAGGTTAATGCCTAACATATAGGCCACTGCCACTCCGGGCAGAACGGCGTGGGAAATGGCATCTCCCATCAAAGACATGCCCCGTAAAATAATGAAGGAACCAATAATGCCCGACATAATCCCAACCAGGATTGCCGTGATTAAGGCCGTTTGCAGGAAGTTATAGCGGAGTAAACCGTCAATAAAGTGTCCACTACTAGCCATGAGCCGCCTCCTGTTCATCAAACAAAATCGTCGACAAATCCCCGCTAAAGGCGGTCGCAACGTTTTCCTTGGTGAAAACATCTTCGGTTTTACCAAAGGCAACCAAACCGTGATCAATAACGGCCAAATCATCAAAGTAAGCCGTTACCTTATTCAAATCATGATTGATGACAATCACGGTCTTTCCCTGGGACTGCCACTGCTTTAGAATGGCCACGATTTCAGCTTCAGATTTCATGTCAATCCCGACAAAGGGTTCATCTAGGATAATGACATCGGCATTTTGAACAATGGCCCGGGCAATAAAGACCCGTTGCAGTTGACCACCGGATAATTCGCCAATCTGACGCTGGGCAAATTCAGACAGCTTAACATCAGCTAAGGCGGCCATCGCGGCCTGCTTTTCCGGTTTTCCCGGCACCTTAAAAAGCCCTAGATTGGGATACGTACCGGTCAGGACCGTATCAAAAACATTAATCGGGAAGGTTAAATCTAGGTCGGCCCGTTGCTCAACGTAGGCAACCTGCTTTAACTGCTTTGAGATGGGCGAACCATTCAGGGTTACTGCCCCACTCTGCCGGTCAATCAACCCCAAAATACCCTTGATCAAGGTGGATTTACCGGCCCCATTGGGTCCGATAATGCCGGTAATTCTTCCGGGGACAAACTGGATTGAAAGGTTCGTGAAGACCGGTTGCCCATCATAGGCAACCGTCATATCGCGGACTTGAATCATTTACTCTCCTAATGCAGCGCATTTATTCGAGAATTTGATTTTAACTATTTTGTTGTCAGCCGGTATTTCTACACAAAAAAGGCGCGTTTAAAATCTAAGAATCGAAATAAGTGCGTCGTGCGTGCTTGTGCGGTTGTCATTTGAAAATTAGTGAACTATCAACTGGTTGCTTCTGGACTGACACAGCTAGTTGATAACCATCAATTTATCAGAAACATCATATCGGCATTACCTAGCCGCTGTCAATCAAATTGAGTTTGAAGGACAATTATGGTCTTTCTAAATGATTAATCAAAAATGAATTCACCAAAAAAGCGACCCAAACCATGGGTCGCTTTTATTTTAGCAAGGTCACAAAGGAGCTAGCGGGATTTGAACCCGCACACCGCCAAATGACGGCTCGACGGATTTCGAGTCCGCTGCAGTACCAGATTGTGCCATAGCTCCATCGTGGTCACCACTCTGGATGACCAATTGAATTTACTTTGAACCCGCCTTACGACGCTTAGCAGCCTTTTCACGTTCAGAAGTGTTCAAGATAGCCTTACGGATTCGAACATTTTCAGGGGTAACTTCTACGTATTCATCATCGTTCAAGAATTCGAGCGAAGCTTCCAAGTTCATGTCGCGCGGCGTCTTAATTGAGGCCGTTTGGTCCTTGTTAGAAGAACGGACGTTTGACTGAGGCTTAGCCTTGGTAACGTTAACTGAGATATCGTTGTCACGGGCGTTCATCCCCACAACCATACCTTCATAAACGTCGACACCGGCACCAACAAACATCTGGCCACGGTCTTCGACACCCATGATGGCATAGTTAGTCGTCTGTCCCTGGTTGATTGAAACCAAGGCACCGTTACGACGACCAGGCTCCCAGTTCTTAACCACTGGACGATACTCAGCATAAGTGTGGTTGTAGATACCATAACCGTGGGTAGCCGTCATGAATTCAGTTGAGTAACCAATCAGGCCACGTGATGGGGCCATGTAAGTCAAACGGGTTTGACCGTTACCAACTGATTCCATGTTCTGCATTTCACCCTTACGCTGGTTCAAAGAATCAATGACCGCTGAGGAATACTCATCAGGGGTATCGATTTGAACGGACTCGTAAGGTTCCATCATCTCACCGTCAATCTCACGGTAGATAACCTGAGGACGGGAAGCTTGCAATTCAAAGCCTTCCCGGCGCATGTTTTCAATCAGGATGGACAGGTGCAATTCACCACGTCCAGAAACCAGCCAAGCACCAGCCTGGTCAGTATCTTCAACCCGCAAAGAAACATCGGTGTGCAATTCACGGTGCAAACGGTCGTCAATCTGGCGGGCCGTCACGTACTTACCTTCGCGACCAGCAAAGGGACTGTCGTTTTGGCGGAAAGTCATCTGCAGGGTTGGTTCATCAATCCGCAGCAAAGGCAGGGCTTCTGGGTGCTCAGGGTCAACAACCGTTTCACCAACGGAAATATCTTCCATTCCAGAAACGGCAATCAAATCACCAGCCTCGGCTTCTTGAATCTCAACCTGATCCAAGCCAATGAAACCAGACAGCTTAGTAACCCGGAATGACTGGGTTGAGCCATCCAACTTCATCACTTCAACGTTGTCACCAACCTTGATCTTACCGCGCTTAACGCGACCGATTCCAATCCGGCCCACGAAGTCGTTATAATCCAGCATGGCCACTTGGAACTGCAGGGGCTCATCCGAGTTATCAATTGGGGCAGGAATGGTCTTAAAGACCGTGTCAAAGACCGGCTTCATCGTGTGTTCCTGGGTGCTAACATCTGGATCGTATGATGAAGTTCCGTTCATAGCTGACGTATAAATCACTGGGAAGTCCAGGTCATCTTCATCAGCACCAAGCTCAATGAAGAGGTCCAAAACTTCGTCAACCACTTCTTCAGGACGGGCACCGGGACGGTCAACCTTGTTGACAATCACGATTGGCGTCAGGTGCTGTTCAAAGGCCTTCTTCAGCACGAAACGAGTCTGGGGCATGGTTCCTTCGAAGGCATCGACAACCAACAAAACACCGTCAACCATTCCCATGATACGTTCAACTTCACCACCGAAATCCGCGTGGCCAGGGGTATCCAAGATGTTAATCTGCTTGTCCCCAACCTTAACGGCCGTGTTCTTGGAAAGGATGGTAATTCCACGTTCCTTTTCAATATCGTTGGTATCCATGGCCCGGTCCCCAAGGGACTCTTCCTTACGGGCGTCCATGGTATCAGACTGCTTAAGTAGCTCATTAACCAAGGTCGTCTTACCGTGATCGACGTGGGCAATGATTGCGATGTTACGAATGTCTTCGCGTGTTTTAGCCAATTTCCAGTGCTCCTTTTTTCATACTACGCACAAGTAAAAGCTAGGAGAGTCAACCCTCCTAGCTTTTTAACAACGTGATCACTTCACGATGCGCACTGCTTGTAGTCACTATTACTGCGTTTGATGATAGCATATCCAACGGCTTACCGTCAACATTTGTCACCTCTAAGCCCAAGGTTTTCGCCATGACCTGACCGGCGGCAAAATCCCATGGTTGCAACTCGGCATAGTAGCCATTTAACTGGCCGGCCAAGATACGGGCAAAGGTGATACCGGCCGAGCCAAGCACGCGAAAGGCCAGGACTGACCGGCCCACTTCCTGGTAGCTGCTATCGGCCTGCATTAGGTGGCGCCCACTCAGGGCAAAGACCGCCTGGTCTAGGTCCACATCGGCTTGCTTGGGTAGCTGCTGGTCATTTTCAAAGACGCCCATCTCGGGACCACCGTGGAAAATATGGTGGGCCATAACGTCAATAATCCAGCCCAGCTTCGGTTTGCCGTCGCGGTACCAGGCCACCATAATGGCAAAGTCGGTGTGTTCATGGACAAAGTTCATGGTGCCATCAATCGGATCAACGAACCAAACATCCCCACTCATGTCAGTTGGATGGTCACCGAAACCTTCCTCACTGACCACCTTGGCGTCTGGGTCCAAGGTCCGAATCTGTTGGTCAAGCCACTCTTCATTACTCCGGTCAACATTGGTGACCAGGTTACGGGCGTCATGGTCCTTGGTTGAAACGGTTAATTTATGGGTCACCGCTTCCCGGGCCTGGGTGGCCAGTTGCTCCAACCAGCCCACGACCGTTTGGTCGACTGCGGCCAAACTCATTGATTTAAAATCCGCTGTCATCGTTTTACCAACTCCCCTTTTTGATTACTTACCCACTGGGCAGTCTGATAAATCTGGTGCCCAGTCTGCCGCTTAAAGTCACGGTCAAACTGCTTTTGCTCACTCATTGCTGGTATCACCGCCTTGAAGGCCGCATAGTCCTTCAAAAACTTGTTGCGTCGCACGCCGTCCTCGTACACTGACAGGACGTCGTCGACCAGGTTTACCACCGCAATAATATCAGCAGTGTCCCAGTTAGCATCAATCGGTAATTGATAGTTTTCCATGTACCTATTTTAACATAAGCCGCCATTGAACCGAGCCTAAACCCGCAAATTATGCCTGCCAGTAAGCTGCAAAACCAGGATTATAACCGCGCTGCCGACAGTCCTGAACAAAGCCTTGATAAACTGCCAACCGCTGGTCAGGTGGAACAGATTGCCAGGCCTGCCAGTCAGCGACCTCGCCACCCTTGACGATGTCGGCGTAGCCCCCTAAGTGGTCCCAATCGTCAAAGTCGTGTTCAAAGGGCCAGTAGTGCACCGCTAAGCGTCGGACGTCCGCATCAAGCGGGTGGTTAATGTCCAAGAGCCGGTGGCTACGATGGTGAGGACGACCATAATTAAAAGATTCGGTATTAGCTACGGGACCGAGCTTTTCGGGCTGGTAGTGGACGGGGTTAGCGTCAATCTGACCGTCACCAAACTCCTTTAAAACCTGCCACTGACTGACAAAGTTGCCATCCGCTAAGCTGACGATAAACTCTGACATTTTTTCGTCCCTAGGTACCTGGACTTTAAACTGGCGGGGATAGTCAAAGGGTCCAAAGGTGCGGTTGTGGTAGGTCGCATCGGTCCGGTAATCCGCCTGCAGATTAAAGGCTGCTAGGTAGGCCCTTAGCTTTGCAAAATCATTATCGCCATCGAAATGCTGCCGAACATAGGCCAAATTATGGCGGTCAATCCAGTAACGTAGCAGGTGCACCTGTTGAGCCAAGCGACCGTCGGCTGTATTTTGCTCGGCGACCCAGGCAAGGTCATGGCCAGCGCGACGGGCAAAGGCCCGCTGCACATCCCGGCGCAACAACCTTAAAAAATGCCCATGCGGTGGCAGATCCGGGTCAAATTTTGCGGGACCCCTTAGCTGTAAAAAACCGTCCTCATCAAGTTCTGCCCCTAACTGGTTCAAAACCAGGCTTAATCGTTTTTTAGCCGACCAAAAACTCAATCGATAAGCCCAGGTATAAGGTCTGGAGCCAATTTTGGCCAGGGTCTGGATGAAATCGTCACCAGTAACACCCTCAGCTTGCTGGCGGGCCCAACGCTTAAAATACAGTCCCAACGCTGCCACGACATGTTTAGGCCAGCCCAGGTTGAGGAGTTCCTGGCGCTGAATTGAACTCAATTTTAATCTCAAAACCGCCATGGTAGCCCCCTTTCTTGGCGTGATTTTGTCCGTCATTATCATAACCAAAGCTTGACCGGTTTGGTATACTAGACTGGTAAATTAACCGGAAGGAGCCCGTTATGAAAGTCCGTTTTACCATGGATAAAATCACGCGGGACGGTGACCCCGTCCTCCGTCAAGTCGCTAAACCAGTCCCCTTTCCCCTTAGTGAGGAAAACCGGCAGCTGGCCAAGGACATGATGACCTACCTGGAGGTATCCCAGGACGACAAGTTAAATGAAAAATACGGACTGCGGCCCGGCGTTGGCCTGGCAGCACCTCAAGTCGGTGAATCCTTACAAATGACTGCGATTTTGATTCCCAGTCAGGATGTCAAGGCTAGCAGCAACGTCCAAGATGAGACGCCAGACAATGACCAGGAAAACCAGGAAGAAGCCGAACCCTTCTTCAAGGGCGTCATCTTTAATCCAGTCATTGTCAGTGAGGCGGTTAAGCGCGGCGCCCTCAGTGTTGGGGAGGGTTGCCTGTCAGTTGACGAAGACGTACCTGGCTTTGTCCCCCGCTCTAACCGAATTACTGTCCGTTACCAGGACGAAGACGGTCAAACCCAAACCATCAAGCTCCGGGGTTACCCAGCCATCGTTTTCCAGCATGAAATTGATCACCTACACGGTCACCTATACTATGACCACATTAACCGCCAGGATCCCTGGCACATCGATGACAACACCCATTACATCGAATAAAAAACCAGCCGGCAAACACCGGCTGGTTTTTTGTTTTAAAAGAGACCGCGCTTTTTATTACGCTGAATATCGGATGCCTGGGCAAAATTCTCCAGGGCAGTCTTCTGGTCCTTGTTTAACTTAGTAGGAACAGTCACGTTAATGACCACGAACTCATCCCCGTTACCACTACCGTGCAGGCGGGGAGCGCCCTTACCAGCCAAGCGGAAGCGCCGGCCATTTTGAGTACCGGCTGGAATCTTCAACTTCACTTCACCATGGACGGTCTTAACTGGGATTTCGTCACCCAGGGCGGCACTAACAAAGTTAATGTCTTGCTGGATGAAGAGGTTGGCCCCGTCACGTTCATAACCTTCCTTAGAAGGCGCAACTTGGAAGACCACGTACAAGTCTCCTTGAGGTCCGCCGTTAACCCCGGCTTCTCCCTGACCAGCCAAACGCAGCTGCTGACCGGTTTCAACCCCAGCTGGCACCTTAACCTTGACTTCGTGTTCGTTACGACCATCAGACTGACGGCTGTACTTAATGACCTTTTCCGTACCAAAAATGGCTTCTTCAAAGCTTAGCCGCATCCGGTACTGCAAGTCTTGACCCTTACGGGGTGCGTTAGGATCAAAGCCGCCACCAAACATCTGGCTAAAGATATCTCCCAAATCGGAGAAGTCGTTAAAGCCACCCTGGCCGCCACCGAAACCACCGAAGCCTTGACCACCGCCAAAGCCGCCCTGGCCGTTGGCTCCAGCTGAGCCAAACTGGTCATACTGGGCCCGCTTCTGGGGGTCACCTAAGGTTTCAAAGGCCTCCTGGACCTCCTTGTACTTGTCCTCGGCGCCTGGCTCATGGTTCAAATCGGGATGGTACTTTTTGGAGAGCTTCCGGTAAGCCTTCTTAATTTCATCTTGGCTGGCGTTCTTATCGACGCCTAAGCGCTCATAAAATTCAGTGTTGTTCACGTGCTTACTCCTTTTTTAAGACTATGTACATAGACCGCCCCGTGATTGCTCACCGGCGGTCTATCTAATCAAACTAGTTCATAACTGAAGTTTAACTTTACTTCTTCTTGTCGTCAGGGTCAACTTCTTCGAAGTCACCATCAACGGTGTCGTCACCCTTCTTCTGACCATCTTCGGCCTGGCCTTGTGCTTGGCCGTCTTTAGGAGCAGCCTGCTGGTAAAGCTTTGCAGCCAATTCACCGGCAACCTTGGTCAGGTCATCTGACTTGGCCTTCAAATCGGACAGGTCAGCATCTTCAGCCTGGGCAGCATCCTTAGCCTTCTTCAAAGCATCCAAAGCGTCCTGAGTAGGCTTCTTGTCGCTATCTGGCAACTTGTCGCCGACTTCTTCTAAGGTCTTTTCAGTCTGGAAGATTAACTGGTCAGCGTTGTTGCGCGTCTCCACGTCTTCCTTCTTCTTAGCATCGGCCGCTTCGTTAGCCTTGGCATCGTTCATCATCTTCTCGATATCTTCGTCAGAAAGACCACCAGCAGCTTGGATGGTAATCTTTTGTTCCTTCTGAGTACCCAGATCCTTGGCGGAAACGTTAACAATACCGTTCCGGTCAATGTCGAAGGTAACTTCAATCTGAGGAACCCCACGTGGGGCAGCTGGAATATCAGCTAACTGGAAACGTCCTAAGGTCTTGTTATCGGCAGCCATTGAACGTTCACCTTGCAAGACATGGATATCAACGGCTGGCTGGTTATCAGCAGCAGTTGAGAAGACCTGTGACTTAGAGGTTGGGATGGTCGTATTACGATCAATCAACTTGGTGAAGACACCACCCATGGTTTCAATACCAAGGGAAAGTGGCGTAACATCCAACAAAACCACGTCCTTAACATCACCAGTGATAACACCACCTTGAACAGCGGCACCAAGGGCAACGGCTTCATCAGGGTTGATGGAGTGGTTAGGCTCCTTACCAGTCAACTTCTTAACAGATTCTTGAACAGCTGGGATACGAGTTGAACCACCATTTAGGATAACTTCATCGATGTCATCAAATGACAGACCAGCATCCTTCAAGGCGTTCAAGACTGGTTGCTCAGCCTTCTTAACCAAGTCAGCCGTTAGCTCGTTGAACTTTGCCCGTGACAGGGCCGTTTGCAAGTGCAAAGGTCCCTGGTCGCCAGAAGCGATAAATGGCAAGTCAATCTGAGCTTCGTTGGCTGATGACAAGGTCTTCTTAGCAGCTTCAGCGGCATCCTTCAAACGTTGAAGAGCTAACTTGTCTTCCTTCAAATCAATGCCGTGCTCAGCCTTAAACTGGTCAGCCAGGTAGTCGATAATCTTGTTATCAAAATCATCACCACCAAGGTGAGTATCACCGTTAGTTGACAACACTTCAAAGACACCATCACCTAACTCCAGGATGGAAACATCAAAGGTTCCACCACCAAGATCGTAAACCAGAATATTCTCATCCCGGTCGAGCTTGTCCATACCATAAGCCAGGGCAGCAGCCGTAGGCTCGTTGATGATACGCTCAACATCTAAGCCAGCAATCTTACCAGCATCCTTAGTAGCCTGACGCTGGGCATCGTTAAAGTAGGCAGGCACCGTAATGACCGCCTTGTCGACCTTTTCACCAAGGTAATCTTCAGCGTAAGCCTTGATGTATTGCAGAATCATGGCCGAAATTTCTTGCGGCGTGTATTCCTTACCATTGGCCTTAACCTTGTAGCCAGCCTCACCCATGTGAGACTTGATTGAAGAAATGGTATCTGGGTTAGTGATTGCCTGACGCTTTGCCACGTCACCAACTTGGATTTCACCGTTCTTAAATGAAACCACTGATGGGGTCGTCCGACCACCGTCTGGGTTAGTGATAATCTTAGGTTCGCCACCTTCAAGGACGGCTACTGCTGAGTTTGTCGTTCCCAAATCAATACCAATAATTTTTGACATGTAAGTAACTTCCTTTTCTTTTAATCTGTGTTAAATCATTTCATAACTTTTTTAGGTGTGGTGCTAGTCAGCTAGCTGAATCACCCGGCCTTATTTTGCGACGGCCACCATGGCTGGCCGGATAACCCGGTCATGTAGGCGGTAACCCTTCTGCAAAACTTGGGCAATGTGGTCAGCCGGTACATCCGCATCTTCAACGGTTTGAATGGCCTGCTGACTCTGTGGGTCGAAGGGTTCTCCGACCGCGCCGGTTTCAGTAATCCCATGGTCCTTTAAAGCCTGACGCATGGTCTTTAAGGTCATCTCGACCCCAGCCTTGATTTGACGGGCAACATCATCATCGGCCTCAACCGCCACGGCCCGCTCTAGGTTGTCAACGGCTGGTAAAATCGCTGCCGCTAAGTCCTGGCCATCGTACTTGCGAATATTAGCCACCTCACGGGCATTGCGCTGCTGGATATTTTGAATCTCAGCCTGGGCTCGGAGGAGTTTATCGTCTAGTTCGCTAACCTGGTCTTGGAGGGCAGTGACTTCAGTGTTTTCCTCGGCCAAATCCTCGTCTTTAGCTTCGCCAGCCTGATCAACCGCTTCCACCGTCTCTTCTTCAATGGATTGTTTTTGATCATCTTTCTCTGTCAAAATATGGTCCTCCTGAATTTATATGTATTCCGTCATCTTTTGATTAAGGGCCTGTCCGAAGGCCTCCAGCAACATGGCGTTCCTTGCATAAGGCATCCGGACTGGACCAATCAGGGCAATCACGCCCGGCAAATCAGCCCCCATCTGGAAGGAACGGGCTAAGAGGCTGTAGGACTGTAAGAGTGGCTCACCAATCTCAGCGCCAATCTTAATCTCGACCCCGGCGGCCTGTTGCGGGATTATCTGCCGCATCCGGTCGGCTGAATCTAAGAGCTCTAGCAGCTTACGGGCCTGCTTAAGGTTGCCCACCTGGCTGTCGTCATTTTCCAAAACATTAAGACGGCCACCAATGTGAACATTGTGTTCAATGGAGCGGGCCAGCACCTGGCCAAAGAGTTGCAGGAAGGCTGCTGGGCTTTGAATCTCACGGTTCAAATGCACTGGCAGCTCGCCTGAATCCATCAGGCGCAAAACGTCTTGCACCCGCCGGCCCACCATCTGTAGATTAATGTAGTCGACCATCGCGGACAGGGAGTCAGTCGTTAACCCAGCCGGTAACTTGAAGGTTTGGCTCGTCACCTTACCATCGTTAGTTACAAGGACAGCAATTACCTGCCGGCCACCCAGTGAAATTAACTGAAAACTAGACAACTTCAAGTCCGGGCGAACCGGCTTTAAAATCAGGGCTGTACAACCGGTTAACTTAGCAATCACCTTAGCGGTCTCATCCAGCAGGTCGTCTAACTCGTGGAAATTCCCACGAATCTTAGCTAGGAGCTGGTCGACATCCGCCTGGGTCACCTGCCGACTTACCATCAGGTAGTCCAGGTAGTAACGGTAACCCAACCGAGACGGTACCCGGCCAGCAGAGGTGTGCAACTTACGGATTAAATCCGCCTGTTCCAAAGCCGCCATGTCGTTACGAATGGTGGCCGAACTAACTGGCAAATCCAGCTGCTCCTGCAACCGCTTGGAGCCGACCGCCTGGGCATTTTGGGTGTATTGATAAATGATGGCACCTAGAATTAATTTCTGCCGATCAGTTAACAAAAACCCACCTCCAATTTAATTAGCACTCATACTACTCAATTGCTAATAACTATAGTATACCGGGAAATTTAGAATATGCAAGTTTTTTAGCACTCTTTTTTTAGAGTGCTAAATATGAGCAATAAAAAAAGACAACCTTAGTTGTCTTTAAAGTAGGCCTGAGTCGCCGCTTGGTCCTGGCGGAGCTGCTTAACCAGGCTATCAACGTCTGGGAACTTCTCCTCACCCCGCAACCAGTGGCACCAGTTAACCCGAACCGGTTCCCCATACACCATTTGGTCAAAATCCAAGATATTGATTTCGACCGTAATGGGTCGGTTGGCTTCAAAGGTCACATTCCGGCCAATACTGGCCATACCGTGGTACCAGTGCTGGTTAATCTCAATTTCAACCGCATAGACACCAATGCCCGGCAGCCATTCCTGCTCCGGCGTCAAAATATTAACGGTGGGAAAGCCTAAAAGACGCCCGCGGGCATCGCCGTGAACCACGATTCCACTTGTTTGGTGGAACCGCCCCAGTAGGCGGTTAACATCATCAACCCGGCCCTGATCAAGGGCCTCGCGCAAATAGCGGGAGCCAATCTTATGGCCACCATGAATTTGTTCTGGCACCGTCACCACGTCAAAGCGGCCGTGACTGTACGCTGGCAAATGCTCCATATCAGCCTGTAAATCTTTGGGCCCATACAGGTGGTCAAAGCCAGCGACCACTACGGCCGGTTTTAATGCCATTAGTACCTGGTCAACAAAGCGCTGGGGTGGCAGCGCTACCAGCTGGGAGGTTAACTGCAGGCAGTAGACGCGATCAACCCCCATCTGGCCAAGGAGTTCCACCTTCTGGTCCAGGGGCGTTAGATAACGTAAGGGACCGTTCATCTTTTTAAAAACGGCCTGGGGGTAAGGACTATAGGTCAAAACCGCCAAAGGCCGGTCCTGCTCTTTGGCAATTGCCCGGGCCTTGGCAATCACGGCCTGGTGCCCCAGATGAAGCCCGTCAAAAAAGCCCATCGCTAGGACTTGGTCTCGCGCTGGGAGATTGAGCTTTTGAATTGGATAATGTAGTTTAATCAGTTCAGTCATCGTTTATTGGTTATCAAAAACATAGCGGGACCGCCAATAAGGTCCGCTCTCATCGTACTGGTAAACCGCCTTTAACTGCCCCTGGTAGTACAGTTGTAAATAACCAGAGTCATTAATTGGCCAGGCAGTAATTTTTTGGCCATTACGGACGGCAAACCACTCCGCATCCGTCAAATCATGCCGGGGCCAGTCTAAAACTGAGGCCAGCGGATGCACTAATTGCTGGGCCTCGGCCAGGTTCATCGTTTTCAAAGTGGCCAGGTCGGTACTGTCAGCCAGGGTAAAGCCGCTGCCGGCCACCCGGGTCAAAGCCGTCATTGTTGCCGGTAAGCTCAAATGCTGGCCAAAGTCAGTGGCCAGGGTCCGGATGTAAGTCCCCTTGGAAACTTGGGCGACAAAGTCAAAGGACTGGTAGCCATCTTTAAAAACCGGGTCACTCGTCCGGTGAAAATCATAAATAGTGGCCTGCCGTTTGGGCCGTTCCACCACTTCCCCTTGGCGAGCATAGTCATATAGCCGGCGACCATTGACCTTAACCGCCGAATACATCGGTGGTACCTGGATAATCGGTCCGTTTAGCTGGCCCAAACCAGCATCAATCGTATCAGCTGGTAGGGGTTGGTCCAGGGGGTGATTGTCCACCACCGCCCCAGTGGCGTCTTCGGTCTCAGTGGTAAAGCCCAGGGTGATTTCACCCCGGTACTCCTTTGGCCGACTTTGTAAGAGGTCAATCAGTTTAGTCGCCTTTCCCAAGGCCAGCACTAAGACCCCATCAACATTGGGATCCAGGGTGCCGGAATGGCCAACCTTCTTCTGGTTGAAGACTCGGCGAACCTGGGCCACTACATCAAAGGAAGTCATGCCCCGGGGCTTATTGACGACCAACAGGCCGTTAGTATCTTGGTCTGCCATTTACACTCCTACTGCTTACTTCGCCTCTTGGCGCACCTGGTGAACATAGTCAGCCAGACGACGCATGCCTTCATCCAGCTGCTCATCGCCAGCGGCATAAGAAATCCGGATATAGTCAGCGCAGTCCTCACCAAAACCGTCCCCAGGAATAACGGCCACCTTGCCCCGCTTAGCCAGGTCGAGGGCAAAGGCTTCCCCATCCTGGTTTAAGTCAGCCGGAATCTTAGCAAAGATATAAAAGGCACCGGCCGGATGGATGACGCCAAAGCCCAAATCCTGCAACTTGGTAACTGTCCGGTCACGCCGCTTACGGTAAATCTCTAGCATTTCGGCTGGCCATTTCTGAGAACCAGTCAGAGCTACCGTAGCTGCGTCCTGGATAAAGGTTGGAATGGCAAAGGTCAGGGCACTGTGGACTTTTTGCATCTCCTTAATTAGGTCAGGCTTGGTCATAATAAAGCCGACCCGGTAACCAGTCATAGCGTGGGACTTGGACAGACCGTTAATTAAAACTACCCGGTCTGGAATAATCTCAGCCAAAGATACGTGGTGGCCATCGTAGGTCAGGGCTGAATAAATCTCATCGGAGATTACCCAGAGATTGTGGGCTTCAAAGACGCGGGCCAAATCAGTCAGCTCCTCACGGGTATACGTTACCCCACTGGGGTTGTTTGGATAATTTAACAAGACGGCCTTAACCGGGACCTTGGCATCCGCCAGGGCCTTTTCGACCATGGCTGGGGTTAGCTTGAACTGGTTGTCCCGGGTTGGGACATCCACCCGTACCCCTTCGACCAAGGTCAACGATGAGAAGTAAGGACCATAAGCGGGCACCGGCATCAAAATCCTCTCACCGGGGGCCAAGAGGGTCTTAAAGACCACGTTGATGGCCTCGGTCACGCCCAAGGTCACAATCACATTTTCCGGCCCCTTAAAGTTCAGATTATAGTTTTTGTTAAAATAATCCACTGCAGCCTGACGCAACTGAACCTCGCCCTGGCTTTCGGCATAGTGGGAACGGTTGTCATCAATGGCCTTTTTCGCAGCATCCTTGACTTCATCCGAAACATTAAAGCCCGGTTCTCCCAGGGTCAGCATCAAGATATCAGGAATCTTGCTAACCGTGGCCTGAAAACCAAGCAACTTATCGGGCGTGGTGTTTTCAACGAGGGGGTTAATTTCAGGGTTAAATTTTGTCATCGTCTTATCCAATCTTGTACCTGCCAGTGGGACTGCCAACTTATAAACAAAAAACGCCACTCCGTTGGGAATGGCGTTATCTCATCATCAATCCGACTGATGTAACTTACGAATTAAATCTTCAATGTGATCCCCATACTGAATTGAATTATCCAAGATAAAGTGTAATTCTGGAATCTTATAAATCGTCAATTGGTGACCCAATTCACGTCGGATTAAGCCGGTCGCGGCTTCCAAACCAGCGGCCACCTTCTGACGGTCACTGGCCTTATCTGACAAAATTGAGTAGTAAATCTTAGCAATCTGTAAATCACCACTTACTTCAACGCTGGTGATGGTCACATCTTGCACCCGGGGGTCATTAATCCGCTTTAACAGCAAATCGCTGACTTCCCGTTGAATCTCTTGGGCTAATCGACCAGCCCGTTGTGCATTGGCCATGCGCGCTCCCTTCCGACAAAGAATTACTTAGGCTTAACCTCTACCATAGTATATACCTCTGCCTGGTCACCCGGCTTCAAATCGTTAAACTTTTCCACCGTAAAGCCAAATTCATAACCGAACTTAACTTCGTTAACGGCATCCTTACCACGCTGCAAAGAAGCAACCTGGCCGTCGTAAATGACTACGCCATCACGGATAATTCGAACCTTAGAGTCCTTGGTAATCTTACCTTCATCAACGATGGCACCGGCGATGGTTCCAACCTTAGAGAACTTGAACAGTTCCTTGATGGTAACCTGTCCGATGACCTTCTCTTCGTAAACTGGCTCCAACTGACCCTTCATGGCCGCCGTCACATCATCAATGGCGTTATAGATAACGTTGTAGAAACGCATGTCAACGTGTTCGCTCTCCGCCTGTGACTTAGCAAATGGCGTTGGCCGCACGTTAAAGCCAATGATAATGGCACCGGAAGCCTCGGCCAAGGTCACATCGGACTCGTTGATGGCACCAACGGCGGTGTGAATGATATCAACGCGGACGCCGTCCACATCAATCTTCTTCAAGGCACCCACCAGCGCCTCAACTGAACCCTGAACATCGGCCTTAACAACCAATGGCACGGTCTTCATTGCCTTTTCAGCCATGGTGTTAAAGAGGGTATCAAGGGTAACCACTGAACCAGAGTTACGGACCTCTTCACGGGAACGCTTTGCACGTTCTTCACCAGCGGCACGGGCCGTCTTTTCATCTGGCATAACAATGAAGCGGTCACCGGCCTGTGGTACATCATTTAGCCCAGTAATCTGAACTGGGGTGGCTGGAATGGCAGCGTCCATGTCCTGGCCACGTTCATTGTTCATCGTCCGGACACGACCATAGGTGTCACCGACCACGATTGGGTCACCGACATGCATTGTTCCCTGTTGAACCAGCACCGTAGCCACAGGACCACGACCCTTATCCAAACGAGCTTCAATAACCGAACCACGGGCCGGAATCTTAGGGTCAGCCTTCAGCTCCAAGACATCGGCTTCCAGCAGAACCATTTCTAGCAGCTGGTCAACGTTCTCACCAAACTTAGCCGAAATCTTAACAAAGATGGTGTCCCCACCATACTCTTCAGGGACCAAATCGTAGGCCATCAACTGGTTCATAACCGTCTCAGGGTTGGCACCGGGCTTATCAATCTTGTTGACAGCAACAATAATTGGCGTACCAGCTGCCTTGGCGTGGTTGATGGCTTCAACCGTTTGAGGCATGACCCCATCATCGGCCGCGACCACCAGGATGGTGATATCAGTCACGTTGGCACCACGGGCGCGCATTTCAGTAAAGGCGGCGTGACCTGGGGTATCCAAGAAGGTAATCAAACGGTCATTTAGACGGGCTTGATAGGCACCAATATGCTGGGTGATACCACCGGCTTCACCCTCGGTAACGTTGGTCTTACGCAGGTAATCCAACAGGGTCGTCTTTCCGTGGTCGACGTGACCCATGATCGTTACAACTGGGGCACGTGGCTCCAAATCAGCCTCATCGATGTCATCATCTTCAAAGAAGCGGTCGATGTCGGCGACATCTTCCTCTTCCTTCTTTTCAGCTTCAATGCCGTAATCAGCCGCCAAAATCTCAATCGTATCAGCATCCAGGCTCTGGTTCTGGTTAGTCACAATGCCCAAAAGGAACAGCTTCTTAATGATTTCAGCCGTATCCCGGTGCAAAAGCTTGGACAAATCCTGAACGTTCATCCCTTCCCGGTAAGTCAACACTTCTGGCAATGGCTGTTCCTTACGAACAGTTGCTGGCTTCTTAGGCTGTTGCTTTGCAGCAATCCGCCGTGACTTCTTAGAACCGCGGGGCTTATCGTTGCGCCGTGGGGTTTGTTGACCAGTACCATTGGTATTACGCTTACGAGAATTATTCCGAGCCGAATTGTTGCCAGAAGAAAGGGCGCCACCAAAACGACCAGCACCGTTGTTCCGGCTAGTCGTACCGGCTGACTTAGCTGCGGCACCATTAGCTGGCTTTGCTGGCCGGGCAGCCGGCTGGTTAGCACTCGCACGCCGCTTATTTTCATCAACGTATTCTTTTAAGCTGTTATCCTGCTTGGCTGAATAGTTAATCTGCCCTTCACGGGGCTTAGTTGACCAACTCTTCTTCTCGCGGACCATGGGACGGCCGGAATTACCATTGCTGCTAGGACGACCGCCACGACGGTTGTCAGCAACACGGCTAGAACCAGCACTCCGCTTATGAGCAGGACGGGATGGCGCTGCACTCTTCGTGCGACCAGCACCTTCAGATAATTTAGCTGCATGACGCCGCTGTGACGCTGGCAGCTCCTTGCGTTCCGGCACGGATTGTTTGCGCGCAGGCCGGTTTGAACCAGAGAATTTTTTTTCTTCTGTCATTTAGTTGCGCTCCTTTTCTGTCATTAAAGTTATGATTTTTTTACTGAAGCCAGCGTTGGCAATACCGATTACACTGCGGTTAGCACCGACAGCCTGGCTGATTTCAGCCTTGGTAAAGCTCTGATTTAAAGGGATATGGTAAAAGGCACACTTGTCAGCCACCTTCTTAGCCTGACTGGCCCCACCATCGCTGGGGAAACACACCAGGGAAACCTGCCGCTTGCGAATCGCGGCCAGGGTCGGTCCAGTGCCTAGGACCAGCTTGCGAGCTCGCTGGGCCAGACCTAACAGTTGTAAGGCCGAATCTTTATTGGTCACCGAACAACTCCCGCCGGGCCTGCTGGTGTTCCACATAAGCCAGCAGTTCTTCATAGAAACTGGCTGGAATTGCAACACCAAAGGCCTTATCAAAGACATGCTTTTGCTGGGCAGTCTTGGCTACATCGGCATCGAGGCTGATATAGGCACCACGGCCGTTCTTCTTCCCAGTCGGATCTAAACTGACCTCGCCTTCCTTATTGCGGACGACGCGGACCAGGTCCTTTTTAGGAAACATCTCGCCACTAACAATGTCTTTACGCATCGGAATCTTGCGTGGTTTCATGACTTCTCCCCCTCTAAATACTGGTCTCAGTTAGGCATCAACGTCCTTGTTTGCTGACTCAGCTTCGTTGGTATCATCCTGCTCGGCTGCATCTTCGGCTTCTTCCTGTTCTAACTCGGCCTCAGCCAAATCAGCTTCGTCAACCGCCAGTTCCTCAGCGTCAGCGACTTCATCTGCTAACTCATCGGTTTCGGCCACTTCGTCGGCGATTTCCTGTCCTTCTTCGGCCATGTTGTTCAAGAACTCATCAGCCTCACTCTCGGACTTAATGTCGACCTTAAAGCCGGTCAAACGGGCAGCAAGGCGGGCATTTTGACCCTTCTTACCGATGGCCAAGGATAGTTGGTCATCTGGCACAATCACGGTCACCGCCCGGTCATTGTCCGGATCAAAGATGACATCAGTCACTTCAGCCGGATTCAAGGCGTTGGCAATGTATTGCGCCTCGTCTTCCACCCACTCAACAATGTCCATGTGCTCGCCGCCAAGTTCGTTCACCACGCTTTGCACACGGCTACCACGCTGACCAACCAAGGCCCCGACTGGGTCCAAATCTGGGTCGTGGGTATAAACGGCAATCTTAGAGCGGTCACCGGCCTCACGGGCGATGCTAACAATTTCCACGGTACCATCATAAACCTCAGGTACTTCCTGTTCAAACAGGCGTTTGACCAGGTCAGGGGCTGTCCGCGAAACAAAGATTTGAGGGCCCTTCAAGCTGTTATCAACCTTGGTCATCAAAACCTTAATCCGGTCGTGCATGCGGTAGTGCTCGTTAGGCATCTGATCCCCAGGCGCCATCACGGCCTCCTGGTCACCAGCTAGCATGACATAGAGGAAACGACGATCTTGCCGCTCAACCTCACCGGTAATGATTTCATCCTCGTAGTCTTGGAAACGGTTATAGACCGCTTCACGGGTGGCTTCGCGCATCTTTTGCACAATCACCTGCTTAGCCGCTTGGGCGGCCATCCGACCAAAGTTCTCGGGCGTGACATCAAAGCGAATCTCATCACCGGGCTCATAAGCCTTATTGATTTCCAAGGCCTTGGTCAAAGGGATTTGAGTGTCATCATCCTCAAACTCATCATCGGGCACAACTTCTTTGACCTGCTTAATCGTCATCGTGCCCTTTTTATCATCAAAAGTGGCTTCAACGTTTTGTGCCGCATTGTACTGCTTCTTGTAGGCCGCCTTCAAGGCGTTTTCGAGGGCCTCAACGACCACGGAGCGGTCAATCCCACGTTCGGCCTCGAGGGCATCCAAGGCATCAACTAATTCTTTACTCATGTATCTTCTCCATTATCAACCTGCGTTAAAACTGAACATCCAAAACTGCCTTAGCAATCTGGTCATAGGTAAAGGGATGGGACTGGTCATCAACTTTTAATACTAGACCGGTTTCGTCCACCTGGTCGAGCTCACCTTGCCACTTCTTTTGACCATCCTGTGGTGCAAAGAGGGCCAGTTGAATTGGCTCACCAGCTTCTTTGGCCCACTCGTAATGCCACCGTTCCTTCAAGGGACGGTCAGCACCCGGTGAGCTAATATCTAGCATGTAGGCGCCTGGAATCGGATCCGGGTCGGCCTCATCTAAGACCTGGTTAACCGCCTGGGTAAAGGTGGTAATCATGTCCATCGTGATTGGCTCGTGGTTGGGCCGGTCGACCAAAATCGTCAACACCTTCTGGGCACCGCTATTGCCCAGGGTTAAATCCCAAAGCAAGAGTCCCTCTTGGTCAATGATTGGTTGAATTAGCGCACGCACTGTGTCAGTTTGTCTGCTCATCACACCCTCCTTAGACCTGTCGGTCTCTACTTCATAAAAAATGAGCCGGCCGGTAGGCCCGCTCATTTACAACGTTCTGTAAATTAACTCAGTTATTATCTTAGCCCAAATCCAGCCAAAATGCAAACCAAGCCCGCCGTTGACCCAAATAAAAAAATCACACGACTGTGTGATTTTAAATAGTAAACCTTAAATGCTTACCATGAAGCCTTGCGGACACCAGGGATTTGACCCTTGTGTGCCAACTGGCGGAAGTTCAAACGGGAAAGTCCAAACTCGCGCATGTAACCGTGAGGACGGCCATCAACCTGGTCACGGTTGTGCAAACGGACTGGTGAAGAGTCCTTAGGGAGCTTAGCCAAACCAATGTAGTCCCCTGCAGCCTTCAATTCGGCCCGCTTGTCAGCGTACTTAGCAACCATGGCTTCGCGCTGCTTAGCCTTGGCGATCTTTGACTTCTTAGCCATTACTTCACCTCCTTAAAAGTGACAACCTTGCGAAGTTTTGGTGAGTACTTCTTCAACTCTAAACGGTCAGGCGTATTCCGACGGTTCTTGGACGTCAAGTAAATACGCTCACCAGTTTCATCATTTCCTAAAACAACGTGGATACGCATAATCGTGCTCCTCAATTTAATAAAAATAGTTATTTGCTCGTCAATACAAAGACTCATTATACATAAATATTAAGCTTCTGTAAAGGAAATCCCGACTTTTATCGCGGATTCAAGCGGTTTTGAGCTTAAAACTGCTTTTCCAAGGGTGGAACCACCTGCTTTTTACGGGAAACTACCCCGGGCAAGTCAATCACATCGTGGTCCAACTTCTTACCAAAGGCGGCTTCAATGGCCTCAGGGGCATCCCCCAGATAGATGGCCTTAGAGTTAGAATTCAAAATATCAGTGATGATAAAGAGGAAGTCTTCATAACCTTCAGACTTGATGGCTGCTTCCAGGCCAGCTTGGCGGGCCAAAACGGCATCAATGTCGACCGTGTTTACCTGACCAATCCTAAACTGGTGGCCGCCCATGTCAAAGGACTTCGCATCCCCATCCAAGAGCTGCTGATCAGTGCGGGTAGACAGGTCCGTACCAGCCTTCAGCATGTCAATTCCATAAGCGTTAATGTCATCAATGCCAGCCAAGGCAGCCAGTTCAGGCAGGGCCTGCCGGTCCCACTCAGTCGTGGTTGGGCTCTTTAGCAGCAAGGTATCTGAAATCAAACCAGAAGCCATCAGGCCGGCCAACTGGGGCGTTACGTCTAACTGGGCCTGCTTGAATTCATAATACAAAATCGTTGAAACCGAACCCCAAGGCTTGGCCACG
The DNA here is from genome assembly GCA_029433155.1 of Lactobacillaceae bacterium L1_55_11. GTDB lineage: Bacteria > Bacillota > Bacilli > Lactobacillales > Lactobacillaceae > ESL0723. The sequence goes on from JAQYTT010000001.1 coordinate 606,155, forward strand.
ATGTACAAAGGCGTAGCGTTCTTGAAGTTGAACTTGTGGTGGTCGTAGATATGGGTGACCTGCACCTCAGCCAGGTTATCGACTGACTGGGCCGCCTCGTTGTGGTCAACTAGGACGACCTGGTCGGTTTCGGCCTTGGTAATCACGCGCAAAGGAGCCAACTTGAAATAGTCCAGCACGAACTGGGTTTCAGCATTGGGCTCTCCCTGGGCCACGGCCTCGGTATCACCGCCCTGCTGGTTAAGCAGGTAGCTCGCTGCAATCGCTGATGCAATTGTGTCAGTATCAGGGTTTTTATGACCAAAAACTTGAGTTGTTGCCATGAATTTTCTTCCTCACTTTATTCTGATTATTAGTGTGTCAATGGGACCAAGTACTTCGCTCCCTATTCTAGTCCTCTGGCTGTAAGTTTAAAACCTTCATCGTCAGCGGTTGGCCATCTTGGGCTACATCAACTAGGCTCTGGCCATTACTGGTCCGACTAGCGGGATGGTAGTCCTGGAGCTGGACTTCTTGGACCTGTTGACGGGCCGTTAGGATTGAAACAGCCTGATCACGGGCCGTCAGGGCCACTGCAGCAGCCAAATAGTAGGTCACTGTCTTGCGCTGAGTGAAAATCTGAACACCCTTGTTGCCGCGCCGAGTGGTTGGTATTTCATCGACTGGGAAATACTTAAAGGCGCCGTTTTCAGCGACCACGGCCAGGTTTTTAACGGCCAGCGTGATGACCAGGGCAGTCACTACCCAGTCATCAGTTCCCAGGTTAATAGACTTGACCCCACTCGTCCGCGCACCAATGGTTGGCACCTCATCTAAGGCGTAGCGCAGAACCAGCCCTTGGTGGGTCAAGATGACTACCTGGCTGTCAGCCACCTGGGGTGCTAAGTTAACAGTCATTAGGCGGCTGTCATCTTTTTTAAGCTTAATCGCCACTGTGGACTTACGCTTATAGGTCTTAGTAATTAGGTCAGGCACCTGGGTTTGTTTAATGAAACCGTCATTGGTAGCCATCACGACTGGTTGAGGCGCTTCAACGTCGTCAACCACTAGAACTTTGATAATAACTTCCCCGGGCTGCCAGTTAGACAGGGCCTGGGAGAGGTGCTCACCGGTGTCCTTCCAACGCATGTCGGGCAGTTCATAAACTGGTCGGTAAACCACGTTACCTAAGTTGGTAAACATCAGAAGGTGCTGGGTCGTATTCAGGGTCGTCTCAAAGATGACTTCATCATCATCGCTGAGACCATTTTCATCGGCCGAGGCCCGGTAAGAACGCAGGGAGGACCGCTTAAAGTAGCCACCTGCTGAAACCAAGACCCGGACATTTTCCTCTGGGATGGTAACGGCCGTGTCAATCACCAAGCTCTCGATTTGGTCTTCGATGACCGTCTTACGGGGGCTGGCAAAGCTCTTAGCCACCGCTTGAATTTCAGCACTGATTACCGCCTTTAAGGCCTCCTCGTCATGCAAAATCTCTTGCAGGTGGTCAATCTTGGCCTTAAGGTCAGCGTGTTCTTGTTGGAGCTGGGTCACATCGGTATTGGTTAGGCGGTAAAGCTGTAAGGTCACAATCGCTTCGGCCTGGACCTGGGTGAACTGGTACTGGTCCATCAGGTTTTGCATGGCATCTTTCCGGTTCTTGGAGGCCCGGATAGTGGCTACCACTTCATCCAGGATCGAAAGCATCCGAATCAAGCCTTCAACAATATGCTGGCGTTCCTGGGCCTTGGCCAGTTCGTAGGCCGAACGCTTCAAAACCACTTCCTTACGGAAGTCTAAGAAGGCCTGCAGTCCAGATTTTAGGCTAACCAGGACCGGCCGCTGATCGTGGATGGCGACCATGTTGAAGTTGTAAGAGAGTTGCAGATCAGTCTTTTTAAAGAGATAGGTTAAAATACCCTGGGCATTCGCATCCCGGGCCAGTTCAATCACAATCGACATCCCCTCGCGGTCGGACTCATCCCGAACCTCGGTGATGCCGGCCACTTCCTTATTCAGCCGGATACCGTCGATTTTAGCCACTAAGTTAGACTTGACCACCTCATAAGGAATCTCAGTGATTTCAATTTGCTGCCGACCGGCCTTTAAAGGGGTGACCTCGGTCTTAGCCCGTACGGCAATCTTACCCCGACCGGTCTCATAGGCCTGTCGAATGCCATCCAAGCCCTGGACAATGCCACCAGTTGGAAAGTCGGGACCCTTTACGTAACGCATTAACTGGGCCAGGCTAGCATCGGGATGATTCAAGAGATAGACCAGGGCCCCGCTAATTTCTTTGAGGTTATGGGGCGGAATTTCAGTGGCATAGCCGGCCGAGATTCCAGTTGCGCCGTTGATAAAGAGATTAGGCAGGCGGGAAGGCAGGACCGTTGGTTCATAGGTCGTATCATCGAAGTTTAAGACCATATCGACAGTGTCTTGACCCAAATCGCGGAGAATCTCGTCTGCAATCTTGGACAAGCGTGACTCGGTGTAACGCATGGCAGCGGCCGGGTCATTGTCAATGGAGCCGTTGTTCCCGTTCATGTCAATCAGGGGCTCACGGACCTTCCAATCCTGGGAAAGACGGACCATGGCCTCATAAATCGAAGAATCCCCGTGGGGGTGGAAATTTCCCATGACATTTCCGACTGACTTGGCCGATTTCCGGTAAGGATGGTCGTAGGTATTGCCATCCTGTTCCATCGCGTACAGAATCCGACGCTGAACCGGCTTAAGGCCGTCACGGATGTCCGGGAGGGCCCGCTCTTGAATAATATACTTAGAATAACGGCCAAAGCGTTCGCCCATCACCGTTTCTAATGATAATTCTGTAATCCGATCTGCCATGAAGATCGTTGCCTACTTTCTCTAGTTAAACTCGTTAAAATAAATCAATGTTTTCACCAGGTTGGTCACCTGGTTTTGGGGCGACAATCGTTGTGGTCGTCCCCTCTTGGTCAGTTTGGGTCGCAGTTTTACCACCCTTGGCCTTGACAAAGGCGTCAGCCTGGCCACCATCACCATTGACGTTATCTAAGATGGAGCCATCTTCCGCCATGGAGAATTCGACATTGGCTTCAATCCACTTACGCCGGGGATCGACCTTATCGCCCATCAGGGTAGTAATCCGCTTTTCGGCTAGGACTGCATCATCAATCTTAACCCGGATTAGGGTCCGAGAAGCTGGGTCCATGGTGGTTTCCCAGAGCAAATCGGCGTTCATCTCCCCCAACCCCTTAAAACGGGTTAGCTCGTACTGACCCTTACTCTCGCTCGTGATTTGGTCCAGCTCATCATTGGTCCAGGCAAACTTGTCCGGGGTTTTCTTGGAACGGTACTTAATCCGATAGAGCGGTGGCAGGGCAATGTAAACCTTGCCGGCCTCAATTAAGGGCCGCATGTACTTATAGAAGAAGGTCAGTAGCAGGGTTTGAATGTGGGCCCCATCATCATCGGCATCGGTCATGATAATGACCTTGTTAAAGGCGGCATCATCAACCTTAAAATCAGGTCCGGCACCGGCACCAATGGCATAAATCAAGGTCGAAATCTCTTCATTTTTTAAAATATCGACCAGCTTAGCCTTTTGGGTGTTTAAGACCTTACCACGCAGGGGCAGGATGGCCTGGAACTTACGGTCCCGGCCCTGTTTAGCCGAACCGCCGGCCGAATCTCCCTCAACTAAGAAGAGTTCGTTTTTATCGGCATTCTTAGACTGAGCCGGGGCTAACTTACCAGATAGTAAGCGCTCCCGGGCACCCTTGCTCTTGCCACTCCGGCTTTCATCGCGGGCCTTGCGGGCGGCTTCCCGGGCTTCGCGGGCACGCAGTGCCTTGCGGACAATCTTTTGGCCAAAGTCCCCGTTCTCTAACAGGAAACGGGTCAGGGTCTCATTTACCACGGCATCGACGGCGCCCCGGGCTTCAGGCGTACCTAACTTGTCCTTGGTCTGTCCTTCAAACTGGAGTAGTTGTTCAGGAACGCGCAGCGAAATCACGGCAGACAGGCCTTCACGCACATCACTACCTTCTAAGTTCTTGTCCTTAGCTTTGAGCAAGTTCACCCGGCGGGCATACTCGTTAAAGGCCTTGGTCCAGGCGGAGCGGAAACCAACTTCATGGGTACCACCGTCCTGGGTGCGGACATTGTTAACAAAGGAAAGCAGGGTCTCAGAATAACCGTCGTTATACTGGGCCGCCACATCAATCAAAATGCCATCGTGAGAACCCTCAAAGGTCATGACTGGCCCCAAGTCTGCCTTGTCTTCGTTTAGAAAGGCCACAAAGGACTGCAAGCCGTGATCATAGTGGTAACTTTCCTGGCGGACTGGGTCAACCCGCTCGTCAGTCAGGATAAAGTTAACGCCACTCATCAAAAAGGCGGCTTCTCGCAGGCGCTCGGCCAGGGTGTCGTACTTAAAAATAGTCGTGGTAAAGACCTTGGGATCTGGCTTAAAGGCTAAGGTTGTCCCAGTTTTAGCCGAAGTCGTGCCCAGGTCATCTAAAGTGCCGACTGGCTGACCGCCGTTTTTAAAGGTTTCCCGCCAACGGTGCCCGTCACGGACAATTTCAACCTGGAGGAATTCCGACAGGGCGTTAACCACTGAGGAACCAACCCCGTGCAGGCCACCTGAAGTGGCATAGCCACCCTGGCCAAACTTACCGCCGGCATGCAGGACCGTCAAAATTACTTCCGGCGTGGGCTTACCAGAAGCGTGCATGCTAACTGGCATACCCCGGCCAAAGTCTTGAACGGTCACCGAGTTATCAGCATGAATGGTTACCCGAATCTCATCGCCGTAGCCACCCAGGGCCTCATCAACGGCGTTGTCCACAATTTCATAGACCAGGTGGTGCAAACCACGGCCATCGGTAGAACCAATGTACATACCGGGCCGCTTGCGGACGGCCTCCAAGCCCTCTAAGATTTTAATTGAATCTGCATCGTAATGATTTTTCTCAGCCACAGTTGTTTCCTTTAGTACTTGTACTCAGCAGCCAGTATCAGGCGGGCACGGCTTAGTTACCGCTTGGCCAAAATGCTGGCAATCTACTTAATAATAGTGGATAAGGTTCTTTCTGACAATAGCAAAATTCTAATTACCACCCGGCCCCTTGGTTAAGTGTGGTAGAATAGTTCCTGTTTTTGCGAGGTGCATAATGCTTAAAATAATTATCATGCTTGTCCTCTCCTACTTACTGGGATCGCTAGTGCCTGGCTACTGGATTGGCAAGTATATTTACCACACAGATATTCGAACCGAAGGGTCCGGTAACATCGGCACAACCAATGCCTTCCGAATTCTAGGGCCAGTCCCCGGGGTTATCGTCTTAACCTTAGACCTGTTAAAGGGAACCCTGGCCGGCTTACTCCCCTACTTCTTCCACAGCAACATTAACCCAATGCTGATTGGTCTGGGCGCCATCTTGGGCCACACCTTCTCGATTTGGATTGGCTTTAAGGGTGGTAAGGCCGTAGCCACTTCCGCCGGGGTGCTTTTGGCCTATAACCCACCATTCTTCTTCATGGTAGCCGGGGTCTTTGTCCTAATGATGGCCCTCTTCTCCATGGTTTCGGTGGCTTCCCTGGTCGGCTTCTCCTTTGCCACGGTGATGTCAATCTTCTACTACCACGACCCGATCTTATCGGTCGTAGCGGTGGTCTTGACCATCTTTGTTTTCTACCGGCACCGCAACAATTTCAAGCGGATCTTTACCGGCACTGAAAGCCTGATTCCCTTTGGACTTTACTACTATTACAAACACAAAAAAGACGCCTAAGGGCGTCTTTTTTTAGCGTTCTTTACTATCAAAAATAATGGTAACTGGGCCGTCATTGACTAGTTCAACCTGCATGTCAGCGCCAAAGACCCCGGGTACGACCGTTAAGCCATACTCTTCTTCTAGCTGCCGGTTAAAGGCCTGGTAGAGCTCGTCGCCCTTTTGGGCTGGCGCTGCCCCCATGAAATTGGGCCGGTTACCCTTGCGAATATCCGCAAAGAGGGTAAACTGCGAAATCGACAGAATCGAACCACCGATCTGATCGATGCTCAAATTCATCTTGCCCTGGTCATCGGTAAAGACCCGGAGTTTAGCAATTTTACGGGCCAGATATTCCAGGTCCTCTTCTTCGTCATCGGGGGCAACCCCGACTAAGAGCAGGAAGCCGGGACCAATCTTGCCCACAACTTTTTGGTCAATGGCAACGGACGCCGATGAAACTCGCTGTAAGACAATCTTCATGGCCGCACCCGCCAATCAACTAGCTTTTTAGTAGAAACCATAATCCGTGAAAAAGCGTGGGGAATTAGGCGTCGCATGAACAGGGTTGCGTGGACCGTAATCAGCAGGGCATCGACGATATCGGCTTTGACAATGTAAAAGCCCAAAAACATCAGCGAAGTTGGTGGCAGCAGGGTCAAAACGAACCAAATCCAGGCCCGCTCAAAGGGCCAGTAGTGCAGCTGCCGACGCAGCTCTTTAGCTTCCAGGGTCACAGGTTGTAAATATTGGCGTTGGTAGTGCTCCCGCTGGCGACCAACCAGCCAGGCAATAATTGGTAGGCCAGCCGTCAAAAAGAGCACCAGCCACCAGGCCCATGGGTTTCTTAAAATCACATGGGGCACGGTCATAACGTACTTTAGCAGCCACCAGGGGGTCACTAAGACCCCGCTAATAATCAGCAGCCACAGCAGCCAACGGTGGGCCTTGGACTCTGGCACAATCTGTGGGGTAAAGAAGGTCTGTTTGAGTTGCTTATCAACAATTAAAGTTCCCTTCACGCCATCTTGTCTCACGCGTCCGATGGCCATTAAATAATCTTTCAAAGCCTCTTCCTCTCTGTTAATGGTCTGGTAAATTCAAGTCATCCTAGTGGAAGGCCCGCTTAACCTCGGCCACATCAGGGATATTATTCAAGGTCGCCATCACGGTTTCTAACTGCTCGACATTTCGGACCCCGATTGACAGTGAAACCTGGACCATGCCACCCTTGGTCAGGTGGCCGTTAACGGCGTTAACATAGCGGGTCCGGCTGTTGACTGTCCGTAAAATGTCGTTGACAATCCCGTTACTGTTTTCGGCGTGGATGGTTAAATCAGCGGTATAGTCAGGCTTTTGGCCCTCATTATCTTCCCACTGGACGTCAACTAAGCGCTGACCTTGTTCGCGGGCAGCTCGGATATTGGGACATTCACGCCGGTGAACTGAAACACCACGGCCCTTGGTGATATAACCCTCAACTGGGTCGCCCGGGACTGGGGTACAGCAGCGGCCTAAGCGAACCAAGAGGTTATCAACCCCGGCAATGACGATATCATTAGCATGGGTCTTGTTGCGCCGATAAAAGGCCGCCCGGGCCGTGCCGGCCTGCTTAATCTCGTGGCCCTCTTCAAGCATCTCACGTTGGAGTTCCTTGGCCGCCTCTTCTTCGCGGGCCTGACGGGCTTCTTCGGTAAGCTTGTTAACTAGGCCAGCTGGGGTCGCATCCCCAAAACCAACCGCGGCTAACATGTCGTCCACGCTGTGGAAGTGCTGCTTTTCAGCCAAATCTTCCAACTTCTGTGGGGTCAAAAAGTCAGTTGGTGAGAAACGCTTTTCCTGCAGTTCCTGGGCCAAGAGATCGCGGCCAATTTCGATGTTGTGATCCCGGTCTAACTGCTTGAGGTGCTGCTTAATCTTGTTACGGGCCCGCCGGGTTGAAACCATTTCCAGCCAGTCCCGGCTAGGGTTAGCGTTACTGCCAGTGATGATCTCAACGATATCCCCGGTCTTTAAGGGGTGGTCAAGGGTCACAATTCGGCCGTTAACCTTGGCCCCGGTCGTCTGTAGTCCAACCTTGGAGTGAATTGAGAAGGCCATATCCAGTGGACTAGCACCCTTAGGGAGTTCAAAAACATCCCCCCGCGGTGAAAAGACATAGACCCGGTCACTAAAGAGATCCCCTTGGACGCCGGCCATGAACTCTTCGGCATTCTTAGAGCTTTCCTGAAGCTCCAAAATACCCTGAATCACATTGAGGGCCTGTTGGTCCTTGTTGTCGACCTTGGCCTCGTGCTCAGAGCCCTTATTTTCCTTGTAAGCCCAGTGAGCAGCAACCCCGTATTCGGCCACTTCGTGCATGTGGTGGGTCCGAATCTGAACTTCTAGGGGCCGGCCCCCCGGTCCGATGACCGTGGTGTGCAAACTCTGATAACCATTGGCCTTAGGCAGGGCGATATAATCCTTAAAGCGGCCAGGAATTGGCGTCCACTTCGAGTGAATCGTGCCCAAAACCGCATAGGTATCCGGGATACTGTCGGTCAAAATCCGCACGGCGAGCAGGTCATAAATCTCGTCGAATTCCTTGTGCTTGTCCACCAACTTACGGTAAATCGAGTAGATATGCTTAGGACGACCGTAAACGGAAACGTTTTTCAGACCCAGGGCATCGATGGCATCCTGGATTTCTTCAACCGCCGTCTCCACGTATTGGAGTCGCTCACCGCGCTTCATGTCCATCATTGAGGCAATCTTGTGGTAGGCCTCAGGGTTAATGTAACTCAAAGACAGGTCTTCGAGTTCCCACTTAATGGTGCTGATTCCCAAACGGTCGGCCAGGGGCGCGTAAATATCAAGGGTTTCGCGGGCAATCCGCTTTTGCTTGTCAGGCCGCAAAGCATCTAGGGTCCGCATGTTATGCAGGCGGTCAGCCAGCTTAACAATAATGACCCGGATATCTTTGGACATGGCCAAAAGCAGCTTGCGGTGGTTTTCAGCCAGCTGCTCCTGGGAACTCTGGTATTTAATCTTACTAATCTTGGTAACACCGTCAATGATATTGGCGATGGTATCACCGTAACGGTCACGGACATCCTCAATAGTTGCGGGTGTGTCCTCAACGACATCGTGTAAGTATCCAGAAACCACCGTGTCGGTGTCCATCCGTAGCTCGGCTAGAATCCCAGCCACCTGGATAGGATGGATGATATAGGGCTGGCCGGAATGGCGCTTTTGTTCCTTGTGCAGTTCATCAGCCCAACGGTAGGCACTTTCAACCTTTTTCGTGTCTTCCGGTGACATATACTGACCCACCATATCTAGGACTTCCTGGGCCGTATATTCTTTGTATTTTGTCATATGAATCCCCTTAGTGATTCCCCTACTTCCAAGGGGTTAATTGCCTGATAAGACAGCAATTTGCTACTATTTATTATAGTAGAAATAAAACGGAGTAACAAGGCAGAAAGTCAGTGCAATGAAACCGTTTTCGCGTTAGAATTTAAGAGATTGTTTCGCGTTTTTGAAAGGCTGTTAAATATGAACATATTACATCCAAAAAATGACTGGCAACGCAATATCTTAATTGTTTGGTTTGCCGTCTTCATGACCGGGGTTGGACTCAGTGAAGTCATGCCCTTTCTCTCCCTTTACATTGCCACTTTAGGTCACTTTAGTCACGACCAGCTGACCTTTTATTCCGGCGCCGCCTTTGCCGTTACCTTCATGGTGACGGCCGTGGTCGCCCCCCTCTGGGGTAAGTTGGCCGACCGCAAGGGCCGCAAGTTAATGATGCTACGGGCTGCTGGCGGCATGGCCGTGGTTTTCTTCCTGATGGGGTTTGCCACCAACGTTTGGCAGTTACTCTTGCTCCGGGCAATCCAGGGTGGCCTGGGCGGCTTTGTTTCCAACTCCAATGCCCTAATCGCTACCCAAACGCCTAAGCGCTACGTGGGCCGGGCGCTTGGCATCGTGGTCACTGGTTTTACCGCCGGTAACCTTCTAGGTCCCCTCTTTGGTGGTGCCCTGGCCAGTGCCTTCTCCTACCGGACGACCTTCCACTTGACCGGGATTATCATGTTGGTCGTTTTCGTCTTTATCTGGTGGCTTGTCAAGGAACGGCCAATCAATGCCAGCACAAACCAGGGTGAAGACGCTGAAGTCAAACCGGTAAATACCGGCTGGTCAGCCCTGCCCAATCGGCACCTGCTAATCGCGGTCTTTATCACGACCATGCTAGTGCAGACCGTGAACATGTCGATTAACCCGATTGTTTCGCTCTTTGTCTTGGAGCTAATGCCCCACGCTAACGGTGGGACCATCACCTTCATGGCCGGCGTGGTGGCTGCGGCCCCTGGAATTGCGACGGTCTTGGCAGCTCCTGGTTTTGGTCGCTTGGGTGATCGCTTTGGCACCCGGCGCCTAATTCAAATTGGCTTTGCCATTGGGATTTTAGCTTTTGTGCCCACCGCCTTTATTACCAGCGTCATAATGCTGGTGGTCTTGCGCTTTATCGTCGGTATCAGCGATGCTACCCTCCTACCGGCCATCCAAACCCTGCTTTCTAAGAACTCTCCAGAAAACATGGTCAGCCGGGTCTTTAGTTACAACCAGAGTTTCCAAGCCATCGGGAGTGTGATTGGCCCCTTCCTGGGTGTGGTGATTGCCAACTCCTTGGATTACCGGGCCATCTTCCTGATTTCAGCCCTGATTATGGCCGTTAACGCCTTCCTCTTCTCCTGGAATACCCGTCATTCTAAATAAAAAAGACGCCCTTGAAAGGACGTCTTTTTTATTCACTTAACCAGGGTGACAGGGTTGTTAGGGGTACTTGAGCACTGGTCCACCGCTTTAGGGGTTGGAACTGGTGGCGGTCTTTAAAGGCCAACGGGGCACGGCTAATCACGGCCACGGCCTGGTTGGCCTCGGTTAGAAAAATCTGACCGAGTTCCTGGCAGTGCCCGCGGGTGTGCTTACCAGTTCGCCACTGATGAGGCTGGCTACCAACCTCGGGTTGGTATTGACCATTAGCATCTTGATTAACCACTACGCCGGTAAAAATTTCAGTTTTATACTTACTCTGACTCATGGCTTCTTGGCTCCACCGGGGCCACCCGGACCCCCATTTCAAAGCGGGTCACATCCAGGTCCCCTTCTGGCTGTAAGTGCAACTGGAAATCAGTACGGGCATTAATCATCCGTTGGTTGAGGAAGACATTGCAGGCAGGTGCTTCGGCCAAAAGCCGGTAGTCCCCCTCCCCGAGTTGGCCCAGCAGGGCCCGCACAACCAGGCGGAACCACTGAACACCAGTCGCTTTGCTCAAAAAGGCAATCTGACCAAATGGCATCGGTCTCAGCCAGCTATCATGCTGCCAGTCGGCCAAGTTAACATGCGCCACCGGTTGGGTCACCTGCTGGTGGAAGACCAGCTGGAAGAGACCCGGACCTGGCAGGGACAGGTCTTTTAAATCCACGCTATCCAAATCGGTCTGCGGTAAGATGCGCAGCTCCCCGTCACGGTGCTGGCTGATATTTAAGGCAAAGGCCTGCTGCCCGTCATAAAAGAAATTCAAGGCAAACTCAGACTGGTTTTCCCCTGGCCCACCCGGTAGGTGCTTGTCCTTAGGAATCACCAGGACATTTTGTCCCAAATCTTTCAGGGCCCGGATGAGCTTACGGCGGTTACCCGGCACCATGATGGCCTTAGGATTTTCCTTATCAACCACCGCCATGACATCAGAAATTTCCAGTGGTTCCAGGTACTGCTTGTCAGACAGGTGCGGTAGCAAGGTTGCATCCTGGCTGTTGTTGTTCATCATCACCGTTTGGTACTGGAGACGGCGCAGTTCGGACAGGATAATGGTTGAAGCGTAGCCGCCAATCACCGTTTCCCCAATCCGGTAGGCGCCACTACCGACCACCAGAATACTCTGGTCACTTAGACGGGTTGATTCATCTTCAAACTCGAAGCTGGCATAGTATTGGTGGGCATTTTCCGGAAATTCACCAGCGGAAGGATCAACTGCCTTATAAGTAGGCTCAATCTGGTGCTGGGTGGCTAGCTGACGAATGCTTTCAAAGTTCGTCCGCCAAAAACGGGCAATTAAGCCATCTGAAAGGCCGGACCGCTTAGCCCGCAAGAGAATGTCGGCCTGGTCAGGATGACGTTCAACTGCGGTTTCAATTTCAATTAGGGACTGGAGTTGGTAAAAGTAGAACTCATCAACGTGACTCAGTTCAGCCAGTTCATCGACCTCATAACCCCGCCGCAGGGCCTCGATAAAGAGCAGAACTCGGTTGTCTTCAGGATGAATCAACTGCTGGATCAACTCGTCATCGCTGATATGGGCCATGTAGGTTGGCGAAAAGCTACGGTTGTTGAAGTGGGCCGAGCGGATGGCCTTCTCTAAAGCCTCCACGAAGGTCCGGCCAAAACCAACCGTACCCCCAACTGACTTTTGAATGCTGCCTAACTGCCGGTTAACCTTAACACCCGCAGCGGCTAAATCACCAAAGGGGAAAATCGGTAACTTAACGGCAATGTGGTCCATCATCGGTTCCATCATCGCCATCTTCTCATTGAAATCATGGGGCAGGTAAACCTTTTCCAGCGGGGTCCCCAGCATCAACTGCATTGATACTAGGGCCAGCGGATAGCCGGTTACCATGGCGACCCGACTGGCCAGCTGGTCAAAGTAGGGCGAAACCTTGATGATATAAATTAAATCCCGGGCCTCATCAACGGCAAATTGGACGTGTAAAAGCCCTTCCAACTGCAGTAAGTTTGCAATTTGAAAGGCATAGGACCGCATCTTGGCTAAGAAGGGATCTTGAACGGTCAAAACCGGCGAAACACTGAGGGAATCAGCCGAATGAATCCCAATCGGGTCCATGTCTTCACTAGTCCCGACCTGCATGCAGTTCCCGCGAAAATCCCGGACAACTTCCATGCCAATTTCTTTCATGCCATTGATGGCCTTTGAAATAAGGACCTCAGCCGTTAACGACTGGGCGCGGACCTCGGCTACGGCCTGTTCCAATTCATCTAAGCGACTGACCAGTTGGCGAGTATGACTTTGAATGGGGTTTTGGGCGCGAATCACTAAGGGCAGGTTAATCTTACGCATCAGCTCATTGGCTTCATCCTGAGTGGCGGCCACTTCACTTTCAATGACGGGTAGGCCCGCCTCAGTCAACAGGGTCGACAGCTCAGCCCGGTTATTGACCTGAGCCACAACCGGATTAGCCAGCCCCAAGGACTGGGGCAGCGGTCCGTCATCGTCTTGCCAATCCTGGGCCAGGGCTTCCCAAATCTGCATGCTGCGTCGGCCACCAAAGGTGGCTACGACCGTGTCAATGTTGGCCTGGATAATGATTTTTTTAATGTTCTCAACCGTTAACGGTTGCCAAAAAGCCTGGGCTGCCAGGCTTTCTAAGGAAAGGGCATAGGGATTATCGTCGATGACAAAGACCTGGTAACCCAGGCCATGCAACTCCGGTAAGACCTGATAAATGGCCGCGTCGTTTTCTCCCTGGACACCAAAACCATTGGGGCCGGCCCCAATAAAGAGGATATTTTTAATCGGATGTTTAGCTGTGCTGTTCCACATAATCTTCTACCGTTTCAAAAAAATCCGAATAAACTACGTTGGCCTCGGTTGGTCCAGGGGCCCCGTCCGCAAAGAGCTGGACGCTAAAGGCTGGGTAATCCCGGTGACGCAGGCCCTGAATAGAGTTGTCCACCAAGTCGCGGTAGGTCACAAACATCTTCTTGTGGTTAATCGTCTGATCGTCAACCACGTAACCGCGGCCCTGCATGGCATAAAAAATCTGCTGGGTAATAATTTCCTGGATGGGATGGTTCATACCATGGTACTCAGCTGGCAAGGCGGTTAAAGCCGCCCCATTAGCCAGGGCAAAGAGTTCATGGCCTAGACCAACCCCCAGCATGGGCGCCTTGGTCTGCAAAACCCGAATCAGGGTCAGGACACTTTCGGGTAATGAATTTGGGTTACCCGGACCAGTTGAGAGGATAATACCATCGGGATCGAGGGTCAAAATTTCATTAATACTGGTGGTATATGGTAGGACGGAAACGTTGGCCTCGTGGTCATCTAACATCCGCAAAATACCGTGTTTTAAACCAAAGTCGATGACGACAATGTGGCGACCGCGACCAGGATTGGCATAGGCCTTAGGTGTCGCGGTGTTCTTCACCTGTTTGTTGGTTAAGACCGTAGCAATTAGCTGGTCAAAGGCATGATCATCCGCATAGTCAACGATGCTGGCTCGCTGGGGACCGCTTTCACGTAGGTGGCGGATGAGCTGCCGGGTATCAACCTGGTAAAGCCCGGGAATGTTGTACTGTTTCAAAAAACGGTCCAGGTTCATCCGGCGCTGCCGGTTAGTTGATACCTCGGCCAAATCATGGACAATCATCCCCCGGATGGTAGGTTGCATCGACTCATTGGCTTCGGCATGAATGCCGTTCGCCCCGGCCACTGGCATGCCAAAGGCAATCATCTGCCCGTCATAGATGGGGTTGGTAATTGTTTCTTGGTAGCCGGTCATGGCCGTATCAAAAATAATTTCACCAAAGGTGGTTGCCGGTGCGCCAAAGCCCTCACCGGTAAAAACCGAACCATCTTCTAGGATTAAATGCCTTTGCATACTGACTCCAATCTGAACTGGAAAAGCTGCCAATCTTAGTGGGCGTGGACAATTTCAACCGCATCCCGGCCATCAACTTCATCCACTAGGACCCGGATTTTCTCGTTTTGTGCGGTTGGGATGTTTTTACCGACAAAATCGGCCCGGATTGGCAGTTCGCGGTGACCGCGATCAACTAGGACAGCCAGCGAAATCGACTTAGGCCGGCCAATATGAATCAGGGCGTCTAAGGCAGCCCGAATGGTGCGGCCCGTGAAGAGCACATCATCCACGATGACAATGTTCTTATCGACGATATTGATACCATCATCTGAGTCCAACAGAACCTGGTCACTGGCGTCCAAAACATCGTCGCGGTAGCTGGTGATGTCTAAGGCCATCACTGGGATTTCAACGTTTTCCAGCTGTTCTAGGCGGTTAGCAATCCGATGGGCTAAAAACTCACCCCGGGTCTTAATCCCAACTAGGATTAGTCCTTGACCGCCCTTATTGCGCTCTAAAATTTCATAGGTAATCCGCGTCAAAGCGCGTTGTAATGAAGCCTGATCTAAAACTTCCTTGGTTGCCATACCGCCCTCCTATTAGACGAAATCATGCTGTACTGCTCACTGTTTTAAGGTTGCCAGCGCCTTTTGAAAATAATCGGGTAAGGGGCTGTCAAAACTGAGTTCTTCCCCAGTTGTCGGCTGGGTCAGACTCAGGCTAGCCGCATGTAGTAACTGACCGTGTAAGGCCACCCCTGCAAGACGACTGGCATTGCCATAAACCGGGTCGCCAACCACTGGGTGGTGAATATAGGCCATGTGAACTCGGATTTGATGGGTCCGCCCGGTTTCCAGGAAAATCTTTAACAAAGTATAGCCCTGAAAACGTTCAGCAACCTCAAAGTGAGTCACTGCGGTCCGGCCGCCAGCAACAACGGCCTGCTTCTTCCGGTCAACCGGGTGCCGGCCGAGCGGTGCATCAATGGTGCCCTGATTTTCCTCAAACTCACCCTTCACTAAGGCGTAATACATCCGCTGGTTTTTATGGGCCTTTAACTGCTGGGACAAAGCCTGGTGGGCCTGGTCATTTTTGGCCACCATCAGTAGGCCGCTGGTGTCCCGGTCAATCCGGTGAACAATTCCGGGCCGCTGCTCACCGTTAATCGTCGACAGCGGCACATGGGCCAATAAGGCGTTCACCAGGGTGCCCGTCGCATGTCCGGCGGCAGGATGAACGACCATTCCCTGGGGCTTGTTGACCACTAAGAGGTCCTGGTCTTCATACACCACATCCAGGGGAATATCTTCGGCCACCAGTTCAGTCGGCTTGGTGGCTGGCACGTCAATGGTCACCTGGTCGTCAGCGCTAACCTTGTAGGAGGCCTTCACTTTTTGCTGGTTAACCAGTAGGTTGCCACTACTAATCCAGTCTGCCACCTTGGCCCGCGAGTACTCGGTAAAGTGGGCGGCGACCACCTTGTCTAACCGTTGGCCCGCCTGGTCGGGACTAATTGTCATTACCTGATCTGCCATCACGCCGCCTTTAACTGCCCGGCAAAGCGCTTATTAACCCAGTAAACCCGGCGACGATCACCGCGAATCAGAGTTAAGCGCTGGCCCTCCAATTGCCAGTTTTGCGGCTGGCTCAAATCAAACTGGTCATAGTCAAAGCGGAGAATGTGTCCGATAAAGAGGGTTGTGTCCTTTAAATAGAGACGTCGTCGGGTAACGCCTAGTACGCCAATGATGGCCATCACGGCCAGGTATAAAATCGGCCAGAGCTGCAACGCATACATCGTCTCACTCCAGGCAATCACACCCAGCATGGTCAAAATGGCCCACCAAATCCAAAACAACTGGCCAAAGATATCAATTGGTTGATAGAAACCACCTTTGCGACTCATTTAGCTACTCCTTTTTAACTTCCCGTCTATTTTACCATGAATAATAAGATAAAATTTGTGGCCAATCGACTATAATGGGAGTAGAAGGTCCAAGGAGGATGACATGCTGAACCTATACGTTGATGCCGCCCGTAAGGCTGAAACTGGTCAGAGTACGGCTGGCTGTGTCGTCATTGAGGCCCACCAGCAGCGCCAGCTCAAAGCCGCTTTACCTAAGACGCAAGATAACCACGAGGCCGAGTTTCGCGCAGCCTACTGGGCCCTGGACCAACTGGGCGGCGCTGATCCCCTCCATCTCTATTTTGATTCCCAAATCGTCGTTGATGCCTTGAACAAGCACTATGCCAAACACTATCAGGATCAGGTCGATGCCATTGACCGACTCCTGGCCGACCGACCCCTGGTCTTAGTCAGCTGGGTCCCTGAAAAAAATAATCAAGGAGCCCACCACTTAGCCCAACAAGCCTTAAAAAAAACAGACCGTTAAGGTCTGTTTTTTTAGTCTTTAATAATTAACTGGTAGGCCCAGCGCTCAGTACTAATGCCATCGCCCTCAGCCATGTTGATAGAACCGCGTTTTTCAAAGCCATTATTCGTGATGACCTTTTGCATGGGCATGTTGCCAGGATGGGTGTCAATCCTAAAGTCCCGGGCCCCCTGGGCGTAGAAGTACGAAATCAAAGCCGTCATAAACCGAGGTGCCAGCCGCTGTCCCCGGAAGGCGTCCGACAGGGCAAAGCGGTGGATGCTAGCGTAATCATGGCCATCTACCAGCCAAGATCCTGCTGCCATCTCAGAATAAAGTGGGTCCTCGCCTTCAAAGGCCGCCGCATAGCCGGCCACCGCGTCATCAACCATCAAAACATAGGCCTGGTGGTGGTCCATGTCGGCTTGGACGGTATCCTGGTTAGGGTAATCCCCCTGCCACTGGTCCAGGCCCTGCTCACGCAGGTAGCCCTTGGCACTCTTGAGGATACTAGCGATACTTTCTAAGTCACGGGCCTTAGCCCGCCGCATATAAACTACTGGCATAATGTCCAACAGACGCTAGCACTGCTACCGTCTCACTCCTTTTTTAAAAAATTCAACGGGAGTTATTCTAACATAAGTTAGGAGCGCCGAGAAGCCCAATACTGGTAATAATCAACCCGCAGCGAACCGTTATACAGCTTCCGCTTCTTGGTGGCTTTTTGGCCATAGTATTTTTCAAAATCCTGGTCAGCCGTCAGAATGTACTTACTCCAACCGGGCAGCTGCTGGTAGAGCTGGCCCATCTCTTCATAGAGCTCCCGGGCCGCTTCCAACTCACCCAAACGCTGACCGTAAGGTGGGTTTGAAACCAGGACCCCGTGGGGCTTGTCCGTCCGCCAGTCCTTAACTGCCAACTGTTTAAAGGTGATGTCATGGCCCAAGCCGGCATGGCGGGCGTTTTCCTGGGCAATAACGACCATGTTTTCATCCAGGTCATAACCGGCAATATCAAGTTCACGGTCGTAATCCGCCTGGGCTTCAGCCTGGTCACGGACGGTCTCTGACAGGGACTGGTCAAACCAGTCCATCTGTTCAATGGCAAAGGTCCGAATCAGGCCGGGCGCAATGTTGCGACCAATTAAGGCCGCTTCAATGGCAATCGTGCCCGAACCGGTGGTCGGGTCAACAAAGGGTAGGTCAGGCCGCCAGTTGGTCAGTAAGACCAGGGCAGCGGCAAAGTTTTCCTTCAAGGGTGCTGGTCCCTTATCCACCCGGTAACCCCGCTTAAAGAGCGAAGACCCGGTAGTATCCAAGGTCAAGATCACATGATTCTTTTCGATCATGACCTCTAGCTGAGCTGTAAACCCATTTTCAGGAAGGCGGGTCCGGATATGGTAGGCCTCCTGGAGCTTGGCAACGATGGCCCGCTTAGTGATGGCCTGGACATCGGGCACACTATGCAGGGTTGAATGATGGGACCGGCCGGCCACTGGGAAAACCGAGTCATAGTTCAAATAATCCTGCCAGTCTAAGGCCTTCACCCCTTCAAAGAGTTCATCGAAAGTGTGGGCTTCAAATTCACCGACAATAATCTTGACCCGATCAGCCGCACGTAACCAAAGATTGGCCCGCAGGATATCGGCTTGATTACCTTGAAAGCGAACCCGGTAGTTTTCGACCTGTGGGTCAAAGTTGAGCTGACGTAATTCTTTACCGATGACTGCTTCCAAACCGGCAGCCCCGGTGGCCATTAATTGATAAGTTTTTGACATGAACTTCCCTTATAATAACTACAATATGCGTTTAAATGACTTTGAAGACCTAACCCAATACCTGCCCGTTGACAGCCTGCTCTACCTGCAGGCCGACCGGCAAAAACCAGCCCAGCCGTTGGCCAAGGTCCGTTATGGGACCAATCAGGAAGACGTCTTGCTGGTACCAGGTAAAAAACCGCTCCAGCTCGCCCAACTGCTCACCCGCCTGTCCCAATCTAGTGGTCAGGCCCACCTTTACCACGCTGATGGTCAGGCCGTTTTAGGCTTTCAGGTTAATGGCCAACAAGCAATCGTCCTCCAATGAATCCTTACATATCCTCAATTCGCTGGGTTGGCAACTGTACCCGAGGCGCACCCTGGTTAGCAGCTGCTTGGTCAAGTTGCACCCGACCACCCTGCCGGCGGTTTTTAGCCATTTGGGCGGCCTGAGGTGTTTTGATATTTTGCTGCTGCCAGTTGGCTAAAATGGCTTCGATGTAGCGCAGACTACGGGCATTATTGGCAATTGCTTCCTGGATGGCCACTAACATCATGTTGGGATCAAAGTGGTCTTGGTCAAACCAGTGACTGACGGTTTGCATTTCCATCGGTGTTAGCGGCCGACCAAACTCCACCTCTAAGGTCTGCAGAACCTCCCGCCGGCTGCTCTTACCCGTCGACATGACGGGGGCAGGGTCAGTGGCGGCCTGTCCTTGAATCAACCGGTCGTATAGGGGTGAGAAATCATAGGTTTCAGTTGCCTGGTCGTGGCCCACCAAAACCAGCAGGTGGCGGGCCATCAAACTTTTCAGGCGGTCAATGATGGTTTTCTCAGTGACCTGCATGGTCCTAGCCAAGACATCTGGTCGCGCCTGGTCACCCCGGCTTTGTAGATTTTGCACCTGGAGGTACAAGACCAGGTCATCATTATCCAGGCCTAGTTCGCGGTAGTGTAACAGGAGGGCATTACTGATGCTGGTCTGGCCGGCCTGTAAATATCGTTTTAAATTGACATCCATCAGTCTTTATCTCCCTTGATTCAAAAAGCGTCCTGGCCAAAGCCCGACGCTTTTTCTTTAGGGACGCAGTCGGTGGGTCATCCTTGGGAAAGGAATGGCTTCCCGAATGTGCTCTTCACCAGTAACAAAGGTGACCAAGCGTTCTAGTCCCAAACCAAAACCTGAGTGTGGTACCGGACCGTACTTACGCAGGTCCAAGTACCAACCGTACTCGTCTAGGCTGAGTCCCTGTTTAATAATTTGTTCCTTCAAGTATTCGTAATCAACTTCTCGTTCGGAACCACCAATGATTTCCCCATATCCTTCTGGGGCCAACAGGTCGGCTGAAATCACCACGTCGTCACGGGTTGGGTGGCGCTTCATGTAGAAGGCCTTAATGGCCTTGGGGAAGTTCAAAACAAAGACCGGCTGATCAAAGTGGTTGGCCAGGAAGGTTTCCTCAGGAGAACCAAAGTCGGCCCCCCACTTAATATCGAAGTCATTGGCCTGCAAAAGTTCAATCGCTTCGTCATAAGAAATGCGAGGGTAAGGCAGCTTAGTGTAAGACTTCAACCGGTCCTTATCCCGCTTTAAGAGATCTAGCTCCTGGTCATTGCGCTCCAGCACCTTTTCAATCAGGTAGGCAATGTAGCGTTCCTGTAAGTGCAGGCTTTGTTCCTGGTCCATAAAGGCCATTTCTGGCTCAATCATCCAAAACTCAGTCAAATGACGCCGAGTCTTAGATTTCTCAGCCCGGAAAATTGGCCCAAAGGTAAAGACCTTCCCAAAGGCCATGGCCCCAGCTTCGGCATAAAGTTGACCAGTCTGTGAAAGATAGGCCGGCTCACCGAAGTAGTCGGTCTCAAACAACTCAGTCGTCCCTTCAGGTGCTGAGCCAGTCAAAATCGGCGCATCCATCTTGATGAAGCCTTCATCATTAAAGAATTCGTAGGTTGCTGCAATCAGAGTGTTACGAATCTTCAAGGTCGCAAAGGGCTTTAAGTGGCGCAGGTATAAGTGCCGCTCATCAAAGAGAAACTCGGTCCCGTGCTCCTTAGGTGTGATTGGGTAATCATGGCTTTCCCCAATGACCTGCAGGTCATGGACGGCCATTTCATAACCAAAGGAAGAACGGTCATCCTTACGGATCTCACCGGTTACATACAGGCTACTCTCCTGCTTAAGTTCCTTGGCCCGCTCAAAGACATCCGGATCAACGTCCGCCTTGGCGACCACGCCCTGGAAGAAGGCAGTCCCATCACGGAGCTGTAAGAAGACAATCTTACCACTGCCCCGCTTTTGCCGGAGCCAACCACCAATTTTAACGGTCTGACCTACATACTTGCTTGCATCTGCGATTTGAATCGTCGGAATTTTTTCCTCTGTCATCGTTGTAAGTGCCCAACGGGCACCGACCTCCCTTATTTGATAATTAAGTTTGGGCAGTGAACTGCCACTTTTAGACCTGGCTGAAGAACTGCTTCAAACGGGCCACCGCCTCGTCTAATTGGGCCTGATCCTTAGCGTAACTAATCCGGAAATAACCCGGCATGCCAAAGCCTTCCCCACCTGGGACGGCCACGTGGGCCTGGTCTAAGATGGCCTGGCTCAGACTGGTCGTATCCGTGTAACCCAGTTTTTCCATGACCTTTGGATTAACCTTAGGAAAGAGATAAAAGGCGCCTTGCGGCTTAACTGGTAACTCCAGGGCTGGAATTTCGGACAGGGCCGCATAGGTAGCATTTAGTCGTTGCTCAAAGGCCTGACGCATTTTTTCAACGGAGTCCTGGCTACCAGTCAAGGCTTCGATGGCCGCATACTGCGATACCGCCGCTGGGTTAGAAGTGATATGACCCAGCAACTTGGTCATGGCCGCAATGATGGTTGCATCTGCCAAGGTCCAGCCAATCCGCCAGCCAGTCATCGCATAGGCCTTGGAAACGCCATCTACAATGATAACCTTGGTTCCAGCCAAAGACTGCAGGTCAAGGCCCGAAGTGAAGACGGCGCCGTTATAGACCAGCTGCCCATAAATTTCGTCCAGGATAACGAAGGTGTCATGTTCCTTGGCCCAGTCCAAAAGGTCAATTAGCTCCTCGCGGCTATAGACCTGGCCGGTCGGATTAGTTGGCGAGTTAATCAGCAAGACTTTAGGGCTAACCGTGAGACCTTCCAAGTCAGCCCGAGTTAACTTCAGGGCCGGGTTACCAGGCAAGACCCCCTGGAAAACCCCGCCAGCTAATTTAACTTGTTCAACATAGCTGACCCACTCGGGATTAGCCGTAACTACGACGTCGCCGGGATTCACCAGGACCTGCATCAGGACATAAAGTGATAACTTGGCACCGGCCGTCACCGCTACGTTTTCAGTCGTGAGGGTGTTCCCGTAGTGGTAGCGCTGACTCATCCGGTCGACGATGGCCTGCTTGAGCGCTGGCAGACCAGTTACTGGGGTATAAAAACTAGTTTTACCACTTTGAATGGCTGCTTGAGCCGCCTGGCCAATGTTATCAGGCGTGGTAAAATCCGGTTCCCCCATCCCCAAATTAACCACATCAACGCCTTCGGCTTGCATTTTTTTGGCCTGGGCACTGACTGCCAACGTTGGTGATGGCGCAACTTCACTAACCCGCTTTGCTAACTGAAATGATTCACCCATGATTTACCCCTCACAATCCATTAATGACCCGGTAAGGCTTACCGGTTTTGAAATCTAAGGTCAGATAATTAAGCTGGCCGTTCTTACTTTCATAACTGATTTCCCAGACCAAGACGCCCTTGTAGTAGCTAATGTTGGCCTCATAAATCCGCTTAGGATGGTACTTGTCATCCAGCAGCTTTTGCAGGGCCGCATTGGACATCCCGGCGCTGCGTGGGAAGGTTTTCACCTGCTTACTACCGTCTTGAACAATGGCCACCCGCTGATCACCGCTAGCGGTTTGACCAACCAAGCCATAAGTGGTGCCATCGCGGTAGTTAACCGTCACCTGACTAAATTTAACAATGTTAGTCTTTTCTTTTACCAGGTGCTCGGCCGAACCCTGGGCGGTGACCATGGGCCAAAGGGCGCTGTAGGCATAGGTCAACAGAAGGACGGCAATTACCCCAATCACGGTCAGGGTAATCCACAGCACCTTGGTCCAACGACGACGCTGGTGACGCCGTTGCTGCCGAATATGTATACTTTCTCGATACTGCATCACTAGCTGTCCTTCTAAAGAGATTTTCTTAAAACATTATAGCAAAGTTAGGCCTTGCCTGGGCGGATGATTGCCGCCTTAGTCCCCACTTAAAATTTGGTGGTAAAGCCGGCCAAGCTGGTTGTTGGTCGCATTCACCACCTCTAAATCCGGTAACTGGCGGAGCATGTGGTTACTAATTTTAGCAACCAAAACCGGCGTTGGGTGCCCTTCCAGGGCAGTTAGGAGGGCCTTTAACGGACTCAGAGAAGTAAAGAGAGCCATGTCTGGAATCACCACGACGGCCGGCAGCATGTTTTCCTGCTGCCAAACCTTGTCTAAGAAATGCTCAGTCACCACCATGACTACGGCGGGATTGCCCTGGTACTGCCGCTGCAGTTTTTCCAAACTAGCGGTTAAGCCCTCAGCAACTAGTTGGTAGTGGGCGGGCAAGTTATAGCGCAGGCGCTGGTACCAACTATGGACGGCCCGTTGATTGGGCACAATAATTAAAATTGGACCCGCATCTTGCTGGGTTAGGAGCTGGACATGGTTACTAGTAACCGCACCCTTGGGGCGAACCAGGGTCACATTGGCCGCTTCGGGACTGCTGACCTGACTTTGATAAGTTAACTGGGCTGGCACCTGGGCCCAGAAGGCTTGCTGCTGCTCGGGCAGGTAATCGGCCATCAAGAGCACCTTGTCAAACTGGGTGAGGAAGAAGTGCTGGTAAATTTGGTCGATGTCGACCTCAAAAACCAACTGCTGGGCTTGATCATCGCCGCCTCGCACAACTTCAGCCTCTCGAATATATTTTGGGCGGTTGCGGACCCAATTCAGCTGATTTAGTAATTGGCTTAAATCGAAGTCACTTAAGAAGTTAGCCGACCGGGGGCTGCGTTCCACTAAGTCTTGGATTTTCATCAAAACCTTGACCAGGTTACGGGCCGTCCCAATTTGCTGCTTCAGGGGTTGCCGGTCTAAGACACTTTGCAACAGCTGGCTAGCCCGTTTTTGTCGATCACGGAGCTGCTGGCGCACCTTGCCGCGGCTTTCAGTGATTAGGCCGGGTAGTTCATTTAAGCCCTCCCGGAACCGTTGCAGGGGCAAGGTTGGCTGAAAGGCAGCCTGTAAACCAGGCACAAAGTCCAGCGGTGCTTCTAAAATTGCTAAGGGCCAACGGTTTAGCTGTCGTTGATCCTTTAAGGCGCCCGCCTGTGACCAGAAAGTTGCATAATCCATCAGCACCACATCAGCCGCCTGGGCCTGCTGCCAAGCAGCTTGATAGAAGGCACCCTGCTTATCACTAGCCACATTTTCTCGAATTTGACGGCCCTGGATTGTTACCGGCATTTCTTCAAAACGGCCGGTTTGACTTTGGTTTATCCAAACCAGGACTCGCGCCTGCCAGAGATGTCCCTCGGATTGCGGTTGCCGGTCTAAGATTTCAGCTAAACGCTGCGGGTCGACGTAATCACGGGGCCGACCTAGCTTGGCCCAGGTGAACTTGGCGAGACCTAGTTGCTGGCGGAGTGCCTGCATTAGTTCCACCTGCTGGTCCATCAGCGCCTGATCATTGGAAAGTAAGAGTGTTGGCCAGGCATTGGGACTCAGCAGCAAGACATACAGATAGGTCAGCGTCTTCCCACTCTTGGCTGGACTAATCAGGCTCAAAACGCCCCGCTGCCGCTTATGGACAAAGTCGTAAAAACGGTTCATTAAACCGTTTTGTCCAGGGCGACTTTCAAACCAGGATCCTAACTGTTGTCGCTTTTCAATCGCCTTAGCCACAAAGGTCGGCGTGAGTGCCTCAGCACGTCCCTCGTCATTAGCTGCCGCTGGCTTGGCTGGCTTTGTTTGGTCCTGATTCTTTTTAGCAGGGCTAGGCTGGTTCAAGGCCAACTTCAAGAAGACCTGGGTTTGCCGAATCAATCCCCAATCATGCCCTTTCAATTGTTTTTTCACCTCACCAGGTAGCTCGCTAGCGCGCTGCCAGAGGGCTAAGAGTAAATAGGCGGTCGCCTCGGCATCAGCGTTCGCCCGGTGGGCCTGCTGCAGTGGCAGGTCTAAGTAGTGGCTCAGGTCAACTAGGCGGTAACCTGGCGCTAAGGGTAAGAGAATTTGGGCCAGCTGGACGGTGTCAATGGCTTCAATGTCTAAGGGTTCAAAGCCGGTCCGCTTAAACTCGTTGTTTAAGAAGGGATAGTCAAAGTTGACGTTGTGGGCCACAATCACCGTGTCCGTCAGCATTCGGTGCAAGAGCGGAGCCACCTCTTCAAAATAAGGCGCATCCTGAACATCGCGGTTGGTAATGTGGGTTAGTTGCTGGATGTTACGGTCGATATTGCAGCCGGGATTAATCAGCGAATCGAAGTGTTCGACAATCTGCCGGTTTTTAATGAAGGACATGCCAATTTGGATGATGCGGCCACCCTTGGCCACGCTGGGCTGTGTTGTTTCTAAATCAACGATTACAAAGGAATCGTTCGCTCGCATAAAGCCTACCTCGCCTGCTGATTTTAATCTAAACTTAAATTCTCCGTTAGAAGATTAGATGGTGTCTAGCGTATATCAGTCTTATTTTACACTACTGAACCCGATGAGGTACAATGAACAGAAGTTACGGGAGCATATTATGTCAAAAGAAGCTGTGGGCGTAGGTACCGCCCATGCCAAAGCCATCCTAATTGGGGACCACGCCGTCGTTTATAATCAACCAGCCGTGGCCATCCCCCTACCCAACATGAACATTGAGGCCACCCTAAGAGCCGGCTATAGCGGACAAATCATTGATATGTCAGGTTTTCATGGCGATCTCAACGAACTGGGAGCCGATGCAGAAGGCCTACGCCAACTCATTATTTCCCTCCTTAAAAAATTTGATATCGAGGAGGCCCCCTTTACCCTGGATATTAACTCCAACATCCCCCAGGAACGAGGATTTGGCGCCTCTGCGGCCGTGGCAACCGCCATCACCGAGGCCTTTTTTAATTTTCAAGGCCAAGACCTGCCCGAGGACCAGTTAAACTACTTCACTGGGATTGAGGAAAACATTTCCCACGGTTCCCCTTCCGGGATTGATGCCGCCACGGTGAGCTCTAATCAACCGGTTTGGTACCAAGATAAAATGATTGAACCCTTTGACATGAACCTGACGGCTACCTTAGTTTTGGCCGATACTGGCGTTCGTGGTCAAACCGTCCGTGCCGTCCGGGTCGTCAAGGAACTATTGGAAACGCAGTATGACCGCACCTGGGCTTCTATTACCCGGCTGGGTCAGATTGCGGCCGAAGTCCGCCAGGACCTCAACCAGAACAATCCAGTCCACCTTGGTCGGATGTTTACCATGGCCCACCACGAATTACAGTCCCTAAACGTTTCCCACCCAAAGCTCGATAACCTAGTCAACGCCGCCCTTCACAATGGTGCCCTGGGCGCCAAGTTAACTGGTTCAGGGATTGGCGGTGCTATGTTTGCCCTGGCCCGCGATAATAACGATGCCATTCAAATTGCCAACGCCTTGAACCGTGCTGGCGCAAAAAACACCTGGATTCAACCGCTATGACAACGACTGCAACTGCTCATACAAATATCGCCTTCATTAAATACTGGGGCAAAAAAGATCCGGTCTTAAATTTGCCAACGACCAGTTCCCTGTCGTTGACCTTGGACAAGTTTTATACCCAAACCACGGTTAGCCCATCGGTCCGTGACCAGCTGACCATTAACGGGATTGATCAACCCGTCGACCGGGTGCGCCAGTTCCTAGACATTTTGCGCCAGGAACTGGGTTATTTCCCACCCATGCAGGTAGAATCAAATAACCAAGTGCCAACAAGTGCCGGTCTAGCTTCCTCAGCGTCGGCCTTCGCGGCCCTGACGGCCGCAGTGGTTAAAGAGGCCGGTCATGATTTGTCTTTGACCGAGCTATCGCGGTTAGCACGACGGGGATCGGGTTCGGCCACCCGTTCTTTTTTCCCAGACTTTGCGGTCTGGCAGGCCGGTGATGATAACGCTACTTCCTATGCTTACCATCTGGATGTCCCCCGTCTGCCACTGGCCTTAGTCGTCGTTGAATTGGCTGATACTACTAAGAAGGTTTCATCCTCGGATGGCATGCAACGGGCGATGACTTCCCCCTACTATGCCAACTGGGTCCAGGATTCGAAAAAAGAATTAC
This sequence comes from Lactobacillaceae bacterium L1_55_11, assembly GCA_029433155.1. GTDB lineage: Bacteria > Bacillota > Bacilli > Lactobacillales > Lactobacillaceae > ESL0723. The sequence continues at coordinate 633,033 of JAQYTT010000001.1, forward strand.
CAGAAATGGAGGCAGCCCTGGCCAAGGGCGACCTAGACCAGGTCGGTGCCCTCGCTGAAAAAAACGCCTTGGGCATGCATGAACTGAATTTAACTGCTAAAGACCAACGCTTTACCTACTTTACGCCACAAACCCTCCAGGTAATCCACCTGGTGCAGGGCATGCGTAAACAGGGTATGCTGGCCTATGCCACCATCGATGCCGGTCCGAATGTCAAAATCATCACCAGTGATGACCAGGCCCCGGCCGTGATGGAACAGGTCCAAGGCACCCTGCCCAAGGCCCGCTTAACTGTGGCCCATGGTGGACCGGGGTTGCACTATGACTAAGCAGCCACTGTCAATCTACAGTCCAGGTAAGCTCTTTTTAGCCGGTGAATACGCCGTGACTAAGACTGGTCAAAGCGCCATTGTGGCGGCCGTTGACCGTGGCTTAACCTTTACCATTTCGGCCAGTCCGGATGCTAACTTCCAGCTATCTTCATCCAGCATTGTGGCAGATTGGACCTTTAATGGGGGGCAAGATTATGCCATCGAAGGCCCCTGGGCCTTTGTCCGGGCTAGTTTGAAGATTTTACAGACCTACCTGGCCCTTGAGAAACGGGCATTACTGTCCCCCTTTCACCTGACCATTGAAAGCCAGTTGCTGGCAGCCAATGGCCAGAAGTTAGGCTTGGGTTCATCAGCGGCCGTCGTGGCTGGTACCATTAACGTTTTAGATGCTTACTTTGACTTACAGTTGGATCAGTTAAAACGTTTTAAACTAGCTGCCCTAGCCCATCACTATGTCCAAGGCAATGGTTCCCTTGCCGATGTTGCCACTAGTATCACCGGGGGCGTGATTGCTTACCAAGGCACTGATTTAGCCCAGCTAATGCAACCCTACCACCACCAAATTAATCAAGATTTGGTTAGCTTGGTTAACCGTGACTGGCCCGACCTGGCTATCCATCAGTTACCCTGGCCCAGCGACTGGCGGTTAAGCCTGGTCGCCACCCATCAGAGTGCTGATACCAAAAAGGCTCTGAGCAGGGTCCAACTTGCTCCTGATTTTTATCAGGACAGTCAGAAAATAGTTATGGTAGCCCAAGCAGCGATTGCTGGCCAGGATTATTCACAGCTGCGCAATGCCCTGGCGACCAACCAAAGCCTGCTACGAGAAAACCTGCCGGCTGAATATCTAACGCCACGACTGACCCAGTTCTTAGCTGGTTTAACTATTCACCACCTCGCGGGTAAGGTCAGTGGCGCCGGCTTTGGCGATAATGGTTTTGCCATCAGTGATGGTCACCCCCTCTCCCCTGACCTGGTTCAGACCTGGACCAGTGCCGGTCTCAACGTTTCAACGCTAAACATCGTACCTAGCCAGCTTAAATTCCCGGAGTAGCCCATGGTTTCCCAACAATCACAGCGAAAAAATGAACACCTCTCCCTGGCGGTTAAGATGTGGCGTGACCACAATCAGCCCCAAAACGGGGCTGGCTTTGACCAGGTCCGCTGGCAGCCAAATACCTTGCCAGAGTTGTCGGTTAGCCAGGTTGATGTTTCTACCAATCTGTTGGGCACTGACCTGCCCTGGCCCTTCTACATTGAGGCAATGACGGGTGGCTCTGAGCAAGGTGGTCGCTATAACCAGCAACTAGCCCAGGCCGCTAAAATTACCGGCCTGGCCATGGCGGTTGGCTCCCAGTCCATTGCCTTAAAGGATGCCAGTCAACGGGCCTCCTTTGAAGTCGTTCGCCAGGAAAACCCCTACGGCTTTATCATGGCCAACCTGGGCGCTGACCACAGTCTGGCCAACCTGAAAGTCGCCGTTGACATGATTGGGGCCAACGCCATCGAAATCCACGTTAATGTGGCCCAGGAGCTGTCGATGGCCGAGGGCGACCGCGACTTTCACTGGCAGGATAACCTGGCCAACTTGATTGCCCACTCGCCGGTACCCGTCATCATTAAAGAGGTTGGTTTTGGCATGTCCCGCCGCAGTCTGGCCCAGTTAGATGACCTGCAGCCAGCCGCCATCAACATTGGTGGCACCAATGGCACCAACTTTGCTGAAATCGAACAGGCCCGTAGCCATCCCGCTTCAGCAAGCATTGATCTCAGCCACTACGGCTTTTCGGTAGTGGAAAGCCTCTTAGCTGCTCAGGCCGCCCAGGTCAGGACACCCTTAATTGCGACCGGTGGCATAAGTAATCCAAATCAAGTGATTACAGCCCTCATGTTAGGGGCCCAGGCTACCTCCAGTGCCGGTTACTTCCTGGAAATTCTGGCCCGACAGGGTCAGGAGGCCCTGGTTGAAAAGATTGAGCAATGGCAGACTGTCCTACCTAAATTGATGACTCTCTTAGGAGCGCGTGATATCGCGGCCCTGCAAAGGCAGGTACCAATTCTTTCGACCGACCTACAAAATTTTAAAGCCCAATTATAAAAACCAGCTAGTAGTTACTAGCTGGTTTTTTATAATTTATTGGTTTAAGCCCACGCGGTCGAAAATTTCATCAACGTGGCGCAGGTGGTAATGATAGTCAAAGGCATCATCAATTTGAGCTGGACTCAGATACTTTTGGATTGTTGGATCGGCTTCAACCAAGGTCCGGAAGTCCCGCTGCTCATCCCAAGAACGGGCTGTCAGTGGTTGCACCGTGTCATAGGCGGCCTCCCGCGACAGGCCGGCATCAACCAGGCTCAGCAGCAAGCGCTGTGAGTAAATCAGGCCATAAGTCCGGTCCATGTTCTTACGCATGGTTTCAGGGAAGACCCCAAGATTATTCAGGATACCGGTTTGCCGGTGGAGCATATAGTCCAAGGTGGCCGTACCATCCGGCAGGATGATCCGCTCGGCTGAAGAATGGGAAATGTCCCGCTCATGCCAGAGAGTAACATTTTCCAAGGCCGTAACACTGTAGCCACGCAAGACCCGGGCCAGGCCGGTCAAATTCTCATCACCGATGGGATTGCGCTTATGGGGCATGGCGGAAGAACCCTTCTGCCCCTTACCAAAGCCTTCTTCAACTTCATGAATTTCAGAACGTTGGAGGGAGCGGATTTCAGTCGCCAACTCTTCAATTTGCGTACCGATTAAGGCAATGGTCTGCATGTAGTCGGCGTGCAAGTCACGGGGCAGCACCTGGGAACCAATTGGCTGGGCCCGCAGTCCCAATTCCTTCATGGCCACCTTTTCAACTTCAGGGGGTACGTTAGCAAAGGTACCCACCGCACCAGATAACTTACCAGTTAGCATTTCTTCGGCCACGCGGTCAAAACGCTCAATCGCCCGGCTGGCTGAGGCGTAAAAACGGGCCATCTTCAAGCCAAAGGTCGTTGGCTCAGCGTGAACCCCGTGGGTCCGGCCCATCATAACCGTATCCTTGTACTTTAAAGCCAAGCCCTTGATGGCTTCTCGCCACTGCTTCAAGTCTTCTTTGATAATGTCGTTAGCCTGCCGTAGGCGCAGGGCCTGGGCTGTATCAACCACATCGGTAGAAGTCAGGCCGTAGTGAACCCACTTGCGTTCCTCACCCAAAGACTCCGACACATTCCGCGTAAAGGCAACCACATCGTGACGGGTCGACCGCTCAATTTCAGCAATCCGGTCCACATCGAACTTGGCGTTTTTCCGAATCTTTTCCAAATCCTCGGCGGGAATATGACCTTGGTCAACCCAACCGGCCACCACGGCAATTTCCACATCTAACCAGCTTTGGTACTGGTTCTTCAATGACCAAATCGCACGCATTTCGGGCCGCGAATAACGTTCCAGCATAGTAACCATCCTTTATTTCTAATTGCTCAACAACCCTATTTTATCAGTTTTCCCGGTAAAATATTCGTTAATAAACTAAAAATACTCTCACAATCATCCGAAACGTTCGGATTTACGCCAGGATTTCGTCAATCCGCGCCAACTCGTCCTGAGTAAAGTCAGGATGCTTGGTAAACTGCAGGTTGCCAAGGAGGTGGTCAACCTTGCTGGCGCCAATGACCACACTGGCCACCCGGCGGTCCTGGAGTAACCAGGCTAGCGACATCTGAGATAAGGTTTGCTGGCGGCTTTGAGCCAAATCGTTTAAGGCCCGCAACTTGTTTTCTAGCGCCTGCTTACCATTTTTAAAGAGGAACTCGTTGGTTTGATGAACTGGGAAGTCATCAGGAATGCCATCCAAGTACCGGTCTGTCAATAGTCCTTCTGCTAAGGGTCCATAGGCAAAGAGTCCAGCATGGTGCTGGTCCAGGATATCTAAGAGACCACTGTTCTTAGCACCCTGGTTTAGCATGTTATAGGAAACCTGGTTGCCGATGAAGGGGGTGCCCAAATCAGCAAAAATTTTAGCAATGGCCGCGGTTTGTTCGGCCGTGTAATTGGAAACACCAACATAGAGGACCTTTCCTTGACGGACCAGGAGGTCCAAGGTCTGAGCCGTTTCTTCTAGGCGAGTTTCAGGATCCCAGCGGTGGGCATAGAAAATATCAACGTAATCCAAGCCCATGCGCTGCAAACTCAGATCCAGAGCATTGACCAGGGTTTTCTTACCGGAAAACTGGCCCAGTGGTCCCGGCCACATGTGGTATCCAGCCTTGGTGGTAATCACCAGCTCGTTGCGGTAGGGACGCAGGTCCGACCGGTAAACCTGGCCAAAGGTTTCTTCGGCCGTCCCATTTCCTGGACCGTAGTTAGAGGCATTATCAAAACTGAAAATACCATTATCAAAGGCAGTTAAAATCACTTCCCGGGAATTGGCCAGGGGCATTTGATCACCCAGGTTACGCCAAAGACCAAAGGACAGAGCTGGCACAATTAGGCCAGAATCACTGACCCGGCGATAAGGTAACTTTTCGTAGCGGTTAGGATTAGCTGCGTATACCATTTATAACTCCTTGAAAGGTTCTAGGGCCAAAATTTGCTCGGCGGCCCGTTGGTGCTCTTCAACGTTGGGATGACGGTTAGCGGTCAAAACCGCCCAGTCGCTAGTATCAACCACTTCCAGGTGGTCAAAACGGCGACTCTCCTGCTGAAAAATGTCGACATACTCGCCATTAAAGGGCGTTAACAGTAGGACTTTGGCATCGTGGAAGCGCTTGACCAGCTCTAGTAGGTAGACCCGCAGCCCAAAGGTAAATTCCTGACGACTGGCCCCGTAGTTAAAGTCATTTAGGCCATAGTTAACGATGACCAGGTCCGTTTGGACGCGGGGCCGGGCAATCCCAGGCCCGACCTGCCAAAGAGCCGTAATCGCGGTTGGCTCCTGAAACGGTGCCCGTCGGGTTAGGCCAGTGCCACCATAGGCAATCCGGGCCAGGGGCCGACCAACCTGCTGGGCCACCAAACTAGGAAAACTTTGGGCCGGCAGGTTCTGATTACCAGCCATTAATTCACCGGCAGTAATTGAGTCCCCCACAAAGGTTAGGTAAGGCTTTTCAACCGGCACTGGCTTTAGGTCTAAATCGGTGCGGATAGCAGTCAGGACGACCCCGTTTTGCCAGAGAGCTACCTGCCCTTGATCTAGTTGATCTAGGACCAGCTGGTTATGCCCGGCGGCAACGTTAATTTTCATTTGGTTACCGGCTAGCGTCACTTGACCAGCGGCCACCCCGTCGCGAAGGACCGTAAAGGTCAAGACCGGGTAAGGTTCTAAAAATTCTAAGGTTACTGGCCCAGCTGCTGGACTAATAAAGTCCACGCTGGCGCCATACTGGCTGGTGACTAGGCCAGCCTCGCTAAGGCCCCATTCGGGTGACAGGAAGGCCTGGGTATCTGCTGAAGTCATAGGGATATTTCCGGATTATCTGGGCTGGTGAGCATACCAGCCATACTTTCATGGTTAATGACGCGGCGCAGCCCTTCGGCAAAGAGTGGCGCCACTGACAGCTCAACCAGCTTATCGAAGCGCTTCTCAGCTGGAATTTCGATGGTGTTAGTGACAATCACCCGGTCAAGGGGAGCCGCTTCCAAGCGTTCCACTGCATGATCGGACAGGACCGGGTGGGTGGCCAGGGCATCAATCTTAGTCGCCCCGGCATCGGCCAAGGCCTGGCTGGCCTGGGCCATGGTCCGGCCTGAATCAATGATGTCATCCATCAAGATGGCATGCTTACCAGCCACCGTACCGGTGATTTGGAAATGCTTGGCCTGGCCATGCTCCTCTTCACGGGCATCGACGATGGCCCAGTTGGCATTAAGGACCTTGGCAAAGTTCTGGACCATTTTTAAGCTGTTAGGGTCGGGTGAAACCACCACCACGTCATCCCCAGTCAGTCCCTGCTCGTAAAAGTAGTGACTTTGAACCGGGGTGGCCAGTAAGTGGTCAACTGGGATATCAAAGAAACCCTGTACCTGGCTGGTATGTAAGTCCATGGCCATTAACCGCTTAACCCCTTGGGTTTCCAAGAGGTCAGCGATTAAGCGGGCAACGATTGGTTCCCGGGAACGGGCCTTGCGGTCGGAACGTGCATAGCCAAAGTAAGGGATAATCACGTTAATTGACCGGGCTGAAGTTCGGCGGGCTGCGTCAATGAAGACCATCAGCCGCATCAGGTTGTCGTGCACCGGGGTGGTAATGCCCTGAATGACGTAGACATCTTGTCCGCGGACTGAATCAACAATCCGTTCGTAAATTTCGTTATCGGCAAAGGTTTCTAAATCAACCGCTGCCAAGGGAATATCAGAAATTGATGCAATTTCCTCAGCCAGGCTGGGATTACTGCCCAGCTGAAAAAGTCGGTACTCGGGGTTACTCATGTTTTCCTGCCTTCATTCCTTCGCTTTACTTATCTGATTATAACAGCAATTTTAAACCTTTTTGGGCATGAAATCAGCGGGCTTCAAGTCCCCCATGCCAATCATCGGATCGATACTTTGGTCCTGAATTGCCGCCACGGTTAGCTCGTGCTTAGCGGCTGCGTCCGGTTGACTAGTAGCCGGATTGGACCGACTAGGGGTAGCTGCCAAAATCGTGGACTGATTACTTTTGGCTGTGTTAGTCCCAGCTGTCTTAGCCTGGCTCACCGATTCTTTAACGCCGGCTTTGCCATCCTGCAGGCACTGGGCTAGGGCCGTCTGCCGCGGTGGCACTGGCGTTTGGGCAGCCCGTTCAAAGGCAGCCCGGCTACCAACCAAAATCAAAGCTTCCTTCGCCCGAGTCAGCCCAGTGTAGAGCAGGTTGCGGTTTAACATCATGTGGAACTGGTCAGCCAAAACCAGTAAGACCAGCTTAAACTCGTTACCCTGGGCCTTGTGAACCGTGGTGGCATAGGCCAGGGTCAGCTGTCCCAAATCCTTTTTGTCATAAGTGGCTTCCTTGCCGTCGAAGTCAACCACCAGACCGTCGGCCTGCTGACCAGGATCTTTCTGGTAGTGTACAGCTAAAACCGTCCCCATGTCACCGTTATAAATATCACGCTCACTGTCGTTTTCTAATTGTAGAACCTTGTCCCCTTTTCGGAAAACAAATTGGCCCCGTTGGAGCGATTTTTGGCCCGGACGGCTGGGGTTAAAACATTCCTGGGCTAACTGGTTGAGGGCAACCACCCCACTGCTTCCCTTGTACATCGGGGTTAAAATTTGAACATCCTGGGCCGTAAAACCCTTTTTGATTGCAGCCTGTAAGACCTGGCCGACCGCCTGAGGGGCCTGGTCACTGCTAACTAAGAAGGTTGAACGGTCACCCTTATTTTCTTCAAAATCATCAGGCAACTGGCCGGCTTTAATGCTGGCTGCCAGACTATTAATACTGCTGCCCCGCCCTTGGCGATAAATCACATCGAGCTGACTAAGGTCAATTTGGTGGCTGGCCAGTAAGTCGGCCAAGACATTCCCAGGACCAACTGATGGCAGCTGATCGCTATCACCAACAAAAATAATCCGCATATCATCGGGCACCGCCGCAAGTAATTTATCAGCCAGCTCGATATCGAGCATGGAAGCCTCATCAACAATTAGGAGACCGCCACTCAGGGGTTGGTCAGCATTGAATTCGGGCTGTTTAAAGTCCACCATTCCCAAAAGCCGGTGAATGGTAGTGGCCTCGTAGCCGGTCACCTCGGTCATCCGCTTAGCGGCCCGACCGGTCGGCGAAGCCAGGCGGACCCGGTGGTCAAAACGCCACTGTTCGGGTTCGTCGTGTTCTTCAGCCATTCGGTCCAGCAAGCGCTCGTAGGTAGCCACAATTGCCTGAATAATGGTGGTTTTCCCGGTACCCGGACCACCGGTTAACACAAAGACATGGGCGGCTAGGCCCTGCTCAACCGCCTCAACCTGGCGCTGGTCTAACTGAATATCTTTGGGAACAACCAGGTTTTTAGCAATCTGTTTTGGGGTAAATTTCAGCTGGCTTTGACTATTTTTTAAGGCTAATAAACGCGCTGCGACTTCGCTCTCATCCTGGTAAAGCGGACGGGTATAACTATGGCCGTCAGCGACGACAACCAGGTCATCTTTGACCAGTGCCTGCTGGGCGTCGTCAACAATCTGATCTAGATTAAGATCGGAACTGCCCAGCAACTGTGCTACCGCCGAAACCAACTGGGTCTGGCTGAGATAAGTATGGCCATAGTGCTGACCAGCGGCTGCCAGGGCCGCGTAAACTGCGGCCTGGTAACGTTGCGGGCTGTCACCGGCCAGATTCAAACGCTGGGCTAGCTGGTCAACCTTCCGAAAGGAAAGGCCGTCAAACTCAAACACTAGCCGGTAAGGGTGTTGGCTGATAATGTCCTGGGCCTCACTACCATACTGGTCATAGAGACGGCCAGCCAACTCGTTGCTAATCCCCAGGCGACCGGCCTGGACGAAGAGCTGTTCCAAACCGAGATTGGACTGCAGGGTTTGGGCAATATTTTTGGCAATATCGGGCTTAACAATTCCCCTTAAGACGGTGGGGTCAGCCACAATTAAATCCAGGGCCTCCTCTCCAAGATGGTCAACAATCTTGGCCGCAGTCTTAGCACCGACCCCCTTAAACTGGTCCGAAGACAGGTACTTCACCAGACCATCTCGGCCGCTGGGCAACTCATTTTGGTAATGATCAACCTTTAGCTGCTGGCCGTACTTGGGATGGTTAACCAAACGACCGTAAAAGGTATAATTGCCGCCCTCTTGCACGTCAGCAAAGGACCCGGTCACAATCATTTCCGGCTCATTCCAACCGTCGATATTGGTATCTTCGACCTCAATGGAAAGAATTTTAAAGTAGGAATCCTGGGCCGAAAAAATGACACGCCCGAGCGTGCCAGTCACCTGTTCATGTTGTGAAGTTGCTTCCGCCATTCACAGTCCTTCTTAAATCGTTGTCGTGCCATCCTGGGCCTTGCCCAAATAGGAGGTGTCATTCCAGTCTACCAGGTCAAAGTCTTGCCCATTGCCAGTCAAAATCGTGGTCGAAGTATTCCCCAGACCACTTCGCTGGCTAATTTTATCCGCCGGAGTCTTTAACAGGGCGTTTAAACCAATCCGTAAAATCAAACCATGGGCCACGACCAAAACCGTGCCGTTGGGCTGGGATTGACTGATTTCACGAATGCAGCGGGTAAAACGGTCCAGGGCGCCCTGGTAATTCTCACCGCCGAAGTCCCGACCATCAAACTGAGTCAAATCATGGCGGTAATCATAGTAGTCCTGCGGGTATTTTTGGTCGATTTCCTCGTGGGTGTGACCTTCCCACTGTCCTAGGCCAAATTCAGCTAGGTCTGAACGTAGTGACATGGGTAAGTCCCCAGGCAGGTCATTTTTAACCGTGACCGCTGTTTGCCGGGCCCGCTTGATTGGGGAGGCATAGACATGGTCAAAGTGCACGTCTTTGAGGTGGGCGGCCAGCTTTTTCATATCGGCGAAACTGCCGGGCAGCAGGGGTGAATCCCCCTGGCCACCCTGAAAACGCTGAGCCAGATTCCACTCAGTTTGTCCGTGTCGAATGAAGTAAAAGGTTGTCATGAGGCTAACTTTTCCAATACACCGCGCTTAATCAAATCGTCCACAAAGAACCGATACAGGGTCACCATATCCTGGTCCTGGGCGTGGTCAAAAATATTCACCCGAACCGTATCGGCGGCCGAGACCGTGCTCATCTTAAAACCAGTTAAGTCAGGGTTAACCGACACCTTGAGCTTAATCGCCTGGTCTAAGTTCTTATCTGCTTCTAAGGAACGATGCAGGACGTAAGCCCCGGCATTATTCTTAATGAAACCCAAATCCAGGAGGGTATATTTTTTGATGGCGGGACTAATTTGATAAGTCGTGTCGCCCGGTACTGTTACTTCTTTGGCAAAGGCCATAAAACCGTGCTCCTCTCGATGTTGGAAACCAACTTAAATCAGTATTTGATGAGTCCATTATAACAAAAAAAGCCACCACTTAGGGAGGCCTCAGACCCGACGGTACCAAAATAATAGGACCGGCTTGAGTCTCATTTTAATGAGCACCCATTTAATCCTACGTTTCAATCGTTGATCTCTTGGAATGTTTTTACGGTGGTACTGGGCTAAGTAGTCGGCTCGGTACTGGCGGGCTAGGTCTGGTTGCTTTTGCCGCCAAGCTAAGACGATCAGCGGCACCAGTAAGTCCTGGGCTCGTAGTTCGCTGAGACCAGCCAGGTCCGGTTGCCGGGCTTCTTCTAGGTCCTGGTGGATGGCGAGCACGCTCTGGTACCCATTTTGGTAGGTAGCTAAATCCGCCCGGTGAATCGCCGATTGGTCGTGCTGGACATAGTCATAGTAACTTTGGTCCAGCCACTGCACCGTTTCGCAGCGCAGTAGCAGGCGGACAAAGACCTCTTCATCTTCTAAAAAACGCAGCACCGGTCTCAGACGCAAATCCTGCCAGAGACGGCGGTGGGCAATCATCCCCACCAAAAAACCACCATTTTTTTGTTCTAGGAGATTGGCAATGCTAGTCAAACCGCTATAACGGCCTGCAAGATTGCGCTTTTCACCGACCATATGACCCGCCGGATTAACCAGGTGGAGGTTGTAGACCGCCAGCTCAGTATCGGCCGCCTTCAAGCCGGCCACATACCCAGAAATGAAACCGGCTGGGAAGTTATCATCCACGTCCGCAAACATGAAATACTGCTTACTAGCAGCTGCCAATGCCTGGTTGCGGGCAGCCGCCACCCCCTGATTGCTTTGGGTAATCAGGCGCAGTGGCAACTCTGGCTGGGCCGCCATAAAAGCCTGCACCCGGCTGACAGTCTGATCGGTGCTGCCGTCATCAACTAGGACCCACTCGAAATCAGCGTAATCCTGCCGGCTGACCTGGTCTAAGAAGTGGTCAATGGTTGCTTCAGCATTATACATCGCCGTCATCACGCTCACCGAGTATGTACTATCTGCTGCCACTTAGACCTCCTCTCCTGCCACAACATCTGATTTTTTAAAATATAAATACTTTTAGAGCCCAAAACGCAGACCCTTGGGATAGAAATTTTTCAGCTGGCCATTCACGTACTTGGCCCAGCCAATGCCATTCCCGTTCGCTAGGACCAGGACCCAACCCTTCTTTAACTTGGTATCGCTAAGATTAATCACGTCGCCGTGCACATATTGGGCAAATTGCGCTGCATTGAGCGCAAACCTTTGCTGTACCTGGTCTGGATGCAGGGCCAAGGCTAGCGCGTGGTCTGGTTCAAACCGGCCTTTTTTAAAACGACCTAGGACCAAGCCCAACCGCAAGATTTTGATGTGCTTTGTCGCTGGTAATTCAGCTGGTGCTAACATCAGCCGGTCGCCCTGGCAAACCAGGCGCTTAGTATCCCAGGAAACGTCGGTCAGCGTTTCTTCGACAAAGGTCTGCCAATCGGCCTTCTCCTGGGCAGTCCACTGCACTTTCTCCTGAGCTGGTTTTACGGTCGCCGATTGTTCTTCTTCCCGCCGCTTGAGTCGAGCCACGAAGTGTCCTTCGCCAGCCCCCTGCTGGGGCCATAATCGAGCTGTTTTGGCCAGGTCCGAGTTATTATCAGCGGTCCATTCTGGGCGGCCATTGCTAATTAAGCCATCCGTCCCTTTTTGAATGGCATCGATTTCAAAATCCGGATAGGTCTTCACCAACCAGTCGATGACCTGCTCATCTTCCTCGGGGGCAAAGGTGCAGGTGGAATAAATCAGGTAACCACCCGGACGGACCATTTTCACGGCGGCGGCCATGATTTCTTTTTGCCGCAGGCTACATTCTAAGGGGTAATCCGGGTTCCAGTACTGAACGGCGTCGGGGTCCTTACGAAACATCCCCTCCCCCGAGCAAGGCGCATCCACCAAGACCCGGTCAAAGAAGTCTGGCAGTTGCTCAGCGAGTTGGTCCGGGGTGGCCGAACTCACGACGGCATTGGTAATCCCAAAGCGTTCTACGTTTTCACTGAGGATTTTGGCCCGGTTAGGAAAGATTTCGTTGGTCCACAGAAGACCCCGCCCCTGCATAAAGCTGGCCAGGTGGGTGGTTTTTCCACCAGGTGCGGCCGCTAAGTCCAAGACCTTTTCGCCGGGCTTAGGCGCCACCACCGTTCCCACCAACTGGGCCGATGGTTCCTGGGAATAGACCAGGCCACTAACATGGTCAGCACTGTGACCTTTGACCCCACCCAGTCGTCCCCACTGACTGTAGGGTGCTTTTGGAGCCTGGGCCAGGTCGCCTGCGGCCAATTTTTGCTGAGCCTTTAACGGGTTCAAGCGAAAGCCCCGCTCGGCCTGATCGTTAAAACTGGCCAAGAAGGCTGGCGCTTGGTCTCCCAATAAATCCTGGTATTTATCGATAAAACTTTGTGGCAATGTCACCATTAACGATTAACTCCTTCTTCTGACTGGGCATCTAAGCGAATTAAATCACGGGGATTAAGACCCAAAACCTTTAACAGGCCAAGGTAAGCGGACGTTTCAACTAGGGCAACCACCCCAATGGCTAGCCAGCCACCTGCCCAAAGATGCAACACTAACAGACCTAAACCGGCGCTGACAGCACCGGCCACGATTAACCGGAACAAGCCTTCAAACAGAGGCCGCAGGGCCATGAACTTGGTCAGACGGTAGAACATATAAACCACTACCACCAGTTCACTGACCAGGGTCGCCACCACGGCCCCATGGGCACCCCATTGGCTAATTAAACCGGGGTTTAGGGCAATGTTAACCAGCGCCCCTAAGACCGTGGCTACGGTGTAGTACCGGGTCTGACCAAAGGGAATCAGGTACTGGGTAGTGAGGGCCCCACTCCAACAAATTAAGAGAATAATCGGCGTTTCTAGGATCAACAGCGGAATTACCGGCAGGAACTTCGTACCAAAAAAGAGTGGTACCAAGGTCGGCGCCGTGGTCGCGATGCCGATTATTAATAACAGGCTTAAGGCATTAATAAAACGAAATGACCCGGCCATGTAGGTCTTAATTTCCTGGGTCCGGTGCTGGGCAACGGCGTTAGCAATCCGGGGCATCAGGACGGTGGAAATCGAGGTCACCAGGGTCAGGGCAATCCGGACGATGCTGTCAGCCGAGGTAAAGTAGGCCACCGCCGTCACGCCTGCCAGCGCCCCTAACATAGTTTTATTGACGACCAGGTAAACCTGGGAGGCCACCTGAGGAATAAAGAGCACCAGGGCGGGCCAGAAATGGTGCCAAATTTTTAAACGACGCCGCTTCACCCACTGGAGCTGGCCCTTCAAAAAGGGTAAGAGGGACAGGTTCCCGACCAGGGTCGAAAGGCTAATAATCAAGGTATAGGTCAAAACATCGCTGGCCCGGCGCACAAAGACAAAGACCAGGACCAGGGTGGCTAGCTTGACTACGGTATTTCGTAGGGTCACCTTTTTAAAGTCTTCCAAGCCAGTGAAAAACCAGGAAAAATCAAAGCCCACGGCTAAAATATTAATACTTTGGGCCAGCATAATAGCCGGATACTGGTGGTAAACCAACATAAAGCCCGCAAAGGCTAAAAAGGCCACCAAACTAACCAGCAGCCGGAGACCAGTAATCTCGTAAAACTGCTGGGACCGGTCCTCCACTTGGTCACGGTGGGCGGCAATTTGATTGGTCCCGTATACCGCCAAACCTAGGTTAGCCGCTAGTACAAAGTAAGAAATGGTGGCATTGGTAAAGGAATATACCCCTAATCCCTGAGGACCCAACACCCGGCTAATGTAGGGCATGGTTACCAGGGGCACCAGGATGGCCAAGAGTTGGTAGCCGGTATTATACAGATAATTTTTTAGTAATTTCACCGGGCTCCCTCAACAATAAAAATTACAGTGACTAGCGTGTGTGCACCTTAGCACGCTTCAACCAAAACCAGGCCCATAGACCGGCCAACCAGTACTTGGGTTCCCACTGATTGAAAAAGCCCCGTCGGATTGACCGACTGCTAAAGGCTTGTATAAAGCGCTCGGTTAGTGCTTCTTGGGCTGGTAACTTTTGATAGTCACGCCAGAGCAGGAACCAGCGACCACTAATGGTGTGGGTTAGCTGGCGCCTGGCCTTGACGGTCATATCAGTCTGATAATGCTGGGCCTGGTCCATTAAATAGTCCAAGGCCGCCTGGCGCATGGCAATACTATCGGCACTGACCTCCCCAGTGATGGCGCCAGGGCGCTGCCGGCGGTAATGGTAGCCACAGTAATCCACCTTTTGCCGGTGCTTAGCTAGGGCCATAATAACAGGCACAATCGCGGTATCTTCAAAATTCAGGCCAGCTGGGAAGTTCAACTGGTAGTACTCAACAAATGACCGCCGATAGGCCTTGTTCCAGGCTACTTCACCAAAACGGCGGAGGTGCTCATCAAAATGGGTAGTCTCGATAACTGCCCGGGTCGCGGTGTTAAAGCTCTGGTAATCAAAAACTAAAACAGCCAGATCCGGCTGGCTGACGATCGCTTGCTGGAGCTGACCCAGCAAGCCGGGACTGAAATAATCATCAGCATCCAAAAACAGGAAATAGTCCCCCTGGGCCTGTTGCATGCCAAAGTTACGGCTGGCGGAAAGCCCACCGTGCTCATGCTGGTAAAAGTGCAAACGATTATCGGTCTGGGCCAGTTCCTGGGCCAGTTGGGCCGAACCATCGTTAGATTGGTCATCGACTAAAATGGCTTCCCAGTCCGGCCAGTCCTGGCCGGTAATCGATTTTATGGCCGTTTCCAGGTAGTTTTTAACATTGTAAACCGGGACAATGATGGAAAATAGGGGCGAACTCATAGGCGCAAATCCTCCGGTTGGGGCGTCCAAATATTATCATCGTGGAAGAGATAGCTATCATAGACACTGCTACCACCGTTATCAAAGTTGCTGGCAAAGCGGAACATTCCGTAGGCTGAAACCAGGGCCACGCCCAGGTAAATCAAAAGCCGGGACTGTAAACGGGCCTTGCGAGTCACCAGGTCAATCACAATCGCATAGGTGAAGAGGAAGTAAAAGCCGTCGCGGACCATGATGGCCGAGTTGGCAAAGAGTGAATACAGGGGCAGCAGCAATAAGAAGAGCTTAACCAGGGTGTTAACCCGGCGATCTTGCCATTTAATCTTATCCCAGTTGAAAATTAAGAGCAGGTCAATGAGCAAGAACTCCGCCAGGTGCAAGAAGTTCGACACCAGGCTTGAATCCCCGTACAGGTTGCCACTGGCAGCCTCATCTAACTTCTGACCACCAGAACCACCAATCAGGTGGTTGGCAAAGGACAGGTACTGCAACACGTTAACGTGTAAGAGGGTCAAGATATAGGTGGCGGAAAAAATCGCCGTGTAGATAATGACCCCTTTCTTACTGATACGGAGATAGTTAACCAGGTACACCGGCAGTAGAATCACCGCGGAAAAGTGGACCATGGCCGCGACCGTAACCAGCAGCAAATAAGGAATTAGTTTTTTATGTATGATCAAAGGCACAGCCATCAAAAAAATGGCCACTGCTAGGGACTGGCGCATGTAAATAAAGGAAACATCCAGTAAATACTTATACATGACCATCACTCCTAGAATACCTAAGTTCGTGATGTATGGCCGGACCACAAAGTAGAGGGTCATCCAAAAAATCAAGGCGGCCGCCAAGGTCAAACCATAAAAATTTAGGCCCAAACTCTTAATCAGGGCGTTAAAAAAGAGCCAGCCGCTATCACTGCCAAACAACCCCTGCTCCGAAACTAGCTTAATAAAGTGCAGGTTAGCTAAGTCGGGGGCGTTTTGAAAGTAGTAGGCGTAGTTTTGGTAGTCATAGCCGCCCAAATGGTAGCGGGTACCGGACAGAAAGACCAGCCAGAGAAAAAAGAAAAATAAAAAGAGGTCATTTAGCCGTTTTTGGCCAAACAAACCCGAGAAAAACATGGCCAGGGTCGCTACCCCAAAAGTCATAAAATAATAAAACAACGGGCCCCTCCCCTCTTTTTATCACTGACTATTGCTGATTACCGTACTTGCGCCACCGCCAAGCCAAAAAACCAGCCGGCAGCGCCGTTAACCAACGTAACCAAGTCGCCACCGCCAGCTTTCTCCGTAAATTTTTCGGGACAAAGTGCTGGTAAACCTGGGCAGCCAAGGCGCTCTTAAGCCGGGTGGACTGCGGAAAAACTGACCCGGTTAAGGCCTGATAATAGGTTACCATACCTCGTGGCGCCTTGAGGCGTTGTTGCCGCCCCTGCTGGGTCAACCCCCCGGCCTGGTAACCACCCACAACCAAGACCCCCTGTAAATCCAAGGTGTCATAATGGCGGGCAATTGTCTGCCAGAGCCAGCCTTCCGGAAAGAAGCATTCTCCTTGAAATTCTGGCAGGGGCCAAGCCTTTAATACTTCGGTGCGGATGGTTTCAGCAAAGTCACCACCGATGTGGTGGGCATAGCGGTAGTCTAATTCGGAACCAAAATAGCGCGGCCTAGGAAAATGACCTAGCAAGTGACCCTGGTCATCGGCCTGTTCAAAGGTTACCGTGGCTAACTTGGGGTCATCTAAGTAAGGTTGCCAGGCCGCTTCAATTTGCTCGATCCCGTTTGCAACCAAATAGTCATCACTGTCCACAATCACCGTAACCTGCCCCTGAATAAAGGGATGTGCATAGTTTAAGCCGGTATGCTTGCCACCGTTTTCCTTGGCATGGTAGTCGATACGAAAGGGTGGCTTTTTGGCCTGGAAGGCCGCCATCCGCAGGGCAGTATCATCAGTGCTACCATCATCAATCACCAGCCATTGAAAGTCGGTCTGGGTTTGCTGACAGAGGCTGTTAAAGAGCCGTTCTAGCAAATGTCCCCGGTTATAGGCCACCGTTAAAACTGTTACCATCTCAGCCTCCATAAATTGCCTGGAAACGGGCCACAAAGGCGTCCAAATCGTTAACGACGTTTGCATGCGCTGCGGCCGCCCGGCCCTTACGAGCCCGGTAATCATCATCGGAAAGCAGGGCAATCAGTTCCGTTACAATGGCCGCATCATCTTCACTGGCCACGCCAACCTGGTCATTCACCAGATTTTTGAGGCCCCCGACCGGGGTTGTCACGACTGGCAGACCTAGCAGTTCCATTTCCAAAACGGCAATGCCAAAGCCTTCGTAACGGGACAGGAGGGCCCCAATTTTAGCCGCTCGCAAATAAGGATAAGGATTGGCCTGGTAGCCCAACCGTTTCACGTTGTGGCCCAAGTCCAAATTCTTAATTTGTTGATCCAAGGACGCTGCCAGCGGTCCTTGACCAATTAGGGCCACCTGGATATCAGGCAACTCTTCACGAACCTGGGCTAGCAGATTTAACAGGCGGTCGAGTCCCTTCTGGGGCACCAAACGACCGATAACCACTACGTCAATTAGTGGCACCGTGAAGCGCTGGCTTTGCGCCAAAATCCAGGGGGTGTTGACCACATTACCGACCACTTTTGCCCGACGGGCCAGGGTTCGGTGAAACCAGGTTTCGTCAATCACAGCCTGGGAAACCACCACTACTTGATCGTAGGCCGGTAAGCTCAGCCAGTATAGGACCGACAAGGGGCTGAGCTGTCGTAAACGGGGATCATTGTTGTGCAGGTGGGAAATCACCCGCCCCCCGTAACGATGGATATAAGGCGCACTCACGGCCGCTGCCAGGCTAGCGGTAAAGTCATGGGCGTGGACAATATCGGGGTGGTAGCGCTTGACTACCGCCCGCAGTGACCGCACCGACAAGGAGTCAATGGTCAGATGCTCGATGCCGTGCTCGGTCAAAACTTCGTTAATTTCTCCGTCTGGGGAAACGTAGACATGGTGGTAACCGGGTACCAGACTGGCAATGTTAACCACCACGTTTTCAGCACCGGAATAGTTACCGGTGTTTAGGAAGTGAAAAACCTTTTGCATGCAAAACCTTCCTAATTTTCTTTCATCCCTTGGAAAATGGCCGCCATCTGTTGATCGATGGCATGGTAGTCAAACTGCTGAGCAGCAGCCTGGGCCTGTTCACCCATGGCCTTGGCCCGCGGCAAAATCTTAGTCAGACCTGCTCCCAGACCAGCCAAGTTATTATCTCTAAAAGGATACCCAGTTTGACCAGGGACCATGTAATCAGCGATCCCCCGGACTTGGGCATACAGGAGGGGCAGGCCAGCGGCCATTGCCTCCATACCAGCCACCATCAAACCCTCGTAACGAGATGGAAAAACTGCCACCTCAGCTAAGTGGTAAAGGTCCCCCACGTCAGTGCGGTAACCAAGCAAGTGTACTCGCTGACTGAGGCCTAGTTCATCAATTAATTGCACCAGGGCAGCCTGTTGGTCGCCGATGCCGACAATCAGATAGTGCAGGTCAATCTGGTCACTATCAGCCAGGGCCCGGATCACCAGCTGGTGGTTTTTCCGGCGGGACAACTCCCCCACTGAAATCAGCACCCGCGCCTCTTCCGGTAGCTGCAAGGATCGTCGCAGGTCCTGGAGCTTTTCGGGCGAGCGCGGCTGGGCAAAGGCTGGGTAGTCAATCCCCACGCCGGGTACCTGGACCACTTTACCAGCATGAAAATGATGCTGGGCTAGCTGGGTATCCTCGTCATTAATCGTCACTATGACCTTAGTCCAACGACTTAATAATTTTTCAATCGGATAGTAAAGGCACCAGTTCTGCCAGGGGCCACCCCGGTAGAACTGAAATCCATGAGCAAAATAAAGCACTGGTAAGCGGTAGTAGCGAGCTACTAACCGACTAAAAACACTGGCCAGGGCAGCCTGAGTATAGACAAAGTCAAAATCCCGACCTCGCATTAAGTCGCGCAGCTGCCGGATTGCACGCAGGTTTTTCAGGGGACGGCCGACACCACGACCAAAGTCAACCTGGTGCCATGAAACGTTTTTCTCCGTTAACTCAGCCTTTAAGCCCTGGGCCTGATCCTGGGTAATGGTGCCGGGTTGGTCAAAGTTAGCCGCCACGGTCACCTGGTAGCCGGCTGCTTGCAGCAAGGCAATGTTTCGCATCGTAAACTGTAAAATCATCGACGCGGTTGAACTGACAATTAATACTTTGGCAGACATGTAAACCTCATCATCGACCACTTAGCTCTTAAAGATATTTTCGGCTTTCAGAACCGTGGTTACGGTCTGAACCAAAATTTTAAAATCAAAACAAAAGCTTACCTGGTGAGCATATTCGGCATCATAGGCAGCCTTTTGCCGGTCGGTAATGTTATTACGACCTGAAATCTGGGCTAGACCGGTAATCCCAGGACGAACCTGGTCAGCCCCAGAAGCTTTGCGCAGGTCCAAAACAACCTGGTCAACGGCAGCCAAGGGACGTGGGCCCACAAAGCTCATGTCACCCTTTAAGACATTTAGCAGCTGAGGTAGTTCGTCAATCGAGAACTTCCGTAGGAACAGTCCCAAGGGCGTAATGTAATCCTTCATGTCGGCATACTTACGATTTGAGGTTTCCGGCGCATCCACCTTCATCGTCCTAAACTTATAGACCGTAAATACCCGCGAATAACGACCATAGCGTTGCTGCTTAAAGAGCACTGGGCCCGGTGAGGTCAACTTAACGGCTAGGGCGACCATTAGCAGTGGGATTAAAACCAGAATCAAGGTAACTAGGGCCACGGTAAAATCAATACTGCGCTTAACGTAGTTATCGTAAATAACGTGTGACCGTCCCCTCTGGTTCCTTGGCTGCATAAAGCTGAAATTTGCTGAAACAGGTCCAACATGGCGGTGGCAAATGTTTGCAATAAAGTTTGTCATAAACTTACCTTCTTCAGTGACCGTGGTTGCATTGGTATGGCTGATTTAAGAATCTGAGTAGCGTTGTAGGCGAGTTTCACCAGTGGTGTGGTTCGGTTCAGGCAACTTGGTAATCTTACCCTGCTTATCGGCTGGATTATCAGGGTGATTGTCATCCTGGCCCGCCAGCCAAAGGAAGCGAATCAGGTAGACTACGAAGGCTAAGACCAGGCCAATCACAAATCCTAAGAAAGTCATCCGCTTAATTTTAGGACTAATCGGTTGGTTGTTGGGCGTAGCCTTAGAAATCACGGTGACACTCTTGGCATCCATAATTTGGGCAATCTCGGACTGGAAAACCCGGGCAACCTCGTTGGCTACATCGGCAGCCAGACGGGGACTGGGGGCCTTAACGTTAATACTGAAAACTTGAGAATTGTTTTGGCTGGCTGTGTTCACCATCTTAGACACTTCACCACCAGTTAGGCCTGGATAATAACGGGGGTTATCAGAACTCCAAGTTGCTAGGTTCTGGGCCACCTTGTCGCTAATCACTGGCCGGCTAATAATATCCTTGTAGGTGTTGATAATAGCCACAGCGGCCTGTTGTTCATCGTTGGTGCTATCCTGGTGATCATTTTTTTTGTTGACCAGGAGGGAAACAGTGGCCTGGTACTGAGGTGTTACAAAAATCTTAGCATAAGCAAAAAATGCTAAAGCGAATAGGAAAGCAATCGCTAAAATTTTTAGCCATTCCCGCCGCACCATTTTCACAAGGAGTTTTAGGTCAAAAATGTTTTCCATTATCTATTCTTCCATTCGTTTGACTCAGGAAGTCCAGTTGACCCAGCGAGCTCACAGGTACTTGGCATCAAGTTCTGGATCTTGACTGGTCAAAATCTTGGGACCGTCCTTGGTGATGGCCAGGGTGTGTTCATACTGGGCTGACCAAGAGCCATCCGCAGTCCGCACCGTCCAACCATCTTCGGGGGTTTCATCAGTCGTGACTTCCCAACCACCGAGGTTAATCATTGGTTCAATTGTAATCGTCATCCCTTCACGCAGTCGAAGACCGTGACCGGCCTTACCATAGTGCGGTACCTGGGGCTCCTCGTGCATGGTTGGTCCAACCCCGTGACCGATGTACTGACGAACATCACCATAGTGGTGCTGGTTCTCAGTGTAGTCTTGAATGACGGCACCGATATCACCAATTCGGTTGCCAATCACGGCCTGGTCAATCCCCAGATACAGGGACTTCTTAGCAACCCGCATCAACTCTTTGACTTCTGGGCTGACTTCGCCAACCGCATAGGACCAGGCTGAATCAGATACAGCCCCATCTAAACCAACGACCGTATCAACCTTCACCAGGTCACCTTTTTTCAACTTAAGACCCTTACGAGGCAGACCGTGGGCCACTTCGTTATTAACACTGATTGTTGTGGCGTACTTGAAACCTTCAAAACCAATTTGCAGTGGGACGCCACCGTGGCTTTCAATGTACTCCCGACACTTCGTTTCAATTTCCCAGGTATCAATTCCTGGCTTGATTAAATCGCGCAGCATCAAATGCATGCCGGCAATGATAGCACCGGACTTGCGCATCGCCTCGATTTCACGTGGTGATTTTAAACTGATCATGAGTTCACCCCTCTCTCAGTAAATCTAATTACTGGTTAGTATAGCATTAAAATTTTTGTAAAAAATTTCATTTGTTTAAAAATATTGTCACAAAAAAGTCATTTTATTACATTTTCTTAGCAAAAATGAGCAGTAAAAAACGCCACCGTAATGGCAGCGTCTTTGTTAAAGTCTAACGACCTTAAATTAAATCTTAGTGCTTACGCTTGTAAACCATTGCACCGAAGGCAGCGGCAACTGAAGCAGCAGCAAGGGCTACCACACCAGCTTCGTTGTTAGCAGCCTTGGCACCAGTTTCAGGCAATGCTGAAGGGGTGTTAGCAGCTGGAGTTGCTGGAGTTGCAGCAGGCGTAGCAGCTGGAGTTGGTACAGGTGCAGGTTCTGCTGCAGGAGTCGTGCCAGGGTTAGTGTTTGGCGTTGGCTGTGGAGCAGGGGTTGGGTTTGGCGTTGGCTGTGGAGCAGGGGTTGGGTTTGGCGTTGGAGTAGGAGCTGGCGCAGGAATAGTAGTAGTCGTCTGCGTAGTCTTAACTGAACCAACCAAGACGTTAGACCAGATCAAGTCACCATCAGGAGTTGATGCTGAACCACGGTCGTTACCAACGTTAGCCTGTTCAACGTGCAAGGCATATACCTTACCAGCTTCAGGAGTAAAAGTAATCTGACCAACAACGTTACCAGCCTTGTCAGCACTCAAAGTCAATGGGTTTGAGGCAGTAGCTGATGAGTCTTGAACAGTACCGTTAGGTCCATCAGATGAACCTGCAGCAGTAGTCAACCAAACCTTCAAGTCACCGTTAACTGGGTCTTGCAAGTTAGCTGCTTCAGGGTAGTTAGTAGTACGAGTACCAACCACGTACAAAGTCTTTGGCTGTCCAGGAGTGAAACCGCTGTCCTGGTCAGTGTTGTACAGGTTAACATCAGTGTTGATACCATCAGCAGGTACCTTAGTCTGTGATGAACCAGTGTTAGTCACAGGCGTGTTAGTCGTCTGAGTAACAGTCTTTGAACCATCAGCGTTAGTGATAGTTGAAGTAGTGGTTTCTGAACCGTCGGCGTTCTTCACAGGGGCACCGTCTTCGGCAACACCGTTGTTAGTAGTTGCTGAAGCTGCGTCTGCTGCAGTAGTGTCGTCGGCGTTAGCTGAAGCAAGAGCTGCAGGGGCAAAAGCCAAAGCAGCAGCACCAGCAACAACCCAGACCTTACCAGACTTGAACATCTTGAAACGATCGTTAGTAGTTACGTTCATATTTCTTTCTCCTCCATGTATTCCATGAATTCTAATTTATGCAACCTTTTCCGCCCAACCACTAAAGCCAGGCCGCGGCGTGCTTACCTCCGCGTATGTAATATCTTACAACAGATTCATTATAACGCATAACGAATATAAAAAACACCAAATTACAAAAAATATCACTGAATTTGTCACTTTTTTGCAACATATTACGTAACATTTGACATAATATCAAACTTTTGCTGAAAATTCAGGCCTTTTCACGGTCAAATGTCACCTTTTCTTCCCTCCCTGGCTCCACTTTTTACTATAGAAGAAGAATAAACCGATTTTCAAATTGACAAAAGGCGCCTTTGTTACCATAATTGACCTAAGTCAAATAAAAGGAGTGTACAAACATTATGAAGAATTTTTTGCTAGCTGTTAGCTTGTTGGGTAACGCCGCTTTGGCCTACTACCTCTTCAAGGACGAGGATGCTGTCAAGGACTTGCGCGAAAAGGCTGATGCCTGGGGCGATCAGTTGAATGGTAAGGCCCAGCAGTTGAAGGGCTCATTGACTGGTAACAACGGTGACAAGTTAGCCGGTGACTTTGACGAAGCCAAGGGCCGCGTTGAAGAAGGTGCTAACAACCTGAAGAACCAGGCCAAGGACGCTGCTGACGAAGCTAAAGAACAGTTTTCATAAGCAACCATAACCCAACTAAAAA
This sequence comes from Lactobacillaceae bacterium L1_55_11, assembly GCA_029433155.1. Lineage (GTDB taxonomy): Bacteria > Bacillota > Bacilli > Lactobacillales > Lactobacillaceae > ESL0723. The sequence goes on from JAQYTT010000001.1 coordinate 656,727, forward strand.
ACCCGCTGGATATTTATCCAGCGGGTTTTTATTTGTACTTAATCATTAGGCCTGATAATCAGTGATTAACGAGCTTCCTGCTCACGGCGACGAGCAACCGCTACGCTAAGGGCGCTCAAACCAAGGGCAGCCAAGATCGTACCACCTTCAAGGGTGTGCAGCTCAACCCGGCTTTGAACACCGGTCTTTGGCAGTGAGCCACCAAAGCCAAGCTTGCTGCCAGTGCTGGTGTTAGTAAAGCCTAGTCCCCCACCCTGGAGAACCGCGTCACTTTCACCAAATGGGGTCATGGTCGTGTCGGTGCTACCGTTGGTTCCCTGACCAAAGGTATCGCTGGCGCTGTCACCAGTCTTAGTGAAACCGTCCAAGTAAAGGTCAGCGTGCTCAGTCTGGAAGTAAACCACTGTCATCGGAATCTTGCCTGAGATGGCTGAAACCGGCAGAGTTACGCTCCAAGTGTTACCGTTGTGCACGGCTGGTACGCCGGCAAAGGTCCATGACTTCAAGATGTTTGAAAGAGCGGAGCCATCACCATAACCAGATCCGTTGCCACCAGAGAAGGTAAATGACAGGGTCACCGTCTTACCATCACTGTTAAAGACTGCCTTAGCAGGCTTGTCAAACATCTTGTCCATTACTGAGGCAGAAGTTTGACCGTCCTTGTTCATGTGGTAGGCCACGTTGTAAACCTTGTTCTGTTCAAAGTTTTGGCTACCAGCACTGGTACTAGTTGGCGCCGTACTGGTAGGTGCAGTACTGGTTGAAGGAGCGGCACTCGTGCTAGTAGCAGTTGAAGTTGGCGCAGTAGCTGGTTGATCAGCCTTGACCAAGTTCATCTTATCAACGTAGAGGTCAGCCTTCTCACTCATGAAGTAGTTAACCCCAACGTTAATCTTCTTTTGCAGGTCGCTAACTGGCAGGGTAACCGTCCAGTTGGCACCGTCGCGGGTAGCGTTAACGCCGTTGAAGGTCATTGAGTTCAACAATGAAGCAGCTGCCTGACCAGCAAAGCCAAAGATTCCCTGCCCACCAAAGTTGAAGGTCAAGGTAACCTTGTCACCCTTAACTACGGCCTTGGCCGGCTTAGTCAAAATCTTCTCCATCACAGAGGCTGAGTTAGTGCCAGACTTGTTGACGTGGAAGTCAGCGTTATACAAACCATCAACTAGGCCAGCCTGGTTAGTGCCAGTAGCAGCACTGGTACTAGTCTGAGCTGCTGAAGTTGAGGCTGACGTTGATGCGGCGGCACTGTTGGCAGCCGCAGTAGAAGCAGCAGCACTGTTAGCAGCTGAAGTTGAAGCCGCCGTTGAAGCGGATGCCTGGCTAGCTGAGTTATCTGCCTGAACCAGGGTAAAGTTGTTCAGGTAGAGGTCGGCACTTTCAGTTTGGAAGTAAACCACCGTCATGCCAATCTTGCTGCTCAACTGGTCCTTTGGCAAAGTAACTGACCAACTGGTACCGTTCTTAGTAGCCGCAGTACCGTTAAAGGTCCATGACTTCAGCATGTTTGACAGCGCATCACCACTACCAAGGTCAGAACCACTTGAAGCAAAGTTCAAGGTAATCGTAGCCTGGTCACCCTTAATAGTAACTTGAGCGGGCTGGGCCAACATCTTTTGCATCACAGAACTGTCCGTGGTGTTGTTAGTCTTCAAAATGTTGAAGGCTGCGGTGTACTGACCATCCTGGAGACCCTGGGTTGAAGCAACCTGGGTCGCACCAGCAGGGGCAGCATCAGCTGAGGCGACAGAAGCCGTTCCACCAGCCACACCCAAACCAAGGGCCAAGACCCCGGCTGTCATCCACATCTTGCCGGCCTTGAACATCTTGATCCGCATTTTATTTTGACTTTGATTCATAACGTTTCCTCCTTCAGATACGCAACTTAATTCAAGCTAATTGTATCACATAGACAGTGATAATTTGTAATTTGTAAATAAATTGTAACCTCGTCTTATCACTTGATAAAACAGCCTTGACGCCATATCCCACCGGACTGGTCTAGTATAGATTTACCACTTCGTCAGCCACTGCCAGACCCGCTGGAAGAAACCGGCTTCTCCCTGCTGCTTAGACGCTACCAAGTCTAACTGGCGGTCGCCCACCTTGGTGTGGGATAGGTACTGGGCCGATAGGTTCGGACTGACTGACAAAACACTTTGACCGGCTGATAGGTGGCTGAGACTCACCTGGCGGGGCCGCTGCCAACCTAATTGATTAAGGTTAAGCCGGGATGCCTTTGGCACCCAGAAAGTAATTGTCTTACCAACAACAGGCGCCACCGCCCCACCCTTCATGTTGGGCGCGGTAATCGTAGACAGACTCGTGACCTTTTGGCCAGCTTGGAAAGTGAGGGGCTGCTGTTCATCGAGGACCTGGTTAACGATATCAAGGGTATCTTGGTAACGGGGAACCTGGGTCGTATAGCGACCGGCCCCGCTGACTACGGTGATAAACTCATGACCCGCCTGGTCCTTAATCAAACCGGTAAAGGCGCCGCCCGACTCAGGGGTCGAACCGGTCTTTAATCCTTCAAAAATCAAATCCTTGGGGTTATGCAATTTTGGCATCACTTCTTGTTTTAGCTTAGAGTACTCGGTCTGGCTAATCTTGTTCACATCTGGCTCGGGATGGTAGACAAAGCCTAGCTTCTCGTAATAGTCACGGATATTGGGATCCAGCTGCAGGTTAGTCCGGGCCAGAATAGCAAGCTGCTCAGCACTGGCCGTGTTTTCCGCATCAGGTTTAGCGTCTTTCACCTCGTAGGCAAAGGCGTCCTTATTGACCTGACCGGCAGCATTGTACCAGTGAGAACCATCTAAGTGAAGTTCGGCTGCCAACTTTTCTAGAGTCTGCTGGGCGCTTTGATTCTTGGGTTTCACATAATCTAGTAAGGCAAAGGCCGCATCGTTGGCTGAGCTGGTGTACATGGCACCAAAAAGCTCGGCCACCGCAATCTTTTGACCGGCATGGATGTCCAAGTGGGCGAAGGTATCCCTGTCCTTGTCGGACCAGTCATTTTTACTGGTAATCGGCACCTTGTCAGTCCACTTAATCTTGCCGGCTTTGATCGCCTGCAAAACCCCGTAAGAGGTCAGCATCTTACTCTGGGAAGCTACGCCAACCTGGGTTTGGCTGTCCTTAGTTCCTAAGATTTGACCGGTCTGCGCATCGACGACAATGGCGTGGCGGGCAGTCGTTTTCAGAGCCACTGGTTGCCCGTTCCGTTTGGGCTGGCTGGGCTTAGGCTGAGTATGGCGCACGTAAAAAAAAGCGGCCACGATGATTAAACTGGCTACAATTAATAACCAAAACCACCACGACTGCCAAAAGGGCCGCTGGCGCTTAGTAGCAAATAAACTAACCCGACTCGGCGATTCCTGCGGTTGCTGACGCTTCCCTGTCATATTCTCCCCACTCCACTAAACATACCCGCTTAGTGGGTACCAAACAATCGATCCCCGGCATCTCCCAAACCAGGTACGATATAACCATTTTCATTTAAACCTTCGTCAATGGAGGCGGTGTAGATATCCACGTCAGGGTGGGCATCTTGGACCGTCTTCACGCCTTCTGGCGCCGAAACCAAGGTAATCAAGTTAATGTTTTGTGCACCCCGCTTCTTCAGGGCATCAATAGCGTCCTTAGCTGAACCACCAGTGGCTAACATTGGATCGACTAAGAGGACTTCCCGCTTTTCAATGTCATCAGGCAGCTTGACGAAGTATTCAACTGGCTCTAAGGTAACCTCATCCCGGTACATGCCGATATGACCCACCTTGGCGGCTGGGATTAACTGCAAAATGCCATCAACCATCCCCAGGCCGGCCCGCAAGATTGGGACAACAGCCAGTTTCTTACCGGAAAGTTCCTTTTGAACAGTTTCAGCCACGGGCGTATGCACCTTCACGTCCTTGAGGGGTAAGTCCCGGCAAACCTCGTAGGTCATCAGCATGGCAATCTCGTCCACTAGGGAACGGAAATCTTTGGTGCCGACTGACCGGTCTCGAATAATCGTCAGCTTGTGCTGAATGAGGGGATGCTTAACTTCGACGACTTTACCCATAATATGATACGGTACTTAACCGCAACCTCCTTGACTGGTTCTAACTGTAAGTTAAATTTATTATAGCAAAAAAGGCCCAGTATCTGGGCCTTTTTAACAGACTAGGCCTTGGGTAGGCCTGCTTGTCTTCACAAATTAACTCCGCTATAATTGAAACCGTTCGCGCTCATAGTTTAACGGGATAAAACGAGGACCTCCTAAGTCTTTGCTCCCAGTTCGAGTCTGGGTGGGCGCATCCTAATTTTTCAGTGAAAACCGGCTGACCACTGGCCTCAGGGCCAGGCTAATTACCATCACCAGGATACCACTGGCGATGATTTCAAAAATGGCGTTAAAGGACAGAATCCCCAGCAACCAGGGTAAAATGCCGTGCCGGGGCACCCCATTAAAATTGACTGGCACCAACGTAAAACTGATAGTCGTCAGTAAAACAACCATGCTGGTATTGATGAAGGCTGCCAAAGCTCCTAGTAAAGCCAACCCACTTGTCTGGGTCAAGGCTTTTTTTGGTGCCAAAAACCGGGCAAAGAGGTAGCCCACAATCCAGCCGACCATAATTCGGGGAATGAAGGCGGTCAACGGGTTGGCAAACATCAGCGCCCCAATGGTACCAGGATGGGTCAGGGCATTTAGCCAGGACATCAATCCCCAAAAACCACCTAGAAAGGCCCCGGTCCTAGGGCCTAAGATAATGGCCCCAATGGCTACCGTGGCCGGTAGCAAGGTCACCGATGCGCCCACAAAAAAGGCCCCCAGCGGCAAGCTTCCCAGCCAGGGTACCAAGGTTTGAATAATAATGATGGCCATGAAAAGAGTCGTAATCACCAAGCGGTGTGGACGTTTACGCATGATTATCTCCGTGTGTATTTAATCTGGCAGCTCGAGTAGCATCTGCTCTAAGCGACCTTGATAGGGGCCACCAAAACGAACGTAGTGCATCAGGATGTAGTAAAGCTGATACCAGCCCATCCGTTCTAACCACCCAGCATCGAGTGGGTAATTCTTGGCATAGGCTTCATAGAAGGTATCATCAAAACCACCAAAGACTGCCGTAATCGCCAGGTCATATTCCCGGTCCCCGTAAAAGGCATTGGGATCAATTAAAACCGGCTGGTGGTTGGAATTAAACATAAAGTTACCGGCCCACAGGTCCCCGTGCAAAAGAGAAGGCGTCACGTTTTGACTGTGTTGGTCATTTTCAATCGTTTCAAAAAGAGCCTCAAAGCGGTCCTGGTATTGTTTCAACCAAGGACTTCGTTCTAACCCCAATTTAAGCAGGGGCTTTAGACGCTGCTCAATGAAGAAGCGGGGCCAGCTATCCTGGAAGGTGTTGTCCTTAGGCACCTTGTCGTGCATATTGCTAACTGAAAATCCAAATTCCTGACCGTGATGATGATGTAACTTGGCCACCATCGCTCCCAAGTCAGCCTGGTCACCGGTCCCGGTATCAATCCACTTCAGGATTAAAAAGGCGTGGCCGTCGGCCTCACCATGGCCGACCACTTCTGGCACCCGAACCACGGCCCCTAGGGCTTCTAGGCCAGCAATTTCGCTGTCAAAGAAGCTGGCCGGCTGGTTGGGCTGAACCTTTAGAAAGTAACGCTGGCCTTCGCTATATAAAGAAAAGGCCAGGTTGATGTCGCCACCGGAAACCGCCTGCACCTTTTCAATGTCAGGCAGGTCCAGCTGATTTAAAAAACTAGTTGTAATAATTTCTGATTGCATGCAACCCCACTTTGTTCTAATCAAATTAAAACTTAAAAATGATTGGCCCGGTCAATGATTTCCTGGCCGTTGGGCTCTTCGATGTAGCCGTTGTCATAAACCAACCGCAACAGGTCCTCCCCAGGATGGTCCTGACTAACCGTTTCCATCCGGCCCTGCTCATTGTAAATCACCTTCATCAGGCCAGACTTAGACCGCTTACTTGGATCGGTCTTAGGCTGCTTGTGAATCTTAATGTGCTCGCCCTTGCTGTTTTCAGCGTAGGCGGCCTTGATGGCAAAGCGGAGCGTGTCCCGGTTAAAGCCTTCTTGCAGCAGTCCCCCACCGGAACCAACAATCAGATTATCCGTCGACCAACCGTGGGCCAGGAGGGCTTCGTAAAGGGCAATAATCGTGTCGGCCTTCATGCCATCCCCTTGAATAATGCCGACATTGTGCTTTAAGACCTTGTAGCCCTTGTCGTTGACCTCGGTGCCAAAGATTTCAGCCATCAAATCCAAGACCTTCAAGTCCACCGTGATTGGATCACCAGAATCAGGGCGCAGAACCACCCGACCGGCCCGGTCGATAATGCGCTTGCGGATGGCCGGATCACCGACCACCTTGCGGACAAAGCGGAAAGTATCGTAGGAGTCAATCACAATCGACACAATGGCATCGTCCGGCGTCCGGTCCAATTGGGCATTCAGGTAGTTGTACTCCCCCTGTCCATCACCATAGGCCGTGGCCACGGAATGCTCGGTGGCCCAAACTGACAGGGCCCGACCGGCAATGCCGTAGACATCGTCAAAGTACTGGGTAGCCGCCATGTTATCAGAACCGCGGAAGTGCAGCAAGTGCGCCGCACCGCCGCGTTCACCAGATTCTAAGGAAGTGGCACCACGCAGGCCAAAATCATTGACCATCAGGGGCACATTCGCCTCAGTACCACTCTTTTTCACCAGTGGTAGGAGCCGCTTTTTAATCTGACGGGAATTCGTCGCAATCGTGGCTGGGTACCAAACGTGCATGAGCAGATCTTCTAAGGCATTCAAACTGGTTGCAAACCAGGGCTCAGTGGATTCAATCGTAAAGAGGGCGTTGCCAACCGGCACCGTCAGACCCTCTGGCAGGGCCTTAATCCGAACTGGGAAATGGCCGAGGTCACGAACCTTTTCCCAGACTGAGCGGTTAAAGTAGGTGTTGGTGCCAAAGGTCAGTTCACAGACATTTTCGGCCTGGTCAATCATTTCGGTGGTAATGGGCGTATTAAAGTAATCATGTAAAATCATGCTCAGCCCAAACCAGGAAACTTCATCAAACTTGCCGCCCGGACGAGCTTCGCCGTAGGAATACAGCTTAGTCAAATCCTGGGGGTACTGTAGGTGGTGGGTTAACTTGTAGGCATCGGTTGCTAAAATCAAATTAGGATTCATGGGTCATCTCCGTGGGGGTACCGTTTACGAGTTGGGTAGTAATGTCTTGATAATTTTGGCCGTCAGTCCGCACGATGCGCCAATCATAGGCCTGGTTATCATGATGTTCGTCAACATAGGGTTCTAAGCGGCCATCTTGGTCTAAAATCAAATAGCTGGCAAAGGCGGCTAATAATTCAGCGTCGGTCGCAATCAAGCGCTGCAGCTCCTGACCCTGAAAGAAGCCAACTGCCAAATATTCATTAGCATCCCACTGCCCTTCCAAGGCCCAGCGCAGGGTAATCCAATCCGAACTGGTCAGGCCTAAGTTGAAAAGATAGTCAGCGGTAATGCGCAGGTGAATTGGGTGGGCGCTGCTCTGATAAAACTGCCCCAGCTGGTCGAAGTGGTCGGAGAAAAGTCGACACAGCTTTTCAATTTGCCTGGTATCCAGTTGGCCAGGCTGCTGCCAGTTATCTGCCGCCACAATTTCAGCGACCTGGTCAGCCTTGGTGCCACTAAGTTGTTGTAAAAGTTGAATGTTTAACATGGCCCCATTATAACCAGATTTGCCGGCCAAGTAAAAAAGATGCCGAAGCATCTTTTCTGATTGATTATGACTTTTGCTTGCGCCGGGCCAGCAAAGAACGTACCAATGGTACCAGGGTAGGCAGCAGGGTCACAAAGACAATGCCCAAGATAATGGCTGAGAAGTGTTCCTGGATAAAGGGAATGTTACCAAAGAGCGCCCCCGCTCCGGTCGCGATGAAGCTCCAGGAGAAGGCCGCAATCAAAACGTAGCGGAAGAAGGTGCCAAAGCTAAACTGGCTAATCCCAGCCACGAAGGGCACAAAGGTCCGGACAATCGGAATGTAACGACCCAGGATAATCGCCTTACCTCCATGCTTTTGATAAAACTCTTCGGCCTCTTGGATGTACTTATCCTTGATAAACCGTTTAAAAATCGGCTTTTGTAGGAGTGGATAACCACCCTTGCGACCAATCCAGTAGTTCAAGGTATCGCCGGCTACCGCGGCAACAAAGAAGAGCAACATGAAGACCCAGTGGTTTAACCCAGCCGACTCACCAGCCGGGGTAACGGATATAGCCCCGGCCGCAAATAGTAGGGAATCGCCCGGCAAGAATGGGAAAATCACACTGCCAGTCTCGATAAAGATAATGGCGAACAAGATCACGTAGGTCCAGGGACCAAAGTGTTGGACTAGGTTAGCCAGGTGTTGATCAATGTGCAGGATAAAGTCGATTAAAAAGGACATGAAGGTCTCCTAAGTTTGCTGTTAGCTCTTATTATAGCCCAGGAATGATTAAACCCAGTTTAAATCCAGGTTAAGCTTAGTCAGCTTTTGGCTTGAGCCAGGAAATCAGGCCAAAGACCACCAACCAAATCGTCGCCCCAATGGCCGGCACCTTAGAATCGGGGTTAAAGAAGAGGGTGATGTAAATAAAGGCGAAGAAGGCCACCGTAACTGGCACGGCCACACCAGGCGCCCACATTTTAAAACCATCAGACAGATAATCGGAAGACTTACGGTACTGCCAGTAGGTCACCAGGGTCAGGACGTAAATCATCAAGAAGAGATCAGTTGAAGCGCTGGTCACAAAGCTAAAGGCGTTGGTGATACTTGGAATGACACTGATTAGGGCTGAAGCGGCCACAACCAAAGCCGTGGCAAAGATGGCGTTAACCGGCAGCTGCTTGGGTGACAACTTGGCAAAGGGCTTTAGCCAGCTAGCCTTGGCCTCAGCGGCCAGAGAGTAGAAGTTACGGCTGGCAGAAAAGAGAACCGAGTTCAGGGCCGAAGCAGCTGAAGTCAGCACCACGAAGTTAACCAGAGCGGCCGCCCAGTTAATCCCGGCCAGTTCAAAGACAGCCACAAAGGGACTTTGGTTAGCAGGGATATCACGCCAAGGGTAAATCGTCATGATAATAAAGAGCGCGCCCAGGTAGAAGAACAAAATCCGCCATGGGATTTGGTTAATGGCCTTGGGCAAGACCTTGCGGGGATTATTGGTTTCCGCAGCAGTCATCCCGATAAATTCCATCCCGACAAAGGCAAACATCACCATCTGGAAGCCGTTGACGAAATTACCAACCCCATTGGGGAACAGTTCAAAGTGATTAATTACGTTGCCAAAGCTAACCGTGCCCACCGGGGTCTTAAAGCCGGTGAAGACCATGATTAGGCCGGTCACAATCAGGGCTAAGATGGCCACGATTTTAATCATGGCAAACCAAAATTCAGTTTCACCATACAGGGCCACCGCAATCAGGTTAACGCCAGTTAAGATCAGCAGGACCACAACCTGGATAATCCAAGCCGGCCAGGCTGGAAACCAGAACTGGATGTATTTAGCAATGGCCGTTAATTCGGCCATCCCCATGAAGGCCACCGTTAACCAGTAAGACCAGCGGGTGAAAAAGCCAGTCCGGGGACCAAGGTACTTGGTCATAAAGTCAATAAAGGTGTGGTGATTGGGGTCAGCGTAAAGCATCTCTCCGATGGCCCGCATCACAACAAACATGGCCAGGCCAATGATGGCATAAATCAGCAAAATGGCTGGTCCAGCAAAGTGAATCGAACTGCCCGCACCCATGAACAGTCCCGTCCCGATGGTACCACCAATGGCAATCAGCTGGACGTGACGGTTTTGCAAGCCCTTAGTGGGCTGGCTTCCCGCGGTGTGGTTTTCTGTCGACATAGTTTCCTCCCAAAATTACGTAGTGATAAGAAACAGGCACCTAAGTCCCGGAGCACTTAGGTGTCTGTTCTAGTAAAGCTTCAAATTAAATTAGGCCTTTTTGGTGTTGCGGGAATACTGAGCCACATCAGCTAAGATTTCCTTTTGGAAATCAGCTGGTGACATCGTGGCCGTATCCTTGTGGCCATAACGCCGGACGGTAACGGTCTGGTTGTTAACCTCGTCATCCCCAAGAACCAGGGTGTATGGTACCTTCCTGGTCTGAGCTTCACGAATCAGGTACCCCATCTTGGCATCACGGGTTTCGACGTGGGCCCGTAGACCGGCGTCTTGTAGCTGCTTCTTGATTTGACGAGCGTAGTCCCCGTGGGCACCCAGGTTAACGGGGATAATTTCAACTTGCAGGGGTGCCAACCAAGTTGGGAAAGCACCCTTGTACATCTCAATCAGGTAGGCCGTGAAGCGTTCCATGGTACCGACAATACCACGGTGCAACATCACTGGCCGGTGGTTATCCTGACCATCTTCACCGACATAAGTCAGGTTAAAGCGCTCTGGCAGCAGGAAGTCCAACTGGATGGTTGACAGGGTCTCTTCGCCACCCAGGGCCGTCTTGGTCTGAACATCAAGCTTAGGACCGTAGAAAGCCGCTTCCCCTTCGGCCTCGTAGTAATCCAACTTGAGGTCATCCATGGCCCGCTTCAACTGGGCTTGGGATTTCTCCCACATGGCATCATCATCGAAGTACTTATCGGTGTTTTTAGGATCACGGTAAGAAAGCCGGAAACGGTAATCAGTGATGTTGAAGTCTTCGTAGACCTGCATCATCATCTGCAAAATCGTCTTAAATTCTTCTTCCAACTTTTCCGGTTCAACGAAGGTGTGACCATCGTTAAGGGTCATTTCCCGGACCCGGGAGAGACCAGTCAAGGCTCCTGACTTTTCATAGCGGTGCATCATCCCCAGTTCAGCAATCCGCATTGGCAGGTCGCGGTATGAACGAGGCTTGTGCTTATAAACCATGATATGCGATGGGCAGTTCATGGGCCGCAGCTCCAAGAACTCGCCATCCCCCATATCCATTGGTGGGAACATGTCTTCACGGTAGTGATCCCAGTGACCAGAAGTCTTATAGAGGTTTAGGTTAGATAGGACTGGCGTGTAAACATGGAGGTAGTCGTTGTCCAACTCCTTGTCGACGATGTAACGCTCAACCTGACGGCGAATCGTAGCCCCGTTTGGCAACCAGACGGGCAGGCCTGAGCCAACCTCTTGGCTGGTAAAGAAGAGATCCAGGTCACGGCCAATCGTCCGGTGGTCACGTTCCTTAGCTTCAGCCCGCCGCTTCAAGTCAGCTTCCAGGTCGGCTTCCTTCCAGAAGGCCGTCCCATAAATTCGTTGCATGACCGCCTTGTTGGAATCACCACGCCAGTAAGAACCAGCGACTGAAATCAGCTTGAAGTGCTTAATCCAGCCCGTGGAAGGCACCAGGCCACCGCGGTCTAATTCAACGTGGTCGCCTTGAACGGCAATGGTAATGGGTTCATCGGCTGGTAAATCATTAATCAGTTCAACCTTGTAAGGGTCATCAGCAAAACGCTCCAAGGCTTCTGCCCGAGTAATTTCGTGGGAAACAATCGGCAGGTCTTCTTTAACAATCTTGTGCATGACGGCTTCGATTTCTGGGAAATCTTCGACGGAGACCTGGTTACCAGCCCCGTTGTCAGTGTCGTAGTAGAAACCGTTTTCAATCGCTGGTCCGACCCCGAAGTGCATGTTAGCAAACTTTGGAATGCGCTTTAAGGCCTGGGCTAGCAAGTGGGCCGCTGAGTGCCGCAAAATCTGCAGTGATTCTGGGTCATCAGTCGTAATCAGTTGAAAGTCACCACCGTGGTCAATGACATCGTGCATACCCACGTAGTGGCCATCCAATTTTGCAGTCACCGACTTTTTAGCCAGTGACTTAGAAATTTGTGAAGCAACCTCAATGGGCTTCACACCGGCTTCGTATTCTTTAACTGCTCCATCTGGAAACGTTAATGCTACCTGCGCCATAAAACTACCTCTTCTATATTTTTATTTGGGTTAAACCACAAAAAAACGCCCTTTAGGCTGAAATCAGCCTAAAGGGACGCTTAACCGTGGTACCACCCATTTCGACCCAGTTAACCTGGGCCCTCTCATGACTGGTAACGGTGTCACCCGGGTGGGCTTTCACAAGTACTCCCCCACCACTCAAAGGTAGTCCAACTTATCCCCGCTACCTGCTCTCAGCAACCGCAGACTCTCTAATAACGAGTGGATAAATCAGTTGTCCTTCTCAATGTTTCTAAAGCGATATTAGCATCTTGAACAAAAAATAGCAAGATACTACTTAAAGTCGGCTAGCACGGCAGCCAACGCTTGCCGGGCAGTGTCGTCATGGTCCAAAATACCGTTATCATAAACCGACTGCAGGGCTGCTACCTGCGTCTTACTCAACTTTGCCATGGTCAGTCTCCTTTACTCAAATATCAAGCCCATTATACTGCAAAATGTTACAATTACCTACACGAGTAGCCAGTAATTAAGGAGCTTTTGTCATGCCAGAAAATTCACCCCTAACCGCCCAAGTTGTCTTTGCCACCATCACCGGCAACAACGAGGCCGTGGCCGATGTGATTATCGCCGACTTAGAGGCGGCCGGGGTTCAGGTTAAAAAAACCGAAATCAGTCAGACCGAAGTTGATGAACTAGCCCAAGTCGACATTGCCATCATTGTCCCCTACACCTACGACGGTGGTTCCCTGCCCGACGAGGGCCTGGATTTTTACGATGACCTAGCCGACATTGACCTCAGCCAGATAATCTACGGGGTGGCTGGTTCCGGTGACCTTTACTATGAAGATACCTACTGCCTGGCCCTAGATAGTTTCGATACGCAGATTCAGAAAAGCGGGGCCAAAAAGGGTGCTGACATTGTCCGTGTCGACCTACGACCAGAAGAAGAGGATAAAAAGCACCTCCAGGTCTTTGTCGATGACTTAATCGCAGCGGCCCAAGCTACTAAGCAATAAAAAAGTTTCCCAAACAATTGGGAAACTTTTTAATTATTCGGCCGTAGTATAAACGGCAAGGACATCTTCGTTGTCTTCTAATTCGTCAACCAACTTGTCCAACTTTTCGCGGTCATCACCGCCCACTTCCATTGGGTTTTGTGGAATCATGGTTACTTCGGCATCGGCGAAGTCATAACCGGCATCCACCAAAGCCCCTTCAACTGTTTGGAAGTCACCGGGTTCGGTGTAGATTTCAAAGGCTTCATCAGAAGTCTGCACATCTTCAGCACCGGCTTCCAAGGCGTCTTCGAGGACCTGATCTTCATCCAAATCCGGGAATTCAGAACGATCAATGACCAGGTAACCCTTCCGGTCGAACTGGAAGGCTACGGAACCGCTGGTTCCTAGTGAACCACCGAAGTGCTTGAACGAATTACGCACCGTTGAAACCGTGCGGTTAATGTTATCAGTGGAAGCCTCCACCAAAACCGCCACCCCGGCAGTACCATAACCTTCGTAAGTTACTTCTTCGAACTTAGCCCCACCGGCACCAGAAGCCTTATCCAGGGCCCGCTGGATGTTATCCTTAGGCATGTTTGCCGCCTTGGCCTTGTCGACCACCAGACGGAGAGAAGCGTTCATTTCGGGATCTGCACCGCCAGCCTTTGCCGCAACATATAAGTCGTGCGCTAGCTTTTGGAAAATCTTTCCCCGCTTAGCATCTTGGGCGTTTTTACGACCTTGAATGTTATGCCATTTACTGTGTCCTGACATCGTGTCATCTCCTTCAAAAAAATACAATATTAATATAGTACCAAATATTAGCCTTAATATCCAGATATTAGTACTGATTGCCACCCAGGATTTCCAAGTAGGTCATGGCAGCACTGCTAATCAAGGCGGCCAGGATATCGTCCAAGTAAACGTTAACTGAGTCGGTCCGATCGTTAATTTCACCAATCAAGCCAGGCTTTAAGTCATCCAGGAGACCGTAGTGGACCGTAGCAGCAGCGGAAAACTGCTGGGTAATCCCAATGGCCAGAATTTCATCCACGTTATGCCCGTTGGCGTCCCGCTGTAAACGGGGCTTTAAAGGTTCACTGTCTGGCATAATTGGTGCCTGCTCATCCAGGTAAATAGCCGTCAGGATAATGTCGGCAACCTCATCCTTGTGCAGGACCCGCTTGATGGCCTGGTTTAAGGCATCAACGTTAATTTCATCGTGGTACTTATCAACCAGGAAGGCCTTGGTTCCATGGAAAATGTCTTCAATGTTTACGCCGCGTTCGCCCAACTTGTCAATGGCGGCCAGTTGCAATGCTTCTGTCATCGGTGTTTCCTTTCTTTATTCAGCTTTGTCGGCATCAGGGTTGTGGTAAATTTCCACATTTAAGACATGGCCAATACCCTTGATATCACTGACAATGGCCTGCCGGTGATCCGCCGGCAATTGGTTTAAGGCCACCAAAGTGTAGGCATAGTCACCCACCGCCCGGTTGCTCAACTCTTCAATGTTTAAATCCTGTTTTCCAAAGACCTGGCTAATTTGTCCCAGCATGTTGGGCACGTTTTCGTGCAGGATTCCAATCCGGTAAGGGGTCAGGAAAGGTTCGTTAATGTCGGGATAGTTGACCGAGTTCACGATGTTTCCACTAGTCAGGAAATCATCCATCTGCTTGGCTGCCATCAAGGCACTGGTATCCTCGGCCTCGACCGTGGAACCACCAATATGGGGCGTAATAATGACCCGGTCGTTATCTAAGAGCGGTTCGCTACTAAAGTCAGTAATAAAGAGCCGTAATTTCTTGTCATCTAAGGCCTTAACCGCTTCCTCATCATCAACAATCCCGCTCCGGGAGAAGTTAATCAGGGCCGCGTTAGGCTTCAATTGGGCCAGCTTCTTGGCATCAATAAAGTGGTGGTTGGCCTTGGTATAAGGAATATGCACTGTCACATAGTCGGCGGCCGCTAAAACCTCGTCGACACTGGCCGCGTGATGAACGTGACGGTCAATCCGCCAAGCAGTATTCGCATTCAGACCGGGGTCGTAACCGATTACGTCCATCCCCAGTGAAAGGGCGATGTTGGCTACCTTAGATCCCACATTTCCCAGACCGATTACCCCCAGGGTCTTTTGGTAAAGTTCGGTACCCCGGTAACTGCCCTTGTTACGTTCGGTGCGCAGGGAAACATCCCCACCACGGGTTTCATTGGCAAAATTAATCGCCGAAATGATGGGCCTGGCCGCCATAATTAAGGCCGCAACGGTCAATTCCTTAACCGCATTAGCATTCCCACCCGGGGTGTTAAAGACCGGGATGCCACGCTTAGAAAGCTCGCTGACTGGAATATTGTTAAAC
Organism: Lactobacillaceae bacterium L1_55_11; assembly: GCA_029433155.1. Classification (GTDB taxonomy): domain Bacteria; phylum Bacillota; class Bacilli; order Lactobacillales; family Lactobacillaceae; genus ESL0723. The sequence goes on from JAQYTT010000001.1 coordinate 672,031, forward strand.
CCGGCCCCAGCTCGAACCACGGCCTTGACGCTGTCAGGAATTGTTTCATGGTGCAAATCTTGGGAACGGAGAAGGATGCCGTCGGGGGCCTCGTCACCATTGATTTGGTAGCCCCGCTCGCTTAGGTAATCCAATCCCTTTTCACTGACAGCGTTATAGGTTTTGATGTTCATTACTGGTTCTCCTTTTTAGCCTGGTCCAAAAATGTAATTAAGGCGTCAACGGCATCCATTGGCTGGGCGTTGTACAAGGAAGCCCGGAAACCGCCAACCGAACGGTGACCGGCCAGGTTGTGCAGGCCAGCTCGGTCAGCCTCCTGGCTAATCTTCTTATCCAAATCAGCATTACTGGTGGTAAAGACCACGTTGGTCAGGGAACGTGCCGCCCCCTGAACTGGTGCCTGGTAAAAATCAGACTGGTCTAAGTAATCGTATAAACGCTTGGCTTTCGCCTGGTTGCGGGCGTACATGGCTGGTACCCCACCTTCTTGATCAACCCAGTCTAGGACTAGGCCTAGAGCATAGATACTAAAGACGGGCGGCGTGTTGTACATTGAATTCTTATCAACGTAGTTTTGGTAACGCATCATCGGCCCGATGTTTTCGGGCTGTTGATCGGCTAGCCAGTCCTTTTTAACAACTACCAAGGTTACCCCGGCTGGCCCCAGGTTTTTCTGAGCACCAGCAAAGAAGGCATCAAAGTCCTGGGCCTGGTATGGCTCAGCCAAAATGTTGGAACTGAGATCAGCTATCAAGCGGCCGTCAGTCTTTGGCAACAGGTCCTGGTGATAGGTGGTTCCCTCAATGGTGTTATTGGTAGTCAGATAGAGATAGTCATAGTCCGCTGACTGAAAATTGGCCGGCAAGCTTGGTAGGTAGCGGTACTTATCTGGTCGCGATGTAGCAAGGATATCGGCCTCTTTACCAACTGCGTCAGCTGCCAAGGCCGCCTTGTGGGCAAAGTTACCCGAATCTAAGACCGCAATCTTCCCCTGGTGAGTGGCAAAGTTGGCCGGTAGCATTTCAAATTGGAGGGAGCCACCACCCTGGACAAAGAGCACGGCGTATTCTTCAGAAATCCCCATTAACTGGCGGAGTTTTTCCTGGGCGTGGTTAATGATGGCATCAAACTGGGGACTGCGGTGGGAAATCTCTAGGATGCTGGTATGGGTGTGCTCCTGGGCCGCCAAATCTTTTTGAATTTGCTGGATAACCGGCTCGGGTAAGACCCCAGGTCCGGCTGAAAAATTATAACTTTGCATCATTGCTCCTCACTGTAGGGTAACAAAAAAGCACAGATACCCCCGGCATCCGTGCTTAGTTTCTAATTCACGTCGAAACACGCAAATAAGCCCCTTAGCCTTGAATACTAGTGGGCTTTTGTTGGTGTATCAAATCTTGCTTTAATCCACACATACTCGCCTGCTCCCTTTAGTTATCCTCATTCTACGAGAAGAAAAATAATTGTCAAGGCTTGTAATATGGGCCCTAATCAGGGTATAATGTTCCATGTTGCTTGCCGATGTGGCGGAACTGGCAGACGCGTACCGTTCAGGTCGGTATGGTGATTTCACCGTGCAGGTTCGATTCCTGTCATCGGCATTCTAACCGTTAATATTAACGGTACTGAAGTGACATTGACTAACTTTAATGAGTTGGTCTTTTTTTTTGTTGAATTGAATAGAACGAGCGGCGCCGACGAGTTTTCAATCATGTCGACGCCTGTATGCCGGTGATGACCATTAACTATTTGTGTTTTCTTCTTCAAATCGCTTGTCGATTAGCTCTTGTAACTCATGCAAGTCTTCCGTTGTAGCGCGCTTAATAATGAAATTGCGTGCTGTAGATCGGTACGAAAGGTAGTTACTGTAGTCTCTATTGTTGTGTTGCCAACGTTTGTTTCTTTCAGTTTGATTGATAATAAGCACCTCACTTTAAAAACGGATTCGCAGTGGTCAGAATCAGTGGCAGTGATGCAATAATTAACATCACCCACCATCCAGAATTTTGTGTTTTGTTTATCTTAAACTAGATTGGAGTCGAGGTCACTAACATTCTCTACACATTTCCGAAATAAAAAGCAGGTCGACTGACCTGCTTTTTTACTGTCCGTTAGTAAAGAAATTGTTTAAACGGTTCTTACGGTGGCGCGGCTCCTGGCGGGCAGCGCTATTAGCCACCCGGGTGGCTGGCACGGTATTTGGAATCGTTTTGGTTCGGTTAGTGGGCAACATGCTCAACCGGCTGCGAACGGGGTGCGGCACAATCAGATTGACCTTACCGGGCAAAACGTCCGGCTGCTCAACAAATTGGGTCCCATCCGACAAATTATCCATAATCCAACCGGGCAGGCTAGCCAAAAACTGCTTTATATCACTTGGCAGCAGGTTTTGAAATGGCACCGCTGGATCAAAGCGGGGATCAAAAATCAGGGCCTGGCTGTTTTTAAACTTAGCCTGATAGTAAACCGCCGCCTGACTGGAAACCGGACCATAGCCGATGAACTCCAGGTCACGGCTGCGACTCTGCTTACGGGCCTGTAAAATCGGCTCGATTAAGTCCTGGTCGGTGTAAGCCCGACTGTGAAGTAAGTCAGTCGCAAAGTACAGGGTTGGCTGCTCTGGGTCAGCTAACTGTCGGTCAACGTAGTTAGTTTGGTAAAGTTCGGGCTCAGTGAAGACTACCCGTAAGTTCTTACCCTTGACCCGACTATCGGCCTGCAAGTAGCTAAACAAATTATCGTCCAGGGCCTGGTCGCCATCCTTTAGCTGGCCACTTTGACTAGTACTAATCGTGAAATCGTGGAAGGTAAAGTCGCCGGCCCCAGCTGAAACCAGCTCTACCTGGTAGGCTGCATAGTTATCGGGTACCGTCACTTCAATTTCATCCGCGTTTTGACTCTTGTTAGCAATGTTTTGCCCCTGCTGATCAAAAAAAGTAACCGAAAGATAGGCAAACATCCGCTCCGAGTGATCAATGTGGCGCCGGAAAGTATAAGTCCGACCCTGAACCAAACGGGGCAGGTCAGCCACAGCCTTATCACGCATATAATTATGCTGCGAGTGCCAAACGGCAACTACCCGACCACTGGGCAGAAACTGGTGCTTGAAGTTCACGGCGTTTAGGGCCTGGAAGTCCAAGTCCGCGCCCTGCAGTTCCTTGAGTTCAGTATTGGCCGTCCAGTAAATTTGATATCTCATGACCGGCCTCCTATACCCATTTGATTGGCAATATTTTCAATCCGGCCCACCATAAACTCAACCATCTCGTTAATCTTTTCAACGTGGTAACCTGGTTGGCTTTGGTGGTCGACCCGAACCCCTTTCTCCTTGGCATAGTCCAAGAGCTGGGGCAGACTGGCCCCATCGTATTCGTCCTGCTCCATGGTAAAGAGGGCCAGCTGAGTGTTGGACCAGTCCATGTCGGCCAGCCGGTCCCACAGCTTCTTGTTCAGGGCGGGTGTGTCAGCCTTATCCATCCGGCCGGTTAAGAAGCGACGGACATCCAAGGTCCAGTCCTGGTTAACGCCATTATGGGGGAACTCGGGATCTTCAGTAAAGGTTCCCAGGTTCAAGATTGGCTTGGCGGCCACCACGGCAGCCGGCTTAATCACGGGTGCGTAGTACAGGGCCGGATAACTTCCCATGGAATAGCCGGCCATGATGACCTGATCACCGGTCAGGCCTAGCGAAGCCATCGTCCGCTGAATCGTTTTCACAACTAATTCTTCATACTCGGGTGAGCCAATGTCAAAGACCCCACCCTGGGTCCGGCTGTCGGTAAAGAGCAGGTAAGGTAGGCCAGTCTTATCCAGCGGACCCATCATTTCAAAGCCTTCAATATGCAGGCGCGTACCCGCAAAGAGGACCACCAGTGGTCCGGGACGGGTACCGGGATTAAAGTAGGACAACACTTCCTGGCCGTCACTGGTCAATTGGCGCTGACCACCGGGCAAGAACAGGCCCAGCCCATGTCGGGAACGGCGCTGGTGAACGGCGTGCAGGTCAATTTCCCCCTCGCCACGACCCAGGACAATGATTTGGTAATCCTGGTACTGGTCAGGGGCTACGATGCTGGTCATGTCGGTTAAGCCATTGCCAGTAATGTACTGGAGTTGCTGAAGACGGCCGTTACTGAAGAAAACCAACTCCAGGGCCACTTCGGCACTGCCACTAACATCGTAATCCAAGGAAATTAGGTTGGTTTGACCCGGTCCAAAATCCCCAGGAAAGGTCTTCAAGGTCCCTAGCTGCCGCCAAGTATCGCCAAAGTCTCCATGGAACTTAGTGGAAAAACGACCGTGCCGACTGAGATGCCAGCGGTAGTCGTCATGGGGCATGAACTGACTTTCACTAAAGCGGGTTGGAAAACCAACCTGGCCCATGTAAAGATCACGCAAAATCCGCTGCGCCACCATTTGGGGCTGGTCCACTTCAAAGTGGAAGGCCCGTCGCACGCTCAGGGCATCCTGCATTTCCGGGTCAATATCTTGCCAGTCAGCCAGGTAGATGACCCGGTAGGGTGGCCATTCTTCAATTTGGTGGGCCAGGAGGACACTGTCCAGGGTTAAATCAGTCAAAAGAACATAGTTTTGCTCTAACTGGTAAGGATCACGCTGCTGGGCCAAAAGCTCCGGCAGGTGGAAATTGTCCACGTACTGCCAGGTTAGCCCGGGCAGCTGAACCTGGTCAGTCCAATCACTGGACCCAACTTGTAAAATTGAAATATCACTCATTGTGGTCACCACTGCTCTGCTTTAAAGTTTGAAAAATTTGCTGCCAGCGCTCCCAGATGACATCACTGTCAAACTGGTTGGCCAGCTGTACGGCCGCATTTTGGGCCTGGGCCCATTTATTAATGTTATCCAGGTAATCGTTTAAGGCCAGTACTAGTTGAGCTGAATCTTTAACAATCTGCCCGTTTTGACCGGCCTGAACGTAAGGACTAGCCACGGCGTCAACCTGGGGAACCCCCTTAGAAAGGGCCAGGGTCTGTAGGTACTGGTCCGGATTTTGACTTAAATCAATCAGAACGCGGACCGTTTGGAAATAATCCTGGCGCTGTTCTTCACTTTGTGGACCAAGGAACTGGAACTGTTCGGTCAGGTTCAAATCGTCATCACCCTGCTCGGCCTGGGCCTTGGTTACCATCGCCTGTAATTCGGCAGGGGCCTGCTTAGCCTCACAAATAATGACCAGGTCCGGGGTGTAGCGGGCCAACATTAGCAGCTGTTCCATCACGGGACCGTGCATGGCCATGTCAACCTGGTCAATAAACCAGTAAATTGGCAGGGCTGAACTGGCATTGGACTGCCCTAATTTCACCCGGGCAGCAAACGGTGGCACCAGCTCAACTGGTACCTGGGCTTGGGCATTTAAGGCATCGTAGGCTGCCCCAGTCCCCGTCACCACTACCTGCGCCTGGTTAGGCACGGTCGTGGTTGAACTGCTTTGATTACTGTCATAGCTGGTAATAACCGGCTGGCTAATTGCGCCGGTCATCAAAGTCTGCACGTTGGCCAGGGACTGGTCGACCACGACCGGTCCTAATTCAAGGTGCTGGCTGAAGTAGCGCTGAACCACTTCATCAACCAAGACGGCTAAATTACTGAACTTCGTCTGATCAGTCCAGCTTAACCGGCGGGTGGTCACCACGCCATCAGCGTAGTTTTCGTGAACGACTACGGCCCCACTGGGGTTTAGGTAGTCAACACTGGTAACTGCAGCGCCTTCGAAGGTCAAAACCCGGGAAACAAAACCCCGGTCGTCAAGGGTCAATTGCTGCTTAAGCTGACCTTTTTCTAGTAAATCAATTCGGTCGTAATGGTCGCTGGCCGGATAGTTGGGCCAAACGGTGGCGTAGTGATGCTGCTTTAACATGACCACGACCCGGTCGTACATGTAAACAAACTCGACCCCTGCTGGCCAGGTAAAGTCGTCCAAGCTCAGTGGCTGCTCATCTTGCCAGTCAACTTGCTGCAATTCATCAAAGGATGACCAGTAGGTGGCTGCTTCGACCTGCTTACTAGCCAGGATATGGCGCAACTTCGGTAAATAATCGCGTACCACAAAATGAACCGCCTGTTTTTTTTCTAAAAAGAGGCGGGCCTGGTGGAGACTATGATCCATCTGTGGCACATCATTTAAGTAGCCCTGCCAGTTGGGCATAATGGTAACTGACATACAATCCTTCTCCTGCTCTAGCCCTTAGGGCTTAAAGACTGAAACCCGCTTTAATGGCAGGCCAGCCTTCTTTAAGAGGGCAAAATCCTTAGCGGTAACCTGAACGTGTTCGACCGGGTGACCATCATTTTTCAAAATTGCCACTAGGTTACCCAAGACATTCCCCTGGTCATCCAAAACCGTATCTGGGAAGGCCAAGGTCGTTCCCTTAGGGGCAAAGTCGAGCTCCCGGCCGACCTGGGTAATCCGGTACTCATTTTCAGGGTGGTGGTTACCGATGTCAGCCACGTAGGCTTCGGCACTCGAGTACTTCTCCCCGTTAGCGTAGACAAAGTTGCGCTGTCCTTCAAAGTAGAAGTCCTGAGTTTGGGGCTGGTCTTGTCCCAGGTAAAAATCAGACTCTAGCAAGGTCCCCTCGCTAAAATACTGCTTGGCAAAGAGGCGGCCATCGCGCTGGTAGATATCCTTGTAGTCAATGACCCCATCATTATCTAACCAGGAAACAGCCTGGACAATCCGATTGGAATTGACAAACCAGCGGACCTGGGCCAGCTCCTGGCCGACACTGGTTACACTCTTGGTCCAGTCGTCATTAACAACAATCTGGGCCTGATTAGGGACGGGTAAGTCCGCAAACCAGATACCGTTTTGCCGGTTATCGTCATCACTCAGATAAGCGCGGGCATAAACGTCATAAACCTGGTGAGGGGCTAGGCCCAGTTCCTGGACCAATTGGTAAGCATCCTCGTGGGGGGTAGCCAGCCAGAGTTCGTCACTTTGACCATTCTTTACTTGTTTGATTTGCCAACTGATTCCTGGAAAACTCGCGTAGTCCAGGGAGTTGATTAGTTCAACTTTCATGCAAATTCTCCCATCAACTGGGCCCACTGCTCGGCGATTACAGCCGGCTGGTAAGCCTCGGCCACCTGGTGTGCCCCAGCGGACAACTGATCATAGTTGTTCAAAACCCGCTGCATGGCATCAGCCAGGTTCTTAATGTTTTGGGCTTCATCTTCGTCAGACCGGCTAAACTCGGCCAGCGCCCCGTTTTGGCCTTCGCGAACCAGTTCCTGGGCCCCATAGAGGTTGGCATAAGTGGCAATTGGGAGGGCATCCGAAATCGCCTCGATGTAAGTCAGACCAAAGCCTTCCGAATAGGAAGCCGAAACAAAGACATCGTAAGCCTGTAAGTCCTTCACCACCTGCTGGCTGAGACCCTTCAGGGTCACGAACTCACCCAGGTCAAGCTGCTTAATCCGGTCATTTAGTGCCTGCTTGTCACCACCATCCCCGTAAATATCTAGACGGGCATCCACCCCATTTTTACGGAGAAAATCGATGGCGCTAATAATCTGACTGATATGCTTTTCGGGGTGCAGACGGGAAGCCGTCACAAACTTAGCAGTTTGCCCGTTCCAGTGTTTAGCCGGAGCCGCAAATTCGGCCCCACCAACTGGGATAGCCTTGATCTTATCTAACCCAGCCGGGTTTACGTAGTTTTCCAGGTGCTGCTTCATGGCATCACGCTGCAACTTAGTGGCCGTGATGACCGCATCCATTTCGTCAAAGTGGTCAAACATGTACTGGTAAAAATTATTAAAGAGCGGATGACCGTCTTCAAACTCAACCAGGTGGGCGGCATGCACGATATCAATAATCTTCAGGTCCGACCCGGCTAGTTTCAACTTGACCAAGGCTTCCTCGTTTTCATTACCACGGTCAACCAGGTAAACATTGTGGTTAAAGCGCTTCTCTAGGTCCTCAAAGAAAAAGGCAACCAGGGCTTCAAAAGTGTTAAAGAAATAATCCTGTCCACGGAAATTATGGAGGCGGATGCTAGTAGCCAACTTACCACGAGAACCGCGGTCACGATAATGCCAGCTAATCGAGTGGGTACCGTTTTCCAAAATCACGCGGCTATCATCGACCAGGTAAATTTTCTTTTCCTCAGAATAACGCTTATCGCGTTGAATGGTTTCCTGGTATTCACCGGTCGTCTGCCGGGTCTGAATCCGCTGGGTGTTGGTTAGGTCCCAGAGGGTGTCTTCTTGGTAGGTACGGGGCTCAGCAATACCGTTTTGCAAATATGTATCGGGATCATCACTAAGGAGGTAGTCATAGAGACCGATGACCTCGTTTTCGGCAAGGTGCCATTCCCGCATGTGCTGGTGCAGTTCGGGTAACAAATCGGTAAAAATTAATTTAAACGGAATATTTTTTTCGCGAAAACGGGCGGCACGGTAAAATTGGGCGTGCTCCACCCCACTATTACCATGGCCCATCCCCTTGTTTACAAAGAAATTCATGCGATACCTTCCCCTGCCTAGACAGTGCTCTTATCTTATTAAATAGTACACAAAATATCCTGATTTTACTAGCCTCAGCCACCAAATGGGGGACAATCTTAGTACCTTTTTAAAACAATAAAAAAAGCACCGACCACTTAGGCCAGCGCTTGAGCAGCCGTGATAATGGCCACCTTGTATACGTCTTCTTCACTGGCACCCCGTGACAGGTCTGAAACTGGCTTAGCCAGTCCCTGCAAAATCGGACCGATAGCTTCAAAGCCACCGAGGCGCTGAGCAATTTTATAGCCAATGTTTCCGGCCTCAAGGTTTGGGAAAACAAAGACATTGGCATGACCAGCAACCTGAGAATCAGGGGCCTTGGCCTGGGCAACGCGAGGCACCAAAGCGGCGTCGAACTGCAGCTCACCATCAATGTGGTCCGCCAACTTAGGCGCCATTTCCTTAGCCAGCTGAGTGGCTTTAACCACCTTCTCAACTTCTTCACCGCGGGCCGAACCCTTAGTTGAAAAGGACAGCATGGCCACTTCAGGGTCTAAGCCAAAGACCTGGGCGGTTTGGGCAGACTGAACGGCAATTTCGGCCATGGTGTGGGCATTAACGTCAATGTTAATGGCCGCATCCGCAAAGACATAGCGGTCATCCCCCTTTTGCATGATAAAGGCCCCCGAAATCCGACTGGAACCGGGTGCGGTCTTGATGATTTGCAGGGCTGGCCGCACGGTATCACCGGTCGGATGGGTGGCACCAGAAACCATGCCATCGGCCTCGTCTAAGTAGACCAGCATAGTTGCAAAATAATTATTGTCCTTCAGCCACTTGGCCGCAGTATCCGCATCAGTTTTGCCGTTACGACGCTTAACCAGGGCTGAGCGCATCTGGTTTAACTTATCAGCTGGATACTGACTGGGATCAATGATTTCAAGGCCAGTCAAGTCCCAGTCGTTTTGCTGGGCGAGCGCCTTAATTTCAGCCTGGTCCCCCAGTAAAATCGGCTGCAACAGGCCGTCTTGCTTCAGCCGGACGGCAGCGCCGAGAATACGTTCATCTTCCCCTTCAGCAAAAACAATCCGCTGCTGGTTGGGCTTAATCTGGGATTTTAACTGTTCAAATAACTCCACGTTGCTCTCCTTTGATGGCAGTTAGGTCTAAATTACTCGGTCTTATTATACCAAAACCAGCCGAATTTCAGTGCAGCCAATCAATCGGTTGGCGGTCATGCTCGGTTAGGAACTGGTTGGCCTTAGAAAAGGGTCGACTGCCAAAAAAACCACGGTAGGCCGACAAAGGACTAGGATGGGCACTGGTTAGGACCAGGTGCTTACTTTCATCAATCAAGGGCCGTTTAGACTGGGCAAAGCGACCCCAGAGAACAAAGACCTTAGGGTGGTCATCTGCCGAAGCAATTTTAATAATGGCATCAGTTAACGGTTCCCAAATCTTGCCCTGGTGACCATTGGCCCGCCCCTGGGGCACAGTCAAAACCGCGTTTAAAAGCAGGACGCCCTGGCGGGCCCAAGAACTTAAATCATGGCTGGAACGGGGCCCGATATCATCAGCAAGTTCTTTTAAAATATTTTGCAAGGAAGGCGGTGCTGGCACCTGGTCGGGCACTGAAAAACTAAGGCCCTGGGCCTGACCAACCTCATGGTAGGGATCTTGGCCCATAATGACGACCTTGGTGTCAGGTAAGGGCGTTTCTTCCAAGGCCGCAAAAACCCGGTCTTTGGGTGGAAAAATGGCCTGGTTACCATGGTAAATCGTGGTCAAAAAATCAGCGACAGCATTAATATATTCGGGGGTCAGCTCCCGTTTTAAGTAAGGGGCCCAGGTGGTATGTGATAGCACGGCTAGCCGTCCTTTCGTGGTAAAATAAGGCCCAAAGGAGGGCCGATGGAAAAATACTACATGCGACAAAATTATAGCACCGACATGGGCGTTAACATTGTCTTTGACCAAACTTTCCAGGCGGCCTACCTGGTTAGTGGTCGAACTGGCAAGGCTGGTGACGAACTCCTGGTCCAAGACATGCGCGGCGAGGTCTTGGTCCGTTTGCGCCAGATTTCATACGGCATTATCCCCCGCTTTGTCATCGCCTACCGCAACCAAGTGATTGCTTCGATTAGTTTTAACCTGGCTTATTTCGGTGATATTATTTATGTCCGGCGCCTGGCCTGGGTCATTTCTGGTAACTTTTTAAATCACCGTTACAACACTTACCACAGTACCAAAAAATTACTGTCCGTCAAACCAGAGGCCCGGCCTGACGGTCTCTATAATCAACTGACGGTCACCGACAGTTCCGACCAAGTGCCGGTCCACATTATCATCGCGGCGCTCTTAGACATTTGGAATACCGGCTTTGATACCCTCAGCCCACGGAATTGGCTTACCCAGTACCATTTCCGCCTTTACCCACCAACCTACCGGCGTGATTAACTCGTATGGATGCCCAACTAACCCAATTTGCCCAACAATTTAAAAACTATCCAAAAGCCCAGCAACAAATCCAGGCCGTCCAAGCTACCTGGTCGGCTTTGGCGGCCGGCCAGCTGCCTGCTAAGTCCCTACCAGTGCTGGGCTTTTCAGTTGATGAAATTCTGACTCACCCTGAACTAATGCCCTTAGATGACTACCTAAATGACTTCCGTTCTCAGCTGATTGAGCGCTATGGAATTTGGCACCTACCTAACCAGGCCTGGATTCAGGATTTAGCAGGCTGGATTAACCAACGGCCTACCTTAGAAATCATGGCCGGCAACGGCATTATCACAGCCGCCCTGAGCAAGCGCGGTATCCCGGTTCAGGCCACTGATAACTTCGACTGGGCCGGTCAAGATATCACGGTCCCCCACCCCTGGACCCAGGTTAGGCAACTGGATGCCCGCCAGGCTATCAAGACCTTGAATTTTGAAGTCCTGATTCTTAGCTGGGCCCCAGACACTAGTGACGTTGACTGGCAGATTTTACAGGACCTCCGCCAAGCACACTACCAGGGCGATTTCATCGTGGTTGGCGAATACCAGGGGGCGACCAACTCAGCTGCCTTTTGGCAGCAGGGACTTTTTGAAAAACCGGCCGCCTTAAACCGGCACCACCAACCCTTTGATGATTTTAAAGACCAGGTCTACTTGGTCAAATAAAAAAGCACCGCCGATGCGGTGCTTTTTTACTTATAGGATTGGTGAGAGCAGGCGCGAGAACTGCTGCTTAAACTTCAGCCACCAGGACTGTTGTTCAAACATAGCCGGCGTCTGTAAGGTGGCCGAGGCCATGTCGACCTGGTACTGCTTAGCCAGCTGCTGGGCCAGGTCCTGGTCGTACAAGAAGGCGTTGATTTCAAAGTTCAGTTTAAAACTACGGAAATCAAAATTGGCCGAACCAACTGAGGCAATTTCACCGTCAACCACCACCGTCTTGGCGTGTAAGAAACCTTCCTGGTAGTAGTAGACCTTGACCCCCACGTCAGTTAGTTGCTGGGCATAGTACTGAGTGGCCCGGTAAACAAAGGGGTGATCAGGCATATCTGGGACCATAATGCGAACATCAATCCCAGCACTGGCCGCAATCCGCAGGGCATCAATCATACTGTCGTCCGGAATTAAGTAAGGCGTTTGAATCCAGCAACTCTGCTTAGCCAGCTGAATTAGGCGGATGTAACCCATCTTGATTTGCTGCTCATCTGAGTCGGGACCACTGCTGACAATTTGCATGTCGGTACTACCAGTATTGTCAGTTTCATCAAAGAAGGCCAGGTTATCCTCGGCTAAGGGATGTTTAAGATCAGTGGCATTCCAGTCCAGGATGAACTGGGCTTGAAGTTGCATCACCGCCGGTCCTAAAATCCGCAGATGGGTGTCGCGCCAGGGACCAAATTTGGGACTGCGCCCGAGGTACTGGTCACCAATGTTATAACCGCCGATGTAACCAATCCGACCATCAATCACCACGATTTTTCGGTGGTCACGAAAGTTCAACCGGAAATCTAGGATGGGCGAGTGGGTTTTTAAGAAAGGTTCTGCCCGTCCACCGGCCTTACGGAGAGGCTTGAAGAAGTGGGCGGTGGTCCCAAAGGAACCCAAACTATCATAAATCACATGGACATCGACCCCATGCCGGGCCTTAGCCACCAGGTGCTCAAGCATCTGGCGACCGAATGCATCATCGTAAAAGGTATAAAATTCCATGTGAATGGAATCCTGGGCGGCATCAATGTCAGCCAACATTTTATCAAACAAATTATTACCGTTGACAAAAATCTCGACGTCATTGTTTTCGGCCAGGAAGGTCACGCCCCCGCTTAGGGACTTAAAGAGCTGCATCATGGTCCGGACTGACCAGGAATGAACGTGGCCGCTGACCCCTGGTTCTTCGTCAATCCGCTCCAGGTGATCATGAATACTTTTTTGGATAGCGGAAATGTTTTGGTCCTGGTAACGGAAAAGACGCTTCTTAGGCAGTTTCCGACCGGCAAAGGCGTAAATCAAAAAGCCGATGACTGGCAGGAAAACTAAGACCAGCATCCAGGCCCAGGTTGCCGCAATATCACGCGGTTGCCGGAAAACCGTGATTAAGGCCAAGGTCGCGTTGACCAAAACAATCAGCTCAAAAATCTGTGCCATATCCGCTCCCACGCTTCATTCCCAAAAGTGCACGTACAATCAGCATTCATTTTAACATAAAGCCTAGGTAATGATGGCGCTGCTCACCAACATAAAAAAGAGCTTCCGCTCCTTTAATCATGGTATTCCATCAGGGCAAGGAAAGGCACTTCCCCAGCTGACATAATCTTTTCCCGACCGTGTAGGTCTTCTAACTCAATCAGGAAGGCCACCCCAGCAATCACCCCGCCTAGTTTTTCAACCAGTTGGCGGGTGGCATTAATGGTACCGCCAGTAGCTAAGAGATCGTCAACAATCAAAACTCGCTGGCCCGGCTGAATGGCATCTTCGTGCATTTCAAGCTCGTTGACCCCACCGTATTCCAGAGTATAGTCCGCCTTAACGGCCTCCCGGGGCAGCTTTCCCTTCTTACGAGCCGGAACAAAGCCAACCCCCAGGGCATAGGCCAGGGGCGAGCCAACGATGAAGCCGCGGGACTCAGGACCAGCAATCAAATCAACCGACAGGCCGCGCGCAAAGGCCAAAATTTCATTGATGGCCTGGCGGTAAGCGGGACCATTACCTAACAAAGGCGAGATATCGCGGAAGGAAATCCCTGGTTCTGGGTAATTTTCAATGGTTGCGACGTAATCTCGTAAGTTAATCTCAGTCATAGTTTGGCATCCTCCTATGATGCACAAAGCAGTATTCACCGTCCTTGGACTTGAACATACCTTTGATAGGTGATGGAGGCCGTCAGGGGCTGTTTATCGGGTGAAGGGTTCACCGCAATAAAGCCCTGGTGAATGCTGATAAAGTCCAAATCCACAAAGACCTGGATAATAATTTTTAGTTGGCGGACTTCCAGCGCAAACTGATCCGCCACCGCTGGCAATTTCTGGGCAAAGTTTAACTCTGGATGCCCACAGATAAAGCGGTATACCTGGCCAAAGACCTGCTGGGTTTGATCAGATTTAGAACCTGACTGCTGGTCTTCAGCAACCAGGCTGACATCCGTCAGTAACAGTTGCAGGTTCTTTTGGCCCCGGAAGTAGTTTAAACCAATTGTGGCGGTTAAATCCAGGGGCTGGTGATGCCCAGCAATTGTCAACCATTCGGGGTGGTTAAAGCCCACTGCCTCAACCACCTGCTGGCCATCCCCGATTTTTAACTTCAGGTGTTGGTGGGTACTACCCAGGGGCAGCACGCCTAAAATCTTAGGATTTTCAAAGCCAAAGACCGGCCGCTGGTTACCAGTGCCAAAGGGTTCCAGGCGCATCAAATCAGCATAAATCGACTCCTGCAGGTGGCCCGGTGCCAAGATAGCGTTCACCTGCTGGGCCGGTAACTGAAAGTCGAGTGCCTGACTATCCTGGCTGACCCCCTCTTTCAGGGTGGCCAGGTTGGCTGGACTGATGGTCAGACCGAGAGCTCCCTGGTGACCACCAAAATTCTCGTACAAATCCTGGTACTGGGCCATGAACTGGTGGAGGTCAAAGTCGCCAAAGGATCGACCGGATCCCTTGTAAGCGCCGTCATGCTGACTCAAAACGACCACCGGCCGCTTAACTAAGTCAACCAGGCGACTGGCCACAATACCAAGAATTCCCTGGTGCCAGTCCTCGCCAGCAATGATTAAGACCTGCTGGTCAGCCTGCTCAGCAGCTAACGCCTGTTGCTTAGCTGCCGCAAAGACTTCCTCGACAATCGCCTGCCGCTCACTGTTTAACCCTTCAATTTTGTCCGCTAGGACCTGGGCCTCATCACTGGTCTGGGCTAAGAGCAAATCTAGGGCTAGGTCCGCCTGACCAAGCCGGCCAACGGCATTCATCCGTGGCGCGATTTTAAAGGCCACTGTTTCTGATAAGACCGGCTCATCCTTACCCTGCTTGGCGTTCTTTAAGAGGGCCTTAATACCTGGTCGCGGTACTTGAGTCAGCTGCTCTAAGCCCCAGGTAATCAGGGCTCGGTTCTCATCGGTGACGGCGACCATGTCGGCTAACTCGCCTAAGGCAACCAGATCTAGAAGTTCAGTGGGCAGGTCAGCCCGGCTTTCGACCGGCTGGCCATCACTGAGCAAGGCCTGGGCTACCTTGAAGGCCACCCCAGCCCCCGAAAGGTCAGAACCGGCTGGGTACTGGCTGTCTGGGTGGCGGGGGTGGACGATGGCAAAGGCCGGCGGTAGCTGGTCAGGCAGGCTGTGATGGTCGGTAATAATCACGTCAACTCCGTGATCTTGGGCGTACTCAACGGCTTCATAACCGGAAACCCCATTATCAATGGTCACAATCAGGTCAATCCCCGCTTCAACCAAGGCCTGGTATTTGGCTAAACTAGGGCCATAACCATCTTCAAACCGGTTGGGAATATAGGACTGTACCTCCGCCCCTAACAGAGTCAGGGCCTCCACCATGATGGCCGTGCTAGTGACCCCATCTAGGTCATAATCGCCGTAAACCAGGATTTTTTCGCCACCAAAAACCGCTGCTTGCAGACGTTCAATAGCGACATCCATCTGGTGAAGATCCATGGGGGCATGCAGGTCAGCAATACTAGGGTTCAAAAAGGACTGGGCCTTTTCCACCGTGTCATAACCCTTTTGCACCAGAATACCGGCCAACAGGGGGCTGATGTTTAAATTGTCAACTAATGCTTGGCGGGCGGCTGGATCGGGTTGGTCCATCACCTGCCACTTCCTATGACTCATGCAAATCCTTCTTAAATGGGATGTCGACCACGTCAAAATCCCGGGCCACGTAGGTATTCGGGAAGATGCGGCGCACATCTTGAATTAACTTTTTCAACAAAACCCCGACATAACGGGCCGACAGGTGGGTCAAAATTAGCTTACCCACCCGGGCTTCGCGGGCTACCCGGGCCGCGTCCGCGCTGGTGGAATGCCCGTGGGCCCGAGCCATCTTAAACTCTTCGTCACTAATCCCATAGGTACTCTCATGCACTAAGACATCAGCGTGACGGGCCAAGTCAACGATGTGCTGGTTGGGCCGGGTGTCATAAATGATGGTCACAATCCGGCCTTTTTGAGCGGGCCCAATATAGTCCTGACCATTAACCTGCCGGCCATCGGCTAAGGTCACGGTTTTACCAGCCTTGAGCTGACCATAAACCGGTCCAGCGGGAATTTGGTCGGCCTGTAGTTTGTCTACCAGGAGCTCGCCGGGATGGTCCTTTTCTTCGACCCGAAAACCCCAGGTTTCAATCCGGTGCTTCATCGGAGCGGCAACAACCCGGAAGGTCGCATCTTCAAAAATCACGCCCTCTTGAATGTCAACGTACTTCACCGGATAAGAAAGGTGGGTTTCAGAAACCCTCAGCGCTGCCTGGACAAAGTGCTTCAGACCCTTAGGCCCGTAGATGGTCAACGGTTCGGTCTTATCGGCCCCCTGAAAGGAACGGGAACTCAATAGGCCCGGCAGTCCAAAAATGTGGTCCCCGTGTAAGTGGGAAATAAAAATCTTTTCAATTTTTCGGGGGCGAATGGTGGTCCTCAAAATTTGATGCTGGGTCGCCTCCCCCACGTCAAAAAGCCAGACGGCATTACGCTCGTCCAGCAATTTCAAGGCGATGCTGGCTACATTACGAAATTTAGAAGGCTGACCGGATCCGGTGCCTAAAAACTCTAGTTGCATGGGGAACAACCTCAATCACTTTACTGCTTTTAACTAACATATTTTACCATAGTGGCCCCACAAAAAAGGTAGCAAGGCCTTGCTACCCAGGTTTGATTTCAGACTTAATGTCGTCGAGTAGGTCACGTTCCTGCGGGCTGAGTTGCCGGTTAATCAGCAGGTCCGGGCGGCGTAAGTAGGTCCGCCTCAGGGACTCTTTTAGGCGCCACTCAGCAATCTTGGCATGGTTACCGCTGAGTAAGACCGGCGGCACGGTCAGACCCCGAAAATCAGCCGGCCGGGTGTACTGAGGGTACTCCAGGAGACCATTTTCAAAGGAATCCGTGTCAGCACTTTCCTGGTTGCCTAGAACCTGGGGCAAGAAGCGGACCGTGGCGTCAATCACCACCATGGCCCCCAACTCTCCCCCGGTCAGAACAAAGTCCCCGATTGAAATTTCCTGGTCCACCAGGGTCCGAATCCGCTCATCATAGCCCTCGTAGTGCCCGGTAATAAAGGTCAGGTGGTCATAGTGGGCCAAGTCCTGGGCCATCTGGTGGTTAAAGGTTTCCCCAGCTGGGTCCAGCAAGATTACATGGCCCCGGTCACCGGCCGTTTTTTCAATGTGGTCCATGGCGTCAAAGATCGGCTGGGGCGTCAATAACATCCCCGCCCCACCGCCAAAGGGGTAGTCATCAACGTTATTGTGCTTATTGGTAGTGTAATCCCGGAAATCAGTCACTGAAAAATCAAGGTGGTCCCGCTCAATCGCCTTGCCCACAATCGACTGGCGCATCGGGGTAAACATTTCCGGAAAAAGACTCAAAACATCAATACGCATTAATCAAACAGCCCCTCCATGGGCTCAATTTCAATCCGGTGCCGGTCCGGATCAACCATCTTAACCACTTGGTCAATCACCGGAATCAGGGCATCCTTTTGACCAGGGCGGTCAACCACCCAGACATCATTGGCGCCGGTAGGCATAATTTCCTTAACCGTGCCAATCAACTGGCCATCCTGATCATAAACCTGACAGTCAATAATTTCGTTATAGTAGTACTCACCGTCATCGAGTTCCGAGCGGCTGTCACCGTCAACGTAGAGTTGATCCCCTTTCAAGGCTTCCACGGCGTTAATGTCGGGGTAGCCTTCAAAACTGAGTAGCCACATGCCCTTGTGGGGACGGCTGGTCTTAACCGTCAGGGGCTGGTAGTTCCCGCCCTGCTTCACCCAGAGCACTTGTCCGGGTTGAAACCGCTCGGCGGCAAAGTCTGTGTCGGCCTGGACCTTGACCTCGCCTTTGATTCCGTGGGTGTTAACAATCTTACCCAGGTTAAAATAGTTTTCTGTTTCCATAGCTTCATTATACCAGAGGGTCCCCGGCCTTTGACCCCACAAAAAAACTACTGACCGTTGTTCAGTAGTTTGAATGGATTAAACGAGATCCAAGAGATCAGCCTTCTTAGCTGATGAAGGATACTTAGTGCCCTGGGCATCCAAGTAAGCCTTAATCTCGGCCACCGTGTTCTTAGTCGTTGGCTTATCACCAGCGCTAGCCTTAGCGGCAGCAGGCTTAGCACTCGTTCCCTGGTCCTTGTGGGCCGCGAACTTAGCCATGATACCAGCCTGACGCAGCAAGTTGCGGGCAGTATCTGAAGGCTGGGCGCCATTAGCCAACCAAGACAAAATCTTTTCTTCGTCCAACTTAACTTCAGCTGGCACAGTAATTGGGTTGTAAGTACCCACCGTTTCGATGAAACGGCCATCACGTGGTGAACGTGAATCAGCCACAATCACACGGTAGAATGGACGCTTCTTAGCACCCATGCGCTTCAAACGAATCTTAACAGCCATGTGTATTTCTCCTTTGCATTTTCGTCATTTTTAACAGGTTTTATTATCACATAAATAAAAAGGTATGTCAAGTAAAACACCTTGACATACCTTTTATCATTAGGATTCCAGTCCTTCTTCGACTGCTTGTGGGTAGTATTGCCGCACAATTTCAGCTTCATGCTTTGACAGTTCTGGGAAGGCTGGGTCAGCACCCAAGTCTTCGTGGAAACGCCGGTCACGCGGTGAAACTTCCCCGCGGGCATGTTCAACCGTCACTGGGATGCCATCAAATTCAGGCACGCCGTCGGCCTGGGTCCGGTCCAAGATAGTCAGCTGTGAAACCATCAACAGTAGGCGGACATCCAAACCTAAGTTAGCAATTAACTGCTCTTGTTCCGGCGTCAGGTAGAGCGAAACGGCCGCCTGGGAGTTCTTACCGATTAGGCCAGCCGAACGGGCCTCTTCGAGGGCCTTATTGACCGCGGAACGAATCGACATAAACTCCTGCCACTTTTCCTTCAAGGACTCGGTATCACCGTAGTCTTGAACGGCGGGCATATCAGACAAGTAGGCAAAGTCATCCTTTTCGTTTGGCAGGTACTCCCAAACTTCCTCAGCCGTGTGTGGCAAAACTGGCAAGAGGAGCTTAGTCATGGCCAGCAAAATCTCATAGAAGACCGTCTGCATCGAACGCCGCTCGGGACTGTCAGGTGCTTCAACGTAGACCACATCCTTGGCGATGTCCAAGTAGAAGGCTGACAGATCAACGTTTACAAAGTTAATGACCTGCTTAAAGATATCATTAAGTTGGTAGTCCTCGTAGTCACTACGCAGGCGTTTAACCAGGTCGTTTAAGAGGACACTGGCATACTGGTCGTGGGCCTTGCGGTCGGCAAAGTCCACCTTGTCAGTGGCATAGTTAAAGTCACTGGTATTGGCCAGCAAGAAGCGCAAGGTATTTCGAATCTTACGGTAGCTTTCTGAAACCTGCTTGAGAATTTCCTTAGAAACCGGCATATCCTGGCTCGTGTCGACCGAAATGGTCCACAGGCGTAGGATTTCAATTCCCATTTGGTCGGCCACTTCCAAAGGTGAAATGGTGTTACCCAGAGACTTTGACATCTTGTTTCCCTGCCCATCCAAGGTAAAGCCTTGCGACAGCAAGTTCTTGTATGGTGCCTGGCCAGTAACCGCCACTGAAGTAATCAGCGAGGAGTTGAACCAACCACGGTACTGATCAGAACCTTCCAGGTACAAGTCAGCTGGGTAGTTCAGGTTAGGCCGCTGACGCAGGACCCCGTTCCAGGATGAACCAGAATCAAACCAGACATCCATGATGTCTTCTTCCTTGGTGAACTTGCCATTTGGTGAGTGTGGGTTCGTATAACCGTCTGGCAGCAGTTCATTAGCTTCATGTTCAAACCAGTAATTTGAACCGTGTTCAGCAAAGAGATCAGCCACATGGTTGATGACGTCCCGGTCCAAAATGGCCGTGCCGTCTTCGGCATAAAAGATTGGCAGTGGCACACCCCAAACTCGTTGACGGGAGATGACCCAGTCACCGCGGTCGCGAATCATGTTATAGAGACGCCTTTTACCCCAAGAAGGTGAGAAGTTAACTTCATCAATCTGGTCCAAAATGGTCTGCCGGAATGGATCAATCGAAGCAAACCACTGCGGTACCGCCCGCCAAATGATGGGCTTCTTGGTCCGCCAGTCAAATGGGTAGGAGTGGGTAATCTTTTCCTTGGCCAGGAAAAGACCGGCATCGTTTAGCTTATTAATGACCGTCCCCGTCACGTCGTCGTAAAAGCGGCCTTCGAAATCGGGGCCAGCTTCAGGGGTCATCATCCCCTTTTCATCAACGGTCACGTCAACCGGCAAGCCATAGGCAACCCCGACGTTGTAATCGTCTTCACCAAAGCCAGGAGCGGTGTGGACCAAACCAGTTCCAGAATCCAGGGTAACGTGGTCGGCATTCATCACAACTTCTTCCTGGTCAGGGTCCCAAGGATGGTAGGCGGTCATCTTGTCCAAATCACGGCCCTTAAAGCGGTCAACAACTTCCCAATCGGTCCAGCCAAACTTAGGCGCTACTTCTTCCAGCAGCTTTTCAGCAACCACGTACTTCCGATCTGAGCCGGCTGGCTTAACGACGACGTAGTCAAAGTCAGGACCAACCGTGATTCCACGAGATGCCGTCACCGTAAAGGGTGTGGTCGTCCAAACCACAAAGTAGGTATCGCCATCCAGCTTGCCCTTGCCGTCCTTAACCTTATTAGCATAAAAGAGTGAGGTTGAGTCAATGTCGTGGTACTCGATTTCGGCTTCAGCCAGGGCTGATTCTGATGACCAAGACCAATAAACTGGCTTAGCACCCTTGAAGATATAACCCTTGGCAGCCATTTCACCAAAGACCCGCACCTGGGCAGCTTCGTATTCAGGCTGCAAGGTCAGGTAAGGATTGTCCCAGTCACCCAGAACACCCAGCCGCTTGAAGTCGTGACGCTGCTTATCGACTTGCTCTAAGGCATAATCCCGCGCCAAGTCACGCCAGGCAGCCTTAGGCATCGACTTCCGGTCATAACCGGCCTTAGTCAACTGCTGCTCGATGGGCAGGCCGTGGGTATCCCAGCCAGGCACGTAGGGCGCATAAAAGCCAGACATGTTCTTGTAACGAACGATGATATCCTTAGAAATCTTATTTAGGGCGTGGCCCAGGTGGATGTTTCCATTGGCATAGGGAGGACCATCGTGCAGGTTAAAGTGGGACTTGGTTTCGTTTTGCTCCAAGCGCCGCTGGTAGAGATGGGCCTGGTCCCACTGCTTTTCACGTTCAGGCTCAGTTTTTGGCAGTGAGCCGCGCATTGGAAAACCAGTTTTACCTAGGTTCAAGGTGTCTTTATACTTCATCTTTCTTCCTCACTCTCTTTAAATATTGGGTTAAAAAAACGTCCTATGCAATTGCATAGGACGTTTTTAGACGTGGTACCACCCATTTTTAGTTTCACTAAAAATGCGTGAAACCCTCTAAGTGGTAACGGCCTGCGCCGTCTTAGCTTACTAGGGTTACCGTTCAGCTTCGAGATTCAGTGACTGATCAGACCTAGCCGGGGGACCACCATCTCACATCAACATGGCTCGCTGCGGGTACCGGTTGGATCCTTCTGGATCACCATCGTTCTTATTTTTCGTTTTCAGGGAAGACAACCACAGTTGGGTCAGCAGGCTGCTGGTCAGTCGCGGCTGGCTCAGCCGGCTCGGTTGGAACGGCTGCTTCTTGAGCTTCACTGTCGGCTGGTGCCTCGCTGTGACTTTCAGCCGGCTGACTAGCTTCAGCAGTCGTCGCCTCAGATTCAGACTTAGGTGCTGGGGTTTCAGACTGCGAAGCAGGAACTGGGTTGCTGTCGTGGTTAAGCACCTTCTTTGAGAGCGTATCAGTTGGCAAAAGTGATACGGCAGCATCCAACTGCTGACTTTCCAAGAGCTGCTTTTGCTGCTCGATGATGGCCAAGAAAGTGGCACGGAAGTCGGCGACCTGGCTACGCAGATGATTTTGCTCGTTAACCAAATCAGTGTTCTCATGAGCCAAGCGCTCTGACTCCATGTCAGCCTTAGTGCGCGCGTCACTGATAATCTTAGTGGCGGCTTCTTGGGCATGGGTCAACTGCCACTTAACTTCGGCATCAGTCTCAGTCCGCAAACGGTTAGCAGCATCCTGGGCCACGATGATTGACTGGTTAACCTCATCACGCTGACCTTCCAATTGGTTAATCCGAGCCTGCAACTGGCTGTTTTGAGTTGATACTTGGTCGTATTTAGCAATCAGGTTGCGGTAGTCGTTATTAACGCTGTCTAAGAAAATATCAACATCCTTAGCGACATAGGCCTTAGCGCCCTTACGGGGAAACTCATGATTTAAAATCTCATCTGGTGTTAATGCCATATACAATCTTCCTCTCTCGGTATGAGTATCTTAACGTTTAATAATATTCACGGTTGCTTTTATTTTATCCTTTTTGGTATGGCCTGCCAATGCTTTTAGCTGAATTCGGCCAAAATGGCGGACCGAGACCGTATCGGCCAAGGAAATTAGGCGATTATTCTTCTGAACTGGCACCCAATTAACTCGAACTAGGCCCTGGCCAATCATCTCCTGCACCCGACTACGTTGCAGGTGGAAGGCCGCGGCCACGACCTGATCCAAACGCAGGGAACTTAGTAGAAGCAGCTCCTGTTCCCCTTCGTCTAGCTTTAAAAAAATCTGGGATAGGTCGAGTGGCTCTAGTTTAACTTTATTGTGCTTGATTTTGACCAGGTTGGTGGCTACAAAATCAGCTAGGCGCCGGTCTAAGACCAGCTGCCAATCCCGACCACCGTCATCGGTTAAAATATCGCCAACCATCTCCCGCTCAATGCCTAGGTTTAAGACGGCCCCGAGGATGTCAGCATGGTGGAGTTCCGTAAACTTCTGCGGATAGTCCACCTCTAACAGCGCGAGGTCAAAATCTGACCGCTGGGGTTCAAAGTAATCCGGAGCGACAATGGCCCGCCGGGCTTCTGCCCCACAAGTCCCCCCATCAAAGAAGAGCTTCAAATCAGCGGCCCGGTTGACCAGGCTTTGCAGGATAAACTGCTGACGTGGATTTAGAAAACCGGTTAAAACCTGGCGATACTCCTGCTGGGCCTGGCTAATCCAATCCCCAGCCTGCTGTAAGAATTGTTGTTCTTCGGGAGCAAAATGCTGGCCCACATTAGCGGAAACTGTGCTCATAGCTTACCCAATCAGGTTGGACAACAGGCTTTGTGCAAACCACAGAACCATCAGGGCGACAATTGGCGAAAAGTCCAAGGGCCCGATATTAGGGATAAAGCGGAAAAGCCGCAGGTAGGGCACTACCAGTTTGGCTAGTTCCCGCCCCAACCAAGATTCAGGCGCTCCTGGTAGCCAGGACATCAAAGAATAAATGATAATGGCAAAACCGTAAAACTCGAGGAAATAACTTAAAATGGTTAAAATTCCGGATAACACGGCTATCTTCCTTTAGTAGCGAACGTTAGGTTCCAAGTTGTCACTGAGGGAACCTGAAATTTCAAAAGTATTGGGGGTCACCAAAAAGATTGACTGACCAATCCGTTCGATGTCACCATCAACGGCATAGACCGCACCACCGAGGAAATCCAAGATGCGCTTGGCCTGACCTTCATCAATCTGGGTGAAGTTAACAATGACAGCCTCGCCACCCAAGACCTGGGAAGCAATCGCCCGGGAGTCGGAGTAAACCTTGGGCTCAAAAAGGGCAATTTTGCTGCTGATATTGGCTAGGTCACGACTAGTAATCTTAGAAGCGGCGTGGCTGCGGCTAGGCTTGTTCGTAGCTGGACCAGCAACTGGCTGGTTTTGCACGGGTTGGCTAGTTTCAGCCTCGTATTCTTCATCATAGTAGTCATCATCACTACTAAACAAACGTTTAATTGATTCAAATGCCATAATTTCTCCTTACCGCTTCTTAAAGAATGGGGGCTGGTCGTTGTCATCATCAGATGAAAGGTCCAAGTTGACGTTTTCTGAGTTAGATTCGACCGTGTTAAATTCTTGCTTTTGAACACCCTGGAAGCGACCATCATCACTTTGGCTGTTACCGGCAATATCCCAGTCAGCAAAAGGATCATGGCGATTAGGATCAGTCTGGTTGGTCTCAGACTGGCTGTTAGCCGCCTGATTATCGAGACGGTTAAAAAGGCTGCGCTGGCTATCAGGCGTCTGATTAGCCTGACTCTGGTTAAAGACGCTTTCAGCCTTCTGGTTACGGTCTTTAGCACCACCCAGGCCAGAAGTAGCCTGTAAACCGGTCGCAATCACGGTAATCCGGATTGAATCGCCCAGGTTTTCATCGATTGAAGTACCAAAGATAACGTTGACGTCCCGGCCAGCTTCCTGGTTAATGACGTCAGCGGCTGACTGAGCTTCAAACAAGGACATGTCTGGGCCACCAGTAATATTCAACAAGACATCTTCGGCACCGGCCATATCAACTTCAAGCAAAGGAGAAGAAATGGCGGCCTTGGTGGCATCGGTTGCTCGTGACTCACCGTTGGCCATCCCTACACCCATCAGGGCTGGTCCGGCATTCTTCATGACCGTCTTAACATCGGCAAAGTCCAGGTTAATGAAGCCAGGGTTGGTAATCAGTTCTGAAATACCACGGACACCTTGGGCCACCACGTCATCAACAATCTTAAAGGCTTCTGACAATGGTGTCTTAAGATCAATCCGGTCCTTTAGTCGTTCGTTGGTGATAACAATCAATGAATCAACGGACTCAGAGAGAGCCTCTAAACCTTCAACCGCATAGCGGCTCCGCTTAGGACCTTCCCAACTAAAGGGACGGGTAACGACGGCGACCGTCAAGGCACCCTGATCTTTAGCAATCTGGGCAACTACCGGGGCAGCACCATTTCCAGTTCCACCACCCATTCCAGCAGTGATAACCACCATGTCAGCGCCTTGTAAGGCCTGGGCAATCTCTTCTGAAGATTCCTCAGCGGCCTTAGCACCCCGTTCTGGGTTAGAACCAGCACCCAGTCCACCAGTCAACTTGGGACCGATTTGGACCTTTACGTCGGCCTTAGATTTTTCTAGGGCTTGGACATCTGTGTTGGCGACGATGAATTCAACACCGCTAATACCTTCATCAATCATGTGGTTAACAGCGTTAGAACCGCCGCCACCTACACCGATGACCTTAATCACTGCGCCCGCACTGCCTTGGGCCTGATCTGAGAAACTCATGAATTCACTCCTTAAATGTTTTAGTCGTCTTTGTCGGTAAACAGACCGCTTAGCTTCTGTCCCATCCGGTGGAAGAAGCCCTGCTTGGGTTGGTCTTCGATAAACTCGTCATCGTCAGCTGACCAAACCATATCATCCTGGTTAGCTGCTTCGTCTGCCTGGGCTGAATGTGCCACATGGGCATTGCCCGAAACCAGGGCGTTCATGATGACCCCTTTTACTACCCGCTGAAGTTCACTTTGTTGGGCTTGGTAAAGGGTAAAGGCGAAAGCTCGGGTAAAGCCGGGATGACGGACGCCAATTTGGTTAGGAACCGCTAAACGCGCGTTACTACCAAGCATTTCCTGGGCCAGTTCCAAGGAACCGGGCAGGGCTGAATTACCACCAGTGATGATAAAGCCACCGGGCAATTCCATGGCGCCGACCATAGACAAACGTTCGCCAAGCCGTTCATAAATCTGCTCTAAGCGAGCATTGATAATCTCGGCTAGGTAGGCCTCGCTGACGGTCTGGATCTCGCTGTCGCCAACTACTTTTACCGCAAAGTTTTCCCCTTCAGGTGCTAGCTCAGGCAAGGCGTAACCGTGGTCACGCTTAATGCTTTCAGCGTCCTGATAGGAAACGCCAAGAACCGTGGAAATGTCCTTAGTGACGTTGTCGCCCCCCTCGGGGTCGACAAAGGTAAACTTCAACTTGTGGTCGTGGATGATGGCCGCGGTACTCTGGCCACCGGCCAAATCAATCAAGACCGAACCAAAATCCTGCTCACCATCGTCTAAGATGGTCTTACCCATCGCCAAGGGGGTCAGGACAAACTCACTAACCCGTAGACCAGCCTTTTCGACGGCCATCTTCAAGTTATCTAAGAGTTTGGCCGGCCCTAAGTAGGCCATCCCCCGCATTTCCAGCCGCACGCCAATCATATCGCTGGGGTCGGTAATGCCATCAAAGCCATCAACGATAAACTCGTCGGGGACTAACTCAATGACCTCTCGGTCGGTTGGAATATTATTTTCCAGCGACTGATGAATCACGTTGGCCACATCGTCGTAAGTAATCCGCTTATTCTGGTTGGCAATCGAGACCAAGCCATCAACGTTAACGATACTAAGTTGGTTGGCTGGTACCCCAACGACGGCCTGGTCAATGCTAATGTTGGCCTTGCTGGCAGCCTCATCAACCGCTGCCTTAATGGCCTTGGCCGTCGCCGTAATATCACCGACAACTCCCTGGTAGATACCCTGAGAAGGGGCACTGCCAGTCGCAATTACGTTAAATTGTTTTCCATCGACTTGGGAAACGATGACTTTAATCAAGGTCGTGCCAATGTCTAAGCCGACAATCACGTCCGATGGGTTCATATGGTGCTTCCCCTTTAGTAATTTTTAAAAATTTTACCTAACCGTAATATTACCATAAAGGCCCCGCAGAATATACGTTTGTTAGGATTTTTATTAGCTATTGCGGGACTGGCTCGACTGTGACTGGCTGCTAGAGCTAGACTGGCTTGACTGCGATTGGCTACTTGCACTCTGCGCACTGGAATCGCTAGCACTGTGCTGTTCAGAATCGCTCGAACCGTACGGATAGGAATAAGAACCGTACTGCAAATCGACAATCCCCTTATCCTTCATCTGAGCCACAATACTAGGATAGTAAGGTAGTTTGTCCATGAAGGTCGACTGGCTGGCATAGACTGTGTTGCCATCGTCCATCACCAGAATTAGCCGTTCAGAATTATTACTGACGGGTGACATGATAATCTGACTGATGTCATGCCGGACCACGTAATCCAGCTGAGCAACCCCTAGAGCAGTGTCCTTCTCCTGGTTAACCGTTTTAAAACCACTGTAAATGGGGGCGGTGCCATCCGGTCCACTCACGTTTTTGGGGTTACCGTTCCGATCTAACTCGACCCAGTGGCCACTCCGCTTAACAAAGCCAGTGTTAATTTTTTCAATGACATTAATCGCTAGGACATCACCCTTAACCTGAACCTGGACCTGCTGAATCCGCCGGTTTGACTGGGACAGCCGTTGGGCTAAAAAGTATTCTTGCCCCACCACCTGCCAGCGGTAGAGGTTATGGTCAATGCCCATCTCATCCTTGGCATCGGCTGTGGTGATATTAACCGCGTTAACGCTGACCTTCGTGATTTTTTCCCAAGGACGTACCCAAACCAAAAGAACCCCAATGCAAAGCACAAAAATCAGGCTGGCTTGCCGGATGGGGTGAAGATGGTAATCCAATTGTACGGGTCGTCTTTGGAAAAAATTTTTCACTACTTTACTCCGCAATGGCGTCTAGTACCAACTTATAGAGCTGGTCACCGGCATCAGGCTGGCTAATCGCTTCGGCCTTAGCCGCCATCTCAGCCCGCAACTTGGGATCTTGCATGATCTTATCAGCTGCTGCTAACAGGGCTGGACCAGAAAAGTCAGGTTCCAAAATCATTAAGGCCGCTCCGACCTCAACTAGGCTGCGGGCATTTTTACGCTGGTGATCCCCAGTCACATAGGGACTGGGCACTAAGATTGATGGAATCCCCAGGGTGGTAATCTCAGCAATTGAGGTTGCACCGGCCCGGGCCACAATGGCACTGGTCTTAGCCAAGACCGCAGGCATGTCATTGATATAGGGCAAAATCTTGACGTTGGCCGCCGGTTGAATGCCGTTTTCAGCCAACTGTTCCTGAAAATGATCAAAGCGCTTTGGTCCAGTGACCACGACCAGCTGGTAATCGCGCTGGTTAAATTCTGGCAAGGCTGCTAGGACCGCGGCATTGATGGCCGGCGCCCCCTGCGAACCGCCAAAAATCAGAAGCGTTGGCACCTGGTCGCTCAGACCATAGGTCTGCCAGGAAAAATCGCTATGTAGTCCCGCTACTTGCTGGGCCCGTGGGTTACCGACTAGCTGGGTCTTACCAGCTGGGAACTGGTCACGGGCTTCGGGAAAGGCAATTCCAATCTTAGTGGCCTTGCGGGCCAAAAAGCGGTTGGTAACACCGGCCACTGAATTTTGTTCATGGATGACCGTGGGAATGTGAAGGCTTTGAGCAGCATAAACCACGGCCCCGCTCACGTACCCCCCGGTACCAATCACCACGTCAGGTTTGAAGGCTTTAATAATTTTTTTAGCCTGGTGGACCGCCTTTAAAAACAGCCAAACCGTCTTAAAATTATCCAGGGAAAGCGAGCGCTTAAAACCTTGGAGGGCCAGCTGATCAAAGGGCATCCCGGTTGGCGGCACGATGTTAGACTCGACCCCTCTAAGGGAACCGACATATAAAAACTGGGCATCGGGTTGGTGACCCTTGATCACATCTGCTAGGGCCAAGGCTGGATAAATATGTCCCCCGGTTCCGCCACCGGATAAAATCACACGCATAAACTTTTCCTTCTTACTGCTCACGGTTCAGGACCTCAGACAAGGCCTCCGTGTATATTTGACCCCGCACTTCAAAGTTATCGTACTGGTCCCAACTAGCTGCTGCCGGTGACAACAAGACTACGTCACCGGGTTCGGCGATTTTCACGGCTATTGGGGCTGCCTGCCGGACGTCACGAACCGCGATTACTGGCAGGTGGGCTTCCCGGGCTAAAGCAACGACTTTTTGCTGGGTCTGTCCAAAGGCAATCACACCCTTAACGTGCTTCATGTTTGGCAGGAGACGGTTTAAATCATCCCCACGGTCAAGACCACCCGCTAACCAAATCGTAGGCTGGTCAAAACTATCCAAGGCCGTCTGGGTCGCCTCAATATCAGTGGCTTTAGAGTCGTTGTAAAAGGCCACGCCGTGGTCGGTGAAGAGGTACTCTAAGCGGTGCTTAACCCCGCCAAAGGTCTTTAGCACCTGAGCCATGGCCGCTAAACTAGCACCGGCCAGCTTGGCAGCAGCCACGGCGGCTAAAATGTTTTCCAAGTTATGGGGACCGACCAGTTTAATATCCTTTAAGGCCATCACTGGTTCCTGGTCAACGACCAGCTGTCCATCCTTACAATCGGCAAAGTAACTCGGTTGGGTCCGCGAGAACTCCACCACTTGGGCCTGGGTTTTTTCGGCAAAATCAGGGGAATCCTTACCGGCCGCATTCAAGACCAGGTACTGGTTAGGACGCTGGTCCTTAGTAACCCGAAACTTAGCGGCCACATAGTTCTCCCGCGTTTTGTGATAATCCAAGTGGTTGGCAAAGATGTTGGTAATCACGGCAATATCAGGGGCCAGTTCCGGAATACCCAGAAGTTGGAAGCTAGAGAGCTCCAGCAACAAAGTGTCTTTAGATCCTAAATCAGCGACCACTTCACAGACCGGAGTACCGATGTTACCGGCCGTGGTCACGTCAATCCCAGCGGTTGATAGCATTTGGCTAATCAAAGTCGTCGTGGTGGTCTTACCGTTGGAACCGGTCACTGCAATCAGGCGGCCGGTGAAGGTTGACAGGGCGACGGCTACTTCGGTGAGCACCGGGATACCAGCCGCCGTAGCAGCGGCGACAATCGGATGGTCATAGGGAATGCCTGGATTCTTAACCAGGTAGTCAAAGTCATCGCGGAACTGTTCCACCTGATCATTGGAGGCAAAAACAACCCCCTTTGCGACTAATTTTTTAACACTATCGTCAGCTGGAATTGGTTTTTGGTTGGCCACGGTCACCTTGGCGCCCAGTTGAACTAAGCGCTCAGTCGCCGCCTTACCTGACCGGGCCCAGCCCAGTACTAATACCCGTTTATTGTTGAAGTTCAAGCCCGCCATGCGGCCCCCTTATTTACACATTTATAAAATTTGAATTCTAGTTAGACCAGGAAATACACGCCCACCAGGGCTAAGACCAAAGTGATTCCCCAGAAGAGAAAGTCAATCTGCCATTCACGCCAGCCAAACTGTTCAAAGGAGTGGTGGATTGGTGCCATGGGGAAGACCCGCTTTTTAAAGAAGTGATAACTGATGGTTTGAATGATGACCGACAAAGTCTCAATCACAAAGATTAGGCCAAACCAAACCAGGGAAAGGGCGGCATGGAGAAGGATTGATTCAATGGCTAGACCAGCCCCCAGCGCTAATGACCCGGTATCACCCATGAAAATCTTGGCCTTGGGATGGTTGTAAAACAGAAAGGCAATCAAGGCCCCAATCAGGGCCAGGTTAAAGGTCACAATGCTGGGATTGTTGGCCTGCCAGGCAATCCAAGTATAGACGCCGTATACAATCACACTACAACCGGCCAAAAGACCATCCAGACCATCGGTTAGGTTGGTGGCATTTGACCAGCCGACCAACCAGAACCAGAGAAAGAAGAAGTAGAAGGGCCCCAGATAAACTGGACCAACCACTGGTAAGGTGATGACAAAGGGCACTTTTAAGACCCACATCAAAATCAAAACTGCCAAAGCACTAATAGTCTGAGCCGCCAACTTAGGCTTGAAATGGAAACCCTCATCGCTGTGCCGGACTAATTTCAGGCCATCATCAATCCCGCCAATCAGGGCAAAGGCCCCCACGGCCACCACCAGAATCAAGGTCCAGGTAAAACTGGCCTCGCTGGCATAGGTGCTAGGCAAAACTAGGACGGTCAAGACGGTAGCGGCGACAAAGAGCGCCCCACCCATGCTGGGGGTGCCGGCCTTGGCCTGATGGTCAGGACCTAACTTACGGATGACAGCCTGTTCCTTAGACTGTTTTAAAAACCGGATTAAAGCCGGCATCAAAACCGCTGTAATCAAAAACGCCAGGACGAACGCCCACCAATGCAACTCCATGAATTCCTATCCTCTCTCCTTTAGACGGACCACCTGGTTGGTGGAATCCGAAATCAATTGATCTGGTCCAATTCGCTGACTGGCCACGTAACCATTGCCACTACTTTGCACGTTAAAGCCGGCCTGACTGGCGTAGGCTTCAACTTCTGACATACTCCAACCAGTCATATCTGGCATGTGAGAGCTTCCCTTGGCCGTCACAATGATGAGCTGGTCTTTAAGGGCGTACTTACCGGCCCCAACTGATTGGGCTACAACTTTGCCGCTAGAGCCAATGTTAGCCACCCGGAAACCAGCCTTGGTTAACTGCTGATTAGCGCTGTCCAAAGATAGGCCGGTAATGTCGGGTAATTTGACCTGATTCGTCTTTGATTTTACCGCACTATCACTGTCATTCAAAGCCTGGAGCATGACCGGGCGGAAAACCTTGTTCAGGGTAATTTGGATGTTAGCATCCGGGAAAACCTGGGGCTGACGAACGGCCACGTACATGATATAGCGTGGATTTTTCTCGGGGACAATCGTCATCACTGAGTGAATATCGTTGGTCAAACCATCCAGGTAACGACCATTTTCTGAAATTTGGGCCGTACCAGTCTTAGCCGCAATCTGATAACCAGCATCACGAAGGTCATACTGCTTGGCCGTACCAGTATCCTCGTTAACGACATCGGTCATGTAACTGCGAACCTCTTCGGCCGTCTTGGCCGTGATTGGGTGGGCCACCGTCGTGGTTTCGCCTCGATAAGTGACCTTACCGGTCTTACTATCAGTAATCTTATCCACCAGGTAGGGCTTAATTTCCCGACCATTATTGGCAATGGCGGAATAAGCCTGCAAGAGCTGGATGGGCGTTACGTTGATGGCCTGACCATAGGCAGTGTTGGCCTGGTCAATCGGGTGCTGGAAGGAAATTGAACCTGGATCCTCCTGGGGCAGGTCTGAATCTGTCGAGCGCAGGAAGCGGAAGCGTTCAATATAATTGCGCCAAGTTTTAGCGCCTAACATCTGCTCAAGGTGGGCAAAACCAACGTTTGATGACCGCCAGTAGGCTTCACGGTAAGTCAAAACCCCTTCGTTTTGACCGAAGGCATCTACAACCTTTTGACCGTCAATGTTTAAGGTTCCGGACTGGTAAGTATCGTTGGGGTGCCACTTGCCCTCCTGAATAGCTGCGGCTAAGGTAAAGGTTTTCATCGTTGACCCAGGTTCAAAGGAGGCCTGGTTTAGCATATTTTGCCAAGTATCCTTCAGCCCTTCCTGGGTATTAGGGTCAAAGTTAGGGCGCTGGGAAGCCGCCAAAATCCGCCCAGTCTTAGAATCCATCAACACCCCAAAGGCCGACTTCGCATGGGTGGTGTTGTAGAGGGCGTCCATCTTATTTTCCAGGGTATTTTGCAACTGAGTATCCAGGGTCAGGGTCACGTTGTCCCCGTTTTTCACGGTCTGATCATTTTGACCGGTCACCTGGGTCCCCAGCACATTTTTTAGGCCATCCTTCCCACTCAGGGGCTTGTTCTTGGAGGCCTCAATTCCCAAAATCCCGTTTAAGTGAACCTGGCCAGCCTTGTCTGCAATCGAGTTAGTCAGGCCAATAATATGGGAGGCCATCCGGTTATTGGGGTAATAGCGGGCGGGCTGGGGCGTGAAATTAATCCCTGGCAGGTTTAAATCCTTAATCTGACTGTACTGTTCCACCGACAAATTTTTACCAGCTGGGCCAAACTCAACCTGGAGCTTGTCAGTATCCAAGTATTTTAGGATTTGCTTTTCATCGAGTTTAATAATGGGGCTAAGCTTTTTAGCGGTCTGCTCCTTATCGACCACGTAGAGTGGCTTCTTACCATCTTTTTGCTTCTTATCGAGGACGGCATAGAGGTTATAAACCGTGCTGTTATCAGCCAAAACCTGGCCATTGACATCAAAAATACGACCCCGGGTCGCCGGTACAATTTGCTGCTGCATAAAGGACTGGCGGGTCGCGGTCGTTAAGTTGTGGTGGTTAACTTGTTTGGTACTGGCAATTTGAAAGAGTCGCAGACCTAAAATCAAGATAATCAGAAAAACGCCAATAAAAAGTACCAAGCCAAACAGCTTGGCATTTTTATTGACCTTTCGCTGGAATAATCGTCTGCCCTTAAACTTCATACTTCTTACCGGTTTACATTGCGAATATTATCATCGGCCTGCGCCATATTTTCCTTCTTGGCTACATCATCAAGGCTTTGACGACTAGTCTTGTCTTGAATCTGGACCTTGAGGCTGTCATTGTCCTGGCGGGTTTCGGTGACCTTTTGCTGGAGTACATTGCTCTTTTGCACCATAGCATCAGTCCGAACACTAGTATAAACCGTGCCCAGCATAATGGCTACAACGGCAAAGGCGAAAATCGCGACCAAACGTCGTTCCTTCTTCGTCCAAACCGCTGGCTGGTACTTGCGGCGGCGAACTGCCGGAGCGCCCTTTCTTGGCAGGGCTCGCGCGTTATTTCCATACTGATATGCATTTTGTGCCATAAGCTTTGTGCTCCTTTGTGTTGATTAGTCCAGCCGTACGCGTTCAATGCCGCGTAGCTTGGCTGAGTCAGCCCGATGATTGGCCGCCCGTTCTGCTGCCGGCGGTAAAATCGGCTTTCGGTTTAAGAGGCGAAAGCTGGGCTGATATTGGTCCGGCAAAACCGGTAGGCCTGGTGGCAAGTCCGGTCCGCTGGTCTTTTCGCGAAACATCTGCTTCACCAAACGGTCCTCTAGAGATTGGAAGGTAATCACGGCTGCCCGACCATCGAGTGCTAAGAGATCCAGGGCCTGGGTTAAAGAGTCTTCCAGGGCCCCCAGTTCGTCGTTGACGGCAATCCTAAGGGCTTGAAAGGTCCGTTTGGCCGGATGGCCGCCGTGGCGCCGAGCCGGCGCAGGAATCGCTTCTTTAATGACCTCTACTAACTCGAAAGTAGTATCAATCGGTGCCTGTTCACGGTGCTGCTCAATCTTACGGGCAATCGCCTTGCCAAAGCGGTCCTCCCCGTAGCGGGTTAAAATTCGGACTAGCTGGTTAAAGGGCCACTGGTTGACAATTTCATGGGCAGTTAAGTCCTGGTCCTGGTCCATCCGCATGTCCAAACGGGCATCGTGGTTGTAACTAAAACCCCGGTCCCCCTCATCGAACTGAACCGAACTGACGCCCAGGTCGTAAACAATGCCGTCAACGGCGGTCACGCCTTGATCCTGTAGGGACGTCTGCAAGTTTCGGAAGTTTTGGTGAATGAGGACCAACTTACCGGCCGCAATTTCACTGGCATAACGGTCAGCATTGTAGTCAATGGCAGTTTGATCTTGGTCAAAGCTATAAAGGCGACCGGTACTAAGCTGCTTTAGAATCTCGCCGGTATGGCCGCCACCGCCCAGGGTGGCGTCAACGTAAATCCCGTCGGGCTTAACGTCTAACAGGTCCACGGCCTCGTGGAGTAACACTGTCACATGTTTAAAAGTCATCGTGTCCCCCACTTTCTCTGCTTAAAAATCAAAAT
This sequence comes from Lactobacillaceae bacterium L1_55_11, assembly GCA_029433155.1. Classification (GTDB taxonomy): domain Bacteria; phylum Bacillota; class Bacilli; order Lactobacillales; family Lactobacillaceae; genus ESL0723. Next base: position 706,660 of record JAQYTT010000001.1, read on the forward strand.
CAACTAAGCCTTCAGCAATATCATCAAAGTCCTCAGCGGTCTTACTGGTGTATGCCTGCCAGTTGTCGGCACTCCAAATTTCAAAGGCATCGCCGACGCCGGTCACAATCGCGTCCTTGTCCAGGTTGGCGTGTTCGCGCAAGTTAGCCGGAATGGCAATCCGGCCCTGTTTATCAAACTCGGCCTCAGTCGCCCCGGCCATCACGAACCGTTTGAAGGCCCGCGCCTCTTTTTTTCCAATTGGTAGTCGGTTTAGCTGAGCCTCTAACTGGTCCCAAACATCCTTGGGCATGGCCCGCAGGGCGTGTTCCATCCAACGAGTAATCACCACTGAATCACCCAACTGGTGCCGGAATTTGGCTGGAATAATCAGGCGGCCCTTAGTATCTAAGCTATGTGAAAACTCGCCCATGAACATGGGGCCACCTCCTTCCAGTAAAGTTCATACGTTTAATTTACCATATTCCCCCACTTTCCACCACTTAATTACCCATATCCACCACTTTTACACAAAAAAACCGGGTCAGCATCTGCTGACCCGGTGTAAAAGTAGTCATTCAATTGATTAGTGGAAGCCCATAATCAGGGCGGCAATCGCCACGATAATCTCGGCTAAAGCCGCAATCAAACCGCTCCACTGCCAGTAACGGTGCCAAAATACCCGGTAAGGCCATTCTCGCCGTAGCAAAAACCAGCTCAAAAACCAGCCAATTAATAGCCAAACCAGGAGAAACCAGAAGAAATAACCCGGGGTAAAGGCTAGGCCGGCCGTGAAGTATAGGGCCAGCCAGTTGGGTAAGACCACAAAATCCAACCAGGTTAGATTAGGGTACCGGTGCCAATAACGGCGCAGCAGGTACAGGCCGCCCAAGACTAAGATCCAGATTATTGGTATCCAATACCACATGGTGTCACCCCTTAAAACTAGCGGTTAAATGCCGCCAAACATTTTTAAAACGTCTTCAACTATGTTACCATAATGGTACTTTTAAGTGAGGTTACCCATGTCAGCAGAAGATAAAAATCAAGCCGTTAACCGGAAGTTGGCCAACGAAGTTCACCAGCAACTGAGCAAGCGGCCCATCCCACCGGTTGAAAAAAAGTCTAAGAGTGGCATTCAAAAGCTAACCCTCGTTATGACCTTTCTGATGGTCCTAATCTTGGTTGGTAGTCTGGTTTATGCCGCCGTAAGCGGACTGGGTTGGATGTAATTCTAACTCGATTTAGACCACAAAAAAGCAGCTACTTAATGTAGCTGCTTTTTTATTCACTTTATTCAACTGCCAAAAGCAGTGGGTAAAGTGGTTGCTTACCATTATGAATTTCAGTTTCGACGGCTTCGTCTTGTTGGGTGGCAAACTTAGCCAGGCTATCAGCTTCCTTAGCGTTAGCACCCTCACCGTAAATGATGGTCACAATCTCAGAATCATCGTCAAGCATCAGACCGAGGGCTGACTGGGCGACGTTTAACATCTTCTTGCCAACCGTGACAATCTTGCCATCAATAATGCCTAACCAATCCCCGTTTTGAATCTTCTTACCATCAACCTCAGTGTCACGCACGGCCTTGGTTACCTGGGCCGACTTCACGTCGGCCATCATCTCGGTCATGTTGTCAAAGTTCTCAACCAGATCATTATCCGGGTTATAACCCAACATGGCTGAAAGGCCCTGCTGGATAGTCTTACTCTGGACAACTTGGACGTTAACCCCTTCAGCCAAATCCATGGCCTGCTGGGCTGCCAGGAAGATATTGCTGTTGTTTGGCAGCACAATCACCTGCTTAGCCTGGGTGTCCTCGATGGCTGCCACAATATCAGCGGTGGAAGGGTTCATCGTCTGACCACCAGTAATCATGGTCAAAACTCCCAAAGAACGGAACATCTTTTCAATGCCTTCACCGGCGGCAACCGCAACCACGGCAGTATTAGGCACAACTGGCTTAGGCTGGTTTTGGGCAGCGGCGGCCGCCTCTTCCTTCTTCTGGGCGTCAATGACGGCTTGCTGCTGGTCACGCATGTTATCAACCTTAACCTTAATTAAGGAACCAAACTCAGTCCCCCAGTGCAGTACAGCGCCGGGATCTTCAGTGTGGACGTGGACTTTAACAATCTCATCATCGTTAATGACTAGGAGGGAATCACCCCGCTGGGCCAGGTAATCATAGAACTTCTGATAATCAAAAGGCTGGTCATAAGTGGTCCCTTCGCCAATCTTGACCATGATTTCAGTACAGTAACCATACTTAATATCAGCCGGATCCAAATTCTTGTCAGCCTGGGCCCCAGCGTGTAAGTCCTCAACCATTCGGTCCAGTTCCGCATTGTCAGGCGCCTGGATATTATTTTCATCAAAGTCGCCGGATAGGACTTGGTCAAAGGCATCTAGGACAAAGACCAATCCCTGGCCACCAGAATCCACTACGCCAACTTCTTTTAGGACTGGCAGCAGGTCTGGCGTTGAATCTAGGGCTTTTTGGGCGGCCTTGGCCACCTGACCCATAACCACCACGACGTCGTCACTCTGCTTAGCCGCCTTGTTAGCAGCCGCAGCGGCTTCACGGATAACCGTTAGAATCGTTCCTTCGGTGGGCTTCATCACGGACTTGTAGGCCACCTGGGCCCCTTCCATGAGGGCATCAGCCATATCACGGGCCGAAAGCGTTGCCTTGCCATCCATGCTGTTAGCAAAGCCCCGGAAAATCTGGGACAGAATCACGCCAGAGTTCCCCCGAGCGCCCATCAAAAGACCCTTGGCAGTTGCCTTGGCCAAGGCACCAATCGTAGTATCGGTCGCGTCGCGCTCGTACTGAGCTCCACTTGCCATCGACAGGCTCATATTGGTCCCAGTGTCACCATCGGGCACGGGGAAAACGTTGAGCTTATTGATTTTTTCAGCATTGGTCGACAGGATGGCCGCCGCCGCATTAATCATCTTGCCAAACTCAACGTTGGTAATGGTTGTTAGTTTTTCCTTGGTCATTATTCTACCTAATCGCTTGTGCGAACTCCTTGGACAATCACGTTAACTTCAGCAACACTTACCCCGAGAAAACGGTCCAAGTTATACTTAACCTTCTTTTGAACTGACTGGGAAATGTCATTAAGGCGGTTACCGTACTGAACCACGATATGGACATCAACGCCCAAGCCGTCGTCAGTCTGGTGCACAACCACACCCCGACCGTAATTCTCCCGGTTTAGAATCTGGTTAACCCCATCACGAAAAGCAGCTCGTGAGGCCATACCGATTACACCAGGATTTTCAATGGCTGCCCCACCAACGATGGAGGCAATCACGTCGTTATCAATGCCAATATTACCGTTCTTTGTCTTAATTTTAATCGTCATTTACGTCACCTAGGCCTAGTCCGTGGACCGATTTAGGCCCACCATTCGTTCGTAAAATTAAAAAAACCACTATAACAGTGGCTTTTATTAAACACGTTCAATAGAACCGTTCTTCAAGCCGGCCTTTAACGTACGTGCAGTAAGATAAACTTTCTTGGGTGCGGAACCGTTAATCTTGACCGTTACCTTTTGCAAGTTGGGCTTCCAACTGCGACGGCTAGCATTCAAGGCGTGGGAACGCTGGTTACCAAAACGGGTGCGTGCACCAGTGATTGCATCTTTTGCCATGTCTGACCCTCCTTCTTGAGCTGTTTTATAAGTTTAATTAAAGCTCTTCGTACAACAATAAAATACTTTACCAGAAGAGGGCCGTTTTGACAAGTTAAGCCGTGTATTTTGCCAAGATCTTAGCCAACTGTTCCTTATTCCGGAAACCAGTCAACCGTTCCACGACCTCACCATCCTTCTTCACCAACAAGGTTGGGATGGCCCGGATACCAAATTCGCTTGGTACCTGGGGGTTCTTGTCCACGTCCATCTTCAAGAAGTGAACGCCCTTCTCCTCATCTGAGAGGGCATCAAGGACTGGAGACTGCATCTTACAAGGTCCACACCAAGTTGCCCAAAAGTCAGTGATGGTTACCCCTTTGTTTGAGGCTTCTTCGAAGGTTGCGTCATCAACTACATCTACTGCCATGTTATATTCCTCCATCCTTACTTTGCGTGACCATCAAAATACCAGTGTCAAAGCTGACATGTACCAATTCGGTCACAAATTCATTCGATGACCACATTTTAGGCTTATTTTTCGCTGAAGTCAAGGTATACTTAGCATCGTGAATTACTAAATTATCAACTAGACCCAATGGCATGAAACCTAAATATTTCATCCCGGGTACCTGACGGACTTGGCGGTCACCAGGGGTTAGGTAGGTCACCTGGTTTTGACAGTCCACCAGGACCAATCGGTCCACAATATCGGCAAATTCAGTTTCCGCCGGGAGCCAGAGATTACTGAGCAGGTGGTCAATGCGACCACCTGTCGCTCCGTAAAGATAAATCACGTCCGCCCCTAATCTTTGAGCCTGACGTAAGGCCAGGGCCGTATCGGTGAAATCTTTTTCAGGTGGGAACTGTTCAATTTCGGTATCCTGCAGATGCGCCCTGAGGGTGGCATACTCCGCTTCAGACAGGGAGTCAAAGTCGCCAATGACCGCATTCATCGCCAGGCCTTCCTGGTAGAGGTACCAGGCGCCGCGGTCGACCCCAATCCATGTCCCCGGTTGGGCAAACAGGTTTTTAGGCCACAAACTAGGTGGGCCACCCGCTAAAATGTTTACACGCATGGCTGCCCCCATTCTGACTAAGTCACTTAATCACGTACAACTGAGACGTTAGTGAGTTCCTTGAGCTTTTTAATCTTAGCGGCCGGATCCTTCTTATCGTAAACATAGGAACCAGAAACAAAAACATTGGCACCGGCAATGTAGGTTTCCTGGATGGTCTGGTCGGTGATACCCCCGTCAACTTCAATGTTGAAGTGCAGGTTGTTCATCGTCCGGTAAGTGTCCAACTGGACAATCTTATCAACGGTTGACGCTAGGAAGGCCTGGCCACCAAAACCAGGGTTAACCGTCATCACCAGCACTTGATCAACCATGCCCAGGACTGGTTGGATGGCTGAAACGGGCGTGCCGGGATTAATCACTACCTCAGCCTTAGCGCCCTGGTCCTTAATCATTTGTAAGGCCCGGTAGATATGAGGCGTTGCTTCAACGTGGACACCAATGATATCGGCCCCGTTTTGGGCAATTTGATCAACGAATTTTTCAGGATTAACGGCCATCAAATGCACATCTAAGACCATGTCAGTCTCAGGGCGCAGCTGCTTAACCCAGTTAGGTCCGTATGAAATGGCGGGCACGAAGTTACCATCCATGATATCAATGTGTAAGTACTGGGCACCGGCCTTTTCAACCAGCTCCACGTCACGTTGTAAGTTTGTGTAATCCGCACTCAAAATTGACGGTGCAATGATTCCTGCCATGAATATTTCCTCTTTCTTTATTACCCGTTATTTAGCTAACTAACGGTACTTAATTTTCTTGTTAGCCATCAGGTTGTAAAAGGTCTTGTAGCTATTATAGCGTGATGCTGAGATTGTGCCAAGCGTCACAGCTTCCTTGATTGCACAACCCGGTTCATTAATATGAACACAGCCCCGGAAGCGGCACTGGCCACGCAGGGCGCGAAACTCAGGGAAGTACTGATCCAAATCGGTGACTGGAAAGTCAAACACCTCATAGGAAGAAAAGCCCGGGGTATCAGCAATCCAGGTCTGCCACTTGGGAATCGGTAACAAGGCCACCTGCCGGGTGGTATGCTTTCCGCGACTCAGGGCCTTGGAAACCTCACCGACCTCTAGGCCTAATCCCGGGCAAAGTTGGTTAAGCAAGGTTGATTTACCGGCCCCGGTTTGACCCATAAAAACCGTGACCTGGTCCTTTAATATGTTGCCCCACTGCTGGCTTTCATCCTGATCAGATACCAGGACTGGATAGCCGATTTTTTGATAGTCGGCGATGACACTGGCAAAGTCCGCCCGTTCCTCCTCGGTCAGCAGGTCCATCTTTGAAAAATAGATGCCCGCCGGCACCTTAGCAGCCTCTAGGGCCACTAACTGCCGATCCAGGAGGTTGGCTGTGAAATTCGGCTCCCGGACTGCCGTGACAATCACTGCCCGGTCTAAATTGGCAATCGGTGGCCGGACCAGACTGTTTTTACGGGGGTGAATTTTCCAGATAAAGCCGTCGTTGCTCTGACTGTCAAAGTCAACCTCATCGCCGACCAGGGGCTTTTGTTTGGACTTGCGGAATTCCCCCCTAGCCCGGGCGCGCAGCACTTCCCCGTCGGGACCGGCGATATCATAGTAGCCACTTAAAGAACGAATTATACGACCTGTTTTCATGAAGATATTGTAGCACAGTTCGCTTCGCCCTAGTCTTCCAGCCCGCATACCACAAAAAAACCAGCCGAAGCTGGTTTTTTAATTATGGTTAAACAATTGGTCCCAAAGAGACTGCTGGCCATTATTGTTAGACTGCGTAGTTACATTACCGGTAGTACTGCTAGCGCTACTTGAGCTGCTAGCGCCATTGGAACTAGCCGAACTACTCTGAGAACCATCTGAAATGACGAATTCCAAACCGGTGTCGGTTGAAATGTTGGAACCACCAGGCGTCGATTGGCTCAGCACCTGGTTCTTAGGACTACTATCGTGCTGGGTCCGGAAGTTAACCTTGACCCCATTGCTGTTCGCCCAAGATTCAACGTCTGACCGGCTGCGGCCAGTGAAGTCCGGTACCGAAATCTTAGCCGGTCCAGATGAAACCGTGAAGGTTACGGTCGTGTCACTTGGTACGACCCGCTGATCCGGCCGAATGGATTGGGAAATAATCTTACCAGCGGGTACATCACTGGAGCTCTTCATTTCCTTGTTAACCGTGTAGCCCTGGGCCGTTAACTGGGCCGCAGTCGAGCCGTAGTCCGAATCGGTATAATCGCCAAAACGGACCTTTTCAGCGCCCGACGACAGGGTCAACTTAACCGTGGTGCCCTTCTTAACGCTAGCGCCACTGGCTGGGTTAGTCTTAATCACGCTGCCAGAGGCCACCGTTTTCGAGTTGGAATAGCTGACATGACTGTCAACTTTTAAACCAAGCTGGTTCAACTTATCACTGGCCTGACTCTGGGTCAGGTTGGAAAGCTCTGGGACCTGAACATAGCTGGACTGAATCCGCATGGCAACCACTGCTGCTACCAGCAACCCAACCAGGCCGACTGCCGCTAGGACCCACTTACGGGGGTCACGGAACTTAATGCCATTGTTGCGCAGGACCTTGCGGACATATTTGGGCGTCCGGTCGACAAGACGACTAATTTCCTCAATTGGGTAGCCCTTGCGGCCATAATCGATAATTTGCCGGACGACTTCCGCGCTATCATCATCTTCAGCTGAGTTAGCAGGAGCTGATTCTGGCGCAGTCGCAGCGGCCTCACTCATCGGCATTAGCCGGGTCTCATCATCTTCAGCTGGGATGAATTTTGGTTCCCGGGCCCGCCGTGGTGATAGCGAGGTCTTCAAGTCAGCGGCCATGTCGGCAGCGCTGTCGTAGCGCTGGCTAGGGTCCTTAGCGGTCGCCTTCAAAATCACATTCTCTAGGGGTTGGGGAATGCTGGGATCGAAGTCACGCACCGAAGGAATTGGTTCGGTGGCGTGCTTTAAGGCCACCGTGGCCGCCGTATCGCCCTCGTAGGGAACCTTATCGGTCAACAGCTGGTAAAGCATGACCCCCAGGGCGTAAATATCGGACTTGGTTGAAGCCACTTCACCGCGGGTTTGCTCCGGTGAAATGTAGTGGAGGGACCCAATCACATTATGAGTCTGGGTCAAATCCTGACTACTTTTCCCAACCGCAATCCCAAAGTCGGTGATTTTAACCTGGTTATCCCGGTCAATTAAGACGTTTTGTGGCTTTAAATCTCGGTGAATAATGCCGGCCTGGTGGGCGGCCTGGACCGCGTCCAGGATTTGGAGCATGATATCAACCACGAGCTGGAAAGGAATTGGGAAATGCTCGTTAATATAGTCCTTTAAGTCCATCCCATCGACGTATTCCATGACCATGTAGTTGGAACCATCGTACTGGCCCACATCATAAACCTGGACAATGTGGGGGTTGACCAGGGCAGTGGCCGCCGTAGCCTCCTGGTGGAAGCGCTCGACGAGGTCCTTACGGTCACGCATGTCCAAACGAATCATTTTCAGGGTTACGTCCCGGTCCAGGTATTGGTCCCAGGCCTGATAAACGTTGGCCATTCCGCCGCCGCCCAGAGATCTTATGATGCGGTAACGTCCGTCAATTATAGTCCCAGCTTGCATAATACCCCTATCCTCTTACAAGATTGATTCATCACTGTTTCAACAACAGCGCGGTGACGTTATCAGAAGCCGCGTGTTGGTTTGCTGCATTAATTAGTGCCTTGACCAGCTCAGGCAACGGTCGCTTTTGACCAATAATTTCACTCATTTCGGTCAACGACAAGGCCTTGGGCAGGCCATCTGACGTCAAAAACAAGATATCAGCTGGCAAAAACGGATACCAGTGCATCTCCAAGTTTACCCGGTCGTCGACGCCAAGGTACCGGGTTAAACTGTTGGCATTTGGCAAATCATCGTCGTAGTGTTGACCGTTTTGCCGGGCCAATTCGTTTTTTAAAGTATGGTCAAAGGAAACTTGTTGCAACTGTCCGTCCCGCCAAATATAGGCCTTGGAATCGCCAACATTGGCCACTAGGAGGCGCTGCCCAGTCACCACGCCCAGAACTAAGGTTGTTGCCATCTGGGACTCACTGGGCTGCCCACTTTCAGCTGCCCGCAGGACAAGTTGGTTCACCCAATCAACCTGGTCATAAATCCAGTTCTCAATGGCCTCATCGTCATCAAGGCTGCTATCCTGCCAGGCTTCCCCTAGCTTTTCAATCGCCATTTGACTGGCCAGGCGGCTGCCCGCATTGCTGGCTACGCCGTCCGCCACCATCACCAAGGGCAGGTTTTGTTGGTTATAAAAGGCCCCAACCTGATCCTGGTTGTCTTTACGTTGGGTACCAATATCAGTTTGATAGGCAATTTCGATCAAGGTTACTCTCTCCGTCGTAGGGTTGCCACAAAAAAACCGTCGGTCTGGTAGTCATCAGGGTAGAGGTGCAAGGTGTCCTGCCCCTGAGCATCAGTCAAACCCTTGGCCGTCTCGGTTGGTATCAATTCAAAGTCATCATGGTTTTTGAGAAAGGTCGCAACAACTTGGTCATTTTCCTGTGACAAAATGGTGCAAGTGCTGTAAACCATGATACCACCTTTGGCCAGACGCTTGCTGGCGGAATCTAAGATTGCCCTTTGTAACTGGGCTAGGTGCGCAATATCATCGGGCTGTTTTTCATAGCGAATTTCAGGTTTCCGCCTTAACAAACCTAAACCAGAGCAGGGTGCATCAACCAAAATCCGGTCATAAACCGTCGTACCATCCGCTAACTGGCGAGCATCCATCTTCTTAGCCACGACTCGATCTGCCAACCCTAACCGGGCGGCATTATCCTGGATGAGCTTGATTTTATGGTCATGAATATCAATGGCAGTCACCTGGGCCTGACCGGACAAGTGCTCGGCAATCTGGGTGGTCTTACCACCGGGTGCAGCCGCCGCGTCCAAGACGCTGTGCACCTGGTCATTGAGGCGCAGACTTTCAACCGGCAACATGGCACTTTCGTCTTGAATGGTTAGCCAGCCCTGTAAAAAGGCCTGACTATTGGCCACCAAGCCACCACCAGTCACCACCCAGGCGTGGTCGGCAACTGGGGAAGGACTAACCTGGTAACCCTCGTTAACCAAACTGTCATATACTTGCTGGTCACTGGCCTTGGCAGTGTTAACCCGGACTGATTGGTGCGGTGCTTGATTTATCGCCTCTAAAATCGAAGCAGTTTTAGCTAAGCCAACCTGGTCAACTAAGGCTTGCACCAGCCAGACTGGGACACTGGCCGCAACCGCTTGGCGCTCAACTGGATCTTGAATTTGGTCCAGGTCGGGCAGCCCCTCCCGGTCAATTTTGTGAAGGACGGCGGTAACAAATTTAGCTACACCGACATGACCCAAGGTCTTAGCAGCTTGAATGCTTTCGTTAAAGACCGCGTGTTTAGGGACCTTATCCAAGTACTGCCACTGAAAGAGGGCGGAATACAAGAGTTCCTTCACCCAGGGGTCAACCTTCTTACCAGCTAAAAAAGGCGCTAGCCAATAATCTAGCGTCATGCGGTGTTGAATAACACCGTACACCAAAGTCGTTAAAAAGGCCTTATCAGTGGCCGAAAGTTGGTGCTTTTTAATGGTTTGATTCAACTGTAGGTTGGAATAAGCCCCGGCCTTAACCCGGGACAGAGTCTGGATGGCAAGCAGGCGGGGGTCATTAGTCACCACTTTTTTCAATTTGATACCTCTGGTTTCTGGGCCCATACCTGACCAACCGCAATATCACGGCCGGCCCCGTTTAGGTAAGCTGCAACTGGCATGGCAGCCTTACCAGCTGGCTGTAATTCTTCAATACTCAGCTGAGTGTGGTTAGCAGCCGCCACCACCAAACGCTTCTTAGTTCGCTCAACCACCGTGCCAGCCGGCGCATCAGTTTCCTGGTCCACGGGCTTAACCTTAATCAATTTAACCCGCTGGTCAGCGACATCAACATAGGCCGGATGGCCGGGATAAAGGCCCCGGATATGGTGGTCGAGCTGATCAGCAGTTTCTTGTTCAAAGTTCAAGTACTGCTGCTGGCGGGTAATGTTTGGCGCAAAGGAAACGGCTTCATCAGCCTGCTTTTGACCGGTCACTTGGCCAGCAGCCAACTTGGGCAGGGTTTCCAAGAGTAGGTCCCGGCCGATTTCACTCATTTTATCCATCAGCGTAGCCACGTTATCATCATCTGCAATGGCAAGCGACTGCTGGGCCAAAATATCACCGGCATCCATCTTTTTAACCATGTACATGATGGTGACACCGGTCTTAGCATCCCCGTTCATAATGGCGTAGTGAACCGGTGCCCCACCACGGTACTTAGGCAGGAGGGAGGCATGAACGTTGACTGCCCCAATTTTTGCAGCGTCCAACAGACTTTCGGGTAAGAACTGGCCAAAGGCAGCGGTGATAATGAAATCCGGGGCCAGGTCAATGACCTCCTGCATCTCAGCTGAACCAGTAATTTTTTCTGGCTGCAAGACCGGAAGATTATGCTCACTAGCCAAGGCCTTAACTGGGCTGGGGGTCAGCTTGTGCTTGCGTCCCTGAGGACGGTCCGGCTGGGTAACCACGGCTTGAACCTGGTAGGCTGAATCGGCCACCAAACCAGCCAAAACTGGCACTGCAAACTGGGGGGTCCCCATGAAAACTACCCGATACGTCATTTTCTACCTCGCTAAACTGCTTGAATGGTCCTGTTAAACCATTTAACTGAGCTCATTATAACAAACTTAAGGCCCTACATAAACGAGACGGGGTTGCGGACAACCGTCACTTGTAGCCCACCCTTAGCCCGCTGGGACCGGTCAACTAATTCATCCAGGTAGGGGTCTAAGACGTGGGGATCCTTTAACTTCAAAATCATTTGGAAGTAATAACGACCGCGCATCTTAGCGATTGGTTTTGGTGAGGGGCCCAAGATAATGGCCCGTCCTTCGGCCCGGCGATGGAGCCAACGGGCCAGCTGGGCGGTTTGTAAGGCTAACTGGCCCTCATCAAGGTGACTGGTTTGAATTTGAATCGTATAAAAATATGGTGGGTATTCACCGGCATGGCGGATGGCCATTTCGCGGGCATAAAAGCCCTCGTAGTCATGGCGCCTAACCAGTTGAATGGCGTAGTGCTCGGGGTTAAAGGTCTGAATCACCACCTCACCAGCCTTATCAGCCCGACCGGCCCGGCCAGCCACCTGGGTTAGGAGCTGGAAGGTCCGCTCACTGGCATGAAAATCAGGTAGTCCCAGCGCCGTATCAGCGTTTAATACGCCTACAAGAGTGACGTTAGGAAAATCTAGGCCCTTGGCAACCATTTGGGTGCCCAATAAGATATCGGCTTCGCGGTGGTCAAAGACTGCCAAGGCCTTCTCTAAGCTCCCCTTCCGCCGAGTCGTATCCTGGTCAACGCGAATTACCCGAGCTTCTGGTAAGATTTCGCGCAGTTCTTCTTCCACCTTTTCCGTCCCGGTACCGTAATAACGAATCCGCTTCGAATCACACTGAGGGCAGGTCTTAGGGATGGGCGCCTCGTAGCCACAGTAGTGGCACTTTAAAGTCTTCGTATCCATGTGCAGGGTCATGGCCAAATTACAGTTCGGATCCCGAGGGACGAAACCACAGGTCCGACACATCACAAAGCTGGAATAGCCACGGCGGTTTAAGAGCAAAACGCTTTGTTCACCCCGGGCCAACCGCTGTTGTAATTTCTCCCTTAAGACTGGAGAAACATTGTCATCGGGACCCTGGGCTAGCATTTCGCGCATATCGACTAGCTCAACCGGTGGTAACTGGGCACCACCAGCTCGCTCAGTCAACCGTAATAATTCATAGCGGTGCCGCTGGGCCCGGGCCCGACTCTCCAGTGAAGGCGTTGCCGAACCTAGGACCACCGGGATTTGATGATAACGGCCACGCCACAGGGCAACATCCCGGGCGTTATAGCGGGGATTATCAACCTGCTGATAACTAACCTCGTGCTCTTCATCAACAATAATCAGACCCAAGTTTGTGAGCGGCGCAAAGACCGCTGAACGGGCCCCGACAACCACTTGGACATCCCCACGTTGGATACGGCGCCACTCATCGTAGCGCTCACCCGCACTTAGACCGGAATGTAGGACGGCCGTCTGCTGACCAAAGCGGCTACGGACCCGGTTAAGCATCTGCGGAGTCAAAGCGATTTCTGGCACCAAAAATAAGACGGTTTGGCCGGCCGCAATCACTTCCTGGGCGGCCTGCAAATAGACCTCGGTCTTACCAGAACCAGTGATTCCCTCCAGTAAAAAGGGTTGGTACTGGTGCTGCTGGTAGGCTGCCAAAACCTCATCCAAGGCGGTCTGCTGTCCTGGATTTAACGCCAGGGGTTGGCTGGGCTGCACCGGGGTCTGACCGCCCGGTCGCCGTAATTTCTCAACCTGCTTGGCCTTCAAAAAGCCCTTCTTTTCCCCCTGGCGTAAGGTGGCGGCTGACACGTCCACCATTTCCATCAATTCTTTTTTAGTAAAAACCTGGCCTGGATATTCCTGGATAAAGGCTAGCAGGTGTTGCTGCTGGCGGGCATTTTTACGTAATTTGGCCAACTGCTCGGCCAACCACTCCTCATCATCATTTAATTGGTAGGCCAGCTGGGTTTTCACCCGGCCGCGGTTACTGACCCGAACCGTTTGAGAAATGAGCCCATCCCTTAGCAGCTGGGCTAACACGCCCGCCTGCTTGGGCGTGTAGTCATCCCAGTCAAAGACCCGGCTATCCTCACTGCCAAAGTACTGCTGGCGGAGTTCATCGGATAGACCGTTTTCAGGCTGGAGCACCCGTTGATAGTCGGTCTTTAAGGCATTAGGCAACATGGCTAGCAGAACCGTGATGCGGAAGGCAAAGATATCCTTTGCCAGTTTCTTTGATAGTTCTAAGAGTTCGGCATCCAAGACCGGTGTTAAATCTAGGCAGGCCTGGACTGATTTTAGTTGATCAGAAGTCAGGTCACTATCTGGACTAAGGCCAACCACAAAGCCCATAACCTGACGGTGACCAAAGGGCACCTCAACCCGAACACCGGGCACCACTAAATCTTTAAGATCGGCCGGAATTTGATAGGTATAAGGTTGGTTAGTTTGTTGCGTGGGAACGTCCACGATAACCTGTGCAAACTGGTCCTGATTCATCCGCAAGTGTGCCTCTGTGCTGCTTAAAAAGTTCTCTCTTAAATATGTTTCAAATTGATGCCAATGTGAGTTTGAATGGCATCCAAGGCCTGCATGTAGCGGGCGTAGTAACCACCAGTGTCATCACCTTCACCAACTCGGTCTAAAATCACCATTTTCTTATCGAAGCCGTAGTACTGAATTGTCTTCAACAATTCCTGGTGAAAGGCCAGTCGGACGTTAAAATCATTGTTTTTAATGTGGCGGTTACCCTGGTTTAAATACGGTGCGGTTGGCGGAATCACCAAAATGAGGTCAATTTCTTCTTCGCCAATCGTATTATCATACAGGGCCTTTAACTGATCGTTATCTTCTGGACTTAGCCACATCTTCGTGTAGGCCTGGGTCACCATGGCATCAGTATCAAAAATCGTTAGGCCGTTATTGGCTGGCGAGTTAATTTCACGTGAGTTAGCGTCGTACTGACCCTGGATAATCCGCATATAATCCTTTAACACCAGCTCATCGTCGCTAACATTGGACTGCTCCTGGTACTGGCGGGAGTATTCCTCTGAGAAAGGCGAGTTACTCGTCCGGGCCAGCCGGCGAACTAGGGTTGACTTACCAGTTCCGGGGGCCCCCATGACCGTTACCTTGCGGGCAAAGTGGCGCCGAAAGACACGGTTGATATAGTCCCAATTTTCCAGCGGATCCTTGCGGATAGCCGTCGCTGAAACCTTTAAAATCGTCCGGTCCATCAGGCTAACTCGGAACTGCCCGTTATCTGGTAAGAGCCTTTCTAGGTGTTCCTTGTAATCCTCTTCCCCAGTATAAAGCGTAATCTGGGCGTTGGGATTGACAATGTTACGACGAACGGTAGCGATCAGACGGTCAGTCCACTCCCGCCAACCAGTGGGCATCGGTGGAATATCATCTTCATTGATATAGTCGACCTTAATGCTAGATTCATCGTTAAAGGCCTCGCGCAGGTAACGGAAACGCTTTTCAACTGGTAGGCCAATCTGATCACCACGGTCGCCATGGTAGCCCGAGGTAATCACCACCACGCCGTCATTTAGGGCGGCTGCCTTGTAAATTTCAGCCTGGTGCCCAACGTGCATCGGTGCTAGGGTCCCAAAAAAGACCCCGATTTTATTCCCGACTAAGTTTTCCTTTGCCAGATTTCCAGTTTCCATAACTTACCTAACCAATCATTTCAATTCGTAGCATGCTAAAAATTAAGTCTATTATAACAGAGCCCAACCCCCGACCAAATGGCAGCAAAAAACCCGGCCTTGACCGGGTTTAAGATTGGCTTACTTGTTGAAAAGGGCCAGGTACTTACCGTACCCTTCCTTTTCCATGTCGGCCTTCGGCACAAAACGCAAACTAGCCGAATTGATGCAGTAACGCAGGCCACCCTCATCACGGGGTCCGTCGTTAAAGACGTGGCCCAAATGAGAGCCGGCGTCCTTAGAACGCACCTCAGTCCGAGTCATACCAAAGGAATGGTCAGTGTTTTCAACGATATCGTGGTCGTCAATTGGCCGGGTAAAAGATGGCCAACCACAACCCGCGTCGTACTTGTCAGTAGAGCTAAATAGCGGCTCACCGGAAACAACATCGACAAAGATACCGTCATCCCACCACTGGTCGTACTTACCCGTGAAGGGGCGTTCAGTCGCCGCATTCTGGGTAACATCGTACTGCTCTGGCGTTAAACGTGCCTTTAAATCGCTGTCTGAATACTTGGTCATTGCTTGTCCTTCCAATATTTATCCTGGTAACGCTGACGGGGCACCATCATCATGGCTTCCCGCAGCGGATCCTTCTTATAGAAGTCCTGGTGATACTCTTCGGCCTCGTAGAAAGGCTTAGCATCTTCAATCTTAGTGACAATTGGTTCGTCGAAACGGCCGGACTCCTCCAGTTCCCGCTTTGACTCCTCAGCAACCTTACGCTGCTCAGGGCTATTAACAAAGATTACGGGACGGTAGCTATCCCCCCGGTCCTGGAATTGGCCAGTGGCATCAGTTGGGTCAGCGACCTGCCAGTACAAGTCAACTAACTCTTTGTATGAAATCTTGTCAGGGTCAAACCAGATTTTAACCGCCTCAGTGTGGCCAGTGGTATGGCTGCAAACTTGTTCGTAAGTTGGGTTAGGAACGTGGCCACCAGTGTAGCCTGACCGCACTTTAATAATACCGGGTAGACTGTCAAAGGGCTCTACCATGCACCAGAAACACCCTCCGGCAAAAATTGCTGTATCTTCTGACATGTAACTACCTCCTGGTACTATTGTATACTTTTTAAAGTTTTAGTCAATGGTATAGTTTTTATTTTTCAACTAATTTGTTCTTCAATCCAATGCCAGACGGTATCCTTACCTTCCTTAGTTACCGAAGAAAAGAAGCAAAAATCGCTTTTATCAGCGTCAAAATCGAGTGTCGACTTAATCAAAGACTCCGCCTTATTTTGTTTACCCCGTGGAATTTTATCCACCTTGGTCGCAACAACTAAAATTGGTATATCATAATATTTTAACCAGGCATGCATCATCACGTCTTCTTGACTGGGCGCATGCCGGGCGTCTACCAGGGTAATCACCCCGCGCAACTGTTGGCGACTGGTGATATAAGTCTCAATCATCTGACCAAAGGCTTCCCGCTTCTTCTTGGAAACCTTAGCATAGCCGTAGCCAGGCACGTCGACAAAGTAGAGCTCGTCTTCGACATCATAAAAATTCAAGGTCTGGGTCTTACCTGGTTGGGCCGACGTCCGCGCATAATTTTTACGGTTAATCAGGGTGTTAGTCAGTGATGACTTACCTACGTTTGAACGGCCAACCAGAGCAATTTCTGGCTTACCGTCGGTCGGATACTGGCTGGGACTAACCGCACTCATTACCAGGTCAACATGATGTACTTCCATCGTTTACTCCGTTTTCAACACAAGTTCAGGATCCTTGCCTGCGGTGACACTGTCCTTAGTAACCACCACCTTGGCTACGTCATCCCGACTCGGAATATCAAACATAATGTTTTTCATGACGTTTTCAATGATGGAGCGCAGGCCCCGGGCACCAGTGTGGCGCTTAATGGCCAACTCAGCCATCGCTTCCAGGGCATCGGGCTGGAACTCCAGTTCAACGTTATCTAAGCCCAGCAATGCCTGATACTGCTTAACCAAGGCGTTTTTGGGTTGGGTCAGAATGTGGGTCAGGTCAGCCACCGTCAGTTCATCAAGGACGGTGATAATTGGCAGACGACCAATAAATTCTGGAATCAGACCAAACTTAGTCAAATCCTCAGGCTCAACCTGCTTCAAAATGGCATCTTCTTCAGCAGCCGAGTTAGCCTTCTCAGACTGGTTTTCAGATCCAAAACCAATCACCCGGGCACCCAGGCGTTCCTTAATAATCGTATCCAGACCAGCGAAGGCCCCACCAACGATAAAGAGAATGTTGGTCGTATCCACCTGGATGAGTTCCTGCTGGGGGTGCTTACGACCACCCTGAGGTGGCACACTGGCAACCGTACCCTCTAACATCTTCAAAAGGGCCTGCTGGACCCCCTCA
The DNA here is from genome assembly GCA_029433155.1 of Lactobacillaceae bacterium L1_55_11. Taxonomy (GTDB): domain Bacteria; phylum Bacillota; class Bacilli; order Lactobacillales; family Lactobacillaceae; genus ESL0723. The sequence continues at coordinate 724,068 of JAQYTT010000001.1, forward strand.
CCCGAAACATCACGGGTTATCGAAACATTTTCTGTCTTTTTAGCAATCTTATCGATTTCATCGACGTAGATAATTCCCTGTTGGGCCCGTTCAACGTCAAAGTCAGCGGCCTGCAAGAGCTTAAGCAGGATATTTTCCACATCCTCACCGACATAACCGGCTTCGGTCAGGGTCGTGGCATCCGCAATCGCAAAGGGCACGTCCAAAATGCGGGCCAGGCTCTGGGCCAGGTAGGTCTTTCCCGAACCAGTTGGTCCCAGCAAGGCAATGTTGGACTTTTGCAGTTCGACATCGGTAGTTTTTAGGTTATTTTCGTTAACCCGCTTATAGTGGTTATAAACCGCTACCGACAGGGTCTTTTTCGCATCATCTTGGCCAATAACATAGTCATCAAGTTCGGCCATAATTTGATGTGGCGTTGGTAATTCTAAAACGTCGTGGTGCTTATCTTCGGCGATTTCTTCTTGGATAATATGTTCGGCAAGGTCGATACATTCATTACAAATGTATAGGCCGTTAGGACCGGCCACCAGTTTTTTAACTTCACTGGCTGGCTTACCACAGAAGCTGCACTGAACTTCAGGGGTATAATTTGATTCTTGCACCATGCTATCTTCCTTTTTAAAAAATTTTAATGCTTATTATTTTACCAGCTTATCAAGCAAACCACTAGTAGTACCCGGACTGGAAATGGCTGGGTAAATTAAAAAGCCCATTACGGGCTTTTTAATGATTTACTTGCTAGCAACTGGCTTAGCAGCATCAACAATCTGCTTAACCACTTCACGCATGGCAATGTCATGCTTTAGCAAAGTGTCAGAAAGGGCGGCCCGAACTTGGGCTTCGTCGATGTTGTACTGCTTGGCTAGGTCAGTTACCTCAGCGTTGACAGCGGCTTCATCGGGATCGATGCCCTCTTTTTTAATGATGGCATCCAAAACCAAACCGGTCTTGACCCGCTTGTCAGCACCTTCCATGAACTGCTGGCTCAAGCCTTCCTTGGTCTGACCAGAAATCTTAAAGAACATTTCTGGAGAGATACCTTGCTGCTGCAACTGGCTCAGGTACTGGTTGGTCTGACTCTCAACGTCTTCTTGAATCATGGCTTCAGGAATCTCACCACCTTCAACCGTCGCGTTGTCAACTGCCTTGCCGATGGCTGCATCTTCAAAGGCATTCTGAGCTTCCTGCTTCTTCTGGTCTTCCAGGCGCTTTTGAATCTTTTGCTTCAATTCATCTAAGGTATCAACGTCTTCGTCCACATCCTTGGCAAATTCATCATCCAAGTCAGGCAGGGTCTTACGCTTAACCTCGTGGATAGTGACTTCAAAGAGGGCTTCCTTACCAGCCAATTCCTTAGCCTGGTAATCTTCAGGGAAGGTCACGTGTACGTCAACTTCCTGGTTGGCTGAGTGACCAATCAACTGGTCTTCAAAGCCTGGAATGAACTGACCAGATCCCAGTTCAAGTGAGAAGTCCTTACCCTGGCCACCGTCAAAGTGGTCACCATCAATTGAACCGTCAAAGTCGATAACAACCGTGTCACCCTTTTCAGCCTTAGTACCTTCATCTTGCAGTACCAATTCGGCCTGGTTCTCCTGCAGGCGCTTGAGCTCAGCGTCCAAGTCTTCCTTTTCAACCTTGTCGTCCTGGGCTGGCACTTCAACACCGAGGTACTCACCCAACTTAATCTCAGGCGCAACATCAACTTCGGCCTTTAACTGCCAATCCTGACCCTTTTCCATTGAAATTGGGGCGATGCTAGGACGGCCAACCACGTTAATACCAGCTTCCAAAACCGCTGCTTCATAGGCGCCTGGCAGCGTCAAATCCATGACGTCCTGGTAAAGGGCCTCTTCACCAAACTTCTGTAAGAAGAGGTTGAAAGGTACCTTTCCCTTACGGAATCCAGGAACCGCAATCTTGTCCTTGTTCCGTTCAAAGGCCGTCTTCAGCCCCTTTTGAATGTCAGCTTGTGCGATTGAAAACTCTAACGTACCGTGATTCTTACCATCACTGGCCGGTGTCCATTTAGACATGTATATTCCTCCAAGTTATGTGTTCTATACAATTTTAGACTAAGTGCGGACCTAGAACAACCTTTGACACTGATTTGGTATGGACTAGGCACACTTACCCATTATTTGCTTAATCTAGGTTAGTAATTTCGGCGATTGCCTGGGCATAAATGCTGATTGACTGGAACAAATCGCTGAGCAAAGAAAACTCGTTGACCTGGTGCATGGAATCAGGCGAATCTGGGAACAAGGCCCCAAAGGCTACGCCCCGCTTCATCAGCCGACCGTAAGTACCACCACCAATCACTTGATCGTAGGCGGGTAGGCCCGTCTGTTCGTGGTAAACATTTAACAGGGTCTTAACCAAAGGATCACTAGGCGCCACGTAGTGGGGTGCCTGGGCGTGGCCACCAATCGTTGGCGTTACCTGCCACTCAAAGAGATGCTTAGCTAAGGCCTGGCGAATCGTCTCCGGTTCAATCCCCTTTGGATAGCGGAAGTTGAAGTTCAAAAAGGCATCGTGGTGGGCAATAAACTTCTGGATACCCACGTTCATGGTCAAAGGTCCCATGACCTCATCTTCAAAGGCAATCCCAAACTTAGCCCCATTGGTATCATCGTGGGCTGGGCCACCGAGATAACGCAGGAACTCAGCGGCCGTACCACCAAAGGCAAACTGGGACAGGAACTGGGCCAGATAAGTTCCAGCATTTAAGCCGGTTTCAGGCATCGCCCCGTGGACCTGCTTACCGTAAAGGGTCAGCTTAACCGCGTTACCATCGACCTCGGTTTCACCCTTTAGTTCTGGGTGGTCAGCCAGGTAGGCATCAAAGAGCGGCACCAACTCATTAGAATCATGGAGCTGAACCGTAGCCCGGGCAACGCCGGGCACCATGTTTGTGCGGACGCCAGCACCAAAGTATTCCAGGGTATAGCGACCTTGGTTAGTAGCCGGCCCCTTGATTTCAATTTGAACGTTACCCTTTTCACCGTTGATGATTGGGTATTCGGCATCAGGTGAGAAACCGTAAGCCGGTGCTGGTTCAACCTCGAAATAACGGGTCATACCAGTCCAGTCGTTTTCCTCATCGGTTCCAAAAATCAACCGAACCCGCCGCTTCAAGGGAATACCCAAATCGCGAATAATCTTAAAGGCATAATAAGCCGCTAAGCCTGGTCCCTTGTCGTCGGAAGCGCCACGACCAATAATGCGGTCATTAGTCACCACAGCCTGGAAGGGATCAGTATCCCAGCCTTCACCAGCTGGCATCACGTCCAGATGGGAAAGGATGGCCACATACTCATCCGCGTCCTCTGGCCCCATTTCAATGTAACCAACAATGTTGTCGATATTTTTGGTTTTGAAGCCATCCCGTTTAGCGATGGCTAACATGGTATCGAGGGCCTCCTTAGGTCCTGGTCCCAATGGGGCCTCCTTGGTCGCCTGTTTGTCATCGCGGACTGACGGCACCGCAATTAAGGTCTTTAAATCGTCTAAATACGCTGTCTCGCGTTCCTGCGCCTCGTGCTTCCAATCAACCATGTCCAAATCCCCACGCAGCCAGGTGTTTAGCCGACTGCGTTTACCTTTCATTAAGACTTAATACTTGCTATTAATTATACAACATCCCCACTATCAGTTAAAATAGCTGCAAAGGAGACTAGCATGCAAATTTTAACGGATTCGATTTTAAAAGAGGTCATCGTGCCCCGTCAAAGTAACACCCACAAGGGCAACTACGGCAAGGTGCTGATTATTGGCGGTACCGACCAGCTGGGTGGGGCGACCTTAATGAACAGCCTGGCCGCAGTTAACAGCGGGGCTGGTTTGGTCAGCGTGGCCACTGACCCAGTTAACTTCACCGCCGTCCACAGTCGCCTACCCGAAGCGATGGTGATTGATTTCCACCAGGACTTAACTAAGTACATTCAATCGGTCAACGTGGTCCTGATTGGTTCCGGTCTGGGCAATGCCTACGACATTTTGGAAAAGACCCTGCCAGCTGTTCAGTCTAACCAGACCCTAATTATTGATGGTTCGGCCCTGACCATGCTGTCCGAACGGCCCCTGCCCCTGCCGGATGCTCAACTAATTTTCACGCCCCACCAAATGGAATGGCAGCGCTTTGGCCAGGTCAAAATCACCGACCAAGCCGACGTTGACAATAACTGGAACGCCCTTAAAAAAATTGACCCAAAAGCCATTTTGGTACTCAAGAGTAATCACACGCAAATTTACTGGAATAATGATGTTTACCAGCTTTCAGTTGGCGGCCCTTACCAGGCCACTGGTGGTATGGGGGATACCTTAGCCGGCATGGTGGCCGGTTTTACCGCCCAGTTCCATCCCCAAGGTCCAGCGGTTCTGGCGGCGACCTACGCCCACTCCGCCATTGCCCAGGAACTGGCCCAGGAACGTTATGTCACCCTGCCAACCCTAATTAGTGCCTCCCTACCCGAGTTCATGCACCGCTATGCCGGCCAGTGATTGTGTTACACTATTTGAAAAAAGCGTAGAAGAGGTCCTATTTTGAAATTTGTATCCTGGAACATCGATTCGATTAATGCGGCCGTCCAAAACAGTAGTGACCGCGGCAAAATGTCATGGCAAACCCTAGAAAAGATTGCGGCCGCGGATGTTGAAATCGTAGCTATACAAGAAACTAAGTTACGTGAGACCGGCTTAACTGGCCCCCAGCAAACCGCCCTCGACAAGCTTTTCCCGGGCTATTTTACTTACACAACTTCTAGCAGTGCCCGGCCTAGCTACGCCGGTACCTTAATGCTTGCCAAGCACGAGCCCATCAGCGTGGACTACCCTAAGATTGGGGCCCCTGATGACATGGACTTAGAAGGCCGGATTATTACCCTAGAATACCCGGACTACTATGTTTCAACGGTCTACACGCCTAATTCTGGTAGTAACCTTGACCGCCTAGCCTACCGTGGTCAGTGGGATGATGCTTACCGGGCCTATATTAACCAGCTGAATGAAAAGAAGCCGGTCATCTTCAGTGGTGATATGAACGTGGCCCATGAGCCAATTGATTTGAAGCACCCCGAAAGCAACCATCACAATGCTGGTTTTACTGATCAAGAACGTGAAAAGTTCACCGACCTGCTAGCCGCCGGTTACGTTGATACCCTCCGGCACCAGCACCCTGAAACGCCAGGCATTTACACCTGGTGGGCCCAGCGGTCAAAAACCAGTAAGATTAACAACTCTGGGTGGCGGATTGACTACTACCTGGTCAGCCAGTCCTTGGAGGACAAGGTGGTTGATACCAGCGTCGTGGACACTGGTGAACGCCGGGATCATGCCCCTCTTCAACTAGAAATTAACCTATAAAAAAAAGCCCCTGAGGGGCTTTTTTTTATTTATAGCGGACAAAGGGTTTAATGGCTTGATCACCAAACTGCTGGTCCTGATAAATTAAAATCTCAGCCGCCGCCACCGCATCGTCTAAGGCGTTGTGGTGGTGCTCCAGGTCAATATCGAGTTCATCAGCGACCGTGTTTAACTTGTGATTAGGAAACTCCGGAAAAAAATGCCGGCTGGTCTGGACCGTGTCAATCAACTGGTAATGGGGTTCTTCCATGCCGTAATAACTCAGCGTGGCCTTCAAAACCCCGCTATCAAACTGGGCATTGTGGGCTACCACCAACTGGTTTTCCGTGAAAAGTGGCGAAATTTTAGGCCAAATCTCCGAAAATTTAGGGGCCTGGGCCACCGTTTTAGCCGTCAAACCGTGGATTTGAGTATTACGGCGGCTAAAGTAAGTCTCGGGCTTAATGAGGGTGTAGAGTTGGTCAACAATCTGATTATCACGGACAACTGCCAGGGCCAGTGAGGCCGCTGAATGCCGTTCGTGGTTGGCCGTTTCAAAATCTATGGCAACAAAGTTCATCGTAGTGCTAACTCCATCCTTATCAATTTCTGCCCTTCCCGATTCACCCGGGTGGCCACTGGCTGAAAACCGTACTTCTGGTAGATATGGCGGGCCACCGCATTATTGGCAACCACCTCCAGCCACACCGAAGATAAGTCCTGCTCCCGCGCCCAGGCGATGGCGTGTTCCAAAAGGGCTTGGCCGTACCCCTGTCCCTGATAGGCCCGCAAAACCGCCAGACCGACTTCACGGTTAGCAATGGAGGCCAGGCCAATCGCCTGGTCAGCCTGCTGGATGTCACAGTGTAAAAGCCAGGTTTGGGCAGGGCCTTCGGGTTCACTGGCGACCTCTTCTTCCTCAGCCACGGTAAACTGGTCACTCTCCTGCCACAGCTGGGCTAGTAGTTCCTGAGCCTGGCTGGCCTGCTGCAAGTCTAAGGGTGCAATCCAAACTGAATCCTGACTGCTCATAGGGCTGCCTCAAGGGTTACCGCCGAGCCGTGCCCAGTCACTTCGATTTGTCGAAAATCGTCACCGCCACGATCTTGGCGTTGAAAGTCAATGGCTAGGTAATCCTGGGGCAGCAGGTCGGCCATGTACTGGGGCCATTCAATCAGGGTCACGCCGTCAGTACCAATGTAATCCTCAAAACCCTGGTCTTCCGCGCCGATGTCAGCCAAACGATAGGCGTCAAAGTGGTAAATTGGGAAGACATCCCCCTGGTAGATATTTAAAATATTGAAGGTTGGACTTTTAATCCGACCCTTAACACCGAGAGCCTTGGCAAAACCCTGGGTGAAGGTGGTCTTGCCGGCCCCCAAGTCGCCACGTAAGGTGATGATTAAACCCGGTTTAGCCAGGTGAGCGACCTTTTGAGCCAGCTCCTGGGTTGCCGCCGGGCCTTGTGTGGTAAATGTTTTCATAAGAATATTGTACACCCTCGACCAACAGCTTTTGACACGGTTTGGCAAAGTTGTACTATAATTGTTTTATTCAGTACTGACCAAATCAGGCCGGTTAAATAAAGGAGCCATAATGACAAAAGACACACTCTACCAAGAAGGCACCATGCAGATGCTATCCGAAAAACTTTTGGAAGGAACCCTTTCACTTAAGAATCTGATGCAGCATGGTAACTATGGTATTGGGACGGGACCAGGGATTGCTGGGGAGTTAATTATTTTAGATGGCAAGGCCTACCACATTTTGGGTTCAGGTCGCATCGAAGAACCACCAGCTACTTTTTCAGTCCCCTTTGCCAATGCCCACGAGGGTGACTTTAAGAAATTTGGCGAATATCAGGCCATCAACCTCCACGAAGCCCTCGATGACATCTGCGAAAAAATGAACGGTAACAACCAGTTCTTCGCCGTTCTTATTAAGGGTAAGTTCAGTAATATCCACACCCGATCAGCCGATGGGGCCAACAAGCCTTACCCTAGCCTGACCAAGATTGCCGAAGGACAGCACGAGTTCTTCGCCCAAAACATCGACGGTCAACTGCTTAGCTACCACGCACCCAAGGTCTTCCAGGGCGTGACTGTAGAAGGCTTCCACAGCCACTTCCTGGCCGATGATCTTTCCATCGGTGGCCATGTCTTAGGCGGCCGTCTTGGTGACGTTGAGGTTTATATCCAACCAATTTCTAACTTTGTTGAACACCTACCTATCAACAACCAGACTTACCTGGATGCGGATTTGAACGACCTTAGTGATTTAGATGCTGACATCAAAGCCGCTGAAGAACAACGCAAATAAAAAAGACGCTTCGGCGTCTTTTTTTATTTATAAACATACATGGCATCACCGAAACTAAAGAAACGGTATTCCTGGTCAACGGCGTGCTGATAAGCCTGTAAAATGTGCTCGCGACCAGTAAAGGCCGCCACTAGCATGACTAGGGTTGACTTGGGTAGGTGGAAGTTCGTAATGAAGGCATCCACAATTTGCCAGTGGTAACCGGGCTTGATAAAGATATCGGTCCAGCCCGAATCAGCCTGGAGGTCCCCGTTAAACTTGGTCCCAATGGTTTCCAGGGTACGAATCGTCGTCGTTCCAGTGGCCACAATTCGACCACCAGCTTTACGGACGGCATTCAAGGTATCAGCGGCCTGCTGGTCTAACTGGTAGAACTCGGAATGCATCTTGTGGTCGTCGATGTTTTCTTCTTCCACCGGGCGGAAGGTCCCTAAGCCAACATGGAGGGTGAGCTCAACAGTTTTGACCCCCTTTTGACGAACCTTATCCAACAATTCTGGCGTCCAGTGCAGGCCAGCAGTTGGAGCAGCCGCTGAACCCTCTACCTTAGAATAAACCGTCTGATACCGTTCCTGATCCGGCAATTTTTCCTTAATATAGGGCGGCAGCGGCATTTCACCTAACTGGTCGAGCAGCTCCATAAAAATCCCCTGGTAGTGGAATTCCAAGTAACGGCCACCGTGCTCCAGCTCACCAACTACGGTCGCGGTCATAACGGGATTGTCAGGATCGGTACCAAAAACAATCGTGGAACCTACCGGTGATTTCTTGGCGGGCTTGACCAAGGTTTCCCAAACATCCCCGTGGTCCTGACGGAGCAAAAGCACCTCGGCGTGACCACCGGTAGTTGGCCGGAACCCGTGCAGGCGGGCGGGCAGGACCCGTGAATTATTCATGACCAGGGCATCCCCAGGATTAAGATAGTCCAAAATGTCATAAAAATGCCGGTCCTGGTAGGCACCCGTTTTAGCATTTAAGACCAGCAGACGAGATGCATCCCGCTGCTTCAAGGGTGTTTGCGCAATCAGGCGTTCGGGTAGGTCATAATCAAAATCAGCTAGTTGATAATGTTTTTCTTCAGTCATCCTCGTAAACTTTCATGTCACTCATTGCTCATCTGGCACCGGCCGGCCCAGGTGACGGTAGGCCGCTGATGTGACCATCCGGCCACGGGGCGTCCGCTGCAAGAAACCAACCTGCAAGAGATAGGGCTCGACCATCGATTCCAGGGTGTCAGCTTCCTCACCGATATTGGCCGCCAGGGTATTTAATCCCACTGGCCCACCGTGATAATAATCCATCATCGTCGTCAACAACTTGTGGTCAATTTCATCTAAGCCCTGCTCATCAACCCGCAGCTTATCTAAGGCCTGATTAACAATTTCCGTGTCAATCGCCTCCTTACCAGCAACCTGGGCAAAATCACGGACCCGCTTTAAGAGACGATTAGCAATTCGGGGTGTCCCCCGCGAACGCGAAGCAATGTCGTGGGCTCCAGTCTCAGTAATGGGCGCCTCAAAAATATCCGCGGTACGCTGGACAATTTCCTGGAGCTCTTCGGGCTTATAATAAGCCAGCGAATTGATAATCCCAAACCGATCCCGCAGGGGCTTGGAAAGCATTCCCGGCCGGGTCGTGGCCCCGATTAGGGTAAAGGGTGGCAAGGGGAAGTGCACTGCCCGGGCCGTAGGGCCCTGGCCAACCATGATATCGACAAAGTAGTCCTCCATGGCGGAGTACAAGATTTCTTCGATATTGGTTGGCAGACGGTGAATTTCATCAATGAAGAGAACATCGCCGGGTTCCAACTCATTTAAAACGGCGACTAAGTCACCGGTCTTTTCAATGGCCGGACCCGAAGTGGTCTTGATATTGACCCCCATCTCATTGGCCACAATCATGGCCAGAGTGGTTTTCCCTAACCCGGGTGGGCCAAAGAGCAGGGTATGATCCAAGGCTTCCTCGCGCTGCTTAGCCGCCGCAATGTAGACACTCAGCTCCTCTTTAAGGGCGGTTTGACCAATGTATTCTTTCAGATACTGAGGACGCAGCGATAGTTCGGTCGCCTGGTCGGCAGCGTTCGCATCGGCATGGCGTAGGATATCGTCAGTCTCGTTATGATCTTCGTACCAAGAATTAAATTGTGGCTCAGAATCAGTCATAATTTCCTTTTGAAAACAGGATTTAAACCTACAGAGGACGGTTAACCTTGACCGTCAAACTAGGGACAGGCTCTTGCTGCCGGTTATAGAAGGTTACCACAAAGTGCTGGTCATCAGCAGTCAAAACGGCATAGGTACCACCCAAATCAGCATGGGGTCCCTTGGGCAGCCGGATTGAACCCGGATTAATGAAGAGCTTGTGGTCGTACACCTCAGCCCCTTCCAAGTGGGTATGGCCAAACAAAACCACTTCTGCCCCGGCTTCGTTGGCCGCCTCGTCCATTTCACTCAGGTTAGCCCACTGACCGGGCACGGTAGCGTCATACAGGTGACCGTGGGTTTGAAAGAAGGTAATCCCGTCAATGGTCGTGGCCCGTGCATCGACAAAATCCGGGTCATCATCCATATTCCCAATCACCGTGGAAACGCCGTCAAAGACTGGGTCATTGGCCGCCAGTTCGGAATCGCCATTATAGAAAATCCCATCGACCTGGCCGGACCACTTTTGAATAATTTGTTCTAAAATCTTCCGATCACCATGGATATCAGAAACAATTAAAAATTGATGCATTATTCTCCTCCTTTAAGCCAATCCGGTAGCTCTTGGGCCAGTTGCTGTAAGGCCAGCCCGCGGTGACTGACCTGGTTCTTTTGACTGGCTGTCAGCTGGGCAAAGGTTTTGCCATAGGCCGGTACATAAAAAATTGGGTCATAACCAAAACCCTGGTTCCCAACGGGCGCGGTCGTGATTTCACCGGTAACGACCCCCTGGGTAACCAAAGGCTGCCGCCCAGGGCCGACCAGAACAATAACAGTCGTAAAATTAGCCTTTCGGTCTTGTGCTGGCACCTCCGCCATCTTGGTCAACACTTTTTTGACGTTGGCCGCATCATCGTGGTCCCCAGCATAGCGGGCCGAGTAAACGCCGGGTTCGCCGTTTAAGGCCTGCACCGATAGGCCTGAATCATCAGCCAGGACAAAGTCATCGGGATAGAGCCGGGCAATTGCTGTCGCCTTTTTCTCGGCGTTACTGGTGAAGGTTTGCCCGTCTTCAACTACTGGGGGCACATCAGCCAGGTCAGCAATCGAGATTGCCTTCAAATCTGGTGCAATCGGACCAATAATAGCCTCGATTTCTTTAATTTTATTAGGATTGTGGCTAGCAATAATTAAGCGGGGCATGTGGCCCTCCTTTATACCTGGGTTTGACTCAAATCAAGGTGTTCAATTTTACGTCCTGGCTGCTGACCCAACCATTCCTGGGCGATGGTTTCAAAGGCCGCCAGGTCACCAGTGGTAAACAGCCGGCTGGCTCCAACCGTCTGAGATTGGTTCGCTAAGCCATGCTCAGCCAGGTATTCCTTGAGAAACTGGGCGGTCGCCTTACCAGCATCAATTAGGGCCACCGATGGTCCTACTGCTGTTTGAATCAAATCGGCCATCAAGGGAAAGTGGGTACAACCTAAAATCAGGGTATCCACCGCTGCATCCTTCAAAGGTGCCAAATGTTGATCCACCGCCGCCTGTAAGCTGCTATCTTCAAAACGGTCGGCTTCCACCCACTTCACAAAGTCGGGCTCGGCCTGGGCCAAGACTGTGGCCTGGGGCGCCAAATCAGCCAGTTCTTCCTGGTAGCGCTTAGAATCGACAGTCCCCTTGGTAGCAATCAAGCCAATTTTGCCCTCAGGACTGGCCTTGGCAGCCGCCTGGGCCCCGGCATCAATCACACCAATGACCGGAATAGATAGGCGTTCTTGCAAGGTGGGCAGGGCTCGAGCAGTAGCTGTGTTACAGGCGATGACCAGTAACTTGATATTAAATTGGTTGACCAAAAAATCGGCAATTTCGTTACTATATTGCACAATTTCAGCAGCGCTACGCGGACCATAAGGCATGCGGGCCGTGTCACCTACATAGATGAACTGTTCATGTGGCAAAAGTTGCTCAGCGGCTTTTAAGACGGTTAAACCACCCACCCCTGAGTCAAACATGCCAATTGCTTGGTTATTCTTCATAGTATTAATTATGAACAGATGGGGTCAGAATGCAAGCACTGCACCCCCAAAGCAAGTCCTTTTGTTATAATAAGAATTTGAAAGGATAAATGCCCATGAACAACCAAAGTTACCGCCAAATGCTAAAGGAAAATCAGGACGTCAACACCTTTGCCGTCACCCTTCTGCGGGACGCCCTCTTAAGTAACCTGCTGCAAAGTGATTACGACAGTATCACCTACTGGGCCGGCAAGGAACTCGCCCGACAGTTCCCCCTAGAAACATTGGATGACATCAAGACTTTCTTCTATGCTGCCGGCCTAGGTGAAATTCTTTTGTCCGCTCAGAGCAGCACGAAGCAAACTTGGCAGCTTAGCGGCGTGATTGTTGATCAGCGGCTCAAAATCAACCCAGACCAACGGGCCGATTTCAGTCTAGAAGCTGGCTTCTTAGCCCAGCAACTTGAAAGCCAAACGGGTACCATTGCCGAAGCTAGTTACCACTACGCTGGCCGCAACAAGGGCATTACCATCGTGGTGGTTACCGACCTCAATCAAAAAGTTGACCGAGCTAACCCTTCTCAGCAGGTGGCCCTGCGCGATAACTTCTTACAACAAGCCCAGGATAATTCAGCCGGATCTGAGACGGCGACCCCTCAACCAACCACTAGTCAGGATAGTACCCCGGCTCCTGCCCAGGATTCACCGGCTAAGAGTCAGACGACTGCTGAAGCAGCGCAGCCAGCCCAGTCAGAGGCCAAGACCCTTGCGTCTGACAATCCTTCTGAGGCTGCCCAGCAAAGTCAATCCCAATCGGTGTCCAACAGTCAGAGTGCTGCCCAAGAGGCACCTGACCAGGCCAGCACAATCTTGGCCAGCTTTAACCAAAGCGCTAAGGGGCGTCAGTCCACGACCGAAACCAGTGAGCCAGCCCAGAGTGAAGCCGATTACACGGCTGACCCGGAGCAATCCATCACCGATTCGCTGTTGGCCTTTAACTTTGGCAGCGAGGCCCAGCCTAAGCATAATTCAGATCAAGACAAATAATAAAAAAAGCACCTGAAGGTGCTTTTTTTATTATCGTTTCTTTTGGGTGTTGCGACGAGCTTCCCGCTGTGCAATCCGGTTATTCTTTTGGCGTTCACGTTTCAAGGCATTCTTGATTTGCCGCTTGTAACCCGGTTTGACCACCTTTTTCTTTTTCTTAACCATGCCAATCATGTTGGGCTCAAGGCGGTTGGTCGTAGCCACCCGCTGGTGGCGGGCATGACGCCCCTTAACCGGCACCAACTGACCCTGTTGAATCTTCATTGGCTTAAATTCAACACCCATTTGTTCAATCTGATTAATCTGGGCTTCTTCGTCCGGTCCGTATAAGGTAATGGCGGTACCACTCATGCCGTTCCGGCCAGTCCGACCAACTCGGTGAACAAAGAATTCTTCATCGCGGGGCACGCCATCGTTAATGACGTGGGAAACCCCCTCAATATCAATTCCCCGGGCAGCCAGGTCAGTGGCGACCACGTACTGGTAGTCCAGATTCTGAATCGCCTTCATTACCCGGCGCCGCTCACGTGGCGGTATATCCCCGTGGATTTCAGCAACCTTGAATCCCTGGTCACGAAGGTAAGCTGCTAACTCCTTGGCCCGTTCCTTAGTATTGGTGAAAACTAAGGCCAGGTAAGGATTTAAAATTTTTAACAAGGACTGGATAACCCGGTCCTTGTCCTGGGACTTAGTGGCCAGGTCGATATTTTCAATCGTGTCGGCAATCACCGCCGTGGTTGGAATCGTCTCAAAGCGGGGTTGGTGCAGGTACTTTTTTAGGAAGGGCTTTAACTTCTCGGGCATCGTCGCGCTAAAGACCAAGGTCTGTAAATCCTTTGGCATCGCTGCAGCAACGTAGTCCACTTCATTTAAGAAGCCCATGTCCAGGGTCATATCCGCCTCATCGACGACCAAGGTACGAACGTCTTTCAGGCGCAGGGCCTGACTGGAAACCAAGTCCTTAATCCGCCCCGGCGTACCAATCACGATTTGAGGCTGGCCCTTTTCTAGGTGGTGCAGCTGGCGCTGCTTATCGGTCCCACCAACTAGTTCAGCAATCGTGACATTTTCCAGCCCCATTTGATCCCGGAGCTGCTGGGCCGCCCGAGTGATTTGACTGGCCAACTCTCTTGATGGGGTCGTAATAACCACCTGGGTCTGATGAACATCTGGCACCAACTGATTAAAAATTGGAATCAAAAATGTATGGGTCTTACCGGAACCCGTTTGTGACTGACCAACGACATCCTGGCCACTCAAGATGGCCGGAATTAACTTGGCTTGCACCGGCGTTGGCTCAAAAAAGCCAATTCGGCTTAGCGCCGTTATCACGGCTGGTTTTAATTGAAACTGGCTAAAGTGGTTGCTACGTTCAGGCATCCTGTCCGTCCTTATCCTGTGCTGCTTGAGCGGCTGCGTGGGCATTAATTTCCTGGTCAACGGCCTTGATAATCTGGTCGATTTCACCCTGATCCTGGGCCCAGGCACCCGAAGCCATCATGTGACCCCCGCCGCCAAACTTTTCAGCGATTTGGTTGATGGGCACACTGCGGGAACGCAGGCGCACCCGGAAGTCCCCTTCATCCTGCTCTTCAAAAATCGCCCAGGCCTTGACCCGGTCAACCCGGGATGGCAGGGAAACAATGAAGGAAGTCCCAGCATCACCCAAGTCAAACTGGTGAATCAGGGTCCGGGTTAGCACGACATAAGCAAAGCCCGAGGGCAAAATGTTTAGGTGCTGCAGAACATAACCAGAGAACTTAGCCGCATTTTCCGAAATCGTGGTCATGTGCAGGTACAGTTCCTGGTAGTCAAAACCGTATTGAATCAAATCTGCGGCCACTCGGAAGACTTCCGAATCCAGGCCATAGAGGAAACGGCCAGTATCGCCGATAATGCCAATATAGAGGAAACGGGCAGCCTCGGGTGTCATCTTCAGTCCCTGGTCCTTAAGTTGCTGGTAGAACTCATAAATCATGACACTGGTAGCAGCCTGTTGGTCTTCGACCCACTGCCAATCACCATAGGGCTCATTATTAGGATGGTGGTCAATCTTCACTAGTTCCAGGGTGTTGGACCAGCGTTGATCATCAATCCGGGGCGCATTGGCCGTATCACAAACAATCACCAGGGCATTACGGTAAGCCGAATCTGGCACCTCGTCCATTAGGGGCTGGTCCTTACCGGCAATCCAGGCTAGTCCTGGAATCGTCTTACCAACCGCGTAAATCTTCTTCTCTGGGAAAGAGGCCTGCAAAATGGCCTTTAATCCTAGCTGGGAACCATAAGCATCCGGATCTGGACGCTGGTGACGGTGAATAATAATCGTGTCGTATCGTTTAATTGTTGCGAGTATGTCTTCTTGAATCGTTGCCATAGTATTTCGTGTCCTTAATCTCTAGTCTCTATTATACAACAATGCTAGCGGACTCACGGGCCAGCCTAGTCAGCCTGGTCAAAGAGCGAAATATTCTGGTAGTGATTATCCTGGAGGTTACTGAAACTAATCCCCAACAGGCGGATTGAAAACTCCTCCTCAAAGGCATGATCAAAAATCTGCTGGGCAGCATTCTGCACCGCCTCAACATCCACGGGCCAGGCCCCTTCCTTCGTTAGGGATCGATTAATAGTACGGTACTGATCATCACGAATCTTAACATTTATAGTCCGGCCGCTTAACTGCTTGTTTTGCAGCAGGGTGACTAGCTTAGTGGCCAACTTTTTAAATTCCTGGCTAATTTGTTGGCGCTGGCGCAGCGGATAATCGAAGGTTTCTTCCTTACCAACCGACTGCCGTTGACGCTGCCACATGACCCGACCAAAATGGACGCCACGGGCCTGCCAGTACAGGTGGTCCCCCATTTTACCAAAGTTCGCCCGCAAAGTCTCGATACTCAGCGCCCGAAGTTGGTAACCATTTTCAATGCCCAGGCCCTTGAATTTCTCCTCGGAACGGGCCCCCACGCCACGAAAGTCAGCAATCTTCAGGTTGCCAATAAAGTCCAAAACATCCTCTGGATTAATCACGGTCACCCCGTTGGGTTTGTGGTTTTCAGAACCCAGCTTCGCCAACAGTTTATTGTGAGAAACGCCAACCGAACAGGTCAGGCTGGTCTGGGCCATGACCTGGTGACGAATCTTAGCAGCAATGGCCGTCGACCGGTGGGGACTGTCGGTAACATCCAGGTAAGCCTCATCTAAGGCAACCCGTTCAATTTTTTTCGTATACTGCTTAAAAATAGCTTGAATTTGCTGAGACACGGCCCGGTACTTATCAAAATTGGGGCGCAAAAACACGGCGTCGGGGGCCAAACGTTTAGCCTGAGCAGCACTCATCGCTGAATGGACACCCAGCTTGCGGGCCTCGTAATTAGCAGTTGCCACCACGCCGTGACCATGGGATTCCTGGGGATCACGGCTAATAATCAGGGCCACCTTTTTCAAGTCGGGATTATCCCGCATCTCAATTTGGGCGTAGAAGGCATCCAAGTCCACATGGAGGATGCGCCGCTGATCATTGGTTTTTAAAAATTCAGCCATCTGTCCGCCCCCAGTCATTTAATAACAAAGCTAAAATTTAACAAAAAAACTCCCACCGATGTGGGAGTTTTGCTTAAACGTCGCGACGACGTTCTTTAATACGGGCAGCCTTACCCTGCAATGAACGCAGGTAGTAAAGCTTGGCACGACGAACCTGACCCAGACGAGTCACTTCAATCTTGTCAACCCGTGGTGAGTGAAGTGGGAAAGTACGTTCCACCCCAACACCTGATGAAATCTTGCGGACAGTGTAAGTAGCCTGGATACCAGCACCCTTACGCTTGATTACCACACCCTCAAACAACTGAACACGTTCGCGAGTTCCTTCGACAATCCGTGCGTGAACCCGCACAGTGTCACCGGCACGAAAGTCAGGAATGTCAGAGCGCAGCTGTCCTGCAGTTACTTTTTCTAAAAGACTATTTTGACGCATGTCATTCTCCTAATCGACAATCTTACACTCGTCCTTAGACTGCACGCACAGCGGATTATCGTTAATAATTGGTTAATCAAACCAAGAAA
Source organism: Lactobacillaceae bacterium L1_55_11 (assembly GCA_029433155.1). Classification (GTDB taxonomy): domain Bacteria; phylum Bacillota; class Bacilli; order Lactobacillales; family Lactobacillaceae; genus ESL0723. The sequence continues at coordinate 740,997 of JAQYTT010000001.1, forward strand.
CATCTTAACAAATATCGAGACCCCTGTCCACAATTTATTAAAATCAGTCTCAGATTACTGAATATGGTTAGCTAACTGATTCTTTAAAGCAGTTAGCTTGTCGTTGGCCTCCTGGGCTGACGAACCGACAACCCCCAGGTACAACTTAATCTTAGGCTCAGTACCCGATGGCCGCAGCGCCACCCAAGAACCATCAGCCAACCAGTACTTCAACACATTGGCGGCTGGCAGGGCCAGTTGGCTTTTACCGCCATCCTGATCAATGGCCGTTTGGGCCTGGAAGTCCTGGCTAAGCACCACGGCTTTCCCACCCAACTCTTGCGGGTGATTATCACGGAAGCGCTGCATGATTGCAGCCATCTTTTGGTGACCACTTTGACCTGGGAACTCGTAGCTCAGGGTTTTTTCAGCAAAGTAACCATACTGTTCGAAAAGCTCCTGCAATCCATCAGCGAAGGTCTGCCCCTGCTCCTTGTAGTAGGCCGCAACTTCTGCAAACAAGACGAGGGCCTGAATAGCATCCTTATCATGGGCAAAGGGCTTGACCAGGTAGCCGAAGCTTTCTTCGTAACCGAACAAGAATTGCGGATGGCCCTTGGCTTCAAAGTCATCAATGGCCGCTGCGATGTACTTGAATCCAGTCAAGACATCCACCGTTTCTACCCCGAAGTGCTTGGCAATGGTACTAGCAAAGCGTGAGGAAACAATCGAGGTCACAATGGCCCCATCAGCTGGCAACTGGTCCTGATCGTCCTTAGCCTTGAGCAAGTAGTGCACCAAAACCGCAGCAATCTGGTTACCAGTCAGGAGCTGATACTCACCGTTGGCCAGCCGGACCGCAGCCCCCATCCGGTCCGCATCCGGATCAGTAGCAACCACCACATCGGCCTGCTCCTTTTTAGCATACTCAATGCCCAGTGCCAGGGCTTCTGGATCTTCAGGGTTAGGCTTTTTCACTGTTGGAAAATCACCGTCCAAAACGGCCTGCTCCTTAACGATGGTGTAATTGGTAAAGCCGGCTTGCTGCAAAGCCTTTTCACCGATGTATTGGCCGGTCCCGTGAAGGGGCGAATAAACAAACTTCAGGTGGGGACCCTCGCGATGGGTCAGCTCAGGGTTAACCGTCACCGTCTTCATCGCCGCTAGGTAGGCCTGGTCGACCTGGTCATCAATCATTTGGACGTGGGCCATCTTTTCATCGCGCGGAATCTTAAATTCATCCTTGATTTGGGCAATCAGTTCAACTACCTGGGCCACGGCTTCAGGCACCATCTGGCCGCCATCTTCGCCATAAACCTTATAACCGTTGTATTCCTTAGGGTTGTGCGAGGCCGTAATCATAATACCAGCAAAGGCTTTTAAGTCCCGCACCGCAAAGGACAGCTCCGGCGTAGGCCGCAGAGAGGTAAACAGGTAAACTTGGATACCGTGGGCTGACAAAACCTGGGCAGCATACTTAGCAAATTCCTGGGAATGATGACGGGAATCATAGCTAATCACAACGCCACGTTTTTGGGCTTCACTGCCCTGCTGGTCAATAAAACGGGCCAGGGCCTCAGTGACCTGGGCCACCGTGAAAATATTCATCCGGTTGGTCCCTGGACCCATTAGGCCGCGCATCCCCGCCGTCCCGAAGCTTAACTGCTGGTAAAAAGCATCTTGCTGTTCTGCTGGCTGGTAGTCAGCCAGTTCCTGGGCTAGGTCAGCCGGTAAATCAGCCTGCTGCCAACGCTTCAAATTTTCTTGATAATCCATAATTTCCTCGTGCTTTTCCTTATTTATGGTCGGGTTCTTTGACTGGTGTGCCAATCAAGACCTTCAAAACTAACTGCCGAAAACGGGGTTGGCGGATAATGAAGACAACCAACACCACCAAGACTGCAGCAACGGCCAGCTTGATATTTTGAGGGATTTCCAAGTGACCCGCAAAATACCCAATCGAGACTAGGACCGTGGCCCAAAGACTACTGGCAACGAGGGCCATCTTGACGTACTTCGAATAGGCCAGCCCTAGCCGGTGGGCCATCAAGGGGACCACTGTCCGGACAAAGGGAATAAACCGGCCCAAAACGACAAAGAGTAGCCAGCGACTTTCCGGCATTTGGGTGGAAATTTGATTAGCAAAGTCGCCGTTTAAATGCTTTTTAACCGCCGGTATGCGGTCAATTTGTTTGACAATGAAGGCCCCGAACCAGTAGTTGACCGAATCGCCACAAAACGAAGCCGAACCAAAAACCAATATTAATAGGAAGAATTCTTGTAAATTGTGGTGGGTGCCGGCCAGACTGGCAGTAGTCATGACCAGGGCATCGGCCGGAATAAAGCCAGTGACAATTCCGGCCGTTTCAATAAAGATTAGGGCAAAGAAAATAACAAACTCGACCCAGCCAAAGTGGCTGCTGGCCGCTATTAAATGATTGATCCAGTCGGTAAAAATACCTAGGGTTAACATGCAGATGATTCCTCTAACTTAATTTTCCAATTCGTGCACCCGGTTTTGCAACCAGGGCACGACCTCATCCTCAAACCAAGGATTACGCTTTAACCAAATATTGTTACGTGGTGATGGGTGGACAATGGGAACATACTCAGGCAGGTAGTCCCGAAAATTCTTCACCGTGTCGGTTAACCGCGTGCTGGGTTTAAGGTCCAGGTAATAATCTTGGGCGTAGGCCCCAATTAAGATGGTCAGTTCAATGTCAGGCATCAGAGCCCGCAAACGTGGATGCCACTTCTGTGCTACCCCAGCCCGAGGGGGACGATCCCCACTCGATGCCTTACCAGGATAGTAGAAATCCATAGGTAGAACAGCGAAAAGACCACTGTGATAGAAATTATCATCACTGACCCCTAGCCAGGACCGCAATCGCTCACCGCTGGCATCATTCCACATAATGCCAGTGTCTTGAACCCGCTTACCTGGCGCTTGACCAACGATTAAAATCTTGGCCTTAGGACTGACCGTGTAAATCGGTTCCCAGCCCCTGGCAGTGTAATCAGCATTGGCTGGGTCGGCCATAATTTCTTTTTTAATGCTATCTAATGACATTTCCACCCTCCTTAACTGTACTTATCCTATATTAACACGGGATAAAAATTAACACTGCAGCCGGGTCACAATTAACTTTTAGCATTTGTGATAATTTACTCATATAAGCGTGAAATTGGCCCACCTCTCCCGTTCATCAAGTTGATTTCATAACAAATTCTAGCCATAAATAGCAGTTAAATAAGCCTCGGCCGGCCTATCTGAAACCGACCATCGAATTTATTCATTATTTTGTTAGATTTCGTTGACAATAGATTGCTCAGGTATTAACATATACTTGTAATTTGAATTAAGTAAAGGAGATTCATTCATGGAAGCACTTGTACTAACCGGAAAGAAGCAATTGGAGCTCGAGGACATTGATGTTCCTGAAGTAAAGCCCAATGAAGTTTTGATCCACACTGCATATGCAGGTATCTGTGGAACTGACCACGCCCTGTACGCTGGCCTTCCAGGATCAGCTGATGCTGTTCCTCCTATCGTTTTGGGACACGAAAACTCAGGTGTCATTGCCAAGGTCGGTGACGAAGTTACCAACGTTAAGGTTGGTGACCGTGTATCGGTTGACCCTAACATCTACTGTGGTCAGTGTAAGTACTGCCACACTGCCCGTCCAGAGTTGTGTGAGAACCTTTCAGCCGTCGGTGTCACTCGTAACGGTGGTTTCGAAGAATACTTCACTGCCCCAGCTACGGTTGTTTACCAGGTTCCTGACAACGTTGACTTGAAGTCAGCTTCAATCGTTGAACCAATCTCATGTGCCGTTCACGGTATCAAGTTGCTGAAGCCATCTCCTTATCAAAAGGCCCTGGTTATCGGTGATGGCTTCATGGGTGAACTCTTCGTTCAAATCCTGCAGGCTTACGGTATCCACCAAGTTGACCTGGCTGGTATCGTTGATGAAAAGTTGGCCATGAACAAGGAATTGTTCAACGCTAAGAACACTTACAACACCGCTAAGGGTGACAAGGTTCCTGCTAACGAATACGACATGGTTATCGAAGCCGTTGGTTTGCCACAAACTCAGGAATTGGCTATCGAGTCATCTGCCCGTGGTGGTCAGGTTATGATGTTTGGTGTCGGCGGACCTGATGCCAAGTTCGAAATGAACACTTACGAAGTCTTCCAGAAGGAATTGACTATCCAGGGTTCATTCATCAACCCTAACGCCTTCGAAGATTCATTGGCTTTGCTTTCATCTGGTAAGCTCAACGTTAAGCCTTTGATGTCACACGAATTGAACTACCAGCAAGTTGACGACTTCGTTAACGGTAAGCTTGGTGTTGTTTCAAAGGCTGTGGTTAAGGTAGCCGGCGAAGAGGCTTAAGCTTATGCAAAAAAGTACCCGTACCTTAGGGTTGGGGGCTGGTTTATCTTACTTTGTCTTCTCCCTAATCATTAACTCGATGGGTAACGTCTTAACCATCATCACCAGCGAGAAGGTTCATCCGGCCTTTCTGGGTTCCGCCTACTGGACGGCGGCTCAAAACGGCTTCAACATCTCCTTCTTAGGTGGTAACCCTGGCACTTTAGGCTTTGTCTTCTTTGTCGTTGGGGTCATCGTCGCAATCTTGAACATGATCTTAGACCGTAAGGTCGACCTGCTGCGGTTTGGTGGTAACTTGGTCTTCATGGTGCTCTTCTCATCCCTGATTTCCATTTTCGCTTCTGCCTTCCAGGCCATGCCTGAAGCGCGGACCCTGCCAATGATTCTGCTCTATGTATTTCTGAACTTCTTTGGGGTTACCTTGATTGCGGTGGCCATCTCGATTTATCAGCGGGTTAACTATGTCTTACACCCAGCCGATGATCTGATGCAGATTCTTCGTTTCAAGTACTTCCATGGCAACGCTGGGATTGCGATGTGGGTTTCTTACATCCCACCTACCATCATCGGTATCATTGCCCTGATTGCTCACCCTGACTTTACCAACTATGGTTTGGGAACGATTTTCGCCTTCCTTTGCCAGGGTAGCATCACTGGTTGGGCCGATACCCACATCTTCCCTAAGCTAAAGCATCAGGGATTGACTGCTTCAGCAGACAATGTTTAATGAATTGATTGTCTTTGAAAGGACGCTAAATCATGGCTTTTACTGATTATTTTGATGATGTCCAACACATTGGAATTCCTACTAAGGACTTGGCTAAGGCTGAAAAGTTCTGGGAATCACTTGGTTTTAAGAAGATTGGTGACTTCCCTGCCGGTGAAGTTATCTTCATGAACCGCGGTCACTTAACGATTGAGACTTGGCATGATGAAACTGCAACTGGTAAGCCAGGTGCCATCAACCATATCTCAATGAACACCACCAACGCCGACGAAGCTTTCAAGGAGGCTAAGGCAGCTGGATTTGATGTTATCGATTCAGAAGTACAACATTTGCCATTCTGGGATAAGGGTATTAAGTTCTTTAATATCATGGGACCAGATGCCGAAATCGTTGAATTCTGTGAAATCGTAAAATAACTCATCAAAAAAGGAGTCCCAACTGGGGCTCCTTTTTTAGTACATAAATTTTAATCGACTTTAAATTTGACTAATAAAGTCGTAAGCCTGCTGACCAGCAAGGCCACCGTCACCAACCGCGGTAACAATTTGACGGAGGTTCTTTTGCCGGACATCACCGACGGCAAAGACACCCGGAATGGCAGTCTTCATGTGGTCATCGGTGACAATCCAACCTTGATCATCGGTAATCCCAAGATCTTGGAAGGCCTCGGTATTTGGCCGAAGACCGACGTAGATAAAGACGCCAGAAAATGGTAACTTACCGGTTTCCTGGGTCTGGTTGTTAATCACATCCACATTGGTAACCTGTTCCTCATTACCATTAATCTGTTGGACCGAAGTGTTCCAGATAAACTTAATCTTATCGTTTTCCCGGGCCCGCTTTTGCAAGACGGGCTGGGCCTTCAACTGGTTACTGCGGACAATAATCGTCACTGAAGCCGCAATGTTGGCCAGGTAAATCCCCTCTTCAACCGCCGAGTCGCCACCGCCGATTACGGCTACGTCCTCGTTCTTGAAGAAGGCGCCATCGCAGACGGCACAGTAGCTGATGCCACGACCCTGGTATTCTTCTTCGCCAGGAACACCCAGGTGCACGTGCTCAGAACCGGTCGCGATAATCACGGCCTTGGCCTGGAAATCACCTGAATCAGTGTGAACAATCTTTTCCTGGTCACTGACCACTTCCAAACTTTCAACTGTACCAAAAGCGTATTCAGCCCCGGCATGGGTCGTTGAAGAGTACATTTTTTCGGAAAGATCGGGTCCCATCACACTGTCAAAGCCAGGGTAGTTTTCCACCTCAGCGGTATTATTCATTTGGCCGCCATAGACACCCTGGTCCAACATTACGACGGACAATTCGGCCCGGGCGGCGTAAGTGGCAGCGGTCATGCCGGCTGGTCCGGCACCGATGACCACCACATCATACTGTTTTAAATCAGCCATATTTCCCCCTTGTCACTGTTCTAGTAATTTTACTCTTAGGCGTTGATAATGTCTAGCTGCTAAAAAAAAGAGGTATAGACCTCTTTTTTACTTTATAGCTTTGGTGCGAGTTCCTTAATGTAAGCCCGCAACTGGTCCTTAATTTCAGGATGCTCCAGACCAAACTTAATGTTGGTCTCTAACCAGCCAATCTTAGAACCGATGTCATAACGGTCACCCTTAAATTCGTGGGCGTACACGTGCTGGCGATTGTTCAAAGAATCAATGGCATCCGTCAACTGAATCTCACCACCCTTATCAGGCTTAGTGTTTTCCAATTCTTCAAAAATTTCAGGCGTCAGCAGGTAGCGACCAATGATGGCCAAGTCGGAAGGCGCATCATCGGGCTGAGGCTTTTCGACAAAGTTCTTAACCCGGTAAAGGCCGTCTTCCTTAACCTTGGTAGCTGGATCAATCACCCCGTACTTAGAAACCTGGTTGTGGGGTACCTTCATAACGGCCAAAGTCGACTCACCAGTTTCACCATAGCGGTCAATCAGCTGCTTGGTCAAGGGCTCCTTATCCTGCATCAAGTCATCACCCAGAAGGACCACAAAGGGTTCGTCGCCGATAAAATCTTTGGCGGTCAGAACTGCGTCTCCCAGACCATTTGGGTGTGATTGACGGATGAAGTACATGTTGATGTCGGTGGTGTCCTCCACCAGCTTCAGCAACTTCTGCTTATCCTTTTTACGCAGGTTGTCTTCAAGCTCTGGATTAGAGTCAAAGTAATCTTCAATTGACCGCTTTGACTTACCGTCAACGACAACGATGTCTTCAATCCCAGCGGCCATGGCTTCACGGACAATGAATTCAATGGCTGGGGTGTCAACGATGGGTAACATTTCCTTGGCCAGGGCCTTGGTTGCGGGTAAAAAGCGCGTGCCCAAGCCAGCGGCTGGAATAATGGCCTTACGAACTGGTTTCATAGTTTTTTGCCTACTTTCTTACTTTGATAACACTCAAGCTTCACTCTTTAAAGGTCGGGTCATCAATTCTTTAATTTCTGAACGGATATCAGCCCCCTGGTAGAGGACCTGATAAATTGCAGTGGTAATCGGAATATTGATTCGCTTCTGCTGGGCAAATTCATAGATAGCAGCGGTGGTATTCACCCCTTCAATCACCATGCCCATGTCGGCCTGGACCTGGTCAAGGGCCTGCCCCTGACCGAGCGCCCGTCCGGCCCGGTAGTTACGGGAATTTGGTGACATCCCGGTCACAATCAGGTCACCAATGCCGGCTAATCCCAGGAAGGTTTCGGGCTTAGCACCTAAGGCGGTACCCACGGCCCGTATTTCCACTAAGCCACGTGTCAGCAGGGCTGCCTGAGAATTGGCACCATAGCCCAGGCCAATCAAAATGCCTGAGCCAATCGCCATGATATTTTTCAGGGCCCCGGCTAGTTCGGCCCCCACCAAATCGGGGTTGGTATAAGTCCGGAAGGTATCGGTCGCTAACAAGTGCTGTAATTGGCTGGTAGCCACCTGGTCAGCCCCGGCAACGGATACGGCCGTTAGGTCGCCTTGGATGACACCTTCAGCGTGGGATGGGCCTGAAATTGCTGAAATACTGGTCCGTAACTCGGCCGGAATTTCTTCAGCAATCATCTGTGAAATCAGCTTGTGACTCCCCTGCTCAAGGCCTTTAGTCGCATGGGCAATGGCGATTGGGTGTTGACCAGCTTTAAGCAGTTCGGCTAGCTGTTTAGCAACTGAACGAACTGCCCCAGTTGGCACGACCATTAAGACCATGTCAACACCCTGAATCGCAGCCGCCATGTCGGCCGTCGCCTTTAGGTTTTCACGCAGATGCGCCTTAGGCAGATAATGTTGGTTCGTATGGTGCTGGTTAATCTCGTCCGCCTGATTTTGACGGTGCGTCCAGATGGTCACCTCGGACTGATTCTGGGCAATCTGGTTTGCTAGGGCAGTTCCCCAGGAACCGGCCCCGAGCACTGCAATCTTAGTCATCGGCCTGCTCTTTTTCCTCTTTAGCGTCAATCTTTTCGTTGCGGGCAATCTCAGCGTTCATCCGCTGTTCCAGGGTCTGCAGAGCGTCAAAGCCCATGTTAGACGTCCGGTACTTAACGGCGGCGGCGTCAATCACACTGGCGGTGTTACGACCAGGGGTAACAGGGACAACCATCCGCTTAATCTTGACTCCAAGGATTTCCATGGTGTCGTCCTCGTTGCCCAGGCGGTCAAAGCTCTGCTCTCCAATCTTACCGTTGGAAAGGTGGATGTTAACCTTAATTGAAGCGTGGGAACGGACCGAAACGGCCCCATAAATCTGCTGGACATCAATGATACCAACGCCACGAACTTCCATCATGTTGCGCAGGACTTCGCTGGGTTCCCCAATCAAACGTTCTTCATCCTCTTGGTGGATATCAACCCGGTCATCCGCCACCAAGCGGGCCTTACCCTGCTGGATTAGTTCCAGAGCGGCTTCGGTCTTACCAATACCGGCATCCCCGGTAATCAAGACACCCATCCCGTGGACATCAATCAAGACGCCGTGAACACTCTTCCGAGGTGCTAACTGGCCACCCAGATAGTAGGTCATGTTAGACAGAATCTGGGATGAGGTCAACGAAGTGGTCAGGATTGGAATCCGGGCCTCTTCAGCCGCCTGCTTGAGCTCTTCACTGATGGGCAGGCTGGTTGAAACGACGAAGGCTGGCGTCACTGGATCAGCCATCTTACGGTAAACCATCAAAAGTTCATCGTGTTGCATCCGTTCTGAAAACGAGGTTTCGGTAATCCCCAGCAACTGCACTCGTTTAGGAGCATAGTAGTTAAAGTAACCGGTCATTTCCAGACCAGGACGGCTAATGTCGGCCGTCGTGATCTGACGATCCAAGTACTTCTTACCGGCCACAATCTTCAAGCGGGTGTTGTCCACTAGGTCCTTAACCGTTACTGATAGTTGTTCCTCTGCCATTAGTCCTCTCCGTCCTTTACTTCTTGTCCTTGCTGCCGCTCATTGAAAAATGAATTGGTGATGGCCAAGATGACCGCAATCAACATTGCCCACCAGAAATTGGCAAAGTGGAAGCCAGTTACCAGGTGTGCAGTTAGCTCTAAAAGTGCCGCATTAATGACGACTGAGAAGATACCCAGCGTGAGCATTAAAAGGGGCAAGCTCAAAAAGAAGAGCAGGGGCTTAACCGACCAGTTTAGCAGCGCCAAGACAAAGGCGGCAACCAGGGCGGCGACCCAATTATTTAATTCAAAGCCGGTTGGAAAGAGCAATGACGCCGCCAAAAAGACGCCGAAATTAACCCCGACATTTACAATAAAACGCATGCTAACCTCACATCAGGATTGCTGAGCAATCCCTCATATTTGTTAAAACTTAAACACACCCATTATAGCAAATTGTCCAGTCAAACAACAGTCAGGCCAACTACCCCCGACTGGGTTTTAGCTGATAAAAAAAGGACCATTGGTCCTTTTTACCAACTAGCTATAGCTTAAATGAAGAAGTTATAACCAGGATTAAGTTCAATGATTTTACCGGTGCGCTTGTAGACAATCCACTCGGCAATATCAGTCGTGTAGTCCCCGATGCGCTTGATGTAACCGGCAATCACCAGGTAGTCAGCGGCTGAGTCAACCACTTCAGCAGTTTCCTTCATGGCATCAACCGCTTCAGTCCGCACCTTGGCAGCATCATCAGAAAGCTGATGGTTCTTAGTAGCAATCGTTTCTGCCCCAAGGGCATCGTTTTTCACGTAGTAGGACATGACTTCCGAAACCATCTGGGCGACTAACTCACCCATGTCCCCTAACTGGGCCTCAATGGCCTTGATGTGCTTGGTCCCCTTCACACGGATGGTGGAAGTCGCGATGTTACGCGCCTGGTCCCCCATTCGCTCTAGGACCGACACGGCCTTTAGAATCGTGACAATTTCACGTAAATCAGTCGTCACCGGCTGGTAGAGGGCAATCATTTCAAAGGACTTCTTTTCAATGGCTGCTTCCCGCTCGTTAATCTTGTAATCGTGGTCGATAATCCGGCGGGCCCCTTCACGGTCATGCTTAATAAATGACTGGACCGCAGCCTGAATGGTCTTTGAGACCAACTGCCCCATCTCCGTAAAGGAACTATCCAAATCAGCCAATTCTTCATCAAATAAACGTCGCATAGTAATTTCTCCCTAAATTTACATTGTTATCACAACTTAGCCAAAGCGACCACTGATATAATCCTGGGTTTCCTTCTTGGCTGGGTCTAAGAAAATCTTACGGGTGTCATCAACTTCTACCAAGTCCCCACTTAGGAAGAAGGCGGTTCGATCAGAAATTCGTGAAGCTTGCGACATGGAGTGGGTCACGATAATCATGGCGTACTGGTCGCGGAGGTTCATCAAGGTTTCCTCGATGTTGTGGCTCGAAACTGGGTCCAAGGCTGAGGTAGGCTCATCTAAGAGCAGCAAGTCTGGTGAAGTTGCCAGCACCCGGGCAATGGAAACTCGTTGCTGCTGACCACCAGACAAGCTCAGGGCCGAATCATTCAAGTGGTCCTTAACCTCTTCCCAGATGGAAGCGGCCTTCAAAGATTCTTCGACCACCCGGTCTAGGACCTTGCGGTCCTTCACCCCACTAAAGCGCAAACCCAAAATCACATTGTCATAAATTGAAAATGGGAAAGGATTAGGCTGCTGGAAGACCATGCCAATCTTTTTACGTAGGTCGACCGTGTCAGTGGTAGGGGCATAAATATCTTCCCCCAGGAAGGTAAAGGAGCCGGTAACGGTTACGTTTTCCTCCAAATCATGCATCCGGTTTAAGGCTCTTAAGTAGGTGGATTTCCCTGAACCTGATGGGCCAATCAAGGCCGTAATCCCTTTTTTAGGAAAGTCCAGGTCAATACCATGGAGGGCTTCTTTGTCGCCGTACCAGAGCCGTACATCACGTGTTGTTAAAATCTTATCTTGATTGTTCATCCAAAATTACCTGAAATATAATCATTGGTTAAAGCGACCTTAGGACGGGTAAAGATTTTACGCGTCAAATCATATTCAATCGCCTTGCCCAGGTGGAAGAAAGCGGTGTAATCACTAATTCGAGCAGCCTGTTGCATGTTATGGGTCACGATAATAATGGTGTAATGTTCTTTTAGCTCCAAGAGGGTATCTTCAAAGCGTGCCGATGAAATCGGATCCAGGGCACTGGAAGGCTCATCTAAGAGTAAGATATCGGGTTTTAAAGCCAGGGCCCGAGCAATCACTAGCCGTTGGGCTTGCCCACCTGAAAGGGCCAGGGCTGACTTGTGGAGCTCATCTTTGACCTGGTCCCACAGGGCCGCCTGCTTGAGGCTGGTCTCAACGATTTCATCCAACTGATCTTTGCTGTAGTGACCACGCTGGGTCAAAGCAAAGGTAATATTGTCATAGATGGACTTGGCAAAGGGATTTGGCTTTTGGAAAACCATGCCGATATGGCGGCGCATTTCAAAGACATCAATGTCTTTAGAATTAATGTCTAAGCCACGGTACATAATCTGACCGTTGACCGTTGCCACCCCGTCGTTCATCCGGTTTAAGGACCTTAGGAAGGTCGACTTACCCGAACCAGATGCACCAATCAGACTGGTGATCTTAAAACGTTCAAAGGCTAAATCCCCCTCGCTAAGGGCTAATTTTTTACTGTAATAAACTTGAAGGTTATGAGTCGACAAGGCAATTTCGTGCTTCTTGGGATTCATCTCAATGATGTGTCGTTCCGGGGCCTGCTCTGGAATGAACTCACTGACTGGTTTTAAATCATGGTTGGCCTGCATTATTTACTCACCTCACGAACTCGTCAAACGCTTGTACAAGTGCGCCCCAATCCGGCGGGCACTGACATTAAAAATCAAGACCACAATAATCAGGACGGCCGATGCCCCGGCTGAAACCAAGGTAACATCGGGCATAATTCCTTCGGAATTGATCTTCCAAATGTGGACCGCCAAGGTTTCGGCAGGCCGCATCGGACTGAGCGGACTAGAAATGTTAAAGGGGTTCCAGTCGGTAAAGTTCAAGGCGGGTGCCGATTGACCGGCGGTGTAAATCAAGGCAGCGGCTTCACCAAAGACTCGGCCGGAGGAAAGAATCACGCCAGTAACAATCGATGGCACTGCGGCGGGTAGGATAACATGAATAACCGTCTCCCACCGTGACAATCCCAGGGCCGCGCCGGCTTGGCGCTGAAGGTCTGGAATCTGGGCCAGACTGGTTTCAATTGACCGCGTTAGCAGGGGCAAGTTGAAAATGGTCAGAGCCACCGCACCCGACAGGATTGAGAAGCCAAACTTGAATTGGACCACGAAGAGCAGGAAACCAAAGAGACCGACCACCACGGAAGGTAGGGAGCTCAAGATTTCAATTGCGGTGCGAATGACGCCAACCCAAGCAGCCTTAGGGGCGTACTCATTAAGGTAAATGGCTGCGCCCAGGGCAATCGGGAAGCTAATCAACATGGCCAGAATCAACAGGTAAAACGAGTTAAAGAGCTGGATTCCAATTCCACCACCAGCTTCAAAGGAGCGGGCAGGCGAAGTCAGGAAGTGCCAGGAAAGGTGGGGCACGCCGCGGACCAGGATAAAGGCTAGCATGGCTACCAAAATAATGGCCACGGTTGCGGTGATAACATAGATGATTGCAGTCGCAATCTTATCACTTGTTTTTGCGTTCATTACTTCAATTCTCCCTTACGTCCAATCCAACGAATAATTAGGTTAAATACCAGCGACATCAGCAGCAAGATCATGGCCAGACTCCACAAAACGTTGTTTTGTAGGGAGCCCATGACGGTGTTACCGATACCCATGGTTAGAATTGAGGTCAAGGTTGAAGCGGGGGTTGTCAGGCTAGTTGGCATCAAGGCCGCGTTTCCGATAACCATCTGAACCGCTAGCGCTTCACCAAAGGCACGGGCCATTCCAAAGACCACCGCCGTCAAAATACCAGGCGTAGCAGCCCGCAAGACCACCTTGGAAATCATCTGCCAGCGGGTCGCCCCGATGGCTAAGGCTGATTCACGGTAGTGACGGGGAACCGACCGCAATGTATCAACGGTCATTGAAGTAATCGTCGGTAAAATCATCACAAACAAGACAATCGTACCGGCTAAGATACCAAAACCAGATCCGCCAAAGATTGAACGCAGGAAGGGCACCACCACTGTCAGGCCAATGAAGCCATAAACAACGGAAGGAATGCCGACCAACAATTCAATCACCGGTTGCATCAAACGTGCACCGCGACGGGGCTGAATTTCAGTCATAAAGACGGCCGTGCCGATAGCAAAAGGCGTAGCAACGGCAGCCGCCAGCAAGGTTACTAAGAAAGAACCTGCAATCATTGGCAGAGCGCCAACGTAAGGTAATTTAGTTTTTGGGTCAACCACCGAAGGGTTCCAGGTGGTACCAGTCAAAAACTTCCACAAGTTAACTTTATTGGTTGTAAAGGTGGCAATTCCCTTGGTAAATACAAAGGCAAAGATCAATACCACCACAATGCCAATCAACGCTAGGGCCGCTATGCTGATTGCCTTCCCGTAGTTATCTTTACGGGTTGACTCTGAGCGGCGTAGCAGGTATGTCGTAATCCTATCCATTTGATCCCCCATTATGCAGCCTTATTGGTGACTTGACCGTTCAAATCACGCGTAATCTTCATATCCTGGACTGAGATATAGCCCAACTTCTTGACCAGGGTCGCCTGGATTTTGTCGGATAGGATATAGTCGATGAATTTCTGAACGGCCGGCTTTGGCTGACCCTTGGTATAAATATGTTCATAGGACCAGATTGGATACTGTCCGGTAGTGACATTGCTGTCAGTAGCGGTAACGCCATTTACCTTGGGAACTGCAACGGAGCTGTTTTCATAGGCAAAGGCGACATAAGAAATGGCACCTGGCGTGGTCGAAACAATGGAGCGCACCATTCCGGATGAATCTTGTTCTTGGGCTTCAACACTCTGGTGGTTCTTTAGGCCCCACTTTTCAAAAGCGGCCCGCGTACCTGAACCAGTTGCCCGGTTAATAATGAGGATTTTTTGATCATTACCGCCAACATCTTTCCAGTTGGTAATCTTACCGGTAAAAATTTGAATTAATTGGTCTTGGGTTAAGTTATCGACACCCACATCCTTGTTTAGGATGGGGGTAATGCCGACCACCGCAACCGTGTGGTCGACTAACTTACTAGCATCAATACCCTTTTTTTCTTGGGCAAACACATCTGAATTTCCTAAATCAACTGCGCCTTGGGAAACCTGGCTGAGACCGGTTCCCGTACCTCCACCTTGGACGTTAATGAAAATACCAGCATTCTCCTTGCTGTACTCCTCACCAGCTGCTTCGACCAGGGGCTGTAGGGCGGTTGACCCCACTGCCGTAATCGAAGTGCCCGAAGCACTGCTCCGGTCACGCGTGGCATACGCGGTACCGATAAGCGCGGCTATCAGCACCAACACAACTGCAAAAACAATCATCCCACGATGAGATTTTGCCATGAGTAGGATCCCCCATTTGCTATTCTGCACAACTATATAACTGATTCAACTCTGCCTGGATTGCCCAAACGAAAGTTGTCAGGAAACTATGATTGCCGCCAATCTCTCCGAGCACTTGATGCAAATCCCCATCGTAAAGCAAGCTTTAATCACCTGCATTATAACAAAAAGCACCGGCCATCAACCAGTGCTTTTCTAATATTTGAATAAGTTAAATAATCGGTTCGTCAGTTAAGTCGTCAAAACCGGTGTCAGGCTTATCCTGACTCTTATCATCAGCCTGACCTTCTTCAGGGGCTGGCTCGCCCGCATCATCACCGATACCATAGGCCTGCCGGACCTTCTGATAAAGTTCTTCACGCAGGTCAGCGTGCTCAGGGTCATCCAGGTAATCCTTGGCCTTCTCACGACCCTGGCCAATCCGCTCACCTTCGTATGCGTACCAGGCCCCGGCCTTATCGATGATATCTTGGTCCACGGCCAGGTCCAGAATCTCTCCAGTCTGGGAAATTCCCTTACCGTACATGATATCAACTTCAGCAACCTTAAAGGGTGGCGCAACCTTGTTCTTAACGACCTTGACCTTGGTCAGGTTTCCAGTGACATCAGTCCCATCCTTAATCTGGGTAGAACGACGCACTTCCAAACGGACCGTCGAGTAGAACTTCAGGGCCCGACCACCGGGCGTGGTTTCGGGATTACCAAACATCACGCCGACTTTTTCACGAATCTGGTTAATGAAGATGGCAATCGTACCAGTCCGGTTCAAGGTACCAGCCAACTTACGCAGGGCCTGACTCATCAGACGGGCCTGCAGGCCGACGTGGGCATCCCCCATCTCCCCTTCAATTTCAACCCGGGGAACCAGGGCGGCCACCGAGTCAACCACAATCATGTCCACCGCACCAGACTGAACCAGGGCGTCGGCAATTTCCAGTCCCTGTTCACCAGTGTCCGGCTGGGAAAGCAGGAGCTCATCCTTTTTAACACCTAGGGCCTCGGCATACTTCACATCCAGGGCGTTTTCGGCATCGATATAAGCAGCCGTTCCACCCTGCTTTTGTACTTCGGCAACCGCGTGTAGGGCAATCGTCGTCTTACCAGAGGATTCTGGCCCATAGACTTCGATAATCCGGCCCTTAGGATAGCCACCGACACCCAGGGCAATATCCAACTTAACTGAGCCGGAAGGTACCGTGGCAATCTGAGTCGTGGCGTTGTCACCCAGGGTCATAATCGATCCCTTACCGAAGTTCTTCTCAATGCGTTTTAGGGCTTCGTTCAGGGCTGCCTGGCGACCATCCTGCTTATTTTTTGTATCTTTTTTAGCTACCATTTGGCTTCAAACTCCTTATAATCTAAGCAATAGTTTACCGTTTTCAATTAGCAAAAGCAAGCACAATTCGAACATTTGTTCGCCATCTTTTCGCTTACATTTCTTTATACGAAAAAAGCGCTTAAAGCGCTTTTATATTCCGTCATGAAAAACTTGTCGGTTCTGCCAGAAGTAATCAAAGCCAGAATAAACGGTAAAGATTACCGCCACCCAAAGGAGGACCGCCCCGATTGGAAAGTGAATCAAGGCAAAGGGCCAGTTACCCAGGTACAAAAACAGGATGGCAAACATCTGAGAAAAGGTTTTAATTTTACCAGGCATGGCAGCGGCTAAGACCTTACCATTGTTTTCAACAATCAAGGTCCGTAAGCCGGTCACAGCCAGTTCACGAATCACAATAATGGCCGTCATCCAGGCCGGCACGACATCAAAGGCCGTCAGGTAAATCAAAGCCGTCATCACCAGCAACTTATCGGCCAGGGGATCGGCGAACTTACCAAAGTTAGTCACCAGATGGTGCCGCCGGGCAATTTGACCGTCCAAAAAGTCCGTAATCGAGGCCACGGCAAAGACAATCGCCGCCAGTAACCAGTTCACCGGCAGGGCAAAGTGGTCACTGGCCATGATTGGCCAACCGTAAGGAACCGTCAGCAGGAGCATGAAGACTGGAATTAAAAATATCCGAAAAACCGTTAATTTATTAGGTAGGTTCATGAGACTCACTTATTGAAGTTAAAGAGGACATACCAGAGGCTTGGCGTTGGGTTAGGTAAATCTGGTACGGAAACAGGCTGATCATCTAGGGTCAAAGTAGCATTCGAAATGATGCTTACTTGCACGTTAACCGCCGTAGTACCGGCTGGAATATCAACCGTCTTTTCAGTATTCGCTGGTACCCACTGATTGAACAAAATCTTGCTAGTGGCATCGTTAACCTTCACGGTCGTACCAGCGTTTTGGCCCTTAATGACCAGCTTGTGAGCCTTGCTTTGCTGACCAGCTAAGTTATAAGTAGTCAGGCTCTGACTGGTGTTAGTCGTTGGCTTACCCAACTTCAGCTCGTCCTTCTTCGATGAAGATGAGGCTGAGCTAGAGGACTTTGAAACTGATGAAGATGAAACCTGGACATCGTTTTGACCCGAGTCCTGGTTGTTCTGGTTAGATACCAGGACAATCACTAGCCAAACAATCAACAAGAAGACCACCACGCCAATGGCAATCCAAATTTTAGGCAGCCAGCCCATCAGCTGAGCCTTAACTGACTGAGTGTGGTCCACCCCAGCTCGTACAACCCCGTCATCATCCCGGTGGGCGTGACTGAGGTCACCAGTATGAACCAGTGGACTGTCATCGGTCTCACCGATGAGTTCATCTGGGTTAAGTCCCAGGACCCGCGCATACTGCCGAATAAAGGCCCGGACATAAAATTCACCGGGCAGGGCTGCAAAGTCGCCGGCTTCCAACGACTTTAAGTAGTGTAACTGAATCTTGGTGGCGGCACTGACATCATTCAGTGACATCCCCTTCTCTTTCCGGGCTGCCTTTAGGCGCTCACCAATTTCAGCTGATAATCCTTCTGTCATAACTTCTCCGCTTACGATTTAATAATGTACTGGACCACAGCAGGCTGGGACAAGATTTCGTCGGCTAGCCCCTCCAGGTCAGTAAAATTGATTTCTTTTAACAGATTAATTTTATCAAAGAGACCCACGCCAAACAAGCTCTGGTCACCCCTTAGGGCAATTTGTTCCAGGCTGTTGAGCCTTTGAATGGTCTCGCCCAAACTAGCTGTCTTCAGCCGGCTAAATCCAGCTGCCAAAGTAGGCAAAACTGTCTGGTAGTCAGCCAACCGTTCCCGAATGGCCTGGGCCAGCTGATTGACATCAACGCTCTCACCATAAAAACTCAAATACTGGTAGGGACCCATCAAAGTGTACTCACTATCCAAGCCGTTATCGACCAGGCCACGCTGGTAAAGGTCCTGGTACCAGTCGGTTTGCTCGCCAAATAAAAGATCCAACAATAAATTAGCAGCTAAAACCCGCTGACTGGCTACCGGGCCAGTCAGATTTAAACTAGACAGGCGCACTCCTAAAGCTAACTTGGGCCGACTCACTGGGTAATGGCCGAGCTGTTTGGTCTGGACAATCGGTGGCAAGTCAGACTGCCAGGCCGGTTGCGCAGTCGCTGTTCCAGGGGCAATCTTAACCTGACTAGCTTCAATGGCTGGCACTAACTCATCAGCATCAAAATTACCGACCACGGTCAACTGCAGGTTCCTGGGCTGGTAAAAGGCTGCATAAACCTGGTAAAGCAGGTCCGGAGTGATGTCTTGGAGTGAATTTAGGTCACCAGCTATATCTTGGGCCAGGGGGCTATCAGGATACAGCAAAGCCATTAGGCCCATGTAGAGATGCCAGTCGCTGTCATCGGCATACATTTGAATTTCTTGGCCGATAATACCCCGTTCCCGGGCCACGTTTTCCTCGGTGAAAACTGGCCGCTGAACAAAGTCGAGCAGGTGGACCACGTTTTCAGTCACGGCCTGGGTGGTCGTAAAATAATAGCTGGTTTGATAGTCATTGGTAAAGGCGTTGGCATCAGCACCCAACTGACCAAACCTGACCATAGCGTCCTCATCACCTTGGTCAAAGAGCTTGTGTTCCAAAAAATGGGCCGTCCCCGCGGGAATCTTAGTCAGACCATTTTTAGCATCAACCAGGCCGGTATTGAGGGCACCAATTTTAGCAGTCACAACGCCGACCGTACCGTGGTAGCTAGGTTTTGGCACCAGTGTAACTGACAGGCCATTGGGCATTACTTGTTCAATTAGCTGTTCACCAATTTCAGGATAATCTTTTTCAATCATAATCTTTGGGTAATAAGGTGTACTGACCGCGCAACTTGAGCTGCTTGGCCAAATTCGAAACATCGTCCGCCGTCACATTTTCAACTGCTTGAACCCACTCTTCTGGGGATAGCTGGGTGGAAACCAGGTCACGGAGGTAGGCCCGCTTAACCAACAAGCCCGGTGAATCCAACTGACTGAGATAATCATTACTCAAGGCCCGTTTAGCTTCTGTTAACATGGTCGGACTGAATTTCCCCTTAGCTAGTTGGGCAATGATTGCCGCGACTTCTTCTTGAACTAGACCCACTTGATCAGGGGCTATGCCGGCCACTAAGGTTAGCATGCCCAAGTCATAACGCCAGTAGGTATAAATCATGTAAGCTAACGAATTTCGTTCACGGACAGTCAAAAACAGGGCTGACAGGGGTCCCCCACCCAGAATCATATTTAAAACCTGGGCGGCAAAGCGCTGCTTACTGCCAGGTGCGACTGTTAGGTCGTAACTCTGGGTCAAAACCGCCTGACTAAGTTCAGCCTGATTGCCCTGTGAAATTACTGGCTGTTCGAAATCCCGGGCATGGTACCAAGGTGCCAAATCAACCCGACGGGCCCCGAACGGCAAGCCGCGCGCCCAGTCGGCAACCGTTTCCCGGTCGATGTCCCCGGCCACGACAATGGTCACCCGGTCGTTAGCGACCATTTCCTCGTAAGCTTGCTGGATATCCGCCGGGATTAAATTAGCCACTTCATCGCGGTTACCCAAGGCAGAATCTTTCAGGGCTGCATCAGGCAAAACCTGCTGGCGTAACCGACTTAAAGCCAGACGGACCGTGCCATCAGCAATGGCGTCCAAATCACTGAGCAAGGCTGCTTGCTCGGTTTTAAAAACTGCTTTGTAAACCGTTCCCTTATCAAAAATCGGGTGGAAAACCATCTCGGCCATAAAATCTAGGCACGCCCTTAAGTAGTCAGTCCCCTCACCGACGTACGTTGGCTGGGTGAATTGCAGGCCAAACTGGACCTGGTGCACCTGGCCAACCCGGCTAACATCGGTTTGATACTGGGCTCCAGCAAGATCAATCAGGCGCTGGGCCACTGCCTTTTGACTAGGGTACTGGTCAGCACTGGCCGCCATCACATAGGAAAGCAGGGCCCGCACACTGGCTGATTGGGGCTGGGCAGGAGTGCTAAAGTTGATGCCAACCTGAATGGTCTTAAATTGCTGGCTGGGCAAATATTGCAAGTTGACACCGCCAGCCAGGGGAATCATTGACATGGTAAAAATCCTCAATTCTCAGACATACGAAAATAATAACCGGTCTATCATACCACCTTTTTTAGAAATTAAAAAAAGCCCCAGAGGGCTTTTTAATCAGCTACCAAACCACTTGGTTTCCAACTGCTTGGTGGTGCCGTCCTTGCGCAACTTCGCTAACTGATCGTTAACGGCCTTGCGTAGGCCGGAATCAGTTTTACGGAAACCAACCACATCCTGCTGGGCTGGGAAACTACCGGTGGTAATTTGATAATCATCGGGGTTGTCCTGGTGACTAATGTAGTAACGGGCATAGTCTTCATCGACTAAGAGTCCCTGAATCCGACCGGCACTCAGGTCGTTGAAGGCCTTGTCATAGGTGTCATAACCGACCGCCTTATTATCCTGAATATACTTTTTCAAAATATCAGGGTTCTGGTTAAGGGCGTCATCCCCACTAGAACCAGTCTGGTCCCCAAGGATTTTGCCAGACATATCCGCAAAGGAGTTAATGTTATTCTTCTTTAAAGAAACCACGACCTGGGTAGCCTTGTGGTAAGGATTTGAGAAGGCCACCTTCTTGGCCCGGTCCGGCGTAGCGGTATAACCATTCCAGATGGCATCAATGTTACCAGTGTTAAGCTCGTTTTCCTTCATCGACCAGTCAATTGGCTGCCACTTGACCTTAATGCCCAGGTTCTTAAAGACGGCATTTGCCAGGTCGACATCAAAGCCGACAATCTTACCGGAATCATCCCGAAAGCCCATGGGCACAAAGGTATCATCCAGGCCGATGGTAATTTGCTTATCCTTTTGAATCCGGTCCCATCCGGCATTTTGACCACCGCTGCCCTTACCACGCAGGCCAAAGGACAACCAGGCTACCAGGAGGACCACAGCCGCAATCACGACCGTATTAACGACTATTTTCTTTTTTTGCATCGTCATACGCGGGCAACCTCCTTAGCAAAGTCAAACACGCGGTCTGAAATCTCTTCGGCAAAGGGCTGGTCGTGGGTGATAACTACCTGGGTTACCCCCTGGTCCTTTAGGGTTTTAATGACTTCAGCGACCTGCCCAGTTGATACCTCATCCAAGCCACTAGTGGGCTCATCATAGGCAATAATCTGGGGCTTCATTGCCAAGGCGCGGGCAATGGCAACCCGCTGCTTTTGCCCACCCGATAACTGATAAGGGTAAAGGTCAGCCTTGTCGGCCATCCCCAAAGTGGTTAACAGGGAACGGGCTTCCTTTTGACTTTTAGCGGCGCTGAGCTTATTGACGTTAATCGGTGCCAGGGTAATGTTACCCATGACCGTGTAATTCGGAAAAAGATTAAAGTCCTGGAAAATCAGGCCAATCTTATTTTGCAGGTCACGGCCTTCCTGGTTAACCAGCTGGCCGTCAATGAAAATATCACCGCTGTCAGCCGGTTCAATCCCGGTCATGATTTTCAACAAGGTAGTTTTTCCAATCCCAGATGGACCGACAATACTGAGGACTTCGCCCTGGTGAACCTGTAGGTCTAGGTCCTGGAAAATGAGGTTATCGCCGTAAGACTTCGTTAATGACTTAATTTCTAACATAACTTACCTCCAAACCGACAGGCGCGTTTCGTAACGCCGTAACAACAGGGTAACCAGACCGGTCATGGCTAAGTACAAGATACCAACCAGGAGATAAGGAATCAGGGTCACATCACGACTAGCGGCGATGTTACCGGCCCGGAGAATATCCCCCAGCCCAATGACATAAATCAAAGAGGTGTCCTTGACCAGGTTGACCGCTTCATTACCAAAGGAAGGCACCACAATCTTAACCACCTGGGGTAGGATAATCTTAAAGAAGGTCTGCCGGCGACTAAAGCCTAAGACCTTAGCAGCGTCATACTGGCCTTCTGGAATGGCCTGCAAGCCACCACGGAAAATCTCGGCCAGGTAGGCCGCGTAGTTAATAATAAAGGCAATCACGGCCGCCTCAAAGCGGGGGAAGGTAATGCCCACCATGCTCAGGCCGTAGTAGATAAAGATCAGCTGCAGCAGTAAGGGCGTGCCCCGCATAACCCAGATATAAGCGTTTAAAATCCAACGAATTGAAAAATATGGGGACCGCAGTCCTAAGGATACCAAGATACCTAGCGGAATGGAGCCCACCAGCGTAATAAAGAAGACCCCGAGGGTGTATTTCAAACCGGATAAAATACCCGGTAAAATTTGAATAATATAGTTCATAAACTTTTCCCACCTTGCCTTAAAGTAAGCCAGCGATACAAAAAACGCCCTCTAGGTAGCTAACTACCTAGAGGGCGTTCTAACGCGGTCCCACCTCATTTTTGCCAACTCATCACTGAGCGGCCTCATTCAGTCACTTGACTGCGTGCGTTAACGGGCACCACCGTCATGGCCTACTGACTTCAGCCACCCACTCGTAGATGTGGTTCATTTAAAACCGGGGCTTACTCACAATCACCGCAAGCTTCCTGAAACCCAGTTAAAAACTACTCTTCTACTCAACGTTTTAAATATGACCCTAATTATACAAAGTCAGCTAAACTTGTCAAGGTTTAGGACAGCTTTTGGAAAAACGACCAAGTCGGATAATAGCCCAAGGCCGCCAAGGCTAAGTTCAAGACCGCCGTTGGCAGCACCTCAAAGGTCAAAAAGGACGTCAAACTAATATCGGCAATGTTAATGATAAAACCGGTAACATAGGTCACAACCAGGTAGGTCACCAACCCAATCAAAAAGAGCAAAAGGCCACTCATCATCCGTTCATCAAAGAAGGAACGCAGCTGGTACATCAAAACCGTACTAGCCAGATAGGCCACCGTGTAGGTACCAATAAAGCCGGTGTAGTAAATATCAAAGAGTAAGCCGATCCCGACTACATAAACCCAGTAGGGACCCAGGTTAGTGGCCTCAAACTGGATGGCGTAAAACAGCCAAATCAAAGTCAAGGTTGGCAAAATGTGGAGGGGAAAGTGGGTGAAAATCGGCCCCATGCTGGCCATCAAATCCCCATCCACAAACAAGAAGAGTAGCAGGACGACCGGGTAGATTAATTTGAATTTTAAAAATCGCCAGGCCATACATTAATTTCCCATCTGTGAAACCGCCACCAGCACGCTGGTAATGTTACTCAAATCAGCTGCCGGCGTGATATAAATCTTCTTAGAAAGGCCGTAATCATCCGGCACGACCTGGTTAACCGTGCCGACAAAGAGACCGGCTGGAATGACACCACCAAGGCCAGAGGTTTGCACCACATCACCCTTTTTAATGTCGTTGGTAGCCGTCACCTGACCCATCACAAGCCGGTTGGTTTCACTATCGTAGTCAGAAATAATACCGTTAACATCGCCAGTGCTGGACTTCAAAGTCACGGCAAAGCGGTTGGCATCCTCACTGGTATCTGAAATTAAGGCCACCTTGGCATTAACCGTGTTCACCTCGGTAATCCGGCCGATGATACCTGATCCGGCTAGAACTGGCATCCCCTTCTTCAAGCCAGCCTGAGCCCCCTTGTCGATGACCAGTTGGGACTGCCAGGTTGTTGGTGAACGGCTAATGGTTGCGGCCGCAATTGTTTGGTAGTCGGTCAACGTGCTCTTTAACTTTAGCTGTTTTTTCAGGGATGCATTTTCGGCCTCAACGGTCTGCAAGCGCACCTTATTTTGGGCGTAACCGTCAATTTGGGCCTTGAGCTTACGATTCTCAGAAAAAGTACTCATTAAGCTGGCAAAGCTGTTGGCGCTGTGGCCAATCGCGTTGGTTGGGGCGGCAATAATCCGGCTCACCCCGCCGGCCAAGTCGTTAGCAAAACGCTGAAAAAAAGGTGGCTGGTTGGTCCGCTTGGCCCACCAGTTAGAACCGGCAATCAGTCCCACAATAATAAATAGGGCAACAATAATCGTTACCAGTGTCCGTGATGAAAACAGCTTACGCATCTAACCAACCTCTTCCCAGTGCGGTCTATCAGAATAAAAGCGTAGCGCAAGCGCTACGCTTTTGGCATTACTTTTGTCGTAAAACATCCAGTGATTTCAAGGCTTCCCCGATACCGTTGGCAACCGTATCTAGAGGATTGTCAGCAATCAAAACCGGCACCTTGGTAATTTCTTGAATCATGGTGTCCAAGCCTCGTAACAGGGCTCCGCCACCAGTCAGCACCATGCCGTGATCAATCACGTCGGCCGCAATTTCTGGCTGCGTGGACTCCAAGGTCTCACGAATGGCATTAATAATCACGTTGACAGGCTCTTGAATGGCAATGGCCACATCTTCAGCCGTCACATCATAAGTCTTAGGCAGACCGGTCAAAAGGTCACGACCACGAACCGTGCTACCTGGTAGTTCCTTGGCTTCTTCGATTGAAACCGTACCAATTTTAATTTTCAACCGTTCGGCAGTTGGCTGACCGATGGCAACGTTATACTTGTTGCGAATATAGTTGATAATCACTTCATCGAGCTTGTCACCGGCAAAACGGGTTGAGCGACTCGACACAATCCCACCCAGGGAAATCGTGGCCACGTCAGTAGTCCCACCACCGATGTTCACCACCATTGAACCGGTGGGGTCCATGACTGGCAAACCAGCACCAACCGCGGCGGCAAGGGGTTCTTCCAAGACATAGGCATCCCGGACACCAGCCACGCGAGCGGCATCAACGACCGCACGGCGTTCAACGGCCGTGACCCCAGAAGGAACGGCGATGGTCACGTAGGGCTTGCCACCGTGGCCATCCAAGGCCTTGTTAATATAGGCAGAAATCATGGCTACCGTGGTATCGTAGTCAGCAATCACCCCGTCGTGCATCGGGCGGATGGCCGTAATACTTGCCGGCGTCCGTCCCAGCATTTCATGGGCTTCTTCACCAACGGCAATCACTTCGTTTGTCTCCGTGTTCCGGGCAACCACCGATGGCTCGCGCAAAACAATTCCCTTACCATCTACGTATACATAGGTATTGGTTGTACCTAAATCAATACCAACATTTCGTTGTCCAAATGAAAACATCACAATATGCCTTTCGCGTCATGGCCTAAAAAAGAGGCCAATCATCCAATAATTTATTCATTAATCATTTGCTATTGTAGCATATTTTAAATTGCGACACAGACTATTTTGCCCGGTAGTAAACCACCCGACCGCCTGGCTGGGCAACCCCGTAAACCGTGTTTTGATAGGAAAACTGGGACCAGGCCTTTTGAAATTCAGGAAAGGTTTCCGGGTTAATTTCAATTTGTTCAATTTCACCAGCTCGCAACTGATTTAAGGCTGCTAAATAATCCACGAAATACTCCTTTTATGCTGCTAGCCGGCCCAGGTTAGTCCCTGGTAAACCAGGTCTAGGCTTAGCATTAGCACCGATATTATGTATAATATACTTTGATTGAGAGGACGGATGAATATGACCAAGACCGCAGAACCATTATGGATCTACTATCGTAATATCGCCACCGGGGCCATGTTAACCGGCCCTAAAGAGGTGACTGGTACAATCGGAACCCCTTACGAGGTACCCCGGTTATCTTTTGACCAACTCCGGTACGTTGACGCGAGTGGACCACTGGCAGGTTTTTTAGGTAACCACGGTCAGTCGGTTGCCCTCTTCTACCGTCCCCAAACCTGGCAGGACTGCCAGCGGGTTTGTCTCTACTTGCAAATTTTAGCAACGACTGCAGTATACCAAGAACCGAGTCAAAACCGGCCACCCCTGCGGGAAGTAGCTGAAGGTTCCATCTGGGCGACCCACCTGCGGGTTACGACCAGCCAGGGACAGTTTTGGTACCAAATTGCTGAGAACCAGTGGATTAGCTTTGATGCCGAGCAGATGAAGCTTTTAGACCACGCTGAACAGGTTGCTAATCCCTCCTACGCTCGGCACAACCCCCTCCAGGAGATGAACCAATCTAACGCGGTCATCGATTTCCTACCGGGACAGAAATTAGATACTTATGATCAGCCATACGGGATGCCTGACCGGCAGGTCAGCGATGGTGATTTTGTCACCATCGATAAGAAGCTAACTGATGACCTAGATGTCACCTGGGGCCACATTAAGAACGTTGGCTGGCTTAATGATATTTACCTGAAACATTTTTGACTTTTGCCAAAGGGCCGTCGGGTGCTGTCATCACAGTGCCGACGGCTTTTAAACTGTCCTGGGCATCCACCCATTGAAGGCCCGGGATTTGATGGCGCCAATAAGTGAGCTGGCGCTTAGCGTAGCGCCGAGAGTTGCGCTGAATTAAACTGACCACCATCTCTAAGTCACGTTTCCCTTCAAAGTATGGGAAAAACTCACGGTAGCCAATCGCCTTACCGGCTTGGAGGTCTGGGCCACCCATTTCAAAGAGCCACCTAGCCTCATCTTCCAAACCAGCCGCCATCATCTTTAGGACCCGCTGATTAATGCGGTCATATAGCTCTGGACGGGGACGGTTAACCCCAAAGGCCCAGTAATCATATTGCGGGCGGTCAGCCGGATTTACCTGACCCCCGTTTTGAATCTGAATGGCGCGAATCAGTCGCTGCCGATTCTTCCGGTCTAGGTTATTAGTAGCCGGGTTCTCTTGTAACAGTGCCTGTAGTTCTGGCAACGACCGCTTGCTGAGCTTAGCCACCGCCTGGGGGTCACTGGGCCCAAAGTCCAATGGCTGTAGTCCCAGTAAAACCTTCACGTAAAAGCCGGTACCGCCAACCACAATTGGCAGATGGCCCCGTTGAATAATTTCTGGCACGACCTGGTCAACTAGCTGGCAAAACTTAAAGACCGAAAAATCATCCTGTACTTCCGCTACATCAATTAGATGGTGGGGCACTAGTTCCTGTTCCGCTAAACTGGGCTTGGCCGTCCCAATATCTAGGTGACGATAAATCTGCATAGAATCAGCCGAGATAAGTTCACCCTGGTACTGTTGCGCTAGCTGAAGGGCTAATTTACTTTTACCAGCTGCGGTTGGTCCCGCAACGACAACTAAGGGATAGGCCATGGTCAGATCCTCTACTAAATTTCACGCAATTGCCCGCCACTTGGTTTACAAAGCTCGTGAAATAACCGATAATGTACAAAGAATAAAGTAAGGAGCTACTAGTGACATGAACAATTCTTTTAAATTAGGTATGGCCGCTGGCGTAGCCTTGTCAGCACTGGCTGCCCTCGGTGTCGCCCTGGGTTACCGTGAAACGGTGGTAAAGCCAGAGCAAGAAGACCAAGAGCAGTATGATCAAGTCTCAAAGGCTGCCGTCCGGCGCAGCGTGGCTGCTCACCAATCACGCTTCTAATGAAGTCAAAGTAACGTAGAAAGGAACCGCTCGCGGTTCCTTTTTTACTTGGTTTTACGCCCACTAAACTGGGCAAAACCACCCTTCAAAATGTAAAGTTGGTTCCGCTTAAATCCCTGCTTTTTCAAAATACCAGCCACCCGGCTAGCACCACGAACACCATCGCCATAAATAAAGACCGGCCGTTCAGTGCGCAGACCAGACTTACCCTGGCTGAAATTGAGTACAGGAATGTTACGGGCACCCATGATATGGCTGCGCTTGTAACTATCACTCTCACGGACATCAATCATCTGACCCTTTTGCTCAGCAAATTGACTGGCAAAGTCCTCAGTACCAACGACTTGGGCCCTCCGCTTGGCCAAAAAACTAGTCAAAAGAGCGTTCACGAGATAAATCGCAAGCCACACCACCACAACAGATACAATTATGAACAACAAGTTCATGCCATCACTCCTCTAAATAATCTAACTAGTTCAGTATACCAAAGCCCACTAAAACCGTCATCACCCATAAAAAAAAGCCCTTGCGGGCCTTTAAATTAAAATAGTTCTGCGACCTGTTCTAAGGCATGGTCATTGAAAACCACGGTACCATGTTCAGCCAAGACATCTTCACTAATGCTACTCTTTTGCGCAAATTCATTCAAAACTGCTTCGATATCTTTCTGGGTCTCTTCTGAGAAATCGCCATCAACAAAGTCAAAGCTCAGGTAAAAAGTACCCTTATATTGGTACAGACGCGTCTCAGCCACTGGTTGGTTAAAGCGCTTAGCAACCTTAATTAATTCCTCAAAGTCACCAATTTCATACACTGACTTTACCTTTTCAGGTGCCAGCAGAGTACTAGTGCTTTGTCGGCTGTCAGTCTCACCCAATGCCGTCCGACGCGTATCTGAAACCTCGTCAATTTGCTCGTCGTCAGCTTGACCGTTTTGAATAATGTTATCAATGATGTCAGAAATCTGACTCTGTCCATCTACGCGTGAGATAAACAGTTCCAAACCATCTCGGTTAGGTAAAATCTGAAAAGAAACCTTGTCATTGTCTACAAAATCATGCTCAGTATCAATCTCAGATAGTAGGTTGTAAAAAAATGATTCAATTTTACCGTGGTCACTCAATAAATCACGTACAGAAGTACCCCGATCTTGTAAATCTTCATTCTCAATCATTACACGAATCGTGTGGTCATTAATCCGTTCCATTTCCATAAGGCAAACCACCTTTCTGCGTATTGAAAAAAATACACACATAGCTGAGAAATGACCCAGCTAATATATGTATATTCTAAACGCTTATATATTAAATTACAACAAAAGACACTTGCTTCTGCTAAGTGTCTTTCTTAATCCTATGTACGGCATCGCGTCGTCCTATCCTCGCAGCCAGCGATCCGGCCACTACTTTTGGCGCTATAGAGCTTAAC
>JAQYTT010000002.1 GCA_029433155.1 Lactobacillaceae bacterium L1_55_11
AGTTTTCAATGTGCTACCCGCTTCAGGTCCCCCTGAAGCAACTTTATTAGTCTAGCACCCTATTGGGGTTGTGTCAATAACCATTTTGGCTGGCAAATCTTAAATTTAAGATAAGACCAACTCACTTCCCTTATTAAGGAAAGTGAGGGAACTGGTCAAAGTCCGGCTGCCGCTTTTCCTTGAAGGCGTCGCGGCCTTCCTTGGCCTCGTCAGTCGTGTAATACAAGAGGGTGGCATCCCCAGCAAACTGCTGTAACCCAGCCAGGCCATCGGTATCGGCATTCATCGCTGCCTTGATGAAGCGCAGGGCGGTCGGTGACTTCGTCAGCATT
The DNA here is from genome assembly GCA_029433155.1 of Lactobacillaceae bacterium L1_55_11. Lineage (GTDB taxonomy): Bacteria > Bacillota > Bacilli > Lactobacillales > Lactobacillaceae > ESL0723. Next base: position 333 of record JAQYTT010000002.1, read on the forward strand.
TCATCGGCCCATTCAATGGTGGCATCTTCGACCTCAGCCAGGGGCACCACCCGGTTAATCCAGTTCATCTGGTAGGCTTCCTCGGCACTATAGAAGTGGTTTAAAAACCAAACTTCCTTGGCCCGCTTATGTCCGATGACCCGGGCCAAATACCCGGAACCATAACCGGCATCAAAGGAACCCACCTGAGGACCGGTCTGACCAAATTTGGCGTTGTCAGCGGCAACCGTCAGGTCAGCGACCAGCTGCAAAACGTTACCGCCCCCAACTGACCAGCCCTTGACCATGGCAATAATAGGTTTTGGAATAACCCGCATCAAGCGTTGGAGATCCAAAACATTCAAACGGGGAATCCCATCCTGACCGACATAACCACCGTTACCCCGGACCTTCTGGTTCCCACCGGATGAAAAGGCCTGGTCGCCGGCACCAGTCAAAATAATGACGCCGACCTTGCTATCATCCCGGGCCCGGGTGAAGGCATCAATCATCTCAGCAACCATTTTAGGGGTGAAAGCATTGTGACTCTTGGGATCATTCATGGTGATTTTAGCAATCTGGCCCGGGTGCTGCCCGTCCTGGTTAACTTCATATAAAATCTCACTGTAGCTTTGCTTCGATTGCCAAGTCGTCATTTGCTATACTCCTAATAAGTAGTTACTTTAATGAAAGTTGATTATACCACATGGATATTACAGAACTGTTAGGCATTCAAACCATCAAAATTAGCCCCCAGGAAACGGTCTTAGAATTGGCCGTTACTGACAAAGTTAAACAACCCTACGGCCTAGTGCATGGTGGCGTCAACGCGCTCCTGGCTGAAACTGCTGCTTCCATGGCCGCCCAGGCCAATTTGCCAGCTGGGGCCCACGCCGTTGGCATCGATATCGAGACCCATCACCTGCTGCCGGTTCAAACCGGCACCTTGGTGGCCACCGCCCATCCCCTGCGACTCGGAAAACAGATTCAAACCTGGACGGTTACCCTAAAATTGAAAAATACTGAACAAATTACAAGCTTTAGTACCGTTACCACAAAAAGTCAAACACATTGAAATGTGTTTGACTTATTTTTTTAACAAATGATAAGTAAACTCAACTTTAAATACGTAGTATCCATTAGTGCAAGAAAATCACCAATACAACTTGCCGGATTGCGAGATGCCAAGATGAGACTAGCCACCAAGACCTTTACTTTCAATATGCCTGACCAGTCGACCGATGCCATCCTATCAATGACCTTAGCAGAATTAGACCTGTACCGCCTGTTCCTCAGTTTGGTTTTGGGAATGCTGGCCCTTTGTTGTTTGGCTTACCAAACCTATTGCTATTGGACTGATAAGCATAAGCATCAGGAAAATACCCAGCATTACATTGCCTACCTAGAAAACAAGACGATTGAACAGCAGCAATTCATTCATGACTATAAGAACCTAGTGAGTAGCTTGAAGCTTGGCTTAATCCAGGAAGACTTGTCGGTAATCCGAAATGCCTTTAAGGAAGTTTTGGCTGAACCGCTTTCATTAGAAACCACCCACTCCTTGAACTTTAGTGCTATCCAATCCGCTAGCTTCCAAAGTTTACTGGCAACCTGTTGGGACCGGGCCCATCAGGCCGACGTCACCCTGCAAACCGAACTACTCGGCACGCCGCCCTTTGCCATGCCAGCAACCTATAACCGTTCGATTTATCGGATTATCGGAATCCTGCTTGATAACGCCATTCAGGCTGCGGCCCGCTGTCAGAGCGGTTTAGTCAGCGTCGGCCTAACCAATGCCAGGGAGGGGCAACCCTGTCAAATTGTAATCTGTAACACTTTTAATCAGGCCGAGACCGTGTCACCGGACCTTAGCTCCCGCCAGCCAAAGCCCTGTTCCAACCATGGTTGGGGTTTACGCTTTGTTCACCAGTATTTAAAAAATCATATCAACCAATACACCCTTAAGACCGAAGTCAGGGGAGACCGGGTTTACCAGGTACTAACCTTTCAGGAGGGACTATGAACTACTATCTCTTAGAGGACGCACGTGTTGACCAGCGTTATATTAAAAAATTAATCCCCACCATCAAGATTTTTGATTCCCCACGGGAACTCATGGCCGTCTTTAAAGATGACTCTGAACCTAAGATTATTATCCTAGACATTGAAATCAAGGGCGTAGTCCGGGCTGGCCTAGAAATTGCCCGCCTAATCCGGCAGCATGATCCCCATGCCCAAATTATTATGATTAGTCACCATGAGGACCTGATGCCAGTCTGTCTTGAATACCATATCGCGGCCATTGATTTTATCCCTAAAAAGATTGACGAGCGCTACTTTGCTGACCGCCTCCTAGAAGCAATCAAAACCGCCCAGGACAACATCGAAAAGATTGCCGCGGTGGCGGTAATTCCCATTAAGTTACCTAACGGCGCCCACACCTATAAAGTGAATTTAAACGACATCCTTTACATTGCCAGTGAAAAGGCGACCCACTATTTGGAAGTCTTTACCACCGATGGCATAATTAAAATCCGGGCCAACCTCAAAGACATTCCACAAGTCCATCCCCAACTAATCCAAATTCACGCTGCCTACTGCATTAATATAGACCGCTTGGAAACCTACACGACCAAAACTCACACGGCCTGCCTTAGCAACGGCGTCCATCTACCAGTTTCACGCCGCTTTATTGCCCGCCTCCGTGAAGAAATTGATTAAAAAAAGCAGCGACGAGAGTCGCTGCTTTTTAATTAATTTACTGATTTTCACTTGGTAAACCACTGTCACTTGGTGCTGCGTCCGCTGCTGACTCCTCTGCTAAGTCATCAACTTCAGCCACATCTAATTTCGTAACCGTGGCCACCTTGCTACCTGGTTCCAACCGCATTAGGCGGACACCCTGGGTAGCGCGGCCAGTTTGGCTGACATCGGCAACACTGAAGCGAATCATCACGCCGTGATCAGTCGTCACCATGATATCTTCATCGCCACGGACCGTTGCCATGGCGGCTAGGGGACCATTCTTTTCCGTAATGGCGGCAGTCTTGATTCCCTTACCACCGCGACCCTTGATTGGATACTCGCTGGCTGGCGTCTGCTTACCATAACCATTCTCGGTCACAACCAGTACCTGGTCATCTTCTTCGAGCTTACCGGCACCAACAACCTGGTCACCTTCACGTAGACGGATACCACGAACCCCGGCCGCCGAACGACCCATCACGCGGACCGTGGTCTCAGAAAAGCTAACCGAATAACCACCACGCGTAGCAATAATCACGTTCTGGTCACCGTTAGTAATCAAAACTGCTAGCACTTCATCATCATCGTGCAGGGTTAAGGCCCGCAAACCATTGGTCCGAATGTTAGCAAATTCGGTCACCGCCGTCCGCTTAACCACACCCTGGCGGGTAACAAAGAAGAGGTTATCGTCACTGTGTTGCGCCTCACCAGGCACCTTAATCATGGTCTGGATAGTTTCATCAGAATTAATGTTTAAGAGGTTAACAACTGGGATACCCTTGGCTTGACGGCCATACTCTGGAATCTCATAACCCTTCATCCGATAAACCTTACCTGTGTTGGTAAAGAAGAAGAGGGTGTCGTGGGTTGAGGTTGCCACCATCTGCTCGACAAAATCCTCATCGTTAACATTCATCCCTTGGACACCACGGCCACCACGGTTCTGGGCCTTAAACTCGGCCGCGGGCACGCGCTTAATGTAGCCGTTGTGGGTTAGGGTAACCACCACGTTTTCTTCTTCAATCAGGTCTTCATCTTCGATGCTAGTAACATCACCGACCTGTAGCTCGGTCCGACGTTCATCACCAAAGCGGTGTTGAATCTCAACCAGCTCATCATAAATCAGCTTATCAATCCGTTCTTCATGGGCGAGGATGTCCTTCAAGTCCGCAATTGTAACAACTAATTTCTGATATTCATCTTCAATCTTGTCCCGCTCCAAACCGGTCAGACGGACCAGACGCATGTCCAAGATGGCTTGGGCCTGCTTACTTGACAGGGAGTAGCCATCAATCAGGCGGGTCTTAGCCTCGTCTGAGGTCTTAGAAGAACGGATAATTTCGATGATGGCATCGATATGATCTAAGGCAATCCGCAACCCTTCTAAGATATGGGCCCGGGCCTCAGCCTTCTGTAATTCAAAGGCCGTCCGCCGCCGAATAACTGAACGTTGGTGCTCCAAGTAGGCGACCAGGATTTCCTTTAAGTTCAAAGTTTTAGGAGCTCCGTGGTCGATCGCCAGCATGTTAAAGCTAAAGCCGGTCTGCAGCAAGGTCTGCTTGTAGAGGTTATTTAGAATGACACTGGCCGACGCATCCCGGCGCACATCAATAGCAATCCGCAGTCCATCACGGTCCGATTCGTCCCGGATGGCCGTGATGCCATCGATTTTCTTATCCCGAACCAGTTCGGAAATCCGCTCAATCAAGCGGGCCTTGTTAACCGCAAAGGGCAGCTCAGTGACAATGATTTGTTCCCGGCCGTTCTTTTGCGTCTCAATATCAACCTTGGCCCGCACCGTAATGGTACCCCGGCCAGTTTCATAGGCCCGGCGAATGCCGGACTTACCCATGACAATGCCGCCAGTAGGGAAATCAGGTCCCGGCAGGACTTCCATCAAATCAGACGTAGTCGCATCAGGATTTTGCATCAAAACGTGGAGGGCTGAAATCACCTCACCCAAGTTATGGGTCGGAATATTAGTGGTCATCCCGACCGCAATACCAGTCGCCCCATTAACTAATAGGTTAGGAATCCGGGCCGGTAACACTTCCGGCTCACGTTCTTCACCATCGTAGTTGGGTACAAAATCGACCGTGTCCTTATTCAGGTCACGGACCATTTCCATGGCGACCTTGCTCAAACGGGCCTCGGTATAACGCATGGCCGCGGCACCATCACCGTCGACCGAACCAAAGTTTCCATGACCGTCAACTAACATGTAACGGTAAGAAAATGGCTGGGCCATCCGGACCATTGATTCATAAATCGCTGAATCACCGTGGGGATGGTACTTTCCCATTACATCCCCCACGATGCGGGCAGACTTTTTATGGGGCTTATCAGGGGTGTTCCCCTGTTCAATCATCGAATACAAAATCCGACGGTGTACCGGCTTCATCCCGTCGCGCACATCCGGCAAGGCCCGGGCAACGATAACTGACATCGCATATGATAAAAACGAGGTCTTCATTTGCTCGGACAGATGGATGTTTTGAATGCGACTGTCACTTGCTTCTGGCATGGTGTTTTACTCCTTCTGCAAAGGCTCCTGCCGTTTTAAATATCTAGGTCTTCTACAAAGACCGCATTATCTTCAATGAACTGACGCCGTGGTGGCACATCGCCACCCATCAGCATGTCAATCACGGCATCCGCCTCCTGGGCATCAGCCGGGTCGACCCGCAACAGGCGCCGGTGAGCCGGATCCATGGTCGTATCGGCCAACTGGTCGTAGTCCATTTCACCCAGTCCCTTATAACGCTGAACCTTTGGCTTAGCGTTTGATGGCAGCTGGACCAAGTAATCCTCTAGTTCTTCATCGGAATCGATGTAGTGTAGTTCCTTATTATTTCCGAGTGAAACCCCGTAAAGTGGTGGCTGGGCAATGTAGATATAGCCAGCATCGACCAGGGGCCGCATGTACCGGTAAAAGAGCGTCAGCAACAGAGTCCGGATATGGGCCCCGTCGACATCGGCATCGGTCATGATAATCACCTTGTGATAGTTGGCCTTAGTGACATCAAAGTCATTACCAAAGCCACTGCCCATGGCGGTGAAAAGGGAACGAATTTCTTCGTTAGCCAAAACCCGGTCCAGGGAGGCCTTACCAACGTTTAGGATCTTACCGCGAATGGGGAGGATGGCCTGGGTCAACCGGTTACGACCCTGCTTAGCCGAACCACCGGCGGAATCACCCTCGACGATGAAGAGTTCTGAAATCTCTGGATCCTTAGAGGTGTTGTCCGCCAGCTTACCAGGCAGATTACCAATTTCTAAACCAGACTGCTTCCGGGTCATTTCCCGGGCCCGCTTAGCTGACAGGCGGACCTTCTGGGCTAGGATACCCTTTTCAACAATCCGCTTAGCCACCGACGGATTTTCCATCATAAAGCGGCTAAAGGTTTCAGAGAAAGTCCGGTCAGTGGCCTGACGGGCATCAGAGTTCCCCAGCTTGGTCTTGGTCTGACCTTCAAACTGGGGATCGGGGTGCTTGATAGAAACAATCGCTGTCATCCCTTCACGGACATCTTCACCGGTCAGACTTTCGGCCCCATCCTTTAACTGACCGCTCTTATGGGCATAGTCATTAATTACCCGGGTCAGGGCAGATTTAAAGCCAGTCTCATGGGTACCACCTTCGTAGGTATTGATATTGTTAGTAAAGGTGCGCAGGTTTTCCTTGATATCAGTGGTGTACTGCAAAGCCACCTCAACCACGATGTCCTTTTCCTCACCTTCGACGTAAACTGGTTCGGGGAAGAGGGTTTCCTTACCTTCGTCCAGGTAGCTGACGTATTCCTTGATACCACCCTGGTAGCAGAAACTTTCGCTCACTGGTTCTTCGGGCCGCTTATCGGTAATTGAAATCCGCAGACCCTTATTCAAAAAGGCCAGTTCCCGAACCCGGGTCAGCAGGGTCTTGTAGCTGAAGACCGTGGTTTCCTGGAAAATATCAGGGTCGGGCTTAAAGTGCACGATTGTACCGCGCTCAATTGGGGCCGATTCGCTCAGCACCGTCATTGGCGTCTTAACCCGGCCAGTAGCAAAGTCCATGTAATAAACCTTGCCTTCCCGAACGACTTTGACGTCCAGGTTGGTTGACAGGGCGTTAACGACTGAGGCACCGACCCCGTGCAGGCCACCGGAAACCTTATAACCACCACCACCAAACTTACCGCCGGCGTGCAGGATGGTAAAGACCGTTTCTAGGGCGGGCTTACCAGTCTTGGTCTGGATATCAACTGGGATTCCCCGGCCGTCATCGATCACGGTAATGGAGTTATCCTTTTCAATCGTAACGGAAATATGGGTAGCAAAGCCGGCGAGGGCTTCATCAATCCCGTTATCGACAATTTCCCAAACCAGGTGGTGCAAGCCCTGAGCCGTCGTGGTCCCAATGTACATGCCGGGACGCTTACGGACGGCTTCCAGCCCTTCTAAGACCTGGATTTGGTCGGCATTATACTCACCGGCATCCGAATCCATCCTACCGGCCTGCTGGATTACAGCGTCGTCAGTAATCAATTCCTCTTCTTCTTCGGTAAATGATTGCTCTGCATTATCGCGGTCTGTCATAATTCCCTCTTTATTTGGTATGTATCCGCCTTACTGGGGCGATTCTGCTTCGATTTTACCGGCATTCACGTGAAAGACCTTGGGCTCGGTAATCAGTTGCCGGGCCACCTCACTGAGGCTGGGGGCCGTTAGAAAGGTCTGCACCTTATCCTGGATGGCCAGGAGCAGGTGGGTCTGCCGACTGGCATCCAGCTCGCTTAAGACATCGTCTAGGAGCAGGACTGGGTATTCCCCGGTCTCAGCCCGCATCAAGTCAATCTCGGCCAGCTTAATGGCTAGGGCGGCGGTTCGCTGCTGACCCTGGGAACCAAAGACAGCAACATCGTTGTCATTGACCAGGACCTGGAAATCATCCCGATGGGGACCGACCAAGGTCGTTCCCATCAAAATCTCCCGCTCGGCCTGGCGATTCAAGGCTGCCCGGAACTCCTCGGCAATCTCATCAACTGACATGGCCGTTAAATCAGGGCTGGAAACCAAGGTCTTATAGGCCAGGTCTAGCTGCTCCCGTTGGTCTGAAACCTCGGCGTGAATCGGCTGGGCCGCCTCGGCCAGCCGCTTAATAAAGTCGGCCCGGGCAGCAATCACCTTGCTTCCGGCCTCGACCAACTGGTCAGTCAAGACGTCTAGGAAGACCCGGTCCTGGGTCTGCTTGAGCTGCAAACGTTTCAGGTAGGCGTTCCGTTCCTTTAACACTTGCCGGTACAAGCTCGTGTTATGCAGGTAGGCCGGATTCATCTGGCCAAACTCCATATCAATGAAACGCCGCCGCACACTCGGTGAACCCTTGACCAAGGCTAAGTCCTCCGGGGCAAAGACAATGATATTGAGCTGACCAATATAATCTGACAGGCGGCTTTGATCCAGATGGTTCACCCGGGCGTGCTTCCCTTTCGAACTAAAGGACAGAGAAATTGGGGTCTCACCATAGCGGTGAGCCACCCGGCCACTGACGGTGGCTTCCTTCTCTCCCCATTCAATTAAATCGCGGTCATTGTTGGTCCGATGGGAGCGAGTCAGTGCCAAGGCGTAGATGCTCTCCAAGAGATTGGTCTTACCCTGAGCATTCTCACCTAAGAATACGTTAACCCCGGGTTGAAAACTCAAATCCAAGTCGGTGTAGTTCCGGAAATGGTGGAGTTTTAAATTCTTTAATTCCACGAACCCGGTCCCCGTGGCTGGCGCCCGTCCCCTGCCGGTGTCCGCTTAGGATGGGGCTGCTGGTATTGCGCCTGCAGGGCCTTCTCCCGCGCCTTCAAATCGGCTTGCTCGGCCAGTTCTGCTGGGGATGGGGCGCTAATCTCATATAGCTGACCAGCCACCTCAACCTGGTCGCCCGGGTAAAGCTTCTTACCACGGCGCTGTTCGCTTTCCTGGTTTAGGGTTACTGGGTGAGTTGCCAAAAATTGCTTCGCCTGGCCGCCCGAGCGGATCAAGTTTTCAATTTTTAGGAGCTGTCCCAGGGTGATGTATTCACTTGTAATCGCAACTGATACCGGCACTAACCGCACTCCTTATCATCACAACTTACAGTCCCCATTATACCATTTTTTAAAAAATAAAGCCTAGGAGGGGTCTTAAAACGCTTTTAACCGTTTTTAATGGTGCAACACCTCTCAGGCATAAAAACGCTTAAATTTGGTTTTTGAGGTTATTTTGTGTTTTTATGCACCAAAAAAGGCCCGAACAGGGCCTAAATGTGTCCGTCTTAAAATGTCCGGACTGGGGTAATTAGTTGAAGCTGTTTATTATCGGTTTCACCATCGGGAATGATAATGAAGGGCCGCAGGTTGGTGGTGAACTTCAGTTCAACTTCCTGACCGTTTAATACCCGCAGCGCATCACGGACATAGTCGGGGTTAAAGGAGATATCCAGGTCATCCCCGGTTACCGCCTGGGTGGCCAAGGTTTCCTTAACCTGACCAACTTCTTGGGAACTACCACTTAACTGGGCCTTGCCACCCGCCAAGACCAGTTCAACCACGTTGTTACGACTTTCGTGGCTGAGCAGGCTTGCCCGGTCAATGGCGCCTAGGAGATCATTGGCATCAATCTTTAGTTCCGTGGTGCTTTCGGATGGAATCAGGCGGTCAGTTTCAGGATACTTACCCTCTAAGAGACGGGAGTAGAAGGTTGTCTCACCCAAGTCAAAGACAGCCTGATTGCTAGATAGCTTAATTTCAACCCGTTCCTGACCCTCCAAAAGGGGCTGGAGTTCATTGAAGGACTTGGCTGGGATAATCACGTCCGCGTCCACATCACTTTCGGCCCCGGTTAGGTTAACAATCCGTTGGGAAAGACGGTGGGAGTCAGTCGTAACAGCCTTCACACTGTTGCCACGCAACTGGAGATGGACCCCAGTCAAGATTGGCCGACTTTCCTGGGTGGAAGCTGAAATCTTGGTCTGGGAAATAATGTCACTAAGCTGGGCCGCGGAAACCTTCAAGGTTTGAGCATCTTCCATCGTTGGCAACTGTGGGTAGTTTTGGATATCTTGACCGTTAATCTTAAAGGCCGCTGAACCAGAAGTAATTAAGGCCTGCATCCCCTCAACGGTAATCTGCATTTCTTGAGCGGGCAGGTGCTTAACAATGTTGATAAAGAAGGTGGCTGGTAGGGTAATGCCACCAGTGCTTTCAATCTTTAAGTTAGCATCTTCATCTTGCTGGTTAATCCGGGACTCAATCGAAATGTCGGCATTGGAACCAGTTAGGATCAAACCATCCTCGTGTAAGACGATTTTGATATTGGTTAGGATTGGAATCGTAGTCCGGGATGAAATTGCCCGACTGACATCATTTAAAGCTTTAATAAAAACGGAACGGTTAATTGAAAACTGCATGCTACTTTCTCCTTGGCTGGAAGCCCTTATATATATTATTTAATTAATAAATAAAAATAATAGTAATAAGGGCTGTTAATCTTGTGGAAAATCTAAAAGGGCCGGTGGTCATCAGAGATTTTAATGGTGGTAAAGTTGTGGATAATTTGACTAGTTGTTAGCGACTTACCCACAGCCTACTTACCGTTCTTAATTTCAGAGGCCAGGTCGGCTAAGAGTTCCCGGGTACGGGTTTCGCTTTCAGCCCGCTCGGTAATCTTATTGGTGGCGTGAAGGACTGATGAGTGGTCGCGGCCACCAAAGGCCCGGCCAATGTCTGGCAGGCTTTCATCAGTCATGGTCCGCGTCAGGTACATGGCGATGTGCCGGGCAGTGACCAGGTCCTTTTTACGGCTAGAACTTTTAAGATCTGCCACCGTTAACATGAAGTAGGCCGCCACGGTTTCTTGAATCCGGTCGACCGTGACCTTGTAGCCCTGGTCGATGTTGAGATCATTTAAGATTTGCTGGGCAGTTTCCTGGGTGGCCGGCTTGTTCATATAGCGAATCTTAGCTTCGAACTTATGGAAGGCCCCCTCCAGACTACGGATATTAGAATCAATCTTTTCAGCAATCAGTTCTAAGACATCGTTTGGAATGTCTAGGCCATCATCGAGGCTCAGGTTTTTCAAGATTGCCACCCGGGTTGGCAGGTCTGGCTTTTGAATGTCCATTAAGATGCCGGCCTCAAAGCGCGATGTTAACCGGGTTTGCAGGTCGGGGATATCAGTTGGCAGACGGTCGGAAGTCATCACAATCTGCTTACCACTCTTAGTCAGGGCGTTAAAGGTGTTAAAGAACTCCTCTTGAACCTTTTCCTTGCCGGACCAGAACTGGATATCATCGATGAGGAGCATATCCACCGTTCGGTACTCTTTTTTAAAGGCGGCCGTAGCCCCCTCCACTGATCGTAGCGATTCAGTAAAGTCGTTTAGGAAATCTTCAGCCGTGGCGTATTTAATCCGGGCCTCGGGATTGCTCTTGGCGTAGGCATTGCCAATTGATTGCATGAGGTGGGTCTTACCTAGACCAACGCCACCATAGATAAGGTAGGGGTTATAAACCCGCCCGGGCTGGTCGGCCACCGCCCGGGCCACTGCGTAGGCGTTTTCGTTTCCTGAACCAATCACGAACTTTTCAAAGGTGAAATCGGGGTTTAAATCAGACTGCCTAGAAAAAGGAATCTGGATGTTGGCTGGTCCGCTGGCCAAGGGACTGGAAAGGTCTGGGGCCTGTTGCACTTGGAGGTTAGGCCGGATAAAGCCCTTAGTAATCTCCATAGCAAACTCAACGAAGTTCATGGCATAGGCCTGGTTCCAGTTGTTGATGATTTCGTCGCTGTTTTCATCGGGTACTGACAGGGTTAAACTGCTCTCGTTTAGTTCGATTGGTTTTAGGGGCTCTATATAGGTGGAAAAGGAAACCGGGCCGAGCTTTTGAAAAAATTTAGCCTGGACCTGGTCCCAGAGCTCTTCTTTGCTGACTGAATTGGCCACAACGCTGATCTCCTTGGACAAGATTGAGCCGGCGCGGATGCTAGCAAGCGGCCGGTTTGAAGCGAATTAAGACCCAGTCTTATCCGCTTAATTAGTGAAATTACATGCGTTTGTATTATAGCAAAAAGAAGGCCGTTAGCGAAGTTTTCCACAGATTATTTTAGAGGACTGGGGTTTTTAACAAATGTTAATAGTTCCAAAGACCGAATGTGGGCAATTAGGCGAACAAATGTGTGGTTATCCACAAATGCACAGACTTATCCACTAAATTAAACCATTAGCTACCAGCCCTCCCCGATATTATTCACATTATCCACAAGGAACTCGTCCCCACCTGTGTATATGTGGAAAAGTGTGGGTAAAGGTTGTTCACAGAATCTTAAGAAATTGTTAAGTTCACACCCCGGTTGAAAAGGGTTGGAAAAAGTTGTTTAAAACGTAAACGAATGTCCTGGTCTTAAGACTTCTTAAAGTCCGGCCTGTCCCAGCTTTAAAGCTTGTCAAGCCGCTATGGGCATGGTATGATTGTCCTCGGATTGCAAGATTTTTTGCAGGTAAAAATAAACGAATGGAGGTGAATGTGAGATGAAGCGTACATTCCAACCTAAGAAGCGTCATCGTGCACGGGTACACGGTTTCCGTAAGCGTATGAGTACGAGCAACGGTCGCAAGGTTTTGGCTCGCCGCCGTGCGAAGGGCCGTAAGGTGCTTTCTGCCTAATCAGGTTGCTGCAACGCAGTGGCCTTTTTATTTTTGGCAGGCACCCAAGCAGATGGTAAAACATTTGCGTACATACAGTGGGAGTGTTGGGACGCATGAGAAAGTCATTTCGCATTAAAAAACCGGCTGAATTCCAAGAGGTTTTCAACCATCATCAATCTTTTGCGAACAAGTATTTTGTCGTCTATAAGCTCCAGAAAAAAGGCCAGCCCCATTTCCGCCTCGGTTTATCAGTTGGGAAACGGATTGGTAAGGCCCATGACCGGGTTTGGGTGAAGCGGCGGATCCGCCAGAGTATGCAGGAGCTAAAACCGCTGCTGCCACCTGACTTGGATATTTTAGTGATTGCCCGCCCGCCAGTCGCTGGTCAAAGCCAGGCCTTAGTTAAGGAGCAGTTGCAACACGTTTTGAAATTAGCTGGCATTGTAAAGGATAAATAAGATGCAACTAGTAAAAAAGTGGATTAAAACGATGGGCTGGGTGCCCATTATTCTAGGAATCGTCGCCCTAATTATTGTTGTGATTGCGGGCTATTCCTACCAGGGTCATGTCGCTGGTTCCGGTCTTTGGGGTACCTTTGTCGGTGCCTTCACCCGCTCCCTGCTGGGGGTTTCGGGTTGGTTTGGCAATAACTACGGCCTCGGCATCATTGTCTTTACGATTCTGGTTCGTTTTGTGATTTTGCCAATCATGGCCTATCAGACCGATTCGATGATGAAGATGCAGGCCCTCCAGCCCCTAATCAAGGAACTTCAAGCTAAGTATCCTGGTAAGGACATGGAAAGCCGGCAGTTGCTGATGAACGAGCAGCGGAATTTATATAAGGAGCACGGCGTTAAGACCTATGCAACCTTCCTGCCTCTCTTGTTGCAGATGCCAATCCTGTTCGCCCTCTATTATGGAATCTTGAATTCCCCTCAGCTGCGTTCTGGTGATTTTCTCTGGGTTTCACTGAGCCGGCCGGATAGTTACTTTATCCTGCCAATCTTGGCCGCATTCTTTACCTTTACTTCGTCTTGGTTGGGGATGCAGGCTCAGCCTGAGCAAACGACCATTACTAAGGTAATGCCCTTTATTTTCCCAGTTGTCATCTTCTTTACCGGATCAGCGACCCCAAGTGCCCTGGCCCTATACTGGGTGGTCGGTTCTGCCTTTCAGACGGTACAGACCCTTTACCTGCAGAATCCCTTCAAGCTGCGGCGGGAACGGGCGGAAGCAAAGGCTCAAGCTAAAAAGGTTGAACGTAAAATCCGTAAGGTTCGGCGCGGGCGTAAGCGTCGCTAAGTAGTTGGTTACTCTGACTTGAGAGCGGGAAGGAGGTTGTCATGATTGAAATGTTAAAGCAAACGCCACATTTTAAGTGGTATCACATCACCAACATGACGGCCGACGACCAAAAGCAGTTGGTTGATGAGCACCACCTGACTGAGCAGATTATTGGCTATGCGGTCGATAAAAATGAAAGTGTTCGGATGGAATATGATCCAGATGCCAATGAGACCCTGATTATCATGGATGTCATCTCGGCTCAGCCAGAACCGGTGCTGACCCGTCCAGTCGGTATCGTGGTCATTAATGGTGATCTCTACACCTTCGCCCACCGGGCTACCGACTATATTAAGAAGGATATTTTAAATCCGCCCCACGAGGTGAACCGGCCGGATGATAACGACGTGACCGTCTTTGAGTACCTCTTCACCGGGGTTTACCCGCTGATGAGCCAGTATGTCGATGAGATTACTGAGATTAACCGGCAGCGCCGGGCAATCCAGGCCCAGTTTGGCAGTCGTAAAAATCTGACCAAGCAGACCAACGACCTGCTCCATCTTCAGATTCAAATGATTTATGTCCAAAATTCCCTGGCCAACAACCTGATTATGTTAGATCAGGTGCGTCGGACCTACCAGTCCAAGGTAACTGAGGAGCAGCTCGACTACCTGGATGCGGTCCGGGTTGAGGTTGATCAGGCCACCGACATGGCTGGTTTGGCCATGGAAGTCATTAATGCAGTTAGTGATGCCACCGGTAATCTGGGTAACCGGGACTTGAACTGGACGATGAAAGTCTTGACGGTTTACTCGATTGTCCTGACCATTCCAACCATGGTTTCTGGTTTCTACGGAGAAAACGTCAAGTACCTGCCCTTTGCCGAGCACGAAAGTGGCTGGTTGATTACGATTTTAATTACTATCATCTTAATGGCGTTAACAACCTATATTTTCTATCGTTACGGATTCTTACGTAAGTAAAATGATTAAGGTCTACTGGATAGGCCTTTTTCTTAGGAGTTAAACATGAAAAAAGAGAGTCAGAAGTTACGCGACAGCGCTAATGCCGTGTTAAATAGTTACAATCAAAAGTGGGTTCGCTTCCGCCGCTTTATCTTCGCCCCCTACCTGCTGACCTTTACGATTTCCATTGTAGTTGGTAACAGTTACGGGTCGGCCATCAAAGATATGGTGACCTTCTTTGGTGGGGTCTACGCCTTCCTCGTGCAATGGCTCTTCCAAGCTGGCCATATCATGAACTTTGATTTAATTGTGACCCCCTGGAACGGGTTCTTGCAGAGTTTTCTGACCCTGATTGTTATTGCGGTTTCGGTTTATTATACGGTTTCCTTCATTAATAATTCCTTCATTAAAGAAGCGGATGAAAAGTGGGGGTATGATCAGTACCACGAAGACATGAAGGTTTTGCAGGCCGAACTAAAGCATAATAATGAAATTGCTGAACGCAACGCGGCGTTGCAGGAGAAAATCCTTGCCCACCTGGAAAAGCAGGAACGGCAGTAAGCATTTGTTATATAATGGATTCCAAAAGGAGTAGGAGTAATATAATGAAGCAAGTAACGGTTATTACGATTATCGTTTCCCTCTTATTGATGTTTGTTTCCCTGGTTTCGTGGATTTTGAAGTCCACTGACCTAGCCCTGATTGCGGCTAACTTAGGTACTCTGGTATTGTTGATTGCCTTTATCTGGGACAACCGTCAAAAGGGTGGAAAAGAGTAAGAATCAAAGTGTTTCACGTGAAACAGGCCGTTCTGGTTGTTTCACGTGAAACATTTTTTGTTAGGAGGCACTATGTTATTTAAAGATCGTCCCTACCAGTTTCAACCAGCTACCTTACCGGAAAGTGTGGACCAAGTCATCACTGACCTGCGTTATGCGCCCGGGGATAAGCATTTAGTTGACCTATACCTGCCTAAGGGTAGCGGTCCCTTCCCAGTCGTAATTGATATTCATGGTGGGGGTTTGCTGCGCGGGCGTAAGTCGTCTAACAAGGCTGAACCCAGTCTGAAGTTTACTGCGGCCGGCTTTGCCGTGGTTTCGATGGGTTATACCCTGAATCGGGCCGGGGCCAACGACTTCCCAAACCAGGTGGCTGAGGTTCGCGCGGTCTGTGATCTTTGTCAGCAGGTTGCTGAACAGTATAACCTTGATATGGATCAGCTGAACCTGGTCGGTGAATCGAGTGGCGCCCAGCTGGCCGTTCTGGCAGCCGCCACCTTTTCCAAGAGCGTTGCCCTGGGTAGCCTGCCCGGGGTTTCCTTTGGTTCAACTTTTCCAAAAATCAGCCACGTAATTGGCCTTTACGGACCTTACCAGGTTGACCAGTTCCCAGAACAATTCGCGGCCTTAGGTATTGAGCCCAACTTTCCAGAGACGGGTGGACCAGAGTCCTTTGAAGGCATTATGATGGATGAACATCGGCCCAGTGAGGTGCCGGACTTAGTCGCTGCCGCTAATCCGGCGACTTACTTCACCAAGCAGATGCCGACCCTGATGCTGATTGCAGGCACGGCTGATGCGGTGGTGCCTTATGTACAGAGTGTTAACCTGGCCAAGGCTTACGAGGAGAAAACCGGTCGGCCAGCAACAACCATCTGGGTACCGGGTGGTCACCATGGCACGGCGGACTTTGACAATCCTGAGATTTATCAGGCCAAGGTTGAATTCCTAGAATCATAAAAAAGCACCCATTTGGGTGCTTTTTTATTTCAACATGCTGCTAGCAATTGCAGTTGCTTCTTTAAAGATTGGTGTATTAACACCAGGTCGTGGAATGACCGTGGTGAAGTACTTATAGCCTTCGGTTGGAATCCCTGAGAGGTAAAGGCCGTGCTGGTTTAATTCGAAGGTGACGCGGTTAATATCAATGGCGCGTTCATCAATCGGGCTAGCCTGAATCAATCCCTGTTCTTGCAGATCTTTAAGCAAGGGATTTAAGGCAAGGTGGAAGTCAACGGTTGCCAGGCGGGCCTCGATTACGCCATCGGCTTGGTAGTGGTGGTCACCGCGATCACTGGCCCAGAAATGGTCGTCACCAGTTTCAATTTGAATACCCGGCTCTAAGACCGTCACCAAACCCGCCTCAATCAAGGCTAGGAGTTGTTCAGTCCGAATTAGGGGTGGGCCAACTGAAAGGCGACCCTCCAGGGAGCGGAATTCGTGGACAAAGCGCTGGCGGTCGTGGTCATCAAAGTAATCTTGTTCAAAAATAGTCCGTACCATGCCCCGTAAATCCCGGAGAATTTCAAAGGAACCGGTCAAAGGACTGTCCGCATTCCCCAGTTTAGCGGACTCAATATCATCTTTAAGGTAGTTTTTAAAGAAATCTTCAAAGGACTGGTTAGGACCTTGCTGCCGGTCTGGATGGCGTAGGTTACGCAGGTCCAGGTCTGCCAGGGTCAGGCCGTACTGGCGCGCAGTTGCTTTAAAGTCAGTGCTGGTCTTCAGGTCGTTTTCTAATTTGGCCTGTTTTTCAGGATTAAAGTCAGCTAACCGACCAGCATTAACCAGATAGACATAGTCCATTTCTTTATATAACAACTTTTCAAAGTCTTCATAGGGCAGCTTGCCGTCGTGCTCGGACCGGATTTGATCCAGGTTGGTCCAGGTGAAGAAGACCGGTTGGTACAGTTCGCTGGGTCCCTTTTGGTTAAAGCCCCGAGTCCGGGGCGGAAAACCAGTCCGTGAACCAACAATGATACGGGGTTCCTGGCCAGATGGTTGGTAGGTCAAAAAGCCATCTGGCCGGCGGGTGAAGTGACCACCCTTACCAAGGCTCAGCGCGGCTAAGTAGTCATAGAAGGATAGGCCAAAGCCGCGGGCAATCACCGTTTGGGGGTGATTGAGCTGGTCAAAGTTACTTTCGGCCGGATGCTGGGCCGGCCAGTAACCAAGGTGGTGCTGGTCAGCGTAGGTGGTTAACTGTTTTTCACCAGGACTAAGGCGATCTTCGGAGTGACCCAGGGCCATGGCGACCTTGCTACTGGTCAGTTCCTGGCCGTCACCGAGGATAATGCGGTAACCGTCTGCTTCAACTTTAAGTCGGGTAGCCACCTGGTTGTAGTAGTGAATTTGATGGTGGGCACTGAGCTGGTCTTGCAGTTCCTGGAAGTACCAGGCGGCATAAACGCCCATCAAGCCCCGGGTACTGTAGGCGCTCTCATCATTTAAGTCGGCCAACTGGGACCGGTAGGCAGACGGGAATTCGGAATGGTCCCTTAAGAACTGGTCAGCGGGACCCTGGGCCCATTCCAAGAGGGTAGCGGTTTTACCAGGGTATTGGTCATGGAACAGGGTGACCTGGCTGGCGACGGTGTTCATTAAAAAGAGCTGGTTGTTTTCAAGAAAGGGGTTCCAAACCCGACCCCCAATCGGACTGGGGTCAATTAGGTTAATATTTAAGTTTTGGTCGGCAGGTGTGAGGTTGCTCAACCGCTCGGCCAGGGCGAGGCCGCGGGGTCCAGCGCCAATAATTGTAATTTGCATAGTTATTTACTCAATTCAAAAGAAAAGGCAACCGCGGCAGCGGTTGCTAGCTAGTCATTAATCCTGGTCGTCGGGCGTCACGTCGCGCTTGTCTGCGTCAGCGCGCTCGTCCATCTCGGCCACCTGCTTGTCATTTGGGATAAAAATCCAAGCCAGCAGGTACAACCAAGGGGTCACGCCACCAGCTAAGATGGAAACGATGAAGACCAGCCGGACGATGTTGGCATCCCAGCCAAAGTAATCGGCGATACCACCCAAAACGCCACCGAGGACGCGGTTAGATGTTGAACGGGCGAATTGTTTCTTAGCCATGAGACCTCCTAGTCGGTTAAACAGTAGTTCGCGATTGAGTCTACTATAGCGATTTAACCAGTTAAAATCAAGGTTGGCGGGGGCACAACCACTGTGAAAAGGCGGCAGATGAACCAGAAATCTGTTATACTAAAATCATTCATTGGTTGGCAAAGGTGTCGACAGGTGCGTTTCAGAAAGTTAGCGGTCGCTGCGAGCTAACCCACGGTCTTCACTGAGTTACACAACCAAATCATGATGAACGTTGGCCCCGTTACGGCCATTAAGTGGCAGACCTTAGTCTGCAATTTAGGTGGTACCACGGTGGCAATCGTCCTAATCAATTAGTGATTAGGACGATTTTTTATTTAGGAGGTTAAGGATGAACTTTATTGAAGGCTTGAAATGGCGTGGCGCGCTCAACCAGGTAACCGACGAGGCTGGGTTGTTAAAGGAGATGGATAAGGGACAAATTGGGGCCTACGTGGGTACCGACCCCACGGCTGATTCCCTCCACCTGGGCCACCTAATCCCATTCATGGTCTTAAAGCGTTTCCAAAATGCCGGTGGTAAGGCGGTCATTATCGTCGGGGGCGCAACTGGTGCTATTGGTGATCCCCGACCCACCACAGAACGGCAGTTACTCAGTCCTGAACAGTTGGCGATTAACGAGGCGGGGATTAGCAAGCAGGTTAAAAAGCTTTTCGGCAGTGACGGCACCGTCATCGTCAACAACAATGACTGGCTCGGTAAGCTTAGCCTGACTGAGTTCCTGCGGGACTACGGGAAGCTCTTTTCCGTCAATGTCATGTTAAAAAAGGACGTGGTGGCCTCTCGGCTGGCAACTGGGATTTCTTACACTGAGTTCACCTACCAAATCCTACAAGCCATTGACTTCCTCCAGTTGTGGCGCCGTGAAAACGTCCGTTTAGAAATCGGTGGCTCGGACCAGTGGGGTAACATCACGGCTGGGGTGGACCTAATCCACACCATCGAGGGTGCCGATGCGCCCGCCTTTGGTTTGACGATTCCTTTGATGACTGACTCTAGTGGTAAGAAGTTTGGTAAGTCAGAGGGAAATGCCATTTGGCTCGATGCCAAAAAAACTTCCCCTTATACTTTCTACCAGTTCTGGTACAACCAAAGCGATGCTGATGTGGTGAAATATTTGAAGTACTTTACCTTCCTCAGCCCCGCTGAAATTGACGACCTGGCCAAGGAAGTCGAAACCAATCCGGGCGCTCGGGCGGCGCAAACCCGCTTGGCTGAAGAGGTGACCCGCTTTGTCCACGGTCAGGCCGCCGTTGATGAGGCCCAGGCCCTGTCAAAGGCCCTCTTTAGTGGGGATGTAGCCGATCTGACTGCCACGCAGATTGAGGATGCCTTTGGTGGCGTTCCCAGCTTTGACCTGGCTGATGAGCCTAAAAATATCGTTGATTTGCTAGTCGATGCCGGCATTGATTCCTCTAAGCGCCAGGCCCGGGAAGATGTCAGCAATGGGGCCATCCGGGTTAACGGCGACAAGGTGACCGATTTGGATGCCGAGGTAAATCCTAAAGCCAACTACGACGGCCGCTTTGTCCTGGTCCGCCGGGGTAAGAAGAAGTACTTCCTGGGCCGGGTACAGGGCTAAAAACCCCCAATATTGGTTAAGAAATAAGACATTTTTGTCTTTAATGTATGTTTAATATAGGGCCGTTAGTATACAGGCACAGATATCGATGATTCGATATCCCAAAATAAATGCAGATCAACCGCAGCCCTATATCTATAAATACTTCTCTCTAAACCTAATTTATACCTTCTCTCCCCGTAGCGGCTGCGGTGAATTTCATTTTATTGACGAAGAGCAGCTTAGCGATTGCGCTAAGCTGCTTTTTGCTGACAAGTAATCCTGAACCAATTAGGGCCTCAAGCCTTTAAAACTTGGGGCCTTACTGTTATGATTTAGGTTGGTTACTGTTAAGTTTTTAACATTTTTAGAACGGTCCGGTAGCGGTAAAAAAGCAAGTAGACCGAACCAGTTAACTGTCAGTGAATCACGAAGAATAGGAGTAGCACAACTATGGCGTTGCTAGAATTAAAGAACGTTTCTAAGAAGTTTGGCCATTACCAGGCCATGGACCAGGTCTCCTTTAACGTTGAGGCCGGTCACATCGTTGGTTTGATTGGTCCTAACGGTGCGGGTAAGTCAACTACGATGCGGGCCATCACTGGTTTGATGTCTTACAACAGTGGGGACATTACCTTTGATAACCAACCGGTGACCTTTAACAACCACAAGGCCCTGGATAAGATGGGGAACTTAATTGAGTATCCTTCCATCTATCCTAACTTGACGGCCTTAGATCACCTGAAGTTGTATGCCATGGATACCAAAGAGCCAGCCGACTTCCGCGACATCATGGAGCGGACGCAGATTGACGGTGAGAACTTTGGTAAGCGCAAGGCTAAGCACTTCTCCCTTGGGATGAAGCAGCGTCTAGGTATCGCCATTGCTTTGATTCGTAACCCTAAGTTGGTCATCTTGGATGAGCCGATGAACGGTTTGGACCCTCAGTCGGTCCACGATGTCCGTGAACTGATTCAGAGCCTGGCCAAGCAGGGTGTTTCCTTCCTGATTTCTAGCCACCTCCTTGATGAGCTGCAGCGGATTGCTGATGACGTGGTCATCATTAACAAGGGAAAGATTGTCAAGGCCACGACCATGCCGGACTTTCTGAGTGGGGATGAACCTAAGATTGTCATCGAAACCAATGACAACGAGGCCCTCTTGAAGTTGGCTGATGAGCTGGCTTGGGATGCTCAACAAGAAGGCGGTAAGGTCACCATCAGTGCCAAGGACGGTTTGGACGTGCAGGCCGTGCTCGGTAAGTTGGGTGAAGTTCAGATTGAGGTCAAAAACATCAACACCCAGCAGGAGAACCTGGAAAATCACCTCCTTGAGATCCTTAAAGACGACGGACAAAAAGGGTGATGAACCATGCTGACATTAATGAAGCAGGAGTACTTTAAAGTCTTCAAGCAAAATCATTTGCACTGGTGGCTTTTGGTTACTTTTGCCTTTCCCATTTTTATTATTGGTTGCTTTCCGATTGAACGGATGCAGACCGGTATTTTGAACCTGGGTCAGGGTATTATCATCGTTAATTTCCTAGGCATCATTATGACCGCCCTGATCGCTTCCCAGGAATTTAGCTACGGGACGATTCGGCCCCTGCTATCCAGGCGCTTTAACCGCCTCCAGGTCTTTATCTCAAAGATTTTGCTGATTATTAGTGTCTATGTCCTGCTTTTTCTGGCAGATTTCTTAGGGACCATGGTGGCCAAGCTGTTCTTCGCACCTAGCTTTGACTTTAGCCGTCAGTACGGCGACCCTAATGGTAACGGCTGGGTAGTTATTTACCGGACAGTCGGTGAGACCTTCTTGCAGATGCTCTTTATTGCCGGCCTGGTCTTGCTCGTGGTTAACCTGGTCAAGAGTTCTGGGGCAGCGATTGCCCTTGGCGTGGTGATGGTTTACGGGGTACCGGTTTTGACGGCCCTCTCAACCTTCTTGCTTGGCCAACTACCCTGGTTGAAGTGGGGTCCCCTGCAAATCTTTCTCGGCATTCAAAACATTGGCCGGCTAGGACCGCAACCTGATATCCTGTATCAGGCGCTGGGGCTAACTCTGGAGCAACTGGTCAGCACCTACGTGGCCTATATCGTCATTATTTACACCCTGGCTTACTACATTTTCCGTAAGCGCAGCGTTTAATCACAGTTAACTTTAAAGGAGATTCCATGTTAACCCTATTAAAGCAAGAATTTTTTAAATCCTGGAAGCAAAACCGGATTTATATCTGGTTGATTATTGCCTTGATTGTGCCTTTTATCACCCTGAAAATTTCACCATCCGTTCAAAGCGTGCCATCCTTTGCCGGTGGCGCCTCCCTGGCTTCTCTGTACGCCTTGGTCGCCATGGCCATTACCTTCACCCAGGAGTTCCATTTTGGTACGATTCGGCCCCTCCTGTCCCGCCGCTTTAGCCGGGGGATGGTTTTTACCAGTAAGCTTTTGACCGTGTTTTTGAACTACTTGCTGATGCTGCTGGTGTCCTTTATTGCGACTCAAATTGCTCAGTTAATTTTTGTTCATGATTCAACCAAGGAAATCCGTACCCAGGTCTGGCAGGTCACGGGAACGATGCTGATTGATAACATTTTGAACATGCTCTTCGTGACTGGCCTGGTCCTGTTGATCTCTAACATTGTGAAGAGTTCTGGCGCAGCCATTGGGCTGGGGATGGTCATGCTCGTTGGTACCGGTATCTTGTCGGCCGCTTCATCTTTCTTGATTGCCATGTGGGAGCCCTTCAAGTGGAACCCCTTCCAGCTGCTCCAAGTGATTGATTACTTCGGTACCAGTGGTTCTAGCATGTCCATCTTAGACATGCAGGTTCAACAGGCCTACAGCACTGGTCTATGGGCCATTTTCACGGTCTTTGGCCTCTACATTGTCTTGATTTATGTGATTGCTTACTATATCTTCCGTAAGCGCAGTGTTTAATAAAAAACGGCAAGTCTTTATGGCTTGCCGTTTTTTATTATTTCATGATTTTGAGGTATAATTTACCACGAAGTTAATTAACTTATAGGAGGGAAAGTTTTATGAAAAGCCGTTTTAACTGGTTGAGTGCCTTGGTCGGCGTGTTCTTCTTTATCGTTGCCGTTGACATTTTTGCTCAGCCAATCGCGAGTGTGATTTCCTTGTCACTCTTGTTTGGAATTCTAGCCTTTATCCGGGCCATCATGGTGACCGTTGGGGCCTACCGGGCCCGTAAGGTGGGGGCCATGACATCCAACTGGTGGATTCTCAGTGTTGTCTTTGACCTGATTATCGCCTTTGTCTTCACCTTCCGGATTGGAATTGGTGTCGGTACGATTGGTATTCTCTTCGCCATCTGGTTCATCTTTGATGCCATTACCGAGTTGCTGAGTGCTCGCATGGTGGGACCGGTTAGCCGTGGTGCTTTCTGGGTTGCCTTAATCTTTGGGGCCCTGAGCCTGGTACTTGGTATCATCTTGCTCTTCAGCCCACTGATGGCGGCAACGGTTCTGGTATATGTGATTGCCTTCTATTTCTTAATCTTTGGTATCACTCTCTTTGCCCGCGCCTTCTAAGACATAAAAATAAATATAATAAAAAAAAGCCCGGTGGATTTAACCACCGGGCTTTTTTTATTTAGCTGCTCCACCTGGGTTCGAACCAGGGACCTTCACATTAACAGTGTGCTATTCTACCGCTGAACTATGGAGCAATAATCCTGCTAAACGGGTTAGCAACAGAAATAATTATACCCATAACCAATTTTCCTGTCAACATTAATTAAAGGGTCATGATAATTTGGGGTCATTTTCATCATTTAACTGGTCAATCTGTTGGCGTTTAATCTGGGCTAAGCGGGTGCGGACATCAATGCCCATGTCAGCGTTATAAGCGCGTACTGCTTGGGTGGCCTTGATAATGTGGGCTTCTTTTTGCTGGCCATCATTTAGCTGACCAAGCTCCCTGGTTAGGCGCTGGTTAAAGCGGTCCATAAAGGCGTCTTGAAGGTTTCTTTGCTCAGCCCGCAGGCTCTCGGCTTCAGCGGTCTGCCCCTGGCTGATTTTGCCTGCTAAGGCTGTCTGGTAGCCGGGAAAGAAAACGTTAGGCTGGCTGCTGGTCGTCCATTCTTGTTCGGCGGCTGGATCGGGCGCCTTACCAGCTGATAGCTGCTTCTTACTGTGTAAAAAAGAAAATAAAGACATAAAACTGACCTTTTGCGTAAAAGAGGTAACATCTTCGTTAAGAATTTGTTACAATATGGTGACAGAAAGAGGGATATCCGTTTTGCGTTCAGTATTTAATGATAAACAACGAATTTTGCGTCTGTACTCAGCCTTAATCAGCCACCGGGCCTTGTCCATCGATCAAATCGAAGACATGTTCTTTGTTGGCCGGAAGACAGTCCAGCGAGACATCGCTGAAATTCGGCGTTTCTTAGAGGACCTGCAATACGGAGAACCCATCCAATCCGAAGTCGTTTTTGACCGCCAGGCCAAGAAGTACCGGTTAACGGAGATGGATAACCTCTTTAGCGTTTTTGATAAAATCAATCAAATTGATGAAGAATCCTTTGACGGTTAGATTGTACCATAGCCTAACCAGCAGCCCTAAGTCAGGGCTGCTGATAAAGAACAACCACCCAGTTGGGTGGTTTTTTATTGCCTTAAAACCGAATATTGTTAGGAAATCTGCCATTAAATTTCGCACTAAAGCCGAATGGTGCTAGACTGAAAAAAATTTTAGCTTGGGGGAGTCTATGGTAAAAAGGACGGTCTTGGTAGCCGGCCGCGGGGCAACGGCGGTGAAAGTAATCCGGGCGGCCCGGGCCCTGCAGCTCGGGACTGTGGCCGTATACAGTAAGCCTGAGCGTGATGCCCTCCATACCCGCCTGGCTGACTCGGCCTACCAGATTGGACCCGCTCCCCTTGAAGAAAGCTACCTTAACCAGGGGGCCCTGCTAACCTTGGCTGCCTTAAAGCAAATTGACCGTATTTATCCGGCCCTACCTTATCTAGCAACTGAACCAGCTTTTACCAAGCAAGCTGAAGAGGCTGGACTGACGGTGGTGGGCCCCAGTGCCCAGGTACTGGCTGACCTAGCCCAAGAATCCGTGCCAAATCAGCCGTCGGCATTAGAGGTGGAGGTCCCCTTCTTTGTTGATGGGCAGGGAAACTTCCAAGGTCTCCTGGTTGCCCCATTCCAATCGAGTACGGGGGCTGTCCTAGGATTACAAACGGCAACGGCAGGCAGTGAAACAACGGCCATTTTGAATCAGGTTAAGGACTGGCTGCAACCCACTGGGTACCGTGGTTTGGGGGCGGCGAAATTAACTGGGGATGCCCAGTCAGGCTACCAGATCCAGGGCCTGACTCCGGGGTATAGTCCTGCAGCGGACCTGGCTGAGTCGGTTTGGGATGTTGACTTAGTCCAGGCTCAGCTCCAACTAAGCTGGCAGCCAGACTGGACCTTACCGCCAATGCCAAATGACCGTCCCAGCGCAATCTTAATCGAGATTAAGGCCGCTGACAGTGGCACCGTGACCGCTCTGCACCTGCCCAGTGGTCTTGGCCTCCGCCTAGAAACTGACCTGTATCCCGGGGCACCAGTTAATACCAATTATGACCAAACGATTGCCACCCTGATTGCAACTGGCCCCGACTTGGCGACTGCCTACCAACGGCTGTACTTAGCCTTGGGTGAGACTGTTATTGCCGGTCTACCAACCAACCTGGACCAGCTAGTCTTAGAATTGAATCAATTGAGTTAGGAGGACTGCCATGCAACCCAGTGATTTTCGTCAGAAAGTTCGTCAAAACCTGTACCAAAAGCCAACGGCAGGGATTTGTCCGGGTTATGCTCAGGCCAATTTGATTGTTTTACCCGTTGATGATGCCCGCGATTTTGAGGAGTTAGCCCGTAAAAATTCTCAGGCGATTCCCCTCCTAGAAGTCGGTGAGGTCGGCAGTCCCTACCTCAAGCGCCTGGGTAAGGATGTGGATCTGCGGACTGCCATTCCCAAGTACCGGATTTACCGTAAGGGGGAGCTAGCAGAAGAGCCCCTGGCCGTTACGGATTACTGGCGTGATGACCTGGTCCCCTTCCTGATTGGCTGCAGCTTTTCCTTTGAAGATATGCTTTTAGCCGGCGGGATTGAAATCCGCCACATTACCGAAAAGGTGAACGTGCCAATGTATACCACCAACCAGCCCTTGGATGGGGCCGGCCGCTTTAGCGGCCAGATGGTGGTCAGCATGCGGCCAATTCCCGCTGACCAGGTTGACCAGGCGGTTGCCATTACTAGTCAGGTGCCCGATGTTCACGGGGCGCCGGTTCAGATCGGTCACCCAGAGGAGCTGGGGATCAAGGACCTAAGCCAACCTGATTTTGGCCAGGCGGTCACTATCAAAGACGGTGAGGTCCCAGTCTTTTGGGCCTGCGGGGTGACACCCCAGGCGGCGGTCATGGCTTCCAAGGTCGACTTTGCCATCACCCATGCCCCCGGCCATATGTTGGTGACTGACCTACCAAATACTGAGTTAATCCGGGCGGTTTAACTAATTATGCCAAATAACACAACCATCAACGCTAGAAACCAGGAGGGCTTTAAGAAAATGCCAACTGTTGACTTTAATTCAGACCTGGGCGAAAGCTTTGGTCACTATACCATCGGCCTTGACCGTGAAATTCTAACTGCCGTTAGCTCGGCCAATATCGCCACTGGTTTTCACGCCGGTGATCCCGTGGTGATGGCTGAAACCGTCGCCCTAGCTCAGGAAAACGGGGTAGCGATTGGGGCCCATCCTGGTTTTCCAGATTTACAGGGCTTTGGCCGGCGACGCCTGGCCATGGCACCAGCTGAAATCAAGGACATGGTCAAGTATCAGATGGGTGCTTTGATGGCCTTTGTGCCCAGTCACCGGCTCCACCACGTCAAACCACACGGGGCTCTTTATAACTGGGCGGCCCAGGACGCGAACGTGGCTGAAGCGATTGTGGCCGCGGTCCAGGAAGTTGATGAGCAGACCATTCTCTATGGCCTGGCCAACAGTGAATTGATTAAGGCAGCGATGAAGTACCAGCAGCCTTATGCTCAGGAAGTCTTTGCCGATCGGGCCTACCAGGCTGACGGTAACTTGGTGCCCCGTAAGCAGGACGGGGCGGTCATCACTGACCCCCATGAGGCCGCGGACCGGGCCCTAAAGATGGTCGAAGACCATCAAGTTGTCGCCATCACCGGTGAAACCATCCCCTTAGCCGTAGATTCCATCTGCGTTCACGGGGATACCCAGTCGGCGGTGGATTTAGCCCGGCTGATTCACCAGACCTTAACAAATAACGGCGTGACGATTAGCTCAAAAATTGGGGGATAAGGAATGCAAGAAACCGTTAAGTTTGATAAGAAACAAGCCCGCTCGGTGGCGATGGGCGCCGCCTTCGTTATGGCCATGTCGGCCGTGGGGCCTGGCTTTTTAACCCAGACGGCCACCTTTACCGGTAAGCTAGGTGCTAACTTTGGCTTTGCCATCCTGGTCACCGTGGTGGTTGATATCATTGTCCAGTTAAATATTTGGCGGATTATTACCGTCTCGGGTAAGCACGCCCAGCAGATTGCCAACGACATTTTCCCCGGACTGGGTTACTTGCTGACTGTTCTGATTGTGATTGGTGGCTTCTTCTTTAACATTGGAAACGTGGCCGGTGCTGGCTTGGGGCTCAACGTCCTCTTTGGCATTTCTCCGGAAAATGGGGCGGTGATTGCGGCCGCAGTTGCCATCGGCATTTTCCTGGTGCGCAACGCCCTCAAGG
This sequence comes from Lactobacillaceae bacterium L1_55_11, assembly GCA_029433155.1. Classification (GTDB taxonomy): domain Bacteria; phylum Bacillota; class Bacilli; order Lactobacillales; family Lactobacillaceae; genus ESL0723. The sequence goes on from JAQYTT010000002.1 coordinate 28,195, forward strand.
TCATGGACCGGACCGTTCAGGTCCTAGCGGTCGTTAAGATTGCCATTTTGATTTACATTTTGGCGATTACCACGGTCCCGGTTGAATCAGCCGTGACCCATGCCTTTTTGCCATCTAAAATTGATTTTTATTCAATTGTGACCATTGTTGGTGGTACGGTTGGTGGCTATATTTCCTTTGCCGGCGGACACCGTCTCCTAGAAGGTGGCGTGCGCGGCCAGCAGGGACTCCACTACGTCAACGAAGGGGCCCTGAGTGGAATTGGGATTGCCTCCGTTATCCGGATTATGCTCTTCTTGGCCGGCCTGGGCGTGGTAACGGCTGGGCACGTTTTGGATCCAGCCAACCCAGCCGCTTCCATCTTTAAGATTGCGGCCGGTAACTTTGGCTACAAGTTCTTTGGTCTCCTACTGCTGGCAGCCGGGATGACTTCAATCCTGGGTTCAACCTTTACTTCGATTTCCTTCTTGAACTACGCTCAAACTGAAAAGAGTGATGCCCGCTTTACTCAGTGGCGCCCTTACCTGGTGGTGGCCTTCATCGCGCTTTCAACCCTGATTTTCTACCTGGTTGGTAAGCCGGCCGAACTGCTGGTGATTGTCGGGGCGGTCAATGGTTTGATTTTGCCAATTGCTCTGGCCATCCTGCTGATTGGGGCTAACAAGCCAAAAATCATGGGTCGCACCTACCACCACCCCATCTGGCTCACGGTAACCGGGGTTGTTACGGTGCTCTTCATGGCCTATGCCGGGATTGAGTCCATTATCAAAATGTTGTAAAGCTGGTTTACGCTTGTGTGGGAGGGCCTATGACACCTAAAATTATTTTTTCTGGTGATACTAGTCTCAACGTGGTCTTCGACGATCAAATTGATCCTGCCATTAATAACCAGGTACTGGCGGTCGCCCACCAGGTTCAAGACTGGCGCCTACCCGGCCTGGTCGACATTGTCCCAGCCTACCGGGTGCTGACCTTAATTTTTGATCCTTTGGTTACCGATGGTCCGGCTTTAAAGGAACGGGTTGCCGGCTTAGTTGCCAACCTGGATGAGGCCGGGGAAACCTATGTGGGTCGCCATTTTGAAATCCCGGTCCGCTACGACACCAGTCGTGGTTTGGATTTGGAAGAGGTGGCCGAGCACGCCGGGTTGTCGGTTCAAGAAGTGATTAACCTCCACACGGAAGCCCGTTACCGGGTCTATATGCTCGGTTTCTTGCCGGGCTTTGCCTATCTGGGCGGCTTAAACCCTAAGTTATACACGCCGCGGCGGTCTTCACCCCGTTTGGCCGTGCCGGCTGGCTCGGTCGGCATTGCTGGCAAGCAGACGGGTTTTTATCCAGTGACGTCACCGGGCGGCTGGCAGATTGTGGGCCAAACGCCCCTGGCCCTCTACGACCAAGCCACGGCCAGTGCACCCTTTTCAGCCGGGGATGAGATTACTTTTAAGACGATTTCAGAGGATGAGTTTGAAGCCTTAGACGGTCAACCGGCGGTGGATTATTTCGCACAGGCAACTGAGTAAGGCGGTGTGCGTCTAGTCTGTAAAGGAGAGTTTTGTGCAGGCAGTTAAAGTGATACAAGCAGGCCTATCGACGACCATCCAAGACAGCGGACGGCTGGGTTACCAGGGGGATGGTTTTTTAAACTCGGGGGTTATGGACCCTTACGCCTATCAACTCGGCAACGCCCTGGTTGGCAACGCCCGGGAACTGGATGCTGCTAGCTTGGAATTTACCCTGACCGGTGGCCAACTGGCCTTCCAGGCGACCACCGTAGTAGCCGTGACTGGGGCAAATTGTCGGGTTCGACTAAATGACGAAGTGGTTGCCGAAAATGAGCCACTCTTGGTTACTGCAGGGGATGTCTTGGCCATTGATCAGGTCACGGCTGGCCGCTTTGTCTATCTCAGTGTAGCCGGCGGTTTCCAAGTACCCCTGGTAAAAGGTTCACGAGCCACGGCAACGGCAATCGGGATTGGCGGCCTGGACGGCCGGCGCTTAGCTAGTGGTGACTTGCTGCCAGTTTTGCCATTAAACGAGGTTGATTTGCCACGGCCGGTACCAACCCAGCCAGTGGCCGACGTCGAACTGATGGCTCCTCAGCGGCCGGACCATATTCGAGTGGTGCCCGGGGCCCAGTCTGACTGGTTCGATGAGAACGCCCGGCAGACTTTCTTTGATAGTGATTACCAGCTTAGTAAGGATATTAACCGGATGGGCTTTCGCCTCCAAGGCTCAGAAATTAAGGCCCAGGGCGATAATCTCCTATCCGAGGCTAATTTAAATGGGGCGATTCAGATTGACCGCAGTGGTAGTCCGATTGTGCTCTTGGCTGACCGGGCCACCCACGGTGGCTATCCAGTGATTACTAAAGTCATTGCGGCTGACCTGGGTTGGCTGGCCCAGTGGCCCAGTGGTCAACCCCTCCGCTTTACTGAGGTGGATTTGACTACGGCTTGGGACTTGCTGGCCGCCCAGCGGGACTACCTCCAGGCCGTTTACCTGAGCCAACCCTGGCAGACCCTCCTACCAGTCCGGCCGGTGGCCGCCCGGGTTGCGACCTTATTCCAATAAAAAAAGCCTACCATTTGGTAGGCTTTTTAATTTATAGGTTTGACTGGGTTTTTTCAGCGATGGTGGCGGAACTGTGGTGGAGTTTGGCCTTTTCATCATCAGTCAGGTGCAAGGCAACCGGGGCCACGACCCCTTCCCGGCCAATCACGGCTGGGGTTGAGATATAAGAACCCAGGTCATCATCGTAGTGGGAAACGATCGCTTCGTTGCGGGCATCGGATAGGACTAGATTCATCAAAGACACAGCAGCGTGGGCAATCGCCACGTTGGTGTAGTGCTTACCAGCAAAGACATCAAAGCCGCCCTGGCGGGCTGCTTGCTCCAGTTCGTCTAGGTTGAGGTGATAATTCTTGGCAAGTTCTTGAGCATCTTGACCCAAGGCTGAAACCGTTGACCAGGCAACAAACTGGGAGTCGCCGTGCTCACCGAGGACATAGCCCTGGACACTGCGGGGATCTAAGTCCAAGGCCTGACCGACCACCCGCTTCATCCGGGCAGTGTCTAGGTAGGTACCGGTCCCAAAGACTCGATTGGCTGGCAGACCCAGGGCCTCTTGGTAAACCCCGGTAATTACGTCGACTGGGTTGGTGATGGCAATCAGGATGCCATCAAAGCCGACTTTTTTCAGTTCAGCCCCCAGTTCTTCAGCGGAAGGCTTATTGGCCTTGAGCTCGGTGAACCGGTCCCCGCCGGGCTCAATCAGGTCAATCCGGCCGATGGCTGAGATGATGACATCGGCATCGGCCAGGTCTTCAAAGTCACCGATGCTAACCTTGATATGCCGGTCTAAGAGGCTGGCCGCATCCTGTAAGTCCAGGACTTCAGCGGCAACCTTTTCTTTACGGGCATCAAACAATACCAGTTCATCGGCATCGGCATGGTCCACGATAATGTGGGCAACGGTGGCGCCGACGTGGCCGGCACCCATTACTGCAACTTTGCGCATTTATGCATTCCTCCAAGTTTTGGTCTACTAGAAATTATAAGATAAGGCAAGATGAAAAACCAGGCTCAGACAAGGCAGAAAATGTCGCCTATGCCAGTATTCTGACTAAATGTACGACAATTCATAACACAACATTTATTAAGTTTTTGTGACAAATATATCAAGATAAATAGTTTCCTTACATGTTACTTACAATGATTTGTGGGTTGTTGAACTTATAATTTTTTTCACTTAGCATGCAAAACACGAGGAAAAGTGACACAAGGAGAATGAGAGATGGAGAACTATTTCGGTAAAAATCTAAGATATTTACGTAATAAAAATGGCTTATCTCAGGCAAAAATGGGCTGCATTTTTCATGTGGGGCAACAGGCGATTGCTAGTTGGGAGAGTGGTAAGCGCTTTCCGGATGTTTTCACAATATCTGAGGTTGCCGAGTATTTTGATGTGAACCCTTTTGTTTTGGTTCATGAACCAATTTTCTAATAGTGGAACAGTTCACGCCGGACTGGCGTAACATCGAAATGATTTTCTGGATAGAATGATTTTAAGTTTATCAAAGTGCACAGTTAAGCTAATTCTTCAGTGGTTAAGTCTTGGTACGACGTTCGCTTGAATGCGTATTGGAACTACTATAAGTTCTAGGATATTCAGGGTGGGAATTGTCCCGCCATACATAATTTCGGTGATTAGATAAAGGATGGACCCTTGAGAATAAAATTTTTGTTTCTCTCCGTTGTTTTTACTTTATTGGTTGGTATTGGAGTTGTTGCGATTGAAGATACGGCTATGCCAGTTCCCTTGCCTGTGGATGGCGCTGTAACAATTGCTGCCAACGATGTGCCCAATGATAAAACGTACGAACAACTTCACAAGATTGCTCGCGAAGATAAAATAAAAATTTATAAATCATATGTTAACGACTCAGGTGGCGTTTCCTATTATGATTTATCTGACTATCCTAAGGGTGGTTTTTTGGCAAAGGTTAGTGCCAACGGGATTTTTTACACTTCAGGTAAAATGAGCGCTCATTCAGTTAGATTGTTGGGCTCGCTTGGTATTAAAATTGTTGCAGACCAGTCCTACCCCTGGTTTTTGGGTGGTTTGATGCAATTCCAGGGCCAACTGAGGAGTACATTTACCTTGATGCTGTTTTTGCTCGCATTTACCGGAATCTTTATTTTTGATGTCCGGTCAATGAAAGAGAGGATGATTAGGTTTGCCTTTGGCAAACATGTCATAAGTTTTAAGGATATTGCCGGGCCAGTTCTGTTAATAAGTATTGTTAGTGTATTAATGGTTCTGTCATACGCAATCTTTATTGGTAAGGGATTCCAAACTTTTAGTACCCAACTTTTTTCAGCACTAGTCATTACTGATTTACTCATCTTTACATTGATGATGGTGGTTTCCCTGCTAGTCGTTAGCATCATGATTAAACTGGAATCCCCTTTGGACATTATTAAAAATAAGGTTAAAGGTAAAAGTGTTTTCCTCATTTGGCTAACATTAATTGGTGTGATGATCATTGCTGTTGTGCAACTAAATGATCAGGTCCGCGTGAACAACCGGCAGCTAGAAAGCCAAATTAACAATTTGAAACCGTGGTCAGCACTGAAGGGGTGGCAAAAAACCCAGCCTTTCTCTGCCGGAGATACTTCTAGTGATGGACAATCAAAGTCAGATTCTGCTTCTCAGGGAGAGATCGACTTAGTAAAGAAAATTGGAATCGATAATTATATTTACCTAACATCTTCTACTGCCTATATTCCGCCCTATATGATTGGTGACGCGCAAAAGGAATTTTCGGAGCAACTCGCCAAGGATAATATCACCAATCCAAATTTGAATAAAAAAGTTTGGTACCTCAGTAAGGGTGCCATCAGCAATCAAGAAAGTAATTACCCGGGACAACGTTATTCCTATGATGATAAAAAAGCCGCGACGATTTATATTCCTAAAAGTTATGAAACTCAGCGAGACTCATTGATTAACACGGTCTACTCTGAGCAGCTTAAAAATTACAATTTCTCAAAGGATGATATTGAAACTCAAGTTATCCCGGACAATCAGATTACGTTCCTATTCAATGAAAACGCAACACGATTTTTGGGAAAGGAAAATGACTTACAAAGAAGCTATGGTAGTTTGATTAATCAGGTAGTAGTCCGTTTGAACGATGGCGTTCTGTTAGATCATCAGGCTACTAATTTTGCAGCCAACGTGTTGAATACTAGAGGCTTGTTGAGTCCAGCTGCCATTAAGACGATCAGTCAAGTAAACAGTAATTTAACGAGTATGACGGTTGAGCCATATCAGTCGGTTGAGTTAAATGTTAAATCTCTTAAAAACCAATTAATCATTGCCAACGTCTTACAGGTAATCATGTTTAGTGCGGTCGTGGTCAGCATTGTTATGTATGTAATTGTGGCCTATCGCTTTGAGCTGGCTACTCTTGTTAAACGTAAAATTTTGGGTCAGTCAAATATCCAAGTTTATTGGCAAAGCATTGTTCCATTGTTAGTTTTAGTCGCTGTAGCGGCCACAGATGCAGCCATTATGACTGGTCAAATTATTTTGCCTATTTTGGTCATGGTAATTGGTTTGACAGTCGCCTGGATTACAACGTTGGTATTTAATTTTAAAATTCGCAAAAATTATACGACCCTCCTCAAAGGAAATGAAGCATGATCACAATACAATCTTTAGGAAAAAAATTCGGTCGAAAGACCGTTTATGAAAATCTTAATTTGAGGCTCGAACCGAATAAATCTTATGCTTTGATTGGTCAGTCTGGATCTGGAAAAACGACGCTGTTGAATGCAATTGGTCGCCTAGACCGTCCGACCAGTGGCGATATTAAGATTGGACGAGAAAACATTTGGAAAATTAAGGAAAGAGACTTCTTTAAAAATTATCTTGGGTACGTGTTTCAAAATTATGCCCTACTGGATAATAAGACGGTATTGCAGAACCTTAAGCTGGTGACGAAAGACCTAACTAGAATTGGTGAGGCTTTGGCAGAGGTGGGTTTGGATGATTCATACCTAAAATCTAAAATCTATGAGTTATCCGGTGGTCAGGCTCAAAGAGTGGCCATCGCTCGAATGATATTAAAAGACAAGAAAATTATTTTAGCGGATGAACCCACCGGCGCGCTAGACGAAAAAACCGGATCAGATATCATTGATATTTTGTTGGGTCAAGTTAGACCAGACACGTACGTCATTATTGCCACCCATGATCCTAATGTTTATTCACGGGTAGACGAAGTAATTGATGTAACTAATTTATAAGGAAATTAACCATGAAAAAGAGTGTTGCAGTGATTGTTGGGCTGCTAGTTGTTGCAGTTGTTATTTTTGGCGGTTATAAGTTTTTGGCAGGAACGAATAATTCCTCTTCAGGTAAGGCTACTGGCATGACCGTTGATTTGAACTTGGGAACTTTAACCACTGACCAAACGGAAATTTGGAAACATGTTGTTAAGAGTGATGATATTAAACAAACAGATGGAAACAGTTATAACGTCACAGTAAAACAATATAGTAGTCCCCAAGACCTTGAGACGGCAATTAAGAACGAGGATGTATTCGCTGGTGTTGGACTCTCTCAGCAAGACATTGACAGTGCGAACCAAAATCCGAACCTAGTTAAGACTGAAAGTAAGGTCGCACAGTATAAGGTGGTTCAGTTGGCTTCGAAGGAGTCAGAGTTTACTGGCTTTGCAGCTTATGGCGGATTAAAGCAGGGTGGTGTGATTATCGCAGCAAAGTTCAAAGATGGTGGTGAAGATAAGCAGAAAGAGTTCCTCGATAAAATCATCAAGGCTTATAATAATCAGACAAACCAAGACTGGATTAAAAAGAACTTTCCTAATTATCAGTAATATAAAACGAGATTGCTAGTTGAGAAAAGGCTTGTATAGCCAACCACGTAAATAAATTTTCAATATAAAAAAGAGCCCCTTCGGGCTCTTTTTAAATCGCAAAGTACTTCAACAATTCTTCCTCAGTTAACTGATTTTTGGCCTCATCGCGCACGTCTAAGACGATTTTACCGGCGTTCAAGATAATCAGGCGGTTACCATAGTGCATGGCGTCGCTGAGATTGTGGGTAATCATCAGGGCGGTTAGGTGGTTTTCAGTCACCTGCTGGTTGGTGGCATCCATCAGCTGGGCCGAGGTCTTGGGATCCAGGGCCGCCGTGTGCTCATCTAAGAGGAGCAGTTCCGGCTTAACCCGGGTAGCCATCAGGAAACTCAGGGCCTGGCGCTGCCCACCAGACAGGTCGCCAGCGGCAGTTTGCAACCGGTTGTCCAAGTCATTGCCCATCTGGGCCGTAATCCGGCGGTATTCCATCAGCTTGGCATTGTTCAAACCGCGGGGCCGTAACGTCCGGCGCTGTCCGCGCTTTTCTGATAGGAGCAGGTTTTCGGCCACGGTCATCCGTGGTGCGGTCCCCATCTTAGGGTCCTGGAAAACCCGGCCAATCATCTGGGTCCGCTCAACCGCTGACAGGTTGGTAATGTCGCGGTCGCCGTGAAAGACTTGACCGTCACTTAAGGACAGGTTACCGGCGATGGCATTGAAGAGGGTCGACTTACCGGCCCCGTTGGTACCCAGGACGGTGATAAAGTCGCCGTCCAAGATTTCTAGGTTCATGTCATCTAAAATCTTGTTGCCGTTGGGCACGGTGATATTGGCGTTTTTTAAGGTAATCACGGGTTTAGTCATGTGGACGGACTCCCTTCTTTAAGATGCCATCGAGGCGCAGGGCCTTGCGGAACTGCGGTAGCATCATGGCCAGGGCCAAGATAATCGAAGAAATCAGGTTCAGGTCGTTGGTGCTAAAGCCAAGCTGCAAGACGGCCAGCAGTACCAAACGGTAAATGATGGAACCAATGATAACGGCAATCAGGCGCTCATTGAGGCTGAGATTACCAAAGATGACTTCTCCGATGATAATTGAGGCCAGGGCAATGACGATGATCCCAATCCCCATGTTAATATCGGCGTAGCCATTGCTTTGGGCAATAACCGCACCACCAAAAGCGATCAGACCGTTCGATAGCATCAGGCCCATAATGGTCATCCGATCAGTTCGAATCCCAAAGGCCTGGGCCATTTGCGGGTTGTCCCCGGTAGCGATGAAGGCCTGGCCTAACTCAGTTTGTAAGAACCAGATTAGGGCGGCGGTCACGATCACGATGATAATCAGACCCAGCACCACCATGTCAAAGTAACGGGGGAGGCTCTGTAAGAAGGCATTGCTAAAAATGGTTTTCTGGTTCAGCAGGGAGATGTTGGCCGAACCCATAATCCGCAGGTTGATTGACAGGCAGGCGGTCATCACCAAGATACCAGCCAGTAGGACTGGGATTTTACCCTTAGTATAGAGAATTCCGGTGGTAAAGCCGGCCAGGGAACCGGCCACAAAGGCCACCAGGCTGGCTAAGATTGGTGACACGCCGTGGACAATCAAGGTCACCGCCGTGGCTGCGCCCAAGGGGAAGGAACCTTCCACCGTCATATCAGGGAAGTCTAGGATTCGGAAGGTTAGAAAGAGGGCAATCCCTAAGATGGACCAGAGAATCCCCTGGCCAATACTGGAAACAATGATACTCATTGGATGACCTCCCCATTTTCCTTGGCTTGCTGTACGAGCTTATCTGGTAAATCAATGCCCAAAGTCTGGGCTTCCTTCAAATTAATCACCGGTTCACCCTTGGTAACCGACACAACCGGCATGGTTGCGGTCTTCTTACCCTTCAGCACCTCACCGGCCATCTTACCGGTCTGGTAACCAATCTGATACTGGCTAACTGCGATAGTGGCAATCCCGCCGTCCTTAACCATGGTATCGGCGGCGGGGATGACTGGAATCTTGTTTTGGTTGGTGACGTTGACCAGGGTCTTCATCGCTGAGGCCACCCCGTTATCCTGGGGCGCATAAACGACGTCGACCTGGTTGGCCATGGTTTCAGCGACCTGCTGCATGTCATTGGTGCTAGCAATCGTATAAAGCTTAACCTTAAAGCCCTGGCTCTCGGCTAACTTGGCCATCTTTTTGGCATGGTAGGTACCACCGTGGTCAGAAGAAGTGTAGATAATGCCCAGGGTCTTGGCCTTGGGGACCACTTCCTTGATAACACCCAGGTGGGCCTGGAGGGGTGAGTCACCTGAAGTTCCAGAAACGTTACCACCGGGCTTGTTGATGGACTTAACCAGGCCAGCTCCGACTGGGTCGGTAATCCCGCCCATTAAGACCGGCGTCTGGCCATCGGCGGCCTTGGCCAGGGAAAGGGCGGCTGGCGTCGCAATCCCAATGGTTACCTTGGCGTGTTCGTTGATAAACTTTTGGGCCATGGTCTTTAAGTTCGACTGGTCGGCCTGGGCGTTTTGGTAGTCGATTTTAATGTTCTTACCATTCACAAAGCCTTCATCCTTCAGGCCGGCGATAGCACCGTTGTGGATTTGATCTAAGGCTGGGTGGGTCACTAGTTGGAGGATTCCCACAGTGGGGATGCCCTTTTGACTTTGTTCGTCATTGCTGGATTTGAAGAAGGCCACCACCAGGAAGGCGGCAATGACCCCAATGAAGGTTAGTAGACGTTTGTTCATGTTCTTTCTCCCAAAATGAAAAGACCTCGGCACCCAGAGGCTACCGAAGTCTAAAAAGAAAAGCCGGCTGGGTCCTTCCCAGACAGGCATTTTTTGCGCATTACAAATTAGCCGGCTGGGACAATCAGGTTGTGCCACAGCTTGCCTTGGTTAGGAAAGCTGATTTACCGGCGCCACCAAGGGCGGTTAACTTGTGCTTGAAGCTTTAACATGCAATGCAACTCCCAAGTTTTAATAGGTTGAGATTACTGGATTCTAGCGGGGTTGTCAACTTTATTCTAGTGGTTGGACCGTCTGAAAGTGAATCTTCATTTGGCCTAAGTCGCCTTTTCATCGATTAAGGTTAATGTAAAATAAGTATAGATAAGCTTACTGCTGTGCAGACTATGCGCTATCAATTATCAGTAGAGGAAAGAACTATGATTCAAACCAAAACAGTTTCTAGTATGACATCAGCCCACGCTTTTAATAAGAAGATGAACAATACTTTAAAGCGTATCCAAGGTGACGGGCATAAAATTATTGATATCAAAACGTCGTCTTCAGTCTGGTTTTATTATATCGGCATGATTATTTATGAAGAGCAGGGATGAAATCTAGTTAGCGTGATAGTAAACTATAAAAACCACCGAACTTAACCTCGGGGGTTTTTAAATCGCTAATTTTTCTACTTCGTTAACTGGTAATAATTTGTATTTCAAAATCATTTTGATGGCATAGGGGTACAAACTTCCATGCATAACTACCCAGTCATCTGGTGAAATTTCACCATCTTCAGCATATTTTTTTGCGTAAGGTTTTACATCAGCGTATTTTAAGTTGAAGAAAACTTTTGCCTCATTGGCTAGGCCGTCGATTAAATACTTCTTATCGCTATTCATTCTAGTACCTTCTTAAACATGGCTTAACATTGTTTAAAAAGGTTGGGCGACATTTGTCTACCACTCCATCTGCCCATGTCTAAAAACCGTCCAGTTATGCTAAGTCAAAGCTATAGGTGCACTACTATCAGCGATTCGGGGCTCTTTCCACTAGAGCCAAAAATTAGTATTACTCAAACAAAAAAAGAGCCCCCGAGTAGGCTCTTTTTTACACATTCAATTAATTATTCAATTACTTGGTGAAAAGCTTGAAGCGCTCATCATCAGGCATGTAATCCTTAGATCCAGCTGGTGCTTCGATTGTGCCGAATGGCATTTCGCCGCGCAGCTTCCAGTTTGAAGGAATGTCGAAAGCTTCCGCTACGGCCTGGTCAATTAATGGGTTGTAGTGCTGGATTGAAGCGCCCAGGTCGGCCTCAGTCAGGGTCAACCAAACTGAGTACAAGGCGATTCCAATGGCTTCTTCAGACCAGTCGTAAAAGTTGTCCTTGTAGCTTGGGAACTGTTCTTCCAAACCATGGACAACGTCCATGTCAGTGAAGTACAAAACCGTACCAAAACCAGACTTAAAGGATCCGTTAACTTTTTGTTCAGTAGTTTCAAAGACGTCTGGGTTCTTAACCACCTTACGCAGGGTGTCCAAGACCATGTCCCAGAGCTTCTTGTGGGCATCACCGGTCAAAGTCACGGCCCGAACTGACTGGCTGTTAAAGGCTGTAGGCGCATCCTTGATGGCCTCGTTAACCATGCCAAAGAGTTCTTCCGGCGTCTGCTTAACCTGGTCACCCAGGGCGTAAATGCTACGACGCTTCTTTTGTAAATCGTTAAATGCTGACATATTTCTGCCTCCGTGTTATTTATAAAAGTACAGGTGCTATGATATAATCGATTTAACGAAATGTCAAACTTCAATTCGACGAATTGCCATGTAAGGAGTTTTAGCGATGAAACCTTCTTTAAAATTAAGTGATGCCCTGCATATCCTGACCTATATCCAGGTCTTTTCGAATGGTCAGCCCCTCTCCAGTGCGGCCATTGCCCAAAGTATCAACACCAATCCCACTCGGGTACGCCGCCTGATGGCTGACTTGAAACGGGCCGGACTGATGCATGCCAGCGCTGGGGTGGCCCAGCCGGGCCTTTGTAAGCAGCCCGCTGAAATCACCATTTTAGATGTCTACCAGGCCGTTGATGGGGAAAGCCCCCTGCTAAGTCCGGACCAGAACACCAGCCAGGACTGTCCGGTTGGCCGTCAAATTGCCCAGGTCTTAGATCACCAGTACCAAAAGGTTGAAGCGGCCGCTCAGGCTGAAATGCAGCAAATCACCCTGGCTGATATCATGGCCGAACTGGACGTGCCCGCTGGTAGTCGGCCGGCCTAAAGATTTGGTAATTGGGCCTGGCCCTGTTAGGATACAGTTATGAATACAGCCAAGAAAATCCCATTAGAATTGCTGGTGGTGGCCCTGGGTGGTTGCCTGGGTGGCGGTCTCCGCTATCTCTTAGGTCAAATTCCCTTCTGGGGACCTCTGCCACTCACGACCCTCTTAATTAACTGGGTTGGTAGCTTTGCCCTGGCCTTATTGGGCGTTTACCTGGCCCAACATGATGACGTTAGTTATCTTTGGCCAAGTTTCGTTGGTACTGGGATTTTAGGTGGCTTTACCACCTTTTCCACGATGATTCTGCAGGTTTACCAGCAGTACTATCTCAGTCCGGTGATTGCCATTGCTTACCTAGTGGCCAGCCTGGTTGGGGCGATTGTCCTAATTGACCTGGCCCACGGCCTGGGTGCCAAACTGTTCAAGGGGGCTAGTCATGACTAATTTCTTACTTGCTGCTCTTGGGGCTGGTATTGGTGCGGCCCTGCGCTACCTGGTGATTGTGATTTGGCCGCTGCGCTCGCGCCAGTTTACTGCCATCTTTATCGTAAACGTGGTTGGCGCCCTCATCATGGGTTACTTTAGCCAGCAGGTGATGACCAACACTGCCTTTACGTTCTGGGGTGTCGGCGTGCTGGGTGGCTTGACGACCTTTAGTACGATGATGACCCAAAGTCGTCAGCAAAATGGTATGGGCGGCCAGCTTGGCTACCTCTTCTTACAGGTTGGCTTTGGCTTGGTCGCCTTTGCCCTGGGGATGATTCTAGGCACCCGCTTTGGTCTATAGGTGCCCGCCCATACAGATTTAATATAGGTAAAAAGCAGACTCTGTAACGGTCTGCTTTTTTATTGGTCTTCAAACCAGGCTAAAAATGATAGAATACCCTTAGTGATTTTGATTTGGTGCATTGCGGTGTCTGACTGGCACGGCAAATGGCCGGATAGTAGTTCAGGAGATTTGTATGCGTCATACAGCAGTTATTGTGGACTCATCAGCGGCCCTGCCCCTGGCAACCCGCAACCATTACCATATCTACGAGGTGGGCGTGCCCATCCTCTTTGGTAAGGAAACTTATATTGGCGGTCGCGACATTAAGACCCTTGGTCAGTTAGTTGACGTGATTAAGGAAAAAAACGTCCTGCCGACCACCTCTCAGCCCACGCCGGGTGAATGGGAACAGGTCTTAAACGAGGCTAAGGACGCTGGCTACACCAGCGCCATTATCATTACTCTGTCTTCAGGAATTTCGGGTGCCTTTCAGACGGCCCACCTGGTGGCCGAGGAGTACGAGGGTCTCGACCAGGTCGCGGTGATTGATTCCCACCTGACCAACATGGGGGCCGGCGAACAGGCCCTTTTGGCAGCTAGCCTCGCTGAAGAAGACCGGCCGGTGGATGAGATTGTTGATGCCGTCAAGGATCTCCAGTCGACCCTCCAGGTCCGCTTTGTGGTCAATGATATTTCCCACCTACAACGGACTGGCCGCCTATCACGAGGACAGGCATTAATCGGTGGTTTGTTAAATATCAAGCCCCTCTTGTCCTTTGATGTCCAGGGAGAGGGTAAGATTGGCGCCATTGGTAAGGCCCGCAAGATGAGCGGGGCCTTTCGGGAAATTAAGGAAGCCTTCGCAGATTCTTTGGCCCACGCTGATTACCCCGTCCGGGCCTACGTGGTTGATGGAAATAATCCAAAGCTGGGTGACAAGTGGCTCAAGGACTTGCAGGCCGAATTTCCCGCCGTCCAGTTTGAGCGGGCATCCATGGATCCGGTCATTGGTGTTCACACCGGTGATGGCGGCATGGCGCTTATCTGGTCACGGGACTGGAAGGACATGGTTTAAGTGGTCTAAATTTGGCCAAACAAAAAAGTCAGCCAAACGGCTGACTTTTTCTAAAGCTTTATTTAGCAGTGACCAGGTTCTTAACCCCGAGACTGTCGTCAATCATACCACCGTTGCCTGAAAGCGTGTAACGTAGGTACTTCTCCTTGACGTCGATGGTCATTTCAGGCTGCATCTGGTCTTCGGAGTACTTCTTAGCGTGCACTTCGCCCAGGTTACTTGGGATAACCAGTTGGAAGTCGTGCAGGTCAGCATCCTTATCAACAAAGAGCAGGTTGAAGGAAACTGACAGGGTGCAGTTGGCCTCATGTGAGAAAGGACCAACGCCATCGTCAAAATCTAAGACCATGGTTACGTCATCGCCGAGGTACTTCTCAAGGCGCTCTTTAGCAGCTGGTGTGAATGTGATTTCCATAAATGTAATTCCTCCGTTTGATTATTTAACTCTTCTATATTGTACGAAATAGCATTCCTTTTGTCAAATTGGTATAGTTCTTATTTATCGCTTGCTAAGGGGATTTTCTAAAGTCTAGCAAAGGTTGGCATTATGCAACAACGGTCCCGGAAATATCAGATTACCTATGAAGTTTTAAACACAGTTACCCATGGATTGGGCTTTGTTCTCGCGATTTTAGCCGGCATCTTTCTCCTGGTCCATATTGCTGAACAGGATCCTAGTCCTCTGGAGCTGACGGCCATTCTAATCTATATTATTTCGATTAGCCTGTTTCTCCTGGCCTCGACCCTCTTTCACGCCCTGGTCTTTACCCGGGCCGCCAAGGTTTTTCAGTTCTTAGACCATGCCGGGATTTACCTGGTGATTCTGGGTTCCTATACGCCCTACACCTGGCTCTTTATTCACGGCTGGGTTGGCTGGGCGATTTGGGGGATGATTGCCGCCATGACCGTGGCCGGGCTGATCTACGACTTTTTCTGGGTTGGCCGTTGGCCCTGGGTGTCGGTGGTGATTTACCTAGTGATGGGCTGGATGATCCTCTTGGCCATGCCTATCTTGTGGGGTTCCCTTAGTCATTTAGCCTTCTGGTTGCTGCTGGCCGGTGGGGTCGTGTACTCCCTGGGCACCATCTTCTATCTTATTCCTAAGATTCCAATGGGCCATGTCTACTGGCACATGTTTGTCCTGCTCGGGGCTGGTCTGATGTATGTCAGTGTCTACCTTTCTCTATAAATAAAAAAACAGCCGTTTGGCTGTTTTTATTTGCCACCTTGGTAGCGCTCAACGTTTTCTTTCAGGGCGGGTGCAGTCATCAAAACCACCACGATAAAGGCCACGATACCGGCCGTAATCAGGAGGATGAGGAAGCGTAACCAGGTCCAGTGGTGAAAGGCACCCCAGAAGGCGGTGCAAACAATCAGTACGTCAAAGGCAAATAGGCCCCAGACATTACGTCGGACGGAGAACTTGCCGTTCTTAGCTGCCAGGTTCTTGATGGAACGGTAGCTTAGATATTCAAAGGACAGGACCGCCACTACCAGGATGATGAACTGGGTAATCAGTGACAGCCAACTCCGCTGACCAAAGAGGGCCAGGATGATGACGCCAACCACTGGGAAAATAGCGTAGGGGTAGTTGTGCTTGTTAAATAGGAAGTTCTTGAAGCTTAGTGAATCCATCTGGTCCACGTAGGTTTTGAATTTGTCATATTCACTTGGAAACATGGCGGAATCCCTTCTCTCAGATTGTCTATTGAACACTTTAGTACGATTTGTATTTTAACATTCTTGTTTTAGAAAGGACAACCAAGGCATTTTTATGACAAAATAGTTACAATAATTACATTAAAAATACAAAACAAGGACTTATGTTACATAAAATTGAAATATGTATTGTGATTGCCCTGCGCCTGTAACTTGGATTCGATACAATAATTAGTGAACCAATGAGAATTCAAAGACGAAGGCTTTGGTAGTGGTTATCGGCGAGCAGCCCACCTTGAAGTTTACGACCTGTAATCGGCCAGGATTGCTGGTACGGGACTTGATATAGGGCTGATAGAAGTCGCCTGATAAATGGCAACACACCAAACCGGGTAGCATGTGAACAGTTCTGAACAGTTCAAAGATTTAATCGGGCGGTACGACCGGCCCGGTTGGTTTTTAGCAAGGGCCTCGGTCCATAGGGAGACGGCAAATACAATGTGTATTCAGCCGTTTTTTTATGCCATAATTGTCAGGACGGACGCCGAAACTTACCCGGACCAAGTTAGAAAGTGAGTAGAGGGGTCATGGAGAGAATTGATTATCGCAAGCAGGGCGAATGGGGAGAAACGGCCACCGGTAATACCGAATGGCAGTCACCAATTGCCCTACCAGATGCGAACGACTTAGTCCCCCACCAAGCCGGCCAGCTGACCGTTGACTTTAACACGCGCATCCCATTGCGAATGACCCAGCCAGTCATCGGTCCCCAATTTTTAGGGGTCGGTGAAATCACGGTGAACGGTACGTCCTGGGAATTTGTGCGCTGTCACTTTCACGATGGGGCTGAGCACTTACACAATGGTGTCCGTTATGACTTAGAAGTCCACTTTGTAGCCGAACACGATAATCAGACTGCGGTTTTTGCAGCTTGGGGTCAAGTTGATCCACAAGCCCAACCGTTAGGGTTGGCCAGCCTCTTTGCTGGTCAACGGGATGCTGACATCTTAAACCAGCTCTGGCCCAAAGCGACCGGCTTTTACCACTACGAGGGCTCACTAACGACCCCACCGCTAAAGGGTGGGGTGCAGTGGTTTGTCCTAGAACCGGTCCTAACGGTGGCACCGTCAGACTTAGCGGTCCTGCACGCTGACTTTCCCAATAATTACCGGGACTGCCAGCCGCTAAACGGCCGTTCGATTGAATATTTCACCCTTTAATTATACGAATGTGTTTTAGGAGGTGCTTATGGTACGCGAACAAGACGATTTTTATCAAGCCTTAAACGGTCAGTGGATTGACCAGGCTAAAATTCCAGCTGACAAGCCGGCCACCGGTGGTTTTTACGACCTGCTGCAAACCATCGAGGACCAGGAGCGGGACGCCTTAGCCGATTTTGAAGATGGCAAGACCAAGACACCGGCTGAATTGACAAATTTCGTCGCCTTTCATCGCCTAACCGCTGACTGGCAAAAGCGCGAAGCAGACGGTGTGAAACCCCTGCAAGACGAGTTAGCTACTTTAAAGAAGTTAAATTCCTGGACTGATTTTCAAAAGCAGGAAGGAACTTTAATTAACCAGGCCTACACCACTCCTTTGGCACTTTGGGTGGGTCCAGATTCCAAAAACACGGCCATCAACGAACTGTGGTTGGGTGGTCCTGACCTGATCTTGCCAGATGTAACGACCTATGATGATGAGAAAGAGCGTGAGCGTCTCTTGGGCGTTTGGTCAAAGATGGTGGTGCAACTCCTGGAGGCGACTGGTTACAGTGCTGACGAAGCCCAAACCATGACCAATCATGCCATTGAACTTGATGCCCAGCTGGCCGAGCGGGAAAGTAGTAACGAGGAGTTATCCGACTACTGGAAAAACTACCATCCTACTACCCTGGCTGACCTGAAAAAGCGCCTGCCAGATTATGACCTGGCCAAAGTTCTGACAGCGGTGCTGCCGGACCAGCCAGACCAGGTCATTGTCCACGATGAAAAGTTCTGGGACCAGGCAGCTGACATTTATCGGCCTGGTAACTTTGACCGCTTCAAGTCCTGGATGATTATCCAAGCGGTCTTGGAAAGTGCGCCTTTCTTAACCAATGACCTCCGGGTCCTGGCCGGCACTTATGGCCGCGAACTGTCCGGTGCTAAGGAGGCCGCTAACCCTGCCAAAGCAGCCTTCAAGCAGGCCCATGCCTTCTTTGCCAGCGTCGTTGGTCGCTGGTATGGCGAAAAGTTCTTTGGCCCTAAGGCCAAGGCGGATGTCACCAGCATGGTCAAAAGCCTGGTCCAGGTTTACCAGGACCGCTTTGACGAGAATGACTGGCTTAGCCCTAAGACCCTGACCAAGGCCAAGATTAAGTTGGCGGCCTTGAAAATCAAAGTTGGTTATCCAGACTATATTCCGCCTTACCTGACCGAACGTCAGGTTGACGCCAATGCTTCGGTGCTGGCCAACATTGCCCGCTTCAGCCAGGAAGCCCAGGCCGAGCACTTTAAGCGCTGGCACCAAGAGCCGGATGAGCGGGTTTGGTCGATGCCGGCCGATTTGGTGAACGCCTACTATTCACCCAGCTTTAACCAGATTGTCTTCCCGGCCGCCATCCTACAGGCGCCGTTTTACAGTTTGGACCAGCCTAGTTCGGCCAATTATGGCGGGGTTGGGACCGTCATCGCCCATGAAATTACCCACGCCTTTGACACCAATGGCGCCCGTTTTGACGAGCACGGTAACTTAAAGGAGTGGTGGCAACCAGAAGACTTCAAGCACTTTGAGGCCCAAACGAAGCTAATCGAAGACCAGTTTGACGGCCTACCAAGTGCCGGTGCGACGGTGAATGGTCATCTGACCGTTTCCGAGAATGTGGCTGACCTAGGTGGGATTTCGGCCGCCTTGACCGCTGCTCAACGCCAGCCTGACTTTGATGCCCGGATTTTCTTTGAAAACCTGGCTAAGATTTGGCGGCAAAAGGCCAGCGACCAGTTCCTAGAACTCCTGGCGGCCATTGACGTCCATGCCCCAGCTAAGTTGCGGGTGAATGTGCCGGTTAAAAACTTTGATCTCTTCTTTGAGACCTTTGGCATTCAGCCCGGCGATGGCATGTGGCAGGATCCGAAAGACCGGGTCCAAATTTGGTAAATTATGCCAGCTAGACTGCTGCTGCCCAGTTTCAACCTTGTCAACCAGGCCAAAGCTTGGTATGATTGAGAAGTTGTTTGAGACATGGGAGTGTAGCGAAGTCTGGCTAAACGCGACGGACTGTAACTCCGTTCCTTCGGGTTCGTAGGTTCGAATCCTACCGCTCCCATTGCCTAGCTTCAGGCAAAATGAAGCATTGCCCCTTCGCCAAGTGGTAAGGCAGAGGTTTTTGGTACCTCCATGCGCTGGTTCGATCCCAGCAGGGGCAACTTAAAAAAGCAGTCACTGATGTGACTGCTTTTTCTGTGTCTTGGGATATTTTATAAGACCACGGCCCCCATAATCGTAATTTCGTGGTTACGGTCAATACTGAGGTCGGGGTAGTTCGGGTTAAGCGACACCAGACGCCGACCGTTTTGGTCGTGGATGTACTTCTTAACGAAGGCCTGGTGGTCATAGTCGGCAATCACAATTTGGCCCGAGTGGACCTGGTCAGTCTGCCGGACGAAGATAATCTGACCGTCGGTGAAGAGAGGCGCCATCGAATTGCCATTAACGGTAACGGCATAATCATGGGCGGGCACCCGGCCCAGGTAGGTTTCTGCCTCAGGCTTAGCATCTGAGAGGTATTCCCCGGTCCCAGCTGAAACCGATCCATAAACCAGGACCTGCTGTGGGCCCAGCTGCCGCTTACTGACGGCTTCTTGCTGGGCCAGAGTAGTCTTGGCTACAGAAAGGATCCTGGCCTGGTTAACTGAGTCTAGCTGCTGGTAGACCCGGTTAATATCGGCCTGGTTAGACGCTCCCTCGCCTAAAATCTCAGCTGCACTCAGGCCAAAATAATCGGCCAGAATTCGAACATAAGACATCTGCAGGTCAGTGCCGTGCTCCCAACGCGACAGCATACTTTTCGAAATATTGGTGTCGTAGCGGTTATTTAGGGCCTGGGACAGACCATCCAAGGAAAGGTGCCGGTCTTGCCGGGCCGCGCGCAGTTTGTGTGCAAAATCCATCTGGGATGCCTCCAACGAAGATGATTATAGCATAATCATTCCTTATTAGGAACGAATAGTTGACATAGGCTAGGCCCCCTTGTAAAATAACCTTGTTCCTTAATCGGAACAAGGGAGAGACTGACCATGTCAAAACGGGTAAGACCACCATATTACGAACTGAAACAGTGGCTCAGCGATCGCCAGATTTCACAAATCGATTTGGCCAAGACCTTGGGCACCACTAGTAACTATATTAATAAGAAGATAAATGGTACCGGGGCTGATTTTCGACTGTCCGAAGTCCGCCTCCTCGTAGCAGAATACGGGATTCCGGTCGATCTTTTTTTTACAATTCAAGTTCCTTTTAAGGAATAATTGACACTGTGTTTATTCATGCCAGCTTTTTGTTCGAATTTTCTCAAAGGGCAGACAAAGCCCTGTTTTTGCTTTATAATTGGCACTGTAAAGAATAAAGTAATGGAGGCTATTCATGGCTAAATTAACTGTCACTGACTTGGAGCTTGCCGGTAAGAAAGTCCCAATGCGGGTTGACTTCAACGTCCCTATCCAGGATGGCGTAATCGGTAACGACAACCGGATTGTGGCTGCCCTGCCAACGATTAAGTACGTTTTGGAGCACAACGGTCGGGCAATCCTGTTCTCTCACTTGGGTCGCATTAAGACCGAAGAAGATAAGAAGGGTCTGTCACTGGCACCAGTTGCTAAGCGCCTGTCAGAACTGCTTGGTCAAGACGTCCTCTTTGTGCCCCACACCCGTGGTGCTGAACTTGAAGCCGCGGTTAACGGCCTCAAAGACGGTCAAGTTTTGATGGTTGAGAACACTCGTTTTGAAGATGTCATTAACGGCGAGTACGTTAAGTTAGAATCTGGTAACGACCCAGAATTGGGTAAGTACTGGGCTTCACTTGGTGATGACCTTTTCATCAACGATGCCTTTGGAACGGCCCACCGCGCCCACGCATCTAACGTTGGGATTGCATCTAACGTTGATCAGGCCGCAGCTGGCTTCTTGATGGAAAAGGAAATCAAGTTCCTGGGCGATGCCGTTGATAATCCAGTGCGTCCCTTCGCTGCCATCATCGGTGGTGCTAAGGTTTCTGACAAGATTGACGTGGTTAAGTCTCTGCTGAACAAGGCCGACAAGGTCATCATCGGTGGTGGTATGGCTTACACCTTCGATGCTGCCAAGGGTAACAAGATTGGAAAGTCACTCTTTGAAGCCGACAAGGTTGACCTGGCCAAGGAATTGATGGATGAAGCTGGCGACAAGCTGGTTTTGCCAATCGATTCAGTGGCGGCCGACGCCTTCTCTAACGATGCCAAGACGGAGGTGGTTGACGCTGCCGCTGGTATCCCCGACGGTTACATGGGTCTGGATATCGGACCTAAGAGTATCAAGTTGTTCCAGGACGTTTTGGCCACGGCCAAGACGGTGGTATGGAACGGCCCAATGGGCGTCTTCGAATTACCTAAGTTTTCTAAGGGAACCCTGGCCATTGGTGAAGACCTGGTTAAGGTAACCGAGAACGGTGGTACAACCATCGTTGGTGGTGGTGATTCTACCGCTGCTGTCCAGAAGTTGGGTGTGGCTGATAAGTTGTCCCACATTTCAACTGGTGGTGGTGCCTCACTTGAATACCTGGAAGGTAAGCCCCTCCCTGGTATCGAGTCACTAACTAACAAGTAAACAATTAAAAGCACCGTAAGGTGCTTTTTTTGTTGCCCTAAACCGGCTGCCGCAACCGACTATGCCGGATGCTTTATCTTTTGAGATGGTAAGCGTATAATGGCGGCAATGTATTTTTTGCAAAATAGGGGAATTTTATTTTGGACCATTCGATTCAAAACCAAGAACAACACTATTTAGATCATACTCTTGGTAAGATTAAGTCCGCCTTGGACGAGACCAAGGCGGAGGTGGCGGCTTCCAACCAGAACTTGGATGATGCCGCCCAAGGTTGGGACGATGTCCGGCTAAACACGAGTACCTTTTCAGGAATTGTGGAAACGGCCATGTCGGTCCGCCAACAACAGCAACTCTTAGCTGAGCGTGAGAATTCCAAGACCCGGGCTGAGGAGCGTTATCAAACCCTGCTAAAGCAGGTTGATAAGCCCTACTTTGCCCGGATTGATTTTGCCGAAAATAACGGTGAGGGTAAGGAAGCCGAGACGATTTATATCGGGCTGGCCTCCTTTAGTGATACCAAAAATAATTTCCTGGTTTACGACTGGCGGACGCCGGTTGCTTCTATCTATTACGATGGCGGCATCGGCACGGTTGAGTACCAAACCCCCGACGGACCGCAGAAAGCCGACGTGAGTTTGAAGCGTCAATTTGAAATCGAAGACGGGGTCGTGGTGACCATCTTTGATACTGAAGAAGCCATTGGCGATGCCATGCTCTTAAACGCTCTGTCCGGTGAGTCTTCGACTAAGATGAAGTCGATTGTGACGACTATCCAGCGCGAGCAAAACAAAATTATCCGTAATACCGACGCCGACCTGCTCTTTGTCCAAGGAGCGGCCGGATCTGGTAAGACGGCGGCCATTTTGCAGCGGGTGGCCTACCTGCTCTACCGCTACCGCGGTAAGCTCAGTAGCGGCCAAGTGGTCATGTTTAGTCCCAACCAGCTCTTCAACGACTACGTCGACCAGGTCCTACCCGAGCTCGGTGAGCAAAACATGGTCCAAATGACCTTCTTCCAGTACGCCTCCCGGCGCCTGCCCAAGATTGCCGTGGAAAACCTGTCTGAACGCTTTGAGCATGAAAACCAGAACGGTCCCCTTAATCAGCTCCTTGGCAGTCTGGACATGTTTAACGCGGTCGGCCGCTATGCTAACGGTCTGAACAAGGGCGGTCTCAAGGTTCGGAACCTGATGTTCCACGACGAGCCCTTAATCAGCAAGGACAAGATTAAGGAAATTTACTACCGATATAATGAAAACTACCGCCTTTCCCAGCGCCTGGAAGCAACCCAGGAAGCCCTGATGCGTTCGCTGCGGGGACAACTGGGTGCCCAGACCCGGCAGGATTGGGTCGAACTGGCTATCGAAAACCTGTCTAAGCAGGAGTACGATGACTTAGTTGGCGCTGGTAAGAACCGCCTGGGTGATGACCAGGAGGGGGATGCCGCCGCCATGACCCGGGCCGCTCAGCTAGGTGCGCCTAGTCAGGAACGGGAATTCAGTAGTGAAAAGGCCGAGCGCCAGTTCTTGGCTAAGCAGATTGTGATTAGGGCCCTAAAGCCGATTGCCCGTAAAATTCACCGGGCTAGTTTCTTAAACATTAACGCTCAGTTCGTTGACTTTCTCCGTCACCTGCCTAAGTTCTTGGATCTGAAAAAGGCGGGCATTAGCGAACAACAGTGGACCGACTACGTTGACGGTGTGGTGGACGACTTAAAGCACCACCGCATGTCGCTGGCGGCCACTAGTATCTACCTATATCTATACGACCTGATTACCGGTAAGCACGGTCAGCGCGATATCCGTTTTCTCTTTATTGATGAAGTCCAGGACTACACGCCTTTCCAGTTGGCCTTCTTGAAGTTTAGCTTCCCCCTGGCCAAGTTTACTGTCTTGGGGGACCTGAACCAGGCCATCTTTACCCAGGAACATGCCAACGACCTGGCCAGTGATTTGGCCAGCCTCTTTGACCCGGATAAGGTCGACTTGATCGAGCTCAATCAAACCTATCGTTCGACCCAGCAGATTACCGACTTTACCAAGGAACTGCTGCAAAACGGTCGTGATATCACCGCCTTTGACCGGGCCGGTGAAAAGCCGGTTGTGAAATTGGCATCTGATGAAGCGGGTGCCTTGCAAGCGGTCAGAGACCAACTGCAGCAAAACCAGGCTGATCACGAATCAACGGCTATTATCACCAAGTCCCTGGCGGATGCGAAGGACCTGGCCAAGCAGCTGGATGATGACAAGATTACTCTGATTCAGTCGGAAAACCAGCGCCTGGCACCAGGTGTCATGATTATCCCGTCTTACCTAGCTAAGGGACTGGAATTTGATGCGGTTATTATCTGGCAGGCGGATGCGAGCCGCTACCAGGACGATGACCAACGGCGCCTGCTCTACACCGTAGCTTCCCGGGCCATGCACCGCCTGACCCTGATTGGTTCCGGCCAGCCTTCGGCCTTAGTCGAAGGAGTGCCCAGTGACCTTTATGAAAGTCAGCGAGTATAGTTGATGGATGAATTAATTGCGACAATTTTAAAGCAGTACCAGGGTGAGTTCATGACGGTTGGTCTGGCTGGTTCGGTTTCAGTCGGGAAAAGCACCTTGGCTGAAACCCTGGCTAGTCGGCTGACAGCTGCCGGCGTGAACAGCCAGGTTATTTCAACCGATCATTTTTTAATGTCAAATGCTGACCTGCAAAGTGCAGGTCTTTTTGACCAAAAGGGTTTTCCCCAGACCTACCACCTCGACCAGTTAGCCGACCTGGTTCAAGCCTTTCGCGTGGGGAAAAAGCGGGCCACTTTGCCAATTTATCAACAGGTCCTAGCCGACATTGTGCCCGACCAGGAACAGGTAATTGACCGGCCCCAGATTTTAATTATTGAAGGAGTGGTAGCCCTCCAGCTGCCTAAGGCGGCCCTGGATTTGGCCATCTATATTGATGCGGATTTAGCCGATATTAAGGATTGGTACCTGGCCCGCAACCTGATGGCGACCTTTGCGGCCCGTAACCACCCGGATAGCTGGCGCTACCAGTACCACCACTGGCCGATTGACGACTTTGCCAACCAGGCCCTGGCGGTTTGGGACCGGACTAACCAGGTTAACCTGGACCGCTACATTCATCCCTCCGCGGTTCGGGCTGATTTGGTGGTCCACTTGGACCACTGGCACCAGATTACCTCGGTCGCGTCCCAAGTTGACAAAGCCTAGGATTAGTGTGAGAATGTCTCGTTGTAACTTTTAAAGTTTTATTGCAATAATCAAAAAATTAGAAACGGAGAACCCTGTTCATGTCTGATGAACCACGTGACTTGAATGGCCAGCCAGTCAACCGACTGGTGATGATGGCCCTCTTAATTGTCGGTTCCTTCGGGGTGATTTTGATGCAGACCTCTTTGGGGACTGCCCTGCCTACCCTGATGACCGCCTTTAACGTGGATGCGGCTGGTGTGCAATGGCTGTCAACCATCTTCTTGATGGTTAACGGTATCATGGTGCCGGTTTCAGCCTTCCTGATTACCCGTATCCCCACGAAAATTTTATACATGACTGCCCTGACCATTTACCTGGTCGGTACAATCTTAGCCCTAGCGACCCCAACCGGGGCCTTCTGGCTTTTGATGGTGGCCCGGGCCCTACAGGCCATGGCCGCTGGAATTGTTATGCCCCTGATGCAGGTTACTGCCCTTGCCCTCTTTGATGAGCGTTCGCGCGGTAAGGCTTTGGGGATGGTCGGCCTGGTAATTGGTCTGGCCCCCGCCATTGGACCAACCCTTTCGGGCTGGGTCCTAGACAACCACGTTAAGTTCCTTGGCTTTACAATCAGTGGGGACTGGCGTTCGATCTTTTTGCTGGTCCTACCTACGACCATCATCGTTTGGATTTTGTCCCTCTTCTACTTCAAAAACGTGCTGCCTACCCGGCCTGACCGCCTAGACGTACGTTCCCTGATTGAATCAACGGTTGGTTTCGGTCTGATCCTTTTTGGATCAGCCATGGTTTCCGACCACGGTTGGGGTAGCTTTAGCTGGGTTATCGCCCCAATGTTGATTGGTTTGCTGGTCGTTGTTGAATTCGTTTGGCACCAACTGCAGATGAAGAACCCCTTCTTGGACGTGACGGTCTTCATGAACTGGCAGTTCGCCGTCAGCAGTATCCTGGTCTCACTGACTTTCATTGCCATGATTGGAGTCGAGCTGGTGCTGCCAATTTACCTGCAGTCCGTTCGTCACTTGTCCGCCTTTGATTCCGGAATTGTCTTACTGCCTGGTGCTTTGATGATGGGACTGCTATCACCAATCGCTGGTAGTTTCTATGACAAGTACGGGGCCCGGCGTCTGTCAATCTTTGGCTTTGCCTTAGTCTTTGTTGGTACGCTACCATTCTTCTTCCTAACGGAGAGTGCGCCAAGCATCTTTATTACTACCCTGTATGCCCTGCGGATGGCCGGGGTTGCTTTGACGATGATGCCTTTGACTTCTGCAGCCATGGGTGTCTTGCCTAAGCCTCGGGTTGCCCAAGGTACGGCCGTCAACAACACCATCCGTCAGGTTGCAGCTGCGATTGGGACGGCGGTCTTGTCTTCCGTTATGCAGTCAGTCATTAATGACAACACGCCAAGTGCGGCCTTGAAGACGCAGGATCCTCTGCTCTATGCCAATAAGTACTTGAACGCCAGCTTGGATGGCTTCCATGCCTCCTTCCTGCTGGCCGCTGGTTTTGCACTCTTAGCCTTCCTGCTGAGTTTCTTGCTTCACAAGGGTAAGACTGAGGGTGGTGATGTAAGGGAGGATGCCGCATGATTATCGTAATTTTAGTAATCTTTACCATTCTTGCCTTTCTCGCCCTGATGATGATCAAGCCCATGGTTTGGCGGGTCCTGGGGACCGTAATCGGTCTGCTCGGCATGGTGGCTTCGGTCGCCCTGATTACCGCTAACATGCATGATCACTACGGGATGAAGACTGTTACAACCACGACAACTCGTCAGATTTATTCGGCTACCAACAGCCAGGGTTACGGGGTCTTGCTTTACCAAAACCTGGGGACTGATGGTCAGGAAAAGATTTATATCTACCGGGACCAAACCACCAGTAATAAGCCTAAGGCGGTCACGCCTGACTTGAACATGATTTCCAGTCAGAAGACGATCGACGGTGACAAGGCCTACCGCAAGGACACCAAGACTAGCTATGTTTATAAGAACAGTTTTTACAAGTTCTTGTTTGGCATTGCTGACAACAATCATGAGACCAAGTCGCAACGGGTCGTTTATGAGATTCCGGATACTTGGATTGTCTTGAGTACTCAGCAAGCTAAGACCTTGCAGGCCAAGTTGACCCCTAAGACCGACGAGGAAAAGCAGGCCTTTGCGGAGCAACAGCAGGAATTCCAAGCCACTGCGCAGAGTGATCCTGATGAAGCAGCCCGCAACCAGGTCGACAATATTAAAAGCATCTTAGGGATTTAACCGAATTTTTCAACTTCATTGTGACTTTGTGAAATTTGTGTTAGACTTTAGTAAGTAATTTAAGTTTTTGATTTTGATTTGTTTTTTTCGGAAGGCGTCATACCAAATATTTTTAATTACAGCATTTATACTGGTGATATGATACACCGAAGGAGAGACATTTCATGGAAAAAGGTACAGTAAAGTGGTTCAACGGCGAAAAGGGCTACGGCTTCATCACTCGTGAAAACGGTGAAGATGTCTTCGCTCACTTCTCAGCTATCCAGGGTGACGGTTTCAAGACCTTGGAAGATGGCCAGGAAGTTACGTTTGACGTTGAAAACTCTGACCGTGGTTTGCAAGCTGCAAACATCGTTAAGAACTAAGACGCAAAGAGAGGACCGACGGTCCTTTTTTTGTGCCTTAAATTTCAATATCAACCGACGTTGCGGTATAATACCTGTGTAAACTAAGTAAAGAAATGAACTAAGGAGTGCTACCATACATGGCAAAGTTAGTATTGATTCGCCACGGACAGAGTGAATGGAATGCCCTCAACCTTTTCAATGGTTGGATTGACACCAAGTTGTCAGATAAGGGAATTCAACAGGCCAAGGAAGCCGGTCAATTAATCGCTGAAGAAGGTCTGGAATTCGACCAGGCTTATACTTCTGTTTTGACCCGGGCCATCACCACCTTGCACCTGGCCTTGGAAGAAGCTGGTCAGTTGTACGTACCTGAAGCTAAGTCATGGCGCCTGAACGAGCGTCACTACGGTGCTTTGCAGGGACAAAACAAGGCCGCTGCAGCGGAAAAGTGGGGCGACGAACAGGTTCACATCTGGCGCCGTTCTTACGACGTTTTGCCTCCATTGCTAGACAGCTACCAGCCTGAAGTTACGGTTCAAGACAAGAACTACCCTGCCTTTGACCGTCGTTACGCTGATGTTGACTACGGCAACCTGCCTTTGGGTGAAAACCTGAAGATTACCCTGGAACGCGTCCTGCCTTTCTGGGAAGAGCACATTTCAAAAGACTTGCGTGCCGGTAAGAACGTGGTTATCAGTGCCCACGGTAACTCTTTGCGCGCCCTGGTTAAGCACCTGGAAAACATCTCTGACGATGACATCTTAAACGTTGAAATCGCTAACGGTCAGCCAATCGTTTACGATCTTAACCCTGACCTGTCAGTCGCTAGCAAGAAGACTTTAAGTAAGTAAATTCACTAAACCTGCCACACTCGGCTGTTCGGCGGGTTTTTTGCTGCCATCTAAATTTGAGGTAACCATGTCTGATAACCAACGCGTTAAACCTGTTTATGACCTCTACCAGCGGCCACCCTTTTGGACCTGGTTAGGCCTCTCCTTCCAGCACCTCTTTTCGATGTTTGGGGCCACGATTTTAGTACCCCTTTTAGTTGGACTGAATCCGGGCGTTGCCTTGTTTTCATCTGGAATCGGGACCCTGCTACACCTGCTAATTACCCGCGGTAAGGTGCCGGCCTACATGGGATCGAGTTTTGCCTTTATCGTACCGATGACTTCTTTGATGAAAACGGTCGGCTACCCGGCCGTGGCCCAGGGCGTGATTGCTGTCGGACTGGTTTATTTGGTAGTCGCTCTGATTATTACCTTCACCGGGACCGCCTGGCTGGATAAGATTTTCCCACCGGCTGTGGTCGGTCCGATTATCATGGTGATTGGTCTGAGTCTGGCCGGTTCAGCTGCCAACTCAGCTACCATGTTAAACGGGCACTACGATATCCGGGTCTTCATTGTGGCCTTGCTAACCTTATTAACCACGATTTTCTTTAACATGTTTTTGAAGGGTTTCTGGGGCTTGCTGCCAGTTTTACTGGGTATTATCTTTGGCTACTTATTAGCCTTAGTCGTTGGCTTAGTTGACTTGGCGCCGGTGGCCGCCGCCCACTGGTGGCAGTTGCCCAGCTTTGAAACTTTTATCGGACCCCATGGCTTCCACTGGTACCCAGTGGCCATCTTGAGTATGGCACCAATTGCCCTGGTAACTATGTCGGAACACCTGGGTCACTTGATGGTCCTATCTAAGATTACCGGCCATGACTTCTTTAAAAATCCGGGCTTGAAGCGGACTTTGACTGGCGACGGGGCTGCTTCGATTGCGGCCGGCCTGGTCGGTGGTCCAGCGGTAACTTCCTATGGTGAAAACATCGGCGTTATGCAGCTCAGCCGGGTTTATTCGGTCTGGGTAATTGGCGGTGCCGCCCTCTTTGCCGTGCTCTTTAGCTTTGTCGGCAAGTTATCGGCTTTGATTGCCACTGTGCCGGGGGCGGTGATTGGTGGCGTCGGCTTCATGCTTTATGGGGTGATTGCAGCCGCTGGTCTCCAGGTGATTGTTGATCACCGCGTGGACTATAGTAAGAAACGCAATTTGATGATTGCGGCCCCAATCTTGGTGGTCGGCATTGGGAACTTCCACTGGCAGCTGTCCAGCCAGGTGGATTTCTCTGGTGTCGCCTTAGCCACGGTCTTGGGCATTATTTTAAACCTGGTATTACCACAAAAAGCGGCCAGTGAACGATAAAAAGTGAGGTTTTTTAACCTCGCTTTTTTTCATTACCAGCAATGCGGATAAATTGTCGGATTCTTTGTGAAATTTGTGGTTAGGTGGTTGTATTCCCAAAATGGTGGGCGTATTATTGTGGTATGTTCTGGCGGATAGTTGGTTTCAGACATTCACCAAATGATTATGACAGAAAGGAGAGGACGCATGGATGAGCCTACAGCCACCTTTAGTTTCTGGGGTTTGACCTTCAACTGGACGACCGTCATTTCGACCTTGCTGACCATGGTTATTGTGACCCTGATCGCGGTTGGATTGACCCGCAAGCTTAGTGTAAGGCCGAACAAAGGACAGAATGCCATGGAGTACATGTTGGACTTTACCACCGGAATTATCGGTGGCCAGCTGCCCCGGAAAATGGCGCGACAGTTTGGTTTGTTTGCCTTTACCCTATTTTTCTTCCTAATCGTTTCTAACGAATTGGGGCTGTTCTTACAGGTAAAGATGAGTAGTGGGGTAACCTACCTTAAATCGCCAACGGCTGAACCGGTGGTGGCCATGACCTTAGGCTTGATGTCTTTGGTTATTGCTCACGGTATGGGGGTTAAAAGCCTGGGCTTTGGCGGCTACTTGAATAATATGCTGCTAAAGCCATACGCTTGGATGTTGCCCCTTAACATTATTGAGCAGTTAGCGAACTTCTTGACCTTGTCACTGCGATTATTTGGTAATATTTTCGCCGGTGAGATGCTCTTGAACCTGATTGCTGAGAACCTAGCCTGGCCGGGACACTTTAATGGTTTTGTCACAATATTGGCCTTGCCATTAGAGATGGTCTGGCAGGGATTTTCGCTCTTTATCGGCGGAATTCAGGCCTATGTCTTTGTCATCCTGACTGGGGTCTTTATTGCCCAACTGTCGGGTAACGAATAGTAGTAGTTGAATGTAGAAGCAAATTGAAATAGTGAATTGATGCTAAAGGAGAAAGCACATGGATTTGCATAATTTAGGTGTCATTGCTGCCGGCCTTGCTGCCGCAGGTGCTGCCATTGGTGGTGGTGTTGGTAACGGTGTCTTGATTTCTCAGTTCTTGGCCGGCATGAGCCGCCAACCTGAATTGGAAAGTCGCCTGTTTTCACGGATGTTTATCGGAGTTGCCCTGGTCGAAGTTATGCCGATCTTGTCAATCGTCTTCGCCTTCATGTTGATGGGCAAGTAAACAGCGCATAACTAACGGAGGGAAATCATGTTAGGAACAACCCTATTAGCGGCTACCCAGCTTGAATTAGGTGACATGCTGTTCGTGATCGTGGCCTTCCTACTTTTGATGGTGATTTTATGGCGGGTGGCTTATAAGCCCCTGATGAAGGTCTTAGACCAACGTGCTGATAAGATTTCTGGTGACTTGGACGGGGCCGAAACGGCCCGCAAGGAAGCCGAAGATCTTAGCCAGCAACGCCAAGCAGAGTTAACCAAGACCCGGCAGGAATCTAGCCAGGTTATCCAGCAGGCCAAGGCCAGTGCGCAAAAGCAGGGCCAGGATTTGTTGGATGCAGCTAACGAGCGGGCGACAGCGATTGATAAGCAGGCCGAGTCTGATGCCGGCAAGCTCAAGGCCGATGCTTTGGCCCAGGCCAAAGATGACGTGGCCGATTTGTCAGTAGCCATTGCGGCCAAGCTGATGAAAAAGGAGCTGTCAGCTGACGACCAACGGTCGTTGATTAACGCCTACATCGCCGAATTAGATCAAAAGTAGGGGGGGTTCAGATGGCAAAAAAGATTGATGCAGTTGCTGATGAATACGCCCAAGCCCTACTCGATTTAGCCCAGGAACAAGACCAGGTGCCGGCTGTCTTAGCCGACGTGAATGCCCTTGCTCAGATACTAGAAGAAACGCCGCAAGTGCTGACAGTTTTGACCACCCGTGGTCATGACTATGAGCAACGCAAGGCCCTAGTTGAAACTCTCTTTAAGGGGGCCAGTGAGAGCGTGGTCAATTTGATCCGGTTAATGGATGAGAACCAACGTCTGGCAATCCTGCCCGATGTCTTGGCCAGCTTTATCCACCAGTACCGGGTTTCCCAGGGTATTGTAGCGGTTACGGTCACCAGTGCGGTGGCCTTAGATGATGACCAAAAGCAAAACCTAGAACAGGCCTTTTTGGCCCGGTCAGGCGCTAAAAAGCTGGAAACCAGCTATGCGGTTGACCCTGAAATCCTAGGTGGGGTCATCATGCAGTCACCGTCACTCTTGGTAGACGGTAGTTTACAGACGAAAATCGCCAAATTAAAGGCACAATTATTAGGTTAGTGAGGAGAAAGAATGGCTATTCAAGCTGAAGAAATTGCTGCTTTGATCAAGCAGCAGCTCGAGCAATTCGACACTAAGCTAACTGTAGAAGAAGTCGGTACGGTTACCTATATTGGAGATGGGGTTGCCCGGGCAACCGGACTAGCCAATGTCCAATCTGGGGAGCTGGTAGAATTTGCCCACGGTGAATATGGGCTGGTTCAGAACTTGGAGACTAACGAAGTTGGTATCATCGTTTTGGGTGATTCAGCCGGCATTCGTGAAGGTGATACAGTTAAGCGGACGGGACAGATTATGCAGGTTCCGGTCGGAGATCAGTTGATTGGCCGGGTCGTTAACGCCCTGGGACAACCAATTGATGGCATGGGTGAACTTAAGACTGACAAGACCCGTCCGGTCGAGTACAAGGCACCCGGGGTTATGGACCGTAAGTCGGTTTCAGAACCTTTGCAAACTGGAATTAAGGCCATTGATGCCCTGGTTCCAATTGGTCGGGGACAACGTGAGTTGATTATCGGTGACCGTAAGACCGGTAAGACCTCCCTGGCCATTGATACGATTTTGAACCAAAAAGATCAGGACATGATCGTGGTTTACGTGGCGGTTGGTCAAAAGGATTCAACGGTCCGTGAACAGGTCGAAACTTTGCGTCAATTGGGCGCTATGGACTACACCATTGTGGTTAACGCTGGCCCTTCTGAAGCCGCTTCCATGCTGTATCTGGCACCTTATGCCGGGGCAGCCATGGGTGAGGAATTCATGTACAACGGCAAGCACGTCCTGATTGTCTTTGATGATTTGTCAAAGCAGGCCACGGCCTACCGTGAGATATCTTTGATTCTTCGTCGTCCGCCTGGACGTGAAGCCTACCCTGGTGATGTCTTCTACTTGCACTCTCGTTTGCTAGAACGAGCAGCCAAGTTGAGTGACGAACTGGGTGGTGGTTCGATGACGGCCCTGCCAATCATCGAGACCCAGGCCGGTGATGTTTCGGCCTATATCCCAACCAACGTCATTTCGATTACCGATGGACAAATCTTCCTGGATGCCGACGAGTTCTACGCTGGTATCCGGCCAGCCATTGATGCCGGAACTTCTGTTTCCCGTGTTGGTGGGGATGCCCAAATCAAGGCCATGAAGAAGGTTGCCGGAACCCTGCGTTTGGATCTGGCTTCCTTCCGTGAATTGGAAAGTTTCGCCCAGTTCGGTTCAGACTTGGATGCTGCTACCCAGGCTAAGTTGGCCCGTGGTCGACGCACCGTTGAAGTCCTTAAGCAACCTTTGCACCGGCCAATGTCAGTGCAACACCAGGTCTTTGTGCTCTTTGCCCTGACTAATGGTTACTTGGATGATGTTGCTATCGATGATATTGAGCGCTTCCAGGAAGAATTGACGGCTTATGTGGATGCCAATGCAGCCGACTTGCTCGACAGCATTGTTAAAACTGGCCAACTGCCTGACGTCGACAAGATGAAGCAGGCAGTTGAAGGCTTCAAGGCTGGTTTTAGTGCTTCTACACCAGCAGAATAAAGGAGGCAGATGCGATGGCTTCTTTACAAGATATTCAACGGCGGATGTCGTCAACTAAGAAGACGCGGCAGATTACCAGTGCCATGCAGATGGTGTCAACCGCCAAGCTCAGTCAAATTCAGCGCAACACGGCCGGTTACCACGAGTATGCTGCCCGCTTGGAGCTGATTGTTGAGCACTTACTGGCGGCCCATCTGCTCGATAAAGTTGACAGCCACCACATTCCCCTGGTTTCCCAGCGGCCAATCAAGAAGACTGGTTTGTTGGTGATTACTTCTGACCGGGGCCTGGTGGGATCTTATAATGCCAACGTCATCAAGCAGACCAATGCTTTAATGAAAAAGCTATCCTTGGATCCTAGTAACACGGCCATCTTGGCTGTAGGTGGTAACGGGGCTGATTTCTACAAGAAGCGTGGCTTTGACGTCGTTTTGGAACACCGTGGTGTTTCTGATGTCCCTAGCTTTAACGAAATCCGCCAGGTGCTAAAGACGGTCATCAGTCTTTATGACAGTGAGGCCTTTGACGCCTTGCACGTGGTTTACAACCACTTTGTTAACCGGCTGACCAGTGAGTACCGGGATGTTCAGCTTCTGCCTTTGACCAGTGAAACCCTGGCTCAGATGGGTGGGACCGAAGAACACAAGGATATTTATCGGACGCAGAGTGTTTACGAAGTCGAACCGGACACTACCGCGGTCTTAAACGTAATCCTGCCTCAGTTTGCTGAGAGCTTGGTCTACGAGGCGGTCTTGGATGCCAAGACGGCTGAACACGCTGCTTCATCAACGGCAATGAGTGCTGCGACCGATAATGCTAAGGACCTGATTAACAGTCTGAGTCTGCAATATAACCGGGCCCGTCAAGCCGCCATCACGACCGAGATTACTGAAATCACCGGTGGTATGGTTGCCCTTGAATAGGATTTGACCTGGTAAAATAAGCTGTTTGCCTTCTTGGCGAACCATAATGAAAGGAAACAAAGATGACTACTGGAAAAGTCGTACAAGTGATTGGCCCAGTTGTCGACGTTGCCTTTGAAGACGGTCAGTCAGTGCCTGAAATTAACAACGCACTTTTGATTGATACCGGTACAGGGGAAACATTGACAGTGGAAGTTTCTTTGGCGATTGGTAACGGCGTTGTCCGGACCATTGCCATGGATTCAACCGACGGCCTCCAGCGGGGCATGTCAGTAACCGACACGGGTGAACCAATCGAAGTTCCGGTCGGCGAAGCTACTCTGGGACGGGTCTTTAACGTCCTAGGTGAGCCAATCGATAACGAAGGTGCCATCCCGGATTCAGTGCCCCGGCACTCGATTCACCGTGATGCGCCTAAGTATGATGAACTGGCTACTTCAACTGAAATTTTGGAAACTGGAATCAAGGTTATCGACCTTTTGGCCCCTTATGTCCGTGGTGGAAAGACCGGCCTCTTCGGTGGTGCCGGCGTTGGAAAGACGGTTCTGATTCAGGAACTTATCCACAACATCGCCCAGGGCCACAATGGTATTTCGGTCTTCACCGGTGTTGGTGAGCGTACCCGTGAGGGTAACGATATGTACCATGAAATGCAGGATTCCGGCGTCCTCAAGCAGACTGCCATGGTCTATGGCCAGATGAACGAGCCCCCTGGCGCCCGGATGCGGGTTGCCTTAACTGGGTTGACCATGGCGGAGAGTTTCCGTGATAACGAGGGTAAGGATGTCTTGCTCTTTATCGATAACATCTTCCGTTTCACCCAGGCTGGTTCTGAAGTTTCTGCCCTGCTGGGCCGGATTCCATCAGCCGTTGGTTACCAACCTACGCTGGCTACTGAAATGGGTCGCTTGCAAGAACGAATCACTTCAACTAAGAAGGGTGCCGTTACTTCAATCCAGGCCGTCTATGTCCCTGCCGATGATTATACTGATCCGGCTCCGGCAACGACTTTCGCCCACTTGGATGCTACGACCAACCTGGAACGTTCTTTGACGCAACAAGGAATTTATCCAGCCGTTGATCCCCTGGCTTCAACTTCATCAGCCCTGGACCCTAACATTGTCGGCCAGGAGCACTATGAAGTCGCAACTGAAGTGCAGCGGACTTTGCAGCGTTACCGTGAATTGCAAGATATCATTTCCATCCTGGGAATGGATGAGCTCTCTGATGAAGAGAAGACCACGGTTAACCGGGCACGGCGGATTCAGTTCTTCCTCTCACAGCCCTTCTCCGTTGCCGAAACCTTTACCGGCGTGAAGGGTGAGTATGTGCCGGTCGCCGAAACCATCCGTTCCTTCAAGGACATCTTGGATGGTAAGTACGACGACTTGCCAGAAGATGCCTTTCGAAATGTTGGTGTCATTGAGCAGGCGGTTGAAAAAGCTAAGTCAATGGCCCAGTAAGGGGGTAAACTGCAATGGCTGAACAAGCAAACCAAGCCCCTAGCGGCATCGCGGTTAAGATTGTCACCCCTGAAGGTGATATCTACAGCCAAGATGGCGTGGAGCTAGCGGTGATTAACACCCAGGGCGGCCAGGTCGGTATCATGGCCCAGCACGTCCCTGTGCTAGCGGCTTTAACCATCAGTGAAATGGTGATTAAAAAGGATGACCAGCATATTCCCCTGGCTGTTAACGGTGGGGTCGCTGAGTTTTCTAATAACACCCTGACCGTGGTAGCAGATAGTGCTGAGACCTCGGATCACATCGATGTTTCCCGGGCACAAAACGCCAAGGAACGCGCTGAGGCCCGGCTGGCCCATGCCCAAGAAGTTAAGGATGAGCACGAGCTGATGCGGGCTCGGGTTGCCTTAATGCGGGCGGTCAACCGAATTCAGGTCGCTTCAATCAAGCATTAAAAAGCTAAAAGCTGGATACTTAGGTATTCAGCTTTTTTGTGCCGTGAGGATGCTATTGTGACAGCAACTTTACAAAAACTGGTTCTTTGTCATATAATTGAAACGCGCTTTACCCTAAGAAGAGTTTTCGAGAATAATTGCCTCAAGCAATAGGAGAGAGACATGTCCCTCAAACAAACCACGGTACTACTGTCAGCCGGCGCTATGGGCGCGGTGATGGTTGCTAGCCAACATCGGGCCAGTGCCGATCAAGTCAATACGCAGACCTATACGGTCCAGTCCGGTGATACGCTTAGTCAGATTGCCCAGCGCTTTCAAACGACTACAGCGGCCATTGCCAGCAGTAACCAGGTCTTAAACCATGACCAGATTTACGTTGGTCAGCGCCTGGTTATCCAAAGTGCCAACAACATCAGCAGTGGTGACTGGCTGTCTTATTTCCGCCAGGCCTTAAACCAGGTTGACCAGACGGTAACCCAGGCAACCACCCCGGTACAGGACAGTGCTGAAGACGCAGCCTTAAAGACCCTGATTTTCCGTGAATCCAGTGGGAATGTCAACGCGACTAACGGAATTTACTACGGGATTGGGCAGTTGTCGCCGCAAAACCGGGCCCGTTACGGTGGGAACACGGCGGACTACAACGACCAGTTACAGGCCATGCAGGCTTATATCCACGACCGCTATGGGAGTGCCGTCCAGGCCCTGGCGCACCATGACGCCATGGGTTGGTATTAAAACGCTTGACAGCGTTTTTTTTCTTTGCTAGAATTTAATAGTTGTTCACCGGGTTACCGGTGGGCAACAACTGACCACGGCCCGTTGGTCAAGTGGCTAAGACGCTGCCCTTTCACGGCGGAATCGAGAGTTCGATTCTCTCACGGGCTACTAAAAACCCGCAACCATTTCGGTTGCGGGTTTTTTGATTACTAAGGGACATACTATCAGGAGCAGATGGATGGCCGACAAAGAAAATAATGATTTCCCCCTGGATCACGTCAAGTCAAAAGCTGATATTTACCCGCAACTGGGCAAGTTTATCGCGGCTGAAATTGGTATTAATTTGGGCATGCTGATTGTCAATGTCCGTAAAATTGGCATCGGCCACATTTTTGATACGAAGGCTTGGCACTGGCCGACAATCGGACTGGCCCTGGTCATTGATGTTGTTTTGATTGTCTTAGCCTATCTGTTCCTGCGGATCTGGGTGAAATACCGCCCCAAGAACTAATAAAAACCCGCAACCAATCCGGTTGCGGGTTTTAATGTTTTAATTAAGCACCCTTGTAGTCAGGGGCCAACTTGTTGATTGGTGGGTTGAACTGGCGCATTGCCTCGGCCAGGTGCACGAAGTTCGTGACCAGACGCTGGTTAGGCGCCGCAACGCCGTGCTTTTCAGCCAGGTCAGCAATCCAGCCGTTGATGTAATCAACTTCGGTTGGACGGCCTTTAACGAAGTCCTGGTACATGGATGGGAAGTGCAGTGGGTTAGCCACCGTGGAAACGTAGTCCACCTGCTGAACCATTTCGTCACGGGTTTCATTGAGGCGGTAGCCAGCGGCTTCAGCAGCATCGTAGGCTTCATCAATCAAAGGACGGGCGATACCTTCCAGGAAGTTATCGTAGGCCATCAACTGGCCCATTCGGGACTGGAACATGGTTGCGATTGAGTTTTCCACGGCGTTGAAGAAGACCTTGGTCAACAGCGTACCCATGAAGTTGTCACTGTATGATGGGTTCAGGTTAGCAGCCTGGAAGTCCTTTTGGACGGCGTCCATGACTTCAGAAGGCTTTTCGGTCAGGTTGGCATAGACTGAAGAACCAGCACCCGGCTTACCCATGAAGTCAACGTCACCGTAATCGTTAAGAACGGTGGCAATCATGGCCGTACCACCGATGATGTGCTCATCGTCGAAGTACTTTTGCAGCTTTTCAATGTGACCCATGCCGTTCATGGCCCCCAGAGCAGTTTGGTGCTTCTTAAACTTAGAAGCTAACCGTTCCAGCGTGTCAGCCAATTGCATCTGCTTCATGAAGAAGATCCAAACATCGGGGTCACCCTCGTATTCTTCGGGTGAGTAGATGTTAACTGACACCTTGTGCCGGTCTTCATGGTCACGGGACTGCCAAACGGTGTTGCCCTGCTCGCGAATCTTGTTCAAGCTGGCATCAGTAGGCTCAACGAAGTCCACCGGTACGCCGGCCTGTTCCTGTAGTAAAATTCCGTATCGGAGCCCCATGGCTCCAGCACCAACCACTGTGTATTTCATGCTGTACTTCCTCCTATTTAAATGAAAAGATTTTAATCTTACCCTGAAAATAATAGCACTTTAGCCAATGAAATGAAACTGCAAGCACTTCGGTTTTTCGCTATAATATTGGTGATAAAGCGGCCAAGGAGAAAACATGGCAAAAGAAATTTACTTAACTGGAGACCGGCCCACTGGTCGCCTCCACATCGGACACTACATTGGCTCCCTGCGTAACCGGGTGGCCATGCAAAATAGCGGCG
The DNA here is from genome assembly GCA_029433155.1 of Lactobacillaceae bacterium L1_55_11. Taxonomy (GTDB): domain Bacteria; phylum Bacillota; class Bacilli; order Lactobacillales; family Lactobacillaceae; genus ESL0723. The sequence continues at coordinate 67,128 of JAQYTT010000002.1, forward strand.
ACTATCAGCCCTTCGTGATGATTGCCGACACTCAGGCCTTTACGGATAATGCCCGCGATCCAGAAAAGATCCGGCGTTCACTGACGGAAGTAGCTTTGGACTATTTGGCAGTTGGGATTGACCCCAGCAAGACGACCATCCTGGTCCAGTCACAAATCCATGGACTACCAGAGTTGACCGAGTACTTCATGAACTTAGTTTCGGTAGCGCGTTTGCAGCGGAACCCGACCGTTAAGGCCGAGATTCAGCAAAAGGGCTTTGGGGAAAGTATCCCAGCCGGCTTTTTGACCTACCCGGTTTCCCAGGCGGCTGACATTGCCATCTTTAAGGCCACCAAGGTGCCGGTTGGCGATGACCAGGAGCCCATGCTGGAACAAACCCGGGAACTGGTCCGTTCCTTTAACAACGCTTACCAAACCGATGTCTTAGTTGAGCCCCAGGGCGTCTTCCCCCCTAAGGGGGAGGGACGTCTACCCGGCATTGATGGCAATGCCAAGATGTCCAAGTCTTTGAACAACGGGATTTACATTGGCGATGACGCTGATACCCTGGCCAAGAAGGTTAAGTCGATGTACACCGACCCAACCCACATCAATATCGATGATCCAGGGCACGTGGAAGGCAACGTGGTCTTCACCTACTTGGATATCTTCGACCCAGATAAGCAGCGGGTCCAAGATCTTAAGGAGCACTACCAGGCCGGTGGCCTGGGCGACATGAAGCTCAAAAAGCATCTGATTGAGGTGATGGAAGTCCACATGAAGCCAATTCGTGAGCGGCGAGAAGCCTACGCTAAGGATATTCCAGCAGTCATGGATATCTTAAAGAAAGGTTCAGACCATGCCAATGAGGTTGCCGAAGCAACCATGGAACAGGTCCGTCATGCCATGGGTATTGATTACTTTGCGAAATAAAAAGCCAACCATTCGGTTGGCTTTTTTTGATGTTGACTGAAACTACTGCCTTTGGCCGCTCACGGTAGTGTTCGTCCGGCCACTACTTGGCGTGGTGGGCACCGCCGCCCTTGAGGTAGCCGTACGGGCACTAGCGCTGGGTGCAGTGGTACCAGAATAGGTCTGCCCAGGGTTGGCATAAGTGGTGGCCGGTGAACCAGTTGAACCATTGCTACCGGGAGTGGTGCCGCTTGTGCCGGCCGATTGGCTGGTACTGCTGTCGTCACTACCTTCGCTGTGGTTAGCCCCGTTTTCCAGGCGTTTAGCGAGCTGCTGATTGGCCTCGGGCACCTGACCGCCAAACATTGGCCCGGTTTCGGCCGCCTTGATACCCAGTTCCTTGCGAACCAAGTCAGTGATGCGCTGCTTTTCCTTGGTTGGCACAACCTCATAGTAGATGGCCTTGCCAGTACTGTCAGGGATGGTCTGGGTTTCACCCTGAAGGTGCTGGGTTTCGATGTCATTGCGGGCCGCTGAATAACGTTGGGCCAGCTTGGTCATGTCACCGAAGGTAAAGCTGGTCTGGACATTACTGCTGATGGTGTCCATGAATTTGTCATTGAGCAGGTTGCTGGCATGGCTGGCCTTGCGGATCAGGGCTTCTAGGACCAGGCGCTGCCGCTGCTGTCGACCATAATCGCCGTCTGGATCATCGTAGCGCATCCGGGAGAAGGCCAGGGCGGCATCACCGGTCATCACGTCCGAGCTGGCTGACCAGGTTTGGCCGTTATCATCGGAGTGCTCGTAGTAGGCACTGCCCTTGTGGAAACGGTACAGGTTGGGACCGTAGGAATGAGCCGTGTCTTGGCTGTACTGGAAGTCCAGCGGCGACTTCACGCTGACCCCACCAACCTGGTTAACCATTTTTTCCAAGCCGCCCATGTTAATCAGGGCGTAACCATCGACGGGGACATTGAGATAGTCTTGGACGGTTTTAATGGCCGTGGTGGTGTCGCCTAGGGAATAGGCGGCATTAATTTTTTCTGGGAAGGTGCTTTCATAACCGTCAACGGCCACCACCGCATCCCGGGGAATGGAAATGAGGGTCGTTTTTTCGGTCTTGGGATTAATGGTGACCAGCATCATCGAGTCGGTCCGGCCGCGGTCCGTTCGACCCAGTTCGCCGGTGTCAGTTCCTAGTAACAGGACTGAAATCGGCCGTCCGGCCGCTAGGAGTGAAGACAGGGAGCGGTCCTGGTTATTGACCTGGGTGCCCTTGTAAGTTTTGTCGATGACGCTTTTGGCGCGGTGAATGCTGAAAAAAGCAATCAGGGACAGGATGACGACCAGGACGCCACTGATGGCTAGGATGCGATTGCGCCATTTATAGCGGTTGGGCACGGGATGGCGGGTGACCCGGGATTCTAGTTGCTCTGCCATGCTACTGAACCTTGCTCCCTTTCTAGAAATAAAACAATTTGGGTCTAATTATGCCATAAAGACCAGGGGGATGCTGCAAAATGGGCCTATTCCGGCTAGAATTAAACTTATTATAAGAAATGCTTAGGGTTTAAGGGAATGTGGTAGGTATGCGGGCACTGGTTAGCGCTAATTTAATGACCAAGGTGATGGACGGTCTGCTCTACGCCTTTGCGACGACCTACATTCTCGCCCAGGGCGTCCACAATAACTTGGTCGTAATCCTGGTGGTGGCGACGGCGACCCTGCTGACCTTTTGGGATAACTGGCGGCAGGGATTGCTGGCCCGCCTGACCGTGGGTCAGTGGCTGTTGGTCTTAGGCGTTAACTACCTATTACTCGCCGGATTAGGACTAGGTGGTCAAAGTTGGCTCTGGCTGCTAGTGGTGGTTCTAATTCACGGGGTCGCCTATAGTGCCCTGGGATCAATTTTAAATCATCAGATGATTGGGCAGGCTGATAATCTCCAGCGGGGCTTGCTCAACTATACGACGCTAAATACCTGGAGTACTTTGATTGGCTTTGTAATTGGTACCAGTCTCGGCCGGCAGTCACCGTTGGTGGTTAGCGGTGTCCTGTTGTTTTTATTGATTTTGGCGTCTTTGGTGCTGTGGGCAAAGGATCCAGCGGTGCTGAGCCTAAAGGTGCCACCAATTCAATCTGAAGATGCTGGTCGGCCTACTATTCAGGCCAAAGGTTACTTTTGGATTTTAGGGGTGATGGCGGCGACTACCGCAATCTGGGTGCCAGAATTGGTGGCAGCCTACCAGCGCCAGGGCCTGGGACCGGTCTGGCTACCCTTTGTCCTGCCCGGCCTAGTGGCCCTAATGATTTTGTGGTTCTTTCGCCGTTACCGAGCTCATTTTGACCGGCTGAGCTATGGACTTTATGCGGCGGTTACCATCCTGTTCTTTCTGGCCTGGCAGGGGCGCTGGCATTTATTGTTGGCTACGCTTATTTTTTCGGTCCTGGTTGGTATCGGTCAGTTGGCCCAAACAACCATCCGGCGGCAATACTTTGAGGCCAACCAGGAACTGAGTCGACCCCTGGTCTTGCAGTCCCTGTCCGTTAACAACGAGCTCTTTTTGGTCATCATTAGTTTGTGTCAGTACGGTCATTTGAACATGGGTCTGGTCGTGCTGGTGTTGAATTTGGGTTCAATTGCCTATCTGCTGCTGCGGCCGGGCAATCAGCCCTAACTTAGTTAAGTCGGTGCCATTCGCCATTTGGATAAACCTGGTAGTAGCCAATGGTGCCACCGGCCCCGTTTTGGAGGACACTTTTGAGGTCCCGTAATTGCACGATGTAGTAGGAGCCACTGGCATCCTGCTTGAATTCGGCCCCACCGCTGATATCGCTGTTATTCTGGTAGCCCAGCTGTTGCTCGACATAGGAGACGGCCTGGTCGTTGGAGTTGATTAAGGCCGGGCTACTTGGTGACTGGGCTTGAGTGCTGCTAGCTGACTGTGAATTATCTGGTTGAGTGGACGTAGCTGAGGAAGCTGCCAGGGTGCTAGTTGAACTCGAACTCGTATTGCTCTGGGCTCGGTGGCTGCTTTTGACCGAAGTCGACTGACTGTGGTGGTCGTGCTGGCCGGTTTGGTCAAAGTGCCAGATTAAACCGGCAGCGGCGGCGATTACCAGGATAATGGCAGGGATGATATATTTTTTCAAAGTCTTGCTCCCAATTCTTTTTAGACCCAGCATAGCAGAAAAAGTGGGGGTAAACTGATGAATTTGGACCGGTTAAGCCTGGTCGCTTTTAGCCAGTAAAACGTTTAAAATAAAACCGTTACATTAGGACTAGTTAGGAGGGCGCCATGCTGATACCAGCGGACCGGTTTCGTAAAATTTTAACCATCATCTTTGGGGCGCTCTTTGCCTTCCTAGCCCTAGAAGTCCGTTTTCGCGGGACCTTTGTTCAGGTCTTAGATAGCCTAGCAGCCCTGGCTGTGCAAAACGGGGTGGCCCCGCGCCTGCACCCACTCTTGGTCGTGTTAGGCTGGGCGGACCACTTTTTAGTGGTGCTCTTGGCGACAGTTCTTTTGTATCTATTCTTACGAATGGTAGACTACCGGCTAGCCGCTAACTGGTTTTTGGTTAACCAGGTTGTCCTGGTGCTCCTATCATTAGTGCTGAGTGTCTTAATCAAATTAGACTATGTCGGTGGTTGGGTCTTAACCGGACTGATGCCGGATGTAGACTTACTGGCCTGGCTTTATCTTCTCTTAAACTTGGTCGGAATCGTCTTCACCCGCCTCTTTCACAACACGGCGGTCCGCTTGGTCGCCGTCGGGGTCGTGACTCTTTTCTGGCTGGGATTGCTGCTAGCTCAAATGGGCACCCCGGAGATGCCCCTGTCCAGTGGCCTGGGTGCTTTGACCCTGGGCTATGCCTGGTGGCAGTGGCAGGAACGGCTCTACCGCCGCTTTGGTAAACACTGGCAGCAGCTCTTCCAAATTGACGGCCGTCTTTAAGTTATGGTAAGATATGGCGTATTCATAAAGAGGTCGCCACTGACATGAGTCGCACCCGGGAGCCTGCACAGGCTGTGAAAGGGTGTTAAAGGGGATGTGGCCGAAGGAGCAGCAGGCATTGCTAATTCTGGGCTAGGGGTTAAGAGTCCCTAGACTGTCGTGGTTCACGATGCGCTTTAACGGTGATTAACTAAGACCAGACCTTCTTTCAGTTGAAAGAGGGTCTTTTATATGAGAAGGAAGTACGTATGGAAACGCAAAACGGTGGGATGCAGCGCCGGTTGAAAACGCGCCACATTTCAATGATTGCCCTGGGTGGCTCAATTGGAACTGGGCTCTTTGTGGCCTCAGGGGCCAGTATCGCACAGGCCGGCCCAATGGGCGCCCTGGTCGCCTACACGGCCATTGGCATCATGGTCTATTTCTTGATGACCAGTCTGGGGGAAATGGCGACTTATTCCCCTACCTCCGGTTCTTTTTCCGATTATGCCGGTAAGTATGTTGATCCGGCCTTAGGCTTTGCCCTGGGTTGGAATTACTGGTTTAATTGGGCCATTACCCTAGCCGTTGATGTGGTGGCGGTCGGTCTGGTTTCCCAGTTCTGGCTGCCCAACGTGCCGGCCTGGATTTTCTCGGCCGTGGCCCTTTTCATCATTTTCCTGATTAACCTCTTCTCAGTGGGGGCCTTTGGGGAAACCGAGTTCTGGTTATCCTTGATTAAGGTGATTACGATTGTCGCCTTCCTCGCGGTTGGCCTGTTAACGATTTTTGGGATTATCCACTCAGACGTGAACGTGATGAAGAACCTGTCAGCCGGCAATCACGGCTTTGTGGGTGGCTGGCAGGGCACCCTTTCCGTCTTTCTGGTGGCCGGCTTCTCCTTCCAGGGAACCGAACTAATTGGAATTACCGCTGGTGAGGTTAAGGACCCTGACAAGTCGGTGCCCAAGGCGGTTAACCAGGTGTTCTGGCGAATCCTGCTCTTCTATATCCTGTCAATCTTTGTGATTAGTGCCCTGGTTTACTACAAGGACCCTAACTTGCTCAGTGCTTCGACTCAAAACATCGCGATTTCGCCCTTCACGATTGTCTTTAGGAACGCTGGGATTGCCTTTGCGGCTAGTCTGATGAACGCCGTCATTTTGACTTCAATCATTTCAGCGGCTAACTCAGGGGCCTATGCCTCAACGCGGATGCTGTATGCCCTGGCCCGCAAGAAGGAAGCACCGGGTATCTTTGCCAAGTTATCTGGTCGCGGTGTGCCCGTAGCCGCCTTGGTGCTGACCACGGTAATTGGGATGCTGGCCTTCATTTCTAACTTGAAGGGTGGCGCCGTGGCCTATACCTGGTTGGTCAATGCTTCTGGTTTGACCGGTTTCATTGCCTGGGTTGGGATTGCGATTTCCCACTACCGTTTCCGCCGGGCCTACGTGGCCCAGGGTTATGACCTAAATGACCTGAAGTACCGGGCTAAGTGGTTCCCCTTTGGGCCCATCTTTGCCCTGGTGATCTGCCTGGCCGTGATTATTGGTCAAGATCCGGGCAGCTTTACGAACTTTAACCTGGAAAAGATTGCGGTGACTTACCTGTCAGTGCCCCTCTTCTTGATTCTCTTCTTTGGCTACAAGTTCACCAAGCACACTAAGCTCATCAAGCTTAAAGATGTAAAGTTAAAATAAGTTTATCATTTGATAAAAAGGGTGGTTTGTCCGCCCTTTTTTGGTGTACACTGTTGAGGACAAAGACTAGGAGAGTACCTATGGCAACTAAAGTCGCGCATGAAAAAACTCGGCAGCGCATCTTAGACGCAGCCACCGACTTATTTTTACAAAATGGCTATGAGCAGACGACGACCCGTGAAATTGCCAAGCAGTTGGGTATCAGCCAGCCGGCCCTCTACCACCACTTCGGTGACAAGGAGACCCTGTTCGTTGAGGTAATCCGGGCCGTGGGTGGTCAGATTCAAAAGGAAATGGAAGAAATCCTGGCTACGGACTATGACAGTGGTTTGGACCAGTTAACCGACATGACCCTGGCGATTTTGACCCGGCACCCCCGGGATGTCTTCACCCTGATTCATGGTAGCTTCCCGGCCCTGTCGGCAGCTAGCCAGCGCATCTTGGGGATGACCTTTGGGGTTGACTACGTTGCCCCGGTCCAGAAGTTCTTTGAAAGTGACGCAGTTGAACTTCAAGACGACGTTGATGCCCACGTGGCCTCGTCCTTTTATATTACGAGTTTGGCCCCACTTTTTAGTAATTTTCACGCCCTGGATGCCAACCAGGACCTGCGGGACCGCATTCAGCAGTTGCTGAACTTGATTCTTTACGGTGTAGCCCAAAAATAAGTCAGAATAAAACCGACCCAGCGGGCCGGTTTTTTATTTTGACTAGCTCTATTTGCTTGGCCACGTGCTATACTTGTCCAAAACTAAGGGGGCGGCCCGATGACTAAAATAAGAGAGATTCAAGCCAGTGATAATGCAGCACTGAAAGATATCATTCAAAGTTCCCTCAAGGCCTATGGGCTAGACATTGAAGGCACTGCCTACTTTGACCCGGAGTTAGCCCATCTGAGTGACTACTACGGTGCCGAGGACTATCGCGACTACTTTGTTGCGGTGAGTGACGAGGGTGAGGTTTATGGTGGGGCCGGCTTTGCCGAATATAATTTGAAAAACAAGGTCGCAGAACTACAGAAGTTATACCTAAGCGAAAGTGCCCGCGGCCAGGGGCTGAGTTACAAACTGATTGACCGAGTTGTGGCCGGTGCCAAGGCCGCTGGATACCAGCAGTTGTACCTAGAAACGCAACATAAGTTGGCCTCGGCCGTCCATGTTTACCAGAAGTATGGCTTTCAAGAATTAGACGCCCCAATTCATGAAGCCCAGCACTCCGCCATGGATAAATTTTTCATTTTAGACCTATAAAAAGCAACATTTCTCCGGAAGGGAAATGTTGCTTTTGTTATTCCGGTCGGGTGGCTTCGCGGAAGTAGGCCCGTGAAGTTTGGCGGAAAATGAGGTAGTAGAGAATGACGGTTACGGTCACAGTGGCTGCCGTCGCCTTCAGCAAAACCGCATCGGTACTGAGATGGAAGGACAGCAGAATCTTGCGAATCAGCGGCAGGGCGAAGCCGAGATGGCTGACAGCCATGACGATTGGCAGGGTGAACAGCAGGCCAACCTGGGACCTGATGGTTGCCAGGATTTCAGCCCGGGACAGGCCGACCTCCTGGAGGATTGCAAACTGGTTCCGGTCGGCCCGACCTTCTGATACCTGCTTGTAGTAGATAATCAGGCCAGTCCCCAGAATAAAGGTAATGGCAAAGAAGAGGCCGAGGAAGAAGAAGCCACCGTACAGAGTTTTAATCTCATTGGCCATGTCAAAGCGGTTGGCCGAAACAAAGCCGTTATCGTTGAAGTTCGCCTCGTTGACGCCCTTTATGAAATCATCGCGGTGGGCCGGGCTGCCACTAACGTCATAGTAGAGTTGATGCTTTTGTTCAACAGCGGGTAGTTGACTGTAATACTGACTCAATGTTTGCAGCTCATGCTCATCTGATACCACGATATATAGCGGCGGTGTAAAAGCAGTTTCCACGCTGGGCAGACCCTTAATTTGGCTTAGGTTTTCTTTAACCTGGTAGGTCTTACCCTGTAGTTCAATGCTTTTATTTGAAAAATGATGTTCGAGGTCAGCAACCAAAACCTGGTCAGCACCAAGTTCTTTTGGTGCTGCCGAACCAGCAAGTTCTTGGTATTGCGAAAGCGTTAAGAACTGGAAGTTGGTCCAGTGTGTGGACTGGGGGCTGTTGGTACCACTAGCTGGTTACCATGCTTTAGCTCTGCCGAGAGGAGGAAAGACGTTGCCACGCTGTAACGATTGCTGACCTTAACCTGGTTTTGGGCGGCCAGGTCATCGAGTTGGCTGCGCGCCTGATCAACATCACCGCTGACCTGGGTGACCGTATCGCGGGGGAAATAGTCCCGCAGGTATTCCTGCTGACCCAGATAGAGCGCGGCCGTGGTTACCAATGTCACTAGGGTCATCGTGACCAAGAGGGCGATGCTGGCCAGCCCGACTGCATTTTGCCGCAGCCGAAAGAGTAGGTTGGAGACGGCGATAAAGCGGTTGGGTTGCTGGTAATAGCGGCGGCCATTGGCCATTACTTTTAAGATGACCGTGGTGGCCGCAATGAAGAGGCAGTAGGTGGCTAAAATGACCAGCATGACTGCCAGTAAAATTTGTGACAGGTGCCGGGTCGGGGTTTGAATGGTCAAGGACAGGCCGTAGCCGGTTCCCAGGCCAACTAAGCCAATCAGCAAAATTAACCAGTGGGTTTTAGGATTGCGCTCGCCGCGTTTGGTTGCGAATAGCAAGTTCAAGGCCCGTGACCGGAGAATGGTGAAAACGTCGCTTGCAAAGAGCAGGCCAAAGGCAGCAACCACTGCTAACAGGATGATTAGGATACCGGGCAGCGACAGGCCCAGTTGGAAATCAGAACCACCGGCCAACTTAACCAGGAGTAAAATCAGGGCCTTACTAAAGACAAAGCCCGAAACCAGACCCAGGGCTAGGGTGATGGCGAGCATCATGATTTGCTGCCAAAAACTGATGGCCACCAGGTTGGTCTTGCGGAGTCCTAAAATTTGGTACAGGCCCAGTTCACTGGCCTTGCGCTTCTGTACAAAACGATAGGTGTAGAGCAGGAAAACCAGGGAAAGGGTCGCCAGGATAACTTGACCATACCGCAAAAAGCTGATGACGATGCTGGCCCGGTGCAGGGCCGCGACGCCCTTGGAATCAGCCAGGAGGGCGAGAATAAAATTCAGGGCAATCGTAGCGCTGGTAGCCCAGACAAAGGGGCGGTAGAGGCGCTGATTTTGCCGGATGGATTGACGGGCGAGTTTAATCGATAGCATTACGACAGCCCTCCCCACAGATTAACCATGGCGTCGTTGATGGCCGCAAACATCTCCTCGCCATCCCGGTCACCCCGGTAGAGCTGGTGAAAAATTTTACCATCTTTGACAAAGAGGACCCGCTGGGCCCGACTGGCCGTGACCGCCGAGTGGGTCACCATCAAAATCGTTTGCTGGCGCCGGTGGCAGTCGGTTAAAATCCGCATAATTTCCGCGGCATTTTTAGAATCCAGGGCACCGGTCGGTTCGTCGGCCAGAATTAGGTCGGGTTGGGTGATGAGGGCCCGGGCAATCGCCACCCGTTGTTTTTGGCCACCCGAGAGTTCGTAAGGGTACTTGGCTAACAGGGCCTTTAGACCGAGTCGGTTGGTCAGGTCAGTTAACTTGTCCTCCTTACCCTTGGTGTTTTTAGCCAGCACCAGGGGTAGGTAGATATTGTCCGCCACATTGAGTGTGTCGAGCAGGTTAAAGTCCTGGAAAACAAAGCCGAGATGGTCGCGACGGTAGGCCGCCGCCTTTTGATCACTGAGGGTGTTTAGGTTATCACCGTTGAGGGTGACCTGGCCGGCCGTTGGCCGGTCCAGGGTGGCCAGGCAGTTGAGCAAGGTTGACTTACCCGAACCAGACTCGCCCATGATGGCGACAAATTCACCCGGCTCAACCGTGAAGTTAATGTCGCGCAAGGCTAAAACAGTTTCACGGGTATTCCGGGTACGGTATTCTTTTTTGAGGTGTTCAACCTGAAGTAAGGTCATCGTATTCTCTCCCTTTTTACTTGATGACCCCAGTCTAGCGAAAAAGAGGACTGGCCAAGCTTACAGGTGCCCAGCCAAACTTACACTTTTGCAAGGTTGGCTAAGAAAAGTTGTCCTGAGCCAGGTCGACGGTGACCTGGGTACCCACCCCAACTTCGGCGGTGATGGTGATACCGTGTCCCAACCGGCTCAAGATTTCTTGGACAAGGTAGAGGCCTAGACCACTAGCATTTTGGTCGAGGCGGCCGTTGTAGCCGGTATAACCAGCCTGAAAAATCAGGGGCAGATCAGCTGCGGCGATTCCGATCCCGCTGTCTTCAATGACCATGGTCTGGTTGGGCGTACAGTTAATCTGAATTTGGCCGGCCTCAGTGTACTTAATCGCGTTAAAAATGAGTTGCTCCAAGACAAAGCGGAGCCACTTCGGGTCGGTAGTGACCGTAAAATCGCTATCGCCCAAGATGACGCTAAGGTCTTTTTCGATAAACCAGTAGCGATAGTCTTTCAGAATGTCGACTAAAATGGGCCGCACCGCGACCTTTTCGTAATTCAGGTCCTGGTTGAAGTTTTGCAGGCGGACGTACTGGAGCATCATTTCTAAGTACTGGTTGATGGCCAGCAACTGTCGCCGGGTCTGGGACATATCAACGGTACCGGTTTGGCTCATCAAGTCCAAGACCGAAAGGGGTACCTTAATCTGGTGCACCCAGAGGGCGTAGTAGTCCTGCAAGTCTTGCCCCTGCTGGTCAAGGGCAGCCTGGGTAGCGGCCAGGTCTTGAATTTGTTGGCGGACCAGAGTCTGGTAGTGGCGCTCGGTACTGGTGAAAGTGGGGATGGTGGGTAGCTCGGCCAAGTGGCTTTCTTGACTGAGCTGCTGGAGATCTTTTTGGATACGGCGCCAGCGCCAGTACAAAAAGAGGGAGACGCCCACTAAGGCGTAGGCGCTAATCCAGGCGACATCGGCCACCACCGCTAGGTCCACATCCCGTAGGCTGGCCGTCCACCACAGGGCCAGCAAGATGACAGCATAAATAAAGTATAAATACCAAAAATCCAGGAGAAAGCGGCCGATGGATTGTAGGAATTTTTTAATCACGAAGCATCAATCCCTTCCCCTTTACGGTTTGTAGGTGCCGGTCAAAGCCCAGCGGCGCACTCTTGGTTCGCAGGCGGGCCAGGGTGACCGAGAGGGTATTACGGTCAATAAATTCCCCATCCTCCCAGAGATCAGCAATGATATCCTCGCGGGCCACTAGTTGCTGGGGATGGCTGAAGAGATGGTGTAAGAGCTTGGTTTCATTCTTAGAGAGGGTAATGCTGGCCCCATCATTGGCCAGGGTGTTATCCAGAATGTCGAGTTGGTAGCCGGCAAAGTGCAGGCGCTGGCTGCTGCCAGCTGACTGGTGTTGGCGGCGTAGTAGGGCCTGGATTTTAGCGGCCAGCAAGTCGAGGTTAAAGGGCTTGGTGATATAGTCATCGGCCCCAAAATTCATAGCCATAATTTGGTCACTGTCCTCATCGCGGCTGGAGAGGAAAATAATGGGGGTGTTATCCCGGCTGCGGATTTGCTGGGTCCAGAAAAAACCGTTGTGGAAGGGTAGGTTAACATCCATTAAAATCAGGTCCGGGTCGTAAGCGGCCACTTCCTCGCTGACCTGGTTAAAGTCATGGCAACTGGCTGCTGCCATGCCCCAGCTGCTTAGCCCCTTTTGTAGGAGGGCCACAATTTCTGGATTATCTTCAACGATAAAAATTTTATAAGCCATTCTCACCCCTCCAGTCGTTTTAGCTAAGGCCATTATACAGGACGGCTTCAGGTGGCACTAGGTGAGATATGTCAGTTGGCCCGCCGATTTTAGGATTGACAGGGCGATTATTTGCCCTTATAGTTAACCGGTTAACTAATTTGATAAGCAGCACAAACCACCGTTTCTAAGAAAGGGACTAACGATGGCTTACCGACAACAAAACCGGCGTAGGATTGCCTACCTAACCCTGATGGCCTTGGTCGTCCTCGTACTGATGCTCTTTGATATTTTCCACGGTCTGGTTGGCTTTAACCAGCTGGTTACTGGCCGACTGGGCAGTGGTGACAGCCTGCGGGGTGTCTTGTTAAATCTGCGGCTAACCCGGACGCTAACCTGTGCTCTGGTCGGGGCGGCTCTGGGATTGGCCGGCCTTTGCATGCAAAACATGCTCCGCAACCCGATTGCCACCCCCTTTACCCTGGGGCTGTCGTCAGCCGCTGGCTTTGGGGCTTCGCTGAGTATCATTAGTGGCTTTCCCTTTGTTTTTGGCCAGTACAATGTCCAGGTCAGCGCAGTCGTATTCAGCTTTTTAGGGAGTGCCTTAATCCTCCTGGTCTTTACTGGCCGCCGGGTGAGCATGAACACGATTATCCTGGTCGGGGTCTCCATTAATCTCTTTTTCACCGCCCTCCAGCAGCTAACCCAGTACCTGTCGACTGAGCGTGATGTCCAGCGGATGACGAACTGGAGTCTGGGCGATCTCTCGCGGTCTTCCTGGGACAGTGTTATTGTCATTTTCGTGGTGCTCTATGTGGCCGGGGTCCTGATTTACCGCAAGTCCTGGGCCATGAACCTCCTGCTTTTGTCAGACGATAGTGCCCAAGCAATGGGTGTCAACGTTCGCAATACCCGCCTGCTGATCTTTTTGGCTTCGGCCCTGGTGACGGCGGTGGCGGTCTCCTTTGTGGGAACGATTGGTTTTGTAGGCTTAATTGCGCCACACTTCGTCAAGGCCGTGGTCGGCAACGACAGCCGCTTCACGATTATTGGGTCGGCCATCATGGGCGCCTTGGTCCTACTGATTGCGGCCGTGATTTCTAAGCACTTAGTGCCCGGTACCATTATCCCGATTGGCATTATTACCAGCCTGGTCGGGATTCCCTTTATGATTGTTGTCGCCATGCGAAAGGGGCAGCGCGCATGACCATTACCGTCCAAAATCTAAATCTGAGTAAGGGCCGCCAGCCGATTTTAAAGGATATCAACGCTCGTTTTGCCAGTGGGACCCTGACCAGTATTATTGGTGTCAACGGGTCGGGTAAAAGCATGTTGGTCAAAGCCTTGGTGGGACTAGAAAACTACCAAGGAGAGGTCAAATTGGCCGATGATAAGGTCGCTTACATTCCTCAGAGCACGGTCAGCGACCAGTACTTCTCCGTTTTTGAATTCGTCCTGATGGGCCTTTATGGCAGCCTGTCCTGGCAGGTCAGCGACCAGCAAGTAGACCAGGTCAACCAGGTGCTAGTTGATTTGAAGCTGAGTCACCTGGCTGACCGCAAGTTTGGTGCCTTATCCGGGGGTCAGCAGCAGTTAGTGGTTTTGGCCCAAGCCCTGGTTGGCCAGCCGACGGTGTTGATTGCTGATGAGCCGACTTCAGCCCTGGACTTAAATAAGCAGCTGGAATATCTAAACGTCGTGCAAAACTACGTCCACCAGCACGACATTGTTGGCATCATGGTCATCCATGACCTGACCTTAGCGGCCCGCTTTTCCGATCAAATTTACCTGATGGACCAGGGACAATTGACCACGACCGGAACTCCGGATGAGGTCTTGCAGGTCGAAGCCCTCCAGAACTTGTATGGGGTAGGACTCGAAATCATGACTACCCGCGACGGTCACCTGGCCGTGATTCCCCTCCAGGTCCAAGCGGGGTTGAATCAATGAAAAAGATTAGCCAGTGGATTCTGATAGTTGGCCTCGGCTTAGCCATCTTGTGGGGCTTAGTCAGCCTGTCGCAGCGTGGTGGCACCCAACCCAACTTAACCGAGGCCACCCACACCATCACCGACGTTCGTGGCCGCCGGGTCACGATTCCCCGCCAAGTTAAGCGGGCCTACTATCCCTACTATTATCAAAACCTACTGACGGTGGCCGGGCCTAAAGCCTTTGAGCGGGTGATGGCCAGTTCTATCTTTGACACCGCTAACTATTCCGGTGATCTCTATCAAATGCTCAAGGCCAAGTCCCCGGGCTTTGGTCAAGTGACCGATGTCGGCTCAACTTTAAAAAGTAACTTCAACTTAGAAAAGCTAATTGCAACCAAGCCTGATTTGGTGATTTTAGCCAACTATCAATATGAAGGAATTGGTCAGGGAAACATCGATAGGCTGGGCGAACTGGGCATCCCGGTGGTCTTTATTGATTATACGGACCTCAAGCCCGCTGCTCACTATCAGTCGACTAAAATGCTCGGAGAAATTTTTGGTACCCAAAAACGGGCGGCTGCCGTGAATCAGAATTACCATGACCATCTCAACCAAGTCGCCCTGCGCCTTAAACAGGTCAAGACGAAAAAGACGGCCTACTTCGAGCAGCGGTCCGCCGGGGCCTCTTATGCCCAGTACGGTAAGGCCTATGGCAGTCAGATGCTGATGGGGGTCTTGGCCGAAGAGGCAGGCGCCAAAAACATCTATGCCAGCCGCATCAAGGGCACCGGGGATGTGAATCCGGAGTTCCTTTTCCAACAAAATCCAGACGCCATTTTCCTAGACGGTACCAATTATGCCGATAGTCAGACGGCTGCCTTAAAAATTGGTTATGGGGTCAGCGCCCAGCAGACCCAGGCCAGTTTAACGGCCTTAATTAACCAACGGCCGGGCTTCAAGAACTTAAAGGCGGTCAAAAATGGCCAGGTCTACGCCATGGATAACCACCTGATGCGGACCATGAAGGACTATGTCTTAGTGGAGTTTATTGCTAAACAGCTTTATCCCGAAGCCTTCCAAGACATTGACCCGGAACAAAACCTAAAAGACTTTAATCAGACCTATCTCCCTAACCTGGTCGACGACAGTATCTTCTTGGCCCAGTGGCAGGATGGCACCAATTCCCAGGAACAAAATTAGTCCGGGAAATCCTTGCAATTTTTAGGGGATGGCGTATAATATTGAGAAGTAACACTGTGAATAAATACGGGGGCTGTGATCTATTGTCCACAGACCCATTATATTGAGGCAACGTTTGCTGCGGAAACGGCGACGATTGCTTTTTTTGTGCCCTTGGGACCCGCTTTCGGGGGTTAAACGGCAATTTGTAATCAAATTGTAATGTTTAGGCGAGGCCAGACACGGTGAATTTTAAATGAGGTGAACAGTGTGGCAGGACATTTAGTAAAGTACGGTAAGTACCGTACCCGTCGGTCGTATGCCAGCATCAAAGAAGTGCTGGATATCCCAAACTTGATTGAAGTACAAACAGCATCCTATAAGTGGTTCCTTGACGAAGGAATTAAGGAGATGTTTAACGACATCATGCCAATCGACGACTTCCAGGGAAACCTTTCTTTGGAGTACGTTGACTATAAGCTCATGGAGCCTAAGTACAACATTGACGAAGCCCGCGAGCACGATGCCAACTATTCGGCACCTTTGCACGTGACGCTGCGTTTGACCAACCATGAAACCGGTGAAATTAAGTCCCAGGATGTCTTCTTTGGCGACTTTCCTTTGATGACCGATCAGGGAACTTTCATTATTAACGGTGCCGAACGAGTAATCGTTTCTCAGTTGGTCCGCTCCCCTGGTATCTACTATAACGAGGAGACCGACAAGAACGGTCGCCCTCACTTCGGTACCACGGTTATCCCTAACCGGGGTGCCTGGTTGGAGTATGAGACGGATGCCAAGGGCATTGCCAACGTCCGTATCGATCGGACTCGTAAGCTGTTGATGACTGAGTTGGTCCGGGCGCTTGGCTTTGGTTCTGATTCAGATATCATCGATATCTTCTCCGATTCATACGATGCCTTGAACATGACCCTGGAAAAGGATGTTCACAAGAACATGTCTGATTCCCGTGTTGAGGAATCTTTGAAGGACATCTATGAGCGCCTACGTCCCGGTGAGCCTAAGACGGCCGATTCATCGCGGGCCCTTTTGGTGGCGCGTTTCTTCGACCCTAAGCGCTATGACTTGGCACCGGTTGGTCGTTACAAGATTAATAAGAAGCTTTCATTAAAAAGTCGTCTGCTTAACCAAACGCTGGCTGAAACCTTGGCTGACCCTGATTCCGGTGAAATCTTGGCCGAAAAGGGTACCTTGGTTGATAAGACGGTTATGGCCAAGTTGGCTCCTTACCTGGACCGCGACGACTTCAAGACGGTTACCTACACGCCAAGTGGCGATGCCGTTTTGCAGGACCCAGTTGTGCTGCAAAAGATCAAGATTGAGTCCCCTGAAAACCCAGACAAGACTTTGCTCTTGATTGGTAACGGTCACATTCCAGCTGACGAACACAACGTTCGCCCAGCCGATATTTTGGCTGGTATCAACTACTTCTTGAACCTACAAGAAGGCGTTGGTCAGGTTGATGATATCGATCACCTGGGAAACCGTCGGATTCGTTCTGTGGGTGAACTCCTGCAAAACCAGTTCCGGATTGGTTTGACCCGGATGGAACGTGTCGTTCGTGAGCGGATGTCAATCCAGGACGCCAACACGGTTACCCCACAACAGCTGATTAACATTCGGCCAGTTGTGGCGGCTGTTAAGGAATTCTTTGGTTCTTCTCAGCTGTCCCAGTTCATGGATCAGACTAACCCCTTGGGTGAAATGAACCACAAGCGCCGTCTGTCAGCCCTTGGACCTGGTGGTTTGACCCGTGACCGGGCCGGCGTTGAAGTGCGTGATGTGCACTACACCCACTATGGTCGAATTGACCCAATCGAGACGCCCGAAGGTCCTAACATCGGTCTGATTAACTCCCTGGCTACTTACGGTCGGATTAACAAGTACGGCTTTATCGAAACGCCATACCGGCGGGTTGACTGGGGTACGCACAAGGTTACTGACCGAATCGACTACCTGACGGCCGATGAAGAAGATAACTACATCGTCGCCCAGGCCAACACCGAGCTGGAAGACGATGGTAGCTTCGTGCACGAAACCGCCATGGCCCGTTTTGGTGAGGAAAACATCGAGACGCCTGTCGAAAAGATTGACTATGTCGATGTTTCGCCTAAGCAGGTGGTCTCAGTTGGAACTTCAGTAATTCCTTTCTTGGAAAACGATGATTCCAACCGGGCCCTGATGGGTGCCAACATGCAGCGTCAGGCCGTGCCTTTGCTTGACCCCCACGCCCCAATCGTGGGTACTGGTGTCGAATATAAGGCGGCCCACGATTCTGGTGCCGCTGTGATTTCGAGTGCCGCTGGTGAAGTTGAGTACGTTGATGCTAAGCAGATCCGGGTACGCCGTGAAGACGGTCAACTCGACACTTATGATTTGATGAAGTTCCGCCGTTCTAACGGTGGTAAGAACTATAACCAAAAGCCAATCGTTAAGGTTGGTGAACAGGTTGAAGCCGACGAAGTTTTGGCTGATGGTCCTTCCATGGAATTGGGCGAACTGGCTCTGGGACAAAACCCAACCATCGCCTTTATGACCTGGCAGGGTTATAACTTCGAGGATGCCATCATCCTAAACGAGCGTCTGGTTCGTGAAGACGTTTATACGTCAATTCACATTGAAGAATACGATTCTGAGGCCCGTGATACTAAATTAGGACCGGAAGAAATTACCCGTGAAATTCCTAATACCGGTGAAGAACAGCTCCGGGACTTGGATGAAAACGGTATTATCCGCGTTGGAGCTGAGGTCCACGATGGCGATATCTTGGTTGGTAAGGTGACCCCTAAGGGTGTTACCGACCTCTCAGCCGAAGAACGCCTTTTGCACGCTATCTTTGGTGAGAAGGCCCGCGAAGTCCGCGATACCTCTTTGAAGGTGCCACACGGTGGCGGCGGAGTCGTTCAATCCGTTCGGATTTACACTCCTGAAAATGGTGATGAACTTGCCCCTGGTGTCAACAAGATGGTCCGGGTCTACATCGCCCAGAAGCGTAAGATCCAGGTCGGTGATAAGATGGCCGGTCGTCACGGAAACAAGGGTACGGTTTCAGTGGTGGTTCCTGAAGAAGACATGCCATACATGCCTGATGGAACGCCAATTGATATCCTGCTGTCACCCATGGGTGTGCCTTCCCGTATGAATATCGGACAGGTTTTGGAGCTCCACCTTGGCTTTGCTGCTAAGAAGTTGGGTATCCACGTGGCTTCACCAGTCTTTGATGGTGCTTCCGATGATGAAATCGAAGAAGCCCTGGCCGAAGCTGGTCTGCCAGCCGATGGTAAGTCCGTGGTCTATGATGGCCGGACGGGTGAAGCCTTTGATAAGCGTGTCGCCGTTGGGGTGATGCACTACATGAAGCTGGCCCACATGGTTGATGATAAGATTCACGCCCGTTCAATCGGACCTTACTCACTGGTTACTCAGCAGCCACTGGGTGGTAAAGCTCAGTTCGGTGGACAGCGTTTCGGTGAAATGGAAGTTTGGGCCCTGGAAGCTTACGGTGCCGCTTACACTTTGCAAGAAATCCTGACCTACAAGTCCGATGATGTCGCTGGCCGTGTTAAGGTCTACGAATCAATCATTAAGGGTGAAGCAATCCCTAAGCCAGGTGTACCGGAGTCATTCCGCGTGCTGGTTAAGGAACTGCAGGCCCTTGGTTTGGACATGCGCGTGCTGGATAACGAAGGTGAAGCTGTTCAACTCCGTCAGATGGACGAAGATGACTCTGTTTTGCCAGTCGATGCCTTGGAAAAGTTGGCTAAGACTAACCCAGACCTTCTTAATAAGGAAGACGACGAAGTTAAGGCCGCCTTTACTAAGGTCGACACGCCGGACCCATCGATGACTGGTGCGGATGAAGAACAATAAACACATAGAAAGGTGACCGAATAGATGGCAATCGATGTTAACAAGTTCGAAAGCATGCAAATCGGTCTGGCCTCTCCCGATAAGATTCATGACTGGTCTCATGGGGAAGTTAAGAAGCCAGAAACGATTAACTATCGAACGCTCAAGCCTGAAAAAGACGGCTTGTTTGATGAACGAATCTTTGGACCTACCAAGGACTACGAATGTGCCTGTGGTAAGTACAAGCGGATTCGTTATAAGGGAATTGTCTGTGACCGCTGTGGTGTTGAGGTAACTTCATCCAAGGTCCGGCGTGAGCGGATGGGCCACATTGAGCTGGCTGCACCCGTTACCCACATTTGGTACTTTAAGGGCATCCCTTCGCGGATGGGCTTGGTCTTGGACATGAGCCCCCGTTCCCTCGAAGAGGTAATCTACTTCGCCTCCTACGTGGTTGTCGATCCTGGGGATGCACCCGTAGAAAAGAAGCAACTGCTGACGGAACGTGAGTACCGCCAGTATAAGAAGGAATACGGTGCTGGCTTTAAGGCTGGCATGGGTGCCGAAGCGGTTAAGGAACTCCTGGCCGACGTTGATTTGGCAGCTGAAGCTGAAGCCCTGAAAGAAGAGCTCCAGGAAGCTACCGGTCAAAAGCGGGTCCGGGCGGTCCGCCGTTTGGACATCATCGAAGCCTTCTTGCAGTCTGACAACAAGCCAGAATGGATGGTTATGGAAGTTATTCCAGTTATCCCACCTGACTTGCGGCCAATGGTTCAGTTGGAAGGTGGCCGTTTTGCCACTTCTGATTTGAACGACTTGTACCGCCGTGTTATCAACCGTAACAACCGGTTGAAGCGTTTATTTGACTTGAATGCCCCTGGCATCATCGTCCAAAACGAAAAGCGGATGCTCCAAGAAGCCGTCGATGCCTTGATGGATAACGGTCGTCGTGGCCGTCCAGTTGCTGGTCCTGGTAACCGCCCATTGAAGTCCCTTTCCCACATGTTGAAGGGAAAGCAGGGCCGGTTCCGTCAGAACCTGCTGGGTAAGCGTGTTGATTACTCAGGTCGTTCGGTTATCGATGTTGGACCATTCTTGAAGATGAACCAGATGGGACTGCCACGGCCAATGGCCATCGAGCTTTTCCGTCCCTTCATCATGAAGGAATTGACTAAGCGTAAGCTTGCTGGCAACGTTAAGTCAGCTAAGCGCAAGATTGATCGCGCTGATGAAGACGTCATGGATGTCTTGGAAGACGTAATCAAGGAACACCCAGTGCTCCTTAACCGCGCACCTACCTTGCACCGTCTGGGAATCCAGGCCTTCGAGCCTGTCCTAGTTTCTGGTAAGGCTATGCGTTTGCACCCATTGGTTACCGAGGCCTATAACGCCGACTTCGATGGTGACCAAATGGCCATCCACGTGCCTTTGTCTGATGAAGCTCAGGCCGAAGCCCGCTTGCTGATGCTGGCCGCTGGCCACATCCTGGCCCCTAAGGATGGAAAGCCAATCGTGGCCCCATCTCAGGATATGGTTATCGGTAACTACTACCTGACTACTGAAGAAACCGGCCGTGAAGGTGAAGGGATGATCTTTAGTTCAGTTGACGAAGCACGAC
This sequence comes from Lactobacillaceae bacterium L1_55_11, assembly GCA_029433155.1. Lineage (GTDB taxonomy): Bacteria > Bacillota > Bacilli > Lactobacillales > Lactobacillaceae > ESL0723. Next base: position 87,999 of record JAQYTT010000002.1, read on the forward strand.
TGGCCTACGAAAACAAGATTGTCCACTTCCACACTCGCGTTGGTATCCAGACCTCTTCTTTCCCCGCTGATAAGCCTTTCACTGAGGAACAGCGTGGCAAGATTATGGTTACCTCAGTTGGTAAGTTGCTCTTCAACGAAATTTTGCCAACTGACTTCCCTTACATTAATGAACCTTCTGACGCCAACTTTAAGGGCGTTTCAGACGACTTCTTCATTGAAAAGGGTGAAAACATCCATGATTTCTTAGATGACCACCCAATTGTGGCCCCATTTAAGAAGGGCTTCTTGTCCGATATCATCGCCGAAGTTTATAAGCGTTACAAGGTGACCGAAACTTCCCTGCTCTTGGATCGGATGAAGGACCTGGGTTATGACATCTCAACCCGTTCTGGTTTGACGGTGGCCATGACCGATGTTACTGAATTGGCTGATAAGCCAGATATCCTGGCCGATGCCCACCAGCAGGTTGCGACGGTTACTAAGCAGTTCCGTCGTGGTCTGATTACCGATGCCGAGCGTTACCAGCGGGTTATCGATATCTGGAGTAAGGCTAAGGACACCATCCAAGACGAGCTGATTGACTCGTTTGACCCTACCAACCCAATCTTTATGATGCAGGACTCAGGTGCTCGAGGAAACATCTCGAACTTCGTCCAGTTGGCTGGTATGCGTGGTCTGATGGCCGGACCTGGTGGTAAGATTATCGAACTGCCAGTTACGTCAAACTTCCGTGATGGTCTGACCGTGATGGAAATGTTTATTTCAACCCACGGTGCCCGGAAGGGAATGTCGGATACGGCCTTGAAGACGGCCAACTCAGGTTACCTGACCCGTCGTCTGGTTGATGTGGCCCAGGATGTTATCGTGCGTGAGTTTGATAACGGTTCTGACCGTGGTGTTGCTGTGCGCGCCATCATGGATGGTACCTCAGTTGTTGAGCCACTTTATGACCGAATTGTTGGTCGTTATGCCATGAAGTCGATTTTGGATCCTGAAACTGGTGAAAAGATTGTGGCCCGCAACGAAATGATTGATGAAGAGGCTGCCCGCCGCATCGTCAATGCCAGTATTGAAGAAGTCACAATTCGTTCGGTCTTCACTTCAACGACCGAGCACGGGGTTTCGGTCTTGGATTACGGTCGTAACCTGGCTACTGGTGAAGAGGTCGAAGTTGGTGAGGCAGTTGGAACTGTGGCTGCCCAGTCAATCGGAGAGCCTGGTACCCAGCTGACCATGCGTAACTTCCACACGGGTGGTGTTGCCGGTGGTAACGATATTACCCAGGGACTCCCTCGTGTGCAGGAAATCGTGGAAGCCCGGATTCCTAAGGGACGTGCTGAGATTTCAGAGGTGACCGGAAAGATTACCGCCATCGAAGAAAACCCAGCTGAACGGACTAAGAGTGTCACTATCGAAGGCGACACCGACACGCGGACTTACACCCTGCCACTGACAGCGCGGATGCGCTTTGGTGAGGGTGATGCCATCAAGCGTGGTGAAGCCATCAACGAAGGACCAATCGATCCTAAGGAGTTGTTGGCAGTTACCGACACCCTGACGACTGAAACTTACATGTTGACCGAAATTCAGAAGGTCTACCGTTTGCAGGGTATTGAAGTTTCCGATAAGCACATCGAAGTTATGATTCGTCAGATGCTGCGTAAGGTACGGATTATGGATCCTGGTGACACGGATCTCTTGCCTGGTAACCTGATGGACATCGCTGACTTTAAGCGGGCCAACGAACCAGCCCTCTTTGCTGGTAAGGTGCCGGCTACGGCTCGGCCAGTGCTGCTTGGTATCACCAAGGCCGCTCTGGAAACTAATTCCTTCCTGTCCGCCGCTTCCTTCCAGGAAACGACGCGCGTGCTGACCGATGCGGCTATCCGCGGCAAGAACGATCCTTTGATTGGTTTGAAGGAAAACGTTATCATCGGAAAGATTATTCCTGCCGGAACTGGTATGGCCGAATACCGTCACATCAAGCCAAAGGTGGTTGGCGAAGTTGTTGCTAACCCCGAGGAAGAAACGGCTGCCATTCCTAAGTTAGACGAAGTTGCCCAAACTTTGGATAACGAAGAAGAGTAAGCTCATAAAAAAGTGCTAACCCATACGGGTTGGCGCTTTTTTTGTTTGTTCAAATTTTTAAATGATGGTAGACTAACAGCTGAACAAAGGTGGGGTGAAGGACATGCAAGAGCTAAAAATTGAGTGGATTGGCTGGATTAAACGGCTTAAGCGCTGGCAGGCGCAGGCCATTGTGATTGCCGTTACTCTCCTACTAATCCTAGCCTTGCTAACCCGGCTAACTGAAAATAGTCATCCAACCTCACCGAACCGCTTCGACTACGCCCTGTTGATTTATTACCTACTGGCCGCCTCACCAATCGGTGAGCAGCTGGGCTACGTCGCCTTTCCTAAAAACCAACCCCGCTTCCAGTACCAGGTGACCTCCTGGCGCCAGTGGGGCCAGGCCTTATTTGGGTCCCTGGTTATCTTTGTCCTGGCCATGGTTTTGTGGCCGCCGATTCATGCGGCTGGCCTGTCTTTCTACTTAATCTTGGCGACAGTGGTAAGTTTTACCCTGTCCTGGGCGGTTCGTTGGTGGGCCTTTCGCCGTCAAGGTGACGATGCCGACCAGCAGTAGTTATGCCGCTTTTCTATTTGTCTGTGCCCCAGGCCTTCCGCCATTTCATGCGCTTTTATAGAATGAACATGTTCATAGGAGGAAAGTTGGCACGTGCAAAATAATTCAATTGAGGGCAGGATGCCAGATTTAAACTATGAACAAATGAACGGGTTGTCGCTGGCTTATATCGGTGATGCCATTTACGAAGTAGCTGTCCGCAAGCACTTACTGGGCTTAGGACTGACCAAGGTTAACGACCTGCAGCGCCACAGCCGGCGCTATGTTTCGGCCAAGGCCCACGCTGGTATCTACCAGCTGATGGTTGATGATCAGATTTTAACCGACGAGGAAATGCACTATTTTAAACGGGGGCGGAACGCCAAGTCCCACACCAAGGCCAAGAACACTGACGTGGTGACCTACCGGATTTCAACCGGGGTCGAAGCCATGTTTGGTTATCTCTACCTGTCAGGTCAGCTCGACCGGATTAGGACCTTGATGGATTGGATTTATGACCAAGTGGAACACGAGAGGGTAAAGCATGGCTAAGCAGAGTAGTCACGATGATTTTATTTACGGACACCACGCCAGTGTGGCCGCCTTACAGAGTGACCAGAGCTTGAACAAGGTCTGGCTGCAGCAGGGCCTAAACGACAAGGTCCGGAACCAGGTCATCCAGCTGGCTAAAAAGCGCGGCTTGGTGGTCCAAGAAGCACCCAAGGCTAAGTTAGATGAGCTGGCAGACGGTGGTAACCACCAGGGCGTAGTGCTGAGCATTGCTTCCTTTGATTATGCTAGCGTAGACGACCTGTTTGCCCAGGCGGCAGCCAAGGGGGATGCCCCCTTCTTCCTCATCTTGGATGGGATTGAAGATCCGCATAACCTAGGTTCAATCCTGCGAACGGCGGATGCGGCCGGGGTCAACGGAGTCATTATTCCAAAGCGCCGGGCTGTCCAACTCACGGCCACGGTTGCGAAAACCTCGACCGGTGCCATTGAAACCGTGCCGGTCGCCCGGGTGACTAATCTGGCCAACCTGGTCGCTGACCTAAAGGAGCGCGGTCTTTGGATTTTTGGGACCGACGTCAATGGCGAGGACTACCGCCGCTTTGACGCCCGTGGTCCGGTGGCAGTGATTATCGGGAATGAAGGGCGTGGTATCTCGCCCCTGCTTAAAAAGCGGGTGGATGGCATGCTCACCATTCCTATGGTCGGGACCGTCCAGAGTCTGAACGCCAGCGTGGCCGCTTCTTTGTTAATGTATCAAGGCTATAACTCACGACACCCCTTATAAAATAAAAACCAGTGGCTCCTAGCCACTGGTGGGGGTGAATTATGCAAGATCGTTTACAGCCGGCCGTGATTGCGGCTCAACACGGCCACGAATGTGCCTACCCAGTCCTAATTTGGCACTTAAAGGGTCTGATTTATCAAGTCCACCACCGCAAGGTTAGCAGTCAGCTGACCTTAGACGAGTGGTACGCCGAAGGGTTGGAAGTCCTGTTAAAATCCGTGGCCCGTTACGATGTCAGCCGCCAAAAAGCCAAGTTTTCGACTTATTTCATGACCGCCTTAAACAACCGGGCGACTGACATTATCCGCCAGCACTACAGTGCTAAGAGTCAGTTCTACCAGAACCTGTACTCCCAGGATAACGGTGACTTTGAGCTCTTTGAACTCGGCACTGACCAATTTAATCCAGAAAGTATCACCGTGCTGCGCGATAGCCTCAGTCAGGTCCAGCTTTCCCAGAGCGGGGACTTTCGCCGGGTGGTCAGTCAGTTACTGGGCAGCCAGGCTTTAGAGCGTAGAACCAGGGCCGACCGGCGCTTTGACCAGATGCAGTACCGCTTTAAAAAGGCGGTCTATGGGGTCATTTGAATTCCCATGTGCTTTTTGTTATGATATTGGGCGAAGTGGAGGTGGTTATTGTGCCTAGTCAAAAGGGATCATTAGCCTGCACGGTATGCGGATCGCGGAATTATACCGTGACCTTACCTCGTGAACGCACTACCCGCCTAGCAGTTAAAAAATTTTGTCCGCACTGTGGGAAACACACCCTGCACCAGCAGACTAAGTGAGGTTTGGGAGCCATATGATTACGTATTTTAAAAATGTAGCGGCTGAAATGAAGAAGGTTACCTGGCTCACGCCTCAGCAGACATCGCGTGAGACGGTGGCCGTGATTGCCGTATCAATTATCTTTGCCATTATCATTGGTGGTTCAGACTGGATTTTGCAGCAGATTGTCAACTTCCTCCTGGCACACTAAGCTTGTTTGTTGTATACTGACTTTAGTCGAGGGCGCACTTGTGGGCCCTTTTTAGTTTGCAAAAAGTTAAGGAGGTTTGCACCCTGGGGTGCTAGTTGATATGGCAGAAGAAATCGAAAAAGCCTGGTTTGTGGTTCACACTTATTCAGGTTATGAGCACAAGGTTAAGGCGAACTTGGAGTCACGGACTCAGACGATGGGGATGACCGAGCAGATTTTCCGGGTCCTGGTCCCTGAACAGGAAGTTTCCGTGGTCCAAGACGGTGAAGTGAAAAAGACGGTTGAAAACGACTTCCCTGGTTATGTCCTCGTTGAGATGGCCACTCCCCAGGACGGCAACATGACCGATGAGGCCTGGTACGTTGTCCGTAACACCCCCGGTGTTACTGGTTTCTTGGGCTCACACGGTGCCGGTTCTAAGCCTAACTCCCTCCTGCCAGAAGAAGCCGACCTGCTGATGAAGCGGATGGGCATGGTTACCCAGGAAAAGGTTGACCTGGATGTTGAGGTTGGCCAGACCATTAAGATTATCAACGGACCTTTCAACGGCATGGAAGGGGTGGTGACTGCCATCGATCCCGAAAAGCAAAGCCTGCAGGCCACTGTTGAGGTCTTTGGTCGGGAAACCCCTACTGAATTGGACTTTAACGACGTCGACACCAGCATTACCTACTAACAATAGTTGAATATCGCCAGCTATTTTGGTAAAATGGTCTGGTATGTCATAGACGTACGTGGAAGCAGCACTCAAGCTGCGCCTTACCACAACACGAGGAGGAAATAATCGTGGCTAAAAAAGTTGTCAATGTAGTTAAGCTACAGATTGCCGCCGCCAAAGCAACCCCAGCTCCACCAGTTGGACCTGCCTTGGGTCAGGCCGGTATTAACATCGCGCAATTTACTAAGGAATTTAATGCGCGGACTGCCGATCAGGCAGGATCAATGATTCCTGTGGAAATCTCCGTTTTCGATGATCGTTCATTCGAATTCGTAACGAAGACCCCACCTGCTGCCGACCAATTGCGTAAGATTGTCGGTAAGGGTTCTGGTGAACCTAACATCAAGAAGGTCGGTAACGTGACCCTTGATCAAATCCGTGCCATTGCGGAAAACAAGATGGCCGATTTGAACGCCAACGACATCACTGCCGCTATGCGGATGATTGAGGGAACTGCCCGTTCAATGGGTGTGACCGTTGATGGTGTTGACTTGACTGTTGATGGTACAGCAATCAAGGAGGACGCAGAATAATGACTAAGAAGCACGGTAAGAAGTATTTAGAAGCTGCGGCTAAGGTTGATGCTGAAAAGGCATACGCCTTAGACGACGCAGTCGCTTTGTTGAAGGATTTGAGTTATACCAACTTTGACGGTTCCGTTGAATTGGCCTTTAACTTGAATGTTGATACGCGTCAGGCTGACCAACAGTTGCGTGGTGCCGTAGTGCTGCCTAACGGTAGCGGTAAGGACAAGACTGTTGTTGTCTTTGCCCAGGGTGACAAGGCTAAGGAAGCCGAAGCCGCTGGGGCCGACGTTGTTGGTGCTGCTGACTTGGTTCAGCGCATTCAAGACGGTTGGTTGGACTTTGACGTTGCCATCGCAACCCCTGACATGATGGCCCAGGTCGGCCGGGTTGGTCGGGCACTGGGACCTAAGGGTCTGATGCCTAACCCTAAGACTGGTACGGTTACCATGGATGTTGCCAAGGCCGTTTCTGACGCCAAGGGTGGTCAGGTGACCTACCGGACTGACCGTGACGGTAACGTTTCGGTTACGGTTGGTCGCGTATCCTTTGACAATGGCAAGTTGGCTGAGAACATCAAGACGATTGCTAACACAATCGTTAAGGCTCGCCCAGCTGCTGTTAAGGGAACTTACGTGGACAACGTTGCTGTTTCAGCAACCATGAGCCCATCAGTTAAGTTGGACTTAAACACCCTTTAATTGACAGCGGTCTTTGACCCTGTTAAACTTTAAAAAGTAATTGAATCTATTTTGCCTAAGACTCAGGTGGCGCTTGCGCCTTAATCTCCTGCCGAGGAAGTTGAAACTAACTTTACCCGTGTGTCTTACTGGCATGCGGGATTTCTTTTGCAAAAAATATTGAGAAAGGAGCAACACGATTATGAGTGAACAAGCGATTGCGATTAAGGCCCAAAAAGTTGATGAAGTTGCCGACCAGTTCAAGGACGCCACATCAGCTGTGGTCGTAAACGTTCGTGGTTTGACTGTTGCTGAATCTACTGACCTACGTCACCAGTTGCGTGCCGAAGGGGTTTTGTTGGAAGTTATTAAGAACAAGATCCTGGTACGTGCTGCTGAAAAGGCCGGTTACGCTGAGTTGAACGACTTGTTTGTGGGACCTTCAGCGGTCGCCTTCTCTAAGGAAGACGCCGTGGCCCCAGCCCGGATTTTGAAGAAGTTCGCCGATGAAAACGACACTTTGGAAATCAAGGGTGGTGTGGTTGATGGTAGCGTAGCTAGCATCGAAGACATCGACAAGTACGCTTCCCTCCCTTCATACGACGGTTTGCTTGGCCAGTTGATGGCCGAGTTCCAGTATCCTATCCGGACCTTTGCCTATGCGGTTAAGGCCTTGCAGGAAAAGAAGGAAGCCGAAGGCGAAGCAGCTCCTGCTGCTGAATAAGCACTTTAATATTTTAGAACCCCATTACACACTAATATTTGGAGGAATTTAATCATGGCTTTTGATAAAGACGCGATTATTGCATCATTGAAGGATGCAACCATCTTGGACTTGGCTGACTTGGTTTCAGCTATCGAAGAAGAATTTGATGTTTCAGCTGCAGCCCCAGTTGCTGCTGGTGGTGCCGGTGCCGATGGTGGCGCTGCTGCTAAGAGCGACTTTGATGTCGAATTGACTTCAGCAGGTACTGCTAAGGTTAAGGTCATCAAGGCTGTCCGTGAAGCTACTGGTTTGGGCTTGAAGGAAGCTAAGGACTTGGTTGATGGTGCGCCATCAATCATCAAGGAAGCCCTTCCTGAAGCAGAAGCTAACGAATTGAAGGATGCCTTGGAAGAGACTGGTGCCTCAGTTACTTTGAAGTGATCCATTCATCTTTAAAAGAAGCGCTGCGGCGCTTCTTTTTTTGTGTCCGGGAGTATGGTATATTTACCCCGACAAATGGTTAGCAGGCGATGGGAAGGTCAAAGGATGAGCGAAAAAATTAGCGGTCAGCAGTACTTTACGGCTGACCCCAGTGCTGAGCACCACTACCAGGATTTTGACTTTGAGCTGCTGGGGCATAACTTGCACTTTGTTACCGACACCGGGGTCTTTTCCAAGCACCGGGTCGACTTTGGCACGGTGACCATGTTAAATGCCTTAGCTGAGTTAGCCGACCTGCCGGCTGGTCCAGTTCTGGACTTGGGCACCGGTTACGGCCCAGTGGGTATTGCCTTAGCGAAAGCCTGGCAGCGGCCCATCGACATGGTTGATGTTAACCAGCGGGCCCTGGCTTTGGCCCTGGAAAACGCTGAAAAGAACGGAGTGGCTGGCCGAGTCCATATCTTCCAGTCTGATATTTACGACCAGGTCAGTGACAAGTATGCCCTAATTGCGGTTAACCCACCGATTCGGGCGGGTAAGCCGGTGGTAACGGCCATGCTCCAGGAAGCGCGCCAGCACCTCGTGCCCGGCGGCCGCCTGGTAGCCGTTATCCAAAAAAAGCAGGGGGCGCCCTCGGCCCAGAAGAATCTGGCCGCGGCCTTTGGTAACGTGACCACCCTGGCCAAGCACAAGGGATATTACGTTTTGGAGAGTGTCAATGGCACAGATTCCTGAATTTAGCGCCGACCAGGTGCAGGCCTTTATGGACGAAGCCCTCGTTGAGGCCCGCCGGGCCGGTGAACTGGGCGAGGTCCCAATTGGGGCCGTGGTTGTTTATAACAATCAGGTGATTGCCCGAGGGCATAACCTGCGGGAAACTGATCAGTTAGCCACCGCCCATGCTGAAATCTTGGCCATTGAGGCCGCTAACCGGGCCCTGGGTTCCTGGCGCCTGGAAAATACCGCTCTCTTTGTGACTTTAGAACCCTGCATCATGTGTGCGGGCGCCATTATTAACGCCCGGATTCCAGCGGTTTACTTTGGCGCGGTTGACCCCAAGGCGGGGGCTACTGTCTCCCTGTACCAATTACTAGCAGACCAGCGCTTAAATCACCAGGTTCAAGTCGTCAGTGGGGTGGCTGCTGAAGAAAGTGGTGCCCTTTTACAGGACTTTTTCCGCCAGATTCGGGCCGCCCGTAAGGCAGCCAAGGCGGCTAAACTGGCTGCCGACGACGATGATAATTCCCCAGTTAAATAGGCCTAAAAACCGGGGACCAATTTGCCTATATAGGGTAAGTTCGCTATAATATTAATGCAGGCAAGCCTTAGCTTCCGAACCGAGTCAGGACAGGAATGTAGCAGCTCTAAGGATGTTTGAAGCTGTGCTTGTGTACATAACGAGTTTGCAAGGTCGCCTTACGGGCGGCTTTTTTGCTAAAGGAGGTGGGATGATTGGCCTATCAAGCACTATACCGGGTATACCGGCCAAAGACCTTTGACGACATGGTCGGCCAGACCGTCATCACCCAGACCCTGAAAAATGCGGTGAAAAATCACCAGACTGGCCACGCCTACCTCTTTAGCGGACCGCGGGGGACTGGTAAAACTTCAGCGGCCAAGATTTTTGCTCGTGAAATTAACGGTATTAGCCCCGAAGTACCGGATGGTCAGATTCCTGATATCATCGAAATTGATGCCGCCTCCAATAACGGGGTCGATGAGATTCGTAACATCCGTGACAGCGCCAACTATGCCCCAATCGAGGCCGAGTATAAGGTCTACATTATCGATGAGGTCCACATGCTATCGACGGGGGCCTTTAACGCCCTGTTGAAGACCTTGGAAGAACCACCGGCCCGGGTAAAGTTCATCCTGGCCACCACTGAGCCGCAGAAATTGCCAGCCACGATTTTGTCTCGGACTCAGCGTTTTGAATTCAAGCGCATTAGCGACGAAGCGATTCAAAAGCACCTGGCCGATATCCTAAATGACCAGAAAATTGCCTTCGAAGACCAGGCCCTGGCGGTAATTGCCCGCGCAGCGGAAGGTGGTCTCCGTGACGCCCTCTCAATCCTGGATCAGGTTGTTGCCTTTGGTCCTGATTTGGTCAGTACCGATAATGCCCTGGCGGTGACTGGCTCAGTCGCCACCGGTCAATTGGTGACCTATCTTGACCAGGTTAGCCAGGGGGATACCGCCGCAGCCCTAAAAACCCTGGATGAACTCTTGGCCAGCGGTAAGGATGCCAGCCGTTTCCTGGCGGATTTGATGGCCCTCTTGCGTGATATCTTAATTGTCCGCCTGGCCCCTGATTTAGTGACCACGGCGACCGACCAGGCTGACCTAGAACGGCTAAACCAGGCCATCGGTCAGAATCGGTTAGAGGCGATGATGGTGGCCCTAGATGATATTCAGGCCCAGATTAACCAGTCCTTGCAGGGCGACGTTTACTTGGAATTGCTGACGGTGAAACTCTCCCAGACGGGTACTGCTGGTAATGAAGCTAGTCAGCCCGAAAAGGCTGGAGCGGCAACCAGTCAACCAGTCACGACCCACAACTGGCAGGACCAGGCACCTAAGCCTCAGGCTAGTCAGGCTCAGCAGCCATCAGCGCCGGTTGAGGCAGATCAGCCTGCTAGTGAGCAAACGTCCACGAGCGTAGCCGCTTCGACGACAATGGAGCCCGCTAATCAGCCAGCGCCAGCCCCAGCGGCTGACAGTCAGGCTTCAAACAGTGCCAGCCAAGTTCAGTCTGAGCAGCCAGCTGCCGCTAGTCCTGAGAATGCACCCGCTGAGCCGGCCTCGGCTGAACCCACGCCGGCGGCAAGCCAGCAGTCAACACCGGCTCAGCCAGCTCCATCAGCGGCGCCTACTCAAGCCAAGACCGAACCAGTTTATACCGGCCAGGATGCGGTTTATGCCGTTTTGTCACGGGCTAACCGGGCAACGCTAACCGAGTTGCAGCAACAGTGGTCGGATTTGCCAGCGGATATGGACATTAACTACCAGGCCCTGTTAAAGACCGCCAAGCCAGTTGCGGCTAGTCCAGCATCGCTGGTCCTGGCCTTTGACTATCCAGCCCTCTTAGAACAGGCCCTCCAGGATGGCACCTTGCAGGCTCAACTGCAGCAGCGGCTAAACCAGCAAGGTTTGCCCAGCGAAATCGTGATGATTTCAGCTGACCAGTGGCACCAGTTCCGCAGTGACTTTGTCCATCAACTCAAAAATGGCCAGGGGGAGTACCCGGCCTTAAATACGCTCAGTCCCGTCACGGTGGCCAGTCAGCCCGCGACCGACCCGGCCAGTGAAAACGTGGCCCCGGCCTCAGCCCAAGCTGATGACAGCCAGACGGTCCGGGCGGCCCAGGAAATGTTTGGGGCCGACCTGGTCCACGTGGTCGATGAGCAGTCAGGAGAATCCTAAGTATGCAATATCCCGAACCGATTGCCCGCTTGATTGACAGTTATGCCAAGTTACCCGGCATCGGCGCTAAAACTGCCAGCCGCCTGGCCTTTTATACCTTGGGAATGGGCGAGCAGGACGTGGCCAACTTCGCCAAGGCCCTCACTGCGGCCAAGGCCGACATTACCGTCTGTGAAATCTGCGGGAACATTACCGACCGGGACCAGAATCCCTGTGTGATTTGTACGGATCCATCCCGGGACCAGTCGACGGTCTTTGTGGTACAAAATGCCCGCGATGTGATGGCCATGGAAAACACCCATGACTACCACGGGCTCTACCATGTCTTAAACGGCGTGATTTCGCCTAGTGCCGGGACCGGACCGGAAGATATTAACCTGCCCAGTCTGATTCGGCGCCTGTCGACCAATGACCAGATTAAAGAAGTCATTGTCGGCACCAATGCCAATGCGGATGGGGAGGCGACGGCCATGTACATCAGCCGCCTGCTCAAGCCCGCCGGCATTAAGGTAACCCGCCTGGCCCACGGCCTTTCGGTGGGTTCAGACATTGATTATGCTGACCAGCTAACCCTGATTCGTGCAGTGGAAGGACGGACTGAACTGTGATGTTTAATAATAAGAAAAAGCCAACTAACCTAAAAGAAGAATATGACCAGCGCCTGCTTTACCAAATCGAGCGGGTCAAGCGCGACTGGGATGCAGCCCGTCATTCCCAAGTAGCCCTGGTCGATAGCCGGGTCAACGGCCACTGGGTGGAAGCCCAAACGGCCCTAAAACGGGCTAAGTACGGTTACCTGTACCGGGAAGCCCGCCACCGTCACACCCGCAACAGTATGCACTATTACAACGGCCAAATTGACTAAGTAGAAAAGAGAAAAGGCATGGTAAGCGCCCCATTTATTACATTTGAAGGACCGGAGGGGGCCGGTAAAAGTACGGTGATTGAAGGCCTGACCCCGGATTTTGACCAGTACTTTAACGGTCAGTTTTTGGTAACCCGGGAACCCGGTGGCACGCCCATCGCCGAAGGTATCCGTCAGCTGCTACAGACTGATGACAGCCAGGGGATGGACCCCTGGACGGAGGCCTATCTCTTTGCGGCAGCCCGGCGCCAGCACCTAACCGCCACGGTCTTGCCAGCCTTAAAGGCTGGTCAGGCCGTCATCTCGGACCGCTATTTAGACAGCTCCTTGGCTTATCAGGGTGGTGGTCGTCAATTTGGTGTTGATCAGATTTACCAGCTTAATCACTACGCGACCCAGGGCTTGATGCCCGACTTGACCCTGTACTTAGACCTGCCAGTTGAATTGGGCTTAGAACGGATTATGTCACAGCGGGGGGACAAGATTGACCGACTCGACAAGGAAGATTTAGCCTTCCACGAGCGGGTTCGTGACACATATTTGACCCTGCAAGAGCAGTTTTCTGATAGAATAAAAATAATCGATGCTAGTCAACCGCTGCCCCAAGTCGTTGATGATGTCCGGGCAGTCCTAGCAGCTTGGAGGAAATAGCCATGAAATTATTGACCGCGATTGTACAAGACAAAGACGCAACCAAGCTTAGTAACGCCTGGGTAAAGGCCAACATTCGGGCTACCCGTCTGAGCACTTCCGGTGGTTTCCTGCGTTCAGGGAACACCACCTTTATTTTGGCCATTGAAGATGACCGGGTCCAAGAGGTTCTCGATATCATCAAAGAGGTTTCGCAAAAGCGTAAGCAGTTCATGGTCCCACCAATCGGTCTTGATGGTGGTGGCGACCATGCCGGTGCCTTCCCAGTTGAAGTTGAAGTTGGGGGCGCTACGGTCTTTACTCAGGAAATTGATGATTTCTATCAATTCTAATGCCAGCCGATTTTATTGAACAAGCAAAGACAGCTTATCCGACCGAGGTGGCGCACTTTGACGACCTGATTGACCAGGACCGTCTCAGTCACCTTTACCTCTTAGTTGGTCCCGGCCAGCCTGAAAAGCTGGCCTTTTCGCGTTATCTGGCCTGGCGGGTCCTCGGTCCTGACCAGCGCAACGAGGTCCGGGTAGCCGAGGATGACCATCCCGACCTGCAGGTTGTTGCCAGTGAAAAGCCAGGCGGCACCATTAAGATTGGACAAATCCGCCTCTTAACGACGGCCTTTACCACCACGGCCCTAGAAGCGGACCGGAAGGTCTTTATTATTGACCAGGCCCAAAACCTGACCACCGCGGCGGCCAACGCCCTCCTGAAATTCATCGAGGAACCGGCCGGCCCCCAGTTAATCCTCATGCTGGCCCCGAACTTAACCGAAATTCTGCCAACAATCCGCTCCCGGGCCCAGGTGGTTCACCTCCAACCAGTCAACCTCGATGAGGACCGCCGGTTGGAAGGGGAGTGGGACAGCGAGGAAGAGGCCGGGGCCAAGCAGGCCCTGGTCCAGTGGTTTAAATTAGCCCTGCTTGATGACCAGCGGGCCTTTGCCCAGGTAGCCACCCAGTTGGTGCCAACTTTTACCACACCGGGGCAGCAGCGCCTGGCCCTAAACTGGATCCAGCAGCTGATTCGAGACATCCTCGTTTTTCAGCAGCTGCCCGATGACCGCCTTTATTTCCCCGACTTGGCGGACTTTTACCAGCAGGCCCGTGGCCGTTTTGACCTACCAAAGCTGTTGGCCGCTAGTCAGGTTATCTTGGCCACTGACCGGCTCCGCCACGTTAACATTTCCTTTCAGGCCCGCCTCGAGAAACTCACCCTGGAGCTGGGCGCGCAAATGGTGCAATGATGCAAGAACAGAAAAGTTTCGCACAGCATACGACTGGGTCCCTCTACCTAGTGCCCACGCCAATCGGTAACTTGCAGGATATGACGCCTAGGGCCTTAGAAATCCTGGCCCATGTGGATTTGATTGCGGCCGAAGATACCCGGCACACCCAGCAGTTGCTGAACTACTTTGAAATTGAAACCAAGCAGACTAGCCTGCACGAGCATAACTGGGCTACCAAGGTGCCCAGCCTGGTCGACGACCTTTTGAATGGGACCGACATCGCCCAGGTCAGTGATGCCGGCATGCCCTCAATCTCTGATCCAGGGAAGGAGTTGGTGGCGGCAGCCCTGAAGGCTGACATTGCTGTCATCCCATTACCGGGTCCGTCGGCTGGCATCACCGCCCTGATTGCCAGTGGTCTGGTTCCCCAGCCCTTCTACTTTCATGGTTTTTTGCCCCGCAAGGGCAAGGACCAGGTGGCCGAGCTGACAGAACTGGCCCAGCGGCCGGAAACTTTGGTTTTTTATGAGGCGCCCCACCGTTTAAAGTACACTTTAACTAACCTTGTTACAGTAATGGGGTCCCAACGACCCCTGGTTTTGGCCCGGGAACTGACCAAGCGCTACGAGGAATTTTTACGCGGTACGGCCGGTGAACTGCTGGAATGGGCAAATAGTCAGCCGATTCGGGGTGAATTTGTCATCCTGGTGGGCGGCAACCCCCAGCCGGTTCAGGAAGAAAAACGGACCGACCTACCGGTTAATGATGCCATTGACCAGCTGATTGCTGAAGGGTTAAAGCCCAATGCCGCAATCAAGCAGGTGGCTAAGGACCGGCAGCTCGACCGGCAACTAGTGTACCGACAGTATCACCACTTGGAGGATTAAGGGATGGCAACTGTATTTGAAATGCAACATACCGTTGAATATTATGAGGTGGACCTCAATGGGCGGTTGACCCTGCCTACCATCGTCAACCTGGCCGTCCTGGCTTCTAAAAAGCAGGGTGACTTCCTGGGCATTGGGCCTAACGAGCACCAGGCCATGGGACTGGGTTGGATTATTTTGCAGTATGACCTGAAAATTAAGCGCCGGCCGGTCGCCAACGAGGAGATTACCATTCAAACCTCGGCCGGGGAGGCCAACCCCTTCTTTGTCCGGCGCTGGTTTAAGATTTTAGACGAGCAGGGCAACGAATTAGTCCACATCGACTCGATTTGGGCGATGATTGACGTGCATAAACGCCACATGGTCCGCCTGCCCGCCGACCAGGTTAAGAAATACGACGCCATCCCAACCAAGCAGGTGCCGCGAATTCCCGCACCCGCCAAGATTGGCCCGGACGAAAAGTTCAAGGAGCTGCCTTACCGGGTACGCTACTTAGACATTGATGCCAACCAGCACGTGAACAATTCCAAGTACTTTACCTGGATGATGGACGTCTTGGGGCCGGAATTCTTAAAACACCACGAAGTGACCCACATTGATTTAAAATTTGAAAATGAGGTGGCTTTGGGGCACGTGATTGAATCCCAGGTGGTCGTGGATGGCGAGCACTCTAGGCACCGGATTATGAACGGTGACGTGGTAAGTGCCGAAGCCGAATTTGACTGGCGCAGCATTTAAGGGCACTGGCCGGGACAAATAGTTAGAAAAGAGGAATAAATAGCATGGCGGTATTAGTATTAGGTGGGGCTGGTTACATCGGTTCTCACATGGTGAAGCGCCTGGTCGCTGACGGCCAGGACGTAGTGGTGGTCGACTCCCTGGTAACCGGCCACCGGCAGGCAGTTGACGAGAAGGCCAAGTTTTATCAGGTCGATGTCCGCGATAAGACGGCTTTGAGCCAGGTCTTTGACCAGGAAGATATCGACCAGGTGGTTCACTTCGCGGCTTTCTCAATCGTGCCTGAATCGGTTGCGGACCCATTGAAGTACTTTGATAACAATACTGGGGGCATGATTACCCTCTTAGAAGTCATGCGGGCCCACGACGTCAAACAGATTGTCTTCTCATCGACGGCCGCTACTTACGGTAACCCCGTCCACATTCCCATTCAGGAAAGTGACCCCCAAGATCCCATCAACCCCTATGGTGAATCCAAGTTGATGATGGAAAAGATGATGGCCTGGGCCGATGAAGCCTATGGGATCAAGTGGGTAGCCCTCCGCTACTTCAACGTGGCGGGCGCCATTGAAGACGGCAGCATCGGTGAAGACCACAACCCTGAAACTCACCTGGTACCAATTATTTTGCAGGCCGCCGCTGGTCAGCGCGAGTTCATTGAGATGTTTGGCGATGACTACGACACGCCCGATGGCTTTAACGTTCGCGACTATGTCCATGTTTTGGACTTGGCTGATGCCCACCTGTCAGCCTTGAAGTACCTGGCTGCCGGCGAACCTTCTAACCAGTTTAACCTGGGATCCGCCACTGGTTTCTCAGTTAAGGAAATGGTTGAAGCGGCCCGCAAAGCCACTGGCGTTAACATTAAGTCTAAGATTGGTCCCCGCCGTCCTGGTGATCCAGATATCTTGGTGGCCAACTCCGACAAGGCCCGCCAGGTTTTGGCCTGGCAGCCTAAGTACGACAACGTTGAAGACATTATTAAGACCGCTTGGCACTGGACCGAAACCCACCCACACGGTTTCCAATATTAATTAAAAAGAACTGCATGGCAGTTCTTTTTTTGGTCTAAAAGCGGATAAATTGCTATCTGAAGCCCTTTATGTTAATTTTATGAGTACTATGAAAGACTCAAAACTCTTTAACATCTTTTTAAAAACGCCGGCCCTTTTGATATTTTGGGGATTTATGGGCGTCTGGGTAGTGCCAATTGTTAACAGTGTGCCCTTTTTGGTTGAGCACTACTATCCGGGTTACATGCTCGTGGGAACAGCCGTCGCGGCCCTGATTACCCTGGCCTTGGCCTGGTGGCTGGAGCGGACTAACCATTCGGTCTTGGGCCCAGTGCGGTTTTCGTCGGTCTTTGTGGTTATTATCGTCCTCTTCTTGATGATGGCCTACTATGTCTTGATTAACCATTTGATGCCCAGTTCAAACAGTGCCAATCAGGCCACGATTGATAGTGTCTTGAGCCATCTGAGCCACTTTAACGTGATTGTTTTCCAGGTGACGCTGACTTTCCTTGCGCCGATCTTGGAAGAAACGGTGTTTCGGGGATGGCTGGTTTGGGCCCTAAAGGACTGGGGCAAGATTTTCCAGTACATCATCCCAACCCTGCTCTTTGCCCTAGCTCACCAGGCTAGCCGGCCGGTCGATTGGCTGATTTACGGCGGTCTAGGTCTGGGCTTAATGATTGTCCGGATGGTAACCGGCCGCCTGGAATACTCAATGGCCACCCACATTTTGTGGAACGCTTCTTCCCTAATTTAAAATTTTCGCTTAAAAGAGCCGTATATCAGATATTACGGTTCTTTTTTATTTTGGTTACAAAGGCTGGATTTGGTTGTGACGGCTGGCGTGCTTATGCTACTTTGGATGTAATTTAGGTTGTTTAGGGAGAAGTAAAAATGGAAAAGATTAAGTCGCTAAGGGTGCCGACTGCCTTAGGATGGTTAGTTGGTGGGTGGATTTTAGCCCAGGTACTCAATGGGCTAACGATCATACCGGCCGTGGCTAGTCCTAAAAACGTGGTTGCTATGGCCGCGATGTGGGTGCTTACTTTCGTCATTGCTGGCGGTCTGGCCTATGAGCTGCAACGTAAAAACCATTCGGTCTTTGGCAAGATACACTGGCGTTCTGTTCTGATTGTTGTCATTGCCTTTGTCTTGCTGACGGCTTATGGTAATTTAATCGCGCACTTTTTTCCAAGTGTTGATCCTCAGAATCAGGTGGATCTGGACAACATTGTTAAGAAGCTTTCTGGCGTAAACTACATTCTCTTCCAATCGACGACGGTCATTTTGGCACCGCTAATCGAGGATGTTATTTTCCGCGGATGGATGGTTTGTGCCTTATCCACCTGGCATAAAGTTTTCCAGTTTGTTATCCCGACCGTGCTCTTTGCCTTGGGCCATGCTCCAGCCACCTGGGTTGAATGGGCCATTTATGGCGGCATGGGGGCTGCCTTTATGGCGGTGCGAATGCTAACGGGCAAGGTTCAATATTCCATGGCCATGCACATGGTTTGGAATTTCTTAGCAGTTGTTGCTTCTTAAGGGTTTCAATTTTGTGATTATGAGAAGGAGTATTGAGGATGGAAAGGATTAAAAGTTGGCATCTGCCGACTGTCATATTCTGGTTGGTTGTTGGGTACTTCATGGCGGGCTTTTTGGATGGTCTGCCTCAGTTTGCCGGCCATTACATGCCTCAGCATATGTGGGAAATGACCCTGGGGACTGCCTTGATTATTGCGGGCGTGATCTACTGCTTGCAGCAAAAGACTGGTACCGTTTTTGCAAAAATTAAGTGGGATTACGTCTGGGCGGCGGTGCTTGGATTTGTCCTACTCTTAATCTACAGCATCGCAGTGAATGTCTTGCTGCCACACGCCCTTAGTAACAACCAGGCTGGTCTGGATAAAGAACTTAAAGCCTTGTCAGGGTTAAATGTTGTTCTGTTTAACTTGATGTTGGTTATTATCGGGCCTGCGATTGAAGAAACTTTTTTCCGGGGCTGGATGATGTGGGCGATGGATAGCTGGAATAAGTGGTTACGTTTTGTCATCATTGTCTTTTTATTTGCCTGCTTCCATCACCCAACTCGCTTGGTAGATTGGTTGACCTATGGCGGTATCGGGGTAGCTTTCACCCTGGTAAGGATGTGGACTGGCAAGGTCCAGTACTCCTTTATGACCCACGCCCTCTGGAATGGGTTGGGTGCCTTGGGCAGTTTGGCTCGCTAGCAGTCACGTTAAAATTTCAACGATTTGAAAGGGGCTTCGCCCATGCGTAAAAAATTAAGCAATCTTTGGTTCCCGACTGCCCTGTCCTGGTTGATCTTAGGACCAATCCTGGTTGCCCTGGTTGACGGTATTCCTGCGGGAGCCGCTATGTATGGAAAACCTTGGCCGGCGGTTATCGTATTCGTCGTATGCTTACTGGGCATTCTGCTGTTGGCCTATGTTTTGCAGCGGGTCACCAAGACAATGATTGAGAAAATCGAATGGCGATCGGTTGTAATCGCCTTCATTGCCTTCTTGCTGAACCTGCTACTCCAGGTGGCGATGGATCACTTTTTCCCGGGTCGACCTAATAACCAAGAAATCATTAATCAAGCCCTGAAACATTTATCAGGGGTAAATCTGGTCGTCTTTGAGCTTAGTGGCATTGTCATTGGGCCCCTAATCGAGGAAATTGTCTTCCGCGGTTGGCTGGTCTGGGCAACGTCCAAGTGGTACAAGGTCCTGCAATTTATCCTGCCAACCATCCTCTTTGCCTGGTTACACGAACCGACCCGTCTGGTTGATTGGCTGACCTATGGTGGCATGGGGGCCCTGTTCATGGCTGTCCGCTTTAAGACCGGTAAGGTCCAGTACTCGGTTATGACGCACATGGGTTGGAACTTATTTGCTGTCTTGGCCTAGCCTTGATTTTAAAAAATAAAGGTCCCATCCAAACCGGATGGGACCTTTTTTGCAGCATAAAACACGAAACCCCGACATACTAGCGCGTACATCGGGGAGCTTATTTAAGAGAATATATGGGAGAGGGGAAAAGAATATGAAAAATAGCGTCGAATTTCGACTTAGTCCCTGGACCTGGGGTTTCGTGTTTCCGGCTGTGCTATCACCGGTTATCCAATCATGCAGCTTCCTCCATGAGAAAATCTAATTTATTCAACGCGCTTGTTGTTTGAGACTAACTCGCTTGTTGATGCTTTTAATATTAAGGGGTTTAGGTTAAACCAGCATAAAGCAGGCATAAAATTCAGATTAAATTTCAAATTAATTTGAAACTAGTGGTCTAAACCTGCACTTGCAATCATTTTTGAAAGCGGTTACAATTAGCTTAAGGAAAGCATTATCCAAACTGTTATGGGAAAATGGTAAGATAAGGATAGTGTTTTCAACGATTGAGGAGAAAAGGAGCAGGTGTATGGGACTTCTAGGTGCAATTGAGGCCGGTGGTACGAAGTTTGTGGTGGCAGTTGGTGACCACGACTTTAACATTATTAAAAAAGAAGCCTTTCCCACTCTAGATGGTGAGAAGACTTTAGACAAGGTGATTGCCTTCTTTGACCAGTATCCTGACATTGATGCCATCGGGATTGCGGCCTTTGGCCCAATCGATATTGTGGTGGGCTCGCGGACCTTTGGTCGGGTGCTGGATACGCCTAAGCGCGGTTGGTCTGGTTATGACTTCTTAGGCCGGATGAAGGCCTGGCGTAACATTCCTTACTTCTGGACGACCGACGTTAATGGTGCTGGTTGGGCCGAATTTACAACCGGTGCTGCCAAAGATGTCGACAACATGGTTTACTTAACCATCGGAACTGGGGTTGGGGCTGGTATCGTGGTTAATGGTCAGCTACTTTCTGGCTACGGCCACCCCGAAGCTGGTCACATCTTCCTGCGTAAGCATCCACTGGATCACTACCAGGGTCACTGTCCTTTCCACGGAGACCAGTGTTTGGAAGGTCTGGCCTGTGGACCAGCCATCGAAGACCGCTGGCACCAGAGTGCCCGTGATATTCCAGACGGTGATGTTGCCTGGGATATCGAGGCTTACTACCTGGCCCAGGCGGCCTTGGACTACACCATGACCCTGCGCCCCGACAAGATTGTCTTTGGTGGGGGTGTACCGCACCGGCTTAACATCTTCCCACTGATTCGGGAAAGCTTTGCCGAGCAGATGAGTGACTACCTCAAAGTGCCACCTTTGGACGAGTACATTGTCCCAGTTAAAAACGGGGATGATGCTGGTATCCTAGGCTGCTTTTACCTGGCTGAAAGCTTGCTAGCAAGCCAAGCAATTTAAAAAATACCAAAAGCCCGTTAGGGCTTTTTTGCTGGAATAAAACTTGTCGACCATTTTAATTTATGCTAGAATAGTCAATGTTGTTATACAGCGCAATGGTCAGCTAGCTCAGTTGGTAGAGCAACGGACTCTTAATCCGTGGGTCCAGGGTTCGAGCCCCTGGCTGACCATCGAAAAAAAGCGGCGACCCTTCGGTCAGCCGCTTTTTTACTGGGAGGTTACCGTGTGCAAGTCCTAAAATCCCATAAAATTACTGCTGTGCTAGTTGCCATTCTAGTTTTGCTCTTAGTGCTGGGCGGATCCTACTGGGCCTACCAGGCTAACACCAGTCGGCACAAAACTCAGACCGGTTCAGCGACTAAGTCTGAAAAGACCCTGGATGCGGAACTACCCAAGGGTGTGAAGGCCAGCGACTGGGATTTGGTCCTAGTCAACCGGGCCCATCCGCAGAATCCAGAAAAACCCTTTGATAAGGTGACGGTCGATGACAAGCAGGTTGATGCCCGGATTGTTGAACCGCTGGAAAAGTTCCGGCAGGCGGCCCAGGCCGCGGGCTATTCGACTACCCTGGTTTCGGGCTACCGGTCAATTGCCTACCAGCAGCAGGTCTTTGACACGGTCATGGCCGGTCACGAGCGCGATGGCATGAGTGCTGAGGAAGCTCGCAAGGCGACCGCTGCCGTGGTTCAAATTCCAGGTTCATCGGAACATCAGACTGGTTTGGCGGTTGATTTAGCCGGGGATGATGCCCTGGCCAAGTACCCCCAGTTGGATGCGGCCATGGATCAGTTTCCTTCCCAGCAGTGGTTGATTAAGCACGCCCCTGATTATGGCTTTGTCCTGCACTTCTTGCCAGGTAAGGAGGCCGAAAAGGAAACCGGGATTGACTACGAGTCCTGGCACTTCCGCTATGTCGGCGTGGCCAATGCCCAGTACATGACCAAGCACCACCTGACCCTGGAAGCTTACATTGAACAGCTGAAAAAGGCCGGCCGCAACTAAGCCGCCTGGCCCATTAAATTAATTGAGTAAATTGGAGATTCTATGATTGTACTAGCAGGCACGATTGGTGCCGGGAAAACCAGCCTAACCGAAATTTTGGCGCGGGAACTACCCGCTACGGCCTTCTATGAGAGTGTCGATGATAATCCGATTCTGCCCTTATTCTATAAGGACCCCAAGCGTTACGGCTTCCTGCTGCAGATTTACTTCTTAAATAGTCGTCTGGACCAGCTTCGCCAGGCCCAGGCCCTACCAGCTAGTATTTTGGACCGTTCAATCTTTGAAGATGTCCTTTTATTCCAATTAAACGCTGATTTAGGCCGGGCAACGCAGACCGAGGTCGACATTTACCGGTCCCTAGTCGATAACATGTTGGCTGAACTACCTAATGGCGCTGGCATTCAGCCACCAGATTTGCTGGTTCATGTCCGGGTCAGTCTGGATACCATGTTGGCTCGGATTAAAAAGCGTGGCCGCCCCTTTGAACAAATCGAAAATGACCCGGCTCTCTATGAGTACTACCAAGACCTAAATGCCCGTTATGACCAGTGGTTTGATGACTATGACCGCTCACCGAAGATGCAAATCGACGGTGACCGCTATAACTTCGTCGAGGACCCTAAGGCCCGCCAGGCAGTTGTCGAGCAGGTTCAATCGGCCGTGGCTGACCTGGCCCAGGATTAAAAATGACTTGGTTTAAACAGCGTTACCAGTCACCGCTGGGACCAATGGTGCTGGTCGGTGATGAACAGTACTTAACTGGGCTGTTCTTTGAAGACCAGCCGGCCTTAGTGGATATAACTGAGGCGCAGGTTGGCTGGACTAAGCCCCAGCTAGCCGCCCGCGACTGGTTAGACGACTACTTTGCTGGTCATCGCCCTGCTATCAATCGGGTACCAATTAAGCCGGAATTAACACCATTTAGGACTAAGGTAATCCAGGCCCTCCAGCGGGTACCCTACGGTCAGACAACGACCTACCGTCAGTTATCCGACCGAATCCAGGCCGGTGTCTCACAGCCACAAAATAAGGCTCGCGCCGTCGGCGGGGCGGTTGGCCACAATCCAATCTTGTTGTTTGTGCCCTGCCACCGCGTGATTGGCCAGGATGGTTCCTTAACTGGTTATTCGGCTGGTTTAGCCCGTAAGAAATGGCTTTTAGGTTTTGAGCGATAGGAGTTGCCTGATGAAGAAGTTTTCGGTTATTTGGCCCCTGATTCAAGCAATCATATTACTAGTATTGTTGGTTTTGTACTTTGTGACTCATAAATCCCTTTACTTAGGAATTGGCATGGTGTTGGGGATTGTGTTTGCTATTTTTTCTCTTTTCCATCCCGCACTGGACACCAAAAGAATCAAAAAATACTACGAAGAACACCGGGACGAATTTAAATAAGTTCACACAAAAAAGCTAACCATCAGGGTTAGCTTTTTTCGTTACTTCAAGACAGTTAACATCCACTTTTGGAAGTCGGCCACGAAGCGGTCGGTGTCGACCAGGATGGCAGCCTTGCTGTCGGTTGATTCTAACAACTTGGTCTTGTCGCCAATCGTCCGGCCATAATCACCCGTCTTTTTGTCATAGGTAACCCGCATCGCCAGGGGTAATTCAGTTACATAGCTGGGGTCAATCGCCACGGCCACGGCCAGCGGATCGTGAAGGGCCGCCCCCTTCTTGTCGATGTCTAGGTTATAATAGGCATCGATGTAAAAGTCCATCAGCTGGGCGTACTTTTCCCCAGCTTCGGTCCCGAGGTTCCGCCACTGAGCCGTGTAGTCCTTGGTGAGCAGGGTCCGCAGAGTCACGTCGAGGCCAACCATGGTGAAGTTTTTCTGGTGGGTAAAGACCTGGTCAGCGGCTTCGGGGTCCTGGTTGATATTGGCCTCAGTAAAGGGGGTCACGTTGCCGGGCACGGTTAGGGCGCCACCCATGATGGTGGTCTGGCCAATCAGTTGGCCAATGCTAGGGTCCTTTTGCTCGGCTAAGGCCAGGTTGGTCAGGGGGCCGGTTGGCACCAAAATCAGGTCATCGCCGTACTGGTGAGCGGCTTCAATGATAAAGTCGATGCCACTTTGGCTTTTCAGTGGCCGGGGGCTAGTGGCTAACTGAGCCTCGCCAATCCCGTTTTTACCGTGGATGGCCTGGGAAATTGGCATGACTTCAAAGTTCTTGGCAGTGGTGGCGTGTTCAGCGCCTAAATAGACCGGGACGTCATCGTGACCGAGGAGGTGGAGCAGGTTCAAGGTGTTATGACCGGCTTCCTCTACTAAGGTATTGCCGTAACTGGCGACTACCCCGATTAAATCGACGCCCGGGTGGGCGACCGCCACTGCCAGTGCCAGGGCGTCGTCAATCCCCGTGTCTAGGTCTAGAATCATTTTTCGCTGTGCCATTGTAATCCCCTTTGTACCAACTTATTATGTTTATTGTAGCAAAATCTTGAAATTGAAAGGAGGCCCCATGACAGAAACCTATGACATCGCCATAATTGGCGGCGGACCAGTGGGCATGTTTGCGGCCTTTTATGCCAGTTTGCGGGACTGTAAGGTCGCCCTAATTGAGGCCTTACCTGACCTGGGTGGTCAGCCCCTAGCCCTTTATCCGGAAAAGAAGGTTTATGATGTGCCTGGCCTGGCTGGCCTAACCTCCCGGGAAATGGTGGTCAAGCTCAAGGAGCAGCTTGATCTCTTTGACGTTGATATCTATCGCGACAGCACCGTGACTGATTTGGTGACTCATGGTTCTGACTTTGACCTGACTATTAATGGGAGTCAGCAGATTGCTGCCCACTCGGTGGTCCTAGCCACCGGTAAGGGCTCCTTCCAACCGCGGAAAATCCAGCTCAGTAATCACGAGGAATTGTTAAACAATGGTTTGGCCTACTTTGCCAGTCACCCCCAAGACGTTACCGGCAAAACGGTGGCCGTGGTTGGTGGTGGCGATTCCGCCGTGGACACCGCCCTCCTGTTAAATGAGTATGCGGCTAAAACCTACCTGGTGCACCGCCGCGATAAGTTCCGGGCCATGGAGCAGAGCGTAAAGGCCTTGCAACAATCTAGCGTGGATGTGCAGACACCACGGAAGGTGGCGGCCATTACCCAGGCAGGTGACCACTTGGACTTAACCCTGGAAGCCGTTACCGGCGGGGATGCCCAAACCCTGCCAGTCGACCTAGTGGTGGTCCAGTATGGTTTCATTGCCCAGGATAAGAATATGCGTAACTGGGACGTTCAGTTTGACCGCCAGCCTGATGGTTTGGTCGTGGCCCGTAACCAGGCAACGAACCAAGCCGGTATCTTTGCCATTGGGGATGTAGTCGCTAACCTAGACCGTACCGACCTGATTGCAGTGGGATTGGGACAGGCACCGGTGGCGGTAAACGCCGCCGTGCACTACTTTGATCCTGACCGGGGCGGCCCCGGTCACTCTAGTGATTTAAACCTAACTTAGACACAAAAAAAGCACGGCGACTTGCCGTGCTTTTTCAGTGCTTCGTACTTTGGCTGAATCTTGGATTTGGACCTGACCGGTTTGATAGTTAATTACGATACCGGGTTGGACATTGAAAATCCAGTAATTCAAGTTTAACGTGCGGCCGTTGTCTTCAACGGACTTGGCCATGTAATGGACGCCGCGGGCGATGCGGTCATTGCCCTGGTAAAGGGGTGTGACCTGGCCGCGAATGGTGACATTAGGGTTTTGCTTTAGGGCGTAGCGGATATCATCTTCGGGTACCAGCTGGCCGGGATAGGCGTTTTCCACCCGGGTCCCGGTAATCATGTTTTCGGTTGACATGGTTGGCATGCCAAAGAACTGGTAACCGACTAGGTGGGACTTGTTCCACAGGGCCTGGTTGCTGCCACCCAGATAAACCTGGGGATTGTCGTGGTAACCGCCAACCCAGCGCTGACCATTATAGGTATCGTTGATGTTCCAACCCGAGGGGCGGACATCGTTGGCAATCCGGGCCGGTCGTTTCGTGACCTGCTTGAGGCTGGCCGAACTAGCAGTGAAATTGGCCTGCTGGGACCGCCCCTCGTTATCTAAGGGTGAAATGGCTAAACCATCTACTGGCCGCAGCTTGGTTCCTTCACTGGGGAACTGTTCCTTTAATTCCTGGTCGGTAAAACTGGCCTTGTCCTGGTTGACATGGACGAGGTCACCATCCAAGGTACCATCCCATTTTAAGGCTAATAAGGCCTGGTTGTCTGGCGCGTTGACACTGGTCGATTTGGACTGGTGGTGGGCCAAGAGCTGCCAGGCGACCACAACCGTTAAAATCAGGGCGAGGACGCCTAGAATCAGCCAGAACTTACGCGGCATGATGGGCGTGTTTTGATTGTCGGACTGCATTAGAAGGTCATCGCTCCCAGGAACTGCTTAATACGTGGGCTATCGGAACTAAAGAAGTCCTCACTGCTGCCGTGGAAGCCAACCTTACCATCGTCAATGAAGAGGACCCGGTCAGCGACTAGTTGGGCAAAACGCATGTTGTGGGTCACAATCAGCATCGAGGTGTTTTGCTCGGCCAGGCTACGCAGGACTCGCAGCACCTGAGCTTCTAACTCAGGGTCGAGGGCACTGGTTGGTTCATCCAGGAGCAGGTACTCTGGCTGCATGGCCAGGGCCCGCAGAATTGCGACGCGTTGCTGCTGCCCACCAGAAAGTTGGTAAGGGTAGCGCTCGGCCAGGTTACCCATGTGGAACTGGTCCAACAGGGCCTGGGCCTGTTTAGCAGCCTCTGCCTTGGGTATTTTCTTCACCTTCACCGGCCCCTCGGTCAAATTGTGTAAGACATTGAGGTGGGTAAAGAGGGCCTTTTCTTGAAAGACCATGCCAAAGTGACGGCGGACCTTCAAAACGGTGGCGTTGCTCAGGGCCTGACTGAAATCAACGTGGAGATCGTCAATGGTCATCTCCCCACCGGTTGGCCGGTCTAAGAGGTTCAGCGAGCGTAGCAGGGTCGACTTACCCGAACCAGAGGGGCCGACAATGGCCGTGGTCTGGTGACGGGGAAATTCGGCCGAGATGTGGTCCAAGGCCACCTTATCTGGATATTGTTTGGTTAGGTCTTTGACGGTAATCATTGGGCAAACCTCGAGGTGTAACGCTCCAAGTAGTGCTGGATAATGGCCAAAATCGATGTCAGGAAGGCATAGACCAAGGCGGCCAGGATGTACATGGACAGGATGTGGTAGTTTTGAGCCGCAATCTGCTGACTAAGGTAGAACATTTCCACAATGGTGATCACTGAGGCTAGGGAAGTATCCTTAACCAGGGAAATCAGGGAGTTACTCAAGGGTGGAATGGAAATCCGCGCGGCCTGAGGGAAGACCACGTCCCAGTAAACCTGCCAGTTGGTCATACCCAGTGACAGGGCGGCTTCTTTTTGGACCTCGGGCACCGAAGTAATCGCAGCTCGAATTGATTCCGAAGCATAGGCGCCGGTGTTCAAAGAGAAAACCGTAATCGCTGAAACCCAGGCGTTGGAAAAGAAGGTGATGTGGGCGTTAGGCAGGCCATAGAAGACGATGAACAACTGCACCAGCATTGGTGTGGACCGGAAGAACCAGACATAGGTCGCGGCCACGGCCTTTAATATCTTTAAGAAGGCGGCTGCCCACTCGTTTTGGGGCATCTTAGCCAGTCGAATCACGGCCGTGATAACGGCGAAAATTAACCCAAAGAAGAAGGAAATTGCAGCCAGGGGCAGCGTGTATTGGATGGCCGCCTTAAGCAGGCTGGGCAGGTATTTAATTGCCAGATCAATAAATTCAGACATTGGGTTTACCTTTTAATACGTAATTACTGCTTGTTTGTCAGATCTTCACCAAAGTACTTTTCAGACAGCTTCTTCAGAGTACCATCTTCACGAAGTTCCTTGAGAGCCTTGTTGACCTTCTTTTGGAGTTCCTTGTTGTCCTTGTTAATGAGGACACCGGAAGGATAAGAAGTAACATGCTTGCTGACGTCAATGGTGGTCAGGTCAGAACCAGGGTTGGCTTGCTTCCATGCTTGGAAGGCGGCAAAGTCGTTCAGTGAGCCTTCGGCCCGGTCAGTGGTTAGGAGGTTCATGGCTTCAACCATGCCTGGCACGGCCACGATGTCACCACCCTTTTCCTTGGCCAGCTTACCGTAGTTTGACGTGGTTGACTGGGCCATCTTCTTGCCCTTAATGTCATCTAAGCCATTTAATTGGTTATCGGTGCTGCGCTTGATCAGGACCGTCCGTGGGTAGACGTATGGGTCACTCAGCAGGTAGGCCTTTTGACGTTCGGGGTTGATACCGATGTTGTTGATAACGGCATCGTAACGGTTAGCACCCAGACCAGCAATCAAAGAATCCCACTTAGTCTGGACGAACTTGGTCTTCAAGCCCATCTTGTCACCCAGATCCTGGGCAAGTTCAACTTCAAAACCAGTCAGCTTACCATCTTTAAGGTAGGAGAAAGGTGCATAAGTCCCTTCCAAGCCGACCGTGAAGGTGCCCTTGGTGATGGTGTAGGACTTCTTGTCCTGGTTGAGCTGGGTGAAGCCAAAGATGGCGGCAATCACGACGGCGATACCGACTAGGATAATGATGATTTTTTTCATATTCTTTCTCCCAAAAATAAAAGGCACCTTCCGGGTTAGTGGAAAGGCGCCTAGCTAATCTACGATAGTTTGATTGTTACCACATCAAAATACCGGTGCTAGTAGCTGCGCCGGGTGTCACAGGCTTGCATGCGCATGGTGTGAGCGTTTGATGCCATTGGTAACCTCCAAGTAACTCATAGTGTAGCGGTCGCCTGTACCTTTGTCAACAACATTTACCGCTTTAAATCCCATTCTGCCTTGAATTGGTTTAGGAAGTCGACCATAAATTGGTGACGGGATTCAGCCAGGTCCCGGGCGGCTTGCGTGTTGAGTTGATCCTTAACCTTGAGCAGCTTTTCGTAGAAATGGTTTATTGTGGTATTTTCACGGGCATCACGGTAGGCGGTCTTTGACTGAGGGTCTCGTGGTGCGATGGTCGGGTCATACAGCATTCGGTCATGGGCAAAACCATAGGCTAAGGCCCGGGTGGTCGCAATGGCGCCAATGGCATCCAGACGGTCAGCATCCTGGACAATCTGGCCATTCAGGTCAAGTGGTTTTGCGTCATCCAGGCCCTTAGACCAGGACATGTTGTCAATAATATAGAAGATTTGGCCAATCTCGGTGTCAGTTAGGCCGAGCTTGGTTAGAAAGTCCCGGGTGTTTTGCTTGGCGGCTGCCTGGTCAGCAAATAACTTATCATCATAGCTGTCGTGCAGGAGGGCCGTGGCTTCAACCAGGCGGGCATTTGCTTCGGGTTCGGTTGCTAAAATTTTCTTAGCCAGGGCCACAACCCGCTGGATGTGGTCAGTACCATGCCCACTTTGATCTTGGGCTAGCTGCTGGTATGCGTATGTTTGAATTTGATTTAGCTGAGTTTCGTTCATATGCCTATTATACGGACTGGTGGTTGTTTCTCATATAAAAAAGTCCGCTGATTGGCGGACTTTTAGGTAGTTACTTATTCGAATTTTTAGCTTTTCTTGATAGGTAGAGATACCGGAGAACTTGGAAGAGCAGGACGAACTCAACTATGGTTAAAGCCAAGACACCCAGCGCTACAGCAATTGTTCCCACGGCTGAGCGGGAATGGATAGCCTGCAAGGCTGGAATAAGTATCAGTGGGATTATTACCCCTGCTACGTACAAAGACCAAAATTCTTTAGGTTGCTGCTTAATCTTTTGCAGCTGGCGCTTCATTTCCATAGGAGAACTCCTTTCAAGTTAATCAAGGTGTGAGACGTTTATTTGTTTCTTGGCCCAATGTTATTCCTCTGTTACCGTTTTTTCAGCACGTGCGGATTAATGTTTCATTAAGAAGTGGTAACAGCCGTAATATTGGAAATTCTCCTGTCGGATGTGTCGGCTCAAAATGACAAGTAGTGTCCCCATATTTTACGCTCAGTTCTGAGAATGTTAACATGGAACCTACGTGCCAGAGGTGCCAAGTAGGCGTTATTTAACGCCTTTTATTTAAAACGTGTTACAAATGTTGCTATTCTTTCATTAACGGTAACTGTTATGTAACCCAGGGGTAGCTTGGACTTGCTAAGATTTATACAACTATAAAATTATAGTTAAATCATAAGGGACGGGGGTGTCTGAATATGATGAAGAGTTTTATTAGTAAATATCGAGATTCAATTATGCTGGCTTTAAGTATTGCGGCTCTCTGCGCACTGGCCGCCTTCGTGGTCGGGAACATGGGACTGGTGGCTACACCAGCCTGGCTCCAGAAGCACTTTATGCTGATTGCGGTTTTCTACGTCTTAACGACGGGAGCCCTATTAGCCACACCTGAACGTAAATAATTAACAGCGTTGGTCGTAACCCCCGGCCAACGCTTTTTTAATGGAATGAACTAATTCCAGTCCGGTTAACCTTGCCACTGGGCTACAATAGTGGGGAGATAATTATTGGAATGGAAAGCAGGAACCGTATGCCCACTAACCTAACTATTAATAAAAAGTACCTAATCGTAGTCTGGGTGCTGGTCATTTTGGGCGTAGCTGGCGCCATTAACATGACCTACCCTTGGGCCGACTTCGCCACGCCAATTTGTGGTCTAGTGGGTCTTTTCCTGTTAATCGGTGCGCCACAGGTAAAAGAAATCCTGCAACCAATGCGCAAGCCCTACTGGTTAAAACTAATTGGTTTCTACCTGCTATCTTATGTAATCGAGTTTGGTATCTTGGGGATTGGCGGTCTCTTTGGTCAGTTTAGCTTTGACCATGCCACCGGTGATAATGCCGTGTCCAACTTTAAAACCGGGACTCTTTTAATTCGCCTGCTAAAGACCTTGCCTACCTCGGTTGAGATTATCGGCGAGGAACTGGTCATGGCCGTCGTAACCCTCAGTATTTTCTACTTTCTGAAGAACCGGCGGCATGGTTGGTTACTGGCTTCCCTGCTGGGGTGTCTGGCCTTTGCCGCAATGCACCTGTGGGCGTATGACTTTCAAATCTGGGTTTGTCTGAGCGTGGGCTTCTCCCGGCTGCCCTTTAACCTGGCCTGGCGGGCAACTAATTCGCTGCGTAGTGCGATTTACATCCACCTAGCTAGTGATCTTCTGATACTGATTCCGGTGGTCATCATGGCTTAACGGCCACTTAAACCATAATACGAGCAGCTATCCAGGTGCTCACATAAATTGGGACATTTTCGATGTCCCAATTTTTAATCTCCCCGTAATATCCATGTAACCTCTTGCACAAGCTGAGATGGTAAGGTGTTTTTACCAAGAAAGTAAGGGGAGCAGCTATGAATAAAGGTCGTAACATTGCTAAGGTCGTCGTCACGGTTCTTTTCCTGGCATACCTAGTTTGGCGCATGCTCAATGATTTGGGCGTTGCCCATATGCCAGCAATGCTGGAACAGAATTTTCTGTTTGGCGTAATCCTTTTTACTTTATCTTTTGTTTTGCTGGATGAAAAAGGCCAGAAAAAGTCTTAAGACTGGGAGAATATTATGAATTGGAAAACAGTTTACCAGTACCGTTACTGGATCTTGTGGACGGCGGTCTTCTTGCTGGCCTTCCTGCTCGGTATCACGGTTGGGTTGAACCACGTGAATCATTAAGGGACGGGTATGTAAAACCTGTCCTTTCTTGCTACAATAAACCTCAACAAATGCCAATGAGGAGAGCGTATTTTGAAAAACTTTGCGAAGCGTTTTAATTGGTCCCTTGCGGTGAAAACTGTCCTATTTGTGCTGATTATTAATTTTACTTTCTTTAAGCTAAGTAATAATTTCTTTATCAATTTGCTGATTAGTTTTGTTGTTTTCATCGTTGTGTCCTTTTTTGTGGATTTCCTATTTACGAAATTCGGCAAGGATGCGCAGAAAAAATAAAAAAGCCAGGCTTTAAGCCTGGTTTTTTTAGTGCAGGTAGTTTGCTGGCTCTGCCATACCAACACACCCTTAATGAAATGAAAATGCCGTAGAACCCCATAAATCCCACTGTCAGGTCATTGTCGCCTAACTGTCAGGTCTCTGTCGTGGTCATTTTGGAGGGGAGGTCTATAGTAGAGGCATAGATTAAACGAGGACGGGAACGTAAAAATATGGATAAAACAAAAATTGCAGCACTGAGAAAAGAAGCTGGTTTGACGCAGGAAGAATTAGCTGAACGAGCCTATTTAACCGTCCGTACGATTCAGCGGGCTGAAGCTGGGCAGGATGTGAGTTTGGATAGTCTGAATGCAATTGCCAATGTTTTGAACGTGCCGGTTAGTGCCCTCTTTGAAGACATTGACCAGCCAGACAAGGAGGATGAGATTATGGCTTACTCTAAGGAACAGTCCATTCAACTGCGACGCCGGTCAACGGAGAGTTCTGCAATGTGGCTTGTGTTGGTGGCAGTTGATTTCTTTTTGATGTCGCTTGCCGGGCTTTGGATTGCCGATCTGAAATCAGACGACGCAACTGCTTTCGCTGCCATCCTGTGGATACCTGGTTTGTTGATTTTGATTGCTTTGAGCTTTTACATCCAACGGATTATTTGGAGCCGGCACTTAGATCATAAGTATCCAATGACGGTCGGCGTTAAGCGGCGGGGCCACTCTGATTACAATCGCCCCATCAACAATGGTTGGGAGTTTATGGCCCGCTACTGGTGGGTGATTTTCCCAGTTGGCGGTTTTCTAAGTTGGTTAATTCCTAGCATTAGTAGCAGTTTCCATTAAAGTAAAAAGGCTAATCCACGAAGGATTAGCCCTTTTGGGTTGGTGATGCTGGCCAGTCGGACTTGCGATAGTCCAGGCTGCCTTTGATCAAGCAGAAAACGCCGGCCAACAGTACCAGGCTGAATGCGGTAATTGGTGCGCCCCACAGGTGGTTAAGCCCCGCTGCAGTGGAGCCGTAGCGCTCACTGTAATCTGCGAATCGACCGACAGCCAGGATAATTGCCATCACGATTAGGTAGCCACCGGTGACGATGATGTACAGTTGCTTACCCTTTTCAGTGTGTGGTTTGACCACCATACCAAAGACCAGCAGAACCAAAAACAACATGTAGCTAATGAACTGCCAAATCATAATTCTCCCCCCTAGCCGTCTATTTACATAAAGAGTAACAAATTTTGGTTAGGATGAAGATGACATTGTGGTGACAATTCGTGGCGATGGCCTTCATTATTTTTCTAATTTTATTCGGACTGCTCTGATCGGCGTGAATATTGATAGGCCTTGAAGCAGCCGATTGCCAGAAGGGCAGCGGATACCAGCATTAGCCCTGGAATAACAATGAGTGAAACGGTTAGCTGGCCGCCCCAGATTGCTTGCCAGGTTGCCTGAGCGGAGTGAATCTGTCGGTACTGACTATAGGTTCCGACGACTGAAAGGATTGCTATCACCACAATTAGCAGGGCGCTGATAGCGTTAACTAGTTGTTTGGTTTTTTCGCTACGCAGGTTGCGAAACCAAATGATTGAAATGATATATAAGGCAATAATCACAATAAGTGGAATCCAAGGCATACTCATGCTCTCCTAACTGATTATTTTCGCCCTGTGTAACAAACATACTCAATTCTTAGATGACATTGTTTTAACAATTCAGCCGTGTACAATTTTAGTATGATAGGGTGGAGAACTTTAGGAGATTGGTGGACCAAAATTGTGGCACAACAAGCACAGCGGGACAAAGTGAATAAATTGAGCCTTCTTCAGTGGTTGCATTCCGACGAGGTCGATCACTGGTTCCGGGAACGCCCACTCGACGTGACCACGGTGGTCGGGATTCTGGCATTAATGGTCATTTTTGCGACACAATTGGTTACCTTCTACGCTTTGATGGTTATGCCAGCGGTCTGGACCGTGCTGGTTGTGCAGGGATTGGTATTGCTGGGCTTGATTTTACTGGACCGGGTCGCTCTCAATCGTTCGCTTGGTCCAATCTGGGCCCGCTTATTCCGACCCCTGCAGTTTTTCACCTGGCTGAGCTGGTTGTGGAACTTGCTGGTCGGCTTGGCTGTGACGGTTAAACTCTTTCCGGCTGCGTTTACCAAGGACTTGGCCACGGCCTTTGCTGCCTACTTGCACCTTGACCTGTTAATTACGGGATATCTGGGCATTGCCTTGATTGCGACCGTGATGAAGCGTAGCTGGCTGTACTATCCCAGCCTTGGCAAGCACCTGGTCGTGACCATCTTGTCGCCAATCATTATCTTGGTGCCAACCTTCCTGATTTACGTGATTTTCCTGGTGATGACCCAATTTAATGAAAATGCCTTCTGGCCGGTGACAATTTTCCTGGGTTACCTCTTTTCGTTCGGCGGTAAGGAATGGTTGCAGGCCTTTACTAATATTACGAACTTGGACAACAAAAGTTTGACCGAGACAGCTTTGAAAAATTATGGTCGCCTCAAGTACATCGGGATGTCCTACTATGTGGCCTTTTCAGTGGTAACGGTCTTTCCGACTTACTCGGTTTGGGCCAAGTACTTGCACGATGACTTCTTCAAGCTGGGTAACCCGGTGCCTCAGCACTGGGACTATTTTCACGGCTTTACCCTCTTTCCGCGGATCGTGCTGCCGGCCTGGCTGAGCGGATTTACCGTTTTTCTGGTCGCCTTCTTGGGGATGCTCGTGCTCTACATTATTTTATACGCAGCCACCAGCCAATATGTTGCAAAACGAAAAGCTAAATTTTTTGTCCATTAATAAATCAGAAAAGTGCCCACAGAACGTATGATTCTGTGGGCGCTTTTTATGTGGGTTATTTAACAGCTGCCATACTTTCTTAATGGAAAAGTAATTTGATGAGGTTCCTGGGTCAGTGAGCGAGTGGTAAACTTTACCCAACAGAGAGGTGGTTTGCATGAAAAAAGATTTGAAGAATAATCCGACAAAATATTGGAGTTTAGTGACTGCAGCGACTATCCCTGCGTATCTTGCTACGATAGGGTTTCTTCCTCCAGCAAAGACGCCTCTGGGACATGCATTTCATTTTCTGCTCTGGGTGGGGTTGTTTGCCTTGCTGATTTATTCATTTTACAAATATTTCCAGTACTTAAAGGCTGCGAAAAAATCTAAAGGACAAGCGAAGTAAAGTAAAAGCGCCCAAAGAACGTATGATTCTGTGGGCGCTTTCTTTTATGGTAGTTACTTACCCTTGCTTTTTCGGTAGGCTTTAATGCCGTATGTTACCGCGGCGATAGCGGCTACTAAAAACAGAACTTCCCAGATGTTCCAGGAAAAGGAGAATGGTAAATCAAAGTTGAATGAAAAGCTTCCGCTTAATAATGGTTGTCGCATCTATTCTTCCTCCCAGCAATGCTGCTGACTATAATTTAGCACAGGAAAGTTGCCCGGGACCTGAATGTAACCAAGGTGTAAATAAGTAACCAAGTGGTAAACAATATCTAATTTCTAATTTTGCCAAATTTAGGACCGATGTCGGCCTTATCCCTACATTTCTGGCGCTGAATTCGCTATACTGAGGGTAATTAAGTCCTCATACGGACAGGAAAGAGAGACTCATATGTCAACGAACCAAACCTTTTACATTACAACCCCGATTTATTATCCGTCGGGCAAGCTCCAGCTGGGAAACACCTACACGACGGTGCTGGCTGATGCCACCGCACGTTACCACCGCCTGCTGGGAGACGATGTTTTCTTCCTGACTGGAACTGATGAACACGGTCTGAAAATCCAGCAGAAGGCTGAAGCTGCCAACGTTTCTGAGATGGAGTACCTGGACGGCATGGCCGCTCAAATCAAGGATCTGTGGAAGTTAATGGATATTTCCTACGACCACTTTATCCGGACCACTGATGAAATTCACGAGCGAGCCGTTCAGCGGATTTTTGAGACCCTGCTCGAAAAGGGTGATATCTACAAGGGTAAGTACGAAGGTTGGTACTCAGTTTCTGATGAAGAGTACTTCACGGAATCCCAACTGGCCGAAGTTTACCGCGATGAAGAAGGTAACGTGACCGGTGGGATGGCCCCATCCGGCCACGAGGTCGAGCGGGTTCAAGAAGAGACTTACTTCTTTAAAATGAGTAAATATGCCGACTGGCTCGTAGACTACTATAAGAGCCACCCCAGCTTCATCCAGCCTGAGGCGCGGATGAATGAGATGATTAGTAACTTCATCAAGCCTGGTCTGGAAGACCTGGCCGTGACCCGGACTTCCTTTAACTGGGGTGTGCCAGTGCCTGGTGACCCTAAACACGTCATTTATGTCTGGATTGATGCCCTTGCCAACTATATTACGGCCCTGGGCTACGACACCGACAACGACGAACTCTTTAAGAAGTTCTGGCCCGCCAATGTCCAGTTAGTTGGTAAGGAAATTGTCCGCTTCCATACCATCTACTGGCCAATCATGCTCCACGCCCTTGGACTGGAACTGCCTAAGGAAATTATCGGCCACGGCTGGCTGGTGATGAAGAACGGTAAGATGTCGAAGTCTAAGGGTAACGTGATTTATCCTGAAGTGCTCGAAGAGCGTTACGGCTTGGATGCCGTTCGTTACTACCTGCTGCGGTCAATGCCATTTGGTAACGACGGGGTCTTCACGCCCGAAGACTTTGTCGACCGGGTTAACTACGACTTGGCCAACGACCTCGGTAACCTCTTAAACCGGACGGTCGCCATGGTGAACAAGTACGAGGACGGCGTGGTGCCATCCTTGGATACTGGTAAGACGCCCTTTGATCAGGAACTGGTTAAGACGGTTGATGATGGCATTGCTGCCTATAACGAGCACTTCGGTCAGGTACGGACGGCCGACGCTATCGAAGACGTTTGGACGATTGTCCGTCGGGCTAACAAGTACATTGATGAAACCCAGCCATGGGTTTTGGCCCGTGACGAAGAAAAGACTGCTGAGCTGGGTTCAGTGATGGCCCACCTGGTAGCATCGCTACGCGTGGTTGCTACGCTTCTGCAGCCAGTTTTGACCCAGGCACCGAAGAAGATTTTTGCCCAGCTTGGACTGGACTACCCTGAAGACGGGGTTAAGATTGAAGGCTTGGCCTTTGACCAGTTGCCAGCTGGTATGAAGGTTGCTGAGAAGGGTGACCCAATCTTCCCTCGCCAGGATGTGGAGGCCGAAGTTGCCTTTATCGCTGGTCTTGTTGCCAAGGATAAGAAGGGCAAGGGCCGGGCGGTTAAGGACGCTGCGATTGCAGCGGCCCAGGAAAAGGAAGCTGAATCTAAGCCTGAAATCACCTATGATGACTTTGATAAGATTCAGCTCCTGGCCGCTAAGATTACGGCAGCTGAGAATGTGACCAAGTCTAAGAAGTTGATTAAGTTCACCTTGGACGACGGTTCTGGTGAACCGCGTCAGATTCTATCCGGAATCCGCGAGTGGTACCCAGAACCTAACGACCTGGTCGGTAAGACCGTGGCTATCGTGGCTAACATGAAGCCCCGTAAGATGGCCGGCGAACTTAGCCAGGGAATGATTCTGTCGGCTGAAAAGCACGGTAAGGTGACTGTGACGATTCTGCCAGACAGCATCGAGCCAGGATCTGGAATTGAGTAAATTTTGATTCTTGTGGAGGAACAGCGATGCAATCGTTTGTGAAGCTGTTTTTAAAGTGTTTTGTTGCCACGTTTGCGGTGATTTTGTGTGCGCAAGGGATGATTAATATTCTGTCTCACGACGCTTTCCTTGCGGAATTTGGACACGTTTTATCCTTTTCCTTTGTATTTAGCTTAGTTGCGACTTGTGTGGTCAAGTGGCGAAACAGCAGAAACCACAAAGATTAATCCCAAAGTAAAAAAGGAAGCCGTCATGGCTTCCTTTTTTACTATCAACATTCAAATTTTTCAAAATAACCTAACTGTTTTTTGTTTATTTTTACAAAGGGTGGTTAGGTTTTTTGTTGATTTGTTCAAATGATTGTTAGCAGCAAATTACTATACTGGGAATCAAGCATTAGAAAATTATGAGAGAGTTGAGGTGAAGCGTATGGATACAGTTGTTGCCCTAACGGTTGTCATGCTATTCATGTTTATTGGTGAATGGGTGTCAACGCTGAGTAAGGCCTACATACCATCGGTCTTTGTAACCGCCTTCTTGTTCTTGGTTGGTTACTGGACCATCGTGCCCAAGAACATCACCGTGACTGCCAGCTTTACGCCGGCTGTTACCACGATGATCCAAGCGGCATTGTTGGTTCACATGGGGACCTTGATGAACTTCAAGGTTCTCCTGCAACAATGGAAGGCAGTTGTCATCGCTCTATCTGGCGTGGCCGGTACGGCGCTGCTCGCCATGGGCGGCGGTTTGCTACTCTTTAACTGGCACACCGTTATCGCCAGTGTCCCACCACTAACTGGTGGAATCGTGGCTGCCTTCCTGATGAGTAACGGTTTGAAAGCCGCCGGCCTTACGGCCCTGGTTTCCTTCCCGGTTGCCATGTTTGTCGCCCACAGTATTATTGGTTATCCGCTGACCGCCTTCCTACTTAAGAAAGAAGGGAAGCGTCTGCTAGCTAACTACCACAGTGGTAATCACGACAAGGGCAGTGCACCAATGCCTGAACCAGAAGAAGAGGCTAAGCCAACCTTGCTGGACCACCTGCCAGCAATTTATCAGACGTCCGCCTTCTACATCTTCATGGTCATGGCCCTAGCCACCCTGTCAATCTTCGTGGCCGGTCTGATGCACAACGTGGTCAACGCCTTCATTATCTGCCTGGTGGCTGGTGTGCTGGGTCACCAACTCGGCATCCTGCCAAGCCACGTCCTGGAAAAGGCCGGGGTCTTCAACTGGTTGATGTACGGCGAACTGGCTTACATCTTCTCCTTCCTGGCATCGGTTACCCCATCAAACCTGGTTGGCATCCTGGTACCAATCATCACCATGATTCTGCTGGGAATCCTGGGGATGTTCATCGTTTCCTTCCTGCTGGCTAAGCCGCTCGGCTTTTCCAAGGAAATGGCCTTTGCCAGCGCCCTGACGGCCCTCTTTGGATTCCCAGCCGACTACATCGTGACCCACGAGTCGGCTAAGAACCTGGCTAAGACCCCCGAGGAAGAGGAATATATCCTGTCCAACACCCTGCCTAAGATGTTGGTCGGTGGCTTTGCGACCGTTTCGGTTGCTTCGGTTGTCATCGCTTCATTCTTCTTGAAGTTGCTGTAATTGTCCCTGTGTTTAGAAAGAAGGAAAAATTCACATGAGTACAGTATTTACTAACGCAAACCTTTTCGACGGCGTGAACGATAAAATTACCGAAAACGCCTGGTTCCTAGTTGACGACGAAGGAAAAATCAGTGATACCGGGACCGACACGGTGCCAGTGGCCGATGAAACCGTTGACCTGGCAGGGCAGTACGTGATGCCCGGCCTAATCAACGCCCACACCCACGTTTCCCTGGATCCAACTAGTCACGATGGTGACGGTTTTGCTGACATTGTTTCTGTGACGGTTCGGTCGGTTGAGCACTTACGCCAGCTGCTAAAGTCCGGCGTTACCTACGTCCGCGGCTGTGGTAGCAGTTATGGTGTTGATCGGACCCTGGCCCGCCTGCAACGGGAAGGTAAGTTGGAAAAGGTACCGCGAATTATGCCTTCCGGTGCACCGATGACCATGTCCGGTGGGCACGGGATTCTCTTCCATGGTGGTGATGTGACTGATTCCCCCGATGAAATGCGTAAGAAGGTTCGCGAAAACTTTGCGGCCGGTGCCCAGTGTACCAAGGTTATGGCCACTGGCGGGGTTATGTCAGTCAACGATAACATGGTCCAGCCTCAGCTCAAGATTCCTGAAATCGAAGTTGCCGTTGAAGAAACCCACAGCAAGGGCAGTGTTGTCGCCGCCCACGCCGAAGCCAATCCCGGTATCATGAACGCCCTCAAGGCCAAGGTGGATTCGATTGAGCACGGTGACTACGTGACTGACGAAGAAATTCAGATGATGATTGACCAGGGCACTTACCTGACCCCAACTTTGCTGGTGGTTCAAAGCATGGTTGACCACAGTGACGAACTACCTGACTGGGAGGCTGCTAAGAACGCCGAACTAAAGGAAGTTGGCTTCCGCAACTTCCGCAAGGCCTACCAGGCCGGGGTTAAGCTGACCCTGGGGACCGATGCTGGTTGCCCATTTACCAGCTTCGATGAGACCCCCCGGGAACTAGAAATCATGGTTGATCAGCTCGGCTTTACCAATTTCGATGCTCTTTATGCCTCACACCACTCGGCTGATTTGATGAAGCTGGGCGAGTATGGCGAACTCAATGCCGGTAAGTACGCCGACTTCCTGGTCCTCAAGGATAACCCACTGGCCGACGTCAAGGCCGTCCAACAAAAGGACAAGGAAGTTTACCAACACGGTGAGCGCCAGTTCTAAGTCCAGTTAATCAAATATATTAGGTTGGTTATGACAGGCTTCGCCACGATAGCTGACTTAATTGCTTAAACCATAAAGCGAGGTGTGAAATGAATCAGAACAGTATTATCCGTGACGTCATCTTGTCGATGCCACCCGAGGGGATTTCGACCTTCAGTAAGCAGATTGAAGACATCCCCGGCATGATTAAGCTAACGGTTGGGGAACCCGACTTTGATACACCCGAGCACATCAAGACGGCCGGCATTGAAGCCATTCAAAACAACAACACTCACTACACCGATCCACTCGGTTCACTGGCCGTGCGCCAGGCCGCAGCCGACTTTGTCGCTAAAAAATATGGTATCCACTACGATGCTAAGACCGAAGTGGTGACGACAATCGGCGTTAGCGAAGCAATCTTGGATGTTTTCCTATCCTTGCTGGAGCCCGGCGATGAAGTCTTCTTGCCTTCACCGGTCTTCCCAGTTTACCAGGGCACCATCCAGATGGCCGGCGGGAAGGTTGACTATATCAACCTGGCCAACGACAACTTTAAGCTGACGCCCGAGCGCCTGCGCCAGGAAATCAAGGAACATCCGAAGGCGAAGACATTGTTGTTAACGACGCCTAGCAACCCCACCGGGGTTAGTTATGACGATGAGGAACTGAAGGCTTTGGCCGACGTGGCCCGTGAATTCGATCTAACCGTTATCAGCGATGAGATTTACGGGGAGATTACGTATGATAAGGTACACAGCTCAATTGCTAAGTTCATTCCCGAGCGGACAATTGTTTTCTCCGGCCTGTCCAAGTCCCATGCCATGACCGGCTGGCGCTTTGGGGTCGTCTTTGCACCAAAGGCCTTGATGGACGGGATTGCCAAGGTCCATGTCTTTAACAGCTACGATGTTTCTTCCTTTGTTCAGGAAGCTGCGATTGAGGCCTTCACCGTTGGCATGGATGACGTGGAACCGATGAAGAAGATCTACCGCGAACGGCGGGACCTGGTCTTGGATGCCTTGAAAAATGCTGGTATTGAAGCCGTCACGCCGGAAGGGGCCTTCTACATTTTTGCTAAGATTCCGGACAGTTATGAGACTAGCCTTGAGTTCTGCACTGATTTGGCTGAGCAGGCCCACGTCGGCGTTGTGCCCGGGGACGCCTTTGGCCCGGGTGGGGAAGGCTACTTCCGCATCAGTTATGTCACCAGTACCGCTAACCTTCAAGAGGCCATGAACCGGCTGACCGATTTTTTGGCCGCTGATGACGTTGCTTTAAAGTCACAGGGGGCTTAAAATATGTGAAAAATGAAGGGACCGGGTCGAGACGATTCTTTAGTATGGCCCGAACAGCGGTATGCCGGAAAAAGCCAAAAACGAGCGCTTAGCCAAGGAAAATAAGCAATTATTGGAAATCATGAACCAGAACCTGGCGATTTCCAAGTACATCCTCGCCAAACAGCCTGATGACCGGATTTTAAATCAAATCACGGGCGCGCTGGGTGTTGATGCCTACATTCTGGATTCCTTTGGCCGCCTCAAGGCTAAGAACAATGGTGCCGCCCCGATTACCGAGGCACTGGACTATACCAGCGCGGACCTGGACTTGATTAACTTGGAAGAACCCCGGACCCTCTTTGGCCGCTACACCATCTACCCGTTGAAAACCACGGATAAGCTGACCCGCCGTTTTGTGATTTTAGACGTGGTGCCGGTGAAGAATTCGGCTGAGGACTTGCTGATATCTAACATGATTAACCTGCTCAGCCTGGAAAGTCTCCAGGTGCAGATTAATGTCAGCAACGAACGTGAGCGGAAGAGTGAAGTTTTTGAAACCCTGATGACCGAGCCGATTGCTAAGGAATCCTTTGCCGGGGTGCTGAAGTTAAACGGTTTGGATATTCACGACCAGTACCGCGCCTTTGCGGTCGATGAGGCCAATTCGCAAAACACCGGGAACCACCAGTTTGTTATGCACCGGGTGTCCGACTACATTTACTGGTACTTTAATAAAATTAATGCGCCAATTGTGCTGATTAACTGGCACTTTAAGATCTTTGGCCTGGTTAAGGAAAACGCGGACCTGCCTCAGCTCTTGCCGGATTTGGAAAAGT
The DNA here is from genome assembly GCA_029433155.1 of Lactobacillaceae bacterium L1_55_11. Classification (GTDB taxonomy): domain Bacteria; phylum Bacillota; class Bacilli; order Lactobacillales; family Lactobacillaceae; genus ESL0723. Next base: position 130,566 of record JAQYTT010000002.1, read on the forward strand.
TTTTGCTGGATCATTTCCCCAACGAACGCAACTTAATTGGCTATACGATGTACCAGAAATCAATCGTGAACTTCCAGCAACTACTCGACGAAGCCGACAAGGCCTTGGGCACCGCCAAAAAGCGCCACCTGCGGGCACCGCACCAGTACAACCCCCAACAGGTAACCGATGTTTTGCGCCTGATTCCTAAGAAAGAAGCGCTGATTTTCATTGATGCGGTCCTGCATCCTATCTTGGAGTCGAAAAGCACCGACCGCGAGCAGTACCTGTCGCTGCTGGTCACTTTCTTCTCGGCCAACGAGTCGACTGCCAAGGCAGCGGAGATGCTCTTCATTCACCGCAATACCGCCTTTTACCGCCTGCAAAAAATCGAAAAAATCTTGGGCATGGACTTAGGCAATGCGGATGACAACGAAAAAATCCACCTCGCTATCCAGCTCTATGAGATTTGGTATTAAAAAAAGGAAGCCAGCACGGCTTCCTTTTTGTGTTTGCAACATTTTCTTAACTTAATGATAACGTCACTGTGATTTCAAAGCGTTGTAGGAAGTGTACGATGGCACTAACAAAGTTTGAAAGGGAGCGATTAGTGATGAAAAAATCTGCCTGGTTATTTTACACCGCAATGCTAATGATAATTGTCGGCGTCGTGATTGACCTGACCACTATCTTTGCCGGGCAGGGATTGTCACACGGTCTGACGATTTCGCTGTTGTTACTAAGCCAGCTGCTAACTTTTATCGCTGCCTATATTTTGGCCACTCAGTTTAAGGAGTGAAGGGTTTAGTTGATTGCGTGATACTGGAGAGGGAGGTTAATGTATGGATGTGAAGATGTTGGTAGCGTCTGTAGTTGGTGCATTGTTAGGTGTCTACGCTTTCAACATGGTGGTTGCCTTTCTGTCGCACGCCCCTGTCTTTAGTGATTTTCAATCCCAAACGTTTTTTGGACTGACGGCGGGCATATTCTTGTACTTTATTTTTAAAAAATCTAATCGTCATAAAGACTGAAAAGGTTAAGGGGTAAGATTATGAAAAACACTGATAAACGCAAAACAGCTATTACAACGACTGGTGCAGGCGTTACGGCGGCTTTAAGCTATCAAAGTCTTTCGTATATCACCTCACCAGGATGGGCGCTTATCGGCGCAATACTGATAAGCTTTGCAGTTATCGCTTTAACAGCGTACTTTGGGAGGAATAGCAAGGAACACTCCGAACACCAAGATTAAGAATACAGTTAGGGGTCAATTTGAACAAGAACATGAAACAAACTCTGATATCAAGTGCGATTTCGGGCGTGATAGCGGCATTTATTTGGCAATTGTTTTCACACTTCGGCCTGCCGGCTTGGTTGGCATTCATTGTCATTATTGCGGTGGCGGTGGCCATTTCCTTAGTACTTTTGAAATTCTGGAATGGCCGCAGCAAGCACAAAGATTGAGTCTAACCCATTTGAAGGAGAAGTTGCGTTATGGGTAAAAAGAAATTAATGAAAATCTTCGTGTCTACGACGCTGGCAGTTTTTGCTGTGAAGGGGTTGTTAAACCTTCTCTCCCAGGAACCTTTTTTCTCTGATTTCATTTCAACTGCTAATTTTGCAGTGGTCTACAATCTTTGCCTGTACGCTTATTTTTCTGGCAAGAAGTCTAATCACAATGCGGAGGCTCACACACATGCAAATCGAAAAAATTGATCATTTTGTTCTGACAGTGAAGAGCATTGAAGCTAGCCTGCATTTCTATCACGACTTGTTAGGCCTGCCGGTGATTCAATCTCAGTCGCGCGTGGCCGTTCGAGTTGGGGATGAGAAAATTAATCTCCATGAACAAGCTCATGATTTTGACCCAAAGGCGACGGTGCCTACGCCGGGCTCTGCGGATTTCTGTCTGGTAGTGCGCGAGCCGGTTGCTGACCTCAAAAAGCAACTGGAAAATCAGGGCCTGACTATCTTAGAAGGCCCGGAGAAAAAGCACGGGGCCCAAGGTCCGATTGACTCGATTTACCTGCGTGACCCGGATCAAAATTTGGTTGAGTTAGCCAATTATTAATCACACATCCTTTTCAAACCCAAAATAAAAGCACCGACCTAGGTCGGTGCTTTTTACTATCTATAATTATCCTAACTCACCGTAGGCCGTGTAGCCAATCGATGGGAAGATGGTTACCAGACGGGCCAACTGGTCTGGCGTGTAGCCAAACTCAATGGCGGGCAGGAGTTGGTTGATGACATCATCAGCCCGGTCTGAAATCTCAGTGGCACCAACCAAACGCTGGTCCTTATCGTAGACCAGGGCAATTTGGCCGGCCTTTTCATAGTCGACCTGACGGTACCAGTCACCCATGACATCCTTTTCGACGACCTTGTACTTGTCCGGCTCAGCCTGGGCATCGCGGACGGTCACGCCGGCCTGAGCAATCCGAGGCAGGGTGAAGACGTTGGTGGCTACGGCAGGGTAGTCGATGGCGTCCTTGGTGTCACCCAGGAAGAGGTGGCTCAGGTACTGTGATTCGAAGGTAGCCGTTGGCGTTAGCCGTGGTTGCTTCTTATCTAAGACATCACCGGCAGCGTAAATGTTATCAACGCTGGTCTGCAGGTGGTCGTTAACGGCCACACCTTGGCGGCTGTACCTAACCCCGATTTCGTCCAGGCCAAGGTCTTCGACGTTAGGGTTGCGGCCAGTAGCATCCAAGATCCAGTCGGCTTCAAACTCACCCTTATCCGTCTTCAGGGTCAGCTCATCGCCACTACCCTGAACAGCCTGAATGTCAGCGTTCATCACGAAGTGAATGCCGTCTTCCTTCATGCTGGCAATCAACTGGTCAACGTACTTGTGGTAGAAAGGCCGCAGGGCGTGGTCGCTGTGCATGACTACCGTCACGTCGCTACCGGCGGCCCGCGCCATGGCTGCGCTTTCAAGGCCGATATAACCGGCCCCGATAACTACCATCTGCTTAGGCATGTCCTCGAGGGCCAAGAAAGCCTTGGAGTCGCTCAGGTTTTCCTTGCCGGGGATGTCTAAGATATTAGAGTGGGCCCCGGTTGCAATCACAATCTTATCGGCAGTAACTTTTTGGTCACCAACCTGCACCGTGTGGGCGTCAACGAAACGACCATCACCAAAGAGGTAAGTTACCCCTAATCCCTGGAACATGTTCTGCAAGATATCAGGTAGGTCGTCAATTACCGAGCGCTTGTGGGCCTGGTTCTTTGCCCAGTCAATGCTGCCGTCACCAGCGATAATACCCTTAGAATCACGGATTTGACGCTGGATAGCTGCTGGCGCTTCTAGCAAAATCTTGGCGTTACATCCCCAGTTAGGGCAGGTACCACCGACTTTTTCTTTTTCAACGAAGGCGACCTTCAGTCCCTTAGCAGTCAACATGCCAGCGCCATCAAAGGCGGCGTGTCCACTACCGAGGTACAAGACGTCATAATCATAATCTGCCATAAATGAATCATTCCTCCTATTATTTCTGGGTGATAAGCCCGACAAATGTTTTATACAATATAAACTATACCAAAAAAGCCCACTAAATGAAAGTGGACAATTTAAGCAGCCTGTGCAAAAGTTTTTGCTATTTTCTAAATAACTAGACCGTTTACAAGTATTTTTTAATTTGAGGCAGGCGGTTAAAGATTGGAATCAGCAGGAGGCTGACAATCAAACCAGCCACGGCCTGACCGATGTTACTAGGCACTGATGCCCAGCCGGCCGCCCAGCTGTGCGCAAAGAGCACCGTAGGGAAGATATAGCCAATGACCATGATGGCGGAACCAGCTACTACGGCGATTGCCTGCTGCCCAATCTTCTTGTTGGCACCAATTGCGCCAGTTACCCAACCTTCTAGGCCATGGATAACTAGTGAGAAGAACATCCACTCCGGTGCGCCGGCGAAGATATCAAGCAAAAAGCCACTCAGACCACCGACAATTAGGCCGCTGGTTGGGCCACCCAGGAGGGCGACTAAAAAGATGCCGGCTTCCACCAAATTGACATAACCGGTCGTAGCTGGAATTGGAATCCTAGCCACGTAAGATAAGGCGACGTTAGCGGCGATAATCACTGCTAAAACAGCAATTCGTTGGGCAGAAAATTTTTGCATAGGCACTCTCCTCTAGACGCTTGTTTAATTATGTACATTATAGCACTTTTGTGTCACAAATCTTTAGAGAAAATGGGTCTGTACCAATCCGGTTAATTAGGTCTTGCGGGTTCGCTCATTATTACACTTTGTGCTATAATATCTGTGTTGACATAAGTCAAAGAAAACAAATTGGAGGCTCTACACACATGACTGTGAAGATTGGAATTAACGGCTTCGGTCGTATTGGTCGCCTTGCATTCCGTCGTATTTTGGAACTTGGTGATTCAGCTGCTGATATCGAAGTCGCAGCTATTAACGATTTGACTAGCCCATCAATGTTGGCATACTTGTTGAAATATGACTCAACTCACGGAACTTTGGATGCCGAAGTTTCTGCTGATGAGACTGGTATCGTCGTTAATGGTAAGCACTACACGGTTTACGCAGAACGCGATGCTCACAACATTCCTTGGGTTAAGAATGACGGTGTTGAGTACGTATTGGAAGCTACTGGTTTCTATACTTCAGCCGAAAAGTCACAGGCCCACTTGGATGCCGGTGCTAAGAAGGTTTTGATTTCAGCCCCAGCCGGTGACGTGCCTACTGTTGTTTACGGTGTTAACCAGGACATCTTGAAGCCTGACGACAAGATCGTTTCAGCTGGTTCATGTACCACTCAGTCACTTGCCCCAATGGCTCGTGTATTGCAGGACAAGTTCGGTGTTGAAGTTGCTACGATGACTACTATCCACGCCTTCACTTCAACTCAGATGATCTTGGATGGACCTAAGAGCAAGAAGTTCCGTTCAAACCGTACTGCTTCAGCTAACACGATTCCTCACTCAACTGGTGCTGCCAAGGCCATCGGCCTGGTTGTCCCTGAGTTGAAGGGTAAGGTTGACGGACACGCACAGCGTGTTGCCGTTGTTGATGGTTCTGTTACTGAATTGACTTCAGTGCTTTCAAAGAAGGTATCTGCTGATGAAGTTAACGCAGCTATGAAGGCCGCAGCTTCAGATTCATTCGGTTACAACGAAGACGAAATTGTTTCATCTGATGTTATCGGTGACACCCACGGTGCTACTTTCGATGCTACGCAGACGCAAATCGTCGAAGCCGGTGACAAGCAGTTGGTTAAGACTGTTTCATGGTACGACAACGAATACGGTTTCACTTCAAACATGATTCGTACGCTGTTGCACTTCGCCCACGTATAATTCATAATTTTATGACTAAGGGAGACATGCTAAGCATGCCTCCTTTTTTTGTTGTCCCAGGGCGGTAACCTGGATTATGGTATACTAGATAAAAATTATCCTTGGGGGTTTCAGTTTGAAAGTCGCCTTTTCTTCAGACAATCACTTTGATATTAACCACTTAGACGTGGATGAAATTATGCCGCTGCAGGCCCGCTATTTGGTCGAGCAGGGCGTAGAAGCATACATTATTACCGGGGACGCCTTTAACGACTTTGGCAAGACCCTAAAATACGCGCACGACCTGCAAAACGAACTCGGTGATGGGGTTAAGGTTCGTTTCATCGCCGGTAACCATGAAATGGGCGCTGGTGTCACTTATGACGAATTGGAAAGTGACTTAGATCCACTTTACTTTCATAATAAGGCCCTCGACGTTGGTGACGATGGGGTCCGTATCATCGGAAACAACGGCTGGTACGATTACAGCTTTGTCGGTGATGACTACCCTGAATCAGAAATTATTCGCTTTAAGCGTGAGTTCTGGTACGACCGCCGGATTGAACAGCCCATGTCTGACCCCGAGCGTTTTGCCCGGAACCTACGCCAGATTCGCGACCACTTAGAACTGGCTGGCGACCGCAAGACGGTCCTAGTCAACCACTTTGTACCGCGTTTGGACTATATCCACCGGATGCCCCGCGGTGACAGCCGTTTGGATATTCTCAACGCCTTCTTGGGTAGTGAGAAATTAGGTGAGACTGTTGACCAGTCCTACACGATTGCGACGGTCTTTGGCCACCTGCACCTCCATCCGGCACCATTAAAGGTCGGTAACAACAACTACTACAACGTGGCCGTTGGTTACCACACCGCCCGGGTTAACGAGTGGGGTGGTAATGACTTCATGAGTGAGTGGATTGAACATTTGCTAATCTTAGACCTGTAAACACCGTAAGGTGTTTTTATTTTCCAGAAAAGGGGGGGAGAACCATGATGATTCTGTTGGGTAGTGCAGCCTTATTGACTTCGGCCCTGGTCTTAGTCATGGCCGGCATGGCGGCCCGGGTTTGGTTCCGTTTTCGGATGCGGCCGCTTAGTCTGGTTTTAGCCCTCTTTTTACTGGCAGTTCTCCTGGTGGCCTGGGTCGGTTGGTTTTGGCCGGGAACGGGGCCTATCATGAAAGGACTGTGGTGGGGGTCAGTTACAATCCTTATCTTGGTTGATTTGGCCGTCTTCTTCCTATTAGTAGCGATGTGGGTTTATGCGGCTAACCATCGACAAGCCCCGGCGGCCCCCTATGGGGTGGTTCTGGGCGCCTACTTACGGGATGGTTACAGAGTCGGCCCGATTCTAGCCAGCCGAATCAAGGCGGCCATGACGGCGGCCGATGCCCACCAGCACCAAGCAACTTTAATCTTTTCCGGTGGCCAGGGTTTTGATGAAGACCTGCCGGAAGGCTTGGCCATGCGCAACTATGCTGCTGAAACCTACGCTTATCCTACCAACCAGCTCTGGGTCGAAGATCAGAGCCATAATACCTACCAGAACCTGGTTTTTACCCGTCAATTGATTGAAAAGCAGAGGGATCAACTCAACCAGCCCAACCAACTGCTGATTTTTACTAGTGACTACCACGTCCTGCGGGCGGCCTTTTTAGCCCACCGCATCGGTCTGAAAACCCAGGTTTTTGGTGGTCCGACTGCACCCAAAGTCCGCTGGCGGGCCCGCCTACGGGAGTACCTGGCCTTCCTCAACCTTTTTTACCGGCCGGTGATTATCCTGGTCCTAGTGGTTTATGCCCTGTCATTTTTGGCGGCAATTTATTTCTAGGTATCAGATAGTTTGACAATCGAAATAATTATTGTTAAGGTTTTTCTGTTACAGGATTGCCCTTTTTTGTCATCAAATTGCAATCTAAATTTTCCAAGCTAGGAAGGATAAACTGCTATGCCAGTCCTATCAACTACGGAGATCATGGACCTGATCCCCAACCGCTACCCCATCTTGTACATGGATTACGTGGAAGAAATGGTCCCCGACGAGTCAATTGTGGCCGTTAAGAACGTGACCATCAACGAACAGTATTTCCAGGGTCACTTCCCTGGTAACCCAGTCATGCCTGGGGTTTTGATTATCGAAGCCCTGGCCCAGGCCGCTTCAATCCTGATTCTGTCTTCACCTCAATTTAAGGGGAAGACTGCTTATATGACTGGGATTGACGATGCCAAGTTTAAGAAGATGGTCCTACCGGGCGATACCCTCAAGCTCCACGTCCACTTTGGTAAGGTGCGGGCGAACATGGGCAGCGTGATTGTTGAAGCCAAGGTCGGTGATAAGACCGCCACTTCAGCCGAGCTGATGTTTGTGGTCGCCCCCGACGAAGAAAAGAATAATGGTTAAAGTAGCAGCAGATTTTAATTTTGAACTAGCCAATCAGGACCTGGCCCAGGTTTTTGCCAACGTGACCTGGATTGAAGAAGCCAGCCTGCGGCAGGGACCCTTCCAGGACCTGTCGATGAAAGAAGTGCACACGATTGATGCCATCTCGATGTATGAGGCCAAGAGCGCTTCCCAGGTGGCCAAGATTGTCCATCTCACGCCCAGTGCGATGACCACGGCCATCGACCGCTTGGTTGAAAAGGGTTACGTGGAGCGGCGGCGTTCTTCTAAGGACCGCCGCGTGGTTCACCTGGGCCTGACTCGGTCGGGTCGGGTAGTTTACCGGGTCCACCAAGGTTTTCACCGCGGACTGACCCACAGCCTGGTTGAGGGGATGAACCCGGTCGAATGCGCCACCATTGAACGGGGCATTGCCAACTTGAAGCGGTACCTTAACCGCTTGATGAGTGAACTATAAGAGCAAGGACGTCGATGACGGTATGGAACAGTTAAAAATAGTGGCCACCGCCCACCAAGTACCGGAACGGGTGGTGACCAATGATGAATTAAGTGAGTTGATGGACACCAGTGATGAGTGGATTTATCCCCGCACTGGGATTCACAACCGCCACGTGGTCACGGACGAAAACACTTCCGACCTGGCCACGGCAGTAGCCAAGAAGCTCCTAGCTGAATCAGGCTGGTCCGCAGATGACTTGGACTTCATCATCGTCGGGACCATGTCCCCCGATGCCCTGTCACCGCACACGGCAGCCATTGTCCAGGGTAATATCGAGGCGGGCAACGCCTTTGCCTTTGATTTAAACGCCGCCTGCTCAGGCTTTGTTTACGGTCTGTCGGCGGCCTCAGCCTTTCTCTCATCTGGTCGCTACCAGCGGGGGATGTTTATCGGGGCGGAAGTCCTGTCTAAATTAGTAGACTGGAAGGACCGGACGGTCTCCGTTCTCTTTGGCGATGGGGCCGGCGGCCTCTTGCTGGAACGGACTGATGAACCGGTCGGGTTGATTGCTGAAGAACTGCAGGCCTACGGTGACCGTGGCGAGGCCATTTTGACCGGGCGTTTTGCTAATCAAAATGCCTTTGCCGGTGAGATTTCACCATTGGATCCTTACTTCCACCAGGACGGCCGCAGTGTTTATGGCTTTGCCACCCGCGAGGTGCCTAAGGTCTTAGACCGGGCCTTGCAAAAGGCTGGCCTACAAGCTGATGATATTGACTTGTACCTGGCCCACCAGGCCAACCACCGGATTATTGAGTCGATTGCCAAAAACTTTGGCCAGTCGATGGATAAGTTTCCAACTAACATGGCCGAGTACGGCAATACTTCGGCCGGTTCAACCGCTATTTTGCTGGATGAGCTGCGCCAGAGTGGCCAAGTTAAGCCGGGCATGAAGGTTGCCTTTGTTGGCTTTGGTGGCGGTCTGGCCATCGGGGCGCAAATCTGGCAACTCTAATAAAAAATAATAAAATCGCGGTGTAGAGACGGCTGCACCCTATAAATCTAACGATCTTACCACGAAAAAGCGCGAGGAGAATTACGCATGACTGATGAAGAAATTTTTAACAAGGTACAGGAAATCTTGGTTGACCAGTTCGACTTGGACGATGACGAAGTGACTTTGACGACTAACTTGACTGATGACATCGATGCCGATTCATTGGACTTGTTTGAAGTTTTGAACCGGGTTGAAGATGACTTTGACATTAAGTTGGAAGTTGCCGAAAACATCAAGACTGTCCAAGACTTGGTTAATGCTATTAAAGAGCAAGAAGCTAAGAAGTAAGCCGACAGCTAAGCGGCTTAGGCCGCGTACATAGAGATTAAAAAGGATGAACACATGACTGTAAACATTAGTAACCCCATTTTTGAAAAATTAGGCATGAAATACCCAATTGTCGAAGGTGGCATGACCTGGGCTGGTAGCGGGGCACTGGCTGCTGCCGTTTCCGAAGCCGGTGGTCTGGGCATTATTGGAACCGGTTACTGGCACGGTGATGAAGTTCGTCGTGAAGTCCGCCGGGCCAAGGAGTTAACCGACAAGCCTTTCGGCGTAAACGTGATGCTGATGAGCCGTCACATCCGCGAAGTCTTTGACGTGATTTTAGAAGAAGGCGTTAAGGTCGTGGCCACTGGTGCCGGGGATCCTTCACCTTTCTTGGATGAACTGCATGCGGCTGGGATTGTTGTGATGCCAGTTGTGCCTTCTTCTTCAATGGCTAGGATGATGGAACGTAAGGGTGTCGATGCCGTGGTTGCCGAAGGAATGGAGTCCGGTGGTCACATCGGCCACATGACGACTATGGCTCTGATTCCCCAGGTGGTTGATGCCGTTGATATCCCAGTCATCGCGGCTGGTGGTATCGCTGATGGCCGGGGCGCTGCGGCAGCCTTCATGCTCGGCGCATCCGGGATTCAGATGGGGACCCGCTTCTTAACGGCGGCCGAATCTGAAATCCACCCTAACTTTAAAAAGAAGGTCTTAAAGGCCAAGGACATTGACACGATTGTGACTGGAAATGTCCTGGGCAACCGGGCCCGGGTGCTGAAGAATAAAATGTCCAAGAACTTCGTTAAAAATGAAGTTAACGAACTGCAAAAGCCAAAGCCCAACTACGAACAGATGGAAAAGTTGGAGTCTGGTACTTTAAAGGCCGCCGTGGTCGAAGGTGACAAGGACGGCGGGGCCTTCATGGCTGGTCAAATTTCTGGTTTGGTCAACGATGAAAAGCCAGTTGCTGAGATTTTGGATGATATTTGGAGCCAAGCCACTGATTTGATGGGCATTCCAAACACCACCAAGTAAGTTGGTTGGATAGAAGGGGAAAAGCATGAAATTAGGATTACTCTTTAGTGGCCAAGGTGCCCAACAGGCCGGCATGGGCTTGGATTTGTATGAAAATCTGCCCGCCTACCAAAGCACTATTGACCAGGCTTCCGCCGTGCTGGGTTATGACCTAGCCGAGTTGGTGGCTGATGAAGATAAGATTAAGCAGACCCAGTATGCCCAACCAGCCATTTTGGCCATGAGCATCGGGATTTTAAAGGCGATTGGCGCTGACCTGCCGACACCTGCGGCTGGCCTGGGCCTTAGCCTGGGTGAGTATTCCGCTCTAACGGCTGCCGGTGCCATGAGTTTTGACCAGGCGATTGCCATTATCCAAGACCGCGGTCGCTACATGCAGGCCGCCGGGGAGAAGAATCCCGGTAAGATGGTGGCGGTAATGAGCGATGACCAGGACATGGTTGTCGAAGAGATGCGCAAGCTGGAAGCCGAGGGGCTCCAGGTTTATCCAGCCAATTTCAACACCTTTGGCCAGTTGGTGATTGGTGGCATCGAAGCCGATGTTGACCAGGCCCAGGCGGTGTTGACCGATGCTGGTGTCAAGCGGATGGTGGAGCTGCCGGTTTCAGGTGCCTTCCACACGCCTCTGTTGAAGAAGGCAGCTAAGGAATTGGAGCACCGTCTGGAAAAGGAAAGCTTCCAGCCTTTGAAGTACCCGGTTTATTCCAATACGACCGGCGATGTCTTCCAGGTTGATCAGCTCAAGGATGTGCTGGTTAAGCAGATTGTTTCACCAACCTACTTTGCCCAGGCCCTGCAGCGGATGCTCGATGCTGGGGTGGATACCCTAGTTGAGGTTGGTCCGGCCGCGACGTTAACTAAGTTCGCTAAAAAGATCGCCCCTAAAACGGTTAAGCGCTACGCTATTACTGATTTAACGAGTTTCCAAGAAGTTCAGGCTGCCCTGACAAACCCAGAGGATTAAGATGTTTAAGAAAGATTTCAAAAACCAAACCGTCCTGGTAACCGGCTCATCCCGGGGGATTGGCTTGGCCGTGGCCCACGCCTTTGATGACCTGGGCGCCCAGCTGATTTTGCATGGTCGTTCAGCCATCCCAGCTGACGTGCTCGATAGTTTCCATCAAAAGCCGATGACCGTCGAATTTGACGTGGCTAACACTGAGGAAACTGAGGCACAAATCAAGGACCTGTACAAGCGCCCTGATTTTCCAGGGATTGATATTCTGGTTAACAACGCTGGGATTACCAAGGACCAGATTGCAATTGGCATGTCACCGGCGGACTTTGCTGCCGTGATTAACACCAATCTGACTGGTGCCTTTAACGTGACCCAGCCGATTTTTAAGAAGATGGTCCGCCAAAAGCACGGCGATATCATCAACATGAGTTCGGTGGTTGGCCTGATGGGCAACATCGGTCAGGTTAACTATGCCGCCGCCAAGGCCGGCCTGATTGGGATGACCAAGACCCTGGCCAAGGAAGGCGCCCGCCGGAACATCCGGGTTAACGCCATTGCCCCAGGGATGATTGTTTCTGACATGACCGACGCCCTCTCTGAGGATGCCAAGGCCAATGTTTTGGGGAACGTACCCCTGGCCCGCTTTGGCCTGGCGGAAGAAGTGGCCGAAACGGCCGTTTTCTTGGCCTCGAATGAATACATTACTGGACAGACCATTGTGGTCGACGGCGGACTTTATATCTAATAAATAAATGGTTCCGTGCACTTGCTTAGGAAGGAAGTCAACATGACACGCGTTGTAATTACAGGAATGGGGGCGGTAACGCCCTTGGGAAATGACACCCAAACTTACCTTGATGGGATTTTTGATGAAAAGTTGGGCATTAAGCCCATTACCAAGTTCGATGCCAGTGAAACCGGTATCACTGTAGCTGGTCAGGTCGATGGTTTCGACTCAGCCAAGCGGGTTGGTAAGCGTGAGTCCCGTAAGCTGGATCTTTTCTCCCAGTATGCGATTGACGCGGCGGACCAGGCCATGGAACAGGCTGGTTTGAAAAGTGAAACCGACAACCCCCAGGAAACCAAGGTTGAAGACCCAACCCGTTTTGGCGTTATCCTCGGGAATGGAATCGGTGGTTTGACGACCATCCAAGAACAAGTGATTAAGATGCATGACAAGGGCCCACAGCGGGTTAGCCCACTGTTCGTGCCTGAGTCAATTCCTAACATGGTTTCCGGTAACGTTTCCCTGCGCTTTGGTGCCAAGGGCGTTAACTTTACAGTGGTAACGGCCTGCGCTTCAGCCACTAACGCGGTTGGCGAAGCCTTCTGGCGGATTCAGTCTGGTAAGGCTGACGTAATGCTGACCGGTGGTTCAGAAGCCACCGTCAACGAAATCGGAATTGCCGGTTTCGCCGCCTTGACTGCCCTGTCAAAGGAAACTGATCCTAAGCAGGCTTCCAAGCCTTTCGATAAGAACCGTCACGGTTTTGTCCTTGGTGAAGGTTCTGGAATTTTAGTATTGGAGAGTCTAGAACACGCCCAGGCCCGCGGTGCCAACATTCTCGGTGAAGTAGTTGGTTACGGCGTTTCTTCAGATGCCTACCACATGACTTCACCAGCCCCTGATGGTGAGGGTGCTGCTCGCGCCATGAAGGACGCCTTGGCCGATGCCAACTTAAAGCCGGAAGATATTAGCTACATCAACGCCCACGGGACTGCTACCGGTGCCAACGATTCTGGTGAAGCTGAAGCGATTGCCAGCGTCTTTGGTCCTAACTCTGTCCTGGTTTCATCAACTAAGGGTATGACCGGTCACCTGCTGGGTGCTGCCGGTGCGGTCGAAGCCGTGGCCTCAGTTGGTGCCATTGACCGGGGTGAACTGCCAGTTAACGTTGGCTTTGACGAACCCGATGAGCACACTAAGCTGGTTAACCTGGTCAACGAGGATAACAAGCACACGGCACCGGAATACGTTTTGAGTGCCAACTATGGTTTCGGTGGCCACAACGCCGCCGTAATCTTCAAGAAGTGGTAAGGGGGAAGCGTGATGGATTTAGATATTAATGAAATTCGGGCCTTGATGGCCGACTTGGAAAAGAGCTCCCTGCGTGACTTAGACCTGCAGGCCGGTGACTTTTCCCTGCACCTTTCTAAAAATGAAAACAGCGTTAGCCCAGCCGCTAATCCGGCCCCAGCTGCGCAAGCACCGGCAACGGCTGCTGCGCCAGCTAACGATTCAGCCGCTGCCCCTGCTCCGGCTAGTCAGCCGGCAGCTCCAGCACCAGCCGGCGAGGAAATCCTGGCACCAATGGTTGGAACGGTTTACCTCCAGCCTAAGCCCGATGCCCCAGCCTTTAAGAAGGTCGGCGATCAAATTAACAAGGGTGATGTTGTGGCCGTGATTGAAGCCATGAAGCTGATGACTGAGATTCATTCAGAGGTTACCGGTACCCTGACTGAAATTCTCGTCAGCAATGAAGAAGTGGTGGACTTTGACAAGCCGCTTTTCCGGGTTACGCCCAACTAAATTGAAGTTTGGCCCTGCGCCAAACGTACATAACTAAAGGAGAACGACATGACGGTTCTAAATACCCAGCAGATTCAAGAAATCTTACCCCACCGCTACCCAATGTTGATGTTGGACACGGTTGAAGAGCTCGAGCCCGGCCAGCGTTGCGTGGCTACCAAGAACGTAACGATTAACGAAGAAATCTTCCAAGGACACTTTCCTGGCAACCCAACCTTCCCCGGTGTTTTGACGGTCGAGGCCCTGGCCCAAACTGGGGCGGTTGCCCTCCTGTCCATGCCTGAATATAAGGGTAAGACTGCTTATTTTGGTGGGATTAAAAAGGCCCGTTACCGTAAGATGATCCGGCCTGGTGACCAACTGCGCTTTGAAGTGACCCTGGACCGCCTGCGCGGACCAATTGGTACTGGTAAGGGTATCGTTTGGGTTGGCGATAAGAAGGCCACGACCGCTGAGCTAACCTTTATCGTGGGAGATTAAAATGTTTAAAAAAGTACTGGTGGCAAACCGGGGTGAGATTGCGGTTCGCATTATCCGGACCCTCAAGGAAATGGGCATTAAGACCGTGGCCATCTATTCCACGGCTGACCGTGAAAGTCTCCACGTTCACATTTCCGACGAGGCGATTTGCGTGGGCGGCCCCAAGCCAGCCGATTCTTATTTAAATATGAAAAACATTGTCAGTGCGGCGACCTTGACTGGGGCCGAGGCCATTCATCCTGGCTACGGTTTCCTGTCAGAAAACAGCCTCTTTGCCGAGATGGTTGGCGAGGTGGGCATCAAGTGGATTGGTCCTAAGCCGGCTACCATTGACCTGATGGGAAACAAGGCCAATGCCCGGGAAGAAATGCGCCAGGCTGGCGTGCCAGTTGTTCCTGGTTCGGAAGGCTTTATCCATAACTTTGACGAGGCCAAGGAAGTTGCCGACCGGATTGGCTATCCACTGTTGTTGAAGGCCGCTGCCGGTGGTGGTGGTAAGGGAATGCGTTTCGTCTACGAGGAAAACGAACTCGCTGAAAAGTTTGATAATGCTCAAAGCGAAGCCCGCCTGTCCTTTGGTGATGACCACATGTACATCGAAAAGGTCATGACCCACGTCCGCCACATCGAAATGCAGGTCCTCCGTGACCAGCAGGGGCACGTGGTGACCCTGCCAGAGCGAAACTGCTCTTTGCAACGCCGTAACCAGAAGGTGATGGAAGAATCTCCTGCTGCGGGCGTGACGCCGGCTATGCGGGCCAACCTGAGTGACATTGTTACCAAGGCCGTTAACGCCATCGATTATGAAAACACTGGGACGATTGAGTTCCTCCAGGACCAGGACGGTAATTTCTACTTCATGGAAATGAACACCCGGCTCCAGGTCGAGCACCCGGTTACTGAGATGGTGACCGGTCTGGACTTGGTCCGGCTCCAGGTACTAGTAGCGGCTGGCGAAGACCTGCCTTTGACCCAGGACGATGTTGAGATGAAGGGTCACGCCGTGGAAATGCGTTTGACCGCTGAGCGGCCCGAGGCCAATTTCGCCCCCAGTGCTGGTAAGGTTGACTTTGTCTTCCTGCCAACTGGTGGCCCAGGCGTGCGGATTGATTCCGCCCTTTATTCTGGGGATGTCATCCAGCCCTTCTATGATTCCATGATTGCAAAGCTGATTGCCCACGACGAAACCCGTCCAGAGGCCCTGGCTAAGTTGGAACGGATGTTAGACGAAACCACCATTGAGGGGATTTCAACCAGCCGTTCCTTCCAGGAAGCGCTTTTGCTGGATCCAAATGTCCAAACTGATAATTTTGATACGAAGTACTTAGAAGATGAATTTTTGCCACGCTGGGATGAAATCCTGGCCGACGGTAAAGCCAGTCAAGAAGAGGAGTAAGGGGACGTTACGTCCGAATTGCTATGACCCTTTTTAATTCACACGAAGACGATACTGCCAAAATTAAGGTCGACGAAACGGTGAAAAACCGGATTCCGGATGGCCTTTTTTTGGCCTGCCCTTACTGTGGCAAGGAAATGTACAACAAGGAGCTCGGCCCATACCGGGTTTGTGCTAACTGTGGTTACGGTTTCCGCCTGCAAGCCCGCGAACGAGCAGTCCTGATGACGACCGACTTTCACGAGTTGGACGCTGACCTGACCCAGAGCGACCCGGACTTTCCGGGATATGCCGATAAGTTAGACCGGGCTAAGACCCAGACTGACTTACAGGAATCGGTCCTGACTGGGACGGCCAAGATTGAAGGAGAGCCGGTTGCCTTGGGCATCATGGACTCCTACTTCATGATGGGTTCAATGGGGGCTAAGACCGGAGAAAAGATTACCCGTCTCTTTGAATATGCCACCCAAAACCGCCTGCCAGTGGTGATGTTCACCGCTTCGGGTGGGGCCCGGATGCAGGAGGGGATTAACTCCCTGATGCAGATGGCTAAGATTTCGGCAGCGGTAGCTGAACACCAGGAAGCTGGTTTGCTGTATCTGGTCGTTTTGACTGATCCAACCACAGGCGGCGTCACGGCTAGCTTCGCCATGCAGGGTGATATTACCCTGGCCGAACCCCATGCCCTGGTTGGCTTTGCCGGTGCCCGGGTGATTGAATCGACCATCCATGAAAAGCTGCCCAAGGACTTCCAACGGGTTGAAACCCTGCTGGAAAATGGCTTTGTTGACCAGGTGGTGCCGCGTCCTAAGCTGGCCCAGCTGATTGGTAAGATTGTGCGCTTGCACCAACCCCAGGAGGCATAAATGGCTGATATTTTAAAATCACTTTTTAAACACGATGCCAAGCCGGCCGACATTGTCAAAAAGGCCCGGGAAGACCGCTTTATGGCCCGGGACTTGATTAATGGTCTCTTTGATGACTTCGTCGAGCTTCACGGTGACCGCCTTGGTGCGGATGACAACTCCGTGATTGGCGGGATTGCCCGCTTAAATAATCAACCGGTGACGGTGATTGTTATTGATAAGGGTACCGATATTCATGACAAGCTCTCCAAGCGCAACGGTTCACCTCAACCTTGGGGTTACCGTAAGGCCATCCGTCTGATGAAGGCCGCTGAACGCTTCCACCGGCCCATCATTACCTTTATCAATACGCCGGGCGCCTTTCCTGGTAAGGAAGCTGAAGCCCAAGGCCAGGGGGAGGCAATTGCCAATGCCATCCTGACTTCGATGAAGCTGACCGTGCCAATGATTGCCATTGTCTATGGTGAAGGCGGTTCTGGTGGCGCTCTGGCCTTAGCCACCGCCGACCAGGTCTGGATGTTTGAAAATGCAACTTATTCCATCCTGTCACCGGAAGGTTTTGCCTCGATCTTGTGGAAGGACAGCAAGCGCAGTGATGAGGCTGCGGAGCTAATGGGACTCACACCCGGGGACTTGATGGCCAACCAGGTCATCGACTATGTCATTCCCGAATCTCGCAACCACGCCAAGGTCTATGCCCACCTCAAAGAGAAGTTGGGTCAGGAAATTGGCCAGCTCCAGCAGATGGGTCCTGATGACCTCCTGCGGGCGCGCCGTAACCGTTTCCGGGCCTTCTAAGGCATCATACGAAATAAAACGACGTTCGTCGTTTTTTATTTGGCACGTAACTTATCAAGTGATAAATTTTTCCGTTCAAAGCCGCTGGGCTTTGCTATAATATTTTGGAAAGAGAGGTATCGTTTTATGTACTTATGGCTTCACATTATTTTGGCGGTAGCCCTGATCGTACTGCTGGTTCTTGACCTGCGTAAGACCAACGGTTCCCTACCCATCGCGATGACTATTCGCGGAATTTACGTCGTCATGATTATTGATGGCATTATTTTGCTAGGTAAGGCCTGGCACCGGAGTCCAGTCTTGGCTTCGGCCAAGGTCCTATTTTCACTGGTGGTTATCGGCTTTATCGAAGTGCTGATGGCTAAGCGGGCCCGCAACCAGGTGACTAAGTCTGACTTTTACCGGATTGCCATCGAACTGGTCCTGTTGATTATCTTGGGACTCTTCACCGCCGGCTTCCGGCCTTGGATTCATTTGTTTTAATGGTGGGTTGCTGACTGATGAAAGCATTTGATGATAATTTAGTGCTGATTCTCGGTTTCTTCGGTGACTGGCTGCTATTTGTCTTCCCTTTGATGCAGGGTATCTTAGAGTTGCAGGACTATTCGACGGTGATCGACGCCTTTAAAGTGGCTGGCCAAGATGTTAAAAAGGTCTCGAACTGGTACTGGCTGTTTCCGCCGTTGAAATTTCATTTAGAGCGGGTGCGACTGCACAAGATTTCTCGCAGTCAGCCGGTTTCTAGGGTAGATCGCCAAGACTTGATGAAGTTTGAAATGAAAGCGATGGCCTGGTTCTTCGTGGCCCTGACCGGGATTTTCAAAGGGGTTGGCGCGACGAGCGAAATCATTGATCATTTTGATTGGCCCAACCCCGTGTTCTGGTTTTGGGTGCTAAACTTCGTCTTCATCTTTGTCGGAGCTAATTATGTCTTTATCCGGTTAAGAATTGCCAAAAAGCTGGCATCTGATTTCGATGATGATTAACGTAGTTATATAGAAAAAGACCTGCGATGCAGGTCTTTTTTGGTTAGCGTGCCTTGGCTAAATTTGCCAATTATTGCAGGATTCGTGCCAGAGGACTGCCCAATGGCCAGGGTTTGCTGTTATAATGGATGCACAAGTTTACCGATGGTAAACCGTACGGGTCTGTTTATGGAATTCGACAGGCTGTTTAGCGCATTGGCTGCATTCCGTCGTCCGGACGTTAAACGGGCAGACATTTAACTGCAAAAAACAATAACTCTTACGCAATCGCTGCCTAAAAACCAGTGATACGTAGCTTAACTCCGGCAGCTGGCGGCTGGAGCTGGGCCATAATTAGCCAGCTCGCTGTTTCCCTATCCACCTGTTAGGGGACGGTTAAATTAACCAGGTTAGTGGTATTGGAAAGCCTGGGACTATGGCGGACAATATCATGAATTTTAAATGATAGTCCTATGAATGTAGACGCTGATGTAGCGGACGGTCTGGACAGGGGTTCGACTCCCCTCAGATCCATGTTAAAAGCCCCTCCTGTTGGAGGGGCCTTTTGTTTTGTTAATGAAGCAAAGTAGGTTGCTTCATTAATTGGGTCTTTCTGTTATCTTCATAAAGTCTCAAAACGCTCATTTTGTTTATTTGTACTGCTTGTGTGACGGCTATAAGTTGTCAAAATGGTGTTTTTGATAACTTATGGTAACTAGAATTAGCAGAAATTGTGTTCAAAATATATTCTTGTCATAAACAGAAAGATGATTTAGATGACAAGTATCTAAAAAGGCCCCCAATGGGGGGGCTTTTAGCTTAATGATTTTCTATATTGCCAATAGAAATAACTTCATCTGCCCACTCAAACACAACGTCGTCGTGACTGGCAACCAAGGTAATTGTTTCTGAATTCACCAGGTGATTAAAGACATTATTTAAGATGTCTTCAGCAGTTTCGTCATCGAGAGCCGCAGTAGGTTCATCAACTAATAAAATTTTTGGTTTTTTAAGTAACATACGAGCAATCGCAACTCGCTGTTGCTCGCCACCTGAAAGCTCATAAATGTGATGGTTTAAGTAGCTTTTTGGTAGTCCAACTGTTTCTATAGCTTCTGAAAGTGCAGCAGTTAATGCTGATTTTTTCATTTTGGTGCGAAGTGCCAATTTAAGATTTGAAGCTACGGTTTCATCCTCTAGGAGGGCATAATTTTGGAATAGATAGCCCAAATCATCCCGATAAAATTTATTAGTTTGAATCTCGTTTAGATTGCGACCTTGATAGGTGATTTCACCCTGGTAATTTAATTCGAATTTTGCAATTAAATTGAGTACCGTAGATTTACCGGATCCGGATTTCCCTCTTAACACGTAGCGTACGCCGGGCTTTAAATCGAGGTTTAAATGTTCAAGAACAGTATGAGTACCGAAAGATTTGGTAATGTTTTGCAGTGTTAGCATTAAAGATCTCCCTTCAAAATTGCGTAGTGCTGCTTTTCATTTTTCCGAATTTGTATAGTGAAGATAAGAATCAGTGCAACAACCGCAATTAATACCCATGGAAGTGTACCTGGGTTACCGGTGCTACTGATGATACCGGGGAGAAGGGACAAAATGAACCCTATATAAATCCAACGGTAACGACGCCAAAACGGCATACCAAACAGCGCTTGAATGAATAGCTTTTTACGGTAGGCGAGCATGACGATGTAGGTCATAAAGTAACCCGTGATTAGCATTACCGAAAAGGACAGGACAAGGCTAATTCTCAAGACAGTCTGATCAATTTTCGCATGATTCTTTAACTCGTAGCGAATACGCGTTGCACTAGTAATTTCTGAAACATATTGGGAAGCCATGTTGATGGCCTTATCTTTATCACTAGCCGAATCAATTTTGAAGCGTAATAAGTTTTGTGATGACCAAGCTGGAATATTTGAGGTGATAATATTCTCATGGTTCCCACTGACATCAGTCAGAATATCCTGAGACGGAATATTTTCAGCTTTGTCAAAATTAAGAACCATGATTTGGTCAGGCTTTTGAAATGCTTGGTCTTGCTGATCATAACTATTGATATAAACATACACTTCACTCGGTTTGATTAGTCTCGTTTCAACATTATCGAGATTTGTCAGTCCCAGTGGTGTAGCAAAGTTATCCATCAGTTCACGATTACTGAGCTGCCGGGTAGTAAGAATTGTTACCGGACTTGTAAAGTCACTTGGGGAAATTGTTTTACCGTCAATGTCTTTGACATTTTGGTACTTAAAGTAGGTGGTATTCGTATAAATGTTTTGCTGATTTTTCCCTTGAAGGCCGAGGGTAATCTTAGGAGAGCGCCAGAAGGCTAAGGCACTGAAAAGAGTATCCTTTTCACGGAAATTTTGGTGGATTGTATCGCTTAATTTCTTATTGGCCTGTACATCTTCCGGTGAAGTACCACTTGGCAAGTAGTGGAAAAGCAAGTTATTAAATTTATCTATTTTTTCCCATCTACTTTCACCATCATTCAAACGATTAATTTGTCTTTGGTTATCCTGACTTAGTGAAAGAATGTTCGTGAATAGAAGGAACGTTACAGCCATGACCGCTACGCTAGTTAATGGGATTATGAAACCGCTGACTTTTCCCTTTAGTGTTGCCAAAATCGTAGTAGCATTAAACAGCAAGACGGTAATTGCAACGGCGGCAGTAATGCTAAACAGGATAACTAATTCGTAAACTATTATGCACTGCATAGCAATCACTAGGATGTAGGGGGCAAGAATCCAGAGTAAGGCAAAAGTAATTACATCAACAAGGGCAGTGGAATAGATAAGGAACTTAACGTTTTTCCAGCTTTCAAGCAAGATTACTTGATAAATCCTTTTTCCTTCTAGGAGACGTAGTAGTGCATTTCGCTTTGTTCTTCTAAAAATGATAAAGCCATTTATCACAATTAAAACTAATATTACCGACCATAGTAACTTGTCTAAGAAGTGCAGACTTAAGTTATCCAACGCGGATGCAGCGTTATTCTTGAAAGAATGGCGCTGTGTGATTAGCAGATCAATATCATGATTTTGCAAGTACCGAATAAGATTGTGCTGGTCTCCGGGACCAAAGACTGCATAATCAGTCATCATGTTGGAATTAATGACATTCTCGCTTCGTTCGATTTCTGATGTGGGGAGGCCCTTTATGTATTGTTCATTTTTACCTAAAACGGCATATTTTGCTTTTAATGTGTCACCGTTTTGTATGTATACACGCTTAGCAATAACAACATGATCTTGATTAGCGATGTTTTCTAACTGATTATCAAGCTCCTTGGTGTTCATGCCCGAGTTATTTTGCATGATACTGAAGTTTGTATTGGTGCCAAAAAATACCGTATTAGTTGAAAAGCATAGGAACGCTACAACGGTTCCTATGCTCACAACTAACATCAAGATTCCATAAAGGCTATTCCGGATGTTTTCTATTAATTTCATAACGGCTTACTTGTAGTCGTAGTAACTTTGGTTACCCCAAAGTGCACGAGGTGCTGATGCTTGTGCGGAGTATCCTGGAGCGGTGTTTCCACTAGATACGTAGTACTGACCACTTACTGAAGAGCTGTGATAGCGATAGTCGTGGTCGTAGTATGACCAGACATACTTTTTACCAACACCGTAGCTCCAAGTTCCGCCACCAGCAGAAATAGTAGCAGCGTCAACTGCTGAAATTAAACCGGCGGATCCGATTGCTGCAGCTAGGGTTACAAGTGCAGCTTTGAAAAACTTGTTGGATTGGTTGTTACGTGCTGCGGAAGTGTTTGTCATAATAATTTCCCTCTCAATCTCGAGTCGTCTTGAGCTTTCAAGACCGGTCTGCATTGTGTTAAGAAAAGAATCAATGCGCGCTTTTGGTTCAAAACTTAACAAGTGCATCATATCAGCAGAGGCTGGCGGAAATAAAGTGTATATCGGACTCTTTAATGTGATTGTGATTTGTGTTACAAGCTCGCAAAGAAATTTATAAGCTTGTAAAATTCGAAATACTCTGACATAAACACTGATAAACGTTGCCATTGTGCAAAGTTTATCTTATTTGGATGCCGTATCTTAATGTGAAACATAAATTTTCCTGTCATTTTCCGACCATAAACAGACTATCAAATCCAACCAATTACCTTGTATATTCCCCCTCTGAGCGTTAAACTTTGCTCTAACTGAGGGAGGGCGAAAAAATGACTACTTCAAGGAAGTCAAAGCTCAAGTATGCAGGATTTCTAATTGCCTTAGGCATTGTCTACGGTGACATCGGAACGTCACCACTGTATACGATGAACGCCATCATTGCCGGTAATATTCATACTGACAACCTGAAAAACCTGGTCATTGGTGCTGTTTCGCTGGTCTTTTGGACCCTGATGCTAATCACCACGGTTAAGTACGTTTTGATTGCCCTGCAAGCTGATAACCACGGTGAAGGTGGAATCTTCTCACTCTACAGCAAGGTCCGCAATAGTAAGATGAAATGGCTGATCCTACCGGCCATGATTGGTGGCTCGGCCCTGCTGGCCGACGGTGCCCTGACACCAGCTGTGACGGTCACTTCAGCCGTGGAAGGATTGGAAGGGCAGCACTTCGGCTCTATTTCTTTCCCATCAGGAATTGATTTCGTGGTGCCGGTGGTCCTCATCATTTTGCTAGCAGTCTTTGCCTTTCAGCGGCAGGGGACTACCAAAATCGGTAAAATGTTTGGCCCTCTGATGCTGCTTTGGTTTACCTTTATTGGGTTCTTTGGCCTGCTGCAGGTTTTCCATTATCCCGAAATTTTAAAGGCCATTTCGCCGGTTTATGCCATTCAAACGTTATTTAGTCCAGATAACGAGCTTGGCATCTTTATTTTGGGTAATATATTCCTTGCGACGACCGGTGCCGAGGCGCTGTACTCAGACATGGGGCACGTCGGTAAGAAGAACATCTACCTGAGCTGGCCCTTTGTCTACACGGCCCTGATGCTTAACTACATGGGCCAGGGGGCCTGGGCGATTATGAACAACGCCCGTGGTACCAACCTGAACCTTTTCTTCGACATCTTGCCTAATCAGTGGCGTCTGGTCGGGGTCATTTTGAGTACGGTTGCGGCCGTGATTGCCTCCCAGGCTTTGATTACCGGGGCCTTCACCTTGGTTTCAGAGGCCATTTCTTTGAAAATCATGCCACGGTTGCGGATTACCTATCCTAACGAGTTCCGGGGCCAGATGTACATTTCCTTTGTGAACTGGACTCTGTTCGTGGCTGGCGTGGTTGTGGTGCTCTTCTTTCAGACTTCGGCTAACATGGAGTCTGCCTATGGCTTGGCCATCACGATTACCATGCTGATGACCACCATCTTGCTCTTTGAGTTCATTCGGTCTAAGGTTGGCCTTTTCTTGGCCGCCCTCTTCGCGACCGTCTTTGGCTCCATCGAGACCCTCTTCCTGATTGCCAGCCTGGGCAAGTTCATCCATGGTGGATACTTCACCCTCTTACTAATGCTGATGATTCTGTCAGTGATGGTCTTCTGGTACTACGGAAATAAGCGGCGTGAGGCCCTGTCCTTTAACAACGATTACCTGTCCCTGAAGAAGTACCGTAAGCAGCTAATGCAGCTGTCCCAGGATTCCAGCGTCTTCATGATGGCTACCAACCTGGTTTATATCGTCAATGTCCATGACGACTATCAGATTAAGAAGTCGGTGATTTATTCATTGCTGGGTGCCCGGCCAAAGCGGGCCAAGGTTTACTGGTTCGTCACCATCAAGGAATCAATTGATCCTTATGAGAAATCATACTCGGTGGACTTGATGGGTAGCCAGAACATGGTCCGCGTGGTCTTAAACCTGGGCTTCAAGGTTGATCCACAGGTTGAGTACTTTGTTTACCAGATTGCCAAGAACCTGGTTAAACAAGGTGCTCTGGAGCCGCAAAAGATTCGCTACGGCTTGGACAAGAACCGAAGCATTGGTGACTTTAAGTACGTTTTGACCAACAACTACTACACCGATTTGAAGACGGTTTCAACGATTTCATCTTGGGACCGGCTCTTGATTGGTGGTCGGATCTGGCTGCAGTCCCACTCAGTGCACCTGCGTTACTTCTACCGGCTCCGTCTTTCGGACACCATCGAAGAAATTGTGCCACTCTTTATCGAGCACAAGAAGGCGCCTAAGTTGCGTCAGCTCTTTATTAAGAACGAAGTGCCGCTTCCGCCAAAACTAGCTAAACCTGAACAACGTGAAGAGCGTGAGCGTCGTGAAGAACGTAGTCATCGCGATGAACAGGATAAGCGTAAGGGTCATGGTCACCACGACGAAAAACATGATTAATTTAAAAAAGCACCCCAGAAGGGGTGCTTTTATAGTAGGATTGTACCAACATAAAATGTTGAATGGCGCTGATGGAGGAGGAATACATGCAATATTACGTAGTTGATGCTTTTACCGACCAGCTCTTTCACGGTAATCCGGCTGGGGTCTGTCTAGTTGACACCTGGACCAGTGACGAACTGATGTTAAACATTGCCAAGGAAAACCGCTTTTCAGAGACGGCCTTCGCTATCAAGGATGATGATAGCCATTACCAGTTGCGCTGGTTTACACCCGGTGGTGAAATCGACCTCTGTGGGCATGCAACCCTGGCGACCGCCTTTATTATTTTTCGGCAGGACCCGCCTCAAGACACTGACACCCTTAGTTTTGCTACCCAGAGTGGTGAACTTCGCGTGACCCAAAAGGGTGATTTGTACGAAATGGCCTTTCCGTCCTATGACCTTAAACCGGTACCAGTTACTGATGAAATGACCGCTGCTTTTGGCGCCCAGCCAGTTGAGGCCTATCTTGGGCGGGACTTATTGGCAGTCTTTGATGACCCCCAAACCGTACGCCAGATGGAACCCGACCAGGAGAAAATGGCTGGATTAGAAGGTTTATTGCAAAATGTCACCGCCCCAGGGGATGAGGATTTTGATGCAGTTTCACGTTCCTTTGCCCCCAAGCTGGCGATTGATGAAGACCCGGTCTGTGGCAGTGGTCACTGCCACATTGTTCCTTACTGGGCTAAGCGCCTGGGTAAGAATGACATTAAGGCCTTTCAGGCATCCGACCGGACTGGTGTGCTCTACTGTGAGTACGACGGTGACATCACCAAGCTCGCCGGTCAGGCAGTTCTTTATGCCGAGGGTGAGATCAAAATTTAAGCAATAAAAAAGCGACCTTACGGTCGCTTTTCTTTTAGTCTCAATTAGTTAGGGAAGTCAGCTGACTTAGCCAAGTCGCTGTACTTCTTCATGTCAGCTGCTAGGCTAGTGAACTGCTGCTCGCCACCTTCAGCAGCTGCGGCACCCAATGGTAGGTGGGTTGGCAACTCGTCGTAGTGATTCTCAACCTGGTCGTAGATGATTTCAGCAGCCTTCTTAGGATCACCAGGCTCCTTACCTTCACCAGCTTCAGTAGCTTGCAAGGTCTTAACAAAGAGCTTGTAGTCATCAGGGAAGGCCGTTTCCTTCTTGTTAGAAGAACGACCAGACCAGTCAGTCCGGAAGGCACTTGGCTCAACCAGCATAACCTTGATGCCATCTTCGGCAACTTCCTGGGCCATGGCCTCCATCATACCTTCAACGGCAAACTTAGTACCGTTGTACATGCTCAAGCTTGGCACACCGACCAGGCCGGCAACTGAAGAAAGGCTGATAACTAAGCCACTCTTTTGCTTACGCATGACGGGCAGAACGGCTTGGGTCATGTGAATCAAACCCCAGACGTTAACGTCGAACATGTAACGGGCATCGTGGTCATCGGCTTCTTCAAAGGTTGAGAAGTAACCCAAACCAGCGTTGTTGTCCAGGACATCAATGGTGCCAAACTTATCAACTGTCTTAGCGACGACGTCCTTAATTTGGTCGTCGTTAGTGACATCCAAGGCTAGTTTCAAAATCTGACCATGATCATATTGGTCCAGGTAGTCCAAGTCCTCGGTATGACGGGCGGTTGCTACCAAGTTCACGTCATCTTGCTGTGCCAGGTAACGTGCCAAATAATTACCAAAACCAGTTGACGTACCAGTGATTAACCATGTCTTAGCCATGAAATACAATACCTCCAAATAATCTTATTCTTGCTTCGTTCGATACCGCGGCGGGCGTTCTTGCGAACACAAATATCGCTTTGGCCTACTTCACATATATGGTAGTACCTAAGCGGGGGTGAATGCAAATTTTGAAGGTGGATTTGGCATAGATTGACGTACTTTGGGAACAAAATAAAAGAGCGATTCATTTGAATCACTCTTGAAACGGAATTTACTTAAAGGCTAGGCCCGCTGTCCAACCTGATGCCCGGTACTATTCAACGTATCGGTGTCAAGTAGGTCGTTATGCTTGGCGGTCAGCAGACCAGCCAAGATACTATCATTAACGTTGACCAGGGTCCGGCCCATGTCAATGATTGGGTCGATGGCCAAGACAATCGCCATCACACTCAGAGGCAGGTTCAAGGTCCCTAGCACAATCAAGGCTGAGAAGGTGGCGCCACCACCCGAACCGGCCACCCCAAAGGATGAAATCGTCACAATCACCACCAGGGTCAGGATGAACTGCCAGGAAGTGATGTTGACACCGGCCAGGGGTGCGGTTACGGCAGCTACCATGGCGGGATAAACCCCGGCGCAGCCGTTTTGGCCAATACTGAGGCCAAAGCTGGCCGCAAAGTCGGCAATTCCCTGGTTAATCCCCAGCCGGTTTTTCTGGATATCAACGTTTAGTGGCAGGGAGCCGGCACTACTCCGCGAAGTGAAGGCGAAGATTAATACTGGCCAAACCTTCTTATAATAGGTAATCGGATTAACCTTGTTGGCCAGCAAAATCAGCGTGTGGACCACCAGCACAAGGGCTAGGGCCACGTAAACCGCGATGATAAAGATTCCTAAACTGGCAATCGTTTTGGCACTGTTGGTGGCCACGGTCTTGGTCAGCAGGGCAAAGATACCATAAGGAGTCAGCTGGATAATCAGGCGGACCAGCTTAGCCAGCAGGGCGTCTAAGACGTTGACTCCCTTGGCAAAGGACTGGGCGATACCGGGTTCGGACCGGCGCAACCAGAGATAGGCAATCCCAACCAGGAAGGAGAAGATCACCACGGCGATGGTACTAGTTGCCCGGGTGCCGGCCAGGTCGGCAAAGATATTCTTAGGCAGGAAGCTAACAATCTTTTGTGGCAAGGAAAGCTGTCCCAGTGTATCTTGGTGCTGCTGCAAGAAGGCCAGACTATCCTTAGTGGCCTTCCCGTTCACAAAGTTGGCACCTTGCAAGTGGAAGGTAATCACTGACAGGACACCGATAAAGGCCGCCACGGCGGTCGTGCCCAAGAGCACCGTCAGCACGTTCCCGGTAATTTTGGCAAAGTTCTTGCTGGCGTCTAGTTTAGTAAAGGCGCTAATCAGTGAGATTAAGATCAGGGGAATAATCAAGGTCTGCAGTAGGGCCAGGTAGCCGTTACCAACGATGGAAATCCAGTCGATGGCATTGACCGCTACCTTGCTGGTCGTACCCCAAACAGCCTGGGTGACCACTCCAAAAATCAGTCCGGCAACCAGGCCCAGCACAACCAACTTATTAAAGCTGACCTTGCGGCGCTGCAGCAGGGCAATGCCCAGCAAGATGAGGGCGGCCACCAGGACGATTAGGGTGGTGGTGAGGTTACTATTCATGTGCGTCCTCCTTTAGTTGGACTGGGTTAGGTAGCTGACAGGCTTATCAACCTCGACCTTAGTGCCACCAAACTCCTTCTTAATGTAGTCTTGGACATCCTTACTGTGGTACAACTTCACCAGCTTAGCATATTTGTCCTTGTGCTTGCTGTCAGCCGCAGTGACAATCACGTTGACGTTGTCCTTGGTCGACTGGTCGACCTGCTCGTGGTAAAGCGAGTCCTTCAAGACGTTGAGCTTACCTTCCAGGGCAATCGTGTTACCAATTAAGACGGCCGCAATGCTGTTGTCCTTGATTACTCGTGGACCGGTCGTATCGTCAATTTCTTCAAACTTGAAATTGTGGGGATTGTACTTGATATCACTGGGACCAGACAGGCTGCCAAAGTCAGGCTTTAAGGTAATCAAACCGGCCTTGGCTAGCAGCTGGAGTCCCCGGGAAGTGTTGGCCGGGTTGTTAGCGATGGCAATCGTGGAGCCATCCGGGATTTCACTGAGCTTGTGGTACTTGTCGGAATAAATCCCCATCGGCTCTAGGTAGGTTGTGCCCAGCACGTCCAATTTGGCATTCTTGTTTTTCTGGTTGTAGGCGACCAGGTAGGCATAGGACTGGAAAGCGTTGACATCGACGGTCCCTTCGGCGGTCGCCTGGTTTAGGGCCACGCCATCGGTGAAGGACTTGACCTTGAGATCGATGCCGTCTTTTTTAGTTTCAGGTTGTTTGGCAATGTACTGCCAGATTTTAGCATCGGAGCCAATCGTGCCTAAGGTAACCGTATCCTGGTTTTGGCTGGGCCGGTTGAAGAACCAGGTGGCCAGGCCAATGATAACGATCACCACGGCGACGATTGAGACCGTAATTTTTGATTTTGTACTCATTTAAATCTCCCAAATTAAATGCAGCTAAGTTCTCTCATTTTATTAATGGTAGCTCATGCCGCCGTCAACCAGAATGGACTGGCCGGTCACATAGTTGGCATTATCGGAAACAAAGAAGGAAACCACGTCGGCCACGTCTTCTGAAGTAGCAGCCCGGCCGAGGGCGATTTCGTCGACCACGCTCTGGCGCTGCTTTTCCGGGGTCGTGCCCTTGATTTCAGCGGTTCGACCGTCAACGTAGTCCCGCAGTGGGGTCAAAACGATGCCGGGGTCGTAGGCGTTGACGGTGATATTATCCGGCGCCAATTCCTTAGCGGCTGACTGGCCCAGTCCGCGAATGGCAAACTTCGAGGCTGAATAAGCGCCTTGAAGGGCTGAGCCCTGGACACCGGCCAGGGAAGAGGCGTTGATAATCTTGCCGCCGTCACCCTGCTTTTTAAATTGCGTGGCTGCGGCCTGGATGCCCCAGAAGGTCCCTTTGATGTTGATATCAAAGAGGCGGGATACGGTTTCAGGATCACTGTCGACGATGCTGTCGATGTAGGCGATGCCGGCGTTATTCACAAAGACATCGAGGTGACCAAAGTCTTTGACGGCCTGGTCAACGAGGTCAAAGACCTGGTCGCGGTCGGCAACATCTAAGACATAGGCCCGGGCCTGGTCGGGGTGCTTGGCGTTGATTTCATCGGTGACTGCCTTGGCAGTTTTAGGGTCAATGTCCGCAACCGCGACATCGTAATTCTCATCAGCGAGGCGCTTGGCGATGGCGGCGCCGATTCCCTGACCGGCACCGGTAATAATTGCTACTTTTTTAGCCATGCTTGTGGCTCCTTTCCATGGTGAAGTGAAATGAATTAGTAAGCTGGTTCAGCAGAGACGACCTTGCGCACGTCTGGATCAGAACTGATACCCTGTTCGAGGATTTCAGCGGCCCATTCCTTGGCTGAGGTCAGCGAGTGGTCCTTGAAGTTACCGCAGCTGTACTTGTCAGTACCGGGGACGTCTGCCCACTTGGTCTGATCGCGGATTTCAGTTAGGGAACTAGCCAAGGCCTGGGCAACCTTTTCGGTGCTAGGGGCACCCCATACAATCAGGTGAAAGCCGGTCCGGCAGCCAAAGGGCGAGCAGTCAATCACGCCGTCTAAACGGTCACGGAGGAGACCGGCCAGCAGGTGCTCAATGGTGTGCAGCCCCGCCGTAGGAATGGCGTTTTGGTTGGGCTGGACCAGGCGGAGGTCAAAGTTGGAAATGACATCGCCCTTAGGGCCTTCTTCCTGGGCAATTAGGCGCACGTAGGGGGCCTTTACCTTAGTGTGATCGAGTGCA
Organism: Lactobacillaceae bacterium L1_55_11; assembly: GCA_029433155.1. Classification (GTDB taxonomy): domain Bacteria; phylum Bacillota; class Bacilli; order Lactobacillales; family Lactobacillaceae; genus ESL0723. The sequence goes on from JAQYTT010000002.1 coordinate 160,971, forward strand.
AAACTTTCTACTTCAGCCATGGATGTTTCTCCTTTAATCAATTAATGCTGTGAATAAATAGGTAAATAAGTGTTAGTTATGCCGGGGAGCTAACCAGGTGTGCCGCTTCCGCTTCGAAGAGGGAGTGGGTCGCTTCCCAAATGCGTTGGGCATTTTCGGCATTGTTCATCATATAAAGGTGGATGCCACTAACCCCGTTGGCCACCAGGTCAACGATTTGGTCAACGGCGTAAGCAATCCCGGCATCGCGCATGGCCACCGGGTTGTCCGCGTAGCGGTCCATGATGGCCAGGAACTTACGGGGCAACTTGATGCCAGATAGTTCGGTGATGCGCTTGATTTGGCGCTGGTTGGTGCAGGGCATGATGCCGACCTCGACGGGTACATCGATGCCAGCTAGGGCCAGCCGTTCTTCAAAGTACCAGTAATCCTGGTTATCAAAAATCATCTGGGTAATCAGATGGCTGGCACCGTTGTTGACCTTTTCCTTGAGGTGCAAGGTGTCGGCCACCATGCTTTCAGCTTCCGGATGTTTTTGGGGATAGGCCGCCCCGGTGATGTCAAAGTTGCCGTGTTCCTGAATATAGGCCACTAGGTCCGAGGCGTAGCGGAAATCGCCAACTGGATCTTCAGCTTGGGCGGGATCGCCGCGCAGGGCCAAGATATTTTCAATGCCCAGCTGCTGGAGCTGGTCCAAGTAGGCTTTCACCTCGTCCTTTGACCGGTACAGGCTGGGGATATGGGCCACCGCCGGAATATCGAGCTCGTCTTGAATCCGACTGGCCAGGGTCAGGGTGCTTTGTCCCTGGTTAGACCGGCTGGCCGACTGGGTAATGGAAATAAAGTCGGGCCGGATACTTTGAATACCCGACAAGGAACCGATTAACTTATCGGTTCCTTGGGGAGTCTTTGGTGGAAAGACTTCTAATGAAAAGACGGTTTTTTGTTTAAAGAGCGCTGACAGGGTCATAGTTTTTACTCCTTGGTAATTCCGCCCGCGTTTGCCGCGCGGCTGCCACCAGGTTTTCCAAACTAGTAAAGACTTCATCTTCGGCCCGGGTCTTCAAACCGCAATCTGGGTTGACCCAGACCTTGTCGACTGGCAACTTGGCCAAAATCTTGCCGATGATGCCGTGGATTTCAGCCTGGGTTGGGATGCGGGGTGAGTGAATATCGTAAACACCGGGACCAACCTCGGTTTGGAAGTTGTTGGCCTTGAGTTCATCAATGATGGACAGGTCGGAACGCGAGGCCTCAAAGGAAATCACGTCGGCATCAAGGCCGTCAATGGCGGGGATGATATCGTTAAATTCGCTATAGCACATGTGGGTATGGATTTGGGTGGTTGGTTGGACCTGACTGTGGACCAGCTTGAAGGCGGGCACAGCCCAGTCAAGATAGTCGCTGAACCAGTCGGTCTTGCGCAGTGGCAACTTTTCCCGCAGAGCGGCTTCATCAATTTGGATGATATGGATACCATGCTCTTCCAGGTCCAAGACCTCGTCTTGGATGGCCAGGGCAATCTGGGTGACCGACTGCTTAGGAGAAATGTCTTCCCGGGGGAAGGACCAGTTGAAGATGGTTACCGGTCCGGTGAGCATGCCCTTGACCGGCTTGTCGGTCAGGCTTTGGGCATAAGTTGAAGCGGCCACTGAAATGGGGTGCTTACGGCTGACATCGCCCCAGATGATTGGGGGCTTAACCGCCCGGCTACCGTAGGACTGAACCCAGGCCTTCTTGGTAAAGACAAAGCCCTCTAGGTTTTCACCGAAGTACTCGACCATGTCGTTACGCTCGTATTCACCATGGACTAAGACATCAAAGCCGGCTTCTTCCTGCCAGCGGATAATGCGCTTAATCTTGTCCTTGATGAACTGGTCGTATTCGGCCTTGCTAATCTCGCCCTTACGGTAGCGGGACCGGTTTTGGCGGACGTCCTTGGTTTGTGGGAAGGAACCAATCGTCGTGGTTGGCAATTCTGGCAGCTGGAAGTGCTGCTTTTGGACAACTTCACGCTCGGCCCGGTCGGGCAGGCGGATGAAGTCCTGATCAGTTAGGTCAGCGACCCGCTTGGTTACGGCTGGGTCAGCTGGGTGTTGGATGTTTTCAAAGAGGGCCTGGTTGGACTGGGCTAGTTCGGACTGCTGACCATGGTAAAGCGAATACAGGTCCTTGAGCTCAGCGAGCTTCTGGTAGGCAAAGGACAGGTGTTGCTTAACCGTTGGATCCAAGTCAACCTCGTTGTCGACGTTATAAGGTACGTGCAGCAGTGAGGCTGAGGTTGAAATCACCAGGTTATCCTTGACTGGCAGATCTTTGAGCAGGTCTAGCGTGCTCTGGTAGTGGTTGCGCCAGATGTTCTTGCCGTTAACCACGCCAGCAAAGAGGACCTTGTCGTCTGGGAAGCCGATTTCACTGACCAGGCGCTTGGTTTCCTTACCTTCGATGAAGTCTAGGCCAATGCCATCAAAGGGCAGGTCGAGCAGTTCGCTGTAGATGTCACGCACATCACCGAAGTAGGTCTGCAGGTTAACCTTGAACTCGTGGTCCTGGTCCAAGATATCCTTGTATAACCCGATGAAACGCTCGCGGTCGGCTGAGCTGAGGTCAAAGACCAAGGCTGGTTCGTCGATTTGCAACCAGGCCAGGTCGTACTGGTTCAGACGCTTGAAGATTTCCTGGTAGGCCGCCACTACTGGTTGGATAAAGTCGGCCGCCTGCTTTTGACCGGTAAAGTGGGCTAACTTCAACAAGGTGTATGGGCCAATCAAGCTGGCCTTAACCTGGTCATGATGCTGGAAGGCGAGGTCCAAGTCATCAAAGAGTTGCTGACCGACGACCTTGATATCGGTTTGGTCATCAATTTCAGGTACCAAGTAGTGGTAGTTGGTGTTAAACCACTTCTTCAATGGCAGGGCCTTGACTGAAGCTTGGTCATCCTGGTAACCACGGGCCTGGGCGAAGTAGGTGTCCAAGGCATCCTGGTTCAAGTCCTGGTAGCGCTTGGGGATGATGTTGAGCAGGTTAGCCAAGTCGAGCAAGTTGTCAAAGAAGGAGAAGTCACCAACGCTAATCCAGCTCAGGCCGGCATCGGCCTGCTTCTGCCAGTTCTTGAGTTTGAGCTGGTCGGCCGTTTCCTTAAGTTCCTTTTGGTCGATTTCTTTCTTCCAATATTTTTCAGTGGCCCGCTTGAGTTCGCGGTTTTCGCCGATACGTGGGAATCCAATAATACTTGTACTCATAATGTTTAATCCTCCTGGTGACTAGCTGGTAAGGCTGTTTTAACGACTTGGGGGCAATAAAAAAGCCCCGTAGTCAAAAGACTACGGGACGAATTTCATCGTGTTACCACCCTGATTCTGACCGGAATCACTACCGGCCACTCAACAAGTACGTCAAAAAGCTTGAGATACTCTAACGCGATAACGGGCGCACCCGAACTCGGCTCATCACGTGGACTCACCTGGTTACACGACTCCAAGACCATTTTCCCCTTCTAAACAACACCGACTCTCACCAAATGTCAGCTCTCTGCTGGTTGTCGCTGAAGTGTACTTATCTCATCAACGTCTAATTTTTAACAAAGTTTATGGCATATATTTAACTTTGTCAACATTATTTTTTAATTTTTTTGATTTCTTGCCAGCGGCTAAATAAGTTATTTCCTTAATAAAAGACAGGCAAAATTCAGGAACTGATTCTGACCCGCATGTATTGACTAAGGCTGTCAGTCAAGAGATAAAAAAGAAATTGTTTGAAGAATTAAAAGTCTATATTTTTCTGCAAAGAATGCATAATAAACGGCTGTTTTGGCATAAATGGTTCAATCAAGTGCATTGTTAATGCTCGTTGAAAGAAGTACAATATAGGTACCTGAAATTTAATTTTTTCTAAAAAGAGGGGGGAGTCTTAATGGATTTTAAAGAAACCAAGACCCACTTCAAGCAGTATAAGGCAGGCAAGCTCTGGATGGTCAGTGGTATTGCCCTGTTCGCAGGATTTGCCGCTAACCAGCAGGCATCCGCCGATACTACTGGAGACACCGGGTCAACTCTGGGTTCTAATGCAACCCAGTCATTAACTAATAATCAAAGCTCCACGACTTTAAATCAGACTACTACGGCAGCGTCAACTAGCACCACCGCAGCGACGACTACCGCTACTACGACGGCCAGCAGCACCAGTACTGTTCAGACTGCAGGGATTGCGCCTAGCGCATCTGGCAGTGACAGTCAGACCAGTACTAGCCAGGCCAGTCAGAGCACGGCCTCAACTAGTCAAAGTAGTGACAGCCAAAACAGTATTAGCACTGCTAGTACGAGTGCGGCTAGTGATAGTCAGGGTAGTAAGAGCAACACTAACGGTGTTACTAAGGGGGCTGCGGCTGATTCAACCAGTGATGGCCTGAGCCTTCGTGATGCCACTGAAGCCCAAACTTTGAACTATGGCGACCTGGCTAAGGACAAGCAGGTTACGACTCAAAGCGTGAGCTGGAATAACGCTGATAACAGCACTTTGCCAGCTGGGACCATTGATACGGCTAGTGCCGGACCGAATGGTACGACCCAGTTTAGCTTTAACTTGAATCACAACAACAGCATCCAAGAGGGTGACACGATTGTTATTCCAGTTACGACTAACCTCTACAACCAACCTGGTCAATTGCAGTGGGCCCTCAGTGGCTTGAACCCAATCGTTAAGGGTATCAGTAAGAGTGCTACCCTGACTGGACAAAGTATTGTTATCCCAATCGATGACAGCACTTATGAAGCCGGTCGTGAATATAACATTGAGCTGAACTTTAATATCAGCCAAGGTCAGGTATTCCCTCGAGAAGCCGGCAATGGTTCTGTGCTGGATTACACCGAGACGATTGGTGATCAGACGCACCACTACTCATGGAACCCAACGCCAACGACGCCTGATTACCAGGAAAACAACACGGTCGGCAAGACGGTTGATACGGTTGTGCCCGGCGGCCCAACTGGTGTTGATGTGCGTTCATCAATCCGGAACACGGATGGTGGTCCATTCACTCAAAAGAGCATGCTCAACAATGGCCAGGACTACGTTGAAACCCGGGTCATTGAAGCCACGGTGGCTGGCAGTGACGGTACGCCAGTATACATTACGCCTAACACGGCTTCGTTCTGGCCTCGCTTGGCCATTCCAGTGGCTTACGGTCCTGCGACCGAAGCAGCTGGTTGGTCTTCTCAGGCGGCTAATAACTGGGGTAACATGTCAAATGGCACGAGCTCCAATGCTACTTGGTTTACCTATACCGATGGTATTCCACAGCCCGGCCAGTACACCCTGCAGCGCTTAGCTGATAATAAGTACACTTACACCATTAACTATGGTAAGAACCAGGGCGTCACCCTTTCTAAGGCTGACTTTATCAACACGATTAAGTCCCAGTACGCCAACGTTTCTCAGTCAGTGATTGATGAGGATTTGGCCCGTTATACCAACCCAGATGGTACGGTAACGGTTCCGTATGCCATCAACACTAACTTGAGCTTCACTAACCCTAACGATACCAACCACGTGGTTAAGTACACGGTTACGACCACTAGTGACCGGGACAACACCAGCACGACTACGACTGGCTATACTAACGGTCAAAAGCTGGTTAACCGGGTAACTGGTCAGACCATCGTCACGGTTAACTACGTTGATGAAAACGGTCAGCAAATCAAGATTCCAACGCTGCTTTACAGTAACGTTAATGACCGGACTGCTACGTATAACGCTCAGAGCATTAATTTCCCTGATTACGAGCTGGTTACTTCACAGCTACCTAAGGATGCTGCTGCTGGCGCAACTGCTCAGCAGAACAGTGATGGTACTTATAGCATCACTGATACCTACCCAACTGACCACGACCTGAGTTATACCTACGTTTACAAGCACACGGATGCTTATAACTCAACTTCTGGATCAGCTTCAACGAGTACGTCATCATCTAACTCAATTAACAGTCAGATTTCGACTTCTCAAAGTGGTTCAAACAGCATCAGTAACTCAGGCAGTGAAGTTGTCTCAACTTCACAGAGCCTGTCAACTAGTGCTAGCGAATCTGAAACTGCCTCTCACAGTGGCAGCCAGTCCCAGTCAACTTCACAAAGTACGGCTGAGTCGGACCAGGCTTCTACTTCAACGTCACAGGCAGCTTCTGAATCAACTTCAACTTCTGTTTCTCAGTCAACTAGTCAGAGTGCCTCAGCTTCAACTAGTAAGTCGGCTGCCGATCAGTCTGAATCTGAGTCACAGAGTACCAAGGATTCTCAGTCAGCTAGCCAGTCAGTGAGCGAATCCGTAAGTAAGTCTGCTTCTGAAGTTGCTTCAAATTCAACTTCAACCAGCAAGGCTGGCAGTGAATCCGCTTCAGCAGGTTCTTCAACCTCAGCCTCGACTTCAACAAGTCAGTCTGACTCCACTGCTGCTTCTGAGGCAAAGTCAACTAGCGAAAGTGCTTCAACTTCTGAATCCAACTCTAAGGCAGCTTCAGAATCATCATCCGCTTCAACCGCTGCATCTGAATCTGCTTCAAAGAGTACTTCTGAAAGCGATTCAACGGTAGCGTCAGACTCAGCTTCAAAGAGCGCCTCAGAAAGTGCCTCAACCGTTGCTTCTGATTCAACATCAGAGAGTTCAGCATCAAGTTCGAAGAGTGCATCAGAATCTGAATCAACCTCAGCTTCAACTGCTGCATCCGAGTCAGATTCAAAGAGCACTTCAGCTAGTGCTTCAACTTCAGCATCTGAAAGCACCTCAGCTTCGACTGCAGCTTCCGACTCAACTTCGGAAAGTTCAGCATCAAGCTCGAAGAGTGCATCAGAATCTGAATCAACTTCGGCCTCAACTGCTGCATCTGATTCAAGCTCAAAGAGTACGTCAGAGAGTACCTCGACTGTAGCTTCTGATTCTGTATCAGGATCAACTTCAGCATCCGAATCCACTTCAAGTTCAGAATCTGGTTCAACGGCAGCTAGTGAAAGCGCGTCTGCATCTGATTCAACTTCACAAAGCTCTGCATCTAGCTCAAAGAGTGCTTCAGAAAGTGCTTCAACCGTAGCTTCTGATTCAACCTCAGAAAGTTCAGCTTCAAGTTCAAAGTCAGCATCCGAATCTGAGTCAACCTCAGCCTCTACCGCTGCTTCTGACTCCGACTCAAAGAGCACTTCAGCAAGTGCCTCAACTTCAGAGTCAGATTCGAAGAGTGCATCCGAGAGTGCCTCAACTGCTGCATCTGATTCAACTTCAGAGAGCTCAGCATCTAGCTCAAAGTCAGCGTCAGAATCAGCTTCAACTAGCACGTCAGAAAGTACTTCGACTTCTGCGTCAACATCAGAATCTACTTCAGGTTTAGAATCTGGTTCAAAGGCATCTAGTGAGAGTACTTCTGCATCCGAGAGTGCATCGACTGCAGCTTCTGACTCAACTTCAGAGAGTTCAGCCTCAAGTTCAAAGTCAGCATCCGAATCTGAGTCAACCTTTGCTTCAACTGCTGCATCTGAATCTAGCTCCAAGAGCGCTTCAGAAAGCTCTTCAACCGTAGCTTCCGATTCAACTTCAGAATCAGACTCAAAGAGTGCCTCAGAAAGTGCCTCTGCTTCAACGAGCGCTTCTGAGAGTACTTCGACTTCTGACTCAACTTCAGAGAATTCGGCCTCAAGTTCAAAGTCAGCATCCGAATCTGAGTCAACCTCAGCCTCAACGGCTGCATCAGAATCTAGCTCAACGAGCACTTCAGAAAGTACTTCAGCCGTAGCTTCTGATTCAAAGTCAGAATCAGATTCAAAGAGCTCATCAGAGAGTGCTTCAGCTTTGACAAGCGTTTCAGAAAGCACTTCGGCTTCTGATTCAACTTCTGAAAGTTCAGCTTTAAGCTCAAAGTCAGCATCCGAATCTGCATCAACATCAGGTTCAACTGCCGGTTCAGAATCTAGCTCAACGAGCACTTCAGAAAGCGCATCGACTGTTGCTTCTGATTCTGTATCAGGCTCAACTTCAGCATCGACCTCAGTTTCTGAGTCCGAATCTACTTCGGCTTCAACTGCTGCCTCAGAATCAGCTTCAACTAGCGCAGCTTCTGAATCAAAGTCTGCTAGTGCAAGTACCTCAGCTTCGGCGGCTGCTTCTGAATCAAACTCAGCTAGCTCGGCATCAAGCTCAGAGTCAGCTTCAACGTCTGCTTCAGTAAGCGCCTCAACTGAGTCACAGTCAGCTGCTAACTCAACTAGCGCTTCTGAAAGTACTTCAACTTCAGAATCCGCTTCTACGGCTGCATCCGAATCTGAATCAACTTCAGCTTCAACGAGTTCTTCAGAATCTGCAAGTGGTAGTGCTTCTACGTCAACTAGTGCAGAGCAATCCGCTTCAACCAGCACTTCGGCTGCATCCCAGTCAGAAAGCGCAAGCACTTCCGCATCAACTGATGCCTCAACTTCCGCTTCAGAAGATGCATTTGATAGCACTTCTGCTTCAGCCTCTGACAGTACTTCAGAATCTTCAGACCAGAGTGATTCTGTTTCTGAAAGTATCGTCGAATCTCAGTCAGTGAGCGAATCAACTTCTGCAAGCACTTCTGTTTCTGAAGCACGTAGTACTTCAGCCTCGACCAGTGCTTCTAAGTCAACTGCTCGTAGCACGGTTCAATCTGAGAGTGCTTCACGGAAGGCTTCCACGAGCGCTTCTAAGTCAACGTCAACGGTGGCTTCGACCTCAGCTTCTCAGTCAGCTTCAACCGCTGCCTCTGAGTCAGCATCAACCAGTGCTTCGAAGGTAAGTTCAGATTCTGCTTCAGTGGTTGCTTCCACGAGTTCATCTCAGTCAGCATCGACCTCAGCATCAGCAAGTGGTTCTACCAGCGTTTCTAAGTCAACGGTGGCTAGCGCTTCAGCTTCTACTTCTAGCTCACGGTCAGCTCGCAATTCACTGTCAAGCTCAATCAGTAGTTCACGGTCAGCTTCAATCTCAACGTCTGCTAGCAAGGCAAATTCAGCCTCAGTATCTAACAGCCTGTCCCAGTCAACTTCTGAATCCATCGTTGATTCAGTAAGTGGTTCTCAGTCAGCTGTTGATTCTCAAGCAGATTCCGAGTTTAACTCCGAAACTGAAAGCGACCAGAACTCCGAGTCAACTTCTACTAGCACTTCTCAAAGTGCTGTAAATAGCACTAGTGCTGCGGCCCAGGATTCGGATCAGGCTTCCATCTCTAATAGTTCGGATGTCATCCAGTCTGAAAGTGCCGCTTCTACGAGTACCAGTACGAGTAGCAGCACTTCTCAAAGTATTGCCAGTTCGGGTGAGGCGTCTTTAACGACGTCCCAGGATAATGCCTGGGATAGCCAATCGACGACGCACGCATCTGCCGGCGAGTCACTATCTAGTAGTCAGTCGCACGCTAATAGCACCAGTGATGATTCCACTAACCTAGTCGATCCGGCTATTCACCAGCCCACTCAACCAGGCAGTAATTCAGACGATGCTGTTAACTACGATGTGGATCCAGCCACCCAAGCCCAAAACCGGACTCGAGTAGTTACCACAGCAGCAAATCATAAGCAATCAGGCCGGTTGCCAGACACTGCCCAGCGGGCTAACTTTGGGCCAAGTGCCCAGGCCACTGGTGCCGCCACGGTAGCAGCTTCGGTCGCTATGATTTCACGCTTACTACGCCATCATAAAAAAGTAGATGATTAGCACCTAATTCATTCTACGAAAAAGGTTCCTATTGTTTAGATAGGAGCCTTTTTTAGTTTCATTACTCAGGGTGATGATTAAATCGGGTAAATTAGGCCTAACTCATTGAGTTAGTAGGGCGCGCAGTTTATACTATAAGTGAATTTTGCTGCAGTACCGGACTGGAAGGCAGGCCAAGTGATGAAGTTGAATAACCCTGATTACTACAACAGTCGTGAAATTAGTTGGGTGGATTTTAATTTTCGAGTTTTAGATGAGGCCCGAGATAAAAAGAACCCGCTATTAGAACGCCTGCGATTTGTAGGGATTAATCAGAGTAACTTGGACGAATTCTTTAACATTCGCATTGCTTCCTTGCATAATAAAATTGCTGAGGGAGGCCATGCCGATTTGGCTGGCCGTAAGCCGGCCCAGCAGCTTCACACTGTCCTAAAAAAGACTAAGAAGCTTTATGCCCTCCAGAATTGGATTGTTAACCGCAGTCTGATGCCGCAATTGCATCGTCATCAGATTATGCTCCGAAAGTGGCATCAACTGAACCGTCAGCAGAAAAAAGACCTGCGGGCGACTTTTGAGGAAACGATTTTTCCACTTGTAACCCCATTGGCCATCGATACGTCTCGTCCTTTCCCCTTTGTTGCCAATGGAACGCTTAACGTCCTAGTGCAGCTCAAAAAGAACGTCGGGGAACCGGAACCAGCCTACACCGTTTTGCCAGTGCCGACGGCCATTCCCCGGGTGATTAAGATTGCCGGTACGGATAATCAATTCATTTTGCTAGATGAGCTGATGACCCATCAACTGAATGCCTGGTTCCCTAAGGAAAACATTGTTAACAGTGCCATTTTCCGCATTGCTCGCGACCGTGACATTGACATCGATGATGATACGAGTGACCTCAAAGATGAGGTCGTTAAAACCTTGCAGGAGCGTAAGTCCGGCCCGGTAATGGGCATTGAGATGTCGGCCCAGGCCAACGAGCAGATGGTCGACTGGCTTCTGGACCACTACCACGTTGACCGCGAGTCACTCTTTCTAACGGAAGCACCGGTGGATTTGACCTTTGTTAACCAGTTGATTAAGCAGGTGACGGGGCACAAGGAACTACTGTTTAAGCCCTTTACGCCTTATGATCCAAAGGCGCTCAAGGATGACTCAATGTTTGACAAAATTAGTCAAAATGATATCCTGGTTCATCATCCTTATGATTCCTTTAACCCAATTCTCCGCTTTCTCCAGGAGGCGGCGGTTGACCCTGATGTCTTATCAGTGAAGATGACCCTTTACCGGGTCTCCAAGCACTCACCGGTGATTAAGGCCCTCAAACAGGCCGCTGAAAACGGTAAAGAGGTCACCGTCATGGTTGAGCTCAAGGCCCGTGGTGACGAGGGCAACAACCTGCACTGGACGAATGTCTTAGAATCGGTGGGCTGCCACGTGGTTTACGGTCTTCAGGGCCTGAAGGTTCACTGCAAGCTGACCATGGTTGTCCGCAAAGAAGGGCAAGAGATTAAGCGCTATGCTCACCTGGGCACCGGTAACTACAACGATAAGACGGCCCGCCTCTACACTGACATGGGCCTCTTTACGGCCGACCCAGTGATTGGCGAGGATGCCACCAAGTTCTTGAACATGTTATCGGGCGCCGATGATGCCCCTGAGTTAAAGAAGCTGGTGATGTCACCGCACCATATCCGCGATTTCCTGATTGAGAAAATTGATCAAGAAATTGAAAATGCCAAGGCCGGTAAGTCAAGCCATGTCACGCTCAAGATGAATTCATTCTCCGACGCGAAGATGATTAAAAAGATTTATCACGCCAGTCATGCCGGTGTGAAGGTCGATATCTTGGTCCGTGGCATTTGTGACCTGCGGGTAGGCATCAAGGGTGTCAGTGATAACGTCACCGTCCATTCCATTGTTGGCCGTCTGTTGGAGCACAGCCGGATTTATATCTTTGAAAACGGCGGTCAACCCGAGATCTACATGTCCAGCGCCGACCTGATGGAACGTAACCTTAGCCGGCGAGTGGAACTACTTTTCCCAGTTGAAAATGAGGTTTTGAGCCGGTCAGTCCGTCAAATTGTGGGCGACCTATGGCGTGATAATTTGAAGACCCGGCAACTGCACCACAATAACGAGTGGCACCATATTTCCCACCGGGGCATCAAGGGCTTTAACGCCCAGCAGTACCTGATTGACCACAATCAGGAGATTGCGGATGCTCGTTTGATTGAAACTGGCTTTGAGAAGCCACCCAAGAACAAACAGAAGTCTAAACCAGCGCAGTAATGAAGGGACCCGTTCATGGAAAATTTTGTAATTATTGACCTTGGGTCCAATTCCGTCCGACTTGAAGTGGATCAGATTAATGATGATGCTTCCTACGAAACGGTCTTGGAAGCCAAGGAGGCCGTCCGCCTGTCTGAAAACATGGGCCCAGACAATGTCTTAAAACGTTCAGCGATTAACCGAGCCCTGGACACCTTGGAGTCCTTTAAGGAGCAGTACCAAGACTTGCCCAACCTAGAAGTCCGGGCGATTGCGACTGCGGCAACGCGGAATGCGGTCAACCAGGCCGAGTTCCTAGATGAGGTTCGGGAGAAAACCGGGATTGAAATCCAGGTGCTTTCCGGTCAGGAGGAAGCCCATTATGACTACTTGGGCGTGATTAACTCCCTGCCGATTGTGAATGGCATTATCATGGATACCGGTGGTGCTAGTACCGAGTTAGTCCTGGTCCAGAACCGGGAACAAATTAATTCCATTAGTATTCCTCTGGGGGCGGTAACCCTGTCGGAAGCTCATTTGGACACCGACGAGCCAACCGCTAGCCAACTTTTTCAGCTCTTTGACCATCTCAATGCCATCTACAATGACATTTGGTGGTTGGACCGGGCCATGAACCTGCCTATCATTGCCCTGGGTGGTTCGAACCGGACCCTGGCTAAAATTAAGCGGCGGACTGACCCAGACCGGATGAACTGGGAAGACATCCACGGTTTCCACATGTCGACTGATGAAGTGAAACGCATCTTTGTGAAAATCCTGGATTCGGACCTGGAAGAGCGGGGTAACATTCCTGGTCTTTCTAAGGAACGGGTGGATATCATCGTTGGGGGCCTTTCACCAGCGATGACCCTGTTGCGCCGGTTGAACTCTGACCGGATGATTTTCTCTAAGCGTGGTGTCCGTTATGGTATCCTGCACGAGCGGATTGAGCAGCTCCGTAATGCTCAAAACTAAGGCATTTCTAGACCGGTTGTAAGTGCCGGTACTGGATAATACGAAAAGCGCACCGATTTTTTGGATAGGTGCCTTTTTTTGTTTATAATGGGAATGATATTGGAGGTACTGTTTTGCAAGAGATTTTTGATGATATTTTTAGGACAGCCATCGGCATCCTGTCCATTAGCGGGGCCGTGGTGACCTTTTACCGGGTCACGATTAGCCGTCCCAACCGGCTGAACCTGGGGATGCTGGCGATTTTCGTCGGCCTCTTTGTGACCCTGTGCTTCCCGAGCCCTTATCCTGGTGTTTTCATTGCCAGTCTAGGTGCCATCAGCTTCTTCTTTAAGCCCAATGACCTGAATAAAAAGTTCCGGTCATCGGCTGGCCCTGATGAAGAAATCGACGCTAAACACGATGAGGGTGATAGCCAGGTTGGCCAGGCCGAGCAAGACGAGAAGGACCAGGAGTCATGAAAAATCCACGGCGCTGGGCCCTAGCTAACACCGCCCTAATCATTGTGGCCTTTGTCCTTCTAGTGGCAAATAAGTCCTGGAGTCAAATCGTGGGAACCGGCGTGCTGGCGCTTGCCGCTGCCATCACGGCTTACATTAACCCTTACCAGAAGGGGGCCAAGAAAGTCGGCCGCGGGACCGCTATCTTCATGGCTATCTTGGTCGCTTTTTTTACGGTACTAACTGGCTTTGGGACCCGTAGCTGGGTCTGGGCCTTAGTTGTTGCTGTATTAATGGGCCTTTACATGGCGTTGTTTTACTGGCATAACAACCGGGTCGTTGACCGGAAGCAAAGCGCTAATCGAGCAGATACTGATAAAAATTAACATAAAAAATCAGCTACTCAGTAGCTGATTTTTTATTTGTCCTTCGTTGCGGTCAGTTCAAAGGTCGACATCCAGGGACCGCCCCACCAACCATTAAAGCCGGTGTTTTTAACTGGGCCCAGGGTGACGTTCAAATCTTTTAGAGCCTTAACGTATTCGGTTGGCACGAAAATCAAATCCGCAATAATCAGTTGGCCACCGGGCTTCAAGACCCGGACGGCTTCCTGTAAACACTTTTCCCGGTCGGCAGCCGGCTTGACATTGTGAATCGATAGGCTAGCGGTCACAAAGTCGAACTGATCATCGGCAAAGGGGAGGTCACGCATATCACCAGTCGTCACGTGCGCCACGTCCTGTAAACCGGCCTCTTTAATGAGGTTTTCAGTGGTTGCCTGACTGTTAGCTGACTGGTCCCGGCTGCGCCACAGATCAATGCCAGTAGCCTGACCGGGCGCCTTTAATTGCCGGGCAAAGTCCATTAGGACCAGGCCGTGACCAGTTCCCAGGTCCAGCACCTGACTATCACTGGGGATGCCCAGATCATCAACAATGTTTTGCCAAATAGTCCGCTTACCCCAGATTGAAGTATGAATGAAAATCACCCCACTGGCAATCATTAGCAGGCCAACAATCAGGCCCAGCCAGTTCCAAAAACTTTTTAGACTTATTCCGTTTAAAAGCGCCAATAAAATGCCAACGACTATCAGATAAATTGGTGTCCAAGGCGCATCTAAGCCCTGGTTTTTTAACTTTTTAATCATCTATATGCTCCCTAAACCGTTGTTAACAGTAGGATAGCACAGTTTGGCGGCTTCAGAGATTTTATTGGAAGAGATCAACGGGGGTATACCGTAAAATAATGTCGGTCATCTCCTCAGGACTTTCCTTGGCGCCGTTTTGAAGCCAGTCCATCAAGACATTAAAGGTCGCCCCCATAAAGAAGGACTGTTCATAGTGGTTGCGCAGGGCTAAGCGCTGCTGCCGCTGTGGGTCCTGACTCATATTTTTTAGAAAGTCGAGAATGTAGCTCGATAGGCCGTTATCTAGTAAAAGGGTAAAACGGTCTTTTTCACGTTTAAAAAGGGCAAAGGACTGGGTGATGTGGAAACGAACCGTGTCCGATGTCCAGCCGATCGGTGTACCAGTGGCTTCGGTGTCTTGCTGGTGCTGATCAACCAACTGACCCAAGTAGTAATCTAAGATTTCTTCCTTACTTTCGAAGTTGCGGTAATAGCTGGCCCGGGCGACCCCGGCGGCCTTGATAAGCTGGGAAACCGTGATTTCTGAGAAGGGCCGCTCGGTCAACTCACTGAAGAGGCCGGCCACAATCTGGTCCTTGACCCGGGCATTTTCTTTTTGACTGTGCTTCATCGTGCTATAGCTCCTAGCATTATTCTAGGAAGATTATACCGCCAAAATAATTTTAATGATACATATTGACTCACTTAAATGAACCTGCTATTATTACTGCAGTAATTAAGTGATACAAAATGTATCATTGAAAGGAAAAGTACTATGTCGGAAGTAGCTTCAAAGCCAAAATATAACCGCACCCTGGTCATGGTGGTGATGATTACCGCTGCCATTTCCGGTGCGCTGATGCAGACTTCACTGGGAACAGCCCTGCCAACCCTGATGAAGGCCTTTAACATTGACCTGGCCACGGCCCAGCAGGCCACCACCTGGTTCTTACTCTTTAACGGGGTGATGGTACCGCTGTCAGCTTACCTGGCTAACCGGGTTTCAACGCGGACCCTGCATTTAGCCGCCTATATCCTGCTCTTGGCTGGGATTGTCATTAGCATGTTGACGCCGGAAAACAGTGGTTCCTGGTGGATTTTTGTCCTCGGTCGCATTGTGGCCGCGATTGCGGTCGGGATTATCCTGCCGCTCTTACAAATCGTAATCATTAACATGTACGCTCCTAAGGAGCGTGGTGCTGCTCTGGGTGTAATGGGCCTAGTGGTCGGTATGGCGCCGGCCTTTGGTCCAACCCTGACTGGTTGGATTTTGCAAAACAACCACACGATTCTGGGCTTCACCCTGTCTGACCAGTGGCAGTCCATCTTCGTGATTCCACTCTTCTTTATCATTGTGGCCACAGCGCTGACCCCATTCTTTATGAAGAACGTGGTTAAGACCCGTAAAATTAAGTTGGATATTCCTTCATTGGTGCTGTCCACGGTTGGCTTTGGCTTCTTCCTATGGGGCTTCACCAACGTCAGCTCCCAGGGTTGGGGCGACTGGGGCGAGGTGATCTTGCCAATTGCTGGTGGAGTTGTCCTACTGCTAGCCTTCGTTTGGCGTCAGCTTAAGCTCCCAGTACCCTTCCTGGACGTTAAGGTCTTTACTAAGAAGAACTTTACTATCCCTACGGTGGCCCTCCTGCTAGCAACTATGGCCATGTACGGCGTGGAAATGATGCTGCCAGTTTACCTGCAAAACGTTCGCGGTCTGTCACCCTTTAATTCTGGTCTGACCCTGATGTGGGGGGCCCTCTTCATGGGCTTCATGAGTCCGGTTGCCGGGGTATTGTATAACAAGGTTGGCGTTAAGCGCCTGGCCTTTGTTGGTTTTGCCATCCTGACTTTGGGAACGGTCCCTTATGTCTTCTTGACCCCAACCACTTCTACGGTCATTATCACGGTGATGTACGCCCTGCGGATGGCCGGGATTGCCATGGTGTTGATGCCTTTGACTACCGCTGCTATGGCTGCCCTGCCTGATGAAAAGGCACCTGATGGTACGGCTGCCAATAACACCTTGCGGCAGGTTGCCAGTTCGGTCGTCGTTGCCCTGCTGACTTCAGTGGTTCAAAACATCATCAACAATCAGACCCCAGCCAAGAGTCTGAAGGCCACCGATCCCTGCAGTATGCTTCGCAAGCCATCACGGCTTCCATGGATGGTTTCAAAGTCGCCTTCTTGATTAGTTTGATTTTTGCCGCCATTGGCCTCGTCTTCGTATTCTTCCTGAAGAATGAAAAGGAGGGTGAACAATGATAGTTTGGATTATTGCCGCTCTAACCGTCATCTCGGCGTTGTGCTGGTTCCTAATCAGTAACCGCCCATTGCGCTTAGTCCTGGGTGGCCTAACTGGACTAGCCCTGTAGCCAGTGTTGGGCTTTTGTCAGCCAACATGGACAGTCACTTTGGCATGGAACAGCAAACCACAGTGACCACCAAGCCAGTCTACTCAATGGCACCAAGTAACATGCCAATTGGCATGATTGCCACTAAGAAGGTTGGCCCTAATAACCTGGTAGTGGTTTATAAGGACCATGCCAGTGATGAGAAAGCTACAGCGCACTTTGTTCCGGACACCAGCGATATCGTTGCCGCCACTAAGCAGACTTCTGATTATCAGCAGACTAACGGTGACCAGGCAGTCGTTAAGACGACTACGACCAAGTGGGTCTACAAGTCCCAGCTGCTCAAGAATCTCTTCCATGAAGAGGGGCAGGATAACACGATTCACGTATCACACGTGGTTGAAATTCCAGCCACTTGGCGGGTTGTTTCACAATAAATAAAAAAGACTGTCAAAACTTTGACAGTCTTTTTTCGTATCATCCATTAGACGGTGACCGGTTGCCAGATTTCCCGGGCGGTGTCGACTACTAACTTAATCTTAGCCCACTGTTCGGCCTCGGTGAGATGGTTACCCTCATCGGTTGAGGCAAAGCCACACTGTGTACTAAGGGACAGCTTGTCCAGATCATGGTACTGGCTGGCCTCGTGGACCCGCTTAATCAGTTGCTTGGAATCTTCGAGGCGAGGGGACTTCGAAGTTACCAGTCCCAGGACAATTTCCTTTTGGTCAGGAACTTCAGTCAGGGGACTAAAGTCACCAGAGCGGGTATCGTCGAATTCTAGGTAGAAGGCGTCCACGTTTTCTTGGGCAAATAGGGTCTTGGCCACGGGTTCGTAGCCACCCGAACTGGCCCAGTTAGAAGCGTAGTTACCGCGGCAGACGTGGGTTGAAGTCCGTAAGTCAGCCGGCAGGTCGGTTAGGGCGCGGTTGTTGAGGTTGAGGTAGTTTTCTTGGACAGCGCCGATGTTCTCGGCACTCAGACCCAGCTTGGGCCAGGCTGACTTATCAACGAGCATACCCCAGGTACAGTCATCAAACTTCAAATCGCGGCAGCCCGCGTCATAGAGGGCCAAGATCAGTTCATGGTAGGCCTGGGCAATATCAGCTTGCAGGTCCGCGTGGTTATCATAGTACTGGTTCAAGGCTTGTAAATGTTCCTCATCACGGATTAGTTCTAGGTAGAACTGGGCCGGTGAGGGGATGCTTTGCCGGGGAACAACGTCTAGGTCGCGGGTGATTTTGTAGAGATACTTAAAGGCCCGCAGGTCAGGGTGATCACCGGTGAAGCGAATCTTGCCGTCAGCAATGGCTGAATCCTTACGGGTTTCCAGGTCGTGGAAAAGGTAGCCCTGGTCGGCATAAATCTTCTTCACGCCACCAAAGCCCCAGAAGGTGTCTAAGTGCCAGAGCCGCCGCCGGAATTCACCGTCGGTCACAAACTTTAAGCCCGCGTCAACTTCCTTATTGACCAGGTCCTTAATCTCCCGGTCTTGGACTTCGGTTAGCGTTGCATCGCTGATTTTGCCCTGGTCGTGGGCTGCAACGGCTTCTTTGAGAGCCTTTGGTCGCAAAAAGCTCCCTACAATATCGTAGTGAATCCACTCATCTTTAAACTTTGGCATTGGTTATCCTCCTCTGGTTTACCACTTGGTTCTTTGAAATATAAGCACTAAAAAAGCCCCTAATTAGTCAAATTGACTAACTAGGGGCGCTGATAGCGCGGTACCACCCATCTTTTGACCGCAAAGGGCCAAATCTCATCCAGCACACTAGATGTAAGCTATGCCTGAACACAGTAGCGCGTGTTAAACGGGGTCAGCTCATTCAAAACTCGCCAACACCGGTCCACTCCCAGACCATCTTCAGTAATCGCACCGGGCTGCCTTGCACCACCTGCAGCTCTCTTAGCCGGCTAAATCACTTACTCATCTGTTCAACGTAGTAACCATTTATATTTCGTTGCCATAAGAATAGCATGATTTAAGTCTTTGTCAATAATAGATTTGGAAAAAATTAGAAATTGGTGAGGGAAAGATTCGGTTAAAGCCGTGCATCCCATGGGCCGGGCTTTGATACAATAGTTGCATAAACTCTGGAAGGAGCAGCACTATGCTCGCCATTCGCCATATTTTCACAGATAAAACCTTTTTAGTGACCCTGGTACTGGCGGTGGTTGCCATGCTGTTGGGTTCGGTGACACCGGGGGATGTGAACTGGCGGACGCTCTGGTCCCTGCTGGCCCTGATTATTTTGGTAACCGTTTATGAGCGTCTCCATGTCTTTGAATACCTGGCCCAACAACTCCTAAAAATCAGCCACAATCGGCGCCAGCTCCTGCTCTTTTTCTACTTACTGGCCTTCGCCGGTTCCATGCTGGTTACCAATGACATTGCCATTTTGACCCTGCTGCCAATTTTCTTCCAAATCAGTACAACGCTCAAGTTAAAGCCGGCATTGCCCACCAGTCTAATTACCATTTATGCCAACTTAGGCGGTGCCCTGACGCCAATTGGTAACCCGCAAAATCTCTACCTGTTGTCCTACTACCACCTTAACTTTGCCTCCTTCATGCAGATGACTGGCCCCATTTGGGTCTTAAGCGCATTGAGTTTTGCTGTGGTCGCCCTGGTAACGCCTCCGGCTAAAATTGGCAGGATTAATTTACGGCCGGTCGTCATTGATTTTCGTCATCTCTGGATCTTGATGCTGGGAACGGCGATTGTCTTGTTGGCAGTCTTAAAAATTTTGCCCTTGCCAGTCGGCGTTGCCGTGGCAGTTGGCCTGGCCTTAATTAGCCGGTCACAGTCTCTCGAACATACTGATTATTCGGTTATCTTAGTGTTACTAAATTTCTTTATTATCGTTGGTGCCCTTAGTCGCTGGGGCTGGGTGGTGACTAATCTGGAAGCTAGCAGCAAGACGATTTGGGGCACCTTCCTGACCACGGTCGGGATTAGCCAGGTGATTAGTAACGTGCCCGGGGCGGTCTTGATGTCGCGCTTCACAAACCTAGTTCAGCCAATCTACCTTGGGGCGACGGTCGGTAGTTTTGGAACGGTGGTTGCTTCGCTAGCCAACCTACTAGCCGTGCGGCAGTACTATGGCTGGCACCGCTCAGCCACAGGATCCTTTATCCGGGTTTTCACCTATGCCAACCTGGTCTTTCTCTTGGCCTTTGGTGGTCTGATTGTCCTTTTCCAGTACTAAAAAAAGAACCCAATCGGGTTCTTTTTTTAGTGCATCGTGGCAGCGTTGTAGATGAGTAGGACCGCGCCGGCTAAGAAAATTATGCCACCCCAGAACAGCTGGCTGATGACGGAACGGTCCGCGAAATACAGCCGCAGTAGGGGGAAGGTGCTGCCCAAAATGACAATTAATATGCCAATTATGACTAAAATAAGTCCAATTATACCCATTGCTAACCTCCGTGGAATTGGCCGCCATGGTCACAGATTGACCCCGGCGGCCGCCTTCTATAAAATAGCAGTACTGATAGCATAGCAAGGGTTAGTGGAAAAGCAAGGGGAAAATACCATGCAAGGAAGTGTTTGGCGTCGTTGGTGGCGGTATTTTAATCCGGTGAACATCGGCCGGGAATTGGTCTTAGGTTGGACACGGTCGGAGTTGACCCTGTTTTTAGTGTTAATTGGTCTTCAGCTCTTGGTTTGGGCCCTCGGCCTGAAAAGTGGGGTGAGCCCGGACTGGTTTGGTTTAACCACTGGGATTTTAAATATCATTACCGTGGTCTTGGTTGCCAAGGGTCGGATTACCAACTACTTCTGGGGCCTGATTTACGCGGCCATGTATCTGCCTTTGGCCCTGCAATCCCACCTGTTTGGGGAAGTTACCCTGGCCTGCTTCTGGATCGTGATGCAGATTATCGGGGTGGCTGCTTGGCTAGGTTTCATGCAGCCGGATAAGACTGACCGGGCCGACCAGCAGGCCGTTATCACTACTAAATACTTAACACCCCGCCAGTGGCTTTGGGTGTTGCCAGTCTTCTTGCTCCTCTTGGCGATTGCCGGTTGGATCTTGACCCAGGCCGGTTCCCGCCAGCCTTATTTGGATGGCGCTACCACTGCGATTTCCATGGGGGCTCAAATTTTACAGACAACCAAGTACGCGGAAGCCTGGTACGCCTGGCTCTTAGTTGACCTGGTTGAAATTGTCCTCTGGACCCGGGCCTGGACTGGCCATGCCGACCCAAGTGCCTTTGCCATGTTGGGGATGAACATTGCCCTGACCGTCAACGCCATTTATGGGATTATCCAGTGGCGCCGCCTGGTTAGAAGGCGTTAAAAAAGCCCCGACGTGATCGTCGGGGTGCAAGGCTGTGTTCACTTTGTCAACACGTCCAGCAGCCAGTTGAAGAGGCTGATTACGGTCAGAACGGCAAAGATAAAGGAAAAGGAACCTTTTGCTGACAGGTGTTCCTGGGTAAAGGTGAAGGTAAAGAAGATATTGAAGTGGCTGGTGTAACCGGTATAAATGGTTAGCGCCGCAAAGATTAGGGCGGCCAGTAGCCAAAAGGTGCTTTTTTTCATGGTTCTCTCTCCCAAGAATTTTTTCTTAATCATAGCCAATCCCCGTGACTTTAACAACTTTTTGCCCCCTCGGTGGGCATAATCAACGGCAGCTTGCCAGCCCACCTCAGCACCTGTGCTACACTAATTTTAACGATTTAAGGGGGTTTTTATCTTGCAAGTAATTTTAAGTGGTATCCAGTTTGGTTTCTTAGTTTGGGTACTGATTACTAGTTTTTACCGGGGGCGCCAGCAGTGGCTGCGCCTGGGTGGCCGGCAAGCCCAAATCTACATTATCCTGGCTCTGGTCTTTATTGTGGTCGACCTGGTTTTGCGCTTGAGTAGCACGATTATCATCGATGCTCTCCTGGTCATTTTCCTGTCCTTCACCGGTTTGCCCGGTGCCGCCCGACAAAAGTTCCTGCCCTATCTGCCCTGGTTCTTCGTCCTAACTGGCTTGGCGACCCTGGCCTATTCAATCTGGATTGTACCGGGCAACATTTCCCAGTACGTGACCCCAATCTTTATGGTCCTAGCCGGCTTTTATATCTGGTTCCGGCAGCGGCAGGGCTAAGCTAACTCGCAATTAACAGGAGGATTTTGGTATGGCCCAAGATGCATCCAAAAATGCTGGGGCAACCCTGCCCCAGCAATCATTTAAGTTTCTTATGTATATGAGTGCCGGCATTTTTGGAACTCAGATGGCCTTCGCCCTGGAAAGCGCCCAGCTGGGCCGGCTCCTACAAACGATTGGTGCCAGCAGGGAATTGCTGGGGATTATCTTTGTGATTCCACCCCTGGCGGGTCTCTTGGTCCAGCCCCTGGTAGGGAAGTACTCGGATTTGACCTGGCTGCCCAAGCTGGGCGGACGGCGCCTGCCCTACCTAATTATCGGATCGATTTTCACCATGCTGACTTTGATTTTGCTGCCAAATGTCGGTTCCTTTGGTTGGACAACTGGGACAGCTGTGGCGGTTGCCACTATAATCCTGGGGGTTTTCATGGTTGCTTCCAATGTCTGCATCCAGCCTTATAAAATGTTGGCCGGCGACATGGTCAACGAGCAGCAGCGCGGCCAGGCCTACTCAGTTCAGAGTTTCTTAGCCAACGCTGGTACGGTGGTGGCCACGGTCGCACCCTTTGCCCTGACCCTGGTGGGTGTACCGAACACAGCGCCCAAGGGACAGGTGCCACCAACCGTGGCCTGGGCCTTTTACATTGCGGCGGCTGCTATTGGCATTTTCAGCTTGGTGACGGTCAGCCATGTGCGGGAATACGACCCCACAACCTATGACCGTTACCATGGTCTGAGCCGGACACCCCGCCAGGTATCGATGGTGACCTTGCTTAAACGGGCACCCCGCATCTTTTGGGTGATGGCCCTGGTTCAGTTCTTTGCCTATCTGGCCTTTGGCTATCTCTGGGTTTATGGTGCTGGTACCGTGGCCCACAACGTGTTCGGTTCGGATAATCCCGACAGTGCTGGTTATCAAATGGGCGGTAATCTCTTTGGCATTTTGTCGGGACTGTACGCGTTGACGGCCGTTGGCCTCTCATTTGTGCTAGCCCGCCTGCCCAAGAAACTCTACGCCACCGCCCTAGGCCTGACCCTGATGGTTGGTGGCGGGGGACTGGCCCTGGTCGCCTTAGTGCATAACCAGGCCATGATGTTCTTGGCCTTTATCCTGGTTGGTGTCGGTTGGTCCGCCCTCTCTGTTTATCCGCTAACCTACGTGACTGATGCGGTTGATAGTCAGTACATGGGGACCTACCTTGGTCTCTTTAACGCCCAAATCTGTATTCCCCAAATTCTGGGATCAGTGGCTTCCGTGGTAATTTTGCCATTGTTTAAGCAAAGTATGCCCGCTATGATTGCTGTGGCCGCCGTGGCCATGGTCATCGCTGCTCTTGCAACCCTCTTAATCCGTCCTGAAGAAGGATAAATAAAAAACCTAGCTCACCGAGCTAGGCTTTTTTATTAGTTTTGCTTGCTAGTCTGCATCATAACCTTGTAGACGGCATCAATAAAAGTATAGTAGAGCTTAGTCATTGTGATAACCCCCAGTCATCATTTAGTATTATTTGTAATCTTTTTGTAACAACAATGGTCTTATCATAGCACGTTTTGTCACATTTGTGTAATAAAATTGCAAAAAATGACGGTTTTATTGGAAAATTTTCACTAACCAAATACTTTTTCAAATTCCTGCCCCAAGGCCTGAGCGTCAGTCTGGTAGGGGGCCAGGGCCTGGTCGATGTTTTTAAAGTGATTCTGATCGTCGACCATGTCATTTGTAACATTCAGGCTGAGATTAATCGGCATAATCTGGGCGTGAATCCCGGTCAGGACTAGGTCAAAGGCCTTGGCGGCCTTGCCACCACCGTGACTACCAAAGACCACCGTGGCCATTGGCTTATCACGCCATTCGGCGTACAAGGTATCAATCGCATTTTTCAAAACAGCTGGGTAACCCCAATTATATTGAGGAAAGACGATAATAATGCCATCCAGTCCATCGATGACCCTTTTCCAGGCTAAGGTGCTCGGCAACTGGTAGTCGCCCTCGGCCGGGACCTTGGGCTCGTCCAACCAGGGTAGGTTAACCTGAGCTAAATCAATCACCTCGGTCTCAAAGGGAAAGCCCTTGAGTTGCTGGGCCAGCCAGTCCGCGATTTGATGGCTGCGGTTATTGGTGCGATTACTGCCGACAATGATGCCAACTTTCTTCATGTTTATCATCTCCTGAATCAATCTGTCAGGCGCTTATTATAGCACCAGGCCCCGGTCTTGATGACCTATTTGGCAAAATAAGTGGTCTAGTTAGGAAAGGCTACAAATGTCAGCAAATCTGACATGCTTACTGGCGGCCGTTTTTAAGACTGCTATGATTGACTTGTTAGCAATTACAAGTGATAAGTTCGGAGGGGATTTTCATGGATAGTGGCAGTATTGCCTGGGTCTTAACCGCAGCCGTTTTGGTTTGGATTATGACCCCGGGCCTGGGATTGTTCTACGCTGGTCTAGGTGACCGGCGCAACCTACTACACACGGTTGGTTTGTCAGTCCTGCTGATTGGTCTAGCAACTGTGGTTTGGGTCTTGGTTGGTTACACCTTAGCCTTTGGTGGTAAGGGTGATTTCATCGGTAACTTCCATTTTTGGGGATTTAACCATGTTTCACTGACTAGTTCGAGCCGGGGACTAACGATTCCAGACGGCGCCTTTGCCCTCTTCCAGGGCATGTTCCCAATCATCACCGTGGCCATCATTACCGGATCCTTTGTTGGTCGGATGAAGCTTAAGGCCGTTTTGATTTTTATGACTCTGTGGCTGATTTTCATCTACGCCCCTCTGGCACACATGGTCTGGGACAACGGCTTCCTGGCTAAGCTAGGGGCCATCGATTTTGCCGGTGGTACTGTTGTTCACATTTCTTCCGGGGTGACTGGCCTAGTCCTCGCCCTGTTGCTTGGCCCCCGTAAGGATCAAGGGCCTCATAAGATTAGTCCACTCTACGTCCTAATCGGTGGCTTCCTGCTCTGGGTTGGCTGGTTCGGCTTTAACGCCGGCTCCGCTCTGGCAACCAACAACCAGGCCATTGTTGCTCTGATTAACTCCTGGTTAGCTTCTTCAGCGGCTGTCTTAACCTGGGGCTTGGTCAGCTACCTGATGCAAAAGAAGATTTTGGTCGACGGTCTAGTTACTGGTGCCCTGTCAGGACTGGTGGCCATTACTCCAGCGGCTGGTTTCGTACAACCTTGGGCCGCTCTGATTATCGGTCTGCTGGCCGGTGTGCTGGGCTACTACAGTGTCACCACCATCAAGAACCTCTTTGGTTATGACGACACCTTGGATGCCTTTGGTATTCATGGTATCGGTGGTACCGTCGGTGCCATCCTAACCGGTATCTTCGCTGACAAGGGCTTGGCTGGTGTCAGCGGTGGTATCGAAGGACACTGGGCCCTGGTTGGTGACCAGTTGATTGCCGTCCTGGTAACGATTGCCCTGGTGGTTATCGGAACTTTGATTTTGGCTGGCGTAACCCGTTTGATTGCTGGCCCACTCCGGGTTTCTGATGACGATGAGCGTAGTGGCTACGACAAGATTATGCACCTCCTAATCATTGAAGATTAGTAAAAATAAAACCGCCTGACGGAAGTCAGGCGGTTTTTTATTGGGCAATAAATGGTGAGGGTAAACCGTTTAGTTTGGCTGAGGGACCGTTTATCGTGAAACCCTGGTTTCTGAACTTTTTGTCCGGTATAACTAAGGGCATCAGGAGAAAGGAGTCCTGGAGATGGAAGTTTCTTTTAATGTGAATCCGGACTTACCCGAAAATAATTTGAGTTTAAATGTCCGGCAGGAAAACCGGGGGATGTTGGATCTGTTCGATGATCTCAAGGATTTGGTCGACCGGCAGCAGCTCCAAGTTAGTGATGAGGACGGCTACCGTTACATTCCGGTTTATCAAATTGAGCGGGTCTACACCGAGAAAAAGGCGGTCTACTGTCAAACCCAGTCCGGTGTTTACCGGGTGGGGGCCCGGATTTATCAGTTGCGGGATGAGTTGTCCCGGCACCGTTTTATTCAGATATCAAGTGGGGAGATTGTCAACCGGGCCATGATTGAACGCTTTGCCCTGACCCAATCGGGTCTTTATCAGGTGATTCTAACCAATGGGCAGGTCTGTTTTGCTTCCCGACGTTACATGCAGCAAATCCGAAAGGAGTACTTATCATGAAGGCAGTTATGAAATATTTGTGGCACAACGCTTTGGTAGGCCTGTGCATTGGCTTTAGTGTTGCCATGTTCTTTTCACTTATCAATGGGGCCCACTATTGGATGCCTAGTTCCCCAGAATTTGTTGACCGCTTTAGTAGCCCCTTGATGGCAGCGCTGGTGTCAATGTTCTTGTGGATGGGGATGGGCCTAGTCTTTGGTGCTTCAAACTACATTTTCAACATTGAGCGCTGGAGCATTGACCGTCAGAGTACCGTTCATTTTTTAGTGACCTATGTTGGTTTTAGTATCTTAGCCATCCTGGCCGGCTGGTTTAAGCTAAATACTGTTAACTTTCTAGTATTTTCGCTCATTTACGTCGGCTATTACCTGTTAGGACGGACGCTTCACAAGCGCTGGGCCCGGCAAAATGTCGACGATCTCAACCAAAAATTACAACAAATTCGTCGTTAACTAACTGGCTCAGAGCTTTAACGAATGTTAAGGTTCTGAGCCTTTTTTCTTCCGTTATTGAAAATGAGTGTTTTTTTATAATATATTTGTTTAGCGCCCTGAGTGACTAAGGTTAAACGTGAAGAGGACGACCCTAATGGGGTCGCCCTTTTTATTTGCCCGTAATTAGATTAAATGGCGGAATTATAATACAAATATGGCACATTTATACCTTGTTTATAATTTTTTCACAATTACTATCAAAAAATAATTAAGAAATGGTAAAATAACTTTATTAAATCTTTAGAAATTAGAATAGAGAAGAGGGAAGACCATGAAGAACACACAAAATTACAAGTCTTACAAAGCAGGTAAGTTTTGGTTGACTGCCGGCGTAAGTGCGCTGGGATTGACGGTTGGTTTGGCAACTATCACTGGTGTCAACGCGGATAGCGTGGCTCCTGCGCCAACTGATGACGAGTCCAGTGCTGCTCAGGAAACCGCAGCACCAACCCAGTCAAGCCAGGTAACGTTGCCAAGTAGCACCACGACTACTACTTCAACGGCGCCAGCAACTAGGCCTACGACGACTAATGCTGCTGCCACGCCTGATAACTCATCAAAGGCCAAGGCCGCTGATATTACGGTTGGTAACACTGATACCAATAACCAGCCTTACAGCAAGGACACTTCAATCCCTGTGACGGTTGCCATTGATGGTAAGGGCCAAACCTACCAAAAGGGTGACCAAATCAAGGTTTGGTTTGATAACCAAAACAACCAGGCCGCTACCTTCGTAGGTGGTGACTCAGCTGTTTTGAACGCACCAAGCACTGGTTCATTCGCAGTTTTGCCTGATAGCTCTGGTTTCACTTACACTTTCAACCAGGATACTACGGCAACGGATCCTTTGGCTGTCCAGACTTTAATCACGGTTAAGCCTGGTTCATACTATGACGAAGCTATCCACCTTAACGCTACTTACACCAGCGTTGCTGATGGTAAGAGCCTGCCTCTTACGACTACTAATGCTGCCCTTGCCATTGGTACCCCTGATGACAACCCCGCAACGATTGCATCCAGCACGGCTACTTCAACGACTGCTTCTCAGGCAGCCTCCACTTCAGCTGCTAAGAGTGCTGCGGCATCTACTTCTACCTCAGCCAGCGCTGCTGCTTCAACTGCTAAGAGCCAGGCCAACACTAACATTTTGAGTGCTAGTGGTTCACTGGCTGGCTCAACAGCCGCTTCTACTAGTGGTTCAGTTGCCGGTTCAACTGCTGCCTCAACGTCAGCATCAACTAGCGGTTCAGTTGCTGGTTCACTGGGTGCTTCAACTTCAGCCTCACAAAGTGCGGCTGATGCTGGTAAGCCAGTTAAGGACCATCACAAGCCAGGCAAGCACCACGATCACAAGCCTGGTGAGGGTAAGCCTGAACCAGCTAAGTTCGACCGTCACCACCACGGTCACAAGGCCCCTAAGTCAGCCTCAGCCCTGCCTGACACGGCTAAGACTGCCAACAACAACCAAGCTGCCGAAGCTGCTGCTTTGCTTGGTCTGGGTGCCTCAGCTGCAACTTATGCCTTCTTCACTAAGAAGCGTAAGGACGTTTAATCATTTAAATGTTCAAAACGAAAGCCGATCCGATTTTGGACCGGCTTTTTGTGTGCCTGAGAGTAGCTTACTGGGATTTTCGACGGTATTTTGTTACAATCGTAATAACATTTGTAATAATTGTAACAAGGGAGATTCAGATGAAGTATAGCATTGGTTTAGACATTGGTACGACATCAGTAGGCTGGGTTGCATTAAACGAAGATGGAAAGTTAGCGCGTGCCAAAGGAAAAAATTTAATCGGTGTCCGGCTTTTTAAAGAAGCTGATACGGCTGCCGAGCGTCGTAGTTTTCGAACTACCCGTCGACGTCTTTCGCGTCGGCGTTGGCGTCTTGGTCTCCTGTCTGGATTATTCGCTCCTGAATTAAATAAATTGGACAAGAATTTTCTCAGTCGTCTGAAATTTTCCTATGTAAACGCGAAAGATGAAGCTAACCAGCAGCATTATTATGGTGGCTATGTCTTTGGTTCGAGTGAAGCTGATAAGCAGTTTTACCAGCATTATCCAACTATTTACCATCTTCGTAAAGCCTTAATGAATGATGATAAGCAGCACGATTTACGCGAAGTTTATTTGGCAATCCATCATATTGTGAAGTATCGTGGTAATTTCCTAAGCCCACAGGAATACATGTCAGTCGGGAAAACGTATAATCCCGATGAATTTAAAAAGGCAGTCCATGATTACGCCGAAGCTAAAGGACTATCATGGTCACTAACCGATGTGGATGGCTTGACTGAAGCCTTATTGTCGAAACGGTTATCCAAGAGGGCAAAAGCTGAAAAAGGACTATCATTCTTTGACTATGAACACGATGATAAGTCTGCTAAGAAGGCAATTGAAGCTATGCTGAATGGACTCGTCGGTAATCAGATTGATTTCAGTAAGGTTTTTTATGACTTGGACATTCCAAAAGAAAATAAGAATCTTTGGAAATTAAACCTGGGGGATGAGGAATTCGAAGAGAAGGCTGATGCTTTCATTAACGAACTGGATCCTGACCAATTAGACCTTTTTGAAGCCATCAAAAAAGCTTATGACGGCTTTGCACTGATGGCTATCCTAAATAATTCGTCGTCCATTTCAGATGCCATGATTTCTAGCTACCAAAAGCATAAGGATGATTTGAAACTGTTGCGCCAAATCGGTCGTCAGCAGCTTAACAAAGAGGAATTCTCTGGACTATATGAAAAATTCTTGAAAGATGGCAATGCAAAGCCAATTAAGAATCTAGTTGCTAAAAGTAATCTCTCTGATAGTGAAAAAGAGCGAATTAACTTAGATATCGATAATAATAACTTTTTGCCTAAGCAACGGACCAAGGCTAATGGCCTACTTCCATATCAGTTACATTTGGCGGAATTAAGTAAGATTATCGAAAAGCAGGGGAAGTATTACCCCTTCTTGCTCGAAAAATTCACTGATGATAAGGGCAGAGAGGCTAACAAAATTGAGGAGTTAGTTCGCTTTAGGATTCCTTATTATGTGGGCCCAATGATTTCGGTGGCTGATACGAAGGGTA
This sequence comes from Lactobacillaceae bacterium L1_55_11, assembly GCA_029433155.1. GTDB lineage: Bacteria > Bacillota > Bacilli > Lactobacillales > Lactobacillaceae > ESL0723. Next base: position 190,675 of record JAQYTT010000002.1, read on the forward strand.
ACAGTGACAATCATTGGGTTAGACGCTTACCTGGTCAGAAGGGAAAACAGGTAACGCCCTGGAACTTTGAGCGAATTTTTAATCGTGACTTAGCAGCCCGCGATTTCATTGAGCGCCTGACCGGCTCTGACACTTATTTGATTGGTGAGGATACCCTTCCCAAACATTCACCGCTGTATCAGGAGTTTACGGTCTTAAATGAACTAAATAATGTCCGAGTAGATGGTAAAAAGTTGGATAGAGAAACTAAGCGCGATGTGGTGGACCAACTCTTTAAGCGCTATAAGAATGTTACTAAGAAACGGTTAGCCGACTATCTGGTTAGCAATGGGAAACCAGATGTTCGTATTAGCGGTTTGGCTGATGAAACGCGCTTCAACAGTACCCTTGACACGTATATCGACTTGAACCAAGTTTTTGATGCGGAGTTCATGGATAACGAGAGCAATGCCAAGCTGTTAGAGAAAATAGTAGAAATTCAAACAGTATTTGAAGATCAAGACATTGCCACTCGCGAACTAGACAAGTTAGACGTTCTTAGTCCGGAACAAGTTGAAAAACTGGCTAAGAAACACTATACGGGTTGGGGTAACCTGTCTTTGAAGCTCCTAACCACACCGATGATTATGTCAGCAAATGGGCAGAATTCGTCGATTATGGATAAACTTCGTTCTACCAGCAAGAACTTTATCCAAATTATTACAAACAGTGATTATGGTGTCCAAGATTGGATTAAACAACAGAACTTGGACAATAACGACTCATCCTTGCAGGAAAAAATTGATGAGTTAACGACTTCTCCTGCAAACAAGCGCGGAATTCGGCAGGCCTTCAACGTTATCAATGATATTGCTAAAGCCATGAAAGCTGAGCCAGACCGGATTTACCTTGAATTCGCGCGTGAAACTCAGAATTCTGTCCGCACAGTAGCCAGGAAAAACCGCGTAGAAGGGCTTTATAGAGTTCTTCCGCAGACTGAAGAGGTAAAGGCACTCAAGGAGGAGATTGCAGGAGCAGACTCTGACGCCTTTGCTGATGAAAAGGTGTATCTGTACTTCCTACAAGAGGGAAAAGATATGTACACGGGTCGTCCAATTGACCTGAGTCAGTTGTCACAGCAGTATGATGTCGACCACATCATCCCTCAGGCCTTTACCAAGGATGACTCTATTGATAACAAGGTCTTGGTTAACCGAACCGATAATGCCCGTAAGTCAAATTCAGCGACCTTTACAACCGAAATTCAACAGGGCCCAGCTGGACAATTGTGGCGACACTTATGCGATAATAAGTTGATTTCGGAGAAAAAATACCAAAACTTAACTCGAAACCATGACTTTAGCGATGACCAGAAGGCTCATTTTATCAATCGTCAGCTAGTTGAAACCCGCCAAATCATCAAAAACGTTGCCACCTTGATTGAAGGCGAATTTGATAAGACCAAGGCCGTGGCTATTCGTTCAGAAATCACGGCTGATATGCGGCGCTTGGTTAAGATTAAAAAGCATCGTGATATTAACTCTTACCACCATGCTTTTGATGCACTTTTAGTCACTGCTGCTGGTCAGTATATTGCTAAGCACTTTGCTAGTCACGATGACCAATTCGTGCATGGAGCCTTCGACCGCTATGCTAATGCATGGCTGAAAGAATATCGTAAAAACAGTCATAGTTCTGAGGCAAGGCGATTAAAGCCGCTTGGTTTTGTTGTTGGTACCATGGGCCAAGGCAACGCAGACTGGTCAGAAACAGATACCGAATATCTGCGACACGTGATGTCCTTTAAAAATATTTTGAGCACTAAACGAGTTGGTAAGGATCGCGGTCCACTGTACAAGCAGACTGTTAACCCTGCTGACCCTAAAAAACCATTCGCACCCATCAATAAAAGTAAACAAGATACGACTATCTATGGTGGATATACCCAGATTGAGGCTGCGTACACGAGCTTAGTTCGCGCGGCTGGTAAAAATCGTTTCGTGAAAATCAGCATGGCCGAAGCGAATAAAATTAATGACGGTAGTGTAACTCTGGCGGAGGTTGTCAGTGGGAAGACAAAAGGATTTGAAAAAATCCTGATTGGTAAGGTTCCCCTTGGACAACTTGTAAATGATACCAATGGGAAGGTATTTATTGCTTCAAGTGAATATCAGCATAACGCCAACCAATTGTGGCTATCGACAGAAGATGCTAATACGGTTGCCGATGTTCTCAGTCGCGAATCGGATGATCAAGACTTAATGAAGGTATTTGATATATTAACCAGTCCACAAGTAATTAAACGATTCCCGCTTTATAGGGATGACTTAGTTTATACACGTGAAAATCGTGATGTAGTTCAGGCATCTAGTGACAAGAAAGACGGCCTGGACGCTATATTGGACTCACTTCAGCTTGATGCTTCGGAAAAGAAGCCACTAAAGAAATTTAATAAATCCTTGAAGGAGTGGCACAGGTTGCAGTCAGGTTCAGGCATTGTATTGACCGATAATGCAGAGATAATTTATCAATCCCCAACCGGATTGTTTGAAAAGAGAATTAAGGTAGCGGACCTGTTATAAAAAAGGACCGATTATTCAAAATAATCGGTCCTTTTTGCTAGAAAATCCAATAAAAAAAGGCCATAAGGCCATCCGAAGATCATGAAGCTTGGCCGAAGCCTTGCGTTACTTTAACCCTGTATGTCAGATTAATGGGGTCTTCCTGTGGTAGCTAACCACGTGTTCATTATAACACAAAGTTAAAAGGGAGAGCAAAATGGCTTGGAGAACAGTTTTAGTGAATTCACACGCTAAGATTAATTACTCAATGAATGATATTAATGTGCAAACTAGTGAGGGCTCTGAGAGAATTCCGGTGGATGACATCAGGGTTTTGATATTGGGAAATACGCGGACTGTAATCACCGCTTATGCACTGTATGAACTTAATCGACGGCACGTCAAAATAGTTACGTGTGATCCACAGGGGATGCCTATTGGTGAGTTTGTTGGTTATCACGAAAACGTCCATCAAAATGATAAATTGAAAAAACAAATTAATTGGGGTGCGAGTCGGAAAGAGCAGCTTTGGCAAAGTATAGTTAGGGTTAAAATTTTAAATCAGCACATGGCACTACCAAAAGACGTCACTAAAAACTATCAGAATTTGAAGAATTTGGCGGAACAGGTCGTGGCCGGGGATGCGGATAACCGTGAAGCCCAGGCAGCCAGATTATACTTTCCAAGAATGTTTGGTAAAGACTTTGTTCGTAGTGATGAATTAAATCCTATCAATGGGCATTTGAATTATGGCTATGCGATATTGTTGGGTGCAGTTAGTAGAGAGATTGTTTCGCTGGGGTACCTAACTCAACTTGGTGTCCATCATCAAAATTGGGAAAATTATCTAAATCTTGCTTCGGACTTAATGGAACCGTTTCGTCCTTTTGTTGACCGTATTGTTCGTCAACAGCAGTCAGAGGAACTAACCCTCGAAAACAAACTGAACTTGGTCGGTGTACTGAATGAGATGATTGTTTTTAATCATCAAGAAATAGAATTGGCCCAAGCTGTTCAGAAACTGGTTAACCAATCTTTGCGGTTTTTGAGTGCAGAGGCGGAGGGACTTCCAGAAATGAGTTTTGTAAAATGAGGTATCGAGTGATGCGATTAATGGTGATGTTTGATTTGCCGGTGGAAACTGCTGAAGACCGGAAGGCGTACCGTCAATTTCGTAAAGCGCTAATTCATGAGGGGTTTTTGATGATGCAAGAAAGCATTTATGTGCGGGTGACGACCAATCAAAAATCAGCGGATTTACTGGAATCTCGCATTAGAAAAGCGCTCCCCAGCGATGGGCTAGTTCAAACACTACGAGTGACCGAGAAACAATATACGAGCATGAAATTCTTGATTGGTGAGGCTAAAACGGATGTGAAAAATCGGGATGATAAGGTGATTGTATTATGAAAATCGGAGACTTAAGCATTGAAGGTCTGGATAAAGTTCCGGTGTTTGAGGGATTAAACTTACTTAGCGTATCAAATCCATCGCTGTACCAGCGGATGGTTGATTTTTCGAGAGGGATTTCTTTCCCTGAAATTGTGTACAGTGTTGATAATCAACCAAAATTATTCACCAAAGTTGGCCTTTTCGTGGGGGATCCAATTGGCGGTGTGGAAATAAGAAGTTATTACACTAGGCACATTGAAAATGTTTTGCAAGATTCACTAAGTGAGGAAGCAACTGAACAGCTTTTTCAACTAAATAACCAGATTATGACTATTTTGGATGGCGCCATAATTGACAACAATTTACCGTTTAAAGTAGACGCGAATTGGCAGCTTGAAAAGCTGATTAAATCGCAGCACATTAGCATGGAAGAACCCATGTCTGGAACGATTTTTGGTAAAATAGTAGACATAGTACACGTCATGAGTTTGATGGGTGAGAGCAAAATCTTAGTCTTAAGTAACTTGTCGTTGTACTGTACATTGACAGAATTAGAAGAACTCCATAAATGCCTTTTAGCTGAAGGCATTAACTTATTAGCTATTGATTTTAACCAGGATGGAATTCCCACTGATACAGAGTTCAACAAAGTTTTTATTGATCCAGATTTCGAGATTTGGGATTAGTCTTTGCGGACGATGTTTTAAAGCTATCAGCTTTAGATGTATGTCAGATTAATGGGGTTTCTTCCATCAATCTCAAACGGATCCTGCTCATACTCGCTTTAGATGTATGTCAGATTAATGGGGTTTCTTCCTACCGTTAACGCGCTTTGCTTCCTGAATGGGCTTTAGATGTATGTCAGATTAATGGGGTTTCTTCCAAAGAGAGGTGCTGAAGTGACCTTAAGCAAGCTTTAGATGTATGTCAGATTAATGGGGTTTCTTCCATATCAGTCATGGTTATCACCTAAATCACTGCTTTAGATGTATGTCAGATTAATGGGGTTTCTTCCCCAAAGGGTACCCGTGTTTACAACGGCGAAGCTTTAGATGTATGTCAGATTAATGGGGTTTCTTCCTTCCACCTGTAAATGCTGCCATTAATGATAGCTTTAGATGTATGTCAGATTAATGGGGTTTCTTCCCTTTCAGTTTCAAAGTAGAGTTTACCATCATGCTTTAGATGTATGTCAGATTAATGGGGTTTCTTCCCCATTCGGAAAAAGTGCGGACCTTACAACAGCTTTAGATGTATGTCAGATTAATGGGGTTTCTTCCGAGGGTAGTATCGACTGGGTCCATATACATGCTTTAGATGTATGTCAGATTAATGGGGTTTCTTCCTTCGCAGGCCAACCTAGATTATGCTTACTCGCTTTAGATGTATGTCAGATTAATGGGGTTTCTTCCGAAAGATTAAGGGGTTAAAACATGAATACAGCTTTAGATGTATGTCAGATTAATGGGGTTTCTTCCGGATACCAGCGTAACAAGGTAATGTGGCGTGCTTTAGATGTATGTCAGATTAATGGGGTTTCTTCCCAAACATTTCAAGATTTAACCTGTGGTCGTGCTTTAGATGTATGTCAGATTAATGGGGTTTCTTCCATTGAGGAATAAATATGCCAAACGAAGAGAGCTTTAGATGTATGTCAGATTAATGGGGTTTCTTCCGAATTAGAATATTTCATATACGCAAAAAACGCTTTAGATGTATGTCAGATTAATGGGGTTTCTTCCGGTAGCTCGAATCGTCCACCATGAGGATACGCTTTAGATGTATGTCAGATTAATGGGGTTTCTTCCTGGACAACAGTCAAAAGAAGCAAGAGGCTAGCTTTAGATGTATGTCAGATTAATGGGGTTTCTTCCATGTGGCCCCACGTAATATGCTGGGCATGGGCTTTAGATGTATGTCAGATTAATGGAGTCTTCGCTTTGAGGAAGTAATATGTGGGATTTTTTTGTCACCTTTATACTGGTACCAGTCACTATCGTCGGTTTCTTTTCAATCATGATTTGTGGACCGCTGATGGTTTCCTATGCGATTTTTTGGGTGCTGACCCTGCCATTCCGCATCTTTCTGCGGATCATGCAAACCCTAACTGAAGGTCGGCGCCGTTAGACGTTAGTGTCATTCCGTTAACCAGTTATGCCAAAATCAGGGTCCAGCAATGGCGGTTAATTTAGAATTCAGGTAGGATAATAGACAACAAATGTTGTGTTTTCCGAACCCGGACGTGGCCGACGTGCCCAGGAGATAGCGATGCTGATAACTGGTGAGAAAGTTTTTCAGTGGGTAGTCATTGCGCTCCCAATCCTAATGACCTTGCTAGGCCTATTAATGCTGGTCGGTGTCATGGATGCGCCTGATATTTTTGTCATGCTCTACCTGATTTCTTTCCTACCTCTGCTCTTAGTCAAAGAGCGCTAAGGCGCCACTTTACCTGGGGTTGGTATGGTTGTATAATTAAGATAATAACTACTAAGGAGGACATGAGAATGTCACTAGAAGATAAGTTCAAGGAATTTGGCGACAAAGCCAAGGATGCTGCTGAGAAGGCTAAGGACGAAGCTGAAAAGGCCGGTTCTGACGCAAAGAAGGCTTCAGAAGATTTGGCTGACAAGGCTAAGGATAAGTTTTCAAAGTAAACTAGAATGTCCACGCATTTGCGTGGGCTTTTTTCTTACAAATTTTGGCCCAGAACGCTGCCATGTAACGGTTGGTCTACCCGGGCTGTCCTTGAAAAAGACGCCTCCCCTTGATAGAATAGTTATCAACAAATTTATCAGAATTTAGCAGAAAGTAGGTTATTTCTTGAAATTACAGCTCGCAATTGACTTAGTTGACGTAGACGGTGCCATTGATCTGATTGAACAGACCAAGGACAGCGTGGATATCTTTGAATACGGCACGCCCTTGGTGATTAACTTTGGCCTGGAAGGGCTGCAAAAGATCCGCGATAAGTTCCCAGATATCACCTTACTCGCCGACCTGAAAATTATGGATGTGGCCAGCTACGAGGTTGACCAGGCCTTTAAGTACGGCGCTGACATCACCACTATCTTAGGGGTGGCGGAAGACCAGTCGATTAAGGACGCTGTGGCCGCAGCCCACAAGGCCGGCAAGGAAATCCTGGTGGACATGATTGCCGTCCATGACGTGGCTAAGCGGGCCCGCGAAATCGACGCCATGGGGGCCGACTATATTGGTACCCACACCGGTTACGATTTGCAGGCAAAGGGGGAACAACCCTTTGAGACCTTCAACACCATTAAGGAAAACGTAACCAAGACTAAGACGGCGATTGCCGGTGGCATCAAGCTATCAGCCATGGATGAAATTAAGGCCGCTAGCCCGGATCTTCTGATTGTCGGTGGCGGCATCGCCACCACTGATAATCCTGGTCAAGCTGCCCAGGAATTTAAGGAAGAGTTAGCTTAATTTCACAAACACAAGGGAGGCCTCATGACCTGGCAGGACATTTTAAAAGAACTGGGTGAGAACTCAGATCAGGTGGTCACTGCAGCTGATCTGGAGCGGATTAAGGCCGCGCCGCGGATTTTTGTGGCCGGTGCCGGCCGTTCTGGCCTGGCGGCCAAGGCCTTTGCCATGCGGTTGATGCAACTCGGTAAGACTGCCTTCGTGGCTGGCGAAACCACCACGCCAGCCCTGGCAGACGGTGACCTCCTTATCCTGGTTTCCTCATCCGGCGAAACCAGCAGCCTGGTTAGGATGGCTGAAACTGCCAGTCAGGTGGGCGCTTCGGTCTGGCTCTGGTCAACCAGTAAGGACAGCACCTTGGCTGGGTCAGCAGCGCAGGTCACCCTTTTGGCTGGTAAGGGCAAGTTTGCCGGTCAAACGACTGGCACTAGGCAGCCCCTGGGCACCTTGTTTGAACAGTCCGCCTGGCTGTTCGGGGATTTGCTAACTGTTGCTTACATGCAACGTTACCAGATTGATGAAGCGGAACTAAAAGCCCGCCACGCTAACTTAGAATAAAAAACGAGCAGGCCGAGGATTCGACCTGCTTTTTGTTTGACGTCTGGTCGGGTGATGCGCTAGAATATAGTTGTATTTAATAAAAGAACAAGTTAAGAAGAAGGAGCAAGAATGAAGATTTTAGTTACTGGTGCAACTGGCCACTTGGGCCACACTGCCTTAGAAACTTTGCGTGACTTGGTACCTCAGGAAGATTTGTTTGCCCTGGTACGGACGGCTGAAAAGGGTAGCCGTTTGGAAGAAGAAGGCTACCAGATTCGGGTGAGTGATTACGATGATGAGCAAACCTTGGCCGCTGCCTTTGACGGTATTGACCGCCTGCTCTTTGTGTCAGGTTCAGATGTTAACCACCGCCGGGCCCAGCACGAAAACATTGTGACTGCTGCCAAAGAAGCCGGGGTTAGCTACATTGCATACACCAGCTTTGCTAACGCCCAGCAGGCTGACTCACCCCTGGCGGATGACCACAAGTACACCGAAAAGCTGATTGAGGATGCGGATATTGACCACACCTTCCTACGCAATAACTGGTACCTGGACAATGAGATGCCGGTGTTGCAGGCGGCCTTGAAGACCGGTGACTTTGTTCACGCTGGCGGTAGTGGACAGGCTGGTTGGATGCTGCGGTCCGAATATGCAGAAATTGCTGGCCGGGCGGTTTCTGGTCGCTTTGACTTCCCAGCCGTTGTGGAATTGGGTGGTCCGCTGCAGAACTACCAGCAACTAGCTCAAGCCTTGCAAGAGGCCTCTGGTGAAGACTTAGAGGTCAAGGCCGTTGATCAGGCCGAATCCGCGGCTTTCTTGGAAAAGAACCTCGGTCTGCCTGCTGAAGTGGCTGGCTTCATTGCCGCTTCACAGGGCATTGTGGCTTCCGGTGATTTGGCGGTGCCGGCCGATGATATGGAAAAGTATCTGGGCCGCCCACTCTTATCCACAGTCGCTTCTCTGAAGGCGCTCTTGGATTTGAAGTAAGTAGTTAACTTAAAATAAACATGATTTAAGCAGCTAGGATTAAACGTCCCGGCTGCTTTTTTATTACTTTGTCGTCATTTTGTTAGAATTTTGCCATCTTTTTCTGTTATCCTAAAAACACAGGAGAGGGGGCGCCGTTATGGATACGAAGATTGCCATTTTTATCGCACTGTACGTAGTCGTGGTTTCGGTCACTTCCCGTCGTTGGTATCACCGCCTACCGGTGATAAAGGTCTTCCGGGTTTACCGTGGACCGATTACGGTTTTGGTGACGGCGGCCATGCTAACCTGGCTACTGGTTCAGCCTGGTGCCGGCACAGCCGGTGGCGCACCCCTCATTTTCATTTTGGCCTTACTGGCCATCGGTGTTTATCACACTTTCCGGGACTGGTCCCGGGTTAAAAACTTACAATTTGCCCTGAATCATAACGATTCCAAGTAAAAATAAAGGGCCGGCTGAATAATCAGCCGGCCTTTTACTATACAAAAAAACCGGCTAGCTGGGCTAACCGGTCTTTGTTTGGCTAATATTAAGTTTTAGCCCTGGTTGTTCTTCAGACGAGGGTCACCTGGCTTAACGTCAGGGATACCACCCATAGCTTCAGGGTGCTCTTCATAAGTGAACTTCTGGCCATCCTTGGCAGTCTGACCTTCAAAGGCCTTTGAACCTTCACCATCAGAGAAGCTCATCAGCACGTGGGTGAATTCCTTGTGCTCGATGTCGCCCATGTCACCAGGGACAATCAGGCCGTACTTCTCTTCCAGTTCTTCCTGGGCCTTCATGAACTGCAGCTGGTGCTGAGTTTCACGGGCCAAGAGGAACTTAAGCATGTCGCGCACGCCTTCATCTTCAGTCATGTAGTAGAGACGGGAAACTTGCAGGCGGGCTTCGGATTCACGGACCACGTTAAAGCGCATGTCCGCAACTAAGTTACCACTTGAAGTTACGTAACCGGCGTTCCAAGCGGCTCCGTTAGGGTTGTTCAAGCTGGCGTTCAAACCGTGAACGAGGGAATGCTCAGGGTCCATGCCGGCCATGATGCGCTCCTTTTCAGGATCCTTTTGGTCGTCACCAGCGAAGGGTGCGTCTTCCAACAGGTAGCCAATCATGGTTGAAATCATTTCCACGTGGCCAATCTCTTCGGTCCCGGTATCCAAGAGGAGGTCCTTGTACTTAGGGTCACCGGTTGATGACCAACCCTGTGACAGGTATGACATCATGCCAGTCGTTTCACCCCACTGACCGCCCAAGGCTTCTTGGAAGCGGCGGGCCATCAAAGGATCGGGACGATCCGGCTTAGCATTGAACTGTAGCTTGCGTGTGTGTGTAAACATAGAAAACCTCTTTCTATTACATGCACACTTTATATTTCACAAATATACCAATTTATTTAATTAAATTTAATATATTTTAAAAGATAAAGTGATGGACGGAGAAAAAACCACGAAACATAGTTATATAAAGGTTTATGTATCGTATGGGCAATAATATAGCACGGAAAATTCGGACTGTCTAGGTAAAAACATACAAATATACCAGTTGTAAAATAAATGAAATATTTATCAATTGATAAATATTGAGCAAACTAAGTGCTAAAAAGCCTAACGGGCTGCGCTTTTTGCGTGCTTTTAAACGGGGGTGACCGTACTATTAACTTGATTAAGTGAAAAATTAAATTAGTGAAAAATGCCAAAAAGAGGTCAATTATGCCAGAAAGTGAAAGTGCCAGCCAGCAGGGGAAGAAGGTCGTCGTTAAGATTGGGACCAGTTCCTTAATTCATGAAAATGGTGAGCTGAAAATTACCGAAATTACCGCCCTGGCCGAGGTGCTAAGCCAGCTGCGCAAGCAGGGTTACCAGATTCTCCTGTTTCTTCTGGTGCGGTTAGCGCGGGCATGAACCGGCTCGGTATCCGGGAACGACCGGATGAAATCGCTGAATTACAGGCCTTATCCGCAATTGGCCAGGTGCATCTGATGGCCCTATATGACCGGATTTTTGGCGCCTTCCACCAGCAAGTAGCCCAGGTGCTCTTAACCCGGGACGTAGTTGACTACCCCCACAGCCGGCAAAACGTTTGGCAGACCCTGGAAGCCTTGCTAACCAATGGCGTCCTGCCCATTGTTAATGAAAACGATGCGGTTTCGGTTGATGAATTTGATCATCAGACGACCTTTGGCGAAAACGACCAGCTGGCCGCCGTAGTCAGCCACCTGGTTGATGCGGACTTGCTGATTATTATGTCTGACATTGACGGACTCTATGATGCTAACCCTAAGCACCATCCCGATGCCCACCTGATTCCCTGGGTGGCCCAGGTTGATGATCACCTGCTGGGTTCCGCTGAGGGTCCAGGTTCCCAGTTTGGTTCGGGCGGCATGGCTACCAAGCTTCGCGCAGCGGACCTGGTCTTAAAGCACGGTGGCCAAATGGCCCTAGTTAACGGCAACGACCCACAAAATGTTGTCCGGGCTTTGAACAACCAGCCGGTCGGGACCCGCTTTTCGGCCCAAAGACCTAAGTACTTATAAGAAGGTGAAAAGATGACTGCAAAGATTGATGCAAGTTTGGTGACCCTGGGGCAAAATGCCCAGCAGGCCAGCCGGCAGGCGGCCCAGCTGCCCACGGCCACTAAAAACCAGGTCTTAGAAGCCTTAGCCACTGCTTTAATTGAACAGACCAATCCTATCCTAGCCGCTAACCAGCAGGATTTAACGACCGCTGAAATCAGCAGCCGCTTTGTTGACCGGCTCAAGCTCACGCCCGAGCGAATCCAGGACATGGCGGCCGGCCTTAGGGCCCTAGCCCAGCTCAGTGATCCGATTGGCATCGTGGATCAGGGCTGGCGGACACCCCAGGGGCTTAACATCACCCGGGTCCGGGTACCCCTCGGCGTGGTGGGCATGATTTATGAGGGCCGGCCCAATGTCACGGTTGATGCTGCTGGACTCTGTTTTAAGGCCGGTAATGCCGTGATTTTACGCGGTGGCCGCGAAGCCTTGCAGACCAACCAGACCCTCGTTCAAATCCTGCGCCAGGTTCTAACCGAATATGACCTCGACCTCAACCTGGTCCAGCTAATTGAAAAAATGGATCACGAATACGCCCAGCAGTTCATGAACTTGACGGATTACGTCGATGTGCTGATTCCCCGCGGTAGTGCCCGGTTAATTCAGAGCGTGGTTCAACACGCCACGGTGCCGGTGATTGAAACCGGGGCGGGCAACTGCCACGTTTACGTGGATAATGTGGCCGAACTCGATATGGCCCAAGAAATTATTCTCAACGGTAAGGTCCAGCGGCCATCGGTCTGCAATGCGACCGAAAAGGTCCTGGTCCATGAGCAGGTGGCCGCGGAATTTATCCCTGACTTAGTGGCCGCCCTGCGGCAAAATCAGGTCGAGGCCCGCGGTGATGAAGTCGTCCAAGAACTAGTACCGGACGTGGTACCAGCCACCACCGCTGACTGGGATACCGAGTACAACGACCTGGTGATTGCCATTAAGGTTGTTCCAGATGAGACGGCGGCGATTGACTGGATTAACCAGCACGGTACCCGCCATTCCGAAGTGATTGTGACCGATGATTATCCAGCCGCTCGCCGCTTTCAGCAGACGGTCGATGCGGCCTGTGTCTACGTGAACGCTTCCTCCCGCTTTACCGACGGTTTCGAGTTTGGCTTTGGTGCTGAGATTGGCATTTCTACCCAGAAATTACACGCCCGCGGACCAATGGGCCTGCCAGCCCTGACTACTTATAAATATTTGATTGACGGGGATGGGCAGGTGCGGCCTTCTTAGGCCTAATCGGCTCTTCAACTAGTCTCTTTTTAATGTTAATATTAGGCCAATTTCATTTATCCTTTTTGAGAGCAGCTGGCCAAAGTTGACCAGCCCGAAAAGAGTGGAGAGGTGGTACTATGTCCACTATCGTTAATGAGTTAGCCAATCAAAAGCATTTGGCCTGGTTGTACCAGGGTCACTTTGGGATTGAAATTGAGGAGCACCGGGTTCAAACCGGCCGCAAAAGTCTTTCCCAGCACCCACATCCAGCTAGTCTGGGCGATCGAATTGATCAGCCCTATTTTCAGACTGACTTTTCGGAGAGCATGGAGGAATTGGTTACCGCGCCCAAGCCTTCCACTAAGGCGGTCCTCGACCACCTGCACGAGTTGCAGGCTATCTTGGGCCATGAACTGCAGCCAGATGAGATTATTTGGCCCTTATCGATGCCGCCCCACCTAGCGCCCGATGATTTGAAGTTCTTGGAGACCCATTTTGAGCGCTACTGGTACCAGGATTACCGCGATACCCTGGCTCAGCGCTATGGTTATTTCCAGCATATTATGACCGGGATTCATGTCAATTTTTCCTTTGACAGTGATTTTTTGGACTGGTTCCAGCAAAGCCGGAGCCTGCCAACTCGGTCTGCGGCGGAAAACCAGCTCTACTTTAAAATAGCCCAACAACTTGTCGGCTACCGCTGGCTATTAACCTACCTGCTCGGGGCCAGTCCCGTCAGTGAAAATGCGGTTGACCATCTCAACGAAAAAGCGCCCGGTCTGCAACCGGTGCGTTCTTGGCGGGAAAGTAAGTACGGTTTTGCCAACCTACCCGGTATTAAAAACGACTACACCTCGATGGCCAACCTGATTAAACAGGTGGATGCCTACCTAGCCAGTGGCGATCTCTTTGATAAGAGTGAGTTCTACGGGCCAGTCCGGTTTAAGGGACCTCAAACCCTGGATGATATTAAGAGCCAAGGGACAGACTACGTAGAATTCCGGATGTTTGACTTAAACCCCTTCAGTCAAGATGGGATTACTAAGGCCGCTTTGGACTTAATACATCTTTTGGTTCTAGACGCCGTAACCAACGATCATGAGTGGACTGGTGCTGAACTTGATGCTGCCAATGACTTAAACAACCGGGTAGCCCTGGCCCATCCAACCACGCCACTGGAGCCATCGGCTCAAAGAAACGCCGTTGACACCTTAAAGCGGCTAGCCCATCTGGCCCAGCAGGCCCCAACTGAATGGCGCGACGACCTGCAGGCCGCCGTGGCCGTGGCCCAGGCTGGTATCGCTGACCCACAGCAAACGGTCGGGGGCCACCTGATTCACGAATTTCATAAGGGTTCCCTTGCCGCCTTTGCCATGCAGCGGGGACGGATTTTGCAGGACGAACGCTTGGCTGAGCCGGCTCCTTATGTCTTTGCGACTGGTCCACTGCTGCCCAACTATATCCAGGCCCAGAAAATGGGCTTCAAGACCGAGGTTAAGCCTAATAACCATCTCAGCCTAGACTTCCGTGGTCACCACTGGGATGCGGATGCCAACACCGACTTAGCCGCGCTGCGGGCTGAAGTGAAACCTGGGGACCATTAGCTTATTCAGTGACACTATGCGGGGTTGACTGAAATTTTGGTCCTAGGACAGCACTAATCATGCTATGATAATTGACGAACAAATAATGGGATATAGGGTGAAAACATATGTACTTAGCGATTAATATCGTCGGTTTGATTGTCTTTTTAGCGATTGCGGTCCTTTTTTCAAAGAACCGTAGCCAGATTAAGTGGCGTTCGGTCTTAGTGATGGTAGCCTTGAACCTGGTTCTGGCCTGGTTCCTAACCAGCTTCTCCGTTGGCCGGGCGGCGGTCGAAGCCGCTTCCAACGGCTTTAACGAGTTGGTTAAGGTGGCCTATACCGGAATTGCCTTTGCCCTACCGGACTGGGTCCACGTCAAGTCGATGAACTTCGTGACCAGTGCCTTGCTGCCAATCCTGCTGATTGTGCCGCTCTTTGATATTTTGACCTATATCGGGGTCCTGCCCTTCATTATCAAGTGGATTGGTAAGTTCCTTTCTAAGATTTCCGGGCAACCTAAGTTTGAATCATTCTTCTCCGTCGAAATGATGTTTCTGGGTAACACCGAAGCCTTGGCGGTTTCTTCCCAGCAACTGAAGAAGATTAGTGGTCAGCGGAACCTGACCCTGGCAATGATGTCGATGAGCTGTGTGACGGCTTCAATTATTGGGGCCTATACTAGCCTGATGCCAGGTCAGTTTATCCTAACGGCCATTCCAATCAACGTCATTAACGCCTTGATTATCACTAGCATCTTAAATCCAGTCATCGTAACCCCCGAAGAGGATACGATTGCCACGATTGGCGGGAACCAGGACCAGGTGCCGGAAGAACCAATCATTGATTCTGGTTCCGAGGAACTAGTCGAAGAGGCTTTGACCGAGGATGTCAGCCATAAGCGCGAGCCCTTCTTCTCCTTCCTGGGAGATTCAATTCTTAGCGCCGGGAAGTTGATTTTGATCATTGCCGCCAACGTCATTGCCTTTGTGGCCCTGGCCGCCCTGGTAGATAAGGTCTTGATGCTCATCAACCCTTGGCTGACCCTTGAACACCTTCTAGGCATCGTGATGTATCCCTTTGCCTGGTTGCTGGGTCTTAGCAGTGGCGATGCCTTCCAGTTCGCCCAGTACATGGGGACTAAGCTGGTTACCAATGAATTTGTGGTCATGGGTAAGGTTACCGGTATCATCCACGAATTCAATCCGCACTACCGGGCCGTTTTGACGGTCTTCATCACCTCCTTTGCCAACCTGTCAACGGTGGGGATGATTATCGGGGCCTTCAAGGGTCTGGTCGATCGCGAAAAGAACCAGGTGATTGCCAAGAACGTTGGTTACCTGCTTCTGTCAGGAATCCTCGTTTCCCTGGTTTCGGCCGCCGTTGTCGGTATCTTTGTTTGGTAAAATGATTAGAACCGTTGCTAAGCAACGGTTCTTTTTGCCACTACCTCTAATTATTGGTAGAATACATGAAGAAGGTTTGCTGTTTTGGCAGTTAAACGAAGTGAAGGGTAAATAATAATGACAGACAAAAAACAAGATCAAAACGAGCAGGAAGCATCAACCAACAATTCAGTTGACGAAGCGAAAAAAGAGCTCAAGGAAAGCGGCGAAAAGACCAAGCGGGCTGCCGAAAAGGCTAGCGAGGAAACTAAGGAAGCCGCTCACCAGGCTAGCCACGATACCAAAGAAGCCGGTCGCAAGGCTAAGGAGCAGTTTGACCAAGCCGCCGCCACTAGTAAGGAACAGGCCACCAAGGTTGCTAACGCTGCTAAGGAGCAGGGCCAAAAGGTCTACCAAGCCAGCCGGGACAACATTAACCTGGCTAACCCCTGGGTGGTGCTTGGCTTGATTATTGTCATCTTGCTGGCCATTAAGCTCTTCTTTGGTTCAGCGGTATCTTCATTGCTGACCTTTATTGGTGAATTGCTGCTGACCATTGTGCACTTTGCTGCCTGGCCAATTGTGGTGGTCGGCATTGTTTATTACTACCGCCACGAAATCCGTGACCTACTTAACCGTTTTGGTAAGTAAGGTTTAATTATTTAGCTAAAAGTGAGGTTAAAAGACCCCGATGTTATCAAGAAGTGAACGCCGTGAACAACAAAACGGCCAAAATCCTAAGAAGCCTTTCTATAAGAAGCTGTGGTTCTGGCTGGTTGTCCTAATTATTGCTGCTTGGGCGGTTTTCTTTACTATTGGGCAGACTGATTCAGGTTCCAAGAACAGCCAGGATTCAGTGTCTAGTTCCAGTGACTCTTCATCATCTGATGATGACAGTTCTAGCTCAAGTTCTAGTGAGAGCTCTTATGAGTCCTCTAGCAGTGCGGTTGTGCCTAGCACGCCTGCCCAGAGTAGCAGCTACCAGGCTCCAGCTAGCTCAACGGCGCCTTCAACCAACAACGGTGCCGCTGCTCAGGGTGGAACCAATAATGCGCAAGGTAACAACGCCGCTGGTGGCAACCAGGGTACTCAGGGTAACGGTGCTAGCAGCAGCGTAGCTGGTGGTGGTCAGGCCCAGGCCGGCGGGCAGCAGTAGCACGGATACGTCATTCGTGTTACAATTGTTGCAAAGGAGTCTGTTACCTAATAAGTAACAGTGTAATATTCATGAAAAAATTTGCCTTATTGATTGCTGCCGGTGCGGTTTCGTTCTTTGTAGCGGGTGCTCAACCAGCTAACGCCGATGATTCAGCGGCGAACAACCAAAAGACTTATATCGTTCAGTCCGGGGATACCCTGAGTTTCATTGCTAACCTCTTTGGTATCGATGTTAATTCAATCGCCCAGCAGAACAACATTGCTAACATTGACCGGATTAATGCTGGTCAGCCATTGAAGTTCGAGATTGACGAAGCAACGGCTCAGAACGCGGTCAACCGCGTTCAGGAACTGCAGCAGAAGCAAGATGAGATTTCAGCTGCTGCGCCTAAGATTGATATCCAGATTCCAAGTATTGGTGAAGCCCTGCAAACGTTAATCAACCGCGAGTCTGGTGGCAACGTTAACGCTTCCAACGGTGACTACTTTGGCATTGGTCAACTGTCTTCACAGTTGCGTGCCGTTTACGGTGGTAACTCAACTGACTACAACGACCAGTTGAACGCCATGCAGGCCTACATTCGGGATACTTATGGTACCCCTGAAAACGCCCTGGCCCACAGCAATGCCTACGGTTGGTACTAATCGTTTAGTTAAATACCCTTACTAGGGTATTTTTTATTGGGAAAATTAATCCCAGCCGCACATTTGTTTTGTAAAATTTTTGCAATCAACTGGTAACAAAGTCTTGATATAAATTGTTCAATTACTTGCTATGATTGACTTGTTAATAATTTTTCACAGTCCTATGCGACTGTTGATTGTAGAGGGAAGCAGTATGGATAAACAGGAAATGCCTAATCTGGACAACCTGCTGGAAGATTTGAAGGTGAGTGTAGCCCAGCTACCAACCGAAAATGATTTTGCCCACCATGACCAGGGTTCAAATGTCCGGGTGGTGGAGCAGGCGGCTGATGCCGAGCGCAGCCTATTTTTGGCGGCCCGTTCCTTCCAGGAACGTCTATTGGAAAACTTGGAGTGCCAGACCCGGATTAAGAAGTAACCGAACCCGAGTCGACGTAATCCAAATGGGAGAGAATTATGTCAGAGACTCAAGATATTCGGGATGTACAAGTTAACCGGCAGTTGGACGATGTTCATCAGGAACTCAGTCGCCTCGATCTCAGTTTGCGCCAAATTGGCCGTTCTGACCAGGATTTGCGAACCTTGAACCTCAAGTTTCGTTATTTGATGAACCGCTTAGAGGAAAGTTGGGCTGATGACCAGGAATTTGGTGACTGGCTGGCCGAGCTAGACGCCCGTGTGGGTCGCGCCCTGAACAATAAGCACCGCCAGTTGGCTCAAACCCAGGAACATTTGCTGGTGAAGGAACACAATCTGAGCCAGCAGGCCCAGCGCCTAAAGGACGATTAATCATCATTGGGGGAAGGTGATGGGATTAAATTATAATCTGGGTGATGTTCAAAAGCAGGTTGAACAAAGTAACCAGATTTGTGCCGGCCTGCGGACTGAATTAACCCGTTCGTTGACACAATTAAAACAAATTGACCAGGCGGTCCATGACCACCCGGACTTAGCCACACCGGCCATCCAGCAAA
The DNA here is from genome assembly GCA_029433155.1 of Lactobacillaceae bacterium L1_55_11. Lineage (GTDB taxonomy): Bacteria > Bacillota > Bacilli > Lactobacillales > Lactobacillaceae > ESL0723. The sequence goes on from JAQYTT010000002.1 coordinate 209,111, forward strand.
TTTTGACGACCTTTTACCCGTTGGCCCAGGCGATTTATTTCCTTTGCGGGGAAATTATCGAACAAAACCAACTATTCTTGCAGCGCTACCAGGCCGAGGTGGCCCAGGTCGCCATTGAAGAAAATGAGGTCCGCCAGCAGTTGCAGGCCCTGCGTCAGTTGCGGGATTTAGCCGTTGATGCTGGTTTAGAGGACCACAGCAGTACCCATATCATTGACGATTTTTTGAGTACTGAAAACCAGTTGATTGCCAAGTTGCAAAACCTGTACAACTACAACCAAAACACGGCAACCAACTTCCAGCTGGCCCACCAACTTCTGAGCCAGTTGGATCAGAGTTTTAGTCAGTTGGCCCAGGTGCCCAATGGCCAGTTGCGGCTGGCCCCCCGTTTCTTGAAAACTGTTTCAGCCGGCGTGGCTGAACAGGACTTCCGGGAAACGTATCACCTGGTAACGCCCCACAATATGCGACCGGTGGTCTTTCACAAGTATCTGACCGAGTTACAAAAACAGGCCCAGACCCTGACTGAGATGGGTTGGACCCAGAGTCAAATCCAAGATTATTTTGACCAGTTAGAGGTGATGGGTCGCGGTAAGGCACCCAGTACGGTCATGCGGATTATCCGCCAGTACTTCAAACAGAAAACAGATGCCTAAATGCGGGCAGCAAAAAAGCAGCGGAAGATTCCGCTGCTTTTTTAATTGCTTTCAACGATGTTACTAATTTCGTCCAGGGCCTGGGCGGCTTCTGGCATAGGCATCACCGCAAAGTCATGGGGCTGGTTTTCAAACTTGTGCAGGTAAACTGGCTCGACCTTCTTCTTAGCTTGTTCGACAAACTTTTCGGTATCTGGGTAGAGAATGTCAGCTGTTCCGGTAAAGATATCGATTGGCGGCAGGTCGGACAGGTCACCGTATAGTGGGCTAACCAGAGGATCGGTGACGGCTGCATCACCGGCATAGAGCTGACCCTGGGTCCGCAAACGGTTGGCATCCAAAATGGTATCGTGTTCCTGGTAAACCGGAATCTCAGGATTAGTGAGCGATACGTCCAACCATGGTGACATCAGGACGATGTGACTAGGCATTGGCAGGCCCAATTCCCGAATTTTAAAGGCTAGGGCCAGGGCCAAGCCGGCACCGGAAGAATCGCCAAGAATAGTGATGGTCTCCGGCTCAGCAGTCTTAACCAGGTTGGCATAACTGTCAACGACCATCTTTAAGGCCTGCTTCGCATGGTGGGTGGGTGCCTTAGGATAAATTGGCATGACTACCCGGGCATCGGCCCGGTCGGCGATATAGGCCACCGCCTTGAATTGAACATAGTCCGGGTCAGCCCAGTAGGCCCCGCCGTGCAGGTAAAAGATGGTGTGGTTGGGGAACTCACTCTTGCTGGGCCGTTCGATGATTTGACGCTGCTTGTCCATCCACTGGAAACCAGCGGCGCGGGTGAAGTGCTTGGGCAGGTCGTAGGGTTTCGCACTGTGGCGGTACTGCTTAGCCATCTCGTCGGCATCAAAGACGTCCGGGCCCTTTTGGAAAATTTCAGCGAATTTCTCCGCGCCAACACTGCGCAAGGTCCGGTTTTTGCGACTGGCATAAACCTTACCAAGTCCCAGGGAAACGCCTAAGAGACCACCGACGCCACCTAAGCTACGCCAAAGTAATGATGATTTTTTCATGAGAAAACTCCTCGTTAATTGAATTGTTTGTGGATGAAAGGGTGGGGCTGCCTAGCAAAAAGAGACGTGCAAAAGCCACGTCCCTGAGATTAGTTTTGTACCGCTTCGACCATCACGTCTTCCTGACCAGCTTCGGTATTACCGGCATAGTTAGGCGTGGCTAAGCTATAGCCACCGTTACCATTCTTGAACAGGTACAGGTTGCTGTTGGTCAAACCAGCATGACTGGCATCACCAGACTGCTGCTGTCCCAGACTGATTTGTGTCTGGGCATCAATCGTTTGAATACTGTTGTCGCTTTGGGCAAAAATCCGGATGCTCTTGCTAGGGATTTCGTTGACCTGGGCCGCAAAACTAGCGGAGCTACCATCCAAGTAGGTGAAGCTCACAACAGGGTTTTGACCATCCAGGTCCTTAACAGTCACGCTGGTAGGCAGGTTCATACCCTTAAAGTTGAAGGTAGCGGTCTGATCCAGCGCCTGGGTAGTGCTGCTTTTCTTATTAGACTTCTTAAATGGGTTCATGCTTGCCTCGGCTGCTTTCTTACTGCTGTTGCTGCCAGCATTCTTAGCGTCTGAACTTTGATTAGCCTTGTCACCACTGTGACTACTACTGTCACTGTCGCTAGAACTTTTGGCAGTCTTGGCCTGATCAAAAAGTCCGGTCTGTGCCGAAACTGAGTACCCAACGCCCAAGAAGATGACCACCGCGAGGGCGGCGAATAATCCTTTTTTCTTCACAACTAATCTCCTTCTTTATGTAAAAGCCCTTGCAAACAAGTTGTTAAGCAAGGTTATCTGGCTTTATTTTATCACACTTTCTGCGGGCAATTGCTAGGCTTAAAGGGTTTTTAAATAATGCTTGTGAAGACCTGCTAATTGGTGGTTGCTTTTGGATTCTGGAAAACTTAAAATGGTTTTGTTAGATGCGGTCTAGGTCGTATTTTTTATGGGGAACGAGTGCGATTAAAATAGCGCTTGGCCCCAAGATGGGAATTTTAATTACAAGATTAGCACTGTGTGCTAGGGACGAGGGTAGCTGTAATGATGAAAATAAGAAAAGGTCTAGTTGGCTTAGTCTTAGTGCTGGCAGTGGTTGTGACTGGTTTTGCTAGTCAGGCCCAGGCTGATGACCCCTTTAATGTGAATTTTCGGGCCGTAAAGGACGGAGCTGAGAGCACCTCTGTGTCAGACCGTTACTTCGTAAAGCCTGGTCAGGCCGCCGTGGTTGGTGACCACTATGAAGTCATCTTGACTATCCGAACTGACCACAGCCTGGGACTCTTCCCGGTGCAGGTAACCGATTTTAACGGCCAGCAGCCTGAAGTCGCTCGGACAACCCAAGGAAACACTGATTTCTACCAGTTTAAGTTCACCACGACAACCCTGACCCAGCGCTTGAACGGACACATGACCGTTAACATTCCGTCTATTCGTTACGACCACTACTACGCCTTTGGAATTGAATTTGATGCCAACGGGACCCCGGCCATCGGTGGGGGCCAAAATAGTGGTCAGGCCGAAAGTTCATCCAATGACGACCAGCAGAGTGCTGCGGCCCAGTCCAGTAGTGAGGCAGCGTCTAAGACACCCAAGCCCCAAACCACACCTAAGGCAGCCATTAAGTACGATAAGAAGGATAAGGCGGCTAACAAGCCCCTGCCTTGGTGGCCCTTTGCCGTAGTGGTTGGGCTGGCCGTGGTTATCGGTATCGTTGCTGAGTTCCGTTACCGGCAAAAGGGCGACCGCTAAGCCGTCTTCCCTTGACGGACCTGCCATTATTGGGTACTATTAATTTAATTCTTAGAGGAGTAGGCAGGCGCACGTTTAGAGAGTCGGTGGTCGCTGAGAACCGACCGTGTTAATGCCCAAGGTTGCTAAGAAAATGAATAAAATATTGAAGCGAAGTGGCCACTCCGGTGGCAATTTAGGTGGTACCACGTGCAAGCGTCCTAATCTTTGGATTAGGGCGCTTTTTTTGAAAGGAAATGTGCTATGCGTGATGTTGACATGTCTACAAAATACGATCCCAAGGCGGTTGAAAACGGCCGCTACCAACACTGGTTGGATAAGAAAATCTTTGCCCCGGAAGGCAATAAAGCCATCCAGGGACAGGAACCAGAGCCTTACTCAGTGGTTATTCCGCCACCAAACGTTACGGGTAAGCTCCACCTGGGCCACGCCTGGGATACGACCCTCCAAGATATGATTATTCGGCAGAAGCGGATGCAGGGTTATGACACCCTCTGGTTGCCCGGCATGGACCACGCCGGCATTGCTACTCAGGCCAAGGTTGAGCAGCGACTGCGCAAGGAAGGCATCACCCGCTTTGAACTGGGCCGGGAAAAGTTCGTGGACCAGGTCTGGGCTTGGAAGAACGAATATGCTGCAACCATTAAGGAGCAGTGGGCTAAGCTAGGTCTGTCACTGGACTACGAGCGGGAGCGCTTTACCTTGGATGAGGGTCTGAACAAGGCCGTTAACAAGGTCTTTATTGATCTCTATAACAAGGGACTGATTTACCGTGGCGAATATATCATCAACTGGGATCCCCAGGCCCGCACAGCCCTTTCGGATATCGAGGTGATCTACCAAGATGATGAAGGTGCCTTCTACCACGTGAAGTATCCCTTTACTGATGGTACGACTTTAAATGGTAAAGATTATATCGAAATTGCCACGACTCGTCCTGAAACCATGTTTGGGGATGTGGCTGTTGCCGTTAATCCGACCGATGAACGCTACAAGGATTTGATTGGTAAGAAAGTGCGGGTACCATTGGTGGACCGTGAAATCCCAATCATCGCCGATGACTACGTTGAAAAGGACTTTGGAACCGGGATGGTGAAGATCACCCCCGCCCACGATCCCAATGATTTCCAGGTTGGTAACCGTCATGACTTAGAGCGTATCAACACCATGACCGAAGATGCGCACATGAATGAAAACGCCGGTCCTTACAAGGGATTAGACCGCTTTGAGGCGCGCAAGGCCATGGCCCGCGACTTAGAAGCCCAGGGTTACATGCTAAAAGTTGTGCCTTACGTCCACTCCGTTGGGCACTCCGAACGGACGGGCGTGGCCATCGAGTCCCGCCTATCAACCCAGTGGTTCGTTAAGATGGAGCCCCTGGCCCGTCAAATCTTAGACCTGCAAAAAGATCCTGATAAGAAGGTGAACTTCGTACCAGGTCGTTTTGAGGATACCTTTACCCACTGGATGGAAAATATCCGTGACTGGGTCATTTCCCGTCAGCTCTGGTGGGGACACCGGATTCCAGCCTGGTACAAGCACAAGGGTACTCCTGAAGAGGAAGTTTACGTTGGAGAAAAGGCTCCTGGTGAAGGTTGGGAGCGGGACCCGGATGTCTTGGACACCTGGTTCTCATCAGCCCTGTGGCCATTTTCAACCATGGGTTGGCCTAACGACTTAGACCACGACTTCGCCCGCTACTACCCAACCAACACCCTGGTTACCGGTTATGACATTATCTTCTTCTGGGTGGCCCGGATGATGTTCCAAGGACTGGAATTCACCGGTGAACGGCCCTTTGAAAACGTCCTGATTCACGGTCTAATCCGTGATAGTGAAGGCCGGAAGATGTCCAAGTCCCTCGGTAATGGGGTCGACCCAATGGACGTGATTGACAAGTACGGGGCTGATGCTCTCCGTTGGTTCCTGGCCACCGGTTCTACGCCGGGACAAGACGTCCGCTTCAGTTATGAAAAGATGGACGCGGCCTGGAACTTCATTAACAAGATTTGGAACGCGGCCCGTTATGTCATCATGAACCTAGACGAGGACACCAAGGCTGAGTTGGCGGACCCAGCCGACCTGACCCTGGCTGATAAGTGGATTTTGTCCCGCCTAAACAGCCTGGTAGGTAAGGTAACCCGCAACTTTGATAAGTTTGAGTTCGGGGAAGCCGGCCGGGAACTTTACAACTTTATCTGGTCTGACTTTGCCGACTGGTATATTGAAATGACTAAGGAAAGTCTGAGCGGGGAAGGGGATAAAAAGGCCGTTCAAGCAACCTTGGCCTATGTCTTGGACCAGACCCTCCGGCTTTTGCAGCCAATTATGCCATTTATGGCCGAAGCCATCTGGCAGGAGCTGCCTGAAAACGTCGGTAAGCATGCCGACTTTGCTGTAACGGCCTATCCAACCGTCCACCCTGAATTAGACAACCCAGAAGCTGAAAAGGCCTTTGGTTCACTGCAGGACCTGATTACTGCCGTTCGTAATATCCGCTCTGAGGCGAACGCGCCTATGTCTAAGCCAATTGATGTCATCATCAAAACCGACGATGCTCAGTTGAAGATGATTTTCACTGAAAATGCGGACTATATCAACCGCTTTGTTAAGCCACATACCCTGACGATTGGTGCTAGCATCGACCTACCTAAGCTGGCTATGTCCCAGGTTATTTCCGGCGCTGAAATTTATGTGCCTTTGGCTGGTCTAATTGACATTGATGCCGAGACTAAGCGTCTCGAAGGTGAACTGGACCGCTTTAATAAGGAAGTTAAGCGCGCAGAGGGTAAGTTGAGTAACGAGAAGTTTGTTAACAGCGCCCCTGAAGCCGTTGTCCAGGGTGAACGTGATAAGCTGGCTGATTGGCAGGCAAAGTATGACGCCACCCAAAAGCACCTGGATGAACTCAAGGGTAACCAGGCCTAATTTTTATCTTGTTTTAATAGGAAACAATTACACTGGTTAGTAAGCAACAAAAATTTACCTATGTAATAAGGAAGAGAAATGCCGGGAACGAAAATTTTAGGCAGTGGCCACTACGTCCCTGCCGACATTGTGACCAATGATGACCTTGCCAAAATCGTAGATACCTCCGACGAATGGATTCAAAGTCACACTGGGATTAAAAGTCGCCACGTTTCCCTACGCGGCGAAAATACAAGTGATCTGGCAACCCAAGCTGCCCGTAAAGCGCTGGCTGAGGCCGGTGTGAAACCCGAACAGTTGGGTTTTATTATTGTCACTACCTTTACCCCTGATGGGCTGGCCCCATCCACGGCAGCCCTCGTGCAACGAAACCTAGAGGCTAGCCAGGCCTGGGCCTTTGATATTTCCACCGCCTGTGCCGGCTTTGTCTTTGGTCTCAGCACGGCGGATAAGTTTATCCGCTCCGGCCAGTACCAGTACGGCCTGGTGATTGCGGCGGAAGTGAACTCAAAGATGATGAACTTCAAGGACCGGACCAGCACCGTCTTCTTTGGTGACGGGGCCGGCGCTGCGGTTGTCGGCGCTGATGACCAGGGCGGCCAGGTGGTTGCTGAAGAAATGCACACGGTCGGGGATGCCGAGGTGGTCCACTCGGGTCAGATTCCACCATTAACGGAACTGTCAGCGGATAATTACCCTTCCATTGATGCTTTTGCCCAACAGGGGCGGATGGTTTACCAGGAAGTGACTGAAATTATCCCGGATCACATTATTTCCTTCCTGGCCAAGCAAAATTTGACGCCAGATGACATTGATTTTTACATTCCCCATCAGGCAAATTTGCGAATTATTGAAAAAATTGCCGAAAAATTGGGTCAACCGATCAAAAAGTTTGCTCAAAATGTGGTGGATTATGGCAATAGTTCATCGGCCGGAATTGCAATGGGTCTAGACCAGCTCAGAAAATCGGAAAACCTAAGCGGGAAGCGGGTTTTGGTGACTGGATTTGGGGCCGGATTTACCTATGGTACTGTTCTTTTAGAAACATAAATTTACCCTTATTGTAATATTCGCGACACAATTGTAATGATATTGTCATATTTAAGAAAACTTTATGAAATATATGGCAGATATAGTTAAGATATTGTTTTTGACCGCGGGGTATTTTCAGCGGGCATAGAAAAATACAATGGAGTAAAAATCAAAATGAAAAATTCTATTCACAAATCATTATTATTTACTGTAGCCGGTGCGGCTACTTTCGTTGCTGCCGGAACTGCTTCAGCTAACGCTGACAGCATCAAGGTTAAGTCAGGTGACACGCTTTCACAGATCGCCGTTGATCACGGTACTTCAGTTGACTCATTGGTTAACTGGAACGACATCGCTAACAAGAACTTGATCTACACTGGTCAGACCTTGGAAGTTAACGGTCAGTCAACTAAGAAGGCTGCTACTACTCAGCAGACTGCTCCAGCTGCCCCTGCTGCCCCAGCCGCTAACCAAAGTGCTAACGTTGCTAACACGCAGACTTCATCAGCTGCTACTAACGCAACTGCTGCTGCCGCTGCAACTGCTGACTCAAGCTACTCAGCCGGTGCAAGTTCAAGTGTTCAGGCAATCGTTGATGCCATGAACGCAAAGCGTGCTGCGCTTGGTTTGGCACCAGTTCGCTACGATGCAAGCTTGGCTGCAACTGCTCAGAGCCGTGCCGAAGAAGGTAACGCTAACGGCGGTTTGCCAACTGGTCACTTCCAGCAGATCGCTGGTCCTGAAGTTGTTGCCATTGGCTTCTCACCAGCATCAGTTGTTGATGCTTGGTACAACGAAACCAACATGATTACTAACGGAACGCCTAGCCACCGTAACTGGTTGACTAACGCTTCATTCTCAAAGGTTGGCTTCGGAATTTCTGGTGACACGATTGTTGGTATCGCCGGCTAATCCATTGTAAACTAAATCGAAAAACTACCATTCCTTGGTAGTTTTTTTGTGGTCTTAATTAATTCTTTATTACTTTTATGTTACAATTTAGTTAAAATATGGCGACAAAGTCGTGATTCGTTTATAATTGGATTTTAGCGCTTAGGCCTCTGGGCCTGCAGATTTGAACCGTTTTGAAAGTGAGTACGGACAACTAATGGCTTTTCTAGAACTACATAATATTTTTAAGTCCTACTTCACGGGCAAAAAGGAATTTCCAGTCTTAAAGGGGATTAACCTGGCCTTTAAGAAGGGTGAATTTGTTTCCATCTTGGGTGAGTCTGGTGGCGGAAAATCCACTTTGATGAACATTATCGGTGGTCTGGACCGTAATTTCGAAGGCGAAGTCGTGGTCAACGGCCATCTCCTAGACCATCACAAGCAACACCAGCTCGATAATTATCGCCGGCAGACAATTGGTTATATTTTCCAGGGCTTTAACCTGATTAACTATCAAACCAACCTGGAAAACGTGGAAACCGCCCTGAACATGACCACTTTAAGTGCGTCTGAGCGGAAGGAACGGGCCAAGTTACTGCTACGTAAGGTTGGCCTGGCCGAGCATATTCACAAGTACCCATCCCAGCTATCTGGGGGACAAAAGCAACGGGTCGCCATCGCCCGGGCCCTAGCCGGTGATCCAGACATTATCATCGCCGATGAGCCTACTGGTGCCCTGGATGAAGGCAACACGGCTGAAGTCCTGGCCCTCTTAGAGCAGATTGCCGAAGAGGGGAAGCTGGTTATCATGGTGACCCACTCCAAGGAAGTGGCCCATTACGGTAGCCGGATCTTGTACATGCAGGATGGGCGGATTGCGGATGACAAGAAGCTCAAGCCGGCCTTTGAAGTGCCAAAGATTGTTAACCGTCTGCACTCGCGTAATCTGTCAGCCCGGACGATTTGGCAGATGGCCTTCCGCCACCTGCGTTATAACTGGCTGCAGAGCTGCCTGATTATTTTAGGTTCAGCGATTGGTGTCTTTTCAGTCATCCTCTTCTTGGGACTGGGAAACGGCGTGCGGGCCTACGTGAATAGCCAGGTTAGCCAGCTGGCTAGTCCGACCTACCCCCAGGTCTACAAGAACATTAGCAATGATAATAAGTTGAGCCCGTTGGAAAAGATTACCGAAAACCAGCAGGCCCAGCAGACCAACTATAATCAAACGACCATGGACGCTGGCAGTCTTGAGCAGCTTAGCAAGATTAAGCACGTTACCAAGGTTTATGGCGGCTACTACATTAGTAACGCCAACTTTAACTACAATAACAATCAGGCCCAGATGGCAGCACCAATCCGCTCTTGGACGCCTAATCTGAATGAGTCCATTATTAAGGCCGGCCGCAATGCCAAGCACAACGGTGAAATTGTGGTCGATAAGACCTTTGCCCAGAAGATGTCTTCGGATTGGAAGAGTGCGGTTGGTAAGACCCTCCACGTTTCCTATGTGGCCTATGATGACAGTAACAACCCGGTTACCATCAACACGGATTTGAAAATTGTCGGTGTGGCCGATGGTAACCAAGCCCGCCAAATCTTCGCGGTGACCGAAGATGAGTTTAAAACGGAGCTGACCAATGCTCACGCCAGCACCGGCTTTAACTTCGCGGTGGCCCATGTTGACAATACCGACCACGTGAAGGCGACCGTGCAAAAGATTAACGAGGTGACCAATAACGGTCAGGCCGCCTTTGCGGTGGCACCGTTTGATGAAACCTTGAACACGGTGACCCGGATTACCAACATTGCGACCTATATCCTGGCCTCAATCTCAGCCATTGCCTTGGCGGTCTCAGCGATTATGATTATCGTGACCACCTACATGTCGGTGGCGGAGCGGACCAAGGAAATCGGAGTTCTGCGGGCCCTAGGTGCCCGTGCCAAGGATATCCGGGGGCTCTTTATCAATGAAGCCCTCCTGATTGGCATCATTGCCGCCTTGGTTGGAATTGCCTTGGCCTTTGTCGGTCAGGCCGTGATGAACCACTTCTTATACAGTCTGGCCCAGGACAAGATGGTCAGGATTTCAACGGCCAATGTCTTGGAAGCCGCTGCAATTAGTATTGTGATTGCCCTGGCAGCCAGTTACATTCCATCCCGGAAGGCCGCTAATTTGAATACGATTGACGCCCTTGCCGCTGATTAAAATCAAAGACCCGTGAGGGTCTTTTTTTGGTGGACTTATGCCGGTAGGGGGATTGTTTTAGCGGGGACTAACGATTTACGTTATAATACAGCTATTGCATTAATGGAGTTCAGTACGCATGGATCAACGTCATCAAAACCAGCCCGACCGCCAGCAACCAAGTACGGTTAAGTCCAACCGTTGGGGTGGTCGCCTGCTCAACATTTTTCTAATTATTATCTTACTGCTGTCCATCGCTGGTGGGCTCTTATTCCTCCAGTTTAAGCACTCGGTCGATAACATGCAGGGCGATGCAGGGATTAGCAAGGCCCGCGATGTTAACCAGCTGATTGCTGACAAGAAGCCCTTCTCAATCCTTGTGATGGGAACTGATGTCGGCGAGTTGAACCGTGACCGGGACGGGTTAACTGATTCGATGATGGTGGTAACCGTTAACCCGAGCCAGAACAAGATTACGACCATGTCGATTCCGCGTGATATCATGGTTTCCATCATTGGTTATGAAGACACCTTCCCCCAGAAGATGAACGCGGCCTTTCCAATTGGTGGGGTCGGGGCGGCCATGCAGACCGTTCAGGCCTACCTGAACGTGCCGATTGATTTCTACGCCCTAGTCAATATGAAGGGCCTTGAAACCCTGGTCAACCAGGTTGGTGGCGTTTCAGTGAAGTCACCATTGAGCTTCCAGTACAGTCAAGACACAGCCCATTCCTATGGTCCTAATCTCTACCGCTTCCACAAGGGTAGTACGTCTTATGAGCACTCAGACGACAATGGTAAGACCTGGTCAGCCTCTAAGACAGTGATGAACGGGGATGCCGCCCTGGCCTTTACCCGGATGCGTTATGACGATCCCGATGGTGACTATGGTCGCCAGCTACGCCAGCGCCTGGTCTTGAAGGCCCTGATTGACAAGGCTGTCAGTCCCCGCGCCCTCTTTAATCCCGGCTTCATGCAGAGTGTTTCTAAGAGTGCCGAAACTGATATCAGCTTTAAGAACATGGAAAAGATGTTGCTGCACTACCGTTCAGCAGCCCATGATCAGGTTTCAGATCACATGCAGGGTACCATGGACAGCTACGGTGGTATCTCTTACCAGATGGTGCCACAAAAGGAGAAACAGCGGGTCACTAACGTGCTCCGGGCGGCCCTGGACCTGCCAAAGAAATCTACGGGTACTCAGTTCGGTGGCGAAGTGCCAGCTGCCTACCAGCGGGTTGCCAGTGATAACCTTCAAGTCATTGGTGAAAGTTTAGATACTAATTAAGTTTGAAAGCGCTGCGGCGCTTTTTTTGCTGCCCGGGTCTCGTGGTATACTGAGGTAAGATTCTATGAGAAGTAGGTACCTACATGGTGTATTTGGCAATTATTGATTTGGGGAGTAACTCAACTCGGATGGTTATCGAAGAGTTGCACCCCGATGGCACGTATACTGAATTACTCCGCGAAAAACAAGATACCCGCCTGGCCCAAAACATGGGACCAGAGCTGACCCTAAAACCCGAACCAATGGCCCGGACAATCAAGGTTTTGAAGCGTTTTCGAGATAAAATCAAGACCTACCCCGACTGTGAGATTCGCAGTATCACCACTGCGGCGGTACGAACTGCCCGCAACCAGGCCGATTTTTTAAAGGCTGTCCACGACCAGCTCGGCATTGACCTCCAGGTCCTAACTGGTGATCAAGAGGCCCACTACGATTATCTCGGGGTGATGGCTAGTTTGAAGCAGTTACCAACCGGGGTGATTTTAGATACCGGTGGGGCGTCGGTTGAATTGATTGGTTTTAGGGACCGCAAGTCCGAGGCCGAAGTCAGCCTACCCTTTGGGGCCGTTAACCTCTCTGAAAAATACCACCTGGCTAACCATATCAAGCAGGAAAACTTGGATCAGGCCTGCCAGGACATTACCAGCCAATACCAGGAACTGGGCTGGTTAGCTGACTTTAAAGGTGAACCGGTGATTTTGCTCGGTGGCGCCAACCGCTCCCTGGCCAAGATTGCCCGGACCTTTTTGGGTGAGAAGCATGTCAACCAGATTCACGGCTTTACCATGGACCGTTCTTTGGTCGTGAAGCTATTTAAGCAACTCAGCCGGACTGATCGGGCCGGTCGGGAACGGATTGCCGGCCTAGAAAAATCCCGGGCTGATATCATTATTTCCGGTCTCCTGCCCCTGATTAATCTGATGCAGGCCATTGATTCGCCCCGCGTGATTTTCTCCGAAAGTGGGGTCCGCGAAGGGCTGATTGCCGAAAAGTTGGAGCAGGATTATGGCTAAGAAGTTCTACCAACTGAGTCCTGATGAACGCATCGACCGTCTGACCGTCAGTAAGGACACCAAGACGGCTTTAAAGCGGCATCAGAGCCGGCAAAACAGCCAGCTGATTGAAAACTATATTAGTGATTACAACCTGCCCCTAGGATTGTTAGGGAATCTGATTGTGGATAGTCAGGGTTATACCGTCCCAATGGTGACCGAGGAACCCAGTGTGGTCGCAGCTGCCAATAACGGGGCCCGCCTTTTGGGCCTGCAAGGGGGTGTGACGACTACTAGTCAGGAATCCTTGACCACGGTTGGTCAGCTGCTCTTTGCCGGTGTGAATGCTGATGATTTGGCTGATTTTGTGGTCCAGCACCGAGATGAAATCGATGACGCGGCCCGGCGGGCCAAGTCTTCAATTTACCGGCGGGGTGGGGGACTGGTCGACGTGACCGTTCGATCCCTGCCAGGGCAACGTACCAGTGTTGATTTTGCTATTGATACGCAGGCGGCCATGGGCGCCAATATTGTGAACACTATCCTAGAGGGCGAACGTTCGGTTTTTGATCCCTTTGCTGACCGCTTTGTGGCGGCGATTCTGAGTAATTACAGCCCCCACCAGGTGATTACTGCCCAGGGGAAAGTGGCAGTCGCTGATCTGGGTGGTCAGGACATTGCCCGTAAAATTGCTGCCCTCAGTGATTTTGGTGGGGTTGATATTTACCGGGCCACTACGGAAAACAAGGGAATTTACAACGGGATTGCCGCGGTAACCCTAGCAACCGGTAATGACACCCGCGCCATCAGTGCGGCTGGTCATGCGTGGGCGGCTGGTGACGGCCAGTACCACAGCTTATCGCACTGGCAGCTCAGTGAAGACGGTACTCAGCTCTTAGGCGAACTGACCCTGCCACTACCTGTTGGTACGGTTGGGGGTGCCATTGGCGCCCTGCCATCGGCGCAAACGGCCCTAGAAATTTTAGGTAATCCAGATGGTCGCCACCTGCGTGGAGTCTTAGTCGCGGTAGGTTTGGCCCAAAACCTAGCGGCCCTCAAGGCCCTGAGTGGTGAAGGAATCCAAGCCGGCCATATGCGGATGCAGGCCCGGGCGCTCGCCCTCCAGGTTGGCGCCCAACCAGATGAAGTTGGTCCCTTGGTGGCGGCCTTAGCAGAAGCCGAACAATTGGACAGCGCAGTGGCCCAGCAAAAACTAGAGGAGTTACGTCAGCATGAATCCCAAAATTCAAACCCTTTTAGACCAAGTTAACCAGACCTATCCTGGGACCGTCATGGTCCGGGTGGGTCAGGAAAATAGTGGCGAACTGCATCCCGACCACGTCAGCCAGGATGCCCTGGCCGACCGGCTCCTAATTGAGGTGCCCGATCAAACCCAGGCGGACTTTGTCCTGGGTAACGAGCTCTTAAAAATGTTGCTGGCCTTAAACGGCATTATGCCGCAGATTTTCTTTTCCCTGTCCTTCCATGACCAAGACTTAGATGACCAGTTGATTAGCCTGGCCACCCGGATGCACCGGGTAGTGGTCCATGCCATTACCTACCAGGAATTAGCTCAGCACGGCTTGGCTGATGAAGACACAGTCGCTGCCTACCGCGCTGGCTTAGCGGCGGGTGTTAGTCCAGAAAGTGACGAAATTGACGGGGAGAGTCTTTGGCGCCTGTTAGCAGTCATGGATGCCCTGGTCTTTGCGAACCGGGTTGATGGGACTGATGGTCTGTTAGCCGATTTGGATGAAAACTACCCACGGGCCTACGTGGCCGCTAAGAGCTTGGTGGACCCAATCCTGTCCGCTGATTTGAAGCAGCCCCGCCAGTTACGCCGCCTAGTTGTACAAACCTTTACCGGCGTGGACCAAACCTTGACCGATTGGGAACTACCCAGTGTCAATGCCCGTGAATACGTGACTTTAACCTCAGTGCTTTCCAAGCGGCAATTAAGTTTGCCAGTTAAGCAGGTCTTTGACATTTTCCACAGTGAAATGTTTGACATTCAAACCCAGCAAACTGCCTTCGTTGGGCTGAACAAGGGTGATCAGCAAAACAGTTTTGTGATTGCTCCACCAGCTAACGAGGCGGACCGGCCGGCCTTTTTCCGGGAACTTTATGACCTACCGGTCGGCGAACTTTTCCAAAAGTTGGCCCTACCCTATATTGAGAGGTGATTGAAATGTTGGTAACACCAGAAATTCAAGCCGAATTTAACCAGGCCCAGCGGATTTTATTCCTGACTGGGGCTGGGGTTTCGACACCATCAGGCATTCCTGACTACCGGTCTAAAAACGGAATTTATAACGGCGTGACCCTGTCACCGGAGTACTTGCTCAGTGCCACCGCCTTTCGGACAGAGCCGGAAAAGCAGTATCATTTCATGAAGGACAACATGTACTTCCCCGATGCCAAGCCCAATGTTATCCATGACAAGATGGCTGAAATGGCCAAGGCTGGCCGGGCAAAAATCGTTACCCAAAACGTGGATGATTTGCACGTCAAGGCTGGTACGCCATCGGACCGTTTAATTCGCTTTCACGGTTCCCTTTATGATATTTATGCTCCGGTCGATGGTAAGCCTGCCACGGTTAAAGAGTACTTGCATTCCCTTTACCGGCCGGGCGATGGGGCGATTTTGCGTCCCCGGATTACCTTCTATGAGGAGCAGCCCTTTGGGGTGGAACCATCGATTGAATGGGTTAGCCAGGCCGACCTGATTGTCGTCGTTGGGACCAGTTTCCGGGTTTATCCCTTTGCTGGCCTGATTCAGTATGCTAGTCCGAATGCCCGTTTATTAGCGGTAAACCTAGAACAAATTCCAGCTCCCGCTAACATCCACCAGGTGATTGGGGATGCCAGCGAGTTCTTCCAGGAATTAAAGTAAAAGCCCTAGCTCAGCCAGGGCTTTTTTCTTATGCTATGATAAACAGCGGGAGGAAGAATTTATGTCAAAAGAACGGGAAACGGCCCAACCGCAACAGTGGCCGTACCTAATTGGAATTACCTTAAACTTACTTTTTGTGCTGACTGAGATTGTCTTTGCTAAGATTGCGCATTCAACGGCCCTGTTTGCCGATGCCTTTCACAACCTTAGTGATGTCTTGGCCCTCGTGATTGCCTGGCTGGCCGTGATTTTCTTTGGTCTGCGGGCAACCCGGCGCTATACCTATGGTTGGCACAACGTGTCAATTCTGGCCAGCATCTTTAACACGCTCTTACTGCTTGGGGCCGTGGTGGTGATCTTCTATGAGGCCATCCGGGACCTACTGATGCCGGGCCTGGAAGGCCATCCCACTGGTTGGATGATTACGGTGGTCGCCGCCGTTGGAATCGTGATTAACCTGGGAACCGCCCTCTTATTTAGGGTGGCCAAGGTTAAAGATGCCCATGGTCATGCAGGGCATAGTCATGGTGGTGAGGATCTCAATGCCAAAACGGCTTATATTCACCTGCTATCAGATGCCGGGGTTTCGATTGGCGTGATTGTGGCTGGTTGGTTAATCCAGCTGACCGGTTGGCAGTTTATCGATCCCCTGGTTTCTCTGGCCATTGGCGTGATCATCTTGATTAGTTCGGCGCCAGTCATGAAGGAGACCTTGAACCTGGCCGTTAATGGCGTGCCTGGTTCGGTTGATGAAGAGGCAATTGCCGAGTACTTGGAGCATTTAGACGGGGTCGACCAGATTCACGACCTGCATATCTGGCCCCTGTCCACCACGGAAACCGCTTTAACAGTGCACCTGTCGATAGAAGACGGGGCTGATGGTCAGGCCCTCTTGGAAAAAATTAGCCAGGACCTGCGTTCAGAGTACCACATCGCCCACGTGACCGTTCAGATTGAACGGGAGGATTTCGACCAGCGTTGTAATAATATTTAGAATCATTCTAAAATAAAACTGTTATTTTATTTTAATAAAAGGGAGTCGCTACTAGCTAATTAACATTTTTTCAAATTACGGCCATTATCAAGTGATAATAATTTCTAAATAAAGGCTTGACGCTGCTTGTAATTTGAGTAATATTAGGGTTGTACTGGGATAAGAATAGCCGAGTTAAGTAGCTTTCATAAGCTTTCAACAACCAAGTTGAATGAAACCTTTTATGAAATTTATTTAGCACTTGAACACCTTTGAGGGGGGTAGTCTTTGGGAACTGCCCCCTCGGTACTTAAAAAAGTAAATAACTTCAAGTCACAATTCGATTGTTTTTAACCTAAGGAACACATTCCAAAGGAGAAGACTATGGATAATTCAAGAGAACAAAAGTTCTCAGAAGAACCAAAGAAGCATCATCACATCATTCAGCAAGCTGGTGATAAGAGTTTGCCCGATGTGAACAGTAGTATTAGCGTTCCGGTAGGAGCGCCATTCTGGCGACGGCTGCTAGCCTTTACAGGTCCTGGAGCTCTGGTTGCCGTTGGTTATATGGACCCTGGTAACTGGGTCACATCAATTAAGGGTGGTGCCGCGTACCACTATTTGCTGTTATCAGTTGTTTTACTTTCATCTTTGATTGCCATGCTCTTGCAGTACATGGCAGGAAAACTGGGAATTGTCGCGCAGGAAGACTTGGCTCAGGCTACTGCTAACCGGACTGGTAAGTGGGGTCGTTACCTCCTCTGGGTTATGACTGAACTTGCTTTGATTGCGACGGATATTGCCGAGGTTGTTGGTGGTGCCATTGCCTTGTCGTTGCTGTTTGGCTGGCCACTCTTGGTCACAGTATTCCTGACAGCATTTGATGTCATTATTTTGCTGCTTTTGATGAAGTTTGGCTTCCGTAAGATTGAAGCGATTGTCATGACGCTGATTTTGACAATTTTGCTTGTTTTTGTTTACTTAACGATTTTGTCACGTCCTGACTGGATGGCTATTTTGGGTAACTACATTCCTCGTCCTCAGACTTTGTCATCAGCATCTGCGCATGGCTTGGATAGTCCAATTACATTGACCGCTGGTATCATTGGTGCCACGGTTATGCCGCACAATCTGTATCTGCACTCATCCATTTCACAAACCCGTAAGGTTGATCATTCAAAGCCTTCACAGATTAAGGATGCGGTACGTTTGATGACTTGGGATTCCAACATTCAGTTGACATTGGCTTTCTTCATTAACTCAATGCTCCTGATTGTTGGTGCTGCCCTTTTCTTTGGACACGCTACTGAATTGGATGGGTTCCATCAGTTATACAGCGCCTTGAATGATCGTAATATTGCTGGTGCGATTGCATCACCAGTGTTGTCGACGCTGTTTGCGCTTGCCTTGTTGGCTTCAGGACAGAATTCAACGATTACTGGAACGTTGACTGGTGAAATTATCATGGAAGGGTTCTTGCACTTCAAGATTCCTTTGTGGCTACGTCGTGTAGTTACCCGTGGTATTGCTATTATTCCTGTTTTGGTTATTGCGATTATGTATGGTGGTAATGAAGCCCAGCTCGATGCTTTGATTGAGTCAACTCAGGTCTTCTTATCAATTGCTTTGCCATTCTCAATGTTCCCACTGATTTATTTCACTTCTTCTAAGAAGATTATGGGTGAGTTTGCTAATTCATTCTGGGTTAAGTGGGTTGGTTGGATTTGTTTCGTAGGCCTGACAATTATCAACATTGTTCTGATTTACGGAATGCACTTATTCTGGTAAGCAGAAAGAAAGGTTGATATAAATCATGTCTGAATTGTCATTAGATATTGAACCTAAGCAGTTTAAGAACATCTTAGTTGGTGTTGATGAATCCGAACAAGGCTACTTCGCTTTGGTTAACGCAGTTCATCAGGCTCGCGAAGATAAGGCTGAGTTAACGATCGTGACCGTCCTAGAAATGGGCGATCTCTCCACTATTCAGGCTTTGAACTTGGACGCTATTAACGAAATTCAAAGCAAGTTGGAAAAAAACTTAGCTAGGTACAAGCGTTTTGCCCAAGAGCAGGGTATTACTCACGTTGAGACGGTCTTTGCTCAGGGAGCTAAGTTTGGTGAAACGCTGCTTCAGCAGGTAGCGCCACAAGTGAACGCCGACCTCTTAGTAGTTGGGGCTCACTCACACGATGGCTTCTGGGATTCACTTGGATCTCAGGCTGCCTATGTTGCTCGTAACGCAAAAATTTCCGCCTTAATTGTACGTGCCTAACCCAAATTCTTTTAAAAGAGATGCGAGAGCATCTCTTTTTCAATGCATGAATTTATGGGGCGGTTGGCATATTAATGAGACTAGTATTATAATGTGAGAAAAGTCTACAAAGGCAGAGGAGTACAAAGATGAGTTTTAAATATTCAAGTCATGTTCCAAATCCAGACAACGATGCGACCGGCCAAATCTTGGCCGCTGCGGCTGATCCTGAAGTGATTTCTTTTGCGGGTGGCCTGCCTGATCCAGCCCTCTTTCCCGTCAAGGAATTAAAGGAATCAGCTGATCGTGTCTTCGATACTAAGGCAGCGGCAGCCTTGCAATACGGTAGTGCCGCTGGAATTCCCCAACTGCGTGAACAGGTCATTGACAAGTTCTTGAAGCACCGCGGTATTGAGGGTGACTTGGATAACATCGTGATTTCGACTGGTTCTGAACAGGCCATCGAACAGATTGCTAAGATGTTTGTCGACGAAGGTGACACGGTCATCGTTGAACGGCCAACCTACCTTTGTACCATCGACGCCTTTACCAGCTTTGGTGCCAACATTATCGGCGTCGACATGGATGAAGACGGGATGAAGATGGACTCTCTGGAAGAAGCTCTTAAGGCCCACCCAGAAGCCAAGCTTATCTACACCATTCCTACTTTCCAAAACCCAACCGGTCGGACGATGTCAGTAGAACGTCGTCAGGAATTCGTCAAGTTGGCTGAACAATACGGTGTGCCAATTTTGGAAGATGATCCTTACGGTGCCATCCGTTATGCTGGGGAAGAAATTCCACCATTGAAGCACTTTGATAAGACCGGTAACGTGATTTACATGTCATCGTTCTCAAAGATCCTGGTGCCTGGTATCCGTTTGGGCTTTGTCGTTGGCGAAAAGGACTTCATCAAGAACTTAGTTTTGATGAAGCAGATTGCTGATTTGCACTCTGATAACTTCTCCCAGTACATGATTGCGGACTACTTGGAGCATAACGACGTTTATGCCCACATTAAGGACATCAGTGAGCTTTACAAGGGCCGGTTCGAATTGATGCTGCACATCATCGAAACCGAGTTCCCTAAAGGTACGCATCACAGTACGCCTGAAGGTGGCATGTTCATCTGGGTTCAGGTGCCTGGTATCGAAGACACTAATAAGCTCTTTGACGCCTGCATCGCTAACAACGTGGCCTTCGTGCCCGGGGAGGCCTTCTACGCTGGGGTCGGGGAACCTGGTACCATGCGTTTGAACTTCTCTAACGTGGATGATGAAACCATCAAGGTTGGTATGAAGCGTCTGGCCGATGCCATCAACGGCTTCTTGGACAAGAAGTAAATAATTTTAAAAGAAACCCTCGGGTTTCTTTTTTGTTTGTTCGCTAAGGTAAAATGCAGTTTGTCTTTAGTTGGTTACAAACACTGGGCATTCAAAGCCAATGGTGAACGATATGATGAAATTGACGGCCTAATATTTTCTTGCTATAATATTAGAGTTGTGAATTGCCGTTGTGGCGGAACTGGTAGACGCGCTGGACTCAAAATCCAGTGGTAGCAATACCGTGTGGGTTCGATTCCCACCGACGGCATCGAAATGATATTGTAAAAAAGAACTCAGTGACTGAAATGGTCGCTGAGTTCTTTTTTGTTGTAATTATTAAGGAATTTTAAATTTTCTTGCGATTTAGTAACGGTAGAAATGCTATAATTTCTTCAGAGAATGATTATAAATTTTAAAAATCGTATTTATCAGTATGGGAGAGCTTTTTATGAAGAAAAACTTAACTAAAATTTCAGTGGCAGGAGCTGCGGTCGCAGGAGCGGCCTTTGTAAATGCTAACAACCAACAGGCTTCAGCCGATAGCGATGCACCCAAGCCAGCACCGGCCCAGGACAATCAAACTACTGCTAACCAGAAGGTCCAGGTTGCTCAGAGTCAGTTACAGCAAACCCAGACTCAGTTAGCCCAAGCTCAGGCTAAGCAGGCCGATGACCAAAAGGCCTACCAGCAAACCACTCAGGACCTAGCCCAGGCCCAAGATGACCAGGCCAACCGCGCCCAGCGGCAGCCCGAAGTGCAGCAAAGTGTTAACCAGCTCCAAGGGCAAGTCACTGATTTAACCAAGTCAGTGGCCAACAAGCAGACCACGGCAACTGCTGATCAGAACGCCGCACAAGCCCAGGCTAGTCAGACCCAGGCGGCCCAAACCCAACTAAACCAGGCTAACCAAGCGGCTAAGGATGCTCAAGCCGCCTATGACCAGGTCAGTGGCAATGCTAACACGGCCCTGGCTAACCAGCAGCAGGCTGTTGCTAACAAGCAAGCCGCTCTCCAAGACAAGCAGGCCGCAGCCGCGGCTGCCCAAACGGCAGTCACGCAGGCCCAGGCCAATGTTCAAGCCGCTCAGGCCCAGGCCAATGGTGCGACTACTACCACCACGACCAGTACCAGCAACAGTGGTGACCTGCAGTCATCCATTGATTGGGCGACTAAGAAAGAAGCCATTCGTCAGGCATTTTTGAAACAGCTTAATGATTACCGGGCTTCGCTAGGAGCGCAGCCCTTGCAGCTCGATGATAATTTGAGCCAGTTGGCCGACAGTCGGGCCAACAGTATTACCACTGGTGCTCGTTCAGAGGGCAGTGCTACGACTGTTCATGCCGGCTTTAACAAGGCGATTGCCTCAACCCTGGCCCAGGAAAACAAGGTCGTCAGCAGTGTTGGTGAAAATGAGTTATCGCGTGGTCTGAATTTGTCTCAGAACACGCCTGACCAAATCGCTAAGGTGATGTTTGATCAGTGGAAAGGTAGCCCTGAACACGACGCCGTGCAAAAGGACGGCAACTATAACACGGTTGGGATTGGTATCAGCCAGGCTACCATCACTACTTCACCTTATAACGGTAAGCAGAAGCTGACCAGCTACGTGGACTTTGCCAATGTTACTGGCACTTCATCAACTGCCTACAACGATTTGGCTGACAAGTATGCCCAGCAGAAGAACTTTGATGGTACTGCCGACAGTGTTACCAACTGGCAGCAAGAAGCACCAGTCGCAACGTTGGCCCAGTTACAAGCCCAACAGGCAGCCCAGACGCCCGCCCAGAAGCTGCAGGCTGCCCAAGCTGAGCTGAGCCAAGCACAAACCCAGGCTAGCCAAGCCCAGGCCGCGGTGACTGCTGCCCAGCAGGATTTGACCCAGGCCCAAAATGATCTGACCCAGTTACAGGCTGCCCAGGCTAACCAACCCGCCGCTCAGGCCCAGGCCCAAAGTCAGCTCAATAGTGCCTTGGCTGCCCAGAAGACGGCCCAGGCAAAATATGACCAGTTGAATGCGGCCTTGCAGGCTGCCCAGACTAAGGCTAGCCAGTCCGCTAGTGATTTGAGTCAGACTCGAGCTGCTCTTCAGGCGGCGCAGGATCAACTGACCAAGCAAAGCGCCCGTTTGGACTGCTTGAACGACCCAGCTAAGTTAGCGGCTTACATTAGCAACCTGCAGATTCAACAGCAGGTGCTCGCTGCCCGCTTAACTAATGACCAGGCCCAAGTCGATGCCTTGCAGGCAACCTTTGCTGCCCAGCAGGCTGACCTGGATAAGGCCTTGGCTGCGCAGGCCCGCTTTGGTGCCGCTAATCCAAGCGATGCCAGTGGTTTGATATTTACCGGTCACCATCACCATGGTGATCATGCGAAGGCTGGTCGTCTGCCAGCCACGGCCAAGACGACGACGAATCATACTGCCGATTACTTCTTAGTTGGCGCACTTGGTCTTTTGGCCCTCGGTGCTCATCGGACTAAGAAACCCGAAGAAATTTAAAAACAATATAAAAAGGTGGAAGCATATGCTTCCACCTTTTTGTTTAGTTATTGAAGTTAACGGTTGGGTTACTTTGTGCACTTTCGTCAGCGCTGAAGTAGTGCAACTTCTGGTGGTTGGTCAGGCTAGCAACAATTGAGCTAGGGAAGGAAACCACCTTATTGTTATAGGCACGCACCGCCTTGTTATACTTTTCCCGCTGGTAGGTGACCCGGTTATCGGCTCCTTCGATTTGGGCCATCAGCACCGTCACCTGGTCGCCGGACTTCAAGTTGGGGTAGTTCTCGTTAATAGCGGAAACCATCACGTTCAGCGCCTTTTCCTGGTTCTGCATGGCACTGGTCTTTTGGTCCTGGCTGTCGGCACTGTTATAGGCGCTCTTAGCCTGGTTATACTGGGTACGGGCATCGGCAATCTTGCCATACACCGCGCTTTCCTGACCCTGGGTGCCCTTGATGGCATTGACCAGGTTAGGAATTAGGTCGGCTCGGTTTTGCAGGGCTGTCTGGACTGATCCCGTGCTTTCATCGACGTCCTGCTGGGCCCGGTTCAGGCCATTGCTGCCAGCAATGAAGCCGATACCCAGGACAAGGATCAGGGCGGCAATTACCATGGTAATGATAAAGCTTTTCTTCTGGTAAATCGGTGTGTCTGCATTGATCGTTTTCATTTGTATCTAAACCTCACGTATTAAATATCGGAACCGCCGCCGCCGAAATCACCACCGCCGGCTGAATCGGAGAAGTCAGACCCGCCGCCAAAATCATCGCCGCCAGAGAAGCCTGATTCACCACTCGGTGGCCAGTCGTCGTCATCGTGGTCGTGATGATCCGTGGAAGAGAGCAGGGAACCTAGCAGGAAGCCGTCGAAGAAACCGCCACCACCATAGCCCCGATAACCAGGGCGGTAGCCGGTTCGTCGACCGGGACCAGTATCACCGCCGCGCCGGGTGACCCGGTGACTCCACAGAATCAGGATACCAAAGGAAATCACTAAGGCGATTAGGACTACCAAGGGTAGCAGGTAGGGACTGTTTTGACGACCCTGGTGCTTACTGCTCCCGGGTGTGGTCGGTAGTTGAGCAGCTACCTGGTCAAAGACGTCCATGAGGCCTTGGTTAACCTGGTCGGGGTCCTTAGATTTAAGCTGGTCCCGATGATTTTCCAGCATGACAATCGTTTTGCCATCGGGCAGGACCGACTCAACGCCAGAACCGGGTGCAATCCGCACGTTGTTTTGACCATTGTTCTTGGCAAAGACAATGATCACGCCATTATCCTCGCCACTTTTACCGGCCTGCCAAACGCGACGCTGGGTCAGCTGGTTGGTGAATTCCTTCATGTCCAAACCGTCCGTGTTGTCAACAGTGAGGACGGCCACCTGGGGCTGCTGGGTGGTCTTTTTAAATTGGCGGTCCTGGTCAATAATGTGGTTCTTGCTAGCCGGCGTCAAAATATTGGCATCGTCGGTGACCACAAAGTTACGGCTGGGACGGATGGTTTCTGGGTTTTCAGCCTGGACTGGTTGCTGAAACCAGAGAACTGCCAGGGAGAGACTGACCAGCGTAATCAGTGCTACTTGATATTTACTTAAAGCCCGAACTGACACGGTAACGCTCCCTCAATGATTTGTTGGCGAAATTATATCACTTCTGGCTGTACTGGCAAGGCCCAGGGATTTATTTGGTTTAATTATCGGCACGGCTGGCCTGACGGAGGCCTTGGCGCCGGTTGGTACCGTTGGTGCCATTGTTACCAGTTTTCAGGACATATTCTTCAATCAACTGAACGACTTCCGGATTTTCGGGCAGGCTCGAGTGGGCCGCATTGTTACCCGAAACAGTGATCTGGGTATAGGATTTAACGTTTTTCTGGAAGATGTACTTACCGGAAAGGACACTTTGCACGGGCACGGTCCCATCATCGGTGTAATCTTCACTACCAGCGACTGAGTAAACGGTCAGGTCGCTTGGTAGGTTATCAGCGTTGTCAATCAGGTCAGTTAACATGTTGGTCTGCCGGGTAACCGATGACTCAGAGAAGTTATAAGGGGTTCCCAGGGTCATCAGGGTCCGCATGTGGAAGTGGTAGCTACTATAGTAGTTTTCCAAATAATCAGTCCAATCCAGACCACCGTTGGAATGCCCTACGGCTGAGAAGTCACGGAAGTGGTACTTACGCTGGAGGTCGTTCATGGCCAGTGACAGCCACTTAGCCTGGCGCTTAATGTTGGCATAACTGTCACTATTGTCTTGAAAGCCAATTACGATATAAGGGTTCCGAGCCGTCTTATTCAAGGTACCCGTATAGGAAATACTGTTATCCTTATTAACCTTGACCTTGAGGACCGAGGTTTTTTGCCGGGGATTATCCTTTTCCAAGGCGGTAAAGAGATCATCAAAGCGGTTAACGGTTGCACCGGATCCGGGAATAAAGATAACCGGTTGAATCCGGGCGTTTTGGATAGCCCGATCATTGTTGTGCTGCCTGGACATCCAGGTCCAGCTAAAGGAGCTAATGACAATCAGTAAAATGACACCGATTAACAGGATGAGTCTACTGCGCTTCATGGGTCACCTCCTTGCCAAGGGCGAGGACAAAGGGCCGATAAATGGCCAGGGTCAGAGCAAAAATCACCAAGATTAGCAGGAGGCTAGTCCAGTGACTTTGGCTGGCCAGTAGTCCCGTAATCAAACGGGGCGTGCCGGTGGGCACAGTAAAAATGGCCGGGTCGACCAGTTTGAGCTTGATGGCGATAAAGCCCACTAAGCTACTAGAAACTGAGGCCAGGACCAGGGGTACTAGCATCAGGGGGCGTAGGTAGACTGGCACACCAAACATGAGCAGCTGGTTGTTATCAAACAAGGAGGGGATAAAGGCCAGTTGGCCAAGCCGCCGGCCGGTCTTATGCTTGGTAAAAAGCAACCAAAAACTTAGGGCCAGGGTGCTACCAACGCCACCGAGGAAACCAAAGGTGGCAAAGACCGAGTACAGGTTTTCCGGGTAGGGGATGGTGGCATTCACCGACTGGTAAACGGCGTCAATGTTACTGGTAACTGGGTTCAGGTCCATCGGAATCTGGGTTAGTTCGATGGGGATTTTCCAGCCCAGCCAGGCTGACAGCGGTGCAAGCAAGGCAACGCCCATCAGTCCCCAAAAATGGGTGAAAATACTGTCTGAGAAAAAGTCGGCAAAGGGACCTTGCAGCCAGCTAGAATTATAGAGATTTTGAATGTAGACCATGGCCAAGCCAACTAAGACCGCCCAAATAATGTGGGTCAGGCCAAAGGGTGGTATCCGATAAGAGGTTATCCGGTCTAGCCAGTAGTAGCTTTCGCTGACCACCAGGGCAATCAGCAAAATGACGGCATACTGGATGTAGAGTTGGTTTTGAACCTGATTGCCCGCACCGATATTTAGCACGGTCAGGCTGAAGTTCACTAGGATTGGTAAGAGATCGTCTTCGACCCCTCGTAAGCTGAGATAGGCTCGAGTGAAGGCAATCACCAAGATTAAGGCCACGGCAAAATCGGCCAAGGAATTAGTTGCCTGCAGGATCTGTGGTGATAGAATTCGCGGATTTGCGTACCCTAATATAGTAGGAAAAAGGCTATTTGGAATTAAAAATAGCTGGACAAAGAGGTGCCAGTAGACCGATAAGATTAAGATTGGCATGGTCACCCGAAAAGCTTGGTACAATGCCTCGATAATTAGCAGGTTGATGAATTTTTCATCCCAGCGGGTTAGTTTATTAAGCCAGCTTTGAAACATGGATTCCTCTCATCTCTATCCGGGTTAAACGTTGCGCCGCCCCGTTAACAACATTTGGTAGGTATGTTACAATATGTTAACTTGCGAATATATAAATAACTTTAAAGGCCAATTTCAACTGGCAAAAGTTTTGAAAGTAAGCAAATTATACACTAAAACCGATAGCGTTAAAAACGGGGGACTACCACCATGTTTAAAAAGTTTTTTCAACAGCCGTTGATAAACTTCATTCTGCGAACGCTCTTTTACTTTTTGGTTATTTTGACCCTAATCTACCTGTACAGCTTCTCTGGTGTGACGGGCGGACACTTTATCTATAACGAATTCTAATTGGAGCATGCAACCCATGGTAAACAACATTATTGAGCAAATTGACCAGTACGCTTTGACCCAGGGTGATCAGGTTGCCTACGATGAACTGGGGATTGAGCATACTTACGCTGAGCTGAAGGCAGCTTCTGACAGCTTAGCAGCCTTTTTGGACAAGCAGGACTTCCCTGATAAGGCACCCCTGATGGTCTTTGGTGGGCAGCAATTTGAAATGATTGTGGCCTTCTTGGCAGCCGTTAAGTCCGGCCACGCTTACATTCCAGTTGACATTAACTCGGCTGACGAACGTATCACGGACATTCTAGAAATTGGTCAACCCGCCGCTATCTTGGCCGTGGATGCCCTGCCAATTATCGTCGAAGAAGTGCCAGTTTACCGCCCTGATTTGCTGGCCGATATTATGAGTCGAGACGACCACTACGACCTGACCCACCCGGTCGATGGGGATGATAACTACTACATTATCTTTACCTCTGGGACGACTGGTAAGCCTAAGGGTGTCCAGATCTCTCACGATAACTTGTTGAGCTTCACGAACTGGGTCCTTGGTGAGGACTTTAACTTAGAGCCCGGTGAGCACTTCCTGTCCCAGCCGCCTTATTCCTTTGACCTTTCCGTCATGGACTGGGCACCGGCGCTGACTTCTGGTGGGACTTTGAAGGCTCTGCCTAAGATTGTGGCCGATGATTTTAAAAAGCTTTTCCCCACTTTGCCTCAATTAGACTTGAACGTTTGGGTCTCAACCCCATCCTTTGCGGATGTGGCCCTCTTGGACCCTGAGTTCAAGCAGGAGAACCACCCTAACTTAAAGACCTTCCTCTTCTGTGGAGAGGTTTTGACTAAGACGACCGCTGAGAAGCTGACGGAGCGCTTCCCCGACGCCGTGATTTTCAATACTTACGGCCCAACCGAAGCCACGGTTGCGGTTTCTTCTCTGGCGATTACCCCAGAAATTTTGGAAAAGTATGACAAGATGCCAATTGGTTATGCCAAGGATGACACTCAGATTACCATCCAAGATGAAAACGGGGCCGAGCAACCAGTTGGTGAGGCTGGCGAAATTATTATTGCCGGTCCTTCAGTTTCTAAGGGCTACCTGAACAACCCTGAAAAGACAGCCACTGCCTTTAGTGACGTGGATGGCTTGCAGGCCTACCACACTGGTGATTTGGCTTTCTTGGATGAAGACGGACTCCTGCACTACCAGGGCCGGACTGATTTTCAAATTAAGTTACACGGTTTCCGGATTGAGTTGGAAGAAGTTGCCCAACAGCTCCAGCAAAGTCAGTGGGTAAAGCAGGCAGTTGCGATACCCCGCTATGATGCGGATGGTAAGGTTAAGCAACTCTTGGCCATTGTGGTTCCCGCGGACAACGACTTTGAGAAGCCTATGGATTTGACTAACGCCATAAAGGGTGATTTGACCGACATTATGATGCCTTACATGGTTCCTAGTCGCTTTATTTACCGTGAATCTTTGCCCCTCACCCCTAATGGTAAGATTGACTTAAAGGGCCTGATTGCAGAGGTGAATGGCAATGCCTAATTTACAACCTTATGCTGACCCGATGTACTTCGTTTACCTGCTGATTGCCCTGGTGCCACTGGCCGTGGGCCTTTACTTTGGTAAGCGGATTAACTGGTATGAAGTTCTGGTTTCTCTGGTCTTCATCTTCTTGATGTTTGACGGGGACGCGAGCCATATCCACCAGGGTTACGCATTAATTGTCTATATTATCTGGGAAGCCCTCCTGGTGGGCTGGTATACCAAGTATCGCCAGTCTAAAAACAGTACGCCAGTCTTTTATATCGTGACTATCCTGTCAATCTTGCCGATTGTTGCGGTGCGGATTGCCGGGACTGGTCTCTTCAAGCCAGAACTGAGCCTGATTGGTTTCTTGGGGATTTCTTACCTGACCTTCCGAACGGTGGGGATGATTATTGAAACCCGCGATGGCAGTATCAAAGAGTTCAAGCCAATGTATTACCTGCGCTTTGTACTCTTTATGCCGACGCTGTCATCAGGACCAATTGACCGGTACCGCCGCTTTATTAAAGACATTGAGGGTGTCCCTGACCGGGCAACCTACCTGGAATATCTGAGCAAGGCGGTTAAGTATCTCTTCTTAGGTTTCCTGTACAAGTTTGTTCTTGCCCACTACTTTGGTGATGTTTGGTTACCTTACTGCAAGAGCATGGCTCTGGCTGACCCCAACCATTTCTGGTCCTGGTGGTTAATCCCAGTTATGTACACCTATGGTTTTGAT
This sequence comes from Lactobacillaceae bacterium L1_55_11, assembly GCA_029433155.1. Taxonomy (GTDB): domain Bacteria; phylum Bacillota; class Bacilli; order Lactobacillales; family Lactobacillaceae; genus ESL0723. The sequence goes on from JAQYTT010000002.1 coordinate 238,168, forward strand.
CTCTTCTTTGACTTTGCCGGATATTCGCTCTTTGCGGTGGCTATCGGTTATATCATGGGTATCGATGTCCCAATGAACTTTAACCAGCCGTTCCGGTCTAAGAACCTAAAGGACTTCTGGAATCGCTGGCACATGACCCTGTCCTTCTGGTTCCGTGACTACGTCTTCATGCGCCTGGTCTTTACCATGATGAAGAACAAGTGGTTTAAGAGCCGGATTACGACCTCAAACGTGGCCTATGTGTTGAACATGCTGCTGATGGGATTCTGGCACGGCCTGACCTGGTACTACATCACCTACGGTCTTTTCCACGGCTTTGGCCTGGTCATCAACGATGCCTGGTTGCGTTATAAGAAGAAGCACAATGTCCCTCACAACAAGTTTACGGAAGGATTTGCAATCTTCCTAACCTTCAACGTTGTGATGGTTAGCTTTTTGATATTCTGTGGTTTCTTAGATACTTTCTGGTTCCACCGTTAATGGTGCTACAGTTAGTTTGAGAAACAGTTTTAACGGAGGAAAATAATTATGGATGTGCAAGCAGAAGTTTTGCAGTTGTTAAACAACATTACTGGTGAGGACCTGTCCAACCAAATGGACGAGGACCTTTTCGACACTGGTCTCTTGGATTCAATGGCTACGGTTGAGCTCCTCTTGGACTTGGAAAACAAGTTCAACATTCAGGCCCCAGTTTCTGAATTTAACCGGGACGAGTGGAACACGCCAAACAAGATTGTGGCCAAAGTAAAATCATTGATTGGATAAAAAAGTCATGACAGACAAAAAGAAATTATGGCAAATATTTGGGCCGGTGATTTTGGCCTTCGGTCTGATAGGCCTCTTATTTTTGCTGCCCTTCCCCCTCAACCATATGAGTCAGCAGGGTTTGCGGGAAGCGTCAGTTTCTTTTTCCGACGACATTATTAAGGGTCAGGGTGTTAAACGGGCTGCCTTTGCCAAGGGGGAGAAATTCGTTCCTTTCTTTGGTTCCAGTGAGCTGACCCGTTTTGACAACATGCACCCTTCCGTTCTGGCGGCCAAGTACCACCGGGACTACCAGCCCTTCCTCATGGGAAAGCCTGGTACCGAGGCCATGATTCACTACATGAGCATGCAGGAAATGCAGCCGGCCTTGGATCACAAGAAGGCGGTCTTTATCATTTCGCCGCAGTGGTTTACTAAGGATGGGGTCAACGCGGCCTTCTCAACCTTTTATTCACCCCTGCAGTTGACGGAGTGGTTCTTGAACATGGGTAAGGAACCAACCGCTACTGATAAGTTTATGGCCCAGGCCCTCTTGAATCAGCAACCAATCAAGAACAATGATTTTTATGCCCGTCTGTTAAACGAGGTTAAGGACGGCCATTCATTGTCTGCCGCGGATTTGAGCGCCATTAAGTTCCAAAATCGGATTCTTTCACGGGAAGACGAGCTCTTCACGAACTATCTTGGTACCAATAACTGGAACAAGGACGTCGTTAAGCAGGGCAAGAAGTTGCCAGCCACCTATAACGAGTCTGAGTTGGACCGTTTGGCAGTTAAGGCTGCCCAGAAGGAGACTAGCAATAACAACTTCCAGATTAAGAACTCCTTCTATACGCAGCGAGTCCAGCCCAGTCTGAAGCGCTTGAAGGGTGCTCAGACGAACTTTGATTACCGTCAATCAATCGAGTACAGTTACTTCCAAGCGGTCTTGCAGGTGTTTGCCAAGGAGCACACTGACGTCTTGTTCATCATTACGCCGGTTAACGAACGCTGGTCAAACTATACTGGTCTAAACCAGGATATGTACCAGCAGTCGGTGGCAAAGATGAAGCACCAGCTGACTTCGCAGGGCTTCAACAACATTGCTGACCTGTCTAAGCAGGGTGGTGATCCTTACTTCATGCAAGACACCATCCACATCGGTTGGCGTGGTTGGCTCGCAGCTGACCAGGCAATTAAGCCCTTTTTGTCTTCACCTTATCAGGAGACCCACTATCAAATGAATGATGACTACCTGAGTCAGTCCTGGCAAAACCTGGACCCATCTCAGCAGTCGATGATGAGTTACAACTAATTTAAAAGGCTAAACCCGCTATATTATAGTGCTGGTTTAGCTTTTTTTTGTTAAAATAAAGCCATGATTATCGGAATTGGCAACGATCTGGAATCGATTAATCGGGTGAAAACCGCCATCGAACGGCAGCCGGATTTTTTGACCACCATCTTAACCCCAGCGGAGTTGGCAGCGGCCAACCAACGGCGGGGCAAGCGGTACGACGAGTTTGTGGCTGGTCGTTTTTCTGCTAAAGAAGCCTTTTCCAAAGCCACCGGATACGGCATCGGTAAGCAGGTTCACTGGCACGATGTCTCAATCTTAAATGCCAGCAATGGTCGGCCCGTGATTACGGTTAAGGATTTTCCCTACCAGACCCGGGTGGCCATTACCCACAGTGGTGATTTTGTAAATACGGTTGTCATCATCGAGGCGTTGACTTGGTGGCAACGCTTGTGGAGGAGGGTGCGCCCATGGCAGGGAGTAATCGAATAGAGATTGATGAAGATATTTTGGACTTGCGGCCTAGCTGGTTAACAGTTGATTTAGCTGCCATTCAGCACAACGCCCAGGTCGTGATGGCCCACGCTGGTGCTAAGCGTCTAATTGCGGTGGTCAAGGCCAACGCCTATGGCCACGGGGTTGGTCCGGTGGCCCAGGCCCTGCTAGCCATTGGGGTGAAGGATTTTGCAGTGGCAACGGTTGGTGAAGGCGTGCAGCTCCGCCAAATTCTACCCCAAAGTGATGTAAATATCACTCTCCTCGGTGTTCAGCCGGTTGAAGATGCCGTGGCCATGGTTAACTATCAACTGATGCCGGCCGTCGGCGATTTGGACTGGTTGACCAAGGCCGCTGAGCTGATTGGTCCAGACCGGCCTAGTCTGGGGATTCAACTAGCGGTTAACACCGGGATGGGCCGGATTGGCGCCGCCTCAGCTGATGCCGTAGCTGACCTCTACCGGCACATTGAAGATGACGAACACTTCCACCTCGGTGGCGTCTTTACCCACTATGCCACGGCGGATGACACTAACCAAGAATACTACGACCGCCAGCGCAAACGGTTTGCTGACTGGGTAACGGCGGCCGGTATTCCGCAAAAGTATTGGCACCAGGCTAATTCTGGTTCGGCTCTTTATCACGCCGACCAAATTGACACCGGCACCATCCGGGTTGGTTCCGTTCTTTACGGCTATAATCCCGGCGACCCCCTCTTAAAAACCGACGTGGATCTGCAGCCAGCGATGGCCCTCCACACCCGGATTGGTGGGGTTCACCAGCTACAGCCCGGCGACGGGGTTAGTTATGGGGCAACCTATGTGGCTGATAAACCCCAGTGGGTAGCCACCCTGCCGATTGGCTATGCCGACGGTTATATCCGCCGTTTTGGTGGGATGCGGGTGCTGGTCAACGGTCATGAAGAACACGTGATTGGTAGGGTAACCATGGACCAAATCGTGATCACCCTTCGGAAGCAATTGCCGGTTGGTACTGAGGTGACCCTGCTCGGTCGCGATGGTGATCAGGCCATTACCATTGAGGAGTTGGCGGCCAAGGGGGAGACGATTCCCCACGAGGTCCTGACCAATTTCAGTGTCCGGCTACCCCGACACTACCGTTCATAAAATTTAACAGGTGTTGACTACGGTCAACATGTACATATATAGGTGAATATCATGATTGGAAACCATTTACAGGTTTTGCGCGGCGACATTTTTTACGCCGATTTGAAGCAGGGTCTTGGTTCGGAACAGGGCGGCGTCCGACCAGTCCTGATTGTTCAAAATGACGTTGGCAATGCCAATTCCACTACCACAATTGTGGTGGCGATTACTTCCCGGATTACTAAGCCCCACTTACCAACCCACGTGGCCTTGCCGGCCCATCTAGGCGGGACTAAAAAAGACTCGATTATCTTGACCGAGCAGATTCGCACCATTGATAAGCGGCGGTTGCGGGACCGGATTGCCCATCTTTCGGCGGGTTCGTCAGAAATGATGGCGGTCAGCACCGCTATGAAGATTAGCATTGGAATCGGAGGCTAAGTATATGACAGTTGACATTCGTTTAGCAACACCAGCTGACCTGCCCAAGATGACGGCTATTTACAACGAGTCCATCACGGCCGGTAAGATTACTGCAGACTTGCAGTCACAAACGCCAGCGGAACGACGGCCTTGGTTTGAGGAACACCAGGGACAGGAAAAGTATCCACTCTTTGGGGTTTACCAAGATGGTGAACTGGTAGGTTATGGTTATCTCAGTGCCTTTAACACCCGCAAGGCCTATGCGATGACGGCCGAGGTTTCTTACTACCTGGACATGGCTGCCCGTGGTCACGGCATTGGTTCCCAGCTGCTGAGCTTTTTGATGGATTACGCTAAAAAGCAGGGGATTGAGGTCTTAGTGGCCTTGGTCTTTGCGGAAAATGCCCGTAGCAATGGACTCCTCTTGAAGTATGGCTTTTCCTCGTGGGGCAAGTTACCTCAGGTGGCCAAAGGCAATGACGGCGACTGGCTCAGCCTGGAATACATGGGGAAGCGCCTGGTTTAACGTTTCCTTAATCTAGGCCGGTTAGAATAATGTGAACGAGACGAAAGACGGGGCGGACGATGGCTAAAGCAATTAAAATTTTACTAGTTGAAGATGACGTCAATTTGGCTGATAACATTGTCGGCTTTTTGCAAGACTTTGCGGACGTTAAAACGGTCACCGACGGCTTAGATGGTGAGTTTGAGGCCCAGGAAGTGCCCTATGACCTGATTATTTCGGATCTAATGCTGCCAGGTGAAAGTGGTCTGGAGCTGATTAAAAACATCCGGGAAAACCACATCGAAACGCCGGTCTTAATTCTGACGGCCAAGACCTCCTTGGATGATAAAATCGAAGGCTTTAACGTTGGGGCCGACGATTACCTGACCAAGCCCTTTCACCGGGAAGAACTCCTGGTCCGGGTCAAGGCCCTCTTGCGCCGGTCTGGGGTATACTCCGAAGACAACACCATCACCATCGGGGATGTCTTGATTAACCTGGAGAACCGGGGCGTGCAAGTCCACGGACAGCCAGTTAAGTTGGTCGGTAAGGAGTTTGATATCTTGACCTACCTGGGTCAAAACAAGAACATCATCGTTACCCGGGACCAGATTTTTGATCGGGTCTGGGGGATTGACTCGGACACGACCATCAACGTGGTTAACATTTACCTAAACAATCTCCGCCGTAAGTTGGAGGCGGTCGGCCAAAACGACCTGATTAAGACGTTACGTAACATTGGCTTTATTCTTGAGGTACCCGATGCCAAAGATAGTGAATCGAAATCAGCAGATTAAGGGTTTTGTTTGGTTAGCCTTCAGCTTCATGCTGATTTTTCTGACCCTGGCCGGGGTGATTACCTGGAATTATTCCCACTCGATTTATTTAAACAGTGACCGGGTCTTAAACGACTCGGTGGCTTACTATGATCGTAACGGCCTTCTGGCTGGTAATACGGCTAAGCCCAAGCGGCCGATGAACAGTGACCGACTGCCGGTGCCCGATGATTTTCGGGGCAACTACCTCTACTACGACAGTAATCAAAAGCAGATTGTTAATGAAACGGTCGGCACTGATAGCCGGGCTCGCAACGTAGTTGTTAAGCGTCTAACTATGAAATTTGACCCGGACTTACTCGGTAAATCACCCAAGACCATCAAGGTTGGTAACAACTACCTGCGCGTGCAGGCGATTACCTTTAAAAACCAGGCCGTCCTGGTTTCCAACGGGAACGAGATGGTTTACGCCAAGTATGCCTACGTCTTCGTCGATGCGACTGATACGGTCTTGAACTTGAAGCATTTCCAGGAACTGATTTCCTGGTCCTTTGCCCTGGCTGGCGTGGTGGCCCTCTTACTGGCCTACCTGATGAGCCGGCAGAACATGAAGCCAATCCTCAAGGCCTGGGACCAGCAACAAGACTTTGTTAACAATGCTGCTCATGAGTTGCGGACGCCAATGTCGGTTATCCAGGGTAAGCTGGAAACGATGCTGACGAAGCCTAGTTCGACGGTCCGGGACCAGTCGGAAAATATTATTCTGTCCCTATCGGAAGTACGCCGACTGAACTCTTTGACCGACAATATGCTGACCCTGGCTAAGACCGGGTCAAACATGACTAAAATTGAAAAGGAACCGACCGACATCACGGCCTTTCTGAAGAAGATTATTAGCCCTTACGTCGAAATGGCCGCCTTTGATGATAAGAAGGTGCTCTTGGATGTTGACGTTGACCAACCAGTTGATGTTGATCGGCGGCGGATTCACCAGCTGATGGTACTGCTGCTCGATAACGCTCTGAAATACTCGGATGCCGAATCGACGGTTAAGGTCAGTGCAACCACTGAGCGTCGTCGCCTGATTCTAGAAGTTGCCGATACTGGCCGCGGAATCAGTAATGAAGCTAAAAAGCATATCTTTGACCGCTTTTACCGGGAAGATAAGAGTGGCAACCGGGAGACCGGGGGAACCGGCTTAGGGCTGTCAATTGCTGAGTGGATTGTCCAGGCCCACGGTGGCCGGATTACGGTCAGTGATAACCACCCCCGTGGTACGATTTTCAGGGTGGTTTTGCCCCTGTAGCGAATGGATAAAGGGAGCCGTTCATGACAAAGAAAAATTGGATAATTACAATGATTAGCGCTGCCATTATCGGGGCGCTCTTGGTCTTGTTAGCCATCCAACCTAACTCCTGGTACCAGCAGCGTTTGGGTATGGCCCATCAAAGCAACGCGGCCGGCAAGGCGACCGTGGCCGCGACCGCCTACGTCAGTGATGACCCGGCGACCCGGGCCTATGACAAGGTCAAAGCCAGTGTGGTGACCGTCCAAAACCTGCAGAAGGTGCCATCCCTGTCCCAGGGAGCCGGGGCCTTTAACAGCCAGGACCAGCAAAATAGTAACAATAGCCTGCAGACGGCTTCCGAAGGGTCGGGTGTGGTCTATAAGGTTTCGGGCGGTTACGCCTATATCATCACCAACAACCACGTCATCGACGGTTCTTCGGCCGTCCAGCTGATTTCGTCCGATGGCCAGAAGATTAGTGGTACGGTGGTGGGCACCGATGCTTCTAAGGATTTGGCCATCGTGAAGGCCCAGACTTCGGTCTTTAAGACCGCGGCCCAGTTTGCCGATGTGAAGGACTTAGAAGCCGGTCAACAGGTCTTGGCTATTGGTTCACCGCTGGGATCCAACTATGCCTCAACCATGACCAGCGGCATTATTTCGGCGGTGCGGCGGCAGCTAACCAGCGCTGATACCGGTGGAGCAGCCTTGACCGCCATCCAAACCGATGCGGCCATCAACCCCGGTAACTCCGGTGGCGCCTTGGTCAATCTCTCCGGTCAGGTGGTCGGCATCAACTCAGCCAAGATTTCGGCTGGGGCCGATGGGACCAGTGTCGAAGGAATCGGCTTTGCCATTCCAGCCGACATTGTCCAAAGCTTTATCCAAAGTAATGAGAAATAAAAAAGCCAGACAAAACTGTCTGGCTTTTTTATTTTTCATAATAATAATCTAAAAATTCTTTGAAGTAAGGTAGCTTATATTGTAATAATCCCTGACCAACCGCTTTAAATATTTCTGCATTAATTAAGCGAATTCTGTAAGTCGAGATAGTATTGTCATCCATTGCGCTTTCTTCTTTTAGTCTACTTATCGTAATATTTTTATCATCAAATGCAACCCTTGACGCTTTTAATACAACTCGATCGTTCTTCGATAAGTCGTTAATCATTGGCTCATAAATTTCTTTGAATAAACGTTTTTTGGATAATGCTAAAGCATCATCAATGTCCGTACTTTGATAAGCCTTCTTATCGATAAACCAGACGTAGAAACCAATTAATTGAAATAAAAAGGCATAATTAAACGTATCTTCTACCATTTTACTAATCAACACGATGTTCATGCGTTTTCCAAATACCTGTTGATAGTTAGTTAAAATATCTTGTTCATTCAGTTGTGAAATATGGACTTGATTAGCGCGCTTGAAAAAAGTTAAAACAGCGTCATTTAACATATCATTAACAGCACTTGGCAAACCAGCCATCAATGTTGCCACTGGAAGGGACTGCATTTTCCATTGCTGATAAGCCGCGACATAATCACGAAGTGCTGCCGAATGTTTTTGGACTTCATCGATTGCTATTACAACCGTAATGCCTAACTCTTGAGCAAGACTCAAAATATCCTCAACTTCATACCGAAACGATGTCACTTTAGTAGAGGCTTCATAGTTAACATCAAGGATTGAGGGAATTTTAAATGAAATTGACTTAAATTTTGGTAAACGCTGAATTTTACGCTGTAAACCTGAGATGATTTCCATTAACATCTCGCTTGTACCAGCATTAACTGATACAACAACAATATCATCTCGTTTCATTGTCTTTTGGATAACATCCGATATTATAGTGGTTTTCCCAGAACCGCGAATACCAGTTATAATTGTTTCACGCCAATTATCATTGGTATGCTTTAATCCTTCTATGAATTTATCACTTATATCGCTGTTAGTCATATAATATTTAGGCACTACACCAAATGCTGGGTTATATGGGTTCTCTGTCATGATAATTAATACCTTTACTATTCTTTACTATTTTTATTTTATTTTACTATTCTTTACTATTTTTATTTTATTTTACTATTCTTTACTATTTGTGGAAAGTAAAATAAAAAAGCCAGACAGCACTGTCTGGCTTATTTAGTATTTAAGCGACGGTACTGGCGTACCAGTCCAGCACTTCTTGGGGCTTTAGGCGTTCACCGTGACCAAGCTGGGCCACCTTCTTACCGTCCTCAAAGAGGACAAAGCTCGGAATGCCGCGCAAGCCGTACTTAGTGGCAATGTCCAGGTTGTCGTCGCGGTCAGCATCCACCCAGTTGGCAGTCTTAGTGACCACGTCCTTAATGTTTTGGACGAAAGGCTTAATCACCTTGCAGTCCCCACACCAATCGGCTGACAGAAACACCAGGTTCCGACCAGGCTGATCAATGACTTTTTGAATCTCAGCGTTTGAATTTTGTTTTGGTTCGTACATGAAAAGAGGCCTCCTTTGGCAAACAGTATACCACAGCGGACCTGGGTTTACCCAGTTGTGCCCAGCCTTGTGCCAGGTAAGTGAAAAAGGGCATAAAGTGGTTTTTTTATAGGGTAAAGTGGCGTAAAATGTGGGGGTATTACCATCACATTTTTTGGGAGTTTTAGAATATGTTTCGCAATCTTAAGCGGATTATCATTGGCCGACCACTCAAGACCTTAGACGAGGGTAGTCAGTCATTGAGTCGCTCCAAGGCCCTGGCCTTGCTGTCTTCTGATGCCCTGTCCTCAGTGGCCTATGGAACTGAGTCGATTACGGCGACCTTGATTACGGCCGGTGCCGTAGCCCTTTGGCTGCAGATTCCAATCGCCCTGGTAATCTTGGTCCTTCTGGGCGCAATTGTCCTCAGTTACCGCCAAATCATCCACGCCTACCCATCTGGTGGGGGTGCCTATGCGGTGGCTAGCAAGAACTGGGGACCTAAGGTTGGCCTGGTAGCCGGTGGCTCGCTGCTGGTTGATTACATGTTGACGGTGGCGGTTTCAGCGTCGGCGGCCGCAGATGCGATTACGGCGGCCTTTCCGGCCTTACTCCATTTTACGGTGCCAATTTCGATTTTTATCATTCTCTTGCTGACGGCGATGAACCTGCGTGGTGTCCGGGAAAGTGCCAACTTCTTGATGGTGCCGGTTTACTTCTTTATCGTGGTTTTGACGGGGATGTTGCTCTGGGGACTCTTCCAGGTGGCCACTGGGCAGCTGCCTTACCATGCGGCCGCCCGGATTGGAACTGACTTTAGCGGTTTGAGTGTCATCTTTGTCCTACGGGCCTTCTCGAGCGGATCTTCATCCCTGACTGGGGTGGAGGCCATTTCCAACGCGGTGCCTAACTTCCGGCCACCCAAGGAGAAGCACGCCGCTTCAACCTTGGCGATGATGGCCATTATCCTGGCGGCCTTCTTTGCCGGGGTAACCTTCTTTAGTTACTGGTTGGGTATCCAGCCTAATGGTTCTTCGACGGTTTTGTCCCAGATTGCCAGTCAAACCTTTGGCGGCCACAACTTTGGCTTTTACTTGGTCCAGCTGGCCACGGCGATGATCTTGGCGGTGGCGGCCAATACTGGTTTCTCGGCCTTTCCAATGCTAGCCTTGAACCTAGCCCGGGATAAGTACCTGCCTCATCTGTACATGGACCGGGGTGACCGTCTGGGTTATTCCAACGGAATTCTGTCCTTGTCAATCGGGGCGATGATTTTGACCCTGATTTTCCATGGGTCGACTGATAATTTGATTCCGCTCTATGCGGTCGGGGTTTTCGTACCCTTCACGCTGTCTCAGTCAGGCATGATTGTCCACTGGATGCGTAACAAGCCTAAGAATTGGCTCTTTAAGGCCACAATTAACTTTGTCGGCGCCTTCATGTCGGCCGCCCTAGTGGTTGTGCTCTTCGTGACCCGGATGAACCATGTTTGGCCTTATCTGATTATCATGCCATTGATTATGGCCATGTTCCTGAAGATTAAGCACCACTACACCAGCATTGGTGCCCAGCTGCGCTTGCAGTATGGTGACCAAAGCGAGGAACTCAAGCACCACTACGATGGCTCGACCGTGATTGTTCTGGTTTCGGGGATGACCCGGGTGACGGCCGAAGCGGTCGATTATGCCCGCTCGATTGGGGACGAAATCGTGGCCATGCACGTCAGCTTTGACACGTATCCGGAACGGGAGGCTAGGATTGGTCGCCAGTTCAAGGAAGATTTCCCTGATATTCGTTACGTGGATGTGCACACGGCTTACCGGTCAATTATTAAGCCAGTCGAAGGCTTTGTGGCCAAGGTGGCCAAGCGGGCCCATGATCATAATGAGTCGGTGACGGTGGTGATTCCACAGTTCGTGCCGAAGAAACCTTGGCAAAACATCCTGCATAACCAGAGTTCTTTCCGGTTGCGCGGGGCGCTGTCAGCCAAGGATGGCATCACGATTGCGACCTATTACTATCACCTTTCTGATTAAGGGTAAAGGAGGACGACGATGATGGATAAGTGGATTCTATTTTTTATTTGGGTAGTGATTGCCATGTCGGCGTCCACCGTCGGTTTGGTGCTGATTATGCGCTGGTACTACCGCGAGGTAGCCAAGATTAAAAAGCAGCAGGCCGCCCACGAAAAACACGACCAGGACGAACTGGACCGTGAAGAAAAAGATAATGACTGATAAAATCGGAATGTGAGAGCATTCCGATTTTTTGTTAGGGAGCTGTGTTTTATGTCCAGTGAAAAGGAACGTACTAAAAAATTAACCCGTGTTTTAGACCAAGATTTAGAACGATTTAACCAAGCAAACGCTAAAAAACATGCGGAGTTAATCATTCCCGAAGATGTAAAAGAATTCCTTGTCACCACTGCCGCAACTAAGTTTTTTGGTGAATCGGCATTTCAGAGTTTTCTTGAAAAAGAGCTGTTTAACCTATTTCCTGAAGGTTATCTTGCCCAGCATCCTAAAGCGCAGGATTTTACTGTTAGTTTAGAAAACGGGGAGCTGACTAGATGGGTTGAATCTCCATTAACTGTTAAGACTGATCCCTTTGTAGTGGGTGAATATCATGGTGTGTTTAGAATTTTCGGTCAAAAAGTGACTAAAAAAGAGTACCAGCACTACCTTGAAAGTAATGTGATGCCCGCAGGTGTGCAGTCGCCCTTTGATACTTGGGTTAGAAACCAAGACGCCACGCTAACCAAAGATCAATTGAAGGCAAATTGGACAACCTTGTTGGATGCCATTTTTATGAAGTTCTTTGATTTTGAACAAGGCCTTGCGAAACAAGGGGTTAAGTTTCACTCTCGGCCACTTACATATGAACGTTTGGGTGTTGTAGCCGATAGCACTAAAATTCCGGTGGCAGTGTTATTTGATAAACTCGTGCGTGATGTCGTGCTGAAGTTTTATCATGAACATCCCGCCTTAACAGCCATTTCGATGGGCATTGATGATACTGATATCGTGTTAGAAGGTGACGATTGTCAGGTGTTTTTAAGCTTTGCTTATCACGAAATTATCGATAACTAGCAACAAATAAAAAAGAGCAGGCATATGCCTGCTCTTTTTGCTATATCAACGTTTTTTATGTAGTCGATGAGGTTTGAATATCATTGGTCTTCTAATTATCACGAATTGTTTACACTCTTGTTTTCACTTTGAAATATTGCATTAGTAAGATTGTGACTGAGAGGTAGAGCATGACTGATAATAAGAACAATGGGCGTACCCATACTTCATATGCAGTGCAGGGTATGCCTGTTTCCGAAGATGAATACAATCACTTTATTAAAACGCATCACTTGCCAATCAGATTGGAGCGGTATTTCGGGGAGTGGTCAGAAAAGCAAGACGCTTCAATCTCTCAGGAAGAACAGGAGCAGCAGTGGTGGCGACTTAAAGATTGGGTTAACCGACTAGTTAATGGTTTTCTATTTAGTGTTAGGGAAAAAGGAAAAACCATTGAAATTACCAATGATGTTAAAGGTTTTGTGATTTATGTGGCTTCTACTGATAGCTACCTTGAACACACTTTTGACCAAGTAGTGATCAATCCTATAATGAATTTTATTAGAGAAAACCCTAGTTTGAACGGATTAATTATTGAGATTGGTGAAAGAAACAGCCCAATGGTGCAATATTTACCCACTCACCGGGAATGGCCTATGTACTTTTACTATGACGATGAAGAAGATTGAGATGATTGTCGAAAGAAAGGTTGGCCCATGACTGACACTGCAAAATTTATTGATAACTTAGTTATGGATTTCAAGACTGAAATGGCTCAACAAGGTATTGTTGTTTCGGTTGCTTTGGACGTGAAATACTATTATCTAGAAATTGCTGAAGAAGTGGGTGGATTAAGTAAACTTAAGTCCTGTTTTGATGATGAGGTTCGAGATTCAGTTTTGAGGATTCAACGATTGGTCCCATCTAATGACCGTTACTCGATCTTTCGCACCAACGAAGGCAGTGCAATTGCTATTTCGGCACCTGGTTCTTATTCCGTAGTAGGGAGAATGTACGGCAACGTCAGGACCGTCGATGATAAATAAAAAGACTGCAGCTTATGCTGTAGTCTTTTTACTTACCCTTAAAACGTTTCCGCCGGTACCTTCTCCAACTTCGCCGTCCAATCCACGTCGGGATACTTGCGCACTAGGGCGTCGGCTAAGACCCGCTTGGCCAGGTTGCCGTTGCGGGTAAAGATTGGGCCGTGGAAGTAAGATCCGTAGACCTTGTTGTAAATCACGCCCTCACTGCAATCTTGGCCGTTGTTACCTTGGCCACTGACCACCGTACCCAGGGCTCGTTCGCCCTGACCCAGGAAGGTGCGACCCTGGTGGTTTTCAAAGCCGTGGTACTCTTCGCCGGTTTCATTATTCTTAATCGTGATATCACCGGTCAGGCGCTTGCCCTTTTGGGTGTGGACCTGGTCATCGGTCATGTTGGTGGTGTAGTGGTCCATGACGCCGATGCCATCGACCCGGGTACCGTCCGCCATTTCCATGTAGTGACCCAGAAGCTGGAAACCACCACAGACAGCGAGCATCGGACCGTCTTCTTCGATATAGGTCTTTAGCTCCTTGGCCTTGCCCTTCAAGTCGCGGGCAACTACGGTTTCTTCGTAATCCTGGCCACCGCCAAAGAGAACGAAGTCGTATTTTTCCGGGTCAAAATCATCCCCCAGCGAAACCAGGCTAACGTTAATCGTGACTCCGATTTGCTCGGCATAGTAGCGCAGGGCGATAATGTTGCCATAATCACCGTAGGTGTTCATCAAGTCCCCGTAAAGGTGGGCGACGTTGAGTTCGTAGGTCGGTTCAGCCATTAAAATTCCTCCTTGATGTAGCCTTGGTTGCGGAGCTGCTCACGGAGCTGGAGCATGGCCGTGTAAGTGGCCGCGATGTAAACCTTCTTAGTTGGCATGCCCTCAATGGCTGCTACAATCTGACCCACATCGGGGTAGGTGCCTGCCAGGTCGAAGTTAGCCATCTTCAAGCGGACGGTGATATCGAGGTAACGCTGACCGCCGGTCGCAATTGCCTTGAGCTGGCCCTTTTTCAGGGATTCAAACTCAGCATCCCAAATCCAGGAAGTGTCAATGCCGTCGGCATAGTTGGCGTTCAAGAGCACAATCAGTGAGTAGGGCTGGTCGTCAGTTAGCATCATGTCAATCACTGTGTTGGTGCCAACTGGGTTTTTAATCAATAGGATGGTGACATCCTTGTCACCGACCTTGAGGGCTTCTTGGCGGCCAAAAATCTGGGCATTAGACTCAAAGGCGGTCTTGATTTCATCAGGGGTAACCCCAAATTCACGGCCCACGGCAAAGGCAGCCAGGGCGTTGTAAATATTGTAGAGCCCACCGATTTCAATCCTCAGCGGCGTACCGTCGATACTAAAGTCCGAATAGTTCGGTGTCAGCTTGTCCACGCTAGTGACCTGGTAGGTCAGATGGGGCCGCTGGAAGTCCTGGTGCTCACTGTAGTAGTAACCCAGGTTGGCATAGGTAATAAAGTGGTAGTGGAGGACCTCATTGTCGCCAGGGGAAAGAATGCCATCGGTGTTGTGTGGTGGCTTTTCATCTTGATACTGGTCGTCGGGGATGTGGTTAAAGCCGTAGTAAATCCGCGGGTTGGGAAAGTCACCCCGGGCAAAGATTGGTGAATCCCCGTTGGCCAGCACCTTGGCCTCCGGTGCTTCCTTGATACCAGCCACAATCTTGTCATAGGTGGTATAAATTTCGCCATAACGGTCCAGTTGGTCCCGGAAAATGTTGGTGAGGACAAACATCTTAGGTGGGATGGCCTTGGCCACCTGGGCCACATTGGCCTCATCGACCTCTAGGACAGCAACCGGCCGCTTCCCATTTGGCGAAGGTTGGATGGGGGTCGTCAGCAAGGTCCCAGTAATTCCCTGGATCATGTTTGAACCAGACGGGTTGGTGATAACCGTGTAGCCACCGGCCTTAAGCACTCGGGTAATCAGGGCGGTAGTCAAGGTTTTACCATTAGTACCGGTGACAATAATCAGGTCAAAGTCGGCCGCTACCTGGCTGAGAATCTCGGGGTCAATGGACACGGCAAGTTTGCCGGGTAGGCTGGTGCCACCACGGTGTAAGAGATTGTGCAAAACCCAGTAGCTCAGGCGGGCGGTTGATTTGGCCAAACTGCTTTTAAATGTCATGAGAACCCCACTTTCATGGGTTATATTTTACCACCTTTCCATTTTTCTTCCTAGGAATTGTCAGGGCGGCCATTCGAGTTTTTCGGGTGGCCTTGGTATAATAGGCAACAGTGAATTGAGGAGTGCAAAAGCGTGGCACAGTTATTTTTTGAGTACGGCGCCATGGCGTCGGGCAAGTCAATTGAAATTTTAAAGGTGGCCCACAACTACGAGTCCCAGGGACGGCGGGTCCTCCTACTAACCCCACTGGTTGATGACCGTTACGGGGTCGGCAAGATTACCAGCCGGATTGGTCTATCGCGACCAGCCCAGGTGGTGCAACCGGACCAGGATTTGTATGCCACGATTGCGGCCATGTATGTCGAACCACCGGCCGTGGTCCTGGTTGACGAAGCTCAATTTCTCAGTGCCCAGCAGGTTGAACAGCTAGCCTACGTGGTTGATAGCCTGGATATTCCAGTCATGGCCTTTGGCCTGAAACAAGATGCCTTTAACCATCTCTTTGAAGGTTCGCAGCGCCTGATTGAACTGGCCGATAAATTAGAAGAAATGAAAACCATCTGCTCCTTTTGCGGCAAGAAGGCCACGACTCAGCTACGGATGGTTGATGGTCGGCCGCAGTATGAGGGGGAGCAGGTGCTGATTGGTGGGGATGATACTTACATTCCTACCTGCCGCTACCATTGGTACCACCCGGTCATCGCTGACCGCGGGGTTGAACCGGGCGAGTGAGGAAATATGGATCCGATTTTTGAACAATTACAAACGGTCGTTGACCGCTATGATGAACTAAACCAAATGCTGGCTGACCCGGCCGTCATGGATGATTCCAACCGCTACATGGAACTCTCCAAGGAAGCTGGTAGCATCCGCGAAACGGTGGAAACTTTCCAGCAGTACCAGCAGGTTATCCAGGAGTGGGAGGATGCCCACGAACTGCTGGGTGATAGTGAGATGGCTGATTTGGCCAAGGAAGACATTGCCGAGTTGAAGCCTAAGAAGGCGGCCTTAGAGGAACAGCTCAAGGTCTTGATGCTGCCCAAGGATCCCAACGATGATAAGAACATTATCATGGAAATCCGGGGTGCCGCCGGTGGGGATGAGTCGGCCCTCTTTGCGGCTGACCTGCTCAATATGTACCGCCGTTACGCTGAAACCCAGAACTGGCACCTGGAAATCATCGATGAAAGTCCCACTGAAATCGGTGGTTACAAGGAAGTTGTGGCCATGATTAGTGGTGACCGGGTCTATTCCAAGTTGAAGTTTGAAAACGGGGCCCACCGGGTTCAGCGGGTGCCGGCGACCGAAACCCAGGGTCGGATTCACACCAGTACGGCCACGGTGGGAGTTATGCCTGAATTTGAGGAAGTTGACGCCGAGGGTTTGATTGACCCCAAAGATGTGCGCGAAGATGTATACCGGGCCAGTGGTGCCGGTGGTCAGCACGTCAACAAGACCAGTTCCGCCATCCGGTTGACCCACGAACCAACTGGGATTACGGTTGCCATGCAGGATGAACGATCCCAGCAGCAAAACCGGGTCAAGGCCTGGAAGATTTTAAACGCCCGGGTTTATGACCACTTTGCCCAGCAAAACGAGGCGGAATACGCCGAACAGCGCAAAACCGCAGTTGGTTCCGGGGACCGTTCCGAACGGATTCGGACCTATAACTATCCCCAAAACCGGGTGACTGACCACCGGATTGGCCTGACCCTAAACAAGTTGGACCGGATTATGAACGGGGAATTGGGCGAAATCATTGACGCCTTAGTACTGGCTGAGCAGACCGCTAAGTTGGGAGATCTGATTTAATGGTTGGTGCTCAGACTGGTTCGGCCGGGCGACCACCGCGGATTTCATTGCTAGAAGCCCGGAAATGGGCCCTGGCTGAGCTAGCAGCAGCGGGTTACCCGGCTGATCAGGCCGTTGATGACCTGGATTTCTTGCTGAGCGGGGCCCTGGAAATGAATTACGGCATGCTCCGGGCCAATATCACTCGGACCATGCCGCCCGAATTCGCCCAGGTTTGGCCGACTTGGGTGGCCCAGCTAATCAAGCAGGTACCACCTCAGTACATTCTGGGCCAGGCGCCCTTTTACGGCCGGGAGTTTGCCGTTGATGACCGGGTCTTGATTCCACGGCCGGAAACCGAACTCCTGGTGGAGTGGATTTTAAAGGACTGGCCCAAGTTAGACCGTCCGGTTAAAGTCTTAGACCTTGGCACTGGCAGTGGGGCAATCTTGGCGACTCTGGCCTTAGAAAAACCGGACCAAGTGGCGGGCTTGGCGACTGATATTTCACCAGCAGCTTTGGCCGTGGCCCAGCAGAATTTTAAGCGCCTGGGCGCTGCCGGATTGGCTACCCAGGTATCAGACGTTTGGTCTGAGATTGCGCCCCAGCAATTTGACCTGGTCGTCTCCAATCCACCCTACATTGGCCACGACCATCTAGATGAGGTTGATGTCCGGGTTGACCAGGCCGAACCTGGCCTGGCCCTTTACGCTGAAAATCACGGTCTGGCAATCTACCAGGCCGTTGCCGCCCAGTTGGCGGCTTATCTGGCACCGCAAGGGGCCGCTTACTTTGAGATTGGTTATGACCAGGGGCAGGCCGTCAAGGAAATTATGGCGGCGGCCCTGCCGACTGCTTCAGTTGAAGTGCGGCAGGACTTCGCCGGTCTAGACCGAATGGTTAAGGTACAAAATCATGGAAACGCAGGCATTTAAACCAGAATTAGCAGACTTAAAAAAAGCCGCCCAGTTGATTGACGACGGGGAATTGGTGGCCTTTCCGACCGAAACCGTGTACGGCTTGGGCGCAGACGCTACCAACCCCGCGGCGGTCAAAAAGGTCTTTGAGGCTAAGGGCCGGCCAGCGGATAATCCGCTGATTGTGACCGTGGCGGACCCTGAACAGGTCGCGGATTTTGCTCAGGTTTCAGCGGCAGCGCAAGTGCTGATGGACCATTTTTGGCCGGGATCTTTAACCATTATTTTACCGACGAAGCCCAAACACCTAGATGACGTGGTAACTGGGGGTCTGCCCACGGCGGCCTTCCGCCTGCCCGATAACCAGGCGACCCAGGAGTTAATTAAGCTGGCCGGGGTTCCCTTAGTCGGACCGAGCGCGAACACTTCGGGTAAGCCTTCGCCCACCACGGCGGCACATGTCTGGCATGACATGGACCGCAAGATTGCCGGTATCATTGATGACGGCCCCACCACGGTCGGGGTTGAATCGACGGTGGTCGATCTTTCGGTCAGCCCAGCCACGATTTTGCGGACTGGGGCAGTGACCGAAGAAGAGCTGGAGCAGGTTTTGGATGAACCGGTGATTGATGTGACCCAGCCGACCGCAGTTGATGATGCCGTCCATCCCAAGGCACCGGGAATGAAGTACCGCCACTATGCACCGGACAAGCCGGTCGTGATGTTTGATCCACTAGATGCCGGCGAACTGGCCAAGGCCGTACAAGACAGTGATGCCATCATGGCCTTAGATGACACCCTGGCCCAGCTGCCAGCCGGTCAGACGCAAACCTGGTCACTGGGTAAGGACTATCAAAGTGCCAGTGAGCAACTTTTTGCCGGCCTGCGTTATTTTGATGACCGGGCCGATGTGCAGCGAATTTATGTCGAACGCCTGCCGGAAATCGGTCTAGGACGGGCCTATAATAACCGGTTAGCCAAGGCGAGCGGGAACCAATTTTTTCAGGCGGATTAAGGCCCGGTTTTCCTTGATATGATGGGGCTGGTCCAGATTTATATTTGATATTTTGTAAGCGCTTTGATAAACTAAGAATTGTAAATAGTACTCATCTAAGGAGATTATATCCATGGCGGAAACGAAGGAATTTAAAATTATCGCTGAAACGGGTATCCATGCCCGTCCTGCAACTTTGCTGGTCCAGGCCGCTTCCAAATTTGTTTCTGATGTGACCCTGTCATACCAGGGTAAAGAAGTTAACCTGAAGTCCATCATGGGTGTGATGTCACTGGGTGTCGGCCACGGTGCCGAAGTGACAATTAAGGCCGATGGTAAGGACGAGAAGGAAGCCATCGATGCCATCACCAAGGTGATGCAAGACGAAGGTCTGGCCAAGTAAACTTAAATTAAATGCCGTTTAACGGCTTTTTTTATTGGACCCAGAGGGCCAAAACCCCTGTGGTAGAATGGAAATTATGAAGATTCTTGCTTTTGACACCAGTAACCAGGCGATGACTGTCAGCCTGGCCGAAGACCAGCACCTGGTCCAAACTTATCAAACCAACGTGGCCCGCAACCACTCGGTTGAACTCCTGCCAGCGATTCAGGAAGTCTTAAAACGGCAGGGTTGGCAGTTAAAGGACCTGGACCGGCTGGTCGTCGCGCAGGGCCCCGGTTCCTTTACTGGCCTGCGGATTGGCCTAACGGTGGCTAAGGTCTTAGCTGACACCTTGCAGATTCCCCTGGTGGGTGTTTCTAGCCTGGCCATCTTAGCCGAGCAGGTTCCAGGGGACGGCTATGTCCTGCCCCTCTTTGACGCCCGGAACAACAATGTCTTTGCTGGGATTTACCAGGATGGTCAGGCAAAGCTGCCTGATGGACACTATCCCATTGCTCAGATTTTGAGCTGGTTACAAGCTCATCCTGGCCAGGTCACGGTGATTGGTGATGGTCAAAATTTTAAAGAAACCTTTGAAGCGGCTGGTCTGAAGCCAGCGCCCGTAATTTTAAGTCAGCAGGATAGTCTCCCAAATGGACAGGGGATTGTTACCTTGGGTTATCAGGGCCAGCCGGTGACAAACCTAGCTGATTTCACCCCGAACTACCTGCGTAAAACCCAGGCCGAAATGAACTGGTTAGCCCAGCATCCTGATGAGGACCACCCGGAAAATTATGTTTTCGAAGTTTAAACATCCGCGCCGGCGGCCCCGGCAAGCATTTGAGGCCTTTGAACCTTACCCGATTGAGGCTGGTGAGCACCGGCTCTTAATTCGCCGGGCCCTCTTGGCTGATATTCCCGACCTGGTGAAAATCCAGGAAGCCGTCTATGACGGTTATGCCCCCTGGCTTTCCCAGGATTTTTTGCGTGAACTTTCTTCGCCCCGGGATCGCATTTACCTGGTGGTGGCCATTGATGGACAATTGGTGGCCTTTATCGGGATTGTTTTCCGTTCCCAGGAAGAAGACCTACATATTAGTAACCTGGCCGTCTTGCCGGTCTGGCAGGGGCAGGGGATTGGCAGTGAACTTTTGCTGGCGGCCCGGCAGCTGGCCCAGTCGGCCAATCTTGACCAGGTTTCCCTGGAAGTACGCCGTTCCAATGAAGATGCCCAGCGCTTATACCGGCGTCACGGCTTTGAAATGACTGAACTAGTCGTAGCCTATTACCTGGATAACCAGGAAGATGCCCTGTCGATGAGGTTAACCCTTGAAAATCCGCCAAGCGACAATTGAAGATGTTGACCGGATTTTTGAAATTGCTCAGGCAGCCTTTAATCCCAGTCCCTGGCCCAAGCGGGTCTTTGTCCATGAGTTAAAGAGCCCGCGGAGCACCTACTGGCTTAGTGAGGCCGGTTTTGTGGGGACGACCCAGATTCTAGACGAGGTTGAAATTGGCTGCCTGGCGGTTGATCCAAGCCACCAGGGTCAGGGAGAGGGCCGGCTTTTAATGGAAACCGTCATGGCGCACTATCCAGGAGCCCGTTTCTTATTGGAAGTTGCGGCTGACAACCTGCCAGCCCAACGTCTTTATCAACAATTGGGCTTTTCGACTTACAACCGGCGCAAGCGTTACTATCGGAATGGGCAAGACGCCCTTTTAATGGAGAAAACGGGATGACAAACATTATTGCCTTTGAATCGAGTGCTGATGAAACCAGCGTGGCCATTGTCCAAGATGGGCATAAGGTGCTCAGCAACAGCGTGGCCACTCAGATCAATTCCCACCAACGCTTTGGCGGAATTGTGCCCGAAGTTGCTAGCCGCCACCACCTGGAGTGGATTACCCGGGTCCTAGATGACGCCCTTGATCAGGCTCAGCTGACTCCGGCCGACATCGACGCGGTGGCGGTGACCTATGGGCCCGGCCTGGTTGGTTCCCTGCTGGTGGGCTTGATGGGGGCCAAGACCTTTGCCATGGCCCACGACCTGCCCCTGATTGGGGTTAACCATTTGGCCGGCCACATTGCAGCAGCCAACTTTAACCAGCCGATTGAATACCCGGCCCTGGCCTTGATGGTTTCCGGTGGTCACACGGAACTGGTGCTGATGCCTAAGGAGAACCAGTTTGAAGTCCTCGGTGAAACCCGGGATGATGCCGCCGGCGAGAGTTTTGACAAGGTGGGTCGCCTGCTCCACCTGGATTATCCCGCTGGTAAGGCCATTGATGAAATGGCCCAGCGCGGCCAGCCTGATTTTTCCTTTCCCACAGCCATGGCCCACGAGGACAACTATGACTTTAGCTTTTCCGGCTTAAAGAGTGCCGTGATTAACTATGTCCACCATGCCGAGCAAAAGCACGAAGCCATTAACGCCGATGATGTGGCGACCGCCTTTCAAAATGCAGTCGTGACTGCCCTGCTTGGTCGGACCAAGCGGGCCCTGGAAAACTATCCAGTCCGTAGCTTTATCCTGGCCGGCGGGGTGGCCGCCAACCATCAGTTGCGGGCCGCCTTAACCGACTTACTCAAGCAATTCCCGCAAACTAAATTTATTCCGGTACCGCTGGCCTACACCGGTGACAATGCCGCCATGATTGGGGCAGCGGGTTACTGGAATTATAAGGAAAATCGCTTTGCTGATTTAACTTTGAATACCGAACCAGGCCTAGATTTTGAGCGGTCTTAAGCACTTTGGCTTGTGAATTTTATCAGGTTATTACCTCATCATTCCTATTCTTATGGTATAATGAGAGATGGAAAAATTCACAAAGTAAATTTTTACTAAAAATTCTGGAGTGTTATTATGACCGAACAACCCAAAATCCCTCGAGCGACCGCTAAGCGGCTGCCAATTTATTTTCGCTATCTGACCTTCTTAAACGATGCCGGCACTGAACGGATTTCGTCCTCAGAATTAAGCGATGCAATTAAGTTTGATGCCGCCACGATTCGGCGTGACTTTTCATACTTTGGTGCCCTGGGTAAACGTGGCTATGGTTATGATGTGAAGGCCTTGTTGGACTTCTTCTCTAAGGTCTTGGACCAGGATAGTCTGATTAACGTGGCCCTAATTGGGGTCGGTCACCTGGGTCAGGCCCTGTTGAACTTCAACTTCCACCAGTCATCAAATATGCGGATTGCAGCCGCCTTTGACGTGAACCCAGAGCGGATTGGTCATGTCCTGTCCGGTGTGCCTATTTACAGCATGGACGACCTGCAGGAACAAATCCGGGTTCAGCGGATTAACATTGCAATTTTGACGGTGCCCCAGGAAGTGGCCCAGGATATTACTGACGAGCTGATTAAGGCTGGGATTAAGGGTATCTTGAACTTTACGCCGGTCCGGGTGACTGTACCCGCTGGCGTCCGCGTGCAAAACGTCGACTTGACCAACGAATTGCAAACTTTGATTTACTTCATCGATAACTACGGTTCAATCACGACCGGGAACTGAGGAGAGCATGCCGGTTCTAGATTTAAATGACAGCCAGAAGGTTGCCGCATACCAAGAATTTGTTCGCCAGGACCCGCGTGGTCAGGTGACCCAGGACCCACTGTGGGGTCAGTTGAAAAATAACTGGGGCCATCTTTATATCTACCATGAACAGGATGGCAAGATTGACGCGGTCTTGTCGGTCCTAACGATTGAGGCTGTGCCGGGTAAGCTCTTGGCCTATGCTGGCCGGGGGCCGATTGCCGACGTGGATAACGTGGCCCTGGTCAAGGACTTAGTCCAAGAAGCCCAGGCTAACTTACCAGACAATGTCTTTTTAATCCGGCTAGACCCGGAGATGCCTTATTCAGATGAATTGGACCAGGCTTACCGGGATGCTGGTTTTCAGACCCGTAACCGGCAGATTACTAAGATGCACGGTAATATCCAGCCTCGTAAGAACATGGTCCTCTATTATGATGGCCGCGGCGATGGTGCCGAGGTTATCACCGATGAAGACAGTCTAATGCACCACTTCAAGCGCGACTATCGTAACCAAATTCGCCGGGCCGCCAAGGATGGCGTAACGGTCACTAGTGGTGATAGTCGGGGCGACATTGAGGCTTTCTTTGAAACCTACACCATGATGGCAGCTTCTCAGCACATCACACACCGGCCCATCGATTATTTCCTGCGGATGCAGGAACTCTGGCAGGGGACCGGTTACTTCAAGGTCTTCTTGGCCCATTTCGAAGGCCGGGTGATTGCTAGTGGGATTGGCTTTAGCTATGGCGATGAAATCTGGTACATGTATGCCGGTTCCGACCGCCGTTATGCCAAGCACTATGCCCCTTATGCCGTCCAGTGGGAGATGCTCAAGTGGGGTCTTTCCCTGGGCAAGGTGGAGTACGACTTTGGTGGGGTTGGTGATTTTGACCCTAGTGATGGTCTGTATAAGTTTAAGCACGGCTTTGCCTACCATGATCCCCACGCCGAATACATCGGTGAGTTGGACTGGGTGATTGACCAGGCCGGCTATGATGAATATTTGAAACAGTTTCAATAAAACGGCGTTTGCCGTTTTTTATTTATAACGATATTGTGCTATAATTATCAAACTATGCTCGGCCCTAGACCGCTGACTAATCCAGTAAAGGAGTGCAAAAATGACGATCAAAATGATTGCCACCGACATGGACGGTACCTTTCTCCGAGACAATGACCACTACGATGTGGCCCGTTTTGAAAAGGTGCTGGCCCAATTAACTGAAAAAAAGATTGAGTTTGTGGCAGCTTCTGGCCGACAGGTTGCTAACTTGCGGGAGATTTTTGCGCCGGTCGCTAAAAAGGGTGGCAAGATTAACTATGTTGGCGCTAACGGTTCCGTGGTGGCTACTGGTGACCGGAACTTGTTCAGCGTCCACCTGACCCACCAGCAGGTCCAGGATGTGATTTTCTGGAACGCCAACAACCCCTCATCTTCAGACAATCTGGTGATTTTAAGTGGGGACCATGGCACTTACGTGTCCAACCATGCCAGTGACGGGGTTCGCAAGATGGTGGCTGAGTTTTACCCTGAGGTTCACCAGGTGGAAAAGTTTGTTGAGGTCGATGATCCCATTCTGGGGGTGACCTTTGTTTGGCCCCATGACGAGGTTCAAGAGCACGTCCAAGAAATCCAGGACACCTTTGGGGACCAGCTCCATGCCACTGGTTCTGGCTTTGGCTCCGTCGATATCTTGCCCAAGGGCGTTGACAAGGGAACCGGTCTGCAGGTTCTCCAGGATCTCTACCATGTTAAAAATGACGAGGTGATGGTCTTTGGTGATAATGCCAACGACTTTGAAATGTTGAAGAAATATCCCAACGCCTATCTGATGCCAAACGCCCTGCCCAGTTTGAAGGATGAGGGATTGACTGAGGCGTTGGCCAGCAACACTGAAGATGGGGTCTTAAAAACCATCGAAACTAAATTGAATTTAAACTAAAAAAAGCAGATTTAATCGTCTGCTTTTTCTACGTCTCGGGGAGCCCCGGGAGCGTTAATGGCAATGGCAATTAGGACCCCGATAAAGGTGTCCACAATTCGCTCAAAGACGTAGTCAATCGTGGCGCCCAGCGGGATGGTCAGCGAAATCATAAGTAGGGCGGCTAAACCACCAATCACGCCGTTATTGTAGTTGATACTGTCTAGGACCACGATGGTGATAACCACCAGGATGGGTAAGACAACCATCGAGACCCAGGGGGCGTTGTGGCCCTCCTGGCGGATAATAAAGTAAACCAGGGCGAGGGAACCGCCGACACTGTTGGACATCAGGCGGATTTTGGAATAGTGGAGGGTATTTTCCCAGCTTTCCCGCATGGCAAAAACCGCTGCCAGACAGGCCACGAAGGGTGGTCGGTGGAGGAAGTGGAAGGCGATGATAATAACCATGACGCATAGGCCGGTTTTTAAAGTCCGCAGGCCAACCCGCGGCGCACTGAATTCCATGTCTTCCTCCCTTTGTAGATACAAATAGGGTAACATATTACCCAAGCAAAATTTTAAAAATTGGAGTTAATGCTATGGACAACCACATTTTAAATCACTTACGCGCCCACCAGTCGATTCGGGCCTTCACTGACCAACCGGTCACTGATGAACAGGTGGCTGAGATTATTACGGCGGCCACGGCTGGTCCGAATTTTCAAAACTACCAACCGGTCACCTTCATTGAAATCACTGATCAAAAAATCAAGGCTGAGATTAGCGAAATCGTTGGCATGAAATACATCGAGACGGCGACTCGCTTCTTTGTAGTCACAGTTGACTTTAACAAGGACTTAATTGGTCTAGATGAAGCCCAGCGGAAGATGGCCATCGAAAAGATTAGCCACTACCAAATGCTAGAAGGCGGGGTCGTTAGTGCGGCCATCGCCCTGGGCCGGGCTCAGATTGCGGCCGAGGCCCTCGGACTGGGAACGGTGACCATGGCTGGAGTCATGCGCGCCTATGAAGTATACGAGCGTGAGTTAGATTTGCCACAGTTGGTTAAGCCAGTGATGGGCTTCTCGCTGGGTTATCCGGATCAAAACCCTGGCATTAAGCCAAAGTTGCCCCTGGCTGGCAGCTTAATGGAAGGCAAGTATGACCAGGCCCAAATGGAAAGTGCGGTTGATGAATACAATCAGACCATGCGCTCGTATTATAAGACACGGGGGATGGACAAGGATTGGACCGAGCACAACCTGGGTCTCTTTGCGAAAGCCAACCCCTCGTCTGAACTGACAGAGTACGTCCAGCGTAAGGGTTTCAACTTGAAGTAATTTGGCCAAATTTTAAGTGAATTTTTTGACAATTCTTGCAGCTGTGGTATACTTATAGGTGAAAGTTAGCACTCGATGTTATAGAGTGCTAACTGATGAAAAATGATTTTAACCATTAATGGAGGTGCAGGTAATGTTAAAGCCCTTGGGTGATCGCGTAATTATTGAAGTTGCTGAAGAAGGTGAAAAGACCGTTGGTGGCATTGTCATTGCAGGTAGTGCCGATGAAAAGCCCGTAACGGGTAAGGTCTTAGCTGTTGGTGATGGCTTGCTGACTGCTGATGGTAGTAAGCATGAATTAACCGTTAAGCCTGGTGACCAGGTTCTCTTCGATAAGTACGCTGGCCAAGAGGTTTCTTACGAAGGACAGAAGTATCTGGCTCTTCACGAAAAAGACCTCGTTGCGATTGTTGAGTAATCATTTCTGACAGGGAATGCATTACTAACAGTGGCGACCATTAATTACCACTAAATATTTACTAGATAAGTTCACATTGTAAAAGGAGTTATTAAATTCATGGCTAAGGATATTGAATTTGCTGAAGAAGCGCGTTCAAAGATGAAGGTCGGTGTTGATAAGCTGGCCGACACCGTTAAGACGACCATTGGTCCTAAGGGACGCAACGTGGTCTTGGAGCAGTCCTTTGGTTCACCAACCATTACTAACGATGGTGTTACCATCGCTAAGGCGGTTGAACTAGAAGACCACTTCGAAAACATGGGAGCTCAGCTGGTAGCTGAAGTTGCCTCAAAGACCAACGATATCGCCGGTGATGGTACCACCACTGCCACGGTCCTGGCCCAGGCCATCGTTGGTGAAGGCTTGAAGAACGTCACGGCCGGTGCTAACCCAGTTGGTATCCGGACTGGAATTGAAAAGGCTACGGCAGCAGCAGTTGATAAGCTGCACAAGATGTCACACACCGTTAGCACCCAAGATGAGATTGCTCAGATTGCTTCGATTTCAGCCGCTAACGAAGAAGTTGGTAAGCTGATTGCCGAAGCGATGGAAAAGGTTGGTAATGACGGGGTTATTACCATCGAGGAATCCAAGGGAATTGAAACGACCTTAAACGTCGTTGAAGGTATGCAGTTTGACCGTGGTTACATGTCACAGTACATGGTTACCGACAACGATAAGATGGAAGCTAACCTGGAAAACCCTTATATCCTGATTACGGATAAGAAGATTTCTAACATTCAAGACATCCTGCCAGTCTTGCAGCAGGTTGTTGAACAAGGTCGTTCAATGTTGATTATCGCCGATGATATCACCGGTGAAGCTCTGCCAACCTTGGTATTGAACAAGATGCGGGGAACCTTCAACGTGGTTGCCGTTAAGGCCCCTGGCTTTGGTGACCGCCGGAAGGCCCAGTTGGAAGATATCGCCATTTTGACTGGTGGTACTGTGATTACCGATGACCTTGGTTTGAACCTGAAGGACGTAACCGTTGAACAACTTGGTTCAGCTAACAAGGTTAACGTTACTAAGGATGACACGACCATCGTTGAAGGTGCTGGTGACAAGAAGGCCGTTGCCGAACGAGTTGCTACGATTAAGCAGCAAATCGCTGACACGACTTCAAGCTTTGACCGCGAGAAGTTAGAAGAGCGTCTGGCTAAGTTGGCCGGTGGGGTTGCCGTTGTTAACGTTGGTGCCGCTACGGAAACTGAGCTTAAGGAACGTAAGTACCGTATCGAGGATGCCTTGAACGCTACCCGGGCCGCTATTGAAGAAGGTTTCGTTGCTGGTGGTGGAACTGCCCTGGTAAACGCCATTGATGCTGTTAAGGCCGTCAAGGCTGAGGGTGATGTTTTGACCGGGGTTAACACCGTGGTCAAGGCCCTGGAAGCCCCAGTTCGTCAAATCGCTGAAAACGCTGGTTTGGAAGGTTCAGTCATTGTTAACAAGCTTAAGGAGCAGAAGGAAGGTGTTGGTTACAACGCTGCCACTGATAAGTGGGAGGACATGATCGAAGCTGGAATCGTTGACCCAACCAAGGTTACTCGTTCAGCCTTGCAGAATGCCGCCTCAGTTTCAGCCCTCTTGTTGACGACTGAAGCCGTTGTTGCTGAGCAGCCTAAGGAAGATGCTGCCCCAGCCCCAATGCCGCAGGGAATGCCTGGCATGATGTAATTGAAAAAAGCAGCTGTGAAGCTGCTTTTTTTATGCCCTGAAATTGAGCTGGACAAGCTTTGGCTGGCACGCCCGGGTGGTGTGATTCTATGCTAAAATGGTTGCTATGGAGGCACGGAAAAGATGACATTTTATAGCGCAGATTATCTGTCTAAACAAAGTAACCTGACCAACACGGTCGGGTTTATCTTACTTGGGATTACCTTTATTCTCTTAGCCGTGGGCGTCTTTGCATCATTTACCCACCGGTTAAATATCCGCTACCGGGATTTGACGATTATTACCCTGTTGCTCTTCTTGCTTTTGGCCAGTGTTCAATACACCGACTACCAGCAGGCCCAGGCGAAAAGTTCCCAGCAGTCTCAGATGGGGGCCTTTGCCAAACAGGTGGCTAAGGATCAAAACGTCAAAACCAGTAAAATTTACTTCAACACGACGGCCTTTACCGACGGCCTACTGGTTAAGATTGGCAACAAGTATTACAGCATGAACCTCAGCAAGGACAAGCAGTCCTATAGTTTGCAGCGGGTTTACCTGTTAAATGACAACGTGGAGGTCGTGCAATGAGTGTCTATTTACCGATTATCTACAAGCTTGGGATTGGCTTAATTGGTTTAATTATCCAAATTAATATCATGGGGAAGGGCAACCTGGCCCCATCTAACGCCTTGGACCAGGTTCAGAACTATGTCCTTGGTGGTATTATCGGTGGTACGATTTACTCCGATAACGTCACTGTTTTTGAGTTCGTAGTGGTCCTGATTATCTGGACCCTGCTAGTGATGAGTCTGA
Organism: Lactobacillaceae bacterium L1_55_11; assembly: GCA_029433155.1. Classification (GTDB taxonomy): domain Bacteria; phylum Bacillota; class Bacilli; order Lactobacillales; family Lactobacillaceae; genus ESL0723. The sequence goes on from JAQYTT010000002.1 coordinate 267,324, forward strand.
AGTTCTTAAAGGAGCACAATCACCTGGCCAAGGTTATTATTGATGGCGAACCCAAGGCGATTATTGAAAACGGTCATATCATGATTGATACGGTCTTAAAGGCCGGCATGTCGGCTTCTGATTTGATGTTTAAGCTTCGTGAACAAGACGTTTACGATGTTTCCAAGGTTAAGCGGGCCGTGCTGGAACAAAACGGTCAGCTGACGGTTATCAATTATGGTGATCAAAACCCTAAGTACCCTATCATTTACGATGGTCAGGCCAACGACGATGTTTTGGATGCCATTGGCAAGGATGAGGATTGGCTGGAACAGAAGGTCGAAGAGGCTGGTTACGAGAATATCCGTGACATTTACGTGGCCGAATACCTCAAGGGGGAAATTCGCTTTACCCCCTATGATCCAACCAAAAAACGAGCTAAGGCTGAAGTCAAGGCAGCGGAGTGAGGCAATCTCGTGCGTATCAAACAATTCTTTGACCTGATTGAAATCCGGGTGGTGATTCCCAGTCTTGCGCCACTCCTAATCGGACTACTGTACAGTCTCTGGCGTTACCACCTGGTCAACTGGCCCAACACCATCTTGCTGACCGTGGCCGCCGTGGGCGCCCACCTGGCGGTCAATACTTTTAACCGTTACGAGGATAATAAGCGCCAGGTTAGCAACGAGTTTATTCGCGAAAGCGGTACCCGGACTGATGGGCCGGCAGTGACGGAAAAAACCGTCTTGAAGGTCGCCCTGGCCTTGGGTATCATTGCGGCCCTGGCTGGCATTCTAGTGGCCCTAAGAACCGGGCTGGTGACCTGGGTAATTGGTCTCCTCAGCTTTGCCATTGGTTATTTGTATTCGGCCGGTCCCAAGCCAATCACCAATACGCCCTTTGGGGAGCTGGTCTCAGGGGTGACCATGGGTTACTTTATCCTGGTGGCCCAGCTCTATGTAAACACTGGCATTCAACTGACTGGCGCCATCCTACTCCAGTGGTTCTTAGTCAGCTTACCCCTGGTGCTAATGATTGCCAGTATCATGTTGGCCAACAACATCGCTGACATTTATGAGGATATTGAAAACGGTCGCCACACCATTGTTTATTATCTGGGCACTATTAATGCCAAGCGGATGCTGCTAGCCTGGGCCGTGATTGCCTACGTTGAACTAGCGGTCTTGGTCTTGGTGGGCTGGTTACCCTGGCTCTGCCTGGGCACCTGGGCCCTCCTGCCCCTGGTAGTGATGAATATTAACCGCTTTAACCGAGAACCAATCAAAGAAAAGCACTTTATCCTAATCATTAAAAACCTAATCATTGTCATGCTCAGTTGGGCCGTCTGCCTGCTGCTAGCCCTGATTTAAAATAAAAAGCCTCAACGTTTTGGTTGAGGCTTTTTTACTCGGTCGAGGGCGGTATAAATAAAGGACTGATTAGGCTGGGCCTGGCCGTTAACTTCTAATGGTTGGCCAGCAACCTTGTAACGGGTAGTCTTAACAATCTCGATGTCATGGGTCCGGTCAGTCTGATTATGGACAATTAGGTGGTAGTGGCCGGCTGGCAACTTGGTCCTGGTCCAGAAGATATCATCGTTTTTGGTGGGACGCAGCTGATAAACCTGCTTGGTGTCGTCGTTTTGAAGGACGGTTTCCAGTGGCGAATTAAAGTAAATCTGCGTGTAAAACAGGTTCACGGGCCGGTGGAAATAAATGCCCTGTGAGATCGTACTGCCGGCTTTAATCTTGTCGGGTTTACTGTTGTACATCGAAGAGAGCTGGCTGCGCTGGGCGGCCACCACGAAGTCTTCCGGCTCGCCCTTTTCAACCGCATCGGTCAGGGTGACTAGGCCACCGGCCCCAACAACAGCAATGCCCGCAAATAGAACCGGTTTCAACCAGCCCTGCCTGATTTGCCAGCCAGTCTGCCGGCTTGGTAGGAAGGCTAAAATTAACCATAGGATCGGTAAAATTAGCTGGCCATAGCGGTTTTCAACTTCCCAAAGGAAGACATGAAAAGATAGGTAGCCCAGAACAGTGGTGATGAGTAGGAGCGTGACCTGGTCACGGCGGTTGCTGAGATTTATTTTCCAGGACTGGAGACGCAGGCCAAGCAGAATAAAGAGGACCATGTTGGCCAGGTAGTACAGCATGGATTGCAGGCGGTCGTAGAAGTGGCAGTGCTGCTGGTACCAGGCGGGGGCCTGGCGGAAGCCGGCGTTATACCAGCTTTGGATATCACGCACGTCCAGCAAAACCGCTAACTTAATCAACCAGAGTTTGATTAGTCGTTTCCAACCATAGGTTTTAAAGCGATGCTGGACCGCCTGGATATCGTAGCGCTGCCGCGCGGCGACGGACGGTAAATTAGCATCCTTATCAACGTCACTGTCGGCGTACTTGCCGGCTTCTTTTTCGTTGTAGCCCATCACAATCCAGTGACTAGGCGGAAATTCATAGCGGTCCTGTTTTTGGTAGTGGCTGGCCTGGTAAATAGCATCGGTAGCTGGCAGCGACAATCCAAAGCCCAGGCCGATCAAAACGAAGGGCACCGTCAGGTAGCTGACCAAGCGCCTCTGCCGGATAGCGACAATGACAATCACCAGCAGGAAGGCTGGTGCCAGGACAATCACATTGGACTTAATTAAAAAGGCCAGCAGGGAGACAATAACTAGGCCAAGCGCCCGGCTAATTTTAACTGCCCGCGAGCCGTCCTGCCAGAAGTAAACCGCCCGGAAAATCAAAAGTAAAAAGAGCATGCTGGGCAAATCGCTGTAAAAGACCTGCAGGTAGTAGGTATAGGCGAAGGGCGTCAACATGAAAAAAGCAGCTGCGCCTAACAAAAGGGTGGTGCGTTTGCTAATCTGCCAGATGGTTCTAAGGATCAGGGCGATAAAGCCGTCCAGCATCAACAGCGATAGCAGGCTGATTGCCACGTTATTGTCTAAGTGGCATAAATTGGTGAGGCTAAACCAACCGTACAGTAGGTAGGCGATGGGGATGTTGTTGGGATAGCGCCAGAAGTAGGTCGTATGCCAAGAAAAATCGCCAGCTACCATCTGGCCGGCCTGCGACAGGATGCGGTAGGGATCGCGGAAAATGGTGACTGGCATGAAGTGAATCACCAGGATTTGCCCCACAATCATCAGGGCAAAGAGCAGATAAACTAACCGCTTGGCCGTTTTAGAGCTAATACCGGCCAAGGTTTTCCGCAATAAAAAAACCAGTAGGAGACCGACCAGGCCACCTAAGGTCATCAGGGTACCATTTGGCACCTTAAGGTTAACTAGTACGCCAAACAGTAGGGCGCTGCCCAAAATCAGCGCTAAGATAGAGTGCTTCTGTGAGGTTTGCATGGTTTAGTACCCAAAAGTCTCCCAAGTAAATCGCTGAGCGTTAGCATGTTGCCGATCCAATTTAGGCAAAAAAGCCCGAAAGGGGCTTTTATTTTACTTAAACTGGCTCAGGTTTTCGACATTGGTAACCTGGAAATGTTTTTTGTTCAGCTTTTGAATCAGCTTGTCTAACTGCGGGTCCTCGATGGTCAGGGGGAGGGTGAACATCAGGGTCAGGCTGGTCGTCTCATCGGCCTGGATGGATAGCACTGACTCGATGTTGGTGTAGCGGGTAATCGTCTTAGAAATTTTCTCCAAGTCCCCCCGCATCTCATGTGTTCGAACTGAGAGGGCCACGCCGCCTTTTTCCAAAGACCAGCTCTGGGAAAGCAGGTCCATCAGGGTGCTGTGGGTGAAAATTCCGTAAAAATGGTGGTCCTCATCCAAAACGGCGATGAAGGGCAGGTCGCGAATGGCGAAAAAGACCTCGTAGAATTTACTGTTGGTAAAAATGAACTTGGTCGAGTTACGCATGATGGCGGTTGCCGGCTGGGATAAATCTTCCCCATTGGCCACGGCTTCAAAGACGTGCTGCTTATAAACATTACCCCGGAATAATTGACCAGATTGGTCTAGGATGGGGATGGTCCGGCTGTGCGCTTCTTCGGGCCGGTTGAAGATTTCATAGACTTCTTGAATCGTCGTATCTTCGGTAATGGTGGTGAGTTGCGCTTTGGGGATGACCAGGGATTTCGGAAACATGGGAACCTCTAATTTTTTTATCATAAAAAGTGAAAAGCACTTAGTTTCATAATAGCACAAAGGGCCAAAGGTGGCGTGTTATAATGTGTTGTCTACATTAATTATTTGTGAAGCGTGGGAGGCAAATTGTGAAATTTATTTTTGGTTTAGGTAATATCGGGGTCAAATATGACGGCACCCGGCATAACATCGGCTTCATGGCCCTGGATCACTACGCCCAGACCCACCAACTTAGCTTTACCGGCACCAAGCTCTATGCCCAGGCAGCTGATACCGTGGTCGATGGGGAACGGGTCTTTTTGGTTAAACCAACGACCTACATGAACGATTCCGGTCAGGCAGTGCGGGCCTTTTTGGACTTTTACGGGGCCCACATTGATGATGTCCTAATCTTAGTTGATGATATGGACCTGCCTTTGGGCAAGCTCCGTTTCCGCCAGCGGGGTTCCGCCGGCGGCCACAACGGCTTAAAGAGTATTATGGTCCATACTGATACCCAGGCCTTCTTGCGCCTGAAGTTCGGCGTTGGTCATCCCCAACACGAAAAGCAGGCCGTCATTAACTATGTTTTAGGCAAGTTCAGCCCGGCCGAAATGAAATTGGTCGATGACATGTTAACCCGTAGTGATGAGGCCATCGATGCCTGGATTGCCGGGGCTGATGTGGCCGATTTGAGTAACCGTTATAATGGATAGTCATGACCCTAGTTGATTTCTTAAAACAAACCCCCACAATTCAAAATCTAAAGGACCAGGAAGGGGCCGATAGTCACCAGCTCCTACTGGGGATTAACGGGACGGCCAAGCCGGCCGCCGTGGCGGCCCTTTATCAGGCTAAGCCCCAACCAATGCTGCTCTTAACCGATACTCAGGCTCATGCCGATGCTCTTTACCAGGACCTGCAAAACCTACTCGGGGACCCAGTCTATGCCTTTCCGGCCGAAGAGGCCCTGGCCTCCGAACTAGCGGTTAGCTCAGCTGATTTCCGCCTGCAACGGCTCCAAACCCTGACCGCCTTGCGCCAGGTTGATAATCCGGTGGTTGTCACCGACATTGCTGGTTTTACCCGTTATTTGCCCCAGGTAACTGACTTTGATCAGGCCCAGTTAACTTTGGCAGTCGGTCAGACCTACGACTTTAGTGAGCTGAAGGAGAAGTTGGTCGCCATGGGCTACCAGCCGACCAAGTTGGTCGACACCCCCGGTCAATTTTCCCAACGTGGTTCCATCATTGATATCTATGCGCCCCTGGCTGACCAGCCCTGGCGCCTGGATTTCTTTGATGATGAGTTAGACCAGATTAAGGTCTTTGACCCGTTGAGTCAGACCAGTGTGGAAAAGGTTGAAAAAATCCAGTTTGGTCCAGCGACCGACTTTGTGGTCACTAACGATGACTACCAGCGGGGCCAAGAGGCCATCGAAGCTGACTTTGTCGACTTCCGCAAGCAGCTGGCTGGCGTCGAGAAAAAGTACGCAACGGAAGGTTTTGCGCCGACTCAAACAGCTCTGGCGGAACACCGTCGCGATAACACCGTTTGGCCCTATGCGCCCTACTTTTTCCAAAAAACCACGACCCTCTGGGACTACTTTAAAGCCCCAGCCCTGGTTGTCTTAGACGAGTGGGCACGGTTGACCGAGGCCAACCTAGAGCAGGGGCAGCGCAACCAGGAATGGTTTGATCAGCAGGTCAAAACCTACCAGCTGCTCCCCAAGCTCTCTCTGCGGGCTGATTTGGCGACCCGCTTAACCGAGTTGGCAGCACCTCAGTTGTACCTGGCCAACTTCCAGCGCGGCTTAAACCGGATTAAGTTTACCCAGATTGAAGAGGTGACCACCCGACCGGCCAACCAATACTACGGTCAGCTGCCTGCGCTTAAAACCGATTTGGACCATGCCCAGGGGCAGGGGACCACGGTGGTTATCCTAGTTTCAGACCGGGAGCGGGCCGAGAACCTGCAGCAGTCCCTGGATAACTTTGGCCTGAAAGTCGATATCCAGGCGGAGATTGTGCCCCACCAGGTCCAGCTCCTAATTGCCGACCTGTCGGCTGGCTTTGAGTGGCCCCGGGAACAGCTGACCGTTCTCACCGAGCGGGAACTCTTTAAGCACGCCCGTCGGCCGGTCCGCCGTCAGACCCATAACCTGCCCAACGCGGAACGAATCAAAAGTTATAACGAGCTATCGGTTGGTGATTACGTCGTTCACGTTAACCACGGCATTGGTCGCTACGAAGGCCTGCAAACCTTGGATGTTGATGGTGGTAAGCAGGATTATCTGACGATTGCCTACCAGAAAAACGCCAAGATTTTTCTACCGGTTACCCAGCTAAACCTGATTCAAAAATACGTCGGCGCATCCGACGCCGCTAAGGCCCCCCGCTTAAACAAGTTGGGCGGCAGTGAGTGGCAGCAAACCAAGCGCCAGGTTGCCGCTAAGATTGAAGGCATCGCTGACGATTTATTGGACCTTTACGCCCAGCGGGAAGCCAAGCAAGGTTTTGCTTTTCCGCCGGATGACCTAGCCCAGGTGAAGTTTGACAACAGCTTTGGTTATCCCGAAACGCCGGATCAAATCCGGAGTATCGCCGAAATTAAGGGTGATATGGAAAAGCTAAGGCCGATGGACCGGCTGCTGGTCGGCGATGTGGGTTTTGGTAAGACTGAAGTGGCTCTGCGAGCGGTCTTTAAGGCCGTGCATGCCGGTAAACAGGCGGCCTTCCTGGCTCCAACGACCATCTTGGTCCAGCAGCACTACGAGACCATCATGGCTCGTTTTGCTGATTTTCCAGAAATTCGGATTGGGATTTTAAGCCGTTTCCAGACCGCTGCCCAGAACCGCAAGGTCGTTAACCAGCTTAAAAACCACGAACTTGATATCGTGGTGGGCACCCACCGCCTGCTCAGTAAGGACGTCGCCTTTGCCGACTTAGGACTCCTGATTATTGATGAAGAGCAGCGCTTTGGCGTTAAGGACAAGGAACGCTTGAAACGTTTACGCGCTGACGTCGATGTTTTGACGCTAACTGCTACTCCAATCCCACGGACCTTAAACATGGCCATGGTTGGCGCCCGCGACCTGTCGGTGATTGAAACGCCGCCGGCTAACCGCTTTCCAATTCAGACCTACGTCTTGGAAGCTGACTGGTTGGTGGTCCGGGATGCGATTGAAAAGGAAATCGCCCGTGATGGTCAGGTCTTCTACCTGCACAACCGGGTGGCCGACCTGGAGCGAATTGCTAGTCAAATCCAGGACCTGGTGCCCGATGCCCGGGTGGCCGTGATTCACGGCCGGATGAGTGAAACCCAGCTAGAGGGTATTCTCTATGACTTTTTGAACCACGAGTACGATGTCTTGGTGACAACCACCATTATTGAAACCGGGGTTGATATCCCCAACGCCAACACCCTGATTGTGGAAAACGCCGATCACATGGGCCTTTCTCAGCTCTACCAGCTGCGGGGTCGGGTGGGTCGTTCGGCCCGGCTGGCCTACGCCTACTTCACTTATCCCTTTGCCCGGACGCCAAATCCTGAAGCCGAAAAGCGCCTGGAGGCCATTCGCGACTTTACCGAGCTGGGGTCTGGTTTCCGGATTGCCATGCGGGATTTGAGTATCCGTGGGGCCGGCGACCTGCTAGGCAAGCAGCAGCACGGCTTTATCGATTCGGTCGGTTATGACCTTTACACGCAGATGTTAAAGGATGCCGTCGCTAAGAAGCAGGGGAAGACTAGCGCCGATGACCAGCCCCAGACCGATGCAGAATTGCTCCTTGGGGTTTTGGCTTATCTGCCAGATGATTATGTCGCTGACAGCAGTCAAAAGGTTGACCTCTATGCCCAAATTCGGGCAGCGCAGACTGATGAAGATTTTGAGCAGGTAGAGGAAGACTTGCTCGACCGCTATGGTGAAATGCCAGATGCGGTCGCTAGGTTGCTCCTGGTTGGGCGGATTAAGAGCCTGGCCGACCAGGCCCAGGTTAGCCAGATTCGCCGCCAGAAGAACCAGGTGACGGTTAGCTTTAGTCCCGAATTTACCCAGTCCATACCCGGTGAAAAGGTCCTCGCAGCCTTCAAAGATATTCCGCTTCAGGCCTCGGTTAAGGCAGATGGGGAACAGTTACAAGTGGTATTCACGGTTGATGAGGTTGGTGAAAGTAGTATCTGGCTTAACCTGCTCAGAAACTTCTTGCTGGCCGTCATTGCCCAATTAGCAGAAAAATAGGAGGCCTTATGCGCCTAGATAAGTATTTGAAATTATCCCGCCTAGTAAAGCGGCGGACAATTGCCAAGGAAATCGCCGACCAGGGACGGATTGAAATTAACGGCAAGGTGGCCAAGTCGTCGGCCAACGTTGGTACCGGTGACACCATTACCATTCATTTTGGGAACAAGACCCTGACCGTGAAGGTCTTGAAGTTAGCCGAAATCGTGAAAAAGGATGAGGCCAATGACCTGTACGAGGTCGTTGCCGAGGAATATGAACGTGATTTTCGGCATGAAAATGACTAAATTGTATAAGAAAATATAAACTTTATTGCACGGGGTTAAAGAATGTGACAGAATGGTTACAGATTGATAGGAGTTGCTATGCCTAGTTACAACAGCATACAACCGAATATTACCCCCTTAAATGCCAACATTGCCCAGCAAATTGCGCGGACTGAGGATCGGCGGTCAGCGGCTCAGCGCCACTACCAAAAGGCCCATGCTCGGCGGGTTAAGCGGATTAAAGTTGTCGGCTTTGCCCTGATTTTGCTATTCCTGGTGCAGCTATTGATGGCTCAGGTGCGTTTGCATGCGGCTAGCAAGACGCTGACTGCTTCCCAGCAGAAGTTGGCCACGGCTCAAAAGACCCGTTCGGGTCTACAGGCCGACTTGAAGCGGACCAAGGATCCGGCCTACCTGCAACGAATTTTGCGGGAAAAGTACGGTTACACCAAGGAGGGGGAGTTGATTTATAATCTCCCTGAAAACACCCGCAATTAAAGCGATTATTTTCGTAATATTAAAAGCACCCGGTTCGGGTGCTTTTTTATCCAATTAGATGACAGATATTTTAAGGACAATTAAGCAAGATAACTGGCCAAAACGGGTGATTATCGGTGTCTCCGGCGGGGTTGATTCGGTGGTGCTTTTGCAGGCTTTTTGCAAGGCTCAACCGGGCGTCCAGGTCACGGTGGCCCATGTGAATTATCATTTTCGACCCGAAAGTGACCAGGATGCTGCCTTTGTGGCCGATTTAGCCCAGCGGTTAGGCGTGGGCTACCAGCAGGTTGACTATGACCCTCAAAAAGGGGACGGTGGGGCCGGTCTAGAAGGGCGGGCCCGTGATTTTCGCTATCAGTTCTTTACAGATTTGGCTCACCAACAAGGGGCCGGGGCAATTTTGGTCGCCCACCAGGCTGATGATCAGGCTGAAACGGTCTTGTTGAATCTAATCCGCGGCGGCCAACTGGCTCAGTTAGCGGGGATGATTCGTTCTCGACCCTTAATCCGCCGGCCGCTGCTGAATTTTTCGCGGGCTGAAATTTTAACCTTTGCCAGAGGACAGCAACTGAGTTGGCGGGAAGATGTGACCAACCAGGACCCTGATTATACGGCTAGAAACCGGCTGCGCCTGGACATCTTGCCAGCCCTGGCTGAGCTAAACGCCGGGGCAGTTGACCATATCAACGACTTTGCCCGGCAGATTGCCGACCAGCAGGCCGTGATTGACGCTGCGGTCAAACCTTACCTATCCTTGGTAGCCAATCACTGGGATCAAATCCCAGTGATTTGGCGGCCAGCCACCTTAAAAGCCTGGCTTAACCAGGCCGGCTTTTACCAGCTCAAAGAAACCCAATTAAAACCCCTGCTAAATTTCTTAGATAACTCGGAGCGGCCCAATGGCTACTACGATTTGGGCCAGGGTTACCAGTTGGTTAAAAGCTATCAAAAGATCGCCCTAAATCGTGGTAAAAACTTTACAAAGAAAAGCCAAGATAGCCGGGCAGTTATGTTAAAATTGAACGAGCAAGAAGTTTTTGCGGGCCACCCAATTATTTGGACGGACCAGCGGCCAAAAGCCGGCAAAAAAGCTATTGCAATTAAGGGTCTCTCACCCGAAAAATCTTTAACATTGCGCTACGGCCGACCCAATGACTACTTGCCCTTTGCAGGTGGTCACCAGTCGCTAAGACGCTTACTTATTAACGAGAAGGTACCTGCTCAACTTAGAAACCAGGTATGGGTTTTGACTCAAGGAGACCAAGACCAGTTGATTGCCCTGGGTTTGCCCAGTGGCAAGTGGCGTTTTAGTAGTGAATTAGCCGACCAAGTCGACCCAGAACAGCAATGGCTAGTATGGTAACCCAAGGAGCAATCGGTGAATAACGACATTGAAGAAGTATTGTTTGACCAGGATCAAATCCATCAGGCGGCGGCCCGCATCGGCCAGCAGATAACCCGGGATTTTGATGGTCACCGACCCCTGTTTTTATCAGTTTTAAAGGGGGCTTACCTCTGGACTGCCGATGTCTTACGCCAGGTTGACTTATACGCCGACCTGGAATTCATTAAGATTTCTAGTTACCACGGCGGCGTGGAAAGTTCTGACGAGATTGAGTTAGTTACTGACATTCGCCGGGAAGTGGCCGACCGGGACGTGATTATCCTGGAGGATATCGTGGATACCGGCCAGTCCCTTTTGTTCCTAAAGGACTTACTAGCACAGCGGGGAGCGCGGTCGATTCAAGTGGCCTGCCTCCTCGACAAAAAGGGTGGTCGTAAGGTTGATGTGACCGCCGACTACGTTGGCTTTGATGTCCGCAACGAGTTCGTAGTTGGCTATGGTCTCGACTATGCTGAGAGTTATCGAAACCTCCCTTACGTAGGCGTCTTAAAGCCTAGCGTCTATGCTAAATAATGATTACCATTTACATGTTTACTAAACAGTTAAGAATTGAGGATAACTAATGAGAAACAATAATGGCGGCTTTTTCCGAAGCAGCATTTTCTATGTCCTTATCTTCCTAGCAATTATTGTTGGAATTTATTCCTTGCTGGGTGGGGACCGCGGCACGACCAAGACCATTAGCTCCAGTGAGTTTGTCAAGGCCTTGAGTGATAAGGATGTTAAGTCCTTTAGTGTCCAGCCTGGTAACGATGTTTATACGGTTACCGGAACTTACCGCCAGTCTGGTTCAAGTTCTAGCTCTTCAAGTAGCAGTTCTAACCTGCAGTCCTTATTGCAGAGCCAGTCCAAGGCCACTAAGTTTACGACCAATGTCTTGCCTAACGATTCTTCCCTGAAGGACATCAGTTCTTTGGCCAAGAGTACTGACACGGACATGGTCACTAAAGCGGCACCTTCATCTGGTTTTTGGATTAACATCCTTTCCCTGATTGTGCCAATTATCCTGCTCTTTGCCTTCTTCTATATCATGATGAGCCAATCATCTGGCAAAGGCGGCCAGGGTGGTATGATGGGCGCCTTTGGTAAGTCCAAGGCTAAGCCATCTGACCCCAAGGACAACAAGGTCCGCTTTGACAACGTGGCCGGTGCTGACGAAGAGAAGGAAGAACTGGTTGAAGTTGTTGAGTTCCTGAAGTCACCTAAGAAGTTTGTGAACTTGGGGGCCCGCATCCCAAAGGGTGTTTTGCTTGAGGGACCTCCCGGAACTGGTAAGACTTTGCTTGCCAAGGCGGTTGCCGGTGAAGCCAGTGTGCCGTTCTTCTCGATTTCAGGTTCTGATTTCGTGGAGATGTTCGTCGGTGTCGGTGCTTCCCGTGTCCGTGACCTCTTTGAACAGGCTAAGAAGACTGCGCCAGCCATCATCTTCATTGATGAAATTGATGCCGTTGGTCGCCGTCGTGGTTCTGGTATCGGTGGTGGAAACGATGAGCGTGAGCAGACTTTGAACCAAATCCTGATTGAGATGGATGGGTTCGAAGGCTCTGAAGGCGTTATCATCCTGGCGTCTACTAACCGTTCTGATGTCTTGGATCCGGCCTTGCTCCGTTCTGGTCGTTTTGACCGTAAGATTATGGTTGGTGCGCCCGACGTTAATGGTCGTGAGGCTATCTTGAAGGTCCACGCTAAGAACAAGCCTTTGGCACCAGACGTGGATTTGAAGGCGATTGCCCAGCAAACCCCTGGTTATGTCGGTGCCGACCTTGAAAACTTGCTCAACGAAGCGGCCTTGCTGGCTGCTCGTCGTAACAAGAAGCAGGTTGATGCTGCCGACTTGGATGAGGCCGAGGACCGGATTTTCCAAGGTCCAGCTAAGACCAACCGCAGCATGTCTGATACGGAACGTGAAACGACGGCTTACCACGAAGCCGGCCACGCCTTGGTTGGTTTGGTTCGTTCCGATGCTTCGGTCGTTCGTAAGGTTACCATCGTTCCTCGTGGCCGCATTGGTGGTTACGCCCTGATGACGCCTAAGACTGACCGTTACAATGTCCGTTATTCGGAAGCTAAGGAGCAGTTGGCTGGTTTGATGGGTGGGCGCGCCGCTGAAATGGCCATCTTCCACGAAGCCAGTTCCGGCGCTGCCAACGATTTCCAGCAGACTACTGGCCTGGCCCGTCAGATGGTGACGGCCTACGGTATGTCCCCTAAGTTGGGCATGGTCCAATTAGAAGGTAATGCCAGTGTTGGTTACAGCGAACAGGCTGGTGACCGGGCTTACTCTGATGAAACGGCCCACTTAATTGATGAGGAAGTTCGTCGCTTTACCAAGGAAGCCTTCGAAGATGCCACGGCAATCATCGAAGAGCACCGCGATAAGCTGGAAGCCATTGCTAAGGCCCTGCTTAAGGTTGAGACCTTGGATGAAAAGCAGATTAAGGATATCTACGAAACTGGTACCTTTACGCCTAAGGAAACGAACAACAACGATGAAGGCGCTAAGTCCTTCGAAGAAACCAAGGCTGACTTAGATGCCAAGGAATCTGAATTCGACAAGCGCTACGACCATCATGATCCTAAGGCGGATCAATCCCTGGAAGACCCAGATCAACCTGAGAAACCTGATGATGCGCCAGACGACGAAGAAAATGATGATGAAGATAAGTAAGAAAGTTGGCCTTGTGCCGGCTTTTTTACTTGAAATCGACCAGTGAGGAGGTCAACGTAATGAGCAACCAATTGATTAAAACCGTGACCAAGGACCGGGCCTTTCGGGCCTTTGCCCTGGATGGGACCGACCTGGTTCGCGACGCGGCTGCTGCCCATCACACATCCCGCATTGCCTCGGTTATTCTGGGACGGGCCCTGCTGGCGACGACGCTGACTGCCCAGGCCACTATCAAAGGTGACGAACGGATGGCGGCCAAGATTGCCGGCCGGGGACCAGCCGGAAACGTGGTCACTGAGGCCGATGCCAAGGGCAGTGTCCGTGGTTATGTGACCAACCCCCAGCTGGAAAATGTCTTTGATGACAAGGGCCAGTTGGATGTTGGCCAGGCCGTCGGCAATAACGGGGCCCTTCAAATCACCAAGTTGGCACCTTATTCGGAACCTTATCTGGGCCAGAGCCAGCTAGTTTCAGGTGAAATCGGTGATGACTTTACTTATTACCTGGCTCAGTCCGAACAGATTCCTTCCGTGATTGGGGTAACCGTTCGGATGGATGATGACGACCAGGTCCAAGGGGCGGTTGGCTTTCTAATTCAGGCCCTGCCCGGGGTGACTGATGCCCAGTTAACTAAGTTAGAAGATGACTTGAAGCAAATGAAGCCCCTGAGTGAAATGGTTAAGGATGGCGCCACGCCCTTAGAGATTTTGGAAAATATTTTTGGGGCTGGCCAAGTGGAGACTCTGGAGGTCATGCCAGTCGGACTGGCGGCCGAACCATCCAAGGAGGCCTATGCCGAAATGCTGGCCACCCTGCCTGCCAAGGAAATTCAGACCATGATTGATGAAGATCAGGGGGCTGAAATTGTGGGTAAGTTTTCTGGTAAGCGCTACTACTTCGATGAGGCCGAACTAAACGACATTATCAAACAAATCGAAGCTAAAGAAGCTAAGCAGGCCAAGGACCAAGACCAAAAAGACGGTCCAGACCAGGACCAACCCAAGCAGGACTAAGGCAATTGCTGCCCTGCCGGGGATTTGGTATGATAGTAGCGTTGAAATGCCTGTCCCAGGCAGATTGGAAAGGATTTATTATTTATGGCTGAAGAGAAAGCCCTTAATGACCAAATGGTGGCCCGCCGCCAAAAGTTAAAGGCCTTAAAAGACGACCTCCACTTGGATCCCTTTGGAAAGCGCTTTGAACGCACGGCAATGGCCGGCGACCTGCACAAGGAATATGACGGCGTCAGCAACGACGACCTCCAAAAAGATCCCAAGGAAGTCGTGATTGCCGGTCGGATGGTGGCTAAGCGTGGTGCCGGTAAGGTGATTTTTGCCGATATCCGCGACGTGTCCGGTAAAATTCAAATTTATGCCCGCCGTGATGACCTGGGGGACAACTATCCCATCATTAAGCGCGCTGATCTGGGTGATTTCCTGGGTATCAAGGGAGTCATGATGAAGACCGATGCCGGGGAGTTGACCATCCTGGTTACCCACCTGACCCACCTAACCAAGGCCCTGCGTCCGATGCCAGATAAGTTCCACGGGATTTCAGACGTGGAAACTCGCTACCGCAAGCGTTACCTTGACCTGATTGCCAACGAAGATTCCTTCCACAAGTTCCAGGAACGCTCCCACATTATCGCGGCTATTCGTCAGTACATGGATGCCCACCATTTCTTAGAAGTGGAGACGCCCATCTTACAGACCCAGGCCGGTGGGGCAGCGGCGCGGCCCTTTGTGACCCACCACAACGCCCTAGACATTGATATGTACATGCGGATTGCGACCGAGCTCTACCTCAAGCGCCTGGTCGTGGGTGGCATGGAACGGGTCTATGAAATTGGTCGGATTTTCCGAAACGAGGGAATGGACCCCAAGCACAATCCGGAGTTTACTTCACTGGAATCATATGCTGCTTACTGGGACTTCACCGATGTCATGAACGAGACCGAGGGGATTTTCCGGGCAGCCGCTAAGGTGGTTTCACCTGATTTGAAGATTACCTACCAGGGCACTGAAATTGACCTGAGCAAGCCTTTTGCCCGGGCCCACATGGTTGATTTGATTAAGGACCGGACTGGGGTAGATTTCTGGCCGGAAATGACGGTTGAGGAAGCCCAGAAGCTAGCCGATGAACACCAGGTACCTTATGAGAAGTACTGGAAGGTTGGCCACATTATTAACGCTTTCTACGACAAGTACGTCGAAGACACCCTGATTCAGCCAACCTTCGTTTACGGCCACCCGGTTGAGGTTTCACCACTGGCCAAGAAGAACGCCGATGATCCCCGCTTTACTGATCGTTTCGAGCTCTTTATTAAGGGGGCTGAGTACGCCAACGCCTTTACTGAGCTAAACGATCCAATCGATCAGCGGGCCCGTTTTGAAGCCCAGGCCGCGGAACGCGATAACGGAAACGACGAAGCTGAAAACATCGATGAAGACTTCTTGGAGGCCTTGGAATACGGGATGCCACCTACCGGTGGACTGGGCATCGGGATTGACCGCCTAGTTATGCTGCTAACCGATTCCGATACTATCCGGGACGTGGTTCTGTTCCCAACCATGCGGCCTGAATAAACCGATAAATTGACAGATTGCTTAACTTTTTCTATACTATTGGAGTTGGTTAAGCAACATTATTCCGACTTAGCTCAGTTGGTAGAGCACCTGACTGTTAATCAGGTTGTCGCCGGTTCGAGCCCGGCAGTCGGAGCTAATCAGGCCCGCGGATTATCCGCGGGCTTTTTTGTGTGAAAAAAGGATTCTTGTGTGGGGGCGCTAATTGCCGTATAGTAATTAATAGTGTTTTGCCGTAAATGCAGCACTGGAGAAATAAAGGACGTCTGTGAGCGTTCATTTTGAAAGGAATATTTAAGATGGCAGATCTTTCTTTGGCCCAGGATAAGTCCGTCCCAGGCCGCAAACCCTTTACCCGCAACCAGAAGTTGACCCTGTGGTCGACCACGGCGGGCTTTGGCTTGGAAAACATGGACGTGATGTTCATTTCCTTTGCCCTGTCCTCAATCATTGCTTCCTTGCACATTTCTAACTTTGCTGGAGGACTGATTGCGACCGTCTTTTCCATGGGAACCCTGGTCGGGGGCCTGAGTTTTGGTATGTTAGCTGACCGCTTAGGTCGGGCCCGGGTCTTTACCGCCACCCTGGTGATTGTGGCCCTGGCTACGGCTGGGATGTACTTTGCCCATGACATTGTCACGATTTACGTGCTGCGCTTTATTGTCGGCATGGGTACCGGGGCCGAGTATGGTGCCGGCGTGACCATGGTGGCTGAGGCCTTTGCCGGTCATAAAATTGGCCGATTGATGTCGCTGGTTCAAATCGGTGGCCAGGGTGGATCCATCCTAGCCGCGCTTGCGGCCGCCCTGATTATTCCCCGCTTTGGCTGGAACGCCCTCTTCTTGGTCGGTCTGGTACCAGTGGTCTTTGCCTTCCTGGTCCGCATTCACCTCAAAGATAGCGAAGAATTCGAGGCTGCTAAAAAGCAGCGGCAGCAAGCCCCTAAGACCGTTACGAAAAAGGTACCAATCCTGGCGGTCTTTAAGACGCCAGCCTTGGCCTTGCAAACCCTGGGTCTGATTTTGATGATGATGGTTCAGACCGGTGGTTACTACGGCCTGATGAACTGGCTGCCCAAGATTATCCAAAAGCAGCTGGGTCTCTCGATTTCGTCTTCATCATTGTGGATGATTGCGACCATCGTCGGGATGTCGCTGGGGATGTACGCCTTTGGATCCATCCTGGACCACTTCGGTCCCCGCTGGGCCTTTGGCATCTTCTTGCTGGTGGCCGCGGCTTCAGTTTACCTACTCCTGCTGGCCCACAATGCCTGGTCCCTGCTACTAATCATGATGATGGTTGGCTTCTTCTCAAATGGAATGTATGGTGGCTATGGCGTGGTGGTTTCCCGCCTTTACGGTGTTGATATCCGGGTTACGGCCAATGCCGTGGTTTCCTGCTTTGGGAAGCTGCTGGGTGGTTTCCTGCCAGCCATTATCGGCCTGATGATGGACAAGACTTCTCTGGCCGTGGTCATGATGTTCTTTTCTTCGATTTACCTCTTTTCTCTGGTGGTGATGCTGATGATACCAGCACTGCGTCGGATTAAGCTTTAAAGTTAGAAAATAATTGACAGGGCTCCGGCTGGATGGGATAATATAATAGTTGTCCTGAGCCAGTGGCTTAGGCAAAGAGAACTATTCCGACTTAGCTCAGTTGGTAGAGCACCTGACTGTTAATCAGGTTGTCGCCGGTTCGAGCCCGGCAGTCGGAGTCAAAAAAGCACCTGAATCTTTTCGATTCAGGTGCTTTTATTTATGCCGCGCTGTGCTCTTCTTTGAGGAAGAATTTGAAGAGAATGAAGTCAAAGAGGCGGATTAGTTGACCAACCATGAGCACGGCTAGCAGGGTACCAATGCCGATTCCTTCTGGTCGATGAAGAAAGGTCAGCCCCAGTGCCAGAGACAGCATAATCATGGTGGCGTCAAAGAGAAACTTGGTTTGGCCAAAGGAGTGCCCGGTTTTTTGACTCAGGACATTGACCAGGCCATCCGGTGGGATTAGGACAAAGTCGGCCTGGACCATCATGAAGATGCCCAGAGCCGTCAGCAGGATGGCCAGCAGGGTTAACATGATTTGAGGACCAAATTGGCTGACGTGGAGGCGTTCTAGCCCAACAGTTAAGCCATAGAAATCAACCAGCCAGCCAAAGGCAAAGGCTAGGATTAGTTGGAGTAAGGTTTTTAAGCGGAAGCTTTTCTGTAGGATGATTTCCAGCGAAACATAAATAACGAATATCAGGCTGGTGGCCTGGCCCAGGGTTAGCGGCAAAATGTGAGATAGGACCAGGGGCAGGGAGACTAGGGCGCTGACCCCTAATTTGGCGGTGGTGAAGACGACCGTACCTAGTGACAAGACGTTGAGCCCGACTACAAAGAGGATAAAGAGGGCGATTGATTTTTTATTCATGGTAGACTTCCCAACAGTAGGACTATTATTTCACAGTTTGGGCCGGACGGAGATTTAATTTGGGTAGGGGGAAAGTCATTGACAGGGTAGGGCCTAGATGGGATAATATAATAGTTGTCTTGAGACAGCTCAAGATCAAAGACGTCAAGCCGACGTAGCTCAGTTGGTAGAGCACGGGTATCGTAAACCTGGGGTCGAAGGTTCGAATCCTTTCGTCGGCATGAACCCAAAATAAAGAAACGGCTACAAACGTTGATTTGTAGCCGTTTTTGTTTGTGTTCAATTGGTTTAATACCTGGGTAGTGCTATTTAGTGCTGATAAATAGGATGAAAGTTAGTCAAAAGTTAGTCTAATGGACTGACTGTTTTTTCTTCCTTGATTTCACGCTGTGTGCAAAAATTATCAAACAAGTTTATAAAATGTTTCCGTTACTATATAATACATGGCATCACATAAACAACGAGGAGAGAGAATGAGCGTCTCCAAACATTGATTGTAGGGCCCACCCCTTATCAGTGCGGACTCATTTTAATGAATACATATGAAGAATAAAGTATCTTGGGTAGCCTGGGCGGCCCTAATCTTAGCATTGGTATCACTGGCACTCGCAATCTACGGTGCATTTCGATGAGTAGACCTGCGAAATTTACTAGTAAAACAACAGCCCAAAACGAGGCTAACAAGCGGTGGGCAGAGAAGAACAAGGAACATAAGAAGTACCTTTCATACCGTACCTACTCTAGATCATTTATTAGGAACCTGGCCACTGAGGCCGACCTGACGGAACTGGATAAACTTATTGAAGAAAGGCGAAAAGAACTTTAGCGCTGAACCTCAACGGTAGTCCCTGGAACAGTAGATTATTAGCCCGCGCAATGGGGTGTTCATTGGCAACCCACCATTCAAATCGGTATAATAGTCTCGATTAGTAAGTAGGGTAGGGTTCGCACCGCGCCTGCCAGTGAAAGGAAAATATAGTATGCGATTTGTTATGGAAAAAACCTATGATTCAGCCATCAGCAACCGTTTGGCCGAGCTGATTAAGGGGGATGAAAAGGACTTTGACGAAGCAAGTGAGCTGGGAAAGTATTATGCTGCCGTAGCTTACTTCCTGGATGATGGCGATGAGGATACGAGCAAGTCCTTCTTGGACAAGCAGATTGCCCAGGATTCTCAGGTGACCGCTTATCCTTTGGATGATTTGGAAGTTTGGTTCCGCTTTAGTGATGTGGACCGGGCCGTTAACCATGACGACCTGCTCTGGTTAAACGACAGCGACAAGCGCCTCATCCAAGACTATGCTAGCCGGGTGGCCAAGGAAGACGAAAAAGGCTAATTTTCACGGGAAATCAGCCAATCTTTTAGCTTTAAAAGTGCTAGAATACTGGTACATTTAAAGGAGGCTCATATGACCAGCATTTACGATTTTACTGAGACTGAGGTAAGCGGCCAGAAGCTTGATCTCAAAGATTATGAGGGCAAGGTGGTTCTCATTGTTAACACCGCATCTAAATGTGGTCTGGCCCCTCAGCTTGAAGGTTTGGAAGAACTTTATAAGAAGTACCATGAGGACGGCCTAGAAGTCCTCGGCCTACCTTCCAACCAGTTTAAGCAGGAATTAGACACTGGCGAAGAGGCTAGCGAGTACTGCCAGATGCACTACGGCGTGACCTTCCCCATGACTGAGCGAATCCACGTCAACGGCAAGGAAACCGACCCGCTCTTTGTCTACCTGAAAAAAGAATCCGGTAGTGGCACGATTAAGTGGAACTACACCAAGTTTTTGATTGGTCGCAACGGCGAATTCATCCACCGGTACGCACCGATGACCACCCCTGATAAAATCGAACCAGACATAGTTAAGGCCCTGGAGGCCTGATGAAAATCAAGTCCCAAAATATTATATTTTTGGGGCTTTTTTGTATCAAAAGTTACGTTGGTTAAAGTTGATTTACAGGTTAGTGACAGCTATTGGCGGGGTGTTAATCAGGTGATAAGATGAAATTGTCATATAGAACCGCAGCCGCATGGCTGTCACATTTGGGGAGGTAGGAATATGATGAAGCGCAAGCAAATTAACGTCTTAGTAATGGTTGCTATGGCAGCTTTGGCAGTGATTGCCATCTCATGGGCCTTGGCACACAGTCAGTCCATGTTGGCTGCTCAGTTTGGCCTGTCACACGAAGTGGCACAGACCGTTGTTTCCGTCGCTGAAACAATTGGTACAGTTGTCGCCGTTTTGACAGTGGTCGGTGGCACGGCCGGCTTTGGTGCCAGCTTGTTGACGGCAGCTAAGTGGGCATGGGGCCGCTATGGTCACGATGCCGCTGCCAACTGGTAAAATAAGCTAAAAGAAGAAAGCGGGCACTTAGTGAAATATTAAGTGCTCCTTTCTTTTGGACAGGAGTTGGCCATGTTTGCCCTACTTCAAAAATCCTGGGCTAAGCAGCTGAAGCTGGGTCCAGAAGCACAAAACTTACCGCTTTATTCAGCCCTAATCTTAATCAATGCCTTGGTGGGTATTCTGGTGGCCTGGTTGGTTACTGTACTTAATCAGCCAACTGGCCTAGTAATCCTGCTAGTCTTCATCTACCTAACCCTGGCCTTCCAGCACCAAACCATCCTCCGTCGTTGGGCGAACATGCCCCTGGCCTACCGGGTGGTCGGTTGGCCAGCCCAAATGCGGTACCGGCTTTGGATTTGGCTGCGGCTGAATCCATTAACCTATGCCTTCGTCGCTTTTTCGGTGATTTTGTGGATCTTAGGGCCACTGAGTGGTCGTTGGGGATTGCTGTTAGCCTGGTTAAACCTGGCAGCTTTTGCCCTGGTCTATCTCAGTGCTAAGAATTGGCCCTCGATTTGGGCCTCCCCGCTGCGGTGGTTGTCATTGGCCGTCTTAATGGTTGGCTACCTGACACTATTAGATGGCCGCTGGCCCTGGCTATCTTTGGCAACCCTGGCCTTTTTGCTAGCAGCCTGGGGTCACGTGCTCTATCACTGGCATGATCAGGATAATCTGGCCGCCAAGCGGGTGATTAAAGGACGGCTAGGCCGTGGATTTAATCGCTTGCTGGCCGGCCGCTTTAGCTGGGGCAGTTTGGGAGAACTGGTGCTGATTATAGCTGGCTTATTCGCCCGGGAGGTCTGGCACTGGCCCATCCCAGTTCTGACCATTCCGGTCTTATTTTACGTTGTGACTTTAGAAATTTACTGTCAGACCATACTCAACGGGAACCGGCACCTGATTGCCCGCATTACCTTCCTGGCCAACCAGTCTCTGTGGCAGCAGGTCCGCTATGGTAGCCTGGCCCGTACCGGTCAGCAACAAGTAGTGTTCGTTGGACTTTTGGCCTGGCCACTAGTTGCTGGCGGCAATTTTTGGGTTTTGGTACAGTGGATTCTAGCACTGGTTGTTCTGATTGCCCTTCAGTTTTACACGGCCATTGTTGGTCGCCAGCTGGTGGTTAAACAAGAAAAGCGACCTAAATTTTGGGAGGAGTACCTCCTGGTGCTGGTGCTAATCGGCTTGGCCTGGGTAGATATCATGTAGAGGAAATCGAATGAAAGTACGTTGGCAGCGGGTCTTAGCCTGGCAATTAATTGACTTAGTTTTGCTGGCCGGCCTGGTGGCTGGGCTTTATTGGTTGCTTTTTGCCCATGCTACCGTTCCGGGAACACCGGCACCAGTTGGTCATGGTTGGCCCCGCATCTGGGAAATTTTTTGGCATAACTTGTTAGTTATGCTGGTTAACCTGGTTCTCTTTGTTATTAGTCCCTTGTTAATCATTTGGAACTGGATGGGTCAAGCCTTGGCACTAGGGTTAAATGTTCGTCTGGTGGGCTGGAGCGCAACTTGGCAGGCTTTATGGCCCCATGGGATTTTTGAGATTCCCGCAATTTTTTTGTTTCAGTATTTATCAGTCAAAATGCTACGGGTTCTAGTGAAGACCCGCAGCTGGTTGATGGTAGGACGCTTTGTTCGGGTTAACTGGGTCTGGTACCTGGTCTCGGTCGGACTCCTGGCCGTCGCGGCGGTTATTGAGGGATGGTAGATGATTCGTTTAGAAAATGTAAGTAAAACAATTGATGGTCATCTTCTGTTTGAAGGGATTGATTTGGCCCTGGCAGATGGTCATATTTACCAGTTTCAGGCCCCAAATGGCTGGGGAAAATCCGTCTTGCTACGAATGATTGGTGGTCTGGACCGACATTACCAGGGTGAGATTAAAAATGACCAGGATCCTAAAACGACCCTGTTTTTGACCGATAGCGGGATTGGCCTACCCTATTTAAGTATCGCCGATAATATTCGGCTCAGTGCTGACATTTTAGGTGGGACCATCGATATGGCCCGGGCATCTCTGCTCTTTGGTGGGGACCAGCACCTGTTAAACCAGGACTATCAGGACAGTTCCCTGGGGAACCAAAACAAGGTCGGCTTAGCCCTCTTAGCTAGTCAGCAGGCTTATGGCCTCACGATTTTAGATGAAGCTTTAAATGGGATTGACCAAAATAGTCTTGATTGGATTTGGTACCGGTTGACTGAGCGGGCCGAAGCTGGCCAGGGGCCCATTATCCTGGTTTCCCATGCTGAGGATTTCAGCCGACGCGACTTCCCAGTGGAAAAAATTGCCTTAGAAAGGTGGCGACCTAATGAACCACAATCATAAAGTTGTAAATTGGCTCCTGCTGTTGGCGGTACCGCTGGCCTACCTGCTCCTATTTTTTACTTTGCCTGATGATAGCAGCACTTGGTCAGCCCTGTCTAATTTGCAGGCATCTTTGAACCTCAGTTCAGCTCAACTGGTAACCTTTGAAGTTTTGATTGTTATTTTGGTGGCCTGGATTTTACTGGGGCTGATGTTTGTCGTCTACTGGCTGGTACTGAAATTATCGTCTAAGCATCAATACGGCGCGCTCTATCGGGCCCTAACCGGCGCCTTGTCATTGACCTATCTCTTAGTGGCGTTGGGAAACGTTTTAAACTGGGTTGCCCCAAGTTGGGCAACCGGAATTCTACAAACCATTCTTCTGGCCGTGATTTACGCTGCCCTGAGCAAGGATTACCGGGGGACGACAATTTTAGTGGTCGTCGCCCTGGTCATGAATGTCGGTTTGACATTTATATAAGAAAAAAGACCTGACAATGTCAGGTCTTTTTTTATTTGTGATTAAGCAGGTTGGTTCGAACGCTTACCGAACCAGTAGAGCAGGGCACCAACTACGATGTAGCAGGAAAGCACGATGATTGGTTCAGCAATGGCGTTGCCATTGAAGAAGGCGATGTTGCGCAGCAGGGTTCCAGTTGCACCAGGTGGGAGGAGTTGTCCAAAGGCACCCCAACCAGAAGGCAGCATTTCAGGGGCGGAGCTCAGTCCTGATAGGGGGTTACCTAGCAGGATTAAGAGGACGGCAGCGACACCGAGACCGGCGTTGCCCATGATTTCCAGGAGTCCAAGGACGAAGAAACCAGTGGCAGCGATACCCAGCATCGCACCCAGGGAAGTGTAGAAGTAGTTACCATCAAAGGTACCGATACCATACTGGATAACAGCAATCAGACCGAGACCACCAATAACCGCGAAGCTGAGGATGGCATAAATCTTTTGACGCTTACCCTTGACCATGGTTGCAATGGCGACGGCGCCAATCCAACCACCCAGGGCGATTGGTAGGGCACCGGCGGCTAGGCCAGTTCCCTTAGGGTCAGCCTTAGGGAAGGCCTTGAGCTCAACGACCTTAACCTGCTTAGCATTGACTGCGGCAAGCTTGGCACTCAGAGTCTTAATCATGGTTGGATCAGTGGCCTGTTGCAAGGTCGTTTGGATTTGGGCGGTGGCAGCCGCCTTCTGCTGGGTTACCAGACCAGTTCCAATTTGGCTCAGGGCCTGGGCGACAGCTGAGGAAGCAGCAGTGGCCTGGTAAACAGTGACATCACCGGCCTGGGATAGTTCAATCCCACCGTAAATCCTGCGCTCGTTGACACCTTCAGCCAGGCTTTTTTCGCTGGCATACTTTTCAACCTTAAAGCCCTTGTCTTCCAATGGCTTAGCTAACTTGTCGTAGGTTGCCTGATCACTAGTTACCAGGGCGATGGGCACCTGGTGGACGCCGGAATTAACGGCGGGCAGTGAGAAGGCAGTCATCAATACGGCCAAGAGGGCCGTAAGGCCAACTACGAGGCCTAGAATGAATTTCCATGTCGACTTCATTTTCATATCTCCTATGTCTTGAATTGATAAATCAAGTATAGGATTGGCCGGCAGAAAGGGAAACCATTAAAAACCATCAAGTGTTGGATTTTAATCACCAGTGTTGGCAACTAGTTCTCGTACGGTGGTCACCGAAACTTTTTGGGCAATTTTCGTAAATTCGGCTGGACTTTCAGCAAAGTCGCGGCGAATCCAGGTGACAAAGAGGTTAATAATCAAACTAGAAGTGGTGGCCAACAGGTAGGGCTTAGGGATGGCCAGGTGGTCAGTCAGGGGAGAGGCATCAAATTCCTGCTCGGCCCTTTGCAAGAGGTGTTGGGCGAAAAGCCCGTCGGCCTGATCACTTAATAGGAGGGAAAAGAGTTGACGCTCAGCATAAACTCGGTCTGCCATGGCCGCAATCCGTTGGTAGGCCATGTTGGCTTTTTGGTAAAGCTGGAAATCTAATGGAGGCAGGTCGTTTAGTAGGCGGTCGAGGAGCTGATTTTGAATTTTTTCCATTAAATCCGGCTTATCCAGGTAGTGGGCGTAAAAAGTCGACCGGTTAATCTGACATTCAGCGATAATCATCCGGACCGATGTCTTCTGGTAGCCGTACTTTTGGACTAGTTGCAGGAAAACGTTTTGGATTTTTTGGTCGGTTTGCTGGTATTTAGGGCTGTTAGGCACGGTTTTTCTCCTGATAGCGTTATTCGGTCAGTTTAGCACAGGGCGGGGCAGTTTTAGGAATAACTGCCCTGTTTTTTTGCATGTTTGTCACCAAATTCCAACGATGCCCTTCGTATATTAAAGTAGCCGGCCAAAAGGAGGTTAAAGAGGTGCAGCAGTGGTAAGACTTGGTCGGATGGAATACCACTGCCAGAACTTAGTCAATCATTTGGAGGATTTTATGCAAGCAACAATGGATCGATTGTGGGGCCAGGCCCTGTTGAAGCGGGCGAATGGTATTAAGGCGAACATGAAGTGGGAACTAGCTCTGGGGCTGGTCTTTACCGGTATTTTCCTGGCCTTCTTACACATGCCGCTCCTGGCATCTACCCTGGGTATTAGTGCTGCCAAGGCATCGTCAATTATTACCGCGGTGTACCGGGCTTATAAGGCTGGTTCCAGCATGGCCGCCGCTGTTTCAGCTATTACGGGACCAGGTTTCTTAGTTGAAATGGCTCTGAACATCATCTTCTCATTTGGTATTCAGCAGGCGCTTAACTCTAACTGGGTCCGCAACCTGTAATCTTTTCTGGGGTTCCTGTGGTGACACAGGGCCCTCTTTCAAGTTCATGGAGGTTTGTTTTGTGCGTAAATATGTTAATCGCTTGCTTGCCACCCTCGACTTAGTCTTGGGAGTGGTTTATTTGTGGAGCCGTGCTCGTCAGCAAGACTATGGCGGTATTTTCATGGTGGTCGGAACGCTGGCGCTCCTCGTCACCATTGCTGGGACGTATGGGATTTATCGCTTTCTATTTACCTACATCACCAAACTTATTAATGGGACGACTTGCCAAGTAGCGGTTTTGAAGCAAGTGTATGGCAGTCAGGGCCTGGTCTTAGTGGCTTGGACTTACCTGTCGCTCTTGCTTGGCTGGCAAGAACGCTGGGTACTTTGGTTAGGTAGTGGTCTAATCTTTGTGGCCTACCAACTCTGGGTGGCCAGTCACCTTGAACAGTTGGACCTGACGCGGTCTAAAAATACAGTGACTGTCGCAGTATTGGTCCTAGTGACCGTCTTTAGTACGGTTGTTGCGAACGTTATGCAGGGAGGCTAGGATGCTGAGCTGGTACCGAGAATTGCGACTGTTAAAAACTGCTTACTATGCTGACTATTATCAACAGGTCCTGTCTAAACTGACGATTGGTCGATTTTTAATGGTTTCCCAGGCCCTGCGGTTGGCCATGATGGTTGGGATGTTTAGCCTGGCTCTGGCTGGTATTAATGGTCTCTGGCCCTGGCCCAAAGAGCTGTTGGTCCTGATTTTAGTCGGCTTAACTGGTTTGGGGCTGGTTGGCACCACTGCCCAGCTACAACAGGATTGGCAGCAACTGGGTTTAACTGACTACCTTACCAGTGGCCTCTTTACGACTGCCCAGCAGATTAACTGGCAGCGGAAGCTCCGGCAGTATTACCAGTGGCCGGTACTTGCATTTGTGCTGGCGACCTCACTGTTGCTGTTTATTTTGACTTTGAAGTTGCACGATAAGGGCCTGGTAACATTGGTCGCAGCTTTGGGTGCGAGTCTGCCGGTTTGGTTGCGGGTTCGTTTTGAACGGTGGGGTAGTCGACTGACTAATCAGGATTGCGGACAAAAATCAGTCGTTTACCGGCTACTTGTCCACACTGTGGTGGCAGGTATTTTAGCGAGCGGGTTGCTGATTGCGACTTCCTGTCGTGTGCAGGACAGCCTTTGGCAGGTGGCCACCTATGTTTTGATCCTGATTTTGATAGCTTGGCCCGGCCTTGGCTGGGTGATGCAGAAATTTTCAAGACTAAGCCTGCCAGAGGATAGCTGGGAGCGACGCCTAGCCAGTCCCTACCGTGACTTTGTGCAACGCGAATATATTCCCCACCTACCTTTCCTGTCCTATTTGATTTTCTTGGCCTGGTTCTGGCCCAAGAATGTCCTCCCACTAATGCTTGTTTTAGTGGCCCTGCTGATCTTTCTGTACACGCCCTTTAATAACCGCTGCTGGTTGAATCAGTCGATTTATGACTATTTAGGGTTGCTGGGCGATGATCGCTCCCGTTTCTTTAGCCAACAGATGCCAGTGCTTTTCGCCTTGCTGACTTTTCCATCTGGTGTAGTTGCTGTCGTAGTCTCTTGGTCAGGCAAATGGGACTTTGGTCAACTATTGATTGCAGCAGGATTGCTAGCCGCGATGTTTGCCTGGCAGTACGGACTTTACCGTTACCTGAACCCGGTCTATCACCAGGCTTTAGAATTGCTTTCGGGACTATCGACCTTAGGGCCCTTGATTTTGGGCCTGTATTGGGGATTGATACTATGAAAAAAATATTCTATTTGGTGGTCTATTACTGGCTCGCCTTTCTTGGTGGCGTGGGCCTGGTAACCGTCTTTTTTGTCCTGTTTCCGGAATCGATTAGCCGGCATCCCACGCCGGTAATGGCGCCAGCAGCTGGTTTTATTTTCCTAAATAATGCGGTGGTTTTGTTGACGATGGTTGGACTGGGTTACTTTTGGCATCGTTTAGGGCAGGGGGTTTACTGGTTTAACTTAATTCGTTTTTTGCTCCTGTATGCTGTTTCCCTGTCTATCAACGGCATCCCCTTAATCTTGGGACGCCTGATGCTTTTTGGGCCACTGGAAGTTCTGGCGATGGCGATTGGGGTAGCAATCATTAGCGATCAACAGCGGCCGTTCACTCGAACTCAATGGGTCCTGCTAGTGCTTGCCCTGGTCTTGCTAGCAGTAGCAGCCATAATCGAAGAGGGGGTATTGAAATAATGCAACTGACACACGTTGACTTTGCCTATGGTGCAGAGCAAATTTTTACCGATTTGAATTTAACCATTCATTCGGGACGTCGCTATGCAATTTTCGGAGCCAACGGGGTAGGTAAAACGACTTTGTTAAAAATCATTAACCAGGACTTGGTTGTGAAGGGGCAAGTGAGTGGTTGTCCTGATAATCGGATGTTAATCGATTTACCAGTCTTACCACTAGGCTATTTGACTGGTGAAGAGTTCGTTGCCCTGACCCTGAGAATTAAAATGGTTGGATTGGATATTAGACAGTTGCATAAGCTAGCGCAGCACTTAAGCTTGGATTCAACTGTTTTAAGCACTCAAATTTTGAAAACTTATTCCAAGGGGATGGGCTTTAAGGTGCTGATGCTCATCGCCCTATTGGTGCAGCCCGACCTGCTTTTACTTGATGAACCCTTTACTGAGTTAGATTTAACAACTAATCAAGTTTTAAGCAGGCTGCTGCCAACGGTGATACCCACCATGGTTTTCACAACGCACACACCAAGTTTGGCCTGTCAGTACGCAGATGAAGTTTTAGTTTTAGCCGGTGGTGGGGTTGCGGGTCGGCAATTATGTGCCAACTTCGCTGATGAAGTTGAGCTTGCAGCCTTTGTTGAAGAAAGGATGACCAATCATGAAATCATTTAACCCATATATGACAGTTTTTGCAGCCTTTTTTGCCCTGTCATACGCCTTGGTGCTTAGTCATCATTCTTTTTGGTTAAGCATCGGCGTTTCAATATTGATAGCGCTTTTGGGAACGGCCGTGATTCATTTTTTAATTCACCTACTTAAAAAATAATTACCGGCTTGCGAAACTAGTCTGCCTGTTTTATATTTATATTGTTAATATTAATAATATAAATATAAAGAGGTTGCAGAGAATGAAAAAGTGGTTAAGTTTGGCCTTCATGCTAAGTATTTTTATTTGCATGTTGGATACAACGATTTTAAACATTGCTCTGCCGGCGATATCAGAAAATTTGGCTGTGAGTCTAGACCAACTATCATGGGCGCTAAATGCCTACACGATAGCCTTTGCCAGTTTGACCATTCCTATTACCCGTTTTGCCGAACTTTTCGGCCAAAAGCGGTTCTTTATCGCAGGTGCGCTTATATTTGGAATGGGCTCGATTGTTTCGGGGATGGCTGGACAATTAAGCATTTTAATCCTGGGTAGAATTATTCAAAGTGTAGGTGCGGCCACGATTTTCCCACTCGCCATGGTGTTGGGATTAACCAGGTTGATGCTCAGCGACGGACCAAGATGATTGCCTTACTGGGCCTGATGCAGGGGCTGCCAGCGGCCTTGGGCCCTTCTCTGGGTGGAATTATCACCCAATGGTTAAGTTGGCACTGGCTTTTCTTTATTAATGTTCCCTTAGTGGTGGTGATTGTGGTAATTGCTGCCAAGTCATTGGCTAAGCAGCCTAGAGTGACCGACCTACATCTAGATTTGACTGGTTCGTTTTTGTCAATTATCACACTGGCTTCACTGACCACGATGTTGGTCCAGGGCCGAATCTGGGGCTGGCAGTCCCGCCCTACTCTGGGGTTTGCTAGCTTGAGTATCATTGCCTTTGGACTTTTCCTCTATTGCGAAAGGCACCAGCCTGATCCTATGATTCCGCTGAATCTCTTTAAGAATCGTCAATTTGTGGGCGCGGCCATCGTGATTGTCCTCAGCAGCTTCTTTCTGGTTGCCACCACGGTCATTTTGCCTAACTACTACGTCAACGTGATGGGGCAGACAACCTTTGAGGCATCATTAATGATTACCCCAATCACGGCCATGATTTTCTTTTTGTCGCCAGTATCTGGATTTTCCTTAGAGAAACTCGGACCCCGCACTTTGTTGGCCACCGGTTTTATTCTGATGTTGCTGAGTTATTATGGCTATGGTTTCACCAATGCGCTCAGCAATTCTGGTTCGGCGATGATTGCAGGGGCCTTGATTGGTGCCGGCTATGGTTTGATTGTCGGACCGACCACCGTTTTAGCTGCAGCTAATTTTACCGGTACTTTGTTGAGTTGCTTCTCAAAGCGTTGCTGGGGTTTTGCGTCAAATCGGCGTGGTCATTTCGGTTGCGGTTTTCGTGAGTCTATTAACAGCCAATGTGAGCACTGCTAAAAGTGATGTTGGCCACCATGTCCAGGCGGCTGTCAAGCAATCGGGTCTACCGCAACCAGTCCAAGACCAGGTTTTGCCCAAGTTGCAGCGCCAGCTGACCGGTAGTAACCAGCAAAAGCAACCCCAAGACCAGTCAGTAGTGGCTTTCCCTCCGCTAACGCATTGGTTACAGAATAATATTGGTGATTTGGTTACTTACTCAAAAACTCGTTATCGCCTGGCATATGTCCGGTTATATCGTTACGCCACCCCGGCCTTGGGCCTATCGCTGTTTTCGGTCTTCCTATTTAAGAAAAGGCCGCAGTCTAATCATCAATAATTCGTTACAATAGAAATAAGGACAGACAAGGAGCGACAGATTGACAGGGCAGGCAATTATTCTAGGTTTGCTGATGAAAAGCAGCTTAACCGGTTATCAAATTAAAGAAATCATCACCAGTCGCTTAAATCACTTCTACGGCGGTGGTTACGGCATGATTTACCCAACTCTCAAAAAATTGGAACAAAAAGGTTTGGTGGTCCGACAGGTCATCACCCAAACTGATAAGCCCAACAAAAATATTTTCACTATCACGGACAGTGGCCGGGCATTTTTTGAGCAGGCTGTTCGAGCTGACATAAACCCTGACCTGACCAAAAATGATTATTTGATGCGGATGTACTTCGGTGAGTTCCTTGATGAACCCACCCTGAAAAAATTTACTGAAGTACAAATGGGTCTGGTTCAAGCCAAGCTGGCTGATCTGGAAAAACGGGGGCCGGAATGGCGACAGCAGGGGATGTCTGCTGGTCAAATCTACACCTACGAATATGGTATCCGTCACTATTCCGGTGAACTCCAACAACTCACCGAAACCTTGGCCACATTTAAGCCTTAATTTGGGGATTATTTGTGATTTGTCATCATAACGTAAAAAAATCAGGAAAATGTTTCAATTTTATAACATTTTTAAAAAAATGAGGTATAATAGAAGTACGAATAGTTGAGAGGAGGTACAGAAAATGTTCTTTTTTGATATTTTCAGCTATTACCGTAATTCTCAGGGTGTTGCCTAAGTGGCACGTCCGTGTTGTTAGTTGATTTTGTATAAACTGTCAGCTAGGTACCATAGAGGTAAGTAGATTGATGGTTGCGAGTATTTTAGTAATTGTAGTGGCTGTTGAAGCGCTGACAATTATGGGAATTGAGATATTTGGTTCAGTTTCCATGCAAGCCCGGGCCTTTGATTTAAACGCTAAAGTTTTAGCGCTTAAAGAAGTTCGGGTTTTATTGGCTAACCAGGGTGTCTATAATGGACTCCTTGGTTTGCTAATATTACTGAGCGGCCTTGGCCTGTCGGGAAGTTCGCTTCACTGGATTTGGCTGTTAGAGATGGCTTTTGTCTTCTTCGCTGCCGTTTACGGTTCTTTGACTGCCACTCGTAAGATAATCCTAGTACAGGGTTTGCCAGCTTTGTTAGCGATTCTTGCCCTGTGGTTAAGAATATAAAAAAAGGCATCGGTTTTATAACCGGCGCCTTTTTTACTGCTCTTATTGGGCCTGACTGACAATATTTTCCACGAATTTTTGGTAAGCGGCCTGTTCGCCAGTAACCTGGATGGCCAGGTCGGCCGCCGTGAAGCTGCCTTGATGGAGAGCCTGTTCGTCAACATCAATCACTTCCGTAACCGTGGCATTACCGATCAAATCAATCCAAGGTTGATCGGCATCAGGATGGAGATGGGTCTTAACCATGCCACCTGGGTTGGAAATTACGATATCCTTGTCCGTGTCCACATGGTCTGAATAATTGATGGCAAAGGCCAGGGAAGTGGCTGACATACCAGTTCCACAGGCATTGGTGAAGCCAACGCCACGTTCATAGGTGCGAACAAAAAGCTGGTTGTCACCTAAAATCTTGCCGAAATTAACGTTTACGCCGTCAGGGAAGTAAGGATTAGACTCGTTTAAAGCTCTACCCAACTTGCCCAGGGTTTCATTTAAGTTGTTTTCGTCCTTTACAAAGGCAATCAGATGAGGATTTGGCACTGCAATGGCGGTGAAAAGCAGGTGGTCATCTAACTCTGGCAGAAATTCATTAATAATTTCGTCATGACCAAGGTTATCAAAGGGGAAGGCCGCCTTGTCGAACTTAATTGGTGAAATCTGAACACTGAAGGCGGGCACGTCGGGGGCCAAGTCAGGCTGACGGCTAACCTGTAGGTCGGCGTACATTGTGGCAACCTTGAAGTCGTCCTTACCAAACTTGTCAGAAAGGTAGCGAGCGACAGTCCGCAAGCCATTACCACACATGGAAGCCTCACTACCATCGCTGTTGATGACCCTCATTTCGCCGAGGGTGTCGGGATGGTCGCTGCTGTTAACCGCCAACAAGCCGTCAGCGCCTCCAAGAATTTGATGGTCTGGATCACTGACAAACTTACCCAAGGTCACCAACTCAGCATCAGTCAGTGGCTGCTTTAGTTCGGTCTGGTCTAACAGAAAAAACTGGTTACCAGATCCATGTACCTTATATAACTTTGCCATGGTCCACACTCCTTTTTAAAAATACAGGTTTTGCACCCTTGATTGTACCACGGTTGCTCCAATCTGCAAGCTGGCCCAAATGGCGCCTTGACTCTCCCTAGCATTCCAGGTAGAATAAAGTCACATAAATATAAGAGGTTGCGGCCAAGATGAGTAGACTAGGGGAGCCCCGGACGGGTGAAGAAGCTGGTTGAAAGGTGCGGTTGCCGAAGGAGGGGCGGATGTTCAGCCACCTTTCCTGGGCTATCATTTAAGCAATGGTAGACTGTCATGGGAATCTTCCTGTGGGGCGCTTTAGACAATACCTAGGTGGAACGTAAACTACGGTTTCCACATTTTGGGACTTTTTTGTATAGCTGCTAGCAGTGAGTGCAAGGAAGTCCCTTTTATTTTAGTAATAGCAGGACCAGCTGAGGAGGCAGGGAGCAGATGAACGAACAGATTCAGCCAGGCGACATTAACGCGGCCGGCCATTTGACCATCGGTGGTTGCGACGCGGTTGATTTAGCCCACGAGTATGGCACACCCTTGGTAGTTTATGACACGGATCAAATTAAGGATCAAATTCAGCGTTTCAAGCAGGTCTTTGAAAATGACCAGGTTGACTACGAAATCTCATATGCCAGCAAGGCCTTTGCCAACACGGCCATGTACCAGTTGTTAGCCCAGGCGGGCATCGGGGCTGACGTTGTTTCGGCTGGTGAGATGCACGTGGCCTTGCAGGCCGGCATGCCAGCCGAACGCCTTAGCTTCCATGGAAACAACAAGAGTTACCAGGAATTGGTCATGGCGGTGGAAAACAAGGTTGGCACCATTGTCTTAGACAATTTCCACGAAATTGATTTGCTGGCCGACATTTTGCAGCAACACCAAGCCAAGGCCCAGGTCATGCTGCGGATTACGCCTGGTATTTCGGCTCACACCCACGAATTTATTCAGACCGGGCAGGTGGACAGTAAGTTTGGCTTTGATTTAGCCAGCGGTCAGGCCGATGAGGCCCTACAAAGGGTTTTGGCCAATCCGGCCATGGATTTGCTAGGAATGCACGCCCACATCGGTTCCCAGATTTTTGAGCTAACCGGTTTTGAAGCCGCTGCTGAGAAATTAGTTGACCTGGCGGCCGACTGGCAGCAGCGGTTTGACTTTACTAGCCGGGTCATCAACGTTGGCGGTGGTTTTGGAATTCGCTACACTGAAGTGGACCACCCCCTCCATCCTGAAGACTTCGTCGATGCCATTGTTAAGACCATCCAGAAGACGACGGCTGAGAAGGGCCTGCCCATGCCAGCAGTTTGGATTGAACCGGGACGTTCGATTGTTGGACCGGCCGGTTATAACCTGTATACGGTTGGTTCCCGCAAGGACGTGCCTGGTATCGAGTCTTACCTAGCTGTGGACGGCGGTATGGGCGATAACATTCGTCCGGCCCTGTACGAAGCTGACTATGAGGCCGTCTTGGCCAATGACCCGCGGGCTGAAATTACCGAGCGGGTTCGCTTGGCCGGTAAGTACTGTGAGTCTGGTGATATCCTAATCCAGGATTTGCCAGTCCCAGCCACCAAGCCCGGCGACGTCGTCGCCGTTTTGGACACAGGGGCCTACGGTTATTCAATGGCTTCTAACTATAACCTGAACCTAAAGCCGGCGGTTGTATTTGCGGCCAAGGGTCAGGCCCAGGTTGTAACCCGGCGGCAGACCCTGGCTGATTTGACTAGCTTGGATAACAATTTACAGTGAAATCCGTATTAATAAGTGGAAACAAACAAGTTGAAAGAGGAGACTATGGCAAAATTAGACGCACAATCAATCATTAAGTTCCTGGCCGAGGCCGATAAGAAGACCCCAGTCAAGGTTTACTTAAAGGGAAAGATTGATCAGATTGACTTTCCACCCGCTATCAAGACCTTCCCAGCCGGTGACAGCGCGGTAATCTTTGGGGACTGGTCAGAGGTTAAGCCTTTCTTGAACGACAACGACGCCTTGATTGAAGACTTCGTCTTAGAAAATAACCAGCGGAATTCAGCGGTCCCATTGTTGGACTTGAAGGAACTCAATGCCCGCATTGAACCAGGTGCTATCATTCGTGACCAGGTTGAAATCGGCGACCATGCCATCGTGATGATGGGAGCCGTGATTAACATAGGGGCTGAGATTGGCGAAGGTTCCATGATTGATATGGGTGCCGTCCTGGGTGGCCGCGCCCAGGTTGGTAAGAACAGTCACATCGGGGCTGGTGCCGTTTTGGCTGGTGTGGTGGAACCTGCTTCAGCCCAGCCAGTCATTGTTGATGACGAAGTACTAGTTGGGGCCAATGCCGTGATTATCGAAGGTGTGCACGTTGGTAAGGGTGCCGTGGTTGCCGCGGGTGCCATCGTTACCTCAGACGTTGAACCTTACACGATGGTTGCTGGCACGCCGGCCCGTAAGATTAAGGATGTTGATGCCCAGACCCAGTCCAAGACGAGTTTGGAAGAGGATTTGAGAAGGTTATAAGATGGCAGAATTAAACGAACAGGATTTAATTGACATTCGGCGCCACCTGCACACGATTCCAGAACTGGCCCTCCATGAAGTTGAGACCCAGGCCTACTTGGAAAAGGTGATTGCTGGTTTCCGCCAGGATTACTTGACCATCAAGAAGTTGGATAAGTTACCCACGGCCCTCTTGATTCACATTAAGGGTAGTGACACCCACAAGACGATTGGCTACCGCTCTGACATCGATGCCCTGCCAGTCACCGAAGAAACTGGTTTATCCTTTGCCTCTAAGCATCCCGGCCGGATGCATGCCTGTGGCCATGACATTCACATGACCGTCGCTTTGGGCCTGCTGAGTTACTACGCTGAAAACCAACCCAACGATGACATGGTTTTCTTCTTCCAACCAGCCGAAGAAAGCGAGTCTGGTGGTTTGATTGCCTATGAGTTGGGAGCCTTTGAAGGAGAGTACCGGCCGGACGAATTTTACGCCCTCCACGATAACCCCCAGTTACCAGCCGGAGCCATTGGTTGCCGGCAGGGGACCTTGTTTGCTGGTACTAGTGAAGTTGATATCGACTTCACCGGTAAGGGTGGTCATGCCGCCTACCCCCAGGACGCCAACGACATGGTCGTGGCGGCCGCTAGCTTTGTAACCCAGGCGCAAACGATTGTTTCCCGTAGCCTTAACCCGATTGAGAGTGGGGTTGTTACCCTGGGTAAGATTGAAGCCGGTACGGTCCGCAACGTGATTGCTGGTAAGGCCCGGATTGAAGGGACGATTCGCGGCTTGAAGCAGCCGGTCCTAGAAACCATCACCGCCCGCCTTAAGGACTTAGGTGAGGGCGTGGCCCGCAGTTATAACTGTCAGGTCGACATGGCCTTTGACCAGGGTTGCTACCTGCCAGTCGTCAACAATCCCGAACTGACCACGGATTTCATTGACTTTATGAAGGCTGATCCCGACGTGGACTTTATCGAAACCCAACCGGCCATGACCGGGGAGGATTTCGGTTACCTGCTTTCTAAGATTCCCGGCACCATGTTTTGGTTAGGGGTTGAAGACAACGAACCCTTGCACTCAGCAAAGTTGAGCCCAAAGGAAGCGGCCATTGGCCGTGGTGTCAACGCGATTAAAGCCTTTTTGGACCATCGGATGGCCCGGTAAGCGAAAGGAAGTTGCTTATGTTTGAAAATGCTGATTTAATGACTGCCATTATTACTCCCTTTGATGACCAAGGTGCCATTGATTATGAGGCCCTGGCTGAGATTACCGAGATGCTTTTAGCCAAGGGTAATCGCGGCTTTGTCATCGGGGGTACCACTGGGGAAACGCCAACGTTGACCCATGCTGAAAAGATTGAGTTATACACTAAGTTCGCTGAAATGGTAGCGGGCCGGGCACCAGTGATTGCCGGGGCCGGCAGCAATAACACCTTAGAAACCGCTGAGTTTACCAAGGAAGTTGCTCAGATTCCAGGCGTGGATGCAGCCTTGATTGTGGTGCCATACTACAACAAGCCCAACCAACGCGGCATGATCGCCCACTATGAGGCAATTGCGGAAATGGCCAAGTTCCCCTTGGTGATTTATAACATTCCGGGTCGGACTGGTGTAACCATGAACAACGACACGGTGTTGAAGCTGGCTGAAAACCCTTATATCGTTGGGGTCAAGCAGTGCACCAGCATTGAAGACTTGGAGTTCTTAGTTGACCATGCACCAGCAGACTTTGCCATTTACAGTGGTGAGGATGCTCAGGCTCTGTCAGCCAAGGTGATGGGTGCCCGCGGGATTATCTCGGTGGCCAGTCATATTTACTGCCAGGACATGCGCAACATGTACGATGCCTTAAATGAGGGCAACTACCAGCAGGCTGGCCAGTACCAACGGGCACTCACGCCTAAAATGGCTGCTTTGTTCATGTACCCATCACCTTCACCGGTGAAGGCCATCATGACCCTGCAAGGTTACCAGGTTGGTAACCCCCGCCTGCCAATCTTGCCACTGACTGCTGGTGAGACTCAGAACTTGCTGGAGCACTTAGGCCTAAATGAGGCGGTTAGTCAGGGACACTTGAGTCGGGAGGTTACGGTTTAATGTTAAAGGTTGTATTGGCGGGCTTTACTGGTGCCATGGGGCAGCAGGCCGTTAAGCTCATCGAGCACATGGACGGCGTTCAATTAGTCGCAGTAGTAGCACCCAGTGCCCAGGACAAAGATCCTAAAAGCTATGGCTTAGATGCCTCAGTGACTGTTTATGACCAGACTGACCAGGTCGACACACCGGCTGACGTCTGGCTGGATTTTACCCTGCCTGATGCTGTTTATCAAAATGCTAAATTCGCCATTGAACATGACATGCGTCCCTTGATTGGGACGACTGGTCTGACTGATGACCAGGTCGCCGAATTAAAGCACCTCGCCCAGGAACACCATTTGGGTGGCCTGATTGTGCCTAACTTTGGCCTGTCAGCGGTCTTGTTGATGAAGTTCGCCCAGGAAGCAGCAGCTTACTTCCCTGACGTGGAAATTATTGAGCTCCATCACGCCGATAAGAAGGACGCCCCTTCGGGTACGGCCTTAAATACGGCTAAGCTCATCAGTAAGGTACGCCCACCACATGAGCAGAGCAGCCCAGACAGCAAGGAAACCCTGCCTGGGGCCCGCGGCGGTGACTATGAAGGCATTCGGATTCACGCGGTCCGCCTGCCCGGTTATGTGGCCCATGAGGAAGTCCTCTTCGGTGGTCCTGGTGAAGCCCTGACCATCCGCCAGGATTCCTTTGACCGGGCTTCCTTCATGAAGGGGGTCCAGGTCGCCTTGACCAAGATTTCAGACCTAGATCAGCTCGTGGTTGGTTTAGAAAATGTCTTGTAAATAGAAAAAGCAGTTCGCTAATGCGAACTGCTTTTTTAGTTGCCCCTGCTGGATTCGAACCAGCGCATAATGGCACCAGAAGCCACCGCCTTACCGCTTGGCTAAGGGGCAAGTACTCAATATATGTTACAGAAAAGTATTCTATTTTGCAAGCCCATTTCTTAGAAATATTGGAATTTTAGCTAAATCCAGACCACTAGGGTGTATCGGCTTATCTAACTTGAAAATCATAGCTAGACCAATTATAATCGAGTCAAGTAGAGACAGTGATTGGCCCTGGTTTTGATACGGACCTATTTGTGACTCAGATGTTAGGAAGTTTTCAGGATGGCAATACCACGATATATTCAAATTCATAACGAGATTCGCGAGCGGATTGCGGCAGGGGAGTGGAAGACCAACCAGCGCCTACCAGCTGAGCGAGACTTGGCTGAAGATTTCAAGGTATCACGGATGACGCTACGCCAGGCCATCCAGACCCTGGTCGATGAGGGTATCCTGGAGCGTAAGGTTGGTTCCGGAACTTACGTAGCTAAGAAAAAGATTTCCGAGCGGGCTCTTGGAATGACCAGCTTTACTGAACTACTTGAAAAGACTGGTCACCAGCCGCAGACGGTCACCATTAGTTATAAGGTGACCACGCCCTCGGTTTCCCAGTTGGAACATCTCCAGTTAAAGCCTGATGACGAAGTCCTGGTCATGGAGCGATTGCGCCTGGGTGATGACGAGCCCATCTTACTGGAGCAAACCACCTTACCAGTCAAGTTGGTCGAAAACTTCACTCGTTCGAGTTTGACTGAGTCCCTGTATGCGACCCTGATTGAGGCCGGTATCCAACCTGGCCGGGCCGAACAGACTGTGACGGCCACCCTGGCCACGGAGCGGTTGGCTGATCTGCTAGACATCAAACGCGGTGACCCGATTCTCTCCGTTCGTCAGGTCTCCTATGATCAAAACAACGTACCCTTTGAATACGTTCAATCCTTTTACGTAGGTGAGCGCTTCGAATTCAAATTAATCCGTTAAAAAAGACCGGCAGAAGCCGGTCTTTTTTTATTTGTGGTTGAGGCGCTTGGCCAGGTAGTCACCAACTAACTGGACAATCAAGACAAAGATTAACACCAGGAAGGTGGCCACGACGGTCGTATCATTGGCGAAACGGTTATAACCATAAGCGATGGCCATGTTACCTAAACCGCCGGCACCAATGGCACCGGCCATGGCGGTCAAACCAATCAGACTAATCAGGGTCACGGTTGACACCCGGATAATTTCTGAACGACCCTCGCGCAGGTAAACGCCAAAGACGATTTCATTAAAGGTTGAACCGACGGCCTGGGCGGCTTCCACAATACCCGAATCAACCTCGCTCAAAGCGACCTGAATCTGGCGGGCATAGAAGGGGAAGACTCCTAAGGAAAGGGGTACCAGGGCGGCCGTAGAACCAATCTGAGTCCCAACAATCAACTTAGTGAAAGGCGCAATGAAGGCCAGCAAGATAATGAAGGGAATGGCACGGAAGACCGAAACAACCTTATCAAAGATCCAGAAGAGGACCCGGTTAGGCGTAATCCCGCGCGGACTGGTCACAATCAGGCCAAAGCCAAAGATCAGGCCCAGAATACCACCAAAGATGGCTGACCAGAAGGTCATGTACAGGGTCTGGACAATGGCTGTCCACCAACCAGTATCGCCACCCCAGCCTTGGTAAATCACATTGGGAAAGGTTTGTTGAATCCAATTACTCATACTGTTTGCGTTCCTTTCAAGACTTCTACTGCCACGCCTTGATCAGCTAAGTAGGCCAGGGCCTGCTCCAGGCTACTTGGCTCACCACCCAGGATAACCAGGAGGGAACCGACTTCTTCACCCTGGAGCACTTCCACGTTTCCATACAGAATATTAGCAACCACGTTGAACTTGTCGTAGAGACTGGTAATCAGTGGCTCGTCAGCATTGTTACCGGAATAGGTCAGACGGGCAAAGACCTGCTGTCCCTCATTGAGTTCTTGGATAACTGGTTGCTGACTAATCACGTCAATGGCCCGGTCAATGTTGGTGGCCGTTTCGATGAATTCACGAGTTAGTTGCTCCTCTGGTTGGGCAAAAATCTCCAACAGAGATCCGCGCTCAATGATTTGGCCATCTTGCATGACCGCCACCTTGTTGGCGACTTCCTTAACGGCTTGCATTTCGTGGGTAATCAAAACGATGGTCAGACCGTACTCTTCGTTGAGCTTTTTCAGCAGGGCCAAAATCTGATTGGTCGTCTTAGGGTCTAGGGCCGAAGTGGCCTCATCAGAAATTAAGATCTCAGGATCATTGGCCAGAGCCCGGGCGATGGCCACCCGCTGCTTTTGTCCACCAGATAGCTGGGAAGGGTACTGGTCCTTACGGTCGGTCAAATCAACCAACTCCAAGAGCTCAGTAACCTTAGCATCCTTGTCTTCCTTGGAAAGTTTACTGTTTTGCAGGGCGAAGGCGACGTTTTCTGACACAGTCCGCTCGTTAAGCAGGTTAAAGTGCTGGAAGATCATGCCAATCTTACGACGCTTGTCCCGTAGCTCCTTGGCACCAATTTGAACCCGGTGGGCGCTGGGGTTGTTAGCCTTAAAGAAGGTAGTGCCGTTAACCACGACGGTCCCACTGGTTGGAATTTGCAGCAGGTTAATGACCCGGACCAGGGTTGACTTACCGGCCCCGGAATAACCAACGATTCCGTAGACATCACCCTTTTCGACCTCCAAGGACACGCTTTTAACGGCCTCGATGGTCTTCTTCTTTTGCTTGAAGGTGACGTTGATGTTTTGTAATGAAATAATAGGTTCGCTCATAGTCGCTTAGCGTGCTACTGCACTTTCCTTTCTGGGTTTCACCGGCTGGTTGGCAAAGCTAGCAATGACTGCCTTAGTGAAATCGATGTTTTCGTAATAGTCCACCAGGCGGATGTTTTCATTGGGCGCGTGGTCGTAGGTGTCAGGATAGCCCACGCCAAAGCCAACGATCGGGGCACCAAGGGCCTGGTAGGCGTAGTTCATTGGACCTGTTCCAGCCGAAGTGGGGGAAACCACTGGCTGACCTGGGTAGAAGTTTGAGGCCGTATCAATGATTTGCTGAATGGCTGGGTCGGACATATCGCTGCGATAGCCACCCTGACCCAAGGTTTTAGTAACTTCTAGGTCTTCAAAGCCCTGCGCTTCAAGGTAATCCTTAATCCGCTGTAAGGTGACATCGGGGTCCATGCCGGGTACCAGGCGGGCTTCTAACTTAGCGCTGGCCTGGGCGGGCAGAACGGTTTTCACACCAGGTCCTTCGTAGCCACTGCTAATGCCTTCGATGCTCAAACTTGGCTCAAAGTAGAGCGCCTGCTTCCAGTCATCACCCCGCAAATCGGTCAGCAGGGGACTTTCAACCTCGTATTCGCGGATAAAGGCTTCCCGTTCGATGGGGAGTTGGGCGATTAGGTCCTTTTCCCGCTGATTAGGTTCTTGTACTTCATCGTAGAAATGGGGGACCTGGATTCGGCCCTCTTGATCAAAGAGGGTGGCTAGCCCCTGGCTGAGCCGCCAGGCCGCTGAGTTAACCACCGTGGCCAGGGAAGAATGCAGGTCAGCGGCTGCGGTTTTGGAACTGATATCAAAGGTCACGATGCCCTTGGTCCCACCAACGAGCTGGATGCGGTCGTGGGCGTCTTTAGCACCGGACTCCCAGATAACTAAGTCGGCCTCGATTTCAGGGTGCCGGTTGAAGTAGTCATCCAGGTGCTGGGAGGCGGATTCTTCTGAGCCTTCAATGATGAAGGTAATGTTCACCGGCAGTTGGTCCTGGTGCTCGTCGAGGTACTCGGCTAAGGCCGTCAAGCGGGCGGTAATGTTGCCTTTGTCATCATCAACCCCGCGGCCAATGAGATGACCGTCTTTTTCGGTCAAGGTCCAGGGGTCACTGTCCCAAAGGTCAAAGGGTTCGGCCGGCTGAACATCGTAGTGGTTGTAGATGACCAGGTTCTTGGCCTCAGGGTTGGGACTGTCAAAGTGGGCAATCACCAAGGGCGCAAAGTAGCGGTCATCGATTTCAACCTGGCCACCTAAATTGGCCAGGGCCTGGCCTAAAATCTTAGCGGTTTCAGGCAGGTGCTCGCGCTTAGCCGATACGCTGGGAATGGCCACCAGCTGCTTTAGTAGTTCAAGGTATTGCTTACGGAATGGGGTCATAGAGACTCCTTTCTAATCGGGGTTGAGGTGCTATGTACGCGGGCAAGCCCGCATTGGATTACTTGTTGTAGTCCCAAACAGTGATTTCGGCATCGCCGTATAACTTCTTGACCAGGTCCTTGGTCTTTTGCGTCTGCAAGGACTTCACAACGTCCTTGTAGGCCTGCTTGTTTTCATCCTTCTTGTTGGCAGCGATGAAGTTGAAGAACTGGGTCGTGTCCTTGTTCAAACCTTCAACGAAGATGGCTGAATCGAAGTTGATACCAGCTGACTTGGCGAAGTTGGTGTTGATAACTGCACCAGCAAACTGAGGATCCTTAAGGGACTTAGCCGTTTGTGAGGCATCAACTGGGACAATCTTAAGGTTCTTAGGGTTGTCAGTGATGTCTTGAGTCGTGGCCTTGTCAGTGTCCTTTAGCTTGATTAGGCCAGCTTCTTGGAGCAAGTGCAGACCACGGTTTTCGTTGGTCACATCATTGGCCACCGCGATTTGGTCACCGTTCTTGAAGTCATCCTTGTTCTTGTACTTGTCAGAGTAAAGCCGCAGTGGCGTGGTCCAAGTGTCACCGATGGAAACGATGTCAGTCTTGTGGGCGCTGTTCCAGTTCTTCAAGAATGGATAGTTCTGGAAGGCGTTCAAGTCCACGTCACCATCTGACAGGGCCTTGTTAGGCTGAGAGTAATCACTAAACTTAACTGTCTTCAAAGTAATGCCGTACTTTTCTTTGGCAGTCTTAGCAACCTCATCCCAGATTTGGTCCTCGCCCTTATCACCGGACATAACCCCAATCTTTACGACCTGTCCCTTTTCAGCACTGTGGTGGAAGAAACTGAAGTAGCCGATGAGGGCAATTACAATAACGACAATGATGCCGATGATGGTCTTT
This sequence comes from Lactobacillaceae bacterium L1_55_11, assembly GCA_029433155.1. GTDB lineage: Bacteria > Bacillota > Bacilli > Lactobacillales > Lactobacillaceae > ESL0723. The sequence goes on from JAQYTT010000002.1 coordinate 310,259, forward strand.
TTCTTGCTCATTTTTCTCTCCTTATGACGCTTACGACCAGTTTGTTTGAATCGTAACAACTAAAAAGCCGCTTCCGTATTCTTATTAAATACAGAAGCGGCTAATCAGCGCGTTACCATTCTGAGTTTTTGTCGTCAGATTACCCTGACGACTGCTCACTAACCATCAGGCATCGGGAGATGATCCTAGCCGAATGGTGTGCCGGGTAACGAGGGCCAATCCGTCGCACACTTAACGGTAAACCGATTTGCATGCGCCAATCACAGGTCATTTTCAGTTACGCACGCACGTGGTTTTCCATCAGCCAACCACTTTCTAGGCTTTGCTTGTAACTTACTTTTCTGCTCAACTTGTTTAATTTGTTAATAAAACTATCATAGCCGGCCACCCGAAACTTGTCAAATAGATTTTAATCTGCCTGTAATTTTTGGGTGCTAAAGCCACCGGATGGTGGGACTAACGGGCCAAGTATCGCCTGATAAACGGCCCATAAAAAAGCTAGGCAGGTCAGGATTTCTCTGATATAATAACTTCATAAGTTAATTTCTGAGGGAGTAACTGACGAAATGTTCGTGGCCAAATCGTCAAAGCAAAACAGCAATGTTTTATATCGCGCTTGGCGCCGGTTTGGCATTAAACAGTGAGACTCATATTGGTGCTTTTTAGCATTTGATATGGGTCTTTTTTTCGTACAAAATCGACCTAGGAATAGGATAGAAAAAGGAGAGAATATGTCCACACCGCCATTCTATAACCAGGATGTCGACCAGGTCTTAAAGGATCTGGACACCAGTCGGCAAAATGGTCTGAGTGATGCTGAAGTTGAGCGTCGCTTAGAAACCAACGGCCCCAACCAGCTTAACGAGGCTAAGTCGACTAGCCTGGTGCATAAGTTCATTGACCAGTTTAAGGATTTGATGATTGCCATCTTGCTGGTAGCAGCCCTGATTGCGGCCTTCACCGGAGAGCTGACCGATGCCATCTTTATCCTGGCCATCGTGATTATTAACGCCCTTTTTGGGGTTTTCCAGGAGGCCAAGGCTGAAGGGGCCATTAATGCTTTAAAGGAAATGTCAACGCCTAGCGCTAACGTGTTGCGAAATGGACAGGACCGGGAAGTTTCTTCCCGTGACCTGGTCATTGGTGACATTGTATACCTAGAAGCCGGTGATGTGGTCCCAGCCGACCTACGGATAATTCAGTCCGCCTCCTTGCAGATTGAGGAGTCATCACTGACTGGGGAATCTGTGCCAGTTGATAAGGTGGCTGAGACGATTTCTGACCAGGACCTGCCCCTGGGTGACCGCCATAACCTGGCCTTTATGAACAGTAACGTGACCTATGGTCGCGGGGTCGGGGTCGTGGTGGCGACCGGTATGAGCACTGAAATTGGTCACATCGCCGGGGCTCTGGAAGAGACGGATCAAAACAAGACCCCGCTGCAGGAGAACCTAATCCGCCTGGGCAAGGTTTTGACTTACATGATCTTAGCGATTGCGGCCATCACCTTCGTGGTCGGCATGTTACGGGGACAAGAGAGCTTCGTTGACATGTTGTTGACTTCAATCTCCCTGGCCGTGGCCGCCATTCCGGAAGGGTTACCAGCCATCGTTACGGTTACCTTGGCCTTAGGAACCAGCCGGATGGCTGCCCGCCATGCCCTAGTTCGTCGCCTGCCAGCGGTTGAAACCCTGGGTTCAACCGATATCATTGGTTCCGATAAGACTGGAACCCTGACCCAAAACAAGATGACGGTTGAAAAGCTGGTGGTCAACGGTGAACTGGTTGACGCCGCCCACACCGGTGAATTAACCGGCACGGCTGCCCGCCTGGCTGATATCATGGCCTTGAATAATGATACGAAACGGACCAGCGATGGTTTGATTGGTGATCCGACCGAAACGGCCCTGATTGCCTTTAATGAAAACCACCACCGCGACTTGGACCAGCTCTTTAAGGAAATGCCCCGTGAAGAGGAAATTCCCTTCGATTCAGAGCGAAAGTTGATGGCGACGGTTAACCCGGCGCCACAAGGCTACCTGGTAACCGTTAAGGGTGCCCCCGACGAATTGTTAAAGCGGGCCACTCAGATTGAAATTAATGGTCAGGTGGAACCCTTGGACGAGGGAATGCGCCAAAAGCTGTTGGACCTGAACTCACAAATGGCCAAGCAGGCCCTACGAGTCCTGGCCTTTGCCTACCGGCCAGTCAATAAAATTCCGGCTGAAATGACCAGTGATCAAGTCGAAAAGGACCTGGTCTTTACCGGCTTTGTCGGCATGATTGATCCTGAGCGTCGCGAAGTTGCCCAGGCCGTAGCCGAGGCCAAGGATGCTGGTATTCGTCCAATTATGATTACCGGTGACCACCGTGATACGGCCGCTGCTATCGCCACCCGTTTGGGTATTTTGGCCCCTGGTGACGAGGAAACTGCCGTTATTTCAGGAACTGACCTGGATCAGATGAGCGACGAAGAGTTTGCTGATAAGGTGACCCAGTACAATGTTTACGCCCGGGTTGCCCCTGAACACAAGGTCAAGATTGTCAAAGCTTGGCAGAACCTCGGCAAGGTGGTCGCCATGACCGGGGACGGGGTTAACGATGCCCCTGCTCTGAAGACTGCTGACATTGGTATTGCCATGGGTATCACTGGAACGGAAGTTTCCAAGGGTGCTTCGGACATGGTCCTGGCCGATGACAACTTTGCTACGATTGTTAACGCCGTTGAAGAAGGGCGTAAGGTCTTCCGTAACATCCAGAAGTCACTGCAGTACCTGCTGGCTTCTAACTTAGCCGAAGTGATTTCAATCTTTGTCATGACCCTGCTGGGCTGGAATATTTTGGCACCAATTATGATTCTTTGGATTAATCTGGTGACTGATACCTTGCCAGCGATTGCCATGGGTGTTGAACCAGCTGAGAAGGGGATTATGCAACGTCAGCCGCGTGGCCGTCAGGCTAGCTTCCTTTCCGGCGGCGTTGGCCCAGCCATTATCTGGCAGGGAACCCTGCAGGCCCTCTTAGTCCTTGGTGTCTACGGCTTTGCCCTGGCCCACCCAGTGCACTCGGGTGACGCCGCCGTTCACGGTGATGCCCTGACCATGGCCTTCATGACCTTAGGACTGATGCAGATGTTTAATGCCATTAACGTGAAGTCGGTTTACGGTTCCATGTTTGGTCCCCAAGCCTTTGCCAACAAGTTCTTCAACTGGGCCCTGGTTGGCTCCCTGGTTGCCATGGCTGCCGTGGTGGTCATCGAACCGCTTAACCCAATCTTCCACGTGACCCACTTAGACACATACCAGTGGATTACCGTGCTGATTGCGGCCTTTAGTATCATTGTGCTAGTAGAACTGGTAAAATGGGTCCAACGTCGATTTTTTCATAAAGGATAAGCACCGTGCCAAAATTTAACCCCAAACAAATTCAAACATACTTGCAGACCCTGCAGACTGTCCTGGGTGATACCCAGGAGGCCGCTAACCAGGTTTCCCCATACTTTGTTAAGCTAGACGAAGCCCGCCAGGCTGACAAATTGGGGGACCTGCCCAAGGCCGAGTTTGCCGAAATCAAGGCTGAGTTTGATGATGCTGTCGGCGTTTATCAGAAGAACGCCACGATTTTGGCGGACGCCAAGCCCCCAGTTCGTTGGCTAGGTGTCCACAAGCTACTGGTTAAAAATTATGCTGACTATGCCAAGGCCACCGAGGCCATGGCTGATGCGGTTGTTTTAGACGGCCAGAAAATCAAGGAAGCTGAATTTAGCCAATCAGAAAAGGATCAGGAAACTTCGATGAATAAGGTCCAAGCCAACGTTGGTAAGATTTTTGGTGGTTTGTAATTTATATAGAAGAAAAGCGCAACGTCCGTTACTGGGCGTTGCGCTTTTTGATTGCATTAAGGACGCGTTGGCTGTAGCGACCTTCTTTTAGGGCCTGGCTAACGGGGATGATGTTCTCCTGGAAAGCCTGGTACTGGTCAGACGTCACCTGGTTGATTTGATCCAAGTCGGCCAGGTCATCAATGGTAAGGCCCCAATGATTTTGCTCAATCAGCTGGCCCAGGTAACTTTGTGACCAGGCAATTAGGGGTAAACCAGCTCGCAGGTAGAGGCTGGCCTTATGGGGGGCGTTGTAGCGGGTGTAGTCCTGGTAGTGACGGTCAGCAAAGTCACTGTCCCATACTAGGCCAAAACCACTCTGAAATTGACTGAGAATTTCAGTCGGTGACCAATTGCCCTGGTAGTGAGCGGCGGCTGGCCAGTTCACCTCGCGCCATTTTTTTGGTAAGGAACCAAAGAGCTCGAGGTCTGGTCCCTGATACTGTTTGAGCCAGGGTGATTTTTGGAAGGTGCCGGCAAAGTTGATTAACGGCTGGAACTGGGCCCAGCTGGCTGGTTCGCCCAGGTAGTCAAATAGTTCCTGGTGGATAAAAGGTCCGCTAATTCCGTGGGCTGCCAAGGCCTGGTCCATGTACACTGAGTGGGTGACAATCAGGTCCGTTTTTTTAAGGAGGTTATATTCCCAGGCTGGGTCCTTTTCAACTCGGAGGGGTTCTAAGTCGTGGATCAGGATGGCGGCCTGGGCACCCCGGGCCTGAATGGCCGCCTGGAATTCCTGTTCAAAATCGGCACTCATATAGGAGGGAAACTGGTGTAAGACTAAGTCACCAGCGGCTACCGGGGCCAGCCATTCCTGGATTTTTTCCTGGCGGACCTGATCATCAAAACGGGCATCGTTGTAGCGGATTAAATCCAAGATTTCCCAGCCATTTTGGCGGGCGATTTGCTGGTAGTCGTCCTTGGCCTTTAAGGCGCCAGGCGGCATCCAGGGCTCGATTGTGTGGGTCAGCCATTCGGTCATTACCGCCATTATAGCAAAATTGTTCCAGGGTCTAATTTGGTCTTTGTGTTAGAAAAATTAACACAGATAACCCAAAAGGGCCTTTTTTTGCTAAAATCAAACTATTATGAAAAAACTAGCTAGAATTTTACTAATTTTGTTAATGGCCCTGCCATTGGCGGGGGGACTGCTCCCATCTGCTCAGGCTGACAGTAAGCCTAATTACGTCATTACCACCGATGCAACTTATCCACCCTTTGATTTCCAGGATAAGAACAATCAGTATGTGGGTATTGACCAGGACATCCTAAAGGAAATCGCCAAGCGGGAGGGCTTCACTTATACCCTGAAAGCAATGAGCTTTAACGCGGCGACTCAGTCAGTTAGTTCTAGCCAGGCCGACGGCGTGATTGCTGGGATGTCGATTACCGACGAGCGTAAAGCGGTCTTTGACTTCAGTGATCCATACTACCGTTCCGGAATTGCCTGGGCGGTCCGCCAGGGTTCTAATATCAAGTCGTTAGATGACCTGCGCGGTAAGACTGTCGCCCTAAAGACCGGAACTTCCGGGGCTGACTACGCTCTGTCCATCAAGGACAAGTACGGTTTCAAGGTCACCTATTTTAACGATTCTGAAACCCTTTACCGGGATGTGATCAATGGCAACTCGGATGCGACCTTTGGCGACCTACCAGTGCTGCAGTACAGTATTAAAAACGGTACCAAGCTTAAGGTGATGAACCCTAAGGATCCATTTAACGCTGGGGAATACGGTTTTGCCGTTAAGAAGGGTGCTAATGCTAAGCTGCTGGCGGCCTTTAACCGTGGCCTGGCATCGATTAAGAAGGACGGTACCTACAACAAGATTGTTAACAAGTACCTGGATGCCTCTGCAAGTACCTTCACTGGGGACCAGAGCAACAACGATACGACCTGGGGAATTTTGAAGGCTAACAAGCAGGCCTTTATCGATGGTTTGATGCAAACCATCGCCCTGACCGTGATTGGTATTTTCCTGGCTTCCATCTGGGGAATCATCCTCGGCGTGATGGGTATCAGCCAGAGTAAGTTGATTCGGGGCATTTCGACCACCATTATCTATATCTTCCGTGGTCTGCCTATGCTAGTTTTGGCCTTCTTCATTTACATTGGTCTGCCAAGCTTCATCGGGGCTAAGATTCCAGCCTTCATTGCCGGGATCATCACCCTGGTCCTAAACGAAGGGGCCTATACCGGTGCCTTTGTCCGCGGTGGTTTTGAAGCCGTTGACCGGGGCCAGATGGAAGCAGCCCGTAGTTTGGGGATGCCTTATAACATGTCGATGCGTAAGGTCATCATGCCTCAGGGTATTCGGATCATGGTACCTAGCTTCGTCAACCAGTTCATCATCACTTTGAAGGATACTTCCATTCTGTCAGCTATCGGTATCTTGGAGCTGACGCAGACTGGAACCCTGATTGTCGCCCGGAATTCACAAGGATTCAGGGTTTGGGCCATCATCGCTGTGATATACTTGATTGTAATTACGTTACTGACTTGGTTGAGTAACTGGGTAGATAAGAGGATTAATTCATGAGTGATAGCAAGCAAAATGTCAAAGTCCATGTTGACAAGGTAAATAAGTCATATGGAAGCAACCACGTCTTGCGGGACATCTCACTGGACGTCAACGCCAACGAAGTGGTGGTCATGATTGGCCCTTCTGGTTCTGGTAAGTCGACTTTCTTGCGGATGCTTAACCAGTTGGAGACCCAGGATACGGGTACGATTGTCGTTGATGGATTTGACGTAACCGACAAGAAGACCGACATTAACAAGGTCCGGGAAAACATCGGCATGGTTTTCCAAAACTTCAATCTCTTTAACAACTACACGGTGATTGAAAACATTACCTTAGCCCCTACCCAGCTGGGTAAGATGGACAAGGCCGCCGCTGAGAAGCGGGCCAAGGAACTCTTGAACACGGTTGGGTTGGCTGATAAGGCGAACGTTTCCGTTAACTCTCTGTCTGGTGGACAAAAGCAACGAGTTGCCATTGCCCGGGCCCTGGCAATGAATCCCGATATCATGCTCTTTGATGAGCCAACGTCAGCTCTGGATCCAGAAATGGTTGGGGATGTCTTGGACGTCATGAAGAACCTGGCTAAGTCCGGGATGACCATGATTATCGTGACCCACGAAATGGGCTTTGCCAAGCAGGTTGCTGACCGGGTTGTCTTCTTTGAATCTGGTAAGATTCAAGAATCAGGCGCACCGGAACAAATCTTTAACGCACCAAAGAACGCCCGTCTACAGGAGTTCTTGAGTAAGGTGATGCAGGCTTAATGGCCAGTAAAAAGGTGGCGGAAGCCACCTTTTTTAGGGGGAAAAGATGGTAAAACAACAGGTAAAATTCGTTTGGGTGGCCCTGATTTTAGCCCTGGGATTGGGCTTCTTAGTTGAAGCGCACCACGTCCAGGCGGCCGAACCCAACTACGTGATTTCAACGGACGCGACTTATCCACCCTTTGATTTTCAGGATAAGAACGGGGAATATGTCGGGATTGACCAGGATATCTTAAAGGAAGTCGCCAAGCGCGAGGGCTTCACTTATACCTTGAAGCCAATGAGCTTTGATTCGGCCGCCCAGATGGTGGCCAACGGTCAAGCCGACGGGATTATCGCCGGGATGGCGGTAACCAAGGAGCGTGAGAGCGTCTATGATCACTCGGTGCCTTACTACGGTACCGGGGTGGCCTGGATTGTCAAAGACGGCAGTAAGATTAAGTCCCTCAGTGATTTGAAGGGCAAGACCGTCGCTCTTAAAACCGGAACTGCGGCTTCCGAATACGGTAAGTCCTTGCAGGACAAATACGGCTTTAAGGTCAAGTACTTTAGCGATACCAACACCATGTACAATGACGTGGCTAATGGCAATTCAGCGGCGACCTTTGAAGACATGCCCGTTATCCAGTACGCCATTAAAAACGGGCTCAAGTTAAAGGTTATGAACGCCAATCACTTGGGTAACGCTGGTTCTTATGCTTTCTTTGTTAAGAAGGGACAGAACCAGGAGCTCCTAGCCGCCTTTAACCGGGGCTTTGAATCCATCAAAAAAGATGGTACCTACGACAAGATTGTGGCCAAGTACTTAGGTGCTAAGCAGTCAACCTTTGTCGGTGATGCCAAGAGCAATGACACAACCTGGGGCATTTTGAAATCCAACAAGCAGGCCTTCTTAAACGGTCTCTACATGACCCTAGTCCTGACGGTCTTGGCCATTATCCTCGCCTCGGCCTGGGGAATTCTCCTGGGTATCATGGGCGTTAGCCAAAACCGCCTGGTCCGTGGCCTTTCAACCGGCATTATTTACATCTTCCGGGGACTGCCACTGATGGTGCTGGCCTTCTTTATCTACATCGGCCTGCCTGGCGTGCTGGGCACTAAGATTCCGGCCTTTACTGCCGGACTGCTGACCCTGATTTTAAATGAGGGGGCCTACACCGGGGCCTTTGTCCGCGGTGGCTTTGAAGCCGTTAACCGGGGGCAGATGGAAGCCGCTCGGAGCCTAGGCCTGCCTTACGGTCTGTCAATGCGCAAGGTCGTGATGCCGCAGGGACTCAAGATTATGGTGCCTAGTTTCATTAACCAGTTCATCATTACCTTGAAGGATACCTCAATCCTGTCCGCCATCGGTATTATGGAGCTGACCCAGACCGGAACCCTGATTGTCGCCCGGAATTCACAAGGATTCAGGGTTTGGGCAATTGTGGCGGTTATCTACCTGGTTGTTATCACTCTGCTGACCCTGCTCAGTAACTGGGTTGAAAAGAAAACGAAGTAAGTTAAAAACACCTCGTCAACGTACTATGACAGCGAGGTGTTTTTTACTGTGCTGATTGCCATTGATTCACAACAGGAATATGTGCCGGCCCGTTTGGCACAGGCCGGCGACCATTACCGCTGTCCGGCCTGCCAGCAGCCGGTCCAATTGCGGCAGGGAACTGTCATCCAGCCCTACTTTGCCCACCAGGCAGGGACCAGCTGCCACGCCTTTAGTGAAGGGGAGAGTCAGACCCACCTGGCTGGCAAGGTCCAGCTTTTTCGCTATCTTAGCCAATGGGGGACGGTGACCTTAGAACCGGTCTTACCATCGATTAACCAACGGCCGGATTTACTGCTTTGTCGCGGGCAGCAACGGCTGGCGGTGGAATACCAGTGCAGCCCGATTACTAATCCCAGGCTAACTGAGCGTAACCGCGGCTATGCCCGGGCAGGGATTGAGGTCATCTGGATTTTGGGGCCGCGTTATTTTCAAAAACAGTTACGCACCCGGACGGTGCTCCGCTTTTTACACCAGGATCAGTTGACCTTTTATTTGCCAGACCGCCAGGTCTTTGTCCACCGCGGTGGCTTTGAAAAAGCTGATTTTCAAAGGTTGCGATTCAGTCAGGTGGTTAACCAGCAGCCCTTTACGGTCGTTCATCAGCGACCGCTGATTCGGTTAAATATCGACCGGCAACGGCAAAAGATTGCACTCCAGCTCCTCCAGGGCCGGGTGAATCCTCGTTTGGTTAACTACCTTTACCAAGAGGGTCGGCGCCTAACCCAGGTGCCCAACTGGGTACTGATGGGGCGTAACTTTGGCCTAAAAGTGGCCAACTGGCATTTTCGCCTAGTCGTCTTACTTTGGCTAGAGCGGCTGGGACCGGGCGCGGGCTTTCAAATTGATAACTTGCAGCAGGTTTTACAGTCCTATTTTTGGCCGGGTTTTCTTGCAGTTGAAGCGGTAATTACCGGCCTGTTGCAGGAGTTGGTGGACCTTAAGTACTTGGTGCTAGAAGAGGGGCGCTACCGGATTAAAAAGCTGCCAGCTTGGCAGCAATAAGCCGGTGGGGTTGTGATAGAATGGGTCTAATTAAAGCAAGGAGGAAGGGCTGACCCGAAAATGGGCTGGTCCAAAATCAGTATGGCACAGATTACCCGTGATGCGGTTTCACCAGAATTGACCTGGGATTTAGCGTCGGTCTTTCCAGACGACGAGGCCTGGGAAGCGGCCTTTGCTAAAACCAGTCAGGCAGCCGAGCAAATGGCTGACTACCAGGGAACGTTGGGGGAGGATGCAAAGCACCTTTACCAGGGCTTGCAGGCTGACCTAGCCTTGGAACGTCAGTTTGAAAAGGTCTTTGTTTACGCCCACCAGAAATATGACCAGGACACGACTAATAATCGTTATTCGGCCTATAACAGCCGGGTGCAAAGTCTCTACGCCCAGGTGGCAGCGGCGACCGCCTTCTTCCAGCCGGAGGTCTTGGCCATCCCCCAGGACAAGTTGAAAACCTACCTGGAGACTGATCAACTTAAGCCCTATGCCCATTTCTTTGATGTGCTCCTAGCGGCTCGGCCCCACACCCTGCCGGCTGACCAGGAAGCCCTGCTGGCCGGGGCCAGTGATATTTTCGGTGCTTCAGAGCAGACTTTTGGTGCCCTGGATAACGCTGATATCCAGTTTGGCCAGGTCATCGATGATGACGGTCAGGCGGTAACTTTGACCAATGGACTCTATTCAATCTGGTTGCAGTCGCAGAACCGTAACCTTCGTAAGAATGCCTTTGACACCCTCTACGAGAGTTACATTGACCTACAAAACACCTTTGCCTCGACTTTGTCATCAACGGTCAAGGGGCACAACTTCATGGCCAAGACCCGCCACTATGACAGTGCCCGGCAGGCGGCCGTGGTACCCAATCAAATTCCAGAAACGGTCTATACCACGTTAACCGACAGCGTTGACCACCACTTGGGCCTCTTGCACCGCTTTGTCGCCCTGCGTAAGCGTGTGCTCGGTTTGGATGACGTTCACTCCTATGATTTGTACGTGCCCCTGGTGACGGAGCTAGACTATCCAGTCACCTACGAGCAGGCCCAGGAAATCGCCCTGAAAGCTTTGGCACCCCTCGGCGAGGATTACCTGGCCATTGTCAAAAAGGCTTTCAATGAGCGCTGGATCGATGTGGTCGAAAACAAGGGCAAGCGGACCGGCGCCTATTCGGGCGGTTCTTACGATACCAAGCCCTTCATCTTGTTGAACTGGCAGGATACCTTAAACAATGTCTATACCCTGGTTCACGAGATGGGCCACTCGGTGCATTCCTACCTGACCCGGCATAATCAGCCCTACTACTACGGTGATTACCCAATTTTCTTGGCCGAAATTGCTTCAACTACTAATGAGAGTTTGTTAACGGATTATTTGTTAAAGAACAACGATGACCCTAAGCTACAGGCCTACGTGCTGAACCAGTATCTGGATGGTTTTAAGGGGACGGTTTTCCGCCAAACTCAGTTCGCTGAATTTGAGGAATGGATCCACCAGCAAGACGCCGACGGTGAGGCCCTGACAGCTGAAGCAATGAGCGATTACTATGGTGAGCTGAACCAGCGCTTTTACGGACCGGACCTTTTCCCCGATGAGCAAATTGCTTATGAGTGGTCCCGGATTCCACATTTCTACTATAATTTCTACGTTTATCAGTACGCCACCGGTGAAGCAGCTGCTACGACCCTGTCCGATTTGATCATTAACCATAACGGGGCCGAGGCCTACAAGACATACCTGAAGGCCGGTTCTTCGGCTAACCCACTCGACGTGATCCAGGGGGCTGGGGTGGATATGCGCAAGGCTGACTACCTCAACCAGGCCTTTAGTGTCTTTGAAGAGCGCTTGGACGCTTTGGAAAAGTTGTTAGTAAAATAAGCCTAATTTCATTGGATACAGAAAGGAATTTTAACGAACATGCAAAAAGTATTAGTTTATGATGGCACCGCTCAGGTAGCCATCGATTATCTAAAGCAAAATGGTTTTGAAGTGATTATTAACCATGAAAGCAGTGACCAGGATTTCTTGGACCATGCTGACGTTGATGGCATGATTTTGATGATGTATCCGATGACTGCTGAATTGATGAAGCAGATGCCCAACCTGAAAGTGATTGCCCGACACGGGGTGGGTTATGACAACGTTGATATTAATGCTGCCAAGGCGGACGGCATCGTGGTGACTAATACCCCAGGGGCTAACGCCAATGCCGTGGCTGAAACGGCCGTGGCCTACGCCTTGATGGCCGGCCGTAACTTTGGGGCCGCTAACCGAGGTATCGATGACCCAGCCGAAAAGCAGTATGCCCGCACCCATGTGGGTACCGAACTTTCCCATAAGACCGTGGGTATCCTTGGCTTTGGCCACATTGGTAAGCGGGTCAACGAACTTTTGTCAGGCTTTGGCATTAACTCCCTGGTTTACGCCCGGCATGATTACGACGTCCCTAATGGCCGGATGGCTGACTTGGATGAAATTTTTGAAAAGTCTGACTATGTGATTTCAACCCTGCCCGGGGTACCAGCTACTCACCACCTAGTGGATGCGGCCGCCTTTAAGAAGATGAAGTCAACGGCCGTCCTGGTTAACGTTGGCCGTGGATCTGTGGTCGATGAAGCCGCTCTGGTAGCGGCCCTAAAGGACGGCGAGATTGCCAGTGCCGGCCTGGATGTGGTTGAACAGGAGCCGATTTCACCTGAAAACCCACTGCTGGCCCTGCCTAATACCTTTGTCACCCCCCACGTGGCTTCCGCATCCCACGAAGCCCTGGAATCGGTCGGTATGGCTGCTGCTAAGCAGGTTGTGGACGTTTTGCAGGGTAAGCCCGCTGAATTCCAGGTTAACCGCTAAGCTGACCTAGTTTGGCTTGCTGACGGTCCGGTTAAAATTTGCTATACTGAGGGTACTAAGAATGACCTAGTAGTTAGGTGCTGTTAGTTAGCGAGCGGTGGTAGGTGCAAGACCGTTAACAGACCTGGTGAATTTCAGTCAGGAGTGCTTGGCGTAACGGCCAACGTCTTGTCCGCGATAAGGACCTAGAGTTGCTGGCTATGATGAGTAGTCAGAATTTGGGTGGTACCGCGTTAATGAAACGTCCCGGTTGTTAGTTTTAACAACCGGGACTTTTTTGTGCCATGCTAACCGGGAGGAAAATGATGACCCTAGTTGATGATTTAAAGGCCCTGCGACAGCAGGCCCAGGAACATATTGAGGACCGCAATGCCGATTTGGAGCAGTTGCGGATTGAATACTTAGGCCGCAAGGGCCAACTGACCAAGCTGCTCAAGGGGATGAAGGACGTACCAGCCGCTGACCGGAAGACGGTCGGTCAGGTGGGCAATGAAGTCCGTGAATTTATTGCCAATACTTTAGCCGAACGGCAAAAGCAGAAGGCTGCCGCTGAATTAGACCGCCAACTGGCGGCCGAAACGATTGACGTGACCCTGCCAGGTAGCAGCCCCATTCAGGGTCAAACCCATGTCTTACAGCAGATTATGGATGAAATCGAAAGCCATTTTCTGGGGATGGGCTTTCAGGTGATTGATGACCCAGTTGATTCGCCCGAGGTCGAGACCGACGAGTATAACTTTGAGCGGGAGAACCTGCCCAAGGATCACCCGGCCCGGGATATGCAAGATACCTTCTATGTGACGCCAGAAATCTTGCTTCGGACCCAGACCTCACCGGTCCAATCCCGCGTCTTAGAAAAGCATGATTTTAGCAAGGGACCACTGAAGATGATTGCCCCCGGTAAGGTTTACCGACGGGACACTGATGATGCCACTCATTCTCACCAGTTCCACCAGGTCGAAGGCCTGGTCGTGGGGGAGAACGTGACCATGGCTGACTTAAAGGGAACCCTGCTCAGTATCATGCAGGAGCTCTTTGGTGAAAAGCACCAAATCCGTCTGCGGCCTTCCTACTTTCCCTTTACCGAGCCCTCAGTCGAGGTTGATGTTTCCTGGGATGAGGTGACCCCAGATACCAAGCCCGAAGACATCCGCTGGATTGAAGTTCTAGGGGCCGGAATGACCCACCCCAACGTTTTGAAGATGGATGGTGTCGACCCCGAAAAATACTCGGCCTTTGCCTTTGGTCTGGGGCCAGACCGTTTTGCCATGTTGAAATACGGGGTGGAAGACATTCGTCAGTTCTACTTAAATGACGTCCGCTTCCTGTCCCAGTTTAATCGAAAGGGGAACTAAGCATGAAAGTGAATATGACTTGGTTAAACACCTACCTGGATAACCAACTTGATTTGGCCGGCGAAGCCGTCCAAGACTTGGCCGAAACAATCGAACGCAACAGTGTCGAAGTCGACAGTGTTAGCACCCTGGCCGGTCAACAAGATGGTTTAGTGGTGGCCCAGGTTGAATCAACTCAGGGCCATCCCGATTCAGACCACTTAACGATTGCCCAATTAGACATTGGCAATGGTCAAAAAGTTCAAATCGTGACCGGCGCCCCTAACATTGCGACCGGCCAGCTGGTAATTCTAGCCCAGGTCGGCGCCCATATTATCGACCGTGAGAGCGGTGACCTAGTCGAAATTAAGGCCGTTAACCTGCGTGGCCAGCAGTCGGCCGGCATGGTGGTGGCCTTACAGGAAATTGGCTTCACGAATCAAATTGCCCCCAAGGATTTTGAGGCCGGCATTTATGTCTTTGACCCAAAGTCCGGCGTCCAGCCCGGCGATGATGCCCTGGAAAAGCTGGGGATGTACGAACCCGTGATTGATACCGATTTGACGCCCAACCGGGCCGACCTGCTTTCGATGGTGGGTTCTGCCTACGAACTGGGTGCGATTCTCGACTTCAAAACAACCCTGCCTAGTTTTAAGCTAACCGAGCAGGCTGATATTCAGGCTAATGACCTAGTCGGTGCACAGATTGACGAAGATGACCTTTTAAGTGATTATGGTTTGCGGGTTGTGACCGATCTGCAAGTTGGTGATTCACCGCTTTGGTTGCAGCGCTGCTTGTGGAATGCCGGCATCCGGCCCATCAACAACGTTGTCGATACGACCAACTACCTGATGTTGTTATACGGACAACCGCTCCATGCCTATGATTTGGATAAGTTACCCGACCAGAAGTTAACCGTCCGCCTCGCAAAAGAAGGTGAAAAGTTAACCACCTTGGACCAGGAAAACCGGGACTTGCGGCCGGGACAAGATATCGTGATTGCCAGTGCCGGCCAGCCACTGATGTTAGCCGGGGTGATGGGTGGTACGGCCGCTGAAGTGGACGAAAATACCCACCGGATTGTGCTGGAAAGCGCCCGCTTTAATCCAACCCTAATTCGGGCCACGGCCCGGCGCCACAACTTGCACAGCCAGGCTGCTAGTCGCTTTGAACGGGGGATTAACCCGGATCAGATCTTTACTGTCTTGGACCACGCGGCTAGCTTGGCGGCTGAGCTTGGCCAGGGCCAGGTTACAGCCGATCAAGTCATTGGTGCTAAAACACCCTATCAGGCGCCAGAAATTTCAATTACTACGCAGCGGATTAACCAGATTCTGGGTACTGACTTGGCCACCAAGACGGTCGCCAGCATTTTTGACCGCCTAAACCTGCCTTACAAGCTCGACCAAGACCAGTTTGTCGTGAAGGTACCTGGTCGGCGGACCGATTTGCGGATTCCAGCTGACCTCATCGAAGAGGTTGCCCGCCTAAACGGCTATGACAACCTGCCAGCGACCCTGCTGACCGGTGAAACTACGCCTGGCCAGTTAACCCACCGGCAGCGCCAAATTCGGGCCAGCCGACACATTATGGAGAGCCTGGGCTTAAACCAGGCCATCTCTTACGCCCTGACCACGCCGGAAAAGGCCAGTCGCTTTGCTGAGGAAGACGAAAAAGGTCAAGACCTGTTAACCCTGGACTACCCAATGAGTTCCGACCGGACCACGGCCCGGCAAAACTTGCTATCGGGTCTGTTAGACGACGTAGCCTACAACGTAGCCCGCTCCGTGACCGATGTTGCCCTCTATGAGCAGGGCCGGATTTTCTTGAATGAGCAGCCCGGGAAACAACCACTGGAGCTAGAGCACTTGGCCGGGGTCCTGACCGGTTCCCTACAACACTCAACCTGGCAGGACCAGAAAAACGAAAAGGCCGTAGACTTCTACGACCTGAAGGGGATTGTTAGCACTTACCTGACCGAAATCGGGGTCGAAAACGTGGCGTTCCGGGCCACTGACCGTCTCGCAGCCATGCACCCTGGTCAGACTGCTGATCTTTACCAGGGCGATACCTACCTGGGCTTCATTGGCCAAATCCATCCCCGGATTTTGCAAGAGGCTAAGCTGCCAACGGTCTTTGGCTTTGAATTAAACCTCGAAGCCATCATGCAGGTGGCCCAGGGTCAGGTTGATTACCAGCCAATTTCGCGTTTCCCAAAGATTACCCGGGATTTGGCCCTCTTAGTGGATGAACAAATCAGCAACCAGGCCGTTGAGGATGTGATTACCCATGCGGCTGGTCCATGCTTGGTCAATACCACCGTCTTTGACGTTTATACCGGTGATTCCCTGCCAGCTGGCAAGAAATCGCTGGCTTACGAATTGACCTACCAGGACCGGGAAACGACCTTGAAGGAAAGCACGGTTAATGAAGACTTTGATCGCGTGATTAAGGCCCTTGAAAAACAGCTTCAGGCCACGGTGCGTTAGTCAAATTTAGGTTTGAGTTGTCCTATAAAAAAAGTTATAATCTATAAAGATAAAATGTTGACAGGATACCCTTGATGGCAAAGTTAGTGATACGCGGTGCGAAAAAAGTCCACGGAGAAGTGACCATCGGTGGAGCTAAAAACTCGACCGTGGCGCTGATTCCAGCCGCGATTTTGGCCGATTCGCCGGTAAAATTTGATACGGTCCCTCAAATCTTGGACGTTAAGAACTTGCAATTGATTTTGCAGGCGATGAACGTTTCCTCGGTTTTTGAGGATGGCGAATTAAGCATTGACCCAACTACCATCCGGGAAAGTGACCTACCCAGTGGGGCCATCAAGTCCTTACGCGCTTCTTACTACTTTATGGGCGCCTTGCTAGGCCGCTTTGGCCGGGCCACGGTAACCTTCCCAGGTGGTGATAACCTGGGCCGGCGGCCAATCGACCAGCACATCAAGGGGTTTGAAGCCCTGGGTGCTAAGGTCACTGAAACCAACGACATTATTCACATTGATGCCACCGATCATGGTCTGGTCGGGGCTCGGGTGGCCCTGGATACGGTTTCCGTCGGGGCAACGATTAACATTATTCTGGCGGCCGTCAAGGCCAAGGGCCAGACCATCATTGAAAACGCGGCCCGTGAACCGGAAATCATTGATATCGCTACCTTCTTGAACAACATGGGTGCCAATATCCGTGGGGCCGGAACCGATACCATCCGAATTGCCGGGGTACCTAAGCTGGTAGCCCGTAACACCCATACCGTTATTCCCGACCGGATTGAGGCCGGAACTTACATGAGTATGGCGGCGGCCTACGGGGATGGCGTAACGATTAAAAACGTCATTCCAGAGCACTTGGAGTCTTACACCTCTAAGTTGATTGAAATGGGCGTTAACCTCGATATTGGCGAAGATGAGATTCACGTTTATCCATCCGAAGATTTGCAGCCGGTTTCGATTAAGACCATGCCTTATCCAGGCTTTGCGACCGACTTACAGCAGCCAATCACACCGCTCTTGCTGCGGGCTCAAGGCGAAAGCACGATTATGGATACCATCTATCCTAAGCGGGTCCGCCACATTGCCGAGCTACGGCGGATGGGGGCGGATATCAGTTCGCCTGAACCAGGGATTATCAAGGTTAACCATTCCGATCGCCTGCTGGGTACAGAGGTCGAAGCAGCCGAGATTCGTGCCGGTGCAGCCTTGATCATCGCTGCCATTATGGCGGAAGGTGAGACGGTCATTAATGAAGCTGACCATATCTTGCGTGGCTATGACCGCATCCAAGAAAAGCTGACCCAGCTAGGAGTTGACGTGGATATTTCTGGCATTGACCTAATTAACTTGATGCCGTGATGGCTTGCCTATCAATACCCGATGTGTTAGTATTGAATGGTTGAGAACTGACTCTGGTAGACACTACTAGGGCGCTAAGGAGAACGATATTATGAAAAAAGACATCCAACCTGATTACCACCAAGTGGTTTTCATCGATGCTTCAACTGGTAAGAAGTTCCTGTCAGCTTCTACGGTTAACTCAGACACGACGACTGAATTTGAAGGTCAGGAATATCCAGCCATCCGTATGGATATCACCTCTGATTCACACCCATTCTACACTGGTAAGCAGAAGTTTACCCAAGCTGATGGGGCCGTTGATAAGTTTAACAAGAAGTTTGCTGGCTTCGACTTGAAGTAAGTAAATCCAGAATTGGAAAAGTGCCCACACTGCTGTGGGCGCTTTTATTTTGTCAAAGGTAGTTGCATGGTTGCCCATCCCGTTCCCGTAAAATTAAATCAGGTCCTAACTGGTACCATCCGTGACATGACCTTAAATGGGCTGGGGCGGTTGTACGTGACCGACGATTACCCCTTAAAAATTGCCAATGCCATTCCGGGTGAAGAGGTTGAGGTTATCGTTACCCAGGTTGACCGCTGGTCGGGCTACGCCAAGATTACCAAGTGGCTGAAGACTTCTGACCAAAGGCAAAACCAGGACCGGCAGTACCTCTTAGATGCTGGCACTGCCCAAAGGCAAAACCAGGACCGGCAGTACCTCTTAGATGCTGGCACTGCGCCCCTGGTTAACTGGTCCTATCCGGCCCAGCTGGCCTTAAAACGTCAGCAGGTTGCCCAGATTTTTCAGGAAGCCGGTTTGCAGGTCGAAGTCGCACCAGTGGTTGGCATGGACCAGCCGACTTACTACCGGAATAAAACCGTGGTACCGCTTAAGTGGCAGGACGGCCAGCTTCTGTCTGGTTTTTATCAGCGGGGTAGTCATCGCTTGGTTCCAATGGAAGACTACTACGTCAACGACCGGCGCCTCGACCAGGTCATCGTGACGGTTCGTGAAATCTTGGCCCGTCATCAGGTTTCGGCCTTTGATCCTGATACTCAAACCGGGACGGTCCGTTACCTGATGGTCCGCCGCGGCTATCACAGCCAGGAACTGATGGTGGTGCTGGTCGTCAACCAGGAACCAGTTGAGCATTTAGAGGCAGTGGTTGCGGATATTGTGGCTGCTCTGCCGGATTTGACCAGCCTGATATTGAATCTGAGTCCTAAGGTGGACTATGTCCTCCTTAGCCCGCATAACCGGACCCTTTGGGGGCAGGATGCAATCCATGACCGTTTACTAGGCCAACAGTTCATTATCGGACCAAATTCCTTTTACCAGGTTAATCCGTTCATGACCGAAAAGCTTTACCAGCTAGCCGCCCAAGCGGCTGATTTAACCCAGGACGATATTGTGATTGATGCCTACGCTGGTATCGGAACAATTGGCATTAGCGTGGCCAAGCAGGTGAAACAGGTGTTGGGCGTGGAAGTGGTGCCTGGGGCGGTGGCGGATTCACAGGCCAATGCGGCCTTAAACCACTTAACCAATGTCAGCTATACCTTAGCCGACGCCCCAAAGCAGTTTGTCGCTTGGCAACAAGCGGGGATTCAGCCGGACGTGGTCATGGTTGATCCACCCCGGCGGGGGCTCATGCAGACTTTGATTGAAGCCACAGTGGCGATGGGACCGGCACGGGTGGTTTACATTAGCTGTAATCCCGTGACGGCTGCCCGCGACGCGGCCATTTTTGACCAGCTCGGCTACCAGGTTAGCCGGCCGATTATTCCCGTTGACCAGTTTCCACAAACCAGTCACATTGAAACCATCACGGTCTTAACCCCTAAGGCCGCTAAAAAGGAGCAAGTATGAAGTTGACTTTAGGTGCCATCCGCCGGGCCTTGGGAGCGGAATTAGTGGGTGATGCCGACCAGGTTGTGACCGGCGTGCACTTTGATTCCCGCCAAATTAAACCGGGGGATTTGTTTGTGGCCTTGCATGGTGAACATGATGGCCATGACTACCTCGATGACGCTGCCCAGGCTGGGGCCGTGGCCGTTCTAGTTGAGCCACGGCACCAACTAAACTCAGCGCAAAATGCCCTGGTTGTTTCAGACACCTTACAGGCCTTACAAGACCTAGGGCGCTACTGGTTAGACCAGGTCGGCCCTAAGGTGGTGGCGATTACCGGCTCCAATGGTAAGACCACGACCAAGGACATGACGGCGGCCGTTTTAGCCAGCCAGTACCGGACCTTTAAAACCCCCAACAATTTCAATAATGAGATTGGGGTACCGATGACCCTCTTGGCCATGCCGGCCGACTGCCAAATGTTAGTGGTTGAGTTAGGGATGGACCGGCCCGGCCAGCTGACCGTCCTCTCTAAATTGGTACAGCCGGACGTGGCTGTAATCACCATGATTGGGGAGGCCCACATTGAATTCTTTAAAACCCGGGCTAAAATTGCCCAGGCAAAGTTAGAAATTACCGCCGGCTTAAAACCGGGTGGTGTTTTGCTGGTCCCTGACGACGAACCCCTGTTGGACCCAGAAAAAATACAGGTACCAACCCAGACCTTTGGTAAAGGGGCCGCTGACCTTAGCAGCCAGCAGCGGGAGACCTACTTTAAATATCAGGGGTATACGTTTGCAATTCCCCTTCTGGGTCGCTATAATGTGATGAATGCGCTGGCGGCCATTTCAGTTGGGCAACGCCTGGGCGTAGCCATGACTCAGATGGTGCCAGCCCTTGCTCACTTTGACCTCACCCAAAACCGCACGCAGTGGTTGACCACCCCTGACGGGGTGGTGGTGCTCAGTGACGTCTATAATGCTAATCCAACCGCTGACCGGGAAGTCTTGGCGGTCTTGGGCCAGCAGGAAGCTCCCCGGAAGTTTGCCGTCCTTGGGGACATGCTGGAGTTAGGCGACCAGGCCTTGGCCTTACACGCCGATTTAGCGTCGGCCGTTTTGCAGGCTGATTTAGACGGGGTTTACCTGGTGGGGCCCTTAATGGCAGCTGCCCTGGCCCCGGTCTTAACCGAACGTCTGGGTGTTGGCGCAGTTCATGCTTATCCTAGTAATAACCAAGACCAGTTGGTGACCGACTTAAAGGCCGTTTTGCGACCGGAGGACTTGGTTTTGTTAAAGGCTAGCCATGGTATCCACCTCGAACGGGTGGTTACCGCTCTGCTAGCGGTTGATTAAAGGTACCAGGGGGTTTGGTTAGGACATGCAACGGGTTGACTTGTTTCCAGCGTCAGTTCCCACGAACTGGACCAGATTCCGGTCCTGGCTCCTGCCAGCCGTCGGTCTGGTTCTGATTGCCCTAGTCGTTGTCCTACCCAGCCAGTTAAGTTCTGCCCCATTAAATGACCAAGATCAGGTTGAGATTAACCATAACGCTGATTATTATCAGTCCTTAAACCAGTCGGTAGCCCCGGAAGGTCAGTTAGGTAAAAGCTTTGACCAAGAAATTAGCGACGCCGACTTTCGGGGCACGGCCCTGATTGTTCACCACAACCGGGTTATCCTGCAAAAGGGCTACGGCTATGCTAATGATAAAAAGGGTGAGCGCAACCAGGCCGGCTCTTTCTTTCAAATCGCCTCGGTCCAAAAGGGCCTAACGGCCGCCTTAGTGGTTCGGACAATTGAGGCCGGTAAGCTGAGTTACCAAACTAAGCTGAGCGATTACTATCCTCAGGTGCCTAACGCTAGTAAAATTACGATTCGGGACCTGTTGACGATGACTAGCGGGTTACGCCAGGTGAAACAGCCGCGTTCCTTTGAATCCGAAGCGGATAACGTGAACTACTCGGCGAACCACGTTGAAGTTATCAGTCAGCCCGGCGATGGGCATGGTTGGACTTACCAGGCGGTTAATTACCGCTTACTGGCGGGGATTTTAATGAAAATTCACCGGCAAAGTTTTGACCAGCTCTTTTACCAGACTTTTAATGATGATTATCACCTCCAAATTGCTAGTTACAAGCAGTTTGGCAAGCTAGCCCACATGACCCAGGGTTATGGTGATGGGGACGATAATCCGGTTGGTACTGAGACGGTGGAATACGAGCGTGAAACCGGCACTGGTAACGTGGCCATGACGACTGGGATGTTATATCGCTTTTACCGCCTGATTTTTGATCAACGCCTGGTCAAGCATCCTAATCAAATGTGGCAAAATGTGCCTCCGGCAACCTATGCCAGTGGGGTGTACCAGTTGAATAATTTTAAGACAGCCCATGGTATTTTTACGGGTTATGAACCCAGTGTTGTCTTAAGTGAAGATGGCAAAGATGCCGTGATTTTGCTGAGTAATCAGTACAACCAGGACCATACCTTTGAAGGCCTGTCCCGGCGTCTTTTCCAAGAAATGACAAATATTCCAACCTAAGGGTTGGTGCAAGGCGCCCGGTGCGCCAATTAAGGAGAAAATTTTGAAATTTAGTGAACTAGGTCTATCCCAGGAAATCTTAGATGCAATCAGCGCCCACGGCTATGAAGAAGCAACGCCAATCCAGGAAAAGACGATTCCGTTAACTCTGGCTGGCAAGGACGTGATTGGGCAGGCCCAGACGGGAACCGGTAAGACGGCTGCCTTTGGACTCCCCATCTTGGAACACATTGACCTAAATAATCCCAACATCCAGGCCGTTATCATTTCCCCAACCCGGGAACTGGCGATTCAGACGGCGGATGAATTAAGTAAGTTGGGTCATGACAAGCACGTTAACGTTCAGGTTGTCTTTGGTGGTTCAGACATTCGCCGCCAAATTCAAAACCTGAAGTCCCATCCCCAAATCTTGGTCGGTACCCCTGGCCGTCTCTTAGACCACATCAACCGGCGCACGGTCAAGTTGGACCACGTCAAGACCCTGGTCTTAGATGAGGCCGATGAAATGCTAAACATGGGCTTCTTGGACGACATCGAGGCCATCATTGCCAAGACCCCAGCTGTCCGGCAGACCCTGCTTTTCTCAGCTACGATGCCGGCCCCAATCAAGCGAATTGGCCTACAGTTCATGACTGACCCTGAGACGGTTAAGATTGAAGCTAAGCAGTTGACCACTGATCTGGTTGACCAGTACTTTGTGCGGGTCCGCGAAAACGAAAAGTTTGACGCGATGACCCGGATTATTGACGTCCAGGCGCCTAGCCTGGGGATTGTCTTCGCCCGGACAAAGCGCCGTGTTGAGGAACTTGCCCGCGGACTAGAGGCCCGTGGCTATAAGGCCGCCGGTTTGCACGGCGACTTGACCCAACAGATGCGTTCCCGGGTTTTGGGGCAGTTCAAGTCTCATGAAATCAACCTGCTGGTCGCCACTGATGTGGCTGCCCGTGGTTTGGATGTTAAGGATGTCAGTCACGTTTACAACTATGACATCCCCCAAGATCCTGAATCTTACGTTCACCGGATTGGCCGGACTGGCCGGGCCGGGGCTACCGGTACTTCGGTGACCTTTGTGGCACCAAACGAAATGGACTACCTGCGGGCCATCGAAGACCTGACGAAGAAGCGGATGACCCCATTGAAACCAGCAACCTTAGCGGAAGCCCGTTTGGGTAAGATTAAGGCAGCGACCGGTGAGGTTAGCCAGCTGGTCAAGTCCGTGGATGTCGCTGACATGCAGACTCAGGTTGATGAGTTGACCCAGCAGTATTCTGCCCAGGAATTAGCGGCAGCTTTGTTAGCTGACGTGGCTGGTCTAGACAAGCAAAACGCGCCAGTTGAAATTTCACGGGAGCGCCCACTGCCTCGCCGTCGTGGCGGCGGTAACCGGGGTGGCTATCGTGGCCACCGCAATGGTAATGGTCGCCGTGGTGGCGGTGGTTACCGCGGTCGTTCCAACGACCGGCGTGATGGCAACCGTGGCGGTTATAATGGCCGTGGCCGTCAGGACCGTCGTGATCACCGTTCTAATGGCGGTGGTGGTAAGCGCCGCGAATTTACTGTTCGTGAAAAATAAGATGTTAAGTTAAACTAAAAGCCGTCCATTTTTGGGCGGCTTTCCTTAGGGGAGGGGCAGGAATGGAAATGGTCGAGGCCGCCCTGAATTATATCCACAGCCGCCCGAAAGGGGATAAGGCTGGTACTACCCAACAGAGGATGGCCGCCCTGCTGGCTGCCCTGGGTAATCCTGAGCAGCAGCTACCCAAGGCCATTCACGTGACCGGCACCAATGGAAAGGGATCAGTGGCCACCATGGCCAGTGCCATTTTGACGGCCGCTGGTTACCGGACCGGTCTCTTTGTCTCCCCCTATATCGTTGATTTTCGCGAACGGATTCAAGTCGACCAGGAGTGGATTAGTCCAGCCGACTTGGTCGCGGTGACCAAAAGGGTTAAAGATGCCGTTGAGCAACTGTCTCATCAAGCCAAGCCAATGCAAGTGACCGAATTTGAACTGGTGACGGCTATCATGTTCACCTATTTTGCGGAACTGGACCTGGATGCCGTGGTGGTGGAGGTTGGCATTGGTGGCCAAAATGATGCCACCAATGCGTTAACGGCCAACAAGGTACCGGTGATTACTAGCGTGGCCTTAGACCACCAGGAAATCCTGGGGCCAGACATTGCCAGCATTGCCCAGCAAAAAGCCGGCATTATCCCGGCTGGGCAACCAGTTGTCGTTGGCCAGTTGCCTGACGCTGCCAAAGTGGTCATTGCCAAGCGGGCTAGTCGGTTGATCAGGGGGCGAGTTGGTGAATTTGAGCCCGGCCTACCCGGTCAGTACCAGGCTGAAAATACGGCTACGGCCGTGGCCGCTGTCCGTCAGTTTGACCCCGAGATTAGTTCAAATGAGATTAAAAGAGGCCTGGCGGCTAGCCGGATGCCGGGTCGCTTTGAACGGGTGGCCCCCAATCTTATTCTAGATGGGGCCCATAACCCAGCCGGTCTAGCAGCATTGCTAGCCGGCCTGCGCGCCTTGACCAGTAAACCAGTTACCCTGATCATTGGCAGTCTGGCCGACAAGCACCTAGAACAAATTCTCCCTGAGCTAGTCGGCCAATCACAATTTGAGGTGATTTTAGTGGCCTTTACCGGGCCCAATGGGCGGGCGGCCCTGGATGCTGAGGCGGTAGCCGCCGATTACCAGGTCGGCTTTGCCAAAGATTGGGAGACCGCCTTGGCCCAGGCGCCGGCAGACCGGTTGAAAGTTTTGACCGGCTCCCTATATTTTGTTAGTGAGGTAAGAAAAAGTTATGAATGATACCGGAAAACTCAGCCCCCGCCTAATTTTGAGTATTTTGGCCATTGCGCTGCTGGGGTTCACTGATATTATGTTGGAAACGGCCTTAAACGTCAGTTTCCCGGTCATGATGAAAGAATTGAGCGTTAACGCTGGCACCATCCAGTGGTTGACCTCGGGCGTAATTTTGCTGACGACGGTGGTAGTCATCCTATCACCCTGGTTGAAGCAGCGCTTTACCAACCGCAGCCAGTTTACCGTGGCCGCGATTGTTTCGATTATTGGAATCAGTATCGATGCCATGAGTACCCAGTTTGGCTGGATATTGTTTGGCCGGCTCTTACAGGGAGTTGGTGGCGGAGTCGGTCTGCCCCTGATGTACAACGTTGTCTTCGAGCAGGTGCCAGAACGCAAGCGTGGAACGATGATCGGTTTGGCCTCCCTGATTGTGGCCTTTGCCCCAGCCCTGGGACCTTCCTTTGGTGGCTTTTTGACCGAACACTTTGGTTGGCGGATGATTTTTTGGGTGGTCCTGCCCATCCAAATCGGGTCCCTGCTCCTGGGCTGGGTAACGATTCGCCAGGTTGATCGGACCGTCAAAGAAAAACTGGATTGGTTAGGCTGGCTCCTGCTGACTGCTTTTTTCGTTGGGGGCCTCTTTGCCATCGAAAACTTCAGTGGTCATGGTCTGCTCTACCTGCCGGCTCTGATTGCGACGGCATTCATGATAGTTGGGATGGTGGGCTACTACTTCCACGCCAAGCACTATCCAGAACCACTCTTGGACCTGTCGATGTTTAAGTCTTCCATCTTCAGCATGGCCGTGATTGCGGCGGTGATTATCCAGGTGGTCAACCTGACCTTTAACTATGCCATTCCGATGGGCTTGCAACTGATTTTACATCAAAATTCTCAAGTGGCTGGTTTGGCCCTGTTCCCAGGTGCCTGCGGCTTTGCCCTGATGTCCATCGTGTCCGGTCACCTGTATGACCGCTATGGGGTCCGCTTTCCCAACTACCTGGGCCTAACCCTGATTTTGATGGGGGTTTGCTGGTTCTCGGCCGTGCCATTTACGGTTTGGTCGATGACCGCCGGCTTTGCCATCATCAACTTGGGGGCTGGTTGCTGGTTTGGTAACAACATGACCAATGCCATTAGCCATCTGCCCCGGCACCTGACCAGTGGTGGTAATTCCATCTTTTCGGCCGTCAACAACTATTCCGCCGCGGTGGGAATTGCCATCGCCGCGGGCGTGATTGGTGCCTTCCAAAAGGGTGGTTCCTCGATTGCGGAAAGTACCCGGGCCGGGATTACTTGGATTTATGCCGTCGATATCTTCTTTGACTTCATTGCCGCGGCCCTGTCTTTGCGCCTGGTTTACATGAGTACGAAAAAAGATCGGTCCTAAGCTCGTATCATTCCTTGAGGGGGATGGCGAGATGACCAAGCGACAAGTTCATGAGTTTTACACACTATTAAACGCTGACGCTGCCAAGGCAAGTCAGCGTTTTTGGCATTATTTTCCGAATTTGTACGACCTAAAGGAAAGTGATCAGGACCACTTAGGGGATTTTATTGCCCATGACCCGGTGGTTAATCGGGCCCTTTTATTGGCAGTGGGACTGGGTCAGCAGGTTCAACTAGCCCAGCGTAGGGATTTGATTAACGGCCGCTATTCTAGTCAGGTTGGATCGTTCTTGCAAAATGCGCTGGGGAGCTTAAAGCAAGAACAGCTTAATCTAGTCCTCTTGGATGCCCAGCTCAAGGTTAGGGTCTTTGAACCGGTTTTTAGGGGGACCCTGACCCAAATCACGGTTTCGCCCCGTGAAATTTTTCAACGGGCCCTGCAGGTGAATGCTTATGGTCTGATGGTGGCCCACAATCATCCCAGTGGGGGTTTGCAGCCGTCTCAGGCTGACTGCCAGTTTGTCAAACGGCTCCAGGACCTAGGTCTGGCCCTGGACATTCCGCTTTTGGATGCCTTTGTGGTCACCAATAACCAGTACTTTAGTTTTTCGGAACACCAGCTGCTGGTGTAGGCCTTCACCAAATAAAATGCTAAAATAAAACCAGTTAACGACTAATTTTAGACCTGGGGGCCCGTTAGGAAATCATGAAACCCAAAATTGTCATTATCGGTGGTGGCTCTGGCCTGCCGGTTATTATCCGTCCCCTGGTAAAAAAACAGGTTGATCTTTCAGCCATTGTGACCGTAGCCGATGATGGTGGCTCCAGCGGCCTGCTACGCGACTACATCAACATTGTTCCCCCTGGGGATATCCGTAATATTATCGCGGCCATGTCAGCCAGCGACCCCGAAATTTTAAAAATCTTCCAGTACCGCTTTGATTCTAAGGATGTCTTTTTGGCCCAGCACGCGGTCGGCAACTTGGTGATTGCGGCGATGACCGAGATGTACGGTGGCAATATTTTTGATGCGGTCCAACACCTCAGTGCCTATTTGAAGGTCCAGGGACACATTTACCCGGTTTCCAATGAACCGCTGATTTTAAAGGCCCGGTCTAAGACCGGGCAAGTCTTGAGTGGGGAATCGTCCATTACCGCCGCCCACCAGCAACTTGACCAGGTCTGGGTCGAAGGCGATGAACCCAACGAAGTCCCCCGGGCAGTACCCCAGGTGGTTGATACCATTAAGCAAGCTGACCTGATTGTATATGGTCCCGGTAGCCTCTTTACCTCGATTTTGCCCAATGTGGTCGTGCCCGAGGTGCGGGCTGCGCTGCAAACCACTCCGGCTCGTCAGGTTTATATCAGTAACATTATGACCCAGAAGGGCGAGACTGACGCCTACACTGACGCTGATCATCTAGCAGCCCTCAACCAACACATCGGCAAGCCAGTGATTGACTATGTTTTGACGAACACGACCCCGGTACCCAAAGACTTTGTCGACTACCAGCGCTGGCATGAAGTTGCCCAGCAGGTGGTCAGGGACCGGGCCGGAATTGAGGCCCAGGGTGCTCAAAGTGTAACCGGCGATTACCTAGCCCTGCGCGATGCCGGTGCCTTTCACGACGGCGACAAGGTGAGCAACGAGCTCTTAAAGCTTTTGGAGAAATAAGTGTGTCTTATGCGGCCGAAGTCAAAAAAGAATTAACCGGGCTGATTGTCCAGACTGCCAATGCCAAGGCGGAGTTGTCGGCCTTGCTGCGGATGAATGGGGTCACGACCCTGGGCAGTAGCCAGCAGGTGAAAGTTAGCACTGAAAATGCGGCCATTGCCCGCCGGATTTACACCCTGCTCAAGCAAAGCTACCCCAGTATCACCGTCGAAGTTCAAGTTAGCAATGCGCCCGGGGCGCTAAACCACCATAAGACCTTTGCCGTCCTCCTGGAAAACCAGGTCCAGACGGTTTTAGATGACCTGGGGGTCGATTCCTTTGGTTTGCACCCAGCTATTCCGGCCCGGATTTTGAACGCCGATAATAAGCAGCGCTCCTTTTTACGGGGGGCTTTTTTGGCGGCCGGGTCGGTGAATTCACCGGAGAAGGCCAACTACCATTTAGAAATCTTCACCACCCACGAAGAGTTGGCTGACCAACTCGTTAAGCTCATGGCCCACTTCAACCTGCCGGCCAAGATTGCCCCGCGGGGAAAGGGCTATTTGGTCTACCTGAAACGGGCTGAAAAAATCGTCGAATTTTTAGCCACGATTGGGGCAACCCAGTCGATGCTGCACTTTGAAGATATCCGGATGATGCGTGACATGCGTAATTCAGTTAACCGGCTGGTTAATGCCGAAACCGCCAACATGCAAAAGACGGCCAATGCTGCTAACCAGCAGATTAGTCAAATTCAATTGATTGCAAGCGCGATTGGCGGGGTCGACCACCTGCCGGTTAAACTCCGGGATGTGGCCCAGGCCCGCCTCGATCATCCTGATGAATCCCTGGCTGAAATTGGTGATTTACTCGAAATTAGTAAGTCCGGTGTCAACCACCGCATGCGGAAGTTAACCGCCCTGGCTAAGACAATTGCGGCCGGTGAAGACTACGACCTTTCCCACCTGTAAACCTACTTTTATCGCTAGGGATTATGTTAGAATATGCTTTGAAACTAAGCGGTCATTTCCGCTCTATTATAAGGAGAACATTATGTGGCCAGGAGTTATTGAACAAACTGCAAACGGACGTGAAAGCTATGATTTGCCTTCCCGCCTGTTAAAAGATCGTATCATTTTGGTCCAAGGTGAAGTTGAGGACGGTATGGCAACTTCGATTGTTGCCCAGCTGCTCTTCTTGGAAGCCCAAGACCCCACTAAAGAAATTTCCATGTACATTAATTCGCCCGGTGGTTCTGTTACTGCCGGCCTTGCCATCACCGACACGATGAACTTTATTAAGTCACCGATTACTACGATTGTGATGGGTCTGGCTGCTTCAATGGCAACCATTATCGCCGTTTCTGGTGAAAAGGGTCACCGCTTCATGCTGCCTAACGCTGAATACCTGATTCACCAGCCAATGGGCGGTGCCGCTGGTGGTACCCAGCAGACTGACATGGCTATTATCGCCGAACAGTTAACTAAGACCCGTAACAAGCTGAACAAGATTTTGGCTGATGGTTCTGGTAAGGACATCAAGATGATTGCCCGTGATACTGAACGTGATAACTGGATGAGTGCGGAAGAAACCCTCGGTTATGGCTTCATTGATGGTATTTTGGAAAAGTCCGGTGAAAAGCCCGTGACGAAGTGAGCAACAAAGCCGAGTTTTACGGTATAATACGAACTGGTAGATAAATTAATTTGGAGGACCTTATGAAGATTTTTGCTTACAGCATCCGGGAGGATGAGAAGCCTGCGTTGAAGGATTGGGAACAGGCCCACCCAGACGTGGAAGTTGCTTACACTGATGAACTGTTGACGCCTGAAACGGCTGCTCTGGCCAAGGGCGCTGATTCAGTTGTCGTGTACCAGCAGTTGGACTACACCAAGGAAACTTTGGAAGCCCTGGCTGCCGTTGGGGTAACCAACCTGTCGTTGCGTAATGTTGGAACTGACAACATTGACTTTGACGCAGCTAAGGCCTTGCACTTCAACATTTCTAACGTGCCGGTTTACTCACCTAACGCCATTGCTGAGCATTCCATGATCCAGCTATCGCGTTTGCTGCGCCGGACTAAGCCAATGGACGAGAAGGTGGCCCGTCACGACTTACGTTGGGCACCAACCATCGGTCGGGAAATGCGGATGCAAACGGTTGGTATTATTGGAACTGGCCACATCGGTCGGGTTGCCATTAATATCTTGAAGGGTTTCGGTGCCAAGGTTATTGCGTACGATAAGTACCCTAACCCAGAGCTGCAAAAAGAAGGCATCTACGTTGACAACATTGATGACCTCTATGCCCAGGCCGATGCTATCTCACTTTACGTCCCTGGTGTTCCTGAAAACTACCACCTTTACAACCGCGAATCAATCGCTAAGATGAAGGATGGGGTTATCCTGGTTAACGTTTCCCGTGGTAACCTGATGGACATCGATGCCATCATTGAAGGTTTGGACTCTGGTAAGATCTCTGACTTTGCCATGGATGTTTACGAGCACGAAGTTGGCCTCTTCAACGAGGACTGGGAAGGTAAGCCATTCCCTGATCCAAAGATTGCGGACCTGATTGCCCGTGATAACGTGTTGGTTACGCCACACATTGCCTTCTACACGACTAAGGCGGTTTCTGAGATGGTCCACCAGTCATTTGATGCAGCGGTGTCATTTGCCAAGGGTGAGACGCCAAAGATTGCTGTTAAGTACTAAGATTACTCACTATATTGATGTTAAAAAGCCAGTGGCTTTGCCCCTGGCTTTTTACACGAACTAACATGTTAAGAAATACACAAAGGAAAACATTATGACAGCGACATTTAACGGCCACCAGTCCCTGGGACTGAAATCATTCTTCTTTAAAGTCCTTTCCGGTTCAGCCCAGGGCATTTTAATCGGCGTCCTGCCCGCTGCTGTGATGAAATATATCATCCAATTCTCCGGAATCGGTAAAACAGCCTGGGGAGCTGATTTAGCGGCGATTCTGACCCTATTTGGTACCTTGATACCATTCTTAATCGGGATGGCAGTTGCCATGCAGTTTAAGATGTCGATTATCGACACCGGGGTGGTGGCGATTGCCACCATGGTTTCGGCTAACTCCATCCAGTGGGGAGTGGTCGCCAAGGGGACTAGTCACCCCTTGACCCACCAAGTCCTGGCGGCCCCAACCTGGATGTACGTAGCCAATGGTACCGGGGACGTGATTAACGCCATGGTGGTTGCCGGATTGGCAGTTTTTGTAACCTGGCTAATCGCCCGTTACCTAAACGGTTTTGGTTCAACGGCGATTATTCTCAGTCCGATTATCGTCGGTGGGGGCGTGGGCCTAATTGGTAAATTGATCGGCCCTTACGTTTCCCAGTTGACCACCTGGATTGGGGATGCCGTTGAGCTCTGCACCCGTCTGGCACCGCTGCCCATGGCTGTCCTAATTGCCATGGCCTTTGCCATTATCATTGTTACCCCGGTTTCGACAGTCGGGATTGCCCTAGCCATTGGCCTGCACGGGATTGCTTCGGGTGCGGCAGCCATGGGGGTGGTAGCGACAACGGTAGTTTTGATCATTAACTCCTGGACGGTTAATAAGAAGGGGACTACGATTGCGATTGCCCTGGGCGCCATGAAGGGAATGATGCCCTCAGTCTTTGCCAAGCCAATCACCATCCTGCCCTTTATCTTAACGGCGGCAACTGCCGCCGTGCCAGTTGCCGGCTTTAACATCCAGGGCACCCCGACTACGGCCGGCTTTGGTTATATCGGCTTGGTATCGCCCATTCAGTCGGTCATTAAGGATCCGGCTGTGCCAAGTACGGTGATGAACCACTTCATTAACCCGCTGACCGCTCTGTTAGCCTGGGTAATTATTCCAGTCCTGGCTGCCATTTTGGCCCAGCTGATTCTCAGCCGCTGGTTAAAGCTTTATCAACCAACCGATTTCAAACAAGAACTTTCCTGATTAACGAAGGGCCTAACGGCCCTTTTTAGTTTGGGTGGACCAATTCTTAACATGTTAAAATAAACTAACCCTTTCTTTTGACAAGCTTCCCCCCCGGGGAGTTGCCAGCAAGCCCGCTTAGACAAGTAAAAGGAGATGACCACGTTATGCAAAACCAAACGTTTACTGGCCACCAAAAAATCCCCCTGAGGGATTTCCTTTACAAATTGCTCAACGGCGCAGCTCAGGGAATTTTAATTGGGGTTCTGCCAGCGGCCGTGATGAAGTACATTATTCACTTTTCCGGGATTGAAAATACGGCCCTGGGCGCTGATTTTAGTTCGATTCTGACTTTCTTTACCTCGCTGACGCCGTTTTTAATCGGGATGTCAGTCGCCCTCCAATTTAATATGAAGAATCTAGACATCGGCGTGGTTGGGATTGCTACCATGGTCTCGTCCAGTGCGGTCCGCTGGCGGGTCCTATCGCCCGGCGGCATGCATCCACTTACCGATGAAAAGTTGACCGAGCCAACGCGGATATTTGTGACCGACGGGGCCGGCGATATCATTAATGCCATCCTAGTGGCCGGCATTGCCGTGGGTGCTATCTGGCTGGTTTCCCGTTACTTAAATGGCTTTGGTGCCCTGGCCATTATTTTAAGCCCGATTTTAATTGGGGGTGGGATTGGCCTTTTGGGCGAGGTTCTAGCTCCCTGGGTAGCCCTGTTAACCACGGCCACCGGTCACGGCGTCGACTGGTTGACCAACCTGGCACCACTGCCGATGGCAATTTTGATTGCCATGGCCTTTGCTATTCTGATTATTACCCCGATTTCGACGGTTGGAATTGGCCTGGCGATTGGCCTGCACGGCCTGGCCGCTGGTGCGGCCGGGATGGGGGTGGTAGCGACCACCATCATGCTCCTGATTAACTCCTGGCAGGTTAATAAAAAGGGGACCACCATCGCCATTGGCTTGGGTGCCATGAACCTGATGATGCCCGCTGTTTTTGCCAAACCAATCACCATGGTGGCTAGTCTCTTTACTGCCGCGGTGAGTGCCGTCCCAGTGGTCCTCTTTAATATCCAAGGTACGCCCACTTCGGCTGGTTTTGGCTACATTGGCCTGGTGTCGCCCATCCAGTCCATGAGTCCTGATTCTAACGCCAGCTCGCCGCTGATTACGCACTTTATCAGTCCCGGCGTAGCCTTGGTCGCCTGGGTAGTGGTGCCCGTCATTGCCGGTTTGCTAGCCCAGCTGATTTTTAGTAAGTGGCTGAAGCTTTACCAACCCAGTGATTTAAAACATGATTTAGCTTAAAAGTCGGTTAACCGGCTTTTTTTATTTGGTCTAGACCCAGCTACCAATTTTTCCTTAAATTACTAAACCAGTTCCCTGTCAATTTAAGTGACGTGATAGAATAAAATCTGTTGAATTATTACGCAAAAGGAGAATGACGTAATGGAGAGTAAGGAGAACCTCAACCGCGGTTTTGGCTTCTGGGCCTCCCTGGCCCTAGTGGCTGGAACCATCATTGGTTCCGGAATCTTTTTCAAGCAGGGGAGCGTCCTACAGGCAGCCGGCAATACCACGGCTGGGATGCTGGCCTGGTTGGCCGGGGGTGTCCTGACCCTCACTTCAGGAATTAGTGTGGCCGAAGTCGGCTCGCAGATGCCCCGGACCGGTGGGATTTATTACTACATCGAAAAGCTTTACGGTAAAACCCTGGGCTATTTGGCCGGTTGGATGCAGGTCGTCTTTTACGGACCAGCCATGATGGGCGCAATTGCCGCCTACTTCGGCGTTCTCTTTGTGGCCCTCTTTGGTCTGCCTAAGTCAGCCAGTTTGGCCGTTGCGGTTGTGACCCTGGTCTTTATCGGCCTGGTGAATTCAGTGCCAAACCGGGTTAGTGCCGGCTTTCAGATTGTGACCACGGTCATCAAGTTGATCCCAATCATCGCCCTGACCATCTTTGGCCTCTTCTTTGGCCACCACGATGCCCTCGGTCAGGTAGTTACGGAGGTTGGTAACAATACTGCCGTTGCTGGCGGCTTTGGTGTAGCCATCTTGGCCACCCTCTTTGCCTATGATGGCTGGGTTACCCTGGCCAGCATTAGTGGGGAAATCAAAAACCCACAAAAAACCCTACCCAAGGCAATCGTGGTTGGCATCCTGCTGGTGATGGTGGCTTATGCCGGCGTTAGCTTTGGGGCTTATCGCAGTCTGTCAGCTAACCAAATTGCCAGTCTGGGTGAAAACACCACCCTGGCCATGGCAACCAATGCTTTTGGTTACTGGGGTGGCCGTATCTTGAGTGTGGCCATCTTGATTTCCCTGCTAGGCACGCTCAACGGTAAGGTCGTTTCCTTCCCTCGGGTGCTTTATGCGATGGCGGGTAACGGTGACTTCCCCTTTGCTAAGATTTTTAGTAAGGTGAATCCCAAGACTAAGACGCCCAATGCGGCCATCTGGCTAATGCTGGCTATCGGGACCCTGATGATGCTCTTCACCAATCCCGATAAATTGACTGATTATGCCATCTTTATTACTTTTCTCTTCTATATATTAGTGTTAATTGGCGTCTTTATTTTACGGCGCCGGGACCCTAGTGGCCAGAGCCGGGTCTTTTCCATGCCACTTTTCCCCTGGGTACCCATTATTGCCATTGCCGGTTCCCTTTATGTGGAAATTTCAGAACTCTTACACGATTTTGAAGGGGTCTTGATTTCGGTAATTATTGTTGCCCTGGGTTATCCAGTTTTGCGCTGGTTGCATCGTAATAAAAAATAAGTATTGTAAAAATAGGCTATTTACAATACTTTTAAATAGAAAAAGTATATTATTTAATCTCATGTTATCATTTTGTAACACTGTGTAATATATTTGTAATATAAATACGCCAAAATGTTAGTCATGATGTTAAATAAAATTTTACTTACCAGCGTGGCAGTTGCCGGTTTGGCAGTCAGCGCTACTAATTCACAATTAAATAATTCTAAAAAGGCAACGGCGACGACCGATAAGGTTGCGAAGTTGAGCACCAATGTGAGTGCCAGCGAAGTAAAGTCAGCCGTGTCATCTGTTAATAATGTTAAGGCAATGCAGCTCTCAGCTACAGCGCCTGCTACTGATGCTAGTGCCGATGACAGCAGTCAGGCCGATGCACAGAGTTCTGCTGATTCAAGCTCAAGTGCTAACCAGTCAAGCGACTCAAGTTCTTCACAGGCAGCAACTGTTCAAGTTCAACAGGTTTCAACACCGGTGCGGACGACCACTGCCAGTGGTGATATCCAGTGGTTGATTAACCAGGAAAGTAGCGGAAACGTCAACGCTTCTAACGGTGGCTTCTACGGTATTGGTCAACTTTCACAGTCAGCCTATGCCCAGTACGCCGGTGGTCAAGACTACGTTGGTAACTACGACGTTCAGTTGCAGGCTATGCAAGGTTACATCGCTGACCGTTATGGTTCAGTTGGTAACGCTATCAGCCATTTCCAGTCAAACGGTTGGTACTAAACCAAAATATTCTTACATAAAACGCCCTTTTCGGGGCTTTTTTTGTTGCCTTGGGAACGATGCCTTTCGTGTATAATATGGGGTAAGGAAGTATGAATTAGGACAGGAATTATGCCTTTAGAATTTTTGACGCCAACCTACATGGTGCAATCAATTTATGACCTCAGTGTGCCTGAGCTAAAGGCCCATGGGATTACCACGGTCTTAACCGATTTGGATAATACCCTCCTGGCCTGGAATAACCCGGAAGGGACCCCTGAACTACGACAATGGCTGGCCGAATTGCGTCAGGGTGGTATTGAATTGGTGGTCATTTCTAACAACACCAATA
The DNA here is from genome assembly GCA_029433155.1 of Lactobacillaceae bacterium L1_55_11. Lineage (GTDB taxonomy): Bacteria > Bacillota > Bacilli > Lactobacillales > Lactobacillaceae > ESL0723. The sequence goes on from JAQYTT010000002.1 coordinate 346,012, forward strand.
AGCGCGTCGCCAAGGCGGTGGCCCCCCTCCAGGTCGACTATGTGGCCTGGTCGCTAAAGCCCTTACCACGGGGAATTGACTATGTGCTAAAAAAACACCACCTCAATCCCCACGAGGTCATCATGGTTGGCGACCAACTCTTAACCGATGTTTGGGCCGCCCACCTGGCCGGGGTGCGCAGTGTCTTGGTTAAGCCACTGATTGAGTCTGACATGTGGCAAAGTTGGTTAAACCGGCGCATCGAAAAGCAGGCCAAAAAAGTTATTTTTAAAGAACATCCAAATTTGAAATGGGAGAAATCACTGCGTGAGCACACCAATCACTGATGAACAAATGCAAGCAACCTTAGCTGAGGGGCTTTACTGCGTGGGCTGTGGGGCCCAAATGCAAGTCACTGACCTGAATCATTCCGGCTACCTGCCCAAGGGTGCCCTAAAAAAGGCCCTCGCTGGGGGAACTGATCAGCTGCTTTGTCAGCGCTGTTTCCGTCTGCGCCACTATAATGAAATCCAGCCGGTCGAGCTCAGTGATGATGACTTTGCCCGGTTATTGCATCAAATTTCAACCACGCGGGCTTTGATTGTCTACGTTGTCGACCTATTTGATGTTAGTGGTTCCCAAATTGCCGGCTTAGCTCGCTTTGTCGGCCCTCACAATCCCATCCTAGTGGTAGGGAACAAATTGGACCTCCTGCCTAAGTCCACCAATCAAGGACGGTTGAAGCAGTGGCTGGCCGGCATTTTACGTGAGCAGGGTCTGCGACCAGTCGATATTTTTCTGACCTCGGCTGCCCATCCTCACAACCTGGATGCCCTGTTAACCGAAATTGATCAGGAGCGGCACGGCCAGGACGTTTATGTGGTTGGTACGACTAACGTTGGTAAGTCGACCCTAATCAATCAGATTATTAAGTCTAAAACCGGGGTTCAAGAGTTGATTACGACCTCTCGTTTCCCAGGAACAACCCTGGATCGGATTGAGATTCCCCTCGATGATGGCCGGCAGTTAATTGATACGCCGGGCATTATTAAGCGTGACCAAATACAGCACCACATTGAGGACCAGGATTTGAAGTACACCCTGCCCCGTAATGAAATTAAACCACGGACCTACCAGCTCAATGCCGGCCAAACCCTCTTTATTGGTGGTCTGGCTCGTTTTGACTACCTGAATGGTGACAAAACGGCGGTGACCGCCTACTTTGAAAATAATTTAAAGCTCCACCGTACCAAACTGGCCGGGGCGGATGCCTTTTACGGCCAGCACGCCGGGGGCCTTTTGGCCCCGGCGCCTCAGGATGGGGAAGCCCTGGTCCGTCACGAATTTAAAACCAATCAAAAGTCAGACCTGGTTTATGCCGGGCTGGGCTGGATTACCTTGCCAGCTGGTTTGTCCGTGGCAGCTTGGGCCCCCAAGGGCGTCTCCGTAACCTTAAGAAAGGCGATGATCTAATGCAGCATTTATCAAGTAAACAAAAACGCTACTTACGTTCTACCGCGCATCCGTTAAGCCCCATTTTTTCGATTGGGAAGAACGGGGTAAACCAAACTTGGCTAGACGAAGTCATTATGGCCATTGCCAAGCGGGAGTTGATTAAGGTCAACCTACAGCAGGGCGCCGACTTATCGGTGGAAGACCTGGCGGATTTTATCGAAAATCATTCAGCCATCACGGTCGTCCAGACCATTGGCCGGACGGCGGTCTTATACCTGCCAGCGGTCGAAGAGAAATACGCGCGGATTTCGCCCCTGGTTGACCAAATGTAAGCAACCCATGTTTTGGAGGTATTGATGAAGTATTATTCAGGAACCTTTGAACAACTTAAGGAAAAAGTTGCCCAGGCCTTGACGCCGGACCGTTACCAGCACTGCCTACGGGTTAGCCAAACGGCTAAATCACTGGCCGAGCAAAACGGGGTTGACCCCGAACAGGCAGCGGTAGCTGGCCTGGTCCACGACTATGCTAAGCAACGGCCTGATCAGGATTTTATCCAGGTCATTAAGGCTAAGCACTTGGACCCCGACCTCTTGAACTGGAACAACGCCATCTGGCACGGCGTGGTCGGGGCAGAAATGATTCATGATGAGCTGGGGATTACCGACCCCGGTATTCTCCAAGCCGTCCGTGACCACACCACAGGGGCCGGCGCATCGATGTCGACCCTGTCCAAAATTATTTTTATGGCCGACTACATTGAACCCGGCCGTGATTTTCCAGGCGTGGATGAGGCCCGGAAGCTAACCGAGCAAAACTTAGACCTGGGTGTGACCTACCAGTTACAGCACACCGTGGCCTATCTGGTCGAGGGTGGCCGCCCGGTTTACCCGGCCTCGTTTCTGGCCTATAACTACTGGATTAGACAAACTCAGCATTGATTTAAATGCACTGAGCAGGATGATAAAGGAGTATAAATGACAACACTTTCAGCAAAAGATACTTTGGACGTAGCCGTAAAGGCCATTGATAGCAAGAAAGCTAACCAAATCGATGCCTTGGATATGACTTCCGTTTCTTTGGTGGCCGACTACTTTGTAATCGCCGATGCTGCTTCGGGCCGGCAGGTCCAGGCCATCGTGCGCGAGGTGAAGGATCAGATTGAAGCGGCTGGTGGTCAAGTGCGAGCCATTGAAGGTATGGATGCTGCCCAATGGGTCCTGATGGATCTTGGGGATGTGATTGTACACATTTTTGATACGGAACACCGTGACTTCTACCACATTGAACGCCTGTGGTATGACGCCGAACCAGTGGACCTCTCGGACCTCTTGGTCGCTGACTAAACCTTAGGAGAAAAATGTGGCCAGCCAACCTAACCAAAATTACACAACCTTTGCTGATTTATATGATCAGCTCTTTGATAACCAGGTTTATCAGGAGTGGCTGAGCTTCATCCAGGACCGGACCCAACCAGAAGCAGTCCTTGATATTGGGGGCGGTAACGGCCGTCTGGCAGTTTTACTGGCCCAAGTCGGTTACCAGGTGACCATTTTAGACCAGTCGGCTGCCATGCTGACCCTAGCTGACCGGCGGGCCAGCATGGCTGGTGTCTCGGTTCAAATCTTAGAAGGGGACATGCGCGACTTTTCTGCCTGGAATCAAAAATATCCCCTGATTGTTAGTACGGTGGACACCTTAAACTACCTGCCGACCGAGGAAGACTTGGCGGCGACCCTGGCTCAGGTGTATGAGCACCTAGATGATGGTGGCCGCTTTCTCTTTGACGTGATTACGCCCTACCAGGTCAATGTTGGCTATGACCAGTACTACTACAATAATGATGATGACCCGGACCATATCTTTATGTGGACGGCTTTCCCAGGCGAGGAAGCTGACAGTGTTGACCACGATTTGAAATTTTTCAACTATGATGAGTCCCGGGATGCCTTTGCCCTCCTGCGGGAGGTTCACCACGAGCAAACCTATTCCCTGGAGGTTTACCAGCGGCTCTTGAAGCAGGCTGGCTTTGGCGAAGTAGCGGTTTGGGCTGATTTTGGCCAGGCCGAAGTGGGACCTGAAACCGAGCGCTGGTTTTTCCAGGCTGAAAAAGTTAAGGAGTAAGGATGCGCGCAGTTGGTGTTGTTGCTGAATATAACCCCCTCCACAATGGGCACCGTTACCACCTAGAACAGGCCCGGGAGCTAACCGGGGCTGATGTGGTCGTCGTGGTCATGTCAGGAAACTTCGTTCAACGGGGAGAACCCGCCCTCTTGGATAAGTGGCAGCGGGCGGAACTGGCCCTGGCTGCTGGCGCTGATTTGGTAATTGAATTGCCAGTCTTTTATGCCGTCCAACCCAGCCATATCTTTGCCCAGGGGGCCTTACGGCTATTAAATGCCCTCGGGGTCACTGACTTGGTTTTTGGTAGCGAACATCCCGAGGTTGATTTTTTGGACCTGGCAAAACAGGCACCCAGTGTCACCTCGGGTAATAGTTTTAGTGACCGGCGTCAGACCTTTGCTAGCGCCTATGCCCAATCCTTGGAGGCCGCCACTGGCTTTGAGTTGACTGACCCCAATGATATTTTGGCCTTTGGCTATGCCATGGCGGTTCACCAGTTGGACTTGCCGATTACTTTGCGACCGATTGCCCGTAAGACGGCAGCCTATCATGATCAGGTTATTCCGGCCGAGGGGGCGATTGCCTCGGCCTCTTCCATCCGGTTGGCCCTCCACAAGGGCAAGTTCGATAAGGTTGCCCCAGTTGTGCCGGCTAGCACAACGGCGGCCCTGACCGAGAAACCGACCACCTTGGGCTTTGAAAAGCGCTTTTGGCCCCTTTTGCAGTATCGTCTGTTAACTGACACGGTCGGCCAGCTAGGCCAGGTTTATCAAATGGCCGAGGGGATGGAGTACCGGCTGGTGAACACCGCCGCGGCCAAGGATGGCCCGCAGGGTTATCAGAGCTTCATTAAGTCGGTAAAATCAAAGCGGTACACCTTTGCTAGAATTCAACGGACCCTGCTTTATACCCTCTTAAACATTAAAGTTGATCAGATGCAGGCCGCCATGGCCGACCCTTATCTGCGGGTCTTAGGCTTTTCTGACGCTGGTCAGGCCTATTTAAATCAAATTAAGAAAATCGTAACCTTGCCCCTAATTAACCGGGTGGACCTAGGATTGGCCAAGGCGAACTTGCGGTTGGACTATAAAGCAGGGCAGGTTTGGCAGTTATTGGCCGACCAACCAGCGCCAGTCCAAGACGTCGGTCGCCGGCCGATTCACTGGGAACCAGGAAAGGAGAACCTATGAAATTTGCACGACCAGCCGTTTTAAAGCACCGGCAAACACCTATCGTAATTGATGAAAACATCGATTTACAAGCGGCGGTGGCCAAGCGTTTTTCAGACGTTATCTTGTCCCTGGGCCAGTTGCACTTGCAAGGTGAACTACGGGCCCTTGAAAATGATGACATCCGTTTAACCTTGCAGGTGACTGGCGAAGTGACGGTGCCATCGTCACGGTCCCTGGCGCCAGTAAAGTTGCCAGTTGACATGGACCTGGCCGAGACCTACGTCACCACTGAAAAACACCTAGAAGATTTTGAAGACAACGAAGCCGTTTTTCTCCTAGAAAATGATGTCATTGACGTGGATGAGGTCATTTTAGAGAACCTAGTGGCTAGTTTGCCAACCCAGGTTCTAACTCAGGCCGAAGCCGAAGAGGACCAGTATCCGACCGGGAATGGCTGGCAGGTAATCAGCCAGGATGACTATGAGGTGGCCGAAAAAGACGAGGAGCCACCCTTGGATCCGCGCCTGCAAAAGCTCGACCAGTTCTTCAATAAGTAGGCTGCTTGCAATCCGATTCTAAACAAGCTAAAATAATAGTTAATAGACTGCTTAATTATTGTCAACTGGCAATAAGAGCTGTTTACTGAGGATAACTATGAGTAAAGTATTAATTATTGAAGACGAGGAGAACTTGGCAAAGTTCGTTTCCCTCGAATTGAAGCACGAAGGCTTCGAAGTTGAAACGGTTGATAATGGCCGTGCTGGTTTAGATTTAGCTTTAGAAAACGATTACGACGTAATTTTACTGGATTTGATGCTGCCGGAGCTAAATGGTTTAGAAGTTGCCCGGCGCTTACGTGAGGTTAAAAAGACCCCCATTATTATGATGACGGCCCGTGACTCCGTGATTGACCGGGTTTCTGGCCTGGATTATGGGGCTGATGACTACGTGGTTAAGCCCTTTGCCATCGAAGAATTACTGGCCCGGGTTCGGTCCTTGTTACGGCGAATTGCCATTGAGACCGAGTCGAATGACCAACACCGCGCCATTATTAACTTCAAAGATTTGCGGATTGAAAAGGAGAACCGGATTGCCCGGCGTGGTGACCAGGTCATTAACTTGACCAAGCGGGAATACGATTTGCTCCTAATCTTGGTTGAAAATATTAACGTTGTCCAGTCCCGCGAGCAGCTCCTCAAGGAAGTTTGGGGATTTAACTCCGAGGTTGAGACCAATGTCGTCGATGTCTACATTCGTTACCTACGTAATAAGATTGATGACCCTGATAGTAAGGCCTCTTATATTCAGACCGTACGGGGAACCGGTTACGTTATGCGGAGCTAATTAGCATGGCTAAGAATCAGAATCAAAAACCAGCAAAATCACATCGTTTTTCACTGCACTGGCAGTTGTCGTTAGGGATGATGCTGGTTTTTTTTATTATCGGTATTTTACTGGCCACCGTCCTACTCTGGGGTCTGGAACACTACTACAGCTTTGAGGTTGATCGGACCTGGCCCTGGCTATTGGGAACCGCCGTGGCTGCAGCAGTATTAGCCTTTCTGGTAACTTTCTTTTTAATCAAGCTGATTGTGCGTCCGGTTCACACCATCGAAGACACGATTCGCGCCTTTGAAGCAGATCCGATGACTGACCAGCGGGCCCAGGATATGGGCATGAACGACGAGTTTTCTGACCTGGCCAAGATTTTAAATCAGATGATTGACCGGCTTCAGGACCTGATTCGATCCCAGCAGCAGTTTGTTTCCGATGTTTCCCATGAGCTGCGGACGCCGGTCGCCGTGGTTAAGGGGCACATGGGCTTGCTCAATCGTTGGGGGAAGGATGACCCCGAGGTCTTAGAGGAGTCCATCCAGGCTTCCTTATCCGAAGTTGAGCGGATGGAAACCCTCATTAACGAGATGCTAAATTTGACCCGGGCTGAGCAAATTCCGGAACAAAAAAGCGACCAGATTACGGATGTCGGTGCCGTGGTTCAACGGATTTTTAGTGACTTTCAGATGCTGCATCCGGACTTCATTCTAACCTTTGACAATGACCTTTCGCGGCCAGCCGAGGTGCGGATTCGCCGTGACCACCTAGAACAAATCCTAATCATTTTGGCTGATAATGCCGTAAAATACTCTACCGACCGGCGTGAAATTCACTTCGCCCTGTCACAATCCGCCACCCGGGTTGAAATTGGTATCCAAGATTTTGGCGAGGGGATTGCTGCCGAAGACTTGGAGAAGATTTTTGACCGCTTTTACCGGGTTGACCGGGCCCGTAACCACCACACTGGTGGTAATGGCCTGGGTCTGAGTATTGCCGAGTGTTTGGTAACGGCCTATGGTGGTCAGCTAACCGTCGAAAGCGCCCTGGGTTCGGGGTCAGTCTTTACAATTTGGCTACCCCTAATTGATAAAACGCCTGGCCAGGGCTATGAACCCGGTGACGGTGATTTTTCCCAAGATTAAGCGGTGACTATCCGCTTTTTTTGATATAATTGACCGGGTTTACGAACGTTTAAAAAATTTTAGGAGCTTTCATGAAACAGCTAAAGCGTACCTTAACATTTGCTTTTGTTATTTTAGATATTATTTTGCTAACCGGTGGTTACAGTGTTCATGGCCGTCTGTACCAGTGGATTGGTCACCCAATTGTGAACGCTTTGACGGTGATTGCCAATGCCCTGGGCGGCCCTAACGCGATTGGTTGGGGAATCATTATTATTACGGCCATTATGCGGCTGATTATCTTGCCACTTTTTGTTAACCAGCAGCGCAACGGTACAATTAGCCAGCTCAAGATGCGGATGCTCAAGCCTGAAATCGATAAGATTCAGGCCCGGGCCAAGGCGGCCCAGACGCCGGCTGAGCAGCAGGCTGCCAGCATGGCTACCATGACCCTCTACCGGGAAAACAATGTCAGTTTGACCGGTGGTATTTCCTTTTTGACCATGGCGATGCAATTGCCAATCTTTTCCGGTCTGTACGTGGCAGTGCTACATGTCCATGGGCTGCAAACAGCAACCTTTATGGGCTTTGGGCTGGGTAAACCGCAAGTGGTTTTTGCCGCCATTGCCGGGATTATTTACTTAATTCAGGCCTGGATTGCCATGCTGCGGATGCCGGCTGATCAACGTAAGACTACTGGGGCCGTGATGTTTTTGAGCCCAGTGTCCATTATCTTTGTTTCAATGATTTCCAGTGGGGCTGTTGGTCTTTACTTCATCGTTACCAGTCTCTTTGCCCTGATTCAGACTGTCCTGATCCACTTCCAGTACCCATCCTTGGAGAAGAAGGTCGATGACGAGTTTAGTATCCAAGCCCGGGCCGATGATATCTTGAGTCGGGCTTATAGTGACAGTGAGGTTAAGCCTGGCAGTCTGAGCCCCCGCGACGTGACTCCCAAGCCTAAGGGCAACCGCAATGCGGGCAAGCAGAACCGGTCATAATTAATTAGTAGCTGGTAGGACACTACCATTAAGGACGCCATTCATGGAACGAATTTTATCCAATCAAAACGCCCGGGTGAAGACCTGGGCTAAGTTAGCCACCCGCAAAGGTCGGCAGGCTAACCGTACTTACTTGTTAGACGGCTGGCACTTAGTCGAAGCGGCCATTGATGCCCAGGCCAAGTTTCATGCGGTGATGGCTACGTCCGAGCAGATGGAAGCCCATCTTAGCGACGTGCCCCACGGTGTGCCCGCCTTTGAAATTAGTCCCGAGGTCGCTAAGCACATTGCTGGCACCAACACGCCCCAGGGTATCTTTGCCGAAATTAGTTTGCCAGAAAAGACCTTTGACCCTAGTTATGTTTTTGAGGGGCAGTGGCTGCTCTTGGATAGTATCCAGGATCCCGGTAATGTCGGTACCCTGATTCGGACCGCGGATGCGGCTGGCTTTAAGGGGGTAGTTCTGGGACCGGGAACGGCGGATGCCTTTGCACCGAAGGTGGTGCGGGCCATGCAGGGTTCCCAATTTCACCTAGAAGTCCTCAATGCCGACTTAACTGAATGGGTGCAAGCCCTGGAAAATAATGGTTTGCCAGTTTATGGCACTCAGTTGAATCCCGCTGCTAAGGATTATCGTGAAATCCTACCATCAGCTGATTTTGCTCTGATTATGGGTAACGAAGGGCAGGGGATGTCGGCCGAATTAGCAGACATCACTTCAGCTAACCTCTATATTCCACTGGCTGGTCAGGCTGAAAGTCTGAACGTCGCCGTGGCGGCCGGAATTTTAATGTTTGCCCTATCCCTTGGAAATTAATGTAGATTCTGTTATAATTTATCTTATTGAATTTGAGTGGAGGTTGTCGTTGTGACGAATATCCTAACAATTGCACTGCTAGTGGTCGGTTTCTTCTTAATCGTCGCGGTCATGATGCAGCCAAGTAAACAGCAAGATGCGCTTTCAGCCCTATCGGGTGGTGCTGCTGATTTATTTACTGAAAGGAAGTCACGGGGATTCGAAGCGGTTATGCGCCGCGTAACCTCAGTGCTGGGTGCTATCTGGTTCATCATCGCCTTTATCTTGATGTACCTTGCCGCCCATTAATTTAAAAGGTCAGTTTACTTAAGCGTAGACTGACCTTTTTCAATTAGGAGCTTTAAAAATGGAAATGAAACAATTAAAAGAACAGCTGGCCGGCTTCTTAAAAGCCAACCGGCAGCAGGATTTTACTGCCCAGAGTTTGGCCGACGGCTTGCGTATGAGCGACGGGAGTGAGTACCGTCAGGTAGTTAACGCCTTAAACGCCCTGGTCCGGGAAGGCCAAGCTGATGATCACGGTGCAGCGGGGTACCAGTACCACGTTGACAGTGGCGAAGCGATTGGCGAATTTAAGGCCAACGAACGCGGTTTTGGTTTTGTCCGTTACGATGAAAACTTACCAGACTACTTCATTAACCCCGAAAACACCCTACAAGCCATGCAGGGGGACCAGGTTAAGGTCAAGACCCTGCGGCCATCAAACTCACCTGACCGCGGTCCAGAAGGTCAGGTAATTGAGATCTTAGAGCGGGCCAATACCCAAGTTGTCGGCATTTTCACCCTGGGTTCACAGGCCAAGGGCATGCTGGGACAAATCCGTCCCAATGACAAAAAAATTAATAACTACGAAATCTTAGTCCAAGATGAAGGACAGGAACTCCACGACGGTCAGGTAGTGGTCGCAGACGTTAAGACCTACCCTGACCTGACCCATCCTAAGCAGCTCACGACTTCCGTTAAACAGGTGCTAGGCTACAAGGACGAACCTGGCATGGACATCTTACAGATTGTCGAAAGCAAGCATGTTCCCAACCACTTCCCCGAAGAAGTCTTGGAAGAGGCTGACCAGATTCCAAGTGAAGTCCAGCCTGACGAATGGGCTGGTCGTGAAGATATTACTGACCAGCCCTTGGTGACAATTGACGGAGCTGACACCAAGGATATCGATGATGCCGTCGTAGCCTGGAAGATGAACAATGGTCACTACCACCTGGGCGTGCACATTGCCGATGTGTCTCACTATGTCAAGGAAGGCTCAGCCATTGACAAGGAAGCTTATAACCGGGGTACCTCAGTTTACCTAACTGACCGGGTAATCCCAATGTTACCCCGCCGCTTGTCTAACGGAATTGCCTCGCTGAACCCGGATGTCGTACGCTTAGCCATGTCAGTGGACATGGAAATCGACCAAAAGGGACGGGTGGTTAAGCACCATATCCATTCATCAGTGATTCGGTCCCATGCCCGGATGACTTACACGGCCGTGAACGAGATTCTCAAGGGCGATGAAAAGACCCGGCAGCAGTACCGTGAACTAGTGCCGATGTTTGAAGACATGGCCGAATTGCATAAGATTTTGCACGACATGCGCATTCGCCGTGGGGCGATTGAATTTGACGCACCCGAGGCTCAGATCGTTGTTGATCCGAAGGGTCGGGCCGTGGACGTGGTTCTGCGGGAACGCGGCACCTCGGAGCGGATGATTGAGTCCTTCATGTTAGCCGCCAATGAAACGATTGCTGAACACTTTGATAAGTTGCGGGTGCCGTTCTTATACCGAATTCACGAAACGCCAGATGAAGAACGGGCCAAGAACTTCTTTGAGTTTACCAAGGCCCTGGGCCACCCAGTCAAGGGTGATCCGGCCGAAGTGACACCGATGATGTTACAGCGGTTAATGACCCAGGTGGAAAATGACCCGGCCGAGCAGATGATTTCAACCATGATGCTTAGAGCCATGAAGCAGGCCAAGTACTCGCCTGACCCAGTCGGCCACTTTGGCCTGGGAGCGAAGTACTATACCCACTTTACTTCACCAATCCGGCGTTATCCCGATTTGACAGTACACCGCTTGATTAAGTGGTATGAAAAAGAGGGGACTGGGGTTGGTGCCCAGGAAAAGTATGCTAGCATCTTAGGTCAGATTGGAATTGATACCAGTACCCGGGAGCGCCGAGCCGTTGATACAGAACGGATGGTTGATGCCATGAAGAAGGCCGAGTTCATGGAAGACAAGGTTGACCAAGAATTTGATGGGGTCGTTAGTGCGGCCATGAAGTTTGGGCTCTTTGTCAGCCTAGAAAACACCGTCGAAGGGTTGGTGCACATTTCAAACCTGGCCGACGACCACTATGACTATGATGAAGCCCACGCGGCCCTGATTGGTCGTTCCCACCACCGGATTTTCCAGATTGGTCAAAAGGTGCGGATTAAGGTTATCCGGGTCAACAAGGAAGAAAGCAAGGTTGACTTTATCTTAGTTGACCCAGAGAGTGCGCCAACAACCACCTTGAAGGTGGTCCATGACCAGGGTCGCTTTGGTAAGGAAGGCCGGCGTGGCCGTGGTCGGAAAAATGACCACCGTAATCAAGATAAGGGTGGCCAGCACGGTCCTAAGCGCTCCGGTGCTAAGCAGAGTCATGGCCACCAGTCGCGAGGAAAGCGACACTAAGTAGTTGAGGTAGGAAGTCAATGAGTAAGACCAAATCAGCGCCGGGTCAACGCCTGTTGGCTCAGAACCGCAAGGCCCGTTACAACTATGCCATTTCAGAAACTTTTGAAGCGGGTATGAGTTTGACGGGTACTGAAATTAAGTCCGTTCGGGCCGGCCAGATTACCATCGGGGATGGCTTTGTGACCATTCGCGACGGACAGGCCTGGCTGACCAATGTTTATATTGCGCCCTATGATAACGGGAATCGTTTTAACGTTGACCCGCTTCGTACTCGTCGCCTATTACTACACAAGCGCCAAATTCGGCTGCTGGCTAAGGCAGCCAGTGAGAGCGGCGTGACGGTTGTACCTTTAAAAGTTTATCTGGTGCGCGGCTATGCCAAAGTCTTGATTGGTATAGGTCGTGGTAAGCGCAAGTACGATAAGCGCCAAGACATTAAGAAACGGGACCAGGAACGGGAATTAAATCGGCGCTTTAAAAATTAATTTTGTAATTGACCCAGTCTTTTATTACCGATATACTAAGTTTGTGAAATATATTTATCACAAAGCTGAAAGGAACTGTTAACATGTTTGTTACACTCATTTCAGCGTTCTTCGCAGCAGCAATTGGTTTGGTTGGGGGTTACGCCTTAAAACACTGGCGTGATACCCGCAAGATTCAAAACGCCGACCAAATTGCCAATAACATTTTTGACCAAGCTAATAGTGAAGCTAAGGGAATTATTCGGGCTGCTGAATTTGATGCCAAAGATTTGGCACAGAAGTACCGTGATGAGGTGGACCAATCTTTGGCCGACCGGCACCACGAGGTTCAGCAGCAGGAGCGCCGCCTGCAAGACCGGGTTGACACTTTGGACAAAAAAGATGCCACGCTTAATCAGCGCGATGCCTCTTTAATTCAAAAAGAAGATCAAGTGCAGTTGCGCTTAGATGATGCCGCTGAACGCCAGTCACGGGCCAATGAGCTCCTGGCTGCCCAGCAGCAGAAACTAGAAGAAATTGCCCGTTTGACTCACGAAGATGCCCACCAACAGGTACTGGCCGAGACTAAGAATGACTTAGTCCAAGAACGGGCCGAGCTCATTCGCGAGTATGAAACCGATGCTAAGAGCGAGGCTGAGCGCCGCGCTCGTAACATAGTTGTGCAAGCGATTCAGCGTTCAGCCGCTGATTCGGTCAGCGATGTTACGGTTTCAGTCGTTGACCTACCTAGTGAAGACATGAAGGGTCGGATTATTGGCCGGGAAGGCCGTAATATCCGAACTATTGAAGCCCTGACTGGGATTGATTTAATTATCGATGATACGCCAGAGTCAGTGGTCTTGAGTGGTTTTGACCCACTTCGTCGTCAAATTGCTAAAGACGCCTTGGAGGCTTTGATTGCCGATGGCCGCATCAATCCTGCTCGGATTGAAGAGGCGGTTGAGAAGGCCCGCCGTCACATGGATGAAGTTGTCCGTGAAAAGGGTGAACAGGCCGTCTTTGAGCTAGGTTTGCGTGGGATGCATCCAGACTTAATCAAGATGATTGGTCGGATGAACTACCGCACTTCCTATGGACAGAACGTTTTGCAGCACTCAATTGAGGTTGCAAAATTAGCTGGTGCTATGGCAGCAGAATTGAAATTGGATGTCGCGCTTGCGAAGCGCGCTGGTTTAATCCACGATATTGGAAAGGCAGTTGATGCCGAAGTCGAGGGCTCCCACGTTGAGTTAGGGGTCCGTTTGGCTGAAAAGTTTAACGAAAAGCCGGTCATTGTTAACGCCATTGCCGCCCATCACGGCGACGTGGTCGCTAGCAGCCCGATTGCTGACCTCATTGGGGCGGCTGATGCAATCAGTGCCGCCCGTCCCGGGGCCCGCAGTGAGTCTTTGGAGAACTATGTCCAGCGACTCAAGGATCTGGAGCAAATTGCCGACAACTATCAGGGTGTTCGCAATGCCTTTGCTATCCAGGCTGGTCGGGAGGTCCGCGTGATTGTGGAGCCTAAGCAGGTGACTGATATTCAAGCAACTGTCTTGGCCCATGACATTAAGTCTGAGGTCGAGGAGAAGCTTGAGTATCCTGGTCACGTGAAGGTGACGGTTGTTCGAGAAACGCGGGCAGTTGATTACGCCCATTAAAAACACCGCGAGGTGTTTTTTATTTGGCCATTTTGCCGGCCTGTTTTTGGTTTCTGTAACATTTCTGTTATAATTAGCACGCTAGCTTTTTTAGGAATTTAGAATTTAATTCGTGTTGGAGGAAGTTATGACTGTTGGAGAAATTGCACTACTGATTTTTGCCATTGCCTTTTTGCTTTTGGTTTTGTTTATCGGCATTTTCCTGCTCCGGTTAACCCGGACCTTGAGTGTGTTGACGATGGACGTTGATACGATTGCCCGCTCTGGTAATGAAATTCTTGGTAATGCCAACGTTTTGTTAGATGACGTCAACGGTAAGCTGGAAACTTTGAATGTGACGGTGGATACGGTCGCTGAACTGTCTGAAACCGTTTCAGACATTAACAGTAGCTTGCACCGTACCACCAGTAAGTTTGCTGGTTTGGGTTCTTTGACCAAGGCCGGTGCCAGCTTGGCAGCCGCCAAGGTTAGCGGTAAGTTCAAGAAGAACGATAAGAAGAGCAAGAATAAAGCAGCCAAGTAAGGGGAGAGTTTATGTCAAAGTCAAAAGGAGTTTTAGCTGGTTTAGCAGTCAGTTTAGGCGCAGGATTAGGTGCCTTCCTGGCCTATAAGAGCCTGTCACCTGAGCAAAAGAAGGCCCTGCACCAAAAGGTGCAGGATGCCAAGGAAACCGCTGAAAAGAAGGCCCACGAGTTCGCCCAGACTACCGAAGATAAGTTTAACGAGGTCTCCAGTCAGGCCAAGGAAAAGTGGGCTGCTGGCCAAGAACAAGTGGACCAGGGGAAGGCCGCTGCTAATGACAAGTTAAAGGATCTTTCTAAGCAGGCTGCCCCTTACGTTGATAAGGTTCAGCACAAGGCTGCACCAGTCGTACAAGCCTTCCAGAAGCACGTTAACAAGCTCCGTGATAAGGTTGCTAACGATAACATTGAGTTATCAGCTGACGATATTAAGATTGACGGTCAGGACCTAGCTAAAAAAGCTGACGAGACTGCTAAAGCAGCCATCAAAGATGATAGTGATAAATAAAAAAGAACCCTCGGGGTTCTTTTTTATTGCCGTTGGGCTAATTTTTCCGCTTTTTGGGTATTGGCAAAGTGGAGTTTGGCAAAGTCTTTGAGGGGAACCTGACGGCGAATCAGTTGGGCCGCAACTTCGTCAACGTGTTTACCAGCGCCAATTGGTAAAGTGATTCCAGCTGCCTCACTTAGCTTTTTCATCGAATCGAGTTCGACCAGACGGGCTAGGATGGAAGCGGCTGCAACGCTGAGATGGTGCCGCTCACCCTTGGTGGTGAAGTATTCTTTGGGCTGGCTGATACCGGCCTGGCCTGCCTGCTTTAAATACCGGTTAAAGGTCGTGGGGGCCGCGAACTGATCAATTAGGATGCCTTGCACTTCGGCTGGGTTAACTTTAGCCAGGACTTGTTTGAGGGCAAAGTTGTGGGAAAGCGCCTTGAGCGCGACCACATTATACTGCTTTTGCAGCTGATTGTACTTGGCTGGCATTAAATTGACCACGTGGTGGGGTAGGCGGGCAATGATTTGGGGCCCAATCTTTTGAATCTGTTGATCGCTTAAGACTTTTGAATCCATGATGTCCAGCTGGCGGACCCAGTCTAAATCCTGATGGGCAACAAAGACTGCCGCCGTGGTCAGGGGACCAAAGTAGGCACCCGCCCCGACCTCATCAGAACCCAGAACTGACCAGCTGGCAAAGCCGGCGGGCAAACTGTTAGAGGTGGTGCTTTTTTTGTGGGTGCCGGCGGCTGGCTGGTCAACACCCACCGGGTGCCAGGGCTGGGCCACCTGCTGGCTGCCGCTTCCTTGGAACAAAACCTTGCCCGATTTGTAGGCGGTAATGGTGACGCCCTGATATTGGGCCCGCAGCAGCGCACCCGGTGGAAGGGAACTGCCAGACTGCCATGGTTGGTAGTGGGTCACTAGTTTAGCCAGCTGGTCTGGCGACAATTTGATTACGGTTTGCATAGGGTCATTATAGCAGCTTTTAATGATATAATGGCTTAGGTAACCCCGTGGTTGGCGACTTTTAACGGTTCACTAACCAGGGGCCAGAGGTATGAAATATGGTTATTTTAATAATTGGCATTGCCGTAGTTTTACTGATGGCCTACCGGGGCTACCAAGACGGTATTATGACGGTTTTAGGCCGGTTAATTTTATGGATTTTAATATTTTACCTTGCCCTGCGGCTCAGCCGTCCCTTAGGGGACTTTTTGACCCAGATGGTGACCGGTCACTTTGTTCGACCGGATGTACCCAGCGTCTATAGTGACGACGGCACACCCTTTTTAGCTTCCGGACTGGCCTTTACCCTGATTTTGTTGTTGGGGAAGCTGTTAATGCACTTTATTCTGCGGCCAATTCACCTTATTCGGCACATCCCGGTTTTGGGCCAGTTAGATGGTTTGTTGGGCGCCGTGGGGGAGGCTGGCTTAGCCTTGGTCATTTGTTTCTTTGTGCTCCAAGTCCTATCGGTCATTCCCAATGCCTGGTTGCAAGACCAGCTGGTGACCTCACCAATTTTGAATCGATTTTTGAATGAATTTCCTTTCTTTTCCGAAAATATCTACCAGTGGTGGTTATAATATTTAGCTTATATGAACTCAAAAGTACTTCAAACGCTCGAATATAAAAAAATTACCGATCAGCTGTTGGACTTTGTTGTGACCGCAGCTGGTGAGGTGGAGGCCCGTGACCTAAAGCCTAGCAGTGACCTGGCTACGGTGAACCAAGACCTCAATGAAACTGAAGAAGGGGCAGTGTTAGATCGCCTTAAGGGTGGGATTCCGCTGGCCCAGTTGGCTGACATCGAACCCCACTTGCAGCGCCTAAAAATCCAGGCCAGTCTGAGCGGCCAGGAAATTGCGGCCATCGGCAAGATCTTAGTCAATACCCGGGCAGTGGCTCACTTTTTCGAGGTCTTGGCTGATGACCCAATCGGTCGGTCAGTCCCCCTGTTAACTGACTATGCACGCCGCTTAGCAACCTTGGAATCGTTGAGTACCGCCATCGAACAGGCCATTGATGAAAATGGTCGTCTGACTGACCAGGCTTCACCAAAGCTAGCCCAGGTCAGGGGTAAAATTGTTGGCCGGGAAAATGAGATTAAGCAGCGCATGCAGGCGTACACTCGTGGCAAGCGGGCGAGCTACTTAAGCGAGCCGATTGTGACCAAGCGCTTAGGGCGCTACGTCATTCCAGTTCGTTCTGAGTACCGCCACCAGGTTGCCGGCGTAGTCCATGACCAAAGCCAGAGTGGCCAGACCTTTTACATTGAGCCCCAGGATGTGGTGGCACTCAGTAATCAAATCAGTGAACTGGCCGCTGAAGAGCGGGCAGAAGAAAACCGGATTTTAGCTGACTTGTCGGCTCAGTTAGCCGAGCACACCGAGGAGCTCGGTCAAAACGTGGCCCTCCTTGGCCACCTGGACTTTGTGAACGCCAAGGCCCGCCTGGCTGCCCGTTTAGATGGGCAGCGGCCCACCGTTGACCCGGAGCAAAATATCAGCCTGCAGCAGGCCTGGCATCCGCTGTTAAATCCCAAGGTGGCAGTAGCTAACGACATTGACCTGGGTGAGGACTACCAGACCCTGATTATCACTGGGCCCAATACAGGTGGTAAGACGATTACGATTAAAACCGTTGGCTTGCTCCAGTTGATGGCTCAGTCCGGTCTCTTTATCACGGTCCGGCAGCCATCGACGGTGGGTCTCTTTGATGAGGTTTTTGCCGATATCGGGGATGAACAGTCGATTGAACAGAACCTGTCGACCTTCAGTTCCCATATGGCCAACATTAAGTCGATGTTGCCTCACATTAACGCCAAAAGCTTGGTCATTTTTGATGAGCTGGGGGCCGGTACGGATCCGGCTGAGGGAGCGGCGTTAGCCATGGCGATTTTGGACCGGGTAACGGCCCAGGGCGCTCTGACGATTGCCACAACCCACTATCCAGAGCTAAAGCTCTTTGCCTTTGAGCGACCAGAGACCAGTAACGCTTCCATGGTTTTTGATGTTGACACCCTGAAGCCCACCTATCAATTGCTGATTGGCGTGCCAGGTCAGTCGAATGCGATTGCCATTGCTAAGCGGCTGGGCTTTGATCAGGAGCTGTTAGATGACGCGACTGGACTGACCAACCCTGAAGATCAGCAACTCAACAGCATGATTGCCGACATGGTGTCCCAACGGGAAGCGGTTAAGACCGAACGCGCTAAGATTGAAGCGACGGAAAAGTCCTTGGATCAGGAACGGCGTGCGGTTGAAAATCAGCAGCTGAACCTGGAAAAAGATCAGGCGCAGTTGATGCTTAATGCCAAAAAAGAGGCCAACCACATTGTTTCTAAGACCCGCAAGGAAGCCGACCGTTTGATTAAGGAAATCCGCCAGGAGCGCTTAAACCAGGGAAATTCGGCTGGCTTGTCCGAGCAGGATTTACAGGCCCGCCGTAAGTCACTGGAGCAGCTCAAGCAAAGTGACCACTTGGAAAAAAACAAGGTCTTGCAACGAGCTAAGCGGGCCAAGGAACTTAACCCGGGGGATGAGGTCCTGGTTAAAACTTACGGACAGACCGGTACCCTGGTCAAAAAACACGGTCAACACCAGTGGGAAGTAGAAATGGGTATCTTAAAGATGCTAGTTGATGATGCCGATCTGGAAAAGGCCAGTGCGCCTAGCCAACCTAAGGCTAAAAAGGCTAAACGGCCTACCCGAGTCGTGAAGGCTAAGACGAACAGTCAGCCCTCGGCTAATATTCGTGCCAAGCTAGACCTGCGCGGCTTCCGTTACGAGGCGGCCCTGGCCGAACTGGACCGTTACTTGGACAGCGCCGTTTTGTCCAATTTAAACCCGGTGGAGATTATCCACGGCAAGGGTTCTGGTGCCCTTCGGCAGGGTGTAACCCAGTTTTTGCGGTCAGATCGACGGGTGGACAACTTCCACTTTGCCAGTGCCAATGCCGGTGGGGATGGCGCCACCATTGTCGAACTAAAATAGCATTTTGTGTAATACCGAGGAGGTCGCCAGTATGGCAACAGAAAAAATTGATGCACCTGAGTATTTATCAGCCCTGTTCCTCTACACCCGGGACTTCAACTTTAATCATATTTTGATTGAGGTTAACCGCTACAAGGTTAGTATCAACCTGGCACGTCGTTCCGCGGTGTATGGCAACCACGACCTCTTCTATGGTTCCGGCGACCCTAAGCAGATGGGGAGCGTGCTTTCCAAGATTAACGGAGCGATTGAAATGGCTGAGCTAGAAGGTAGCCAGCAGGCCCAGGTTGAGACCCCGGCCCTAACCCGGGACCAACAGGTATTTCAATTTAAAGTCCATGAATATGGTCACGGCAAATACCGTCTAGATTTAAGTGTTTAAGGAGTATGTAATTCATGAAACCAGGTAAATCTTCCCAGATTAAGAAGATTCAAAACCAAAACAAGCGGGCCCAGCAAAAGGCCCCAAGCAATAAGAAATTAACGCCCTTCAATTATGACGAGTTTGTCGGCTTTTTGCGGGCCCGGTTCTTTTTGACCCACCAAGACAAGTACGATCAGTCAACTTACGAGGTTGCCTCTTTCTTCCTAGATGACCTGCTGGCTACGATGGTTCAGCAGAACTTCAGTAAGTTTACTAGTGACGAACGGGCGATTGTTAACCTAAACGAGGTCATGCAGGCCGCCCTGGTCAACAGTACTGATCGTGACTGGCGCTACTTTATCCTGCTTAAGCCGGTTCTTTACGACCTGCAGAAGTTCTTGGCCAAGGAAGGTCATGTAAATGACCGCTACGGCATCCAGGATGCTTCCTTTGATGCCAATTTCTGGGCCATGATTATTCGGACGGTCTTAGCTCTGAACTATTTCCGCTTCCAGGGAAAAGATGTCGCCGAGCTGATGAAGTCTTCTTCAGCCATCGACGATTTACAGTTTAAGTTCCTCAAGCAAGAAGGCGATGACGATAACTTTGATTTGCCAGTGATTGCCGAAGTTTACCGGGGACTAAATATTCCACTTAAGCCCTTAACCGGTGCCAAGGCCAAGCCACTGGCCGAGAAGCTTTCTGAATCAGCAGTCCAAGATGAAATGGATTTTGCTAAACGAACCCTACACCAGTTCCAGTTGGCTTCGGTCAAGGGGGTGGTCACCGATAACGTGGTCAACATGCTCATGGCCTTCCACCAAGGTTTGGCAGAGCAGTACCACGCTACTCACCGGCAGTGGACAGCTGAGTTGTTAAAGACCTTTGCTAGTCAGGATTTGCTGAAATATTGGCAACCTGAGTGGGATAACCTCGATGGCATTGGCGGTGAAGTGGAAAGCTACCTGAAATTCTTGAAGAAGCAGGAAGCCTTGACCGATCCCGATGGCATTATCAAGAATCTGGAAGGGTTGGACCGCTACATTGATGTCTCCGCCCTCAACCACTGTTTGGGAACCTTAGACCTAGACCAAGTTCAGCAACTTGCCGACAACTAAAAAAAGCCGCGTAAAACGCGGTCTTTTTTTAGTTAAAGATAATGTTGCGCAGTAGTTCTGGTGCAACTTGAACAATCCGGTGCTGCTCTTGTAAGTATAGCAGGCCGTCGGCGCTCTGGAAGAAATGGCCCTTGCGCTGCACAATGGCTTCGCTTTCAAGGGAACGGTTAATTTGTACCGTCACTTCTTCATCGTAATTAATCGCCATCTCTAAGCGGGTGATCAGTTCGTTAGCGTTGAGCTGACGCTTAAGAGGTACTTGGGGACGAAAACGGTGTAACTTTTCGAACCAGGTCCCCATTTGTTGTAAGAGTAATGGGCGTGAATTTTTAACCATGTAGTTCTGCATGACTACACCTCCTCGCTAAGCTATGTGAACAGTATACGAACAAATGTTCAACATTTGCAAGTGATTAAGCAAAACTTAACCTTTTTATGGGAAATTAAAGCAGGTAAAGTCCACTTTAAAGCCATTTTAGCGGCCGAACAAATATTCTTGCGTCTCTGTCAATCGCCGGGAACCTAGATAGATTCAGGTCATGATTTGTGCTAGAATGGGGTAATACCAACAGATAGAAGAGGCCAAAAATGACACAGCGCGGTTTGTTAATTGTACTTTCGGGACCCTCCGGGGTTGGTAAGGGAACGGTTCGTAAAGCAATCTTTGAAGAACCAGGAATTGATTTTCGGTATTCAATCTCAGCCACGACCCGCAAACCACGTGATGGTGAGGTTGACGGCCAGGATTACTTCTTTGTTTCCCGTGATGAGTTTGAACAAAAGATTCAAAACGGCGACATGTTGGAGTACGCCCAGTACGTTAATAATTACTACGGAACGCCCAAGAGTTTTATTGATGAGACCCTGGCTAGTGGCCGGGACGTTTTCCTAGAAATTGATGTCCAGGGGGCCTTACAAGTTAAGACCAAGATGCCCGAAGGTGTTTATATTTTCTTGACGCCTCCAGACCTAACGAACCTGCGTTGGCGTCTGGAAGGCCGGGGAACCGATTCCGAGGAAATCATTGACCAACGGGTGGCAGCTGCCAAAAATGAAATTAAAATGATGATTAATTACAATTATGCGGTGGAAAACGATGTCGTTGACAACGCTGTTCAGCGGATTAAAGCCATTATTACGGCCGAACGTCTGCGGGTCACCCGGGTGATTGATCAAATTGATGCCTAAGTATTTTTAAGGAGAAAGATAGTGTTACTATATCCTTCAGTTGATAAGTTGTTAGAAAAAGTGGACTCACGTTATAAGTTAATTGCCCTGGCTTCTAAGCGGGCCCGTGAATTGGATGCCGGCATGCCAGCTACCCGGGTTCACTTCGTGTCCCAGAAGTCCGTCGGTGAGGCCTTGGAAGAAATCGAAGATGGTGATGTCATCATCGATCCTGACCACATCGAAAATACGGTTGATTAAGGAGTAAGTATGACTTTTCCACAATTAGACCCAAGTCAAGTTAAGGGACCCTTGGTTACGATTGTTACCACGATGGGTGACATCGAAGTTAAACTCTTTCCCGAGGCAGCCCCTGCCACGTTTAAAAACTTTGTTACCCACGCTAAGGATGGTTACTACGACGGTGTTATCTTCCATCGGGTTATTGAGGATTTCATGATTCAAACCGGTGACCCGGAAGGGACTGGCATGGGTGGTGAAAGTATTTATGGCCACCCATTTGAAGATGAAATCAGCGACAAGCTCTTTAACTTGCGTGGTGCCTTGTCAATGGCTAATGCCGGTCCCAACACCAATGGGTCCCAGTTCTTTATTGTCCAGGCTGACCAACTCCCTGGTCAGATGGCGGCCCTGATTGATGACCGTCCTGAGCCAATCAAGGAAGCCTACCAAAAGAATGGTGGGACTCCTTGGCTGGATGGTAAGCACACGGTCTTTGGTCAGGTGGTTAAGGGCATGGATGTCGTTGACAAGATTGCAAAATTGCCTAGTGACATGTATGACCGTCCCCAAGATGAAGTTAAGATTGAGCGGATGGATGTGCAGGACTAAGGTTGGTTAGCAAGGAGGGAACCATGGCCTACCAAATTGGCGATGTGGTGACTGGGGTTGTCTCAGGCATTCAAAAATATGGGGCCTTTGTCCGCTTTGCCGATGGCCAGCAGGGGCTGGTTCACATTTCTGAGTTTAAGTCAGGTGTCGTGAAGAACTTGTATGATGAACTGACAGTTGGCCAGTCGCTGCAGGTGATTGTCTTAGATATTGACCTATATACCGGCAAGATTAGTCTGTCGGTACGCCAGTTGGCCATGATGCCCCTCAAAGATGAGCCCCTATTAAAGAATAATCATCAGAAGAAGCGTTTTTGGACTAATTATCATTTAGACTATGGCTTTGTGCCCATTGCCCGTAACTGGGATGGTTGGGTGGCTGAGGCCTTGGATCGGATTTGACGGGAGGCGATGAAAGATGACAATGGTTGCGGCAACGGTAATCGCTTATGAGAATGACATGCCTTACTTTTTGGTCGTGCCTGAAGGAGACGATTATACTTTCTTCTCCATTAAGATTCATAGCCACGACGAGACCGCGACGTCCCTGGGCAAGATTTTGTCAGCCTTTAAGGAACACGGCGTTAAAAACTTTGACCACTGGCGTCTGGGGGAACTTTCCGCCGTCCGGGAAGGGGACAATTTGATGTCCTTATATTCCTTTGAAGTTTCGGACTGGCAGGCAGTAGCCAAAGAAGTTGCACCGGGGATGGTCTTTGAACCGGCGGATAAGATTCGGCCTCTGTTAACAACCCTGGAGCCCGCCGCCTTTACTTCCTTTGAGGATTTGTAGTTTTTTGAGATTTCTTTTTCAAATCTCTTGACACAACCCCAATAGGGTGCTAGACTAATAAAGTTGCTTCAGGGGGACCTGAAGCGGGTAGCACATTGAAAACT
>JAQYTT010000003.1 GCA_029433155.1 Lactobacillaceae bacterium L1_55_11
GGGCCATTAGCTCAGCTGGTTAGAGCGCTGTGTTGATAACGCAGAGGTCCCAGGTTCGAGTCCTGGATGGCCCATCTCAAGAGGAACACGTCAGTGTCCCTCTTTTTTGTACCCATTTTTACTTTTAGATTTCGTTGAAGACTTAGTAGTCATTAGAGAGGGATAACGACATGAGGCGCACACTGGTTCTGGCGACAGTGGTTGGACTAACACCAGCGGCTTGGTTGATTTGGGGGATTTTTGATCCGCTAAGTACCAAGCAGTACATCTCAGCCGCAGTTTTGAATGTGCCAGCCCTATTAAATGCTGGTTTTACCTGGGAAGCTACTTTCGGGACCGCAAGATTTTTGAACTGGCTCAAGAAGCCGACGATTTAGAGGCCGAATTGGAATCATTTAAAAAGCAGGATTGATTCTTGCCTTTCTAGAGGGCTTAGCATAGAATAAAAGCAGGAACTTGTCATAAGTAGGCAACCCAGAAAGCTACCGGTTGATGTGAGGTAGCGGCTGAAACTCCAACAAGTCACAGTTAACAGGTAATGCTGTTCGGTAGTCACCGTTATCGATGAATGAGTGCTGTACATTTGTACAGAAACTGGGTGGTACCACGGAATCGCGTTTTTCGTCCCTTGTCAGTCTTTTGACAAGGACGGGAAACGTTTTTATTTGCACTCAAACTAAAAAGGAGAGAAACCAATATGTTAGACATGAAATATTTGCGCAAGAATACTGATGAGGCTAAGCGCCGCCTGCAGGACCGGGGTGTGGAACCGGCCCAGCTCGATGAGCTCTTACATTTGGACGAAGAGCGCCGTCACTTAATTACTGAAGTTGAGAATTTGAAGGCCGAGCGTAACGAGGTTTCAGATAAAATCGCCTTTGCTAAGCGGCAAAAAGAGGATGCCAGCCAGGCCATTGCCCAGATGCAAAAGGTTGGCGCCCAGATTAAGGAATTGGATGCTAAGCAGACCGAAAAGGATGCTCAGGTCCAAGAATTAGCGGCACACCTGCCTAACCTGGCTGCCCCAGAAGTACCAGTGGGACCAGATGAGTCGGCCAACGTGGAGCAGCGTAAGTGGGCACCGGCCAACTACGAAAACCGGCCTCATGCCTTAGAAAAGCAGCCGGACTGGATTAAGGCCCACTATGACATTGGTGAAGACCTGGGTATTTTGGACTTTGAGCGTGGTGCCAAGGTATCTGGCGCGCGTTTTCTTTACTACGTTGGTGATGGGGCCCGTTTGGAACGAGCAGTGTACAACTTCATGCTCGATCAGCACCACGAGGAAGGCTACACCGAGATGATCACGCCCATCGTGGTGAATGACTCGGCCATGTTTGGGACCGGCCAGTACCCAAAGTTTAAGGACGACGCCTACCGGGTAGAAGGCCTGGATCAGACCTACATCCCAACCGCCGAAGTGCCTTTGACCAATTACTACTCGGGTGAAACTATTCCAGCCGAAGATTTGCCAATCAAAATGACGGCCTTGTCACCATCTTTCCGAAAGGAAGCCGGTGCGGCTGGACGTGATACCCGTGGTTTGATTCGCCTGCACCAGTTCAACAAGGTGGAAATGGTGAAGTTTACTAAGCCTGACCAGTCCTATGATGAGCTGGAAAAGATGACGGTTGATGCCGAAAACATCCTGCAGAAGTTGGAACTGCCCTACCACGTAATTATGTTGTCAACCGGGGACATGGGCTTCTCAGCCGCTAAGACCTATGATGTCGAGGTTTGGCTGCCAGCCCAAAAGGTTTACCGTGAGATTTCTTCGGTATCTAATACCGAGGACTTCCAGGCCCGGCGGATGCACATTACCTACCGGGACGAAAACGGTAAGTTGCAGCTGGTGAACACCCTGAATGGCTCTGGTTTAGCGGTCGGTCGGACCGTAGCGGCCATCCTAGAAAATTATCAAAATGAAGATGGTTCCGTGACGGTGCCAAAGGTCTTGCGGCCATATCTCGGCGGCCAGGAAAAGTTGCAGCCAACCGCCCACCATTAATGCCAAGTTAGGCTTGAAATCTATATTTTTCAGGCCTTTTTTGCTATAATGTTGTGTAGTTTACTGAAAATTTTAATGAATGAAACATCAAAGGGGGTGCCCCACCATCGTGGTGGTGGCCTTACACATACATGGCTAATCCAGTTCGTAATTTAGTTGAAAATTCTAAGCGACAATTGAAAAAGGTCGGCAAGATTGCTGACCAAGTTGAAAGTTATGCTGATTCAATGTCAGTGATGTCAGACGAAGCCCTCCAGGCCAAGACTGACGAATTTAAAAACCAAATTAAAGAAGCCACTGATGGCATTACTGACGAGCAGGAAAAGAACCGCAAGATTGCCAAGGTTTTGGATAAGATTTTGCCAGAAGCCTTTGCCGTAGCCCGGGAAGGGGCAAAGCGGGTCTTGGGTCTGTATCCCTTCCGTGTTCAAATCATGGGTGCGGCCGTCTTAAACGGTGGTAACTTAGCTGAAATGAAGACCGGTGAAGGAAAGACTTTGACGGCCACCATGGCAGTTTACCTGAATGCCTTAGCGGGCCAAGGGGTCCACGTGGTGACGGTCAACGATTACCTGTCTAAGCGAGATGCTGAGCAGATGGGTCAACTCTATAACTGGTTGGGTCTGTCAGTTGGTGTCAATGTTGGTGATGCCTCTCCGGAAGAGAAGCGGGCCGCTTACGACGCCGATATTACCTATTCAACCAACTTCAACATTGGCTTTGACTACCTGCGTGATAACATGGTTAGCCGGGCCGAAGACCGCGTCATGCAGCGCGGCCTGAACTTCGCCCTGATTGATGAGGCGGATTCAATCTTGATTGATACGGCCCGGACGCCGTTGATCATTTCTGGTCCTGGTTCAGGAATTTCCCAGTTATATGATCGGGCCGACCGTTTCGTGAAGACCCTGGCCCGTGACCAGGACTACAAGGTCGATGAAGAGAGTAAGAACACGGCCTTGACCAGCGAAGGTATCAAGAGTGCCGAAGTATTCTTCAACTTGGACAACCTTTATGATGCCAATAACACGGCCTTGACCCACCACATTGACCAGGCCCTGCGGGCCAACTTCAACTACTTGAAGGATAAGGACTATGTGGTCCAAGACGGCGAGATTAAGTTGATTGACCAGTCTACTGGCCGTATTTCAGAAGGAACCCGCCTGTCGGATGGCTTGCACCAAGCCATCGAAGCCAAGGAAGGCGTGGAAATTCAAGAAGAAAACAAGTCGATGGCTCAGATTACCTACCAGAACCTGTTCCGGATGTACCGTAAGTTGTCTGGTATGACTGGTACGGCCAAGACTGAAGAAGAAGAGCTCCGCGAAATCTACAACATGGAAGTCGTGGAGATTCCGACTAACCGGCCAATCCAGCGTGAGGATTATCCAGACCTGCTTTATCCATCCTTGGAGGCCAAGTTTAAGGCCGTGGTCAACCTGGTTGATGAGTTGCACCGCAAGGGACAGCCAATCTTGCTTGGTACTGGCTCGGTTGAATCATCTGAACTGGTTTCAAAGCTGTTGACGGCGCACAACATTCCCCATAATGTTTTGAACGCCAAGAACAACGCTAAGGAAGCTGAAATCATTGCCAACGCTGGTCAGCGTGGGGCCGTAACGGTTGCCACCAACATGGCCGGTCGTGGAACCGATATTAAGTTGGGACCGGGCGTTGATGAACTTGGTGGTCTGGCCGTGATTGCCACTGAGCGTCACGAGTCACGCCGGATTGATAACCAGCTGCGTGGTCGTGCCGGTCGTCAGGGAGACCACGGTTTCTCCCAGTTCTTCTTGTCCTTACAAGATGATTTGATGATTCGTTTCGGTGCGGAGCGAGTCCGTTTGCTCTTGCAGCGGATGAACCTCGATGATGATGACACAGTGATTACCCACCGTTGGATTACCCGTTCGGTTGAATCAGCCCAGAAGCGGGTTGAAGGAAACAACTACGATACCCGTAAGAACGTCCTGCAGTACGATGATGTTGTTCGCGAGCAGCGTGAGTTGATTTACCGCGAACGTGACCAGGTCTTGGATGCCAAGGATTCCTTGGATGACATCCTGATGGCCATGGTTCACCGGACCATCGACCGAGTGGTGGATGCCCAGACTAAGAGTAAGGATCCAGCTGACTGGAACCTGGATGAAATTAGTAACTTCATCAGTAACGCCCTGGCCAGTGACAACAAGGCTGGCATGGTGCGCTTACAGAACCTTTCCCGCGAAGAGATTAAGGACAAGTTGTACGACATTGCCCAGGAAAACTTTGAGGAAAAGAAGAAGGATCTCTACGAAGAGAACCAGATGTTGGCTTTTGAACGGATTGTTATCCTGCGTTCGGTTGACCAGCACTGGACTGACCACATTGATGCCCTCGACCGGCTCCGTCAAGGAGTGGGTCTGCGTGGTTATGGTCAGTTGAATCCTTTGATTGAGTACCAAAACGAGGCATTTGCCAACTTTAATAAAATGATTGCTGACATTGAATATGACACGACTCGGACCTTTATGAAGGCTGAGATTCGTCATAACTTGTCTGCTTAAAGTTGAGCGAACTGAAAAGTTCGCTTTTCTAGTGAGGAAGAAACCAGATGGAATTAGTCGAAGCCCGGCACGCCATTGATGAGATGCAGGAAAACATTGAACACTTCCGTGGTTCTTTGGACCTGGATGCGCTCACCGAAGAAATTGCCGACTATGAAAACCAGATGACTGAGCCGGCCTTTTGGGATGACCATGAGAAGGCTCAGGAGGTCATTGAGGCCAACAACGTTCTAAAAAAGCGGCGGGATTCCTTCTTAAACTTGGTTAGTCAGGTTGAGGACTTGGATGTCGCGTATGAAATGTTGAGTGAAGACCCTGACGATGCTGACATGGCGGCTGAACTGGAAAACGGGGTAGCCAAGGCTAAGAAGGATATTGAGGCCTATAACCTGGAGCAACTGCTGACCGGGGAGTACGATGCCAACAATGCCATTTTGGAAATCCACCCCGGTTCCGGTGGGACGGAGTCAACTGACTGGGGGGCTAACTTGTACCGGATGTACACCCGTTGGGCCCAGCAGCATGGTTTTGCCGTAGAGGTTTTGGACTACCACGCTGGTGATGAAGCTGGGATTGACTCGGCTACGATTAAAATCAACGGGCACAACGCCTATGGCTTCTTGCGCAGTGAAAAGGGTGTCCACCGTTTCGTTCGGATTTCGCCCTTTGATAGTGCTGGCCGCCGGCACACCAGTTTCGTCAGTGTTGATGTCATGCCTGAACTGGATGACTCCATTGAAGTCGAAGTCCGGGATGATGACATCAAGATGGACGTCTTCCGTTCTGGTGGGGCCGGGGGACAAAACGTCAATAAGGTTTCAACCGGTGTCCGGCTGACCCACGAACCAACTGGGATTGTCGTATCTTCGACGGTTGAACGAACCCAGTATGGTAACCGTGACTATGCCATGCGCCTGCTGAAGGCCAAGCTTTATCAGCGTGAATTAGAGAAAAAGGAAGCTGAACGAGCAGCCATCAGTGGTGAGAAGATGGAAAACGGTTGGGGCTCCCAGATTCGTTCCTATGTCATGCACCCATATCAGATGGTCAAAGACCACCGGACCGGTTATGAAACTAACCAGCCTCAAGATGTTTTAGATGGGGATTTGGATCCCTTTATTAATGCCTATTTGCAGTGGCAGTTATCATTGAAAAACCCTGACTAAAAAAGTCGAAACGAAAGTTTCGACTTTTTATCATTATTTTATAATTTTTCTAAAATAGCGTATAATAGATACCAACAATTAAGTCTATCTGCCCGACTTTTAAAGGAGGCAATTATGGAAAATAACTTTACCACTAGCGCACAAAACGTACTGGTTTTAGCGCAGGAACAAGCAAAGTATTTTAAACACCAAGCGGTTGGCACGGAGCACTTGCTGCTAGCCTTGGCGATTGAGAAAAACGGGGTTGCAAGCAAAGTCTTAAGTCAGTTTGACGTGCAACCTGAAGACATTCGTGAGGAGATTGAACACTTTACCGGCTATGGCCGGACAGAACACTACGAGCGTGGCACTTACCTGCCTTACTCACCCAAGGCGTCTGAAATTTTGCGTCTAGCTGAAGAGCAGGCCCGGGTCCTAGCCCAGCCTCAGGTTGGTACGGAACATATCCTGCTTGCCCTGTTGCAAGACACTAGTATCCTGTCTTCGCGGATCCTGCTTTCCTTGGATGTTAATTTGAAGGAGATGAACCGGGTAATTCTGCGTAAGCTCGGGGTGACTGACCTGCGCCGGCAAATGAAGCAGCAGCGCGAAAAGGCTGAATCTCAGGGAACCCCAACCCTGGACAAGCTTTCCCGTGACCTGACAGAAATGGCCCGCAAGGACGAGCTCGATCCAGTGATTGGCCGTGACGAAGAAGTTCGGCGAGTTATCCAGGTCCTGTCACGGCGGACGAAGAACAACCCAGTCTTAGTTGGGGAGCCCGGTGTTGGTAAGACGGCCATCGCCGAAGGCCTGGCCCAAAAGATTGTGGCTGGCCAGGTGCCGGATAACCTCAGTCACAAGCGCCTGATGGCCCTCGATATGGGTTCCTTGGTGGCTGGTACGAAGTACCGTGGTGAATTCGAAAACCGCTTAAAGAACGTGATTGAAGAAATTCACCAGGACGGCCAGGTCATTCTCTTCATTGATGAGCTGCACACCCTGATTGGAGCTGGTGGTGCTGAAGGTGCCATCGATGCCGCTAACATTTTAAAGCCGGCCCTGGCTCGTGGTGAACTGCAACTGCTCGGGGCAACGACCTTTGATGAATACCAGCAGTACATCGAATCTGATGCCGCGCTAGAGCGTCGTTTTGCCCCAGTTACGGTTGACGAACCAAGTGTGGACGAGGCGATTGAGATTTTGAACGGTCTGCGGCCAAAGTTTGAAAAGTTCCACGAAGTAGCCATTGATGAAGCAGCGGTGGAAGCCGCGGTTAAGTTATCATCGCGTTATGTTTCTGGCCGCTTCCTGCCTGATAAGGCTATTGATCTAATGGATGAGGCGGCAGCGAAGGTGCGGATTGATGCCGTTGAAAAGGGCACGCCGCTCTTTAAGAACCGGCAGCGCTTAAGTGAGGTTCAGCGCGAAAAGGACGAGGCCATTACGGACTTGGACTTTGAAAAGGCTGCTGAATTACGCCAGACCGAAATGGCCCTGCGCAAGAAGATTGAGCGGGCCGAATCCCGTCAGCAAAAGAACAATGCCTCTGACTACCAGCTCAAGGTTGGCGAAGAGAACATTGCTGAAATCGTTTCCCAACAAACCGGTGTTCCGCTGACCCAGCTTGAAAAGAGTGAGCAGCAGCACCTGGTTAACCTGGAAAAGGTCCTGGGTAAGCGCGTGATTGGACAGGCCGAGGCGGTTGGTGCCGTAGCGAAAGCCATCCGGCGGGCCCGTTCTGGTCTGAAGGATCCTTCTCGTCCAATCGGAACCTTCATGTTCCTTGGTCCAACCGGGGTTGGAAAGACTGAGCTGGCCAAGGCCTTAGCTGAGTCCATGTTTGGTAGTCAGGATAACCTGATTCGGGTAGACATGTCTGAGTACCAGGAGCGTTGGTCAGCCAGCCGGCTTATTGGGTCAGCCCCTGGATACGTGGGCTATGATGAGGGTGGTCAGTTAACTGAGCAGGTTCGTAACCACCCTTACTCAGTTATCTTGCTCGATGAGGTTGAAAAGGCCCACCGGGACATCTTCAACCTAATGCTTCAGGTCTTTGATGATGGTTTCCTGACCGACTCTAAGGGCCGTAAGGTTGATTTCCGTAACACCATCATTATCATGACTTCTAACCTCGGGGCTACCCGCCTGCGTGACGAGAAGTCGGTTGGATTTGGGGCCGTTGACCTCAGCCAGGACAATGAGGCGGCTGCGGCTAAGATTCGCGAAACCTTGAAGGAAAGCTTCCGGCCTGAGTTCATTAACCGGCTGGATGAAGTCATCGTCTTTGATCCACTAAACAAGGATGAACTCCACCAGATCGTTAAGTTAATGAGTAAGGACGTCTTGAAGCGGGTTGCCGAGCAGGGTGTTAAGGTTAAGATTACCCCTGCGGCCATTGATGCCATCGCTGATGCCGGCTTTGACCCAGAGTACGGTGCCCGGCCTATTCGGCGGGTCCTACAGTCCCAGGTTGAAGACAAGCTCAGTGAAGCCCTTCTTTCTGGCCAGGTAACGACCGAAGACACGGTTACAATCGGTGCTAAGAATGGCGAAATCAAATTGAATATCAAGCCAATGGTGAAGGTATAAGCTTTACCAATTAACCAGGTCAGCGAAGGCTGATCTGGTTTTTTATTTACCGAATTAGACAGATTGCAACTAACCAGCCCAGGCTAAGGAAGGGAATAAAGGGGATGTGACGTCGTTGACCAAGGGCATAGCAAATCAGGGCCGATGAGCAGGCGATGAGCAGCGCTAAGGACCAGGTTAAGGGACTGAGCTGGCCGGCTAAGAGGACTAGGATGGGGCCATCGCCGCTGCCTAAGGTCTTTTTTGCGATAATTAGCCACATACTTAAGGCGAGATTGAAAGCGACTAGGGGCCAGGAAATCACGGTAATTGGCCAGATGAAACTGCAGGCAATCAGGGGAATGACCAGCAGGACATGGGCAGATAAGGTCCGGTAGTCTTCAATCGAAAGCGCCAGCAGGGTTAGGGCGGTCGCTAGGACTAGGGGCTGGCCAGCCTCAATCACAAAGAACCAGCCCATGCCAAACTCTGCTAAGGGATAGACCCAGCCATAGGGGGCCTGGCAGTAGCGACAGCGGGCCCGCAGTAAGCAGCCAGAAACCACCGGGATTAGGTCTAAGTAGGTTAGGGGATGCTCACAGCTGGCACAGGCTGAACGCTGGTTCCACCAGGATGGATTGTCACTGCGGTCAGCCCAGCACATGACGGCTGAGGCCAGGCTGGCACCCAGGATAAATTGTAGGAAGAAAAGTCCCATGTTTAATTAGACGAAGCCGGTCTCATTTTGTTGTGGAAAAAGGCTAATTTTACCGCTTGACATTAACCGGGAATTTGTTAATATATGGGACGTGCTTTTAAGGATTCTGCCACTTAGACCGGCTGACCGGTCACAAATGGCGCTGTAAAGGCAAATACCAGCAAAGAATTCCGGGGCATTTTTGTTTACGGATAAAAATGACACACCTGGAACTGTGTTAAAACATATAGAAGGAGACTCGTAGGATGCCTACAATCAACCAATTGGTTCGTAAGTCACGTAAGTCACAGGCTACTAAGTCCAACTCACCAGCCTTGAATTACAGCTACAACTCAATGAAGAAGAAGGAAACGAAGAACGTTGCCCCACAGAAGCGTGGCGTTGCCACCCGTGTGGGTACTATGACCCCTAAGAAGCCTAACTCGGCTTTGCGGAAGTATGCCCGTGTGCGTTTGTCAAACTTGTACGAAGTAACGGCCTACATCCCAGGAATCGGTCACAACTTGCAGGAACACTCGGTCGTTTTGATCCGTGGTGGTCGTGTTAAGGACTTGCCTGGTGTTCGTTACCACGTTATTCGCGGTGCCCTGGATACTGCCGGTGTTGAAGGTCGGATGACTTCACGCTCAAAGTACGGTACCAAGGCCCCTAAGAAGTAATAAGGAGAAACTGACTCATGCCACGTAAAGGTTATACTAAGCGTCAGGAAGTTTTGCCTGACCCAATTTACAATTCAAAGTTAGTTTCACGCTTGATCAACAAGTTGATGATTGATGGTAAGCGCGGAACTGCATCAACGATTTTGTATGATGCTTTTGACCGTATCAAGGAAAACACTGGTAACGATCCACTGGAAGTTTTCCAACAGGCCATGGAAAACATCATGCCAGTCTTGGAAGTTAAGGCCCGCCGTGTTGGTGGATCTAACTACCAGGTGCCAATCGAAGTTCGCCCTGACCGTCGGACTACTTTGGGACTGCGTTGGTTGGTTAACTATGCCCGCCTACGTAACGAGCACACCATGGACGAGCGTTTGGCCAAGGAAATTATTGACGCCGCTAATGACACTGGTGCCTCAGTAAAGAAGCGTGAAGACACGCACAAGATGGCCGAAGCCAACCGGGCCTTTGCGCACTACCGTTGGTAAGCTAGTCGGTCTGACTATAAGAATTACAAAAAAGCGAACCAGTTTTAGGTCGCTTTTTGCTGCAAGTAGAACAAATCAGGAGATAAGACATAATGGCAAAGCGTGAATACCCGCTTGACCGTACTCGTAATATTGGTATCATGGCCCACATCGATGCCGGTAAGACGACCACTACGGAACGTATCTTGTACTATACCGGTAAGATCCACAAGCTTGGTGAAACCCACGATGGGGCTTCCCAAATGGATTTCATGGATCAGGAAAAGGAACGTGGAATCACGATTCAGTCAGCCGCTACGACTGCGGTTTGGCGTGGATTCTTCGACCAGTACGAGAACGCTCCTTACCGTGTTAACATCATCGATACCCCAGGTCACGTGGACTTTACCATTGAAGTTGAGCGTGCCTTGCGTGTCTTGGATGGTGCCGTAGCTGTCTTGGATGGTGCCGCTGGGGTTGAGCCCCAAACCGAAACGGTTTGGCACCAGGCCACTACTTATAACGTTCCCCGGATTGTCTTTGTTAACAAGATGGATAAGCTGGGTGCGGACTTTGAAATGTCAGTTAACTCAATTCACGACCGTCTGCAGGTTAACGCCGAAGCTATCCAGTGGCCAATCGGTGCTGAAGATGATTTCGAAGCCGTGATTGATTTGGTTGGCCAGAAGGCTTACTACCCAACTGATGAACTTGGCTCTAAGTGGGAACCACGTGAAATTCCTGACGATTACAAGGAAATCGTTAAGACTAAGCGCGAAACTTTGATTGAAGCGGTTGCTGATGTTGATGATGACTTGATGGAAATGTACTTGGATGGCCAAGACATCTCAATCGATGATTTGAAGGCTGCTATTCGCCGCGCAACTTTGAACTTGGAATTCTACCCTGTTCTGGCTGGTTCAGCCTATAAGGATAAGGGTGTCCAGATGATGTTGGATGCCGTGGTTGATTACCTGCCAAGTCCTTTGGAAGTGCGTCCTTACGTGGCCACTGATCCAAACACTGGTGAAGAAGTTGACCTGGTTGCCGATGACTCAAAGCCATTCGCAGCCCTGGCCTTCAAGATTATGACTGATCCCTTCGTTGGTCGTTTGACCTTCATGCGGGTTTATACCGGAACTTTGAAGTCTGGTTCATACGTGCAAAACACTTCATCTGACCACCGTGAGCGTGTTGGTCGTTTGCTGCAAATGCACGCCACTTCCCGGACTGAAATCGAAGAGGTCTTCTCTGGTGATATTGCCGCTGCCATCGGTTTGAAGAACACTACGACCGGTGATTCTTTGACGGATGTTGACCACCCATTGATTCTGGAATCAATGGAATTCCCAGAGCCCGTGATCGAATTGGCCATTGAGCCTAAGACTAAGGCCGACCAGGATAAGCTGGCTAACGCCTTGCAGAAGCTGGCCGAAGAAGATCCTTCATTCCGTGCCACGACTAACCCTGAAACTGGTGATACTTTGATTGCCGGAATGGGTGAGTTGCAGTTGGATATCATGGTTGATCGTATGCGCCGTGAATTCAACGTTGAAGCAACGGTTGGTGCCCCACAGGTTGCCTACCGTGAAGCCTTTACCAAGGACGTCAAGGCCCGTGGATTCTTCAAGCGCCAGTCTGGTGGTAAGGGACAGTATGGTGATGTTTGGATTGAATTCGCCCCTAACGATGAAGGTGAAGGATTCGAATTCGAAGATGCCATCGTCGGTGGTGTTGTTCCTCGTGAATACATCCCATCAGTTGAAGCTGGTTTGAAGGAAGCTATGCAAGCTGGTCCATTGGCCGGCTTCCCACTGGTTGACTTGAAGGCCAAGTTGTACGATGGTTCTTACCACGATGTCGATTCTTCTGAAGCCGCCTTTAAGATTGCAGCTTCATTGGCTTTGAAGGAAGCTTCAAAGACTGCCGGTGCCGTTATTCTGGAACCAATTATGGCTGTCGACATTGTTGTTCCTGAAGAGAACCTTGGTGATGTAATGGGACACGTCTCAGCTCGCCGTGGTTTGATTGAAGGTCAGGAAAACCGGGGACCTGTTTTGGCTGTTAAGGCTAAGGTGCCTTTGTCAGAGATGTTCGGTTATGCAACGACTTTGCGTTCTGCAACCCAGGGTCGTGGTACTTTCCAGATGGTCTTTGACCACTATGAAGCCGTTCCTAAGAACGTGCAAGAAGAAATCATCAAGGCCGAAGGTAAAGAAGGCTAAGATTTCTAGCAGAAAAGCGCTATCGCAGATAGCGCTTTTTTCTTGTCATTAAATCCTGTTCTTGTGACCTGGTTTTAGTGTAAAATTAATGCACTTGTGAATTTTGAGGATGAGAATGTGACAGAGACTAAGACACCCATCATTGCCTTTGACCAGGTGGACCTTTCCTTTGGGGACACCCAGGTCCTAAAGGATATTGATTTTCAGATTGAGGCCGGTAAGTTTTACACCCTGCTGGGCCCTTCGGGATCCGGGAAATCAACGATTTTAAAGCTAATTTCCGGGCAGCTGGAACCAACTAGCGGCGACGTTTTATTTGAGGGGCAGGTGATGAACGACTGGCCCGCCGAGAAGCGGCCGGTCAACACCGTCTTTCAAAACTATGCCCTCTTTCCCAACATGAATGTCTTTGACAACGTGGCCTTTGGGCCCCGGTTAAAGCATCTTAGCGCGGCGGCGACTAAAACCAAGGTGGTCGACATGCTCCACTTGGTGAAGTTGGATGATTACGCTGACCGGGAAATCAATGAGCTTTCCGGTGGCCAGCAGCAACGGGTTGCCATTGCCCGGGCCCTGGCCAACGACCCGGAGGTCTTGCTCTTAGACGAGCCCCTGTCCGCCCTGGATTACAAACTGCGCAAGGACATGCAGGGCGAACTTCGTCATATCCAAAAGGAACTGGGCATCACCTTTATCTTTGTGACCCATGACCAGGAGGAGGCCCTGGCCATGTCGGACTGGATTTTTGTCATGAATGACGGCATTATCCAGCAAAATGGTACGCCAGAAGACATCTATGATGAGCCAATTAACCACTTTGTAGCGAACTTTATCGGTGAGAGTAACATTGTACCCGGTATCATGAAGGAAGATTATCTGGCCCACTTTGTCGGCAAGGACTTTGAAAACGTGGATGCCGGCATGCGCCCTAATGAACGGGTGGAAGTCGTATTACGGCCCGAAGACTTGGACTTAACCAGTGTTGAAGAGGGTAAGTTAGTGGTAACCATCTTAGAACAGTCCTTCCGGGGGGATTATTACGAAGTCCAGGCCGTTGATGACGACGGGAACCACTGGCAGGTCCAAACGACCAACTCCAGTCCGGTCGGTGAACGGGTGGGGCTGACCTTTGACCCGGAGGACATCCACATTATGCGTTTCAACGAGTCTGAAGACGACTTCGATGCCCGGCTGGAACAGTATGAAGACGAGAAACCAGATGAAAACTAGAATTTCGTGGACCTACCTAATCTTTTACGGCGGCTGGCTCCTCTTATTTGTGATTGCCCCGCTCCTGCTCTTGCTGTGGCAGTCGTTAAATACTGGCAGTGGCCACCTGTCCTTGGATAACTATGGCCAGTTCTTTACTAGTGGCCTCTATTTAACAATGGCCTTTAACTCGGTCTGGTATGCCTTTTTGATTACCCTGGTGACCTTGTTGATTAGCTACCCAACGGCCTACTTTATTAGTCAGTTAAAGCATCAGCAGTTCTGGCTGCTCTTAGTCATCCTGCCCACCTGGATTAATCTCTTGCTAAAGACCTACGCCTTTATTGGCCTGCTATCCCACAACGGGGTGGTGAACAGTCTGCTGGCTGGGCTGGGCT
The DNA here is from genome assembly GCA_029433155.1 of Lactobacillaceae bacterium L1_55_11. Taxonomy (GTDB): domain Bacteria; phylum Bacillota; class Bacilli; order Lactobacillales; family Lactobacillaceae; genus ESL0723. The sequence continues at coordinate 13,947 of JAQYTT010000003.1, forward strand.
TGGGTAGTCATCAACTGCTCTTTACCAATTGGAGCTTCATGTTAGTGGCGGCTTACATTGAGATTCCCTTTATGATTTTGCCGATTTTCAATGCCCTGACTGAAATTGACCCGCTCTTGTCCCGGGCGAGTCAAGATTTGGGCGCTAGCAAGTGGCAGACTTGGCGTAAGGTGACCCTGCCGCTGTCCATGCCCGGGGTCAAAGCTGGCATCCAGGCCGTCTTTATTCCCAGCCTGTCACTCTTCATGGTTACCCGCCTGATTGGTGGTAACCGGGTGATTACTCTAGGAACGGCCATCGAAGAGCACTTCCTGGTCACGCAGAACTGGGGACTAGGATCAACGATTGGCATGATTTTGATTTTTGCCATGGTGATTGCCATGATTTTGACCCGCGACCGGCGTAAGTCTTAAGAGGGGAGGTAACGATGTCTAAATTTAAATGGTCCCACCTCTATCTCTGGGTGGTTTTTGCCCTCCTGTATTTGCCGATTGGCTTTTTGATTGTCTATTCCTTCAATAGTGGGAATGTGATGCAGGGCTGGCAAGGCTTTTCCTGGTCCCACTACCAGGAGCTGTTTGGGGATGCCCACCTGCTAGAAATTGTCCTGGACACTTTGGTTCTGGCACTCCTGTCTTCGACCCTGGCGACCGCGATTGGCACTATGGGGGCGCTGTGGATTGACCGCCAACCCCGGGAGCTGACCAAAAACGTCCTCCTGTCTTTGAATAATATCCTCCTGGTTTCGCCAGATGTCATCATCGGCGCTTCCTTTTTAATCCTCTTTACGGCCCTTGGCTTTTCGCTGGGCTTTGTTTCAGTCCTGCTGGCCCACATTGCCTTTAGTATTCCAATTGTGGTCCTGATGGTTCTGCCCCGGCTCAGGGAAATGAACCAGAGCCTGATTGCAGCCGCCCGGGATTTGGGCGCCAACAGTTGGCAGGTTCTGTCGCAGATTGTCTTACCGGTTATCTTTCCCGGTATTTTGGCCGGCTTCTTCATGGCCTTTACCTATTCCCTGGATGACTTTGCCGTGACCTTCTTTGTGACCGGTAATGGCTTCACCACCCTGTCAGTTGAAATTTACTCCCGGGCCCGCCAGGGGGTTAGCCTGGAAATCAACGCCCTGTCAACAATGATGTTTTTGGTTTCTCTCCTGCTGGTCCTGTGCTACTACCTGATTGCCTTGCGGCCTAAAAAGCCAGCCGCTGCTCGGCGTCGCCGTCAACGGGAGGTCAATCCATGAAAAAGATTTTATGGAGCTGCCTGGCGATTGTCTTGGCAATCCTGGGCCTCTTAGGTTTAAAAACTTACATTGATTATCAGAGCGGGGACCATGTCAGTGGCGACAAGGTCCTAAACTTCTACAACTGGGGTGATTACATCGACCCGGACCTGTTGACCAAGTTTACTAAGGAAACTGGTTACCAGGTGAGTTATAAGACCTTTGATTCCAACGAGGCCATGTACACTAAGATTAAACAGGGTGGTACTTCCTATGATTTGACGGTCCCCTCGGATTACACGGTCCAAAAGATGGCCCAGGAAGGTTTATTGGAACCTTTGGACCACAAACGCCTGACCGGTCTTGGCAATTATGACCGCCAGTTTATGAACCTGAGCTTTGACCGGGGCAACCGCTATTCGGTCCCTTATTTCTGGGGCACCCTGGGTATCTTGTACAATAGTAAGAAATACAGTGCCCAGGACGTGGCTCATTGGGATGATCTATGGCAGCCCAAGTTCAAACAGCAACTGATGCTGGTTGATTCTGCCCGGGACGTGCTCGGCTTTACCCTGATTTCCCAGGGTAAGTCGGTCAATGACCAGTCAGATGCTGACCTGGCTGCCGCCCAAGGTAAGCTGACCTCCCTGATGCCAAACGTCAAGGCCATTGTGGCTGACGAACTTAAAATGTACATGGCCCAGGGCGAGGCTAACGTGGGGGTGACCTATTCCGGTGAAGCCGCCCAGGCCATGCAAAACAACCCGGACCTGCGCTACTTAGTGCCCAGTGAGGGTTCAAATGAATGGTTTGATAACCTGGTCATCCCTAAGAATGCCAAGCACAAGGATGCGGCCTACGCTTTCATTAACTTTATGAGTAAGCCCGAAAACGCGGCCCAAAACGCCAAGTACATTGGCTATGCCACCCCAAATAAGAAGGCTTACGACTTATTGCCGGCGGCGATCCGCAATGATCAGGCCTTCTATCCTAAGCAGGCCACCTTGGACCGGCTCCAAGTTTATGATAGTTTTGACAAAACTTGGACTGAAAAATATAACGACGCCTTTTTGGCCTTTAAAATGAGTCGGCCTTAATGGCCCAAATAACCTGTAAAAACCCTTGTATACCAAGGGTTTTTCTGTTAATATATTCAGGTACGCCTTTCGGGCCCCGATGTCATAAGGGGCTCAAAAGACTGGTGTATCAAGGTTTAGCGATGATGATCAAGGTTGCGACACGCGCGGCCGCGTTGCCATGGGCGCGCAAACACGAACAGTGTTGTCGGTTTTTGATTGGAGTTAGCTGATTTATAAAATCAACGAGGAGGAACAAAATGGCACAAAAGAAGATCCGTATCCGCTTGAAGGCATACGAACACCGCATTTTAGACCAATCAGCAGATAAGATTGTTGAGACGGCTAAGCGTACTGGTGCAGAAATCGCCGGTCCAATTCCTTTGCCTACTGAGCGCACGCTTTATACGGTGCTGAGCTCACCGCACAAGTATAAGGATGCCCGCGAACAGTTCGAAATGCGGACGCACAAGCGTTTGATCGATATTGTGGAACCTACTGACAAGACAGTTGACGCCCTGCGTAAGCTGGAATTGCCATCGGGTGTTGCAATCGAAATCAAGCTCTAATATAAGTAATTTGATTAAACGTTGCCTAGCAACGAAAAAATTAAGGAGAAATAGTCATGACTAAAGGTATCTTAGGCCGCAAAGTCGGTATGACTCAGGTTTTCACAGAATCTGGTGAGTTGATTGCCGTGACTGCAGTTGAAGCTACGCCCAACGTCGTTTTGCAAGTAAAGAATGCAGAAACTGACGGATACAGCGCCCTCCAACTCGGTTACCAAGACAAGCGCGCCGTTTTGTCAAACAAACCTGAACAAGGCCACGCTGAAAAAGCGAACACGGCCCCTAAGCGCTACATTCGTGAAGTCCGTGATGCGGAAGGCGAGTATAACGTGGGGGACAAGATTGGGGTTGACACTTTCCAAGCTGGAGAATATGTCGACGTCACTGGAACGACTAAGGGACATGGTTTCCAAGGTGCAATTAAGAAGCTTGGCCAGTCTCGTGGTCCTATGACCCACGGTTCTCGTTACCACCGTCGCCCAGGTTCAATGGGTGCCATCATTAACCGGGTATTCCCCGGTAAACTCCTGCCAGGACGTATGGGTAACAACAAGCGCACGATGCAAAACATTGCGATCGTCCATGTTGATCCCGAAAACAATATCTTGTTGCTCAAGGGTAATGTCCCTGGCGCCAACAAGTCACTTTTGACCATTAAGTCAACCGTTAAGGTTAACGCTAAGCACCCTGAAATCAAGATGGCTGGTACGCAAGCACCCGCTGCTGATTCAGAAGAAGCTTAAGCCTAATAGAAAGGAGAACAATCAATCATGACTAAAGTTGCTGTATTAAAGCAAGATGGTAGCAAGGCTGCTGATTTGGACTTAAACGATGCAGTCTTTGCCATCGAACCCAACAACGCCGTGATTACTGATGCAGTCTTGATGCAACGTGCTTCAATGCGTCAGGGAACTCACGCAGTCAAGAACCGCTCAGCGGTTTCTGGTGGTGGTAAGAAGCCTTGGAAGCAAAAGGGTACTGGTCGTGCCCGTCAGGGTTCAATCCGTTCACCACAGTGGCGTGGCGGTGGAATTGTCTTCGGACCAACTCCACGTTCTTACGCTTACCGTATCAACCGTAAGGCCTACCAGTTGGCTTTGCGTTCAGCCCTTTCACAAAAGGTTGCTGACGGTAATTTGGTAGTGGTCGATGCTTTGTCATTTGACCAGCCAAAGACCCAGGAATTCCAAAAGGTTCTGGGCAACCTTTCAATCGATTCAAAGGCCTTGGTTATCTTGGATGAGGCTAACGAAAACGCAGCCCGTTCTGCTCGTAACTTAGCTAATGTCCAGGTAACGGATGCCAAGGGTGTTAATGTCTTAGATGTTGTGAACGCCGACAAGCTGGTGGTTGTTCAATCAGCAATCGAAGAAATCCAAGGAGGTCTAGCCTAATGGATGCACACGATATCATTCGTCGCCCAATCATCACCGAAGCAACTATGGCGCAAACTGAAAACAAGCGTTATGTCTTCGAAGTTGATACTCGGGCCACTAAACCTGAAATTAAGAAAGCCTTGGAACAAATCTTTGATGTGAAGATTGCCGGTCTAAACACTGCCAATGTTCGCGGTAAGAAGAAGCGCCAAGGTCGTTACGTCGGCTACACTCGTAAGTTGAAGAAGGCCACGGTAACACTTGCAGCTGACTCGAAAGATATTGAAATCTTTAACGAGGGTTAATTCTAATATAGGAGGAAAAGACATTGGCTATCAAGAAGTACAAGCCAACAAGTAACGGTCGTCGTAACATGACTACTTCTGATTTCTCAGAAATCACTAAGTCAACGCCCGAAAAGAGCTTGTTGGCCAAGAAGTCAAAGACGGGTGCCCGTAACTCGTCTGGTCGCACGACTGTTCGCCACCACGGTGGTGGGCACAAGCAGGCTTACCGTATTATTGACTTTAAGCGTATTAAGGACAATAAGACGGCCACGGTTAAGGCAATTGAATACGATCCTAACCGTAGTGCTAACATCGCCTTGCTAACTTATGAAGATGGTATTAAGACTTATATCTTGGCGCCTAAGGGCCTTACGGTCGGCACGGTTGTGCAGTCCGGACCCGAAGCCGACATCAAGGTTGGTAATGCTTTGCCATTGAGCGCTATCCCTGAAGGTACTTTGATTCACAACATCGAATTGAAGCCTGGTAAGGGTGGACAGCTGGCTCGTTCAGCTGGTGCTTCAGCCCAGATTTTGGGACGTGATGGTAAGTACACCATCGTTCGTTTGACTTCTGGTGAAGTTCGTTTGGTGCTTTCAACTAACCGGGCAACCATCGGTGAAGTTGGTAACGCTGAGCACTCATTGATTAACTGGGGTAAGGCTGGTCGTAACCGTTGGCGTGGAAAGCGCCCACACGTTCGTGGATCAGTTATGAACCCTAACGATCACCCCCACGGTGGAGGTGAAGGTAAGGCACCTGTTGGTTTGCCAAGTCCTTTGTCACCATGGGGTAAGAAGACTGTTGGTAAGAAGACTCGCGATAACAAGAAGAACTCAACCAAGTTCATCATTCGTGGTCGTAAGAAGAGTAAGTAAGGGAAAGGAGACAAATAATGGCTCGTAGTTTGAAAAAGGGACCATTTGCGGACCCAAGCTTGCTTAAGAAGATTGCTGCTCAAGCAGATTCCGAAAAGAAGTCAGTGATCAAGACTTGGTCACGTCGGTCAACAATTTTCCCAAGTTTTATTGGCTTTACTATTGCCGTCTATGACGGACGCAAGCACGTTCCCGTTTATGTTCAAGAAGATATGGTTGGACACAAGCTGGGTGAATTCGTACCAACTCGCACGTTCAAGGGACACAAGAACGACGACAAGAAGACTAAGTAAGGAGGAAACGATAAATGGCTGAACAAGTTACATCAGCTCGCGCAACGGCCAAGATCGTCCGGGTGGCACCCCGCAAGGCCCGCCTGGTTCTTGATACTATCCGGCGTAAGAATGTTAACGAAGCATACGCAATTTTGAAGTTCCTACCTAATACTTCGACTGAAGATATTTACAAGGTTTTGAACTCAGCAGTTGCCAATGCTGAAAATAACTTTTCATTAGACCGTGAAGACTTAGTTGTTAAGGAAGCCTTTGCTAACGAAGGACCAACGCTTAAGCGTTTCCGTCCCCGTGCCAAGGGTTCTGCTTCACGTATCAACAAGCGCACCAGCCACATCACCATCGTGGTTGCTGAGAAGGAGGCAAAGTAATGGGTCAAAAGATTAACCCTACTGGATTCCGAGTTGGCGTTATTCGCGACTGGGATGCAAAGTGGTTCGCTGATAAGGCTGACTTTTCTAAGCAACTTTTAGAAGACTTGCGGATTCGTAAGTTCATTGCCAACAACTTGGCCGATGCCTCAGTAGACCGCGTTGAAATTGAACGTAGTACCAAGTCTCGGATTGACATTGTCATCCACACTGCTAAGCCAGGAATGGTGATTGGTAAGGGTGGTTCCGAGGTTGAGAAGCTGCGGACTCAGTTGGCTAAGCTGACTGACAAGGACCAAAAGGGTCGTCCAAAGCGCGTCTTTATCAACATCGTTGAAATTAAGAAGCCTGACCTTTCTGCCCACCTCGTTGGTGAGCAAGTGGTCGGCGATTTGGAACGCCGGATTGCTTTCCGTCGTGCTATGCGTGGTGCTATCCAGCGCTCACGCCGTGCCGGCGCTAAGGGTATCAAGATTATGGTATCTGGCCGTTTGAACGGGGCCGACATTGCCCGGATCGAACAGTACACTGAAGGTACGGTTCCTTTGCACACACTGCGGGCCGACATCGATTATTCATGGGATGAAGCCAAGACTGCCTATGGTAACTTGGGTATCAAAACTTGGATCTACCGCGGTGATGTGTTGCCAAAGAAGAAAAACAAGTAAGGAGGGAAGCAAACATGTTAGTACCAAAGCGTGTTAAGTACCGCCGTGTTCACCGTGGCCACATGCGTGGTGAAGCTAAGGGTGGTAAGACGGTTGCTTTCGGTGAGTATGGCTTGCAAGCAACGACTTCAAGCTGGATTACCAACCGTCAAATTGAAGCTGCCCGTATTGCAATGACTCGTTATATGAAGCGTGGTGGTAAGGTTTGGATTAAGATCTTCCCTCACAAGTCGTATACTTCGAAGGGTGTTGGTGTTCGAATGGGTAACGGTAAGGGTTCACCTGAAGGTTGGGTAGCCCCCGTTAAGCGCGGTAAGGTAATGTTTGAAGTTGGTGGCGTTTCTAAGCCAGTTGCTTTGGAAGCATTGCGTCTTGCCCAGTACAAGTTGCCTGTTCGTACCAAGATTATTGCTCGGGAGGCTGAATAATGACAAAAGCAAACGAATTTAAGGCTTTGTCACTTGAGGATTTGCAGAAGCGCGAAGCCGAATTCAAGGAAGAATTGTTCAACCTGCGTTTTCAGTTAGCCACTGGTCAGCTAGAAAACACGGCCCGCATTTCAAAAGTTCGTAAGGACATTGCCCGGGTAAAGACGGTTATCCGTGCCCAAGAATTGGCGCAAGCCAACAAATAAGACGAAAGGAAGAAGCTGAAAAATGAGTGAAGAACGTAATGCTCGTAAGGTTTTGCGTGGACGCGTTGTTTCAGACAAGATGGATAAGACCATTACGGTTGCCATCGAAACCTATGTAACGCACCCAGTCTACGGAAAGCGAGTTCGCTACACGAAGAAGTTCAAGGCCCATGATGAAAAGAATGTTGCCAAGCAAGGTGACTTTGTTGAAATCATGGAAACTCGTCCTCTGTCTGCAACTAAGCACTTCCGTTTGGTTAAGGTAATTGAAGAGGCTGTTGTCCTTTAATTCGCCGACTAATCGTCGTAATTAATTGCTAACAAGGAGGAAAAACCATGATTCAACAAGAGAGTCGTTTAAAAGTGGCTGATAACTCCGGTGCACGGGAAATCTTGACGATTAAAGTGCTCGGTGGCTCTGGCCGTAAATTTGCTGGTGTCGGTGACATGATTGTTGCGACTGTTAAGCAAGCGATTCCTGGTGGTAACGTCAAGAAGGGTGATGTCGTTAAGGCGGTCATCGTCCGGACTGTTTCTGACGTTCGCCGTACCGATGGTTCATACATCAACTTTGATGAAAACGCTGCCGTAATCGTTAAGGATGACAAGCAGCCCGTTGGTACCCGTATCTTTGGCCCAGTTGCGCGTGAATTGCGTGACGGCGAATACATGCGGATTGTTTCTTTGGCACCAGAAGTGCTCTAATACTGACAAGGAGGAGCCATTCATGTTTGTAAAAACAGGTGATAAGGTTCGCGTAATTGCCGGCAAGGACAAGGGTAAGGAAGGTACGGTTACTAAGACTGTGGCTGCCAAGGACCGTGTTGTTGTCGAAGGCGTGAACATCGTTAAGAAGCATCAAAAGCCTTCTAACGAATATCCACAGGGTGGTGTCATCGACATCGAGGCACCTATCCATGTGTCAAACGTGCAATTGCTGGACCCTTCAACCAACGAACCTACTCGGGTTGGTTTCAAGATTGAAGACGGCAAGAAGGTACGTGTTGCTAAGAAGTCTGGTAAGGTACTAGGCTAATTTCTGAAAGGTGAAATCATTTTCATGGTAAATAGTTTAAAGGAAAAATATGTTAATGAAGTTCAACCTGCTTTGATCAAAAAGTTTGATTTTACTTCACCAATGCAAGCACCCAAGCTTGAGAAGATTGTCTTAAACATGGGTGTTGGTGATGCCGTTTCAAACTCAAAGAACTTGGATGAAGCGGTTGAGGAATTGAAGTTGATTGCTGGTCAGCAGCCAGTGATCACTCGGGCAAAGAAGTCAATCGCCGGTTTCCGTCTCCGTGAGGGTATGGCAATCGGAACCAAGGTTACTTTGCGTGGGGACCGGATGTATGATTTCTTGGACAAGTTGATCAACATCTCACTGCCCCGTGTCCGTGATTTCCACGGTGTTTCTCCTAAGGCCTTCGATGGTCGTGGAAACTACACCCTGGGTATCCGGGAACAGTTGATCTTCCCAGAAATTGATTTTGACCAAGTTAACCGTGTGCGTGGTTTGGATATCGTTATCGTAACCACAGCACCCGATGATGAACAAGGCCACGCCTTACTAGCTGACCTGGGCATGCCATTTGCCAAGTAAGCTAGTCTGAAAATGCGGTTACTCGTTTTGAGTGACGCGTTTTTAACTGTTAAGGACCCGTTCGTTAGCAGTTAAGAGCGTGTTACCTATTGTAATAGCGTTCAAAATATAAAGGAGGATATCGATAGATGTCTATGACTGATCCAATTGCTGATTTCTTAACTCGGATTCGTAACGCCAACTTGGCCCGTCACGATTCAGTTGAAATTCCAGCATCAAACATTAAGAAGAGCATGGCTGAAATCTTGAAGAATGAAGGTTTCATCCGTGACGTTGAGTACCTTGATGATAACAAGCAAGGTTCCATCCGCGTATTTTTGAAGTACGGGGAAGATAAGGAACGCGTTATCACTGGTATCAAGCGTGTTTCAAAGCCTGGTCTGCGTAAGTATGTGAAGGCCGAGGACCTGCCAAAGGTTCTTAACGGTCTGGGTATTGCCATCCTGTCAACGTCAAACGGCGTGATTACGGATAAGGATGCCCGTGCTAAGCAGGTCGGCGGCGAAGTGCTGGCTTACGTTTGGTAATATATCTAAGAAAGGAGACTTACCATGAGCCGTATTGGAAATCGAGTACTGACGCTTCCAGCTGATGTAACCATTTCAGAAAACGAAAACACGGTCACCGTTAAGGGACCTAAGGGTGAATTGACTCGTCAAATCTCACCAGTTATCACCATGCACGTTAACGGTCCAGAAATCACTTTCACTGCTGAAAGTAATGATTACCGGACCCGTGCCCTGCACGGTACTACTAATGCAAACGTTGCCAACATGATTGAAGGGGTAACGGAAGGCTTTACTAAGACTTTGAAGATGGTCGGTGTTGGTTACCGTGCCGCTAAGTCAGGTTCAAAACTGACTTTGAACGTGGGTTACTCACACCCAGTTGACTTCGAAGACCGCGATGGTCTGACGGTTGAAGTACCGGATGCTTTGACGATTAAGATTTCAGGAATCTCAAAGCAGCGCGTTGGTGATTTCGCAGCCGAGATCCGCGCCATCCGTCCCCCAGAGCCCTATAAGGGTAAGGGAATTCGTTACGAAGGCGAACATGTCCGTCGTAAGGAAGGTAAGACTGGTAAGTAATTTTTACTACCAGCTTGCACTAAGATTTAATTTTAACAATATGATGGCCTTGGCCATCGGATGAAAAAGGAAAGCACAGCTATGATTACGAAACCAGATAAGAACAAGCTCCGCGCAAAGCGCCACAAGCGCGTGCGTGGCAAGATCTCTGGTACTGCTGCTCGCCCCCGTTTGAACGTTTTCCGTTCTAATGTAAACATCTACGCTCAATTAATTGATGACGTAGCGGGTGTAACGCTAGCAAGTGCCTCAAGTAAAAGTGAAGGTGTCTCAGGCACCAAGACTGAACAAGCCGTTAAGGTTGGTGAATTAATCGCCAAGCACGCCAAGGATGCCAAGATTGAAGAAGTTGTCTTTGATCGTGGTGGTTACGTTTATCACGGACGGGTTAAGGCTTTGGCCGATTCTGCTCGTGAAAACGGATTGAAGTTCTAAGGAAAGGAGGAATAAATAAATGGTTGAATTCGTTAATCCTAAGTCACTTGGTGAATTAGAAGAAAACGTTGTTGCAATTAACCGTGTCACCAAGGTTGTTAAGGGTGGCCGTCGTCTGCGTTTCGCTGCCCTCGTCGTGGTTGGTGATCGTCAAGGCCACGTTGGTTTTGGAACTGGAAAAGCGCAAGAAGTCCCAGAAGCCATCCGTAAGGGTGTTGAAGATGCAAAGCGCAACTTGATGACTGTCCCAACTTTGGGTACTACTGTTCCTCACGCCGTAACTGGTGAATGGGCTGGTGGTAAGATCTTAGTTAAGCCAGCCGCTGAAGGTGCTGGTGTTGCCGCTGGTGGATCAACTCGTTCCGTGATGGAATTGGCTGGTATCGCTGATGTGACCGCTAAGTCACTGGGTTCATCAACGCCAGTCAACGTTGTCCGGGCTACTTTCGATGCCCTGACTAAGCTTAAGAGCGCTGAAGGTGTTGCGAAGTTGCGTGGTGTTTCCTTAGAACACCTGGCTGAATAAGGAGTGATAACATGGCTAACTTAAAGATCACTTTGATTAGAAGTGCAGCTCACCGCTTGCCAAAGCAGCGCGCCATCGTTAAGTCATTGGGACTTAACCGGGTGTCAAGTTCAGTGGTGAAGCCTGATAACGATGCAACCCGTGGTGCTATTTTCCACATCGCCCACTTGGTTAGTGTCGAAGAAGTAAAGTAAACAAATAAAGTAAAGGAGGCACCATAAGATGGATTTGAATGAATTACAGCCAGCTGCTGGTTCACGTCAAGACCGCAACCGTGTGGGCCGTGGTATGTCATCTGGGAATGGTAAGACTTCTGGACGTGGTCAGAAGGGTCAAAAAGCCCGTAGTAAGACCCGTCTGGGATTCGAAGGTGGTCAGATGCCACTGTACCGTCGTATTCCTAAGCGTGGCTTTACCAACATTTCCCGCAAGGAATTTGCGATTGTTAACGTCGAAAAGTTGAATGATTTTGACGACGGAACCGAAGTAACCCCAACCCTCTTGGTTGAGAACGGTTTGGTAAAGAACGAAAAGTCAGGCATCAAGATTTTGGGCGAAGGTAAGCTTGAAAAGAAGCTGACTGTTAAGGCTAACAAGTTTTCTGCTGCAGCTGCGGCTGCCATTGAACAAGCTGGTGGTTCAACTGAGGTGATTTAATGCTTAGCACGTTATTTAATGCAGTGCGCCAAAAAGATATTCGCAAGAAACTGGGCTGGACCATCCTTCTCCTCTTTATTTACCGGATTGGGATTCACATTACAGTACCCGGTGTTAACCCAGCCGCTTTGACCCAGATGTCAAGCAACGGCTTGCTTAACATCTTAAACATCTTTTCCGGTGGCGGATTGCTGAACTTCTCGCTTTTTGCGATGGGTGTTTCGCCATACGTTACTGCACAAATCGTTGTGCAGCTTTTGCAATTAGATATCGTGCCACGCTTTGTTGAATGGAGTAAGCAAGGAGAGGTCGGCCGCCGTAAGCTGAACCAAGCGACCCGGTGGATGACCATTGTCTTTGCCTTCCTTCAGTCAATTGGAATTACGGCCGGGTTTAACTCCCTGTCGGCCTATGGCTTGGTCAAGCAGACCAACAACGTCATGTCCTTTATCGTGATTGGTTCGGTAATGACGATTGGAACTTTCTTCGCCATGTGGCTGGGTGAGATGATTACGGAAAAGGGTCTTGGAAACGGGGTTTCCATGATTATCTTTGCTGGAATCATTTCCCAGATGCCTTCTGGCCTTTATGAAATCTTCCAGGAAAACGTCTTGCATACCAGCGGTAGTGAACTCATTACCGGTTGGGTCTTTGTGGCCGTAGTTATTGCCGCCATCATTTTGACGGTCGGGATTACGACCTGGTTCTACGAGGCAACTCGTCGACTGCAGATTCAATATACGCGGTCGGCTTCCTCGTACGGTAGCGAAGCCTACCTGCCATTGAAGTTAAACGTGTCTGGGGTTATCCCGGTCATCTTCGCTTCATCATTTATCAGTACACCCCAGACCATCCTCTTTGCCTTCCAAGACAAGTACGGAACGGCTGGTTGGTATAAGGTTGCCCAGCAGATCTTTAGTTTAACGACGCTGCCTGGTGCCATCTTCTATACCTTACTGATTATTGTGTTTACTTACTTCTACGCCTTTGTTCAGGTTAACCCTGAAAAGCTGGCTGAGAACTTGCAAAAGCAGGGTGCCTACATTGTCAATGTCCGCCCTGGTTTGGAAACGCAAAAGTTCATTACTCAATTACTGCTGCGCCTGAGCTTTGTCGGCGCGCTCTTCCTGGGATTCGTTGCCCTAGTACCACTGGTGGCTTCTGACTTCTGGGGACTGAATGAAAAGATTGGCCTGGGTGGTACCAGCCTGCTGATCACAATCGGTGTAACCCTTGACTTGATTCGTCAGGTTGATGGTCTGATGCAAAAGAAGAACTACACCGGCTTTATTCAATAAGCGTAGACTAGCTCAAGGAGGCTAAGTAAAGATGGTTATGAATTTAATTCTATTGGGCTTGCCTGGTGCCGGAAAGGGTACCCAGGCGGACAAGATTGTAAAAGACTATGCGGTTGTCCACATTAGTACCGGGGATATTTTCCGGGCTAATTTAGCTCAAAACACTGACCTGGGTAAGGAAGCCCGTTCCTACATGGATTCGGGTAACCTGGTTCCAGATAAGATTACCAATGCCATGGTAGCTGACCGTTTGTTGGCTGCCGATGTCAAGGAACACGGCTTTATGCTGGACGGCTACCCTCGTAATGAGGAACAGGCCCGGTTCCTGGATGGTTTCTTGGATGAACGTGGACAAAAGGTTTCGGCCACGTTCTACTTTAAGGTCAGTGATGATATTTTGCGGCAACGCTTGCTTGGCCGCGGTCGGGCAGATGATACGCCAGCCGTGATTGACAAGCGCCTGCAGGTCAACAAGGCTGCCAACCTACCCCTAGTTGATTATTACCAGGCTGAAGGCGTGCTACACACCATCGACGGAAACGGCGATGTGGATAGCATTTACCAAAACGTGAAGAAGGTTTTGGATAGCCTGAGCTAAGCGGCTTGGCGCCTTGCTTTATAACTTTGTTTCTGGTATAATTTGATGGGTTGAGCTCTTATCAATTAAATTGATTGTACGTTGACACGGGAGGTAATGTGCGTGGCCAATGATGTCATAGAAATTGAAGGCAAAATCAAAGAGACGATGCCAAATGCGATGTTCCAAGTGGAACTCGAAAACGGGGCAGTTATCTTAGCCCACGTGTCAGGTAAAATTCGTAAGAACTTCATTCGAATCCTGCCTGGCGACCGGGTGACGGTCGAAATGTCACCATACGACCTGACTAAGGGTCGGATCACTTACCGTTTCCGGTAAGGGACGAGAACGGAAAAATAATCAGTTAACCGAATAGGAGGAATAGATTATGAAAGTACGTCCATCAGTTAAAAAAATGTGTGAAGCTTGCCGGATTATCAAGCGTAATGGCCGCACGATGGTCATTTGCCCTGCTAACCCAAAGCACAAGCAACGCGCAGGTAAGTAAGACTTACCACCCACTTAACCATGCTTGAAAAGACATTGATGTTATTTTCAAAATATTAAAAGGAGGTAAATTGTTATGGCTCGTATTGCAGGAGTTGATTTGCCACGTGACAAGCGAATTGTCATTGGCCTAACCTACATTTACGGAATCGGTAATTCAACTGCAAAGAAGATTTTGGACGAAGCTGGTGTATCCGAAGACGTGCGTGTGCGCGACTTGACGGTTGACCAGGAAGACCAAATCCGTTCAGCTATGGATAAGCTGAACTTGCAGTTGGAAGGTGACTTGCGTCGTAAGATTTCTCTTGATATCAAGGGATTGCAAGAAATCGCCTCATACCGTGGTATTCGTCACCGTAAGGGCTTGCCTGTTCGCGGTCAGCGCACCAAGAACAACGCCCGTACGCGTAAAGGCCCAGCTACAGCAATTGCTGGTAAGAAGAAGTAAGACTTCTTTGGCAGTACTCGTTTTTGGAATTTAGCATTTGTAAGAAAGCTAGTCTTTCATTATAAGCGTTTGATCCTATTCGATGCCGCATATGATTATCACAACCATAGTTGTGTAATGTTGGTTAAGTTATTTAACCCGAGAAATTATTACAAGTATTGAAAAGGAGGAAAAACATTATGGCTGGTCGTCCAACGCGTAAGCGTCGTGTGAAAAAGAATATTGAGACTGGTGTGGCCCATATCCATGCCACTTTCAATAACACCATCGTCATGATTACTGATGCCCAGGGTAACGCTGTTGCCTGGTCATCAGCCGGTGCCTTAGGCTTCAAAGGAAGTCGTAAGTCAACGCCGTTCGCGGCTCAAATGGCCGCTGAAGCAGCAGCCAAGGGTGCCATGGAAATGAACATGCGTACCGTTGCAGTTACTGTTAAGGGTCCCGGTTCTGGTCGTGAATCAGCAATCCGTGCTTTGGCAGCTGCAGGTCTGGAAGTAACATCAATTCGCGATGTTACCCCAATTCCCCATAACGGAACGCGCCCACCTAAGCGTCGTCGTGTTTAATAGCAATTCATTGCTCTTGCTTTGAATGAGGGGGTAAAGATTTACAGATGATTGAATTTGAAAAGCCAGATATTCATAACATCGAAGAGGATGCCAACTATGGCAAGTTTGTTATAGAACCTCTTGAGCGTGGCTATGGTACGACCTTAGGTAATTCTTTGCGTCGGGTCATGCTATCCTCGCTTCCTGGCGTAGCTATCAACACGGTTCAAATTGATGGCGTGGTCCATGAATTTTCAACTGTTGATGGTGTAGTGGAAGATGTTACGCAGCTGATTTTGAATCTGAAGAAGGTTGTTTTGGCAACTGATTCAGAAGAAGAGCACAGCCTTGAAATCGACGTTGAAGGGCCATTAGACGTAACTGCTGCTGACCTTAAGGGCAGCGCCGACATCGAAGTGTTGAATCCTGATTTGCACATTGCAACCGTTGCAGCTGGTAAGTCACTTCACATGAATGTCACGGCTATTAAAGGACGTGGCTACTCTTCAGCTGATGAGAACAAACAATTGCGTGATGAAATGCCAATTGGCGTTCTGACGGTTGATTCAATCTATACACCCATCGATCGTGTAAACTACCACGTTGAAAATAAGCGGGTTGGTTCACGTGATGATTATGATAAGTTGACCATGGAAGTTTGGACCAACGGCTCAATTAAGCCTAGTGATGCTTTGAGTCTTGGGGCCAAGATCCTAACGGAACACTTAAACTTATTTACTGATATTTCACCAGTCGCTTCTGAAGCGAACGTCATGGTGGAATCTGAACCAGTTCAAACCAGCGCCGCTGATTTGGCACCAATCGAGGACTTGGACCTGTCGGTTCGTTCTTATAACTGCCTGAAGCGCGCCGGTATTAATACCATTGATGAATTAACTGACCGGACTGAAGCCGATATGATGAAGGTTCGGAACTTGGGTCGTAAGTCATTAGACGAGATCGAAGAAAAGTTAACTGAAATGGGACTTGGTTTCCGTAAAGAAGATTAATTTGCTTGTGTAAATACTAGAGAAAAGGAGGATTCCCGATGTCATACCGTAAGTTGGGTCGTACGTCTTCACAACGCCGGGCGATGTTGCGTGATCTGACCACTGACCTTTTGGTTAATGGTCGCATTACGACGACTGAAGCTCGTGCCAAGGAAGTTCGTAAGACGGCCGATAAGATGATCACCCTCGGTAAGCGTGGTGATTTGAACGCCCGCCGTAAGGCAGCGACCTTTGTCCGCAACGAGATTGCTGACGTAACTGAAGATGGTGAGGACGTAAAGGTACAGTCAACTTTGCAGAAGTTGTTTGACGATGTTGCCCCTCGCTTTGCTGACCGTAATGGTGGATACACTCGTATCTACAAGACGGTGCAGCGTCGTGGCGATGCAGCCCAGATGGTTATTTTGGAGCTGGTCGACTAAGACAAATAAAAACCGTTTAGCCTTAGGCTAAACGGTTTTTTTATATGCTTTATTATTGCTGACGTGAAGCCAAGAGATGGGATAGGTCGACTAGTTCCCTTTGCAGGCTGGCCGAAGGAAGCTCTTTAACAAGTTTTAAGAGTTCCTGATGATAGTCTTGCATTAGGGCTTCGAGGCGGTCCATGGCCTGGCTCTCACTAACCAAGCTATGCACGCGTACCAGGTCGTCATTATCCAGGGGGCTGTCCTGGTTCAAGATGGCCAGCAACTGGTCCTTGACCCGGTTGTCTTCAAGGGCGAAGAGGATGGGGGCAGTGTAGATGCCATTAGCAATGTCTTGACCGACGGGCTTACCGAGCTGGTCAGCACCACCTAAGGCGGCAAAGTCCAGGTAGTCATCTAAGAGCTGGAAGATAATGCCCATGTCCTCGGTTAGCTGGCTAACCACCCGAGTCAGTACAGGACTGGGCGGCTGGTGGCCACTGTTAATGCCAAAGAGGGCACTGAGCCGGAAGAGAGCCCCGGTCTTACCTTTAATCCGATCAATGTAATCGGCAAAGGTTGTTTCGGTGTCGAAGCGAATTTGCTTCTGGGCTAGTTCACCGTGCAAAATTTGCTGGAGGGAAGTGATGACCAGGCCGTTTAGGTTGGGGCGGTCAGCCTTAGAAATCAGTTCAAACATGCCCGTCAGTAGGTAGTCACCGGCATAGACCGCCGTATCCTTACCAAAGCGAGTTTGAATGCTGGTTTGGCCACGACGCAGGGTCGACTCATCGACAATGTCGTCGTGAATTAAGGTGGCCAGGTGGAGGAGCTCCACACTGGCCGCTAAATCAATCATACTTTGGTGACTGTCAGCGTCCGTTTCCTGGGCTAACTGACTAAACATGATGGTTAAAGCTGGGCGAACCAACTTACCGGCGGCCAACTGGGATCGGATGGCCTGGTCAATTTCGGCAAAGCCAATTTCCCAGCTTTGATTAATGGTGGCGATAACCTCGCGGAGGTCGCCTTGTATGTCTGGAAAATCGTTCCAGATCGATGGCAGTGACGTAGTCGACATATGGTGTTACAATCCCAATTTCTCTATTATGTACAAAAGTGCAAGACTGAACATCTTGCACTTTTTTATTATACCTGAATTTACTTTTCAAGTTCGTCGTATTGTGACTTGCCACGACCATACCAGATATTACCGAAGAACTTCTGCATCATTGGTACGGCAAGGATATCGAGACCGAAGCCACGACCTGATCCGTTCATGACCGTTAAGCTACCAAAGATGACGAAGAGCTGGATAATGTCAAAGCCGTGAACTGCCCAGGAGACAATGCAAAGGATTAACGATACCAGACCAAAGGTCCAAGTAAAGAGTCCAGTTAGGAAGGAAACCCCGGTGAGCAATTCCATCAAGGCCGCAAAGCTAACCGTCCAGAAGAGGGGCTGCGTGTGAGCACCCAGGGCGCCGGTACCAGCCAAGAGCCAGAAGACACCGAGGAAGATTCGCATTGGCGTAGCCCAGAGGACGTTACCCTGACGGGAAATCGTACCACGGAATGGGTTACGACCGTGCTCAGTCCGGAAGAACTCATCAAGCATGTAGTGGAAGATACCGTAAGCAGACTTGATTTGTGAGTAGAAGTAAAGGTTGATACCGTGCTTTGCCAGGCTGGCGAAGAAGCCAGAAATGTTGAAGCTGCCCAAGAGGCTGGCCACCGTGTAGTGGGAACCAATTGAAACGGCGTAACCGTGATACTTTACAACTTGACCAAAGGTCTTAGCTTCCTTAGCAGCTCCAAGATCATGGAGGATGTTGTTAGAAGCAGCCTTGGCTGCGTTTTCAGCACCTTCAACAGTCTGGGGAACGGGCCCAGTCTTTTGGTCGACGTAGGTCATCGTGTCACCAGCCAGGTAAACGTCGGGGTCGCTCTTGCCATCAGGCAGGACGGCGTGCATGTAGTCGTCGGCTTCGATGCGGCCACCGTGACCAATCTTGAAGCCCCACTGGCTAACCACGTCCTTGGCCTTAACCCCGGCCGTCCAAATCAAAGACTTGGTTGGCAGGTGAGAACCATCACCGAAGATTACGCCCTCTTCATCAACCCCGGTAACCTTAGAGTTGCTGCGGATGTCGATGCCACGGTCAGTCATGTAACGACCAGCCTTGGCAGCGAGCTTGCGGTCGGACAACATCTTCAAAATCTTGTCACCGGCTTCGAGGATGACTAGCTTGATTTCGCTTTCATCCAACTTGTTTTCAGCGGCCAGGATCTTGCGCAGGTCCATGATTTCACCCATCAGCTCAGCACCGGTGAAACCAGTACCAACAACAGCAATGGTCAACAGCTGTTCACGCTTTTGAGGGTCAGATTCAGCGGCTCCCTGGGCGATAATGTTAGCCAGGTGTTGGCGAATCCGAATCGCCTCTTCGATTGACCACATTTCAAAGCCGTATTCAACAACGCCGGGTGTACCGAAGTTGTTGGAAGTACCCCCAATTGAGATGACTAACTTTTCATAGGGAATCTTGCCCCGGGTCGTGGTGATGCTCTTGTTAGCTGAGTCGATTTCAGTGACTTCAGCGGTAACGAGTTCAACGTTCTTGTCATGGGAGAAGAGGTGTTCCAAGTCTTCCTTGACGTGGTTAGGCTTAACGCGTTGTGCGGCAACCTCGTGGATTTCAGTCAGATAAGTGAAGTAAGAGTGCTTATCGACCAAGATAATCCGGTAATCCTGATTATGCTTCAGTTTTTTGGCAAGCTTCTTAGCAGTGAAGACACCGCCGAACCCCGCTCCAACGATAACAATATTCTTCTTAGGCATATAGTCTTCCTTTGTGAAAAAAATATATTTTTACTTACTGTCCCACTATACACCTTGTTTCAAAAATTTTGAAGAGGGATTTATCACTAGATAGCATGGACCAAAGCCCACGGCCCCTAAGTCTAAATCTGCCTTAGCTAGGGCCCTATCTATGGTAAAATGGACCTTAATCATGGATGCAATTAAGATTGACAATCTCGCCTATCACTACGAAGATCAGGCCCCACTTTTTAAAAATTTCAACTTAACCATTCAGGCCGGTGACTGGGTGGCCCTGGTTGGTCACAATGGCTCGGGCAAATCGACTCTGGCCAAGTTGATTCTGGGTCTCTTAGAGCGCGATGACGGGAAAATTACCGTCTATGACCTGCCCCTGACTGAGGAGAACCTGGGCAAGGCTCGGGAAAAGATGGGGATGGTCTTTCAAAACCCCGATAACCAGTTTGTCGGGGCGACGGTGGCTGACGACGTGGCTTTTGGCCTGGAAAACCAGCAGGTACCCAGTCAAGACATGCCAGCCAAGATTGAAGCGGCCCTGAAAACGGTGGGGATGGCGGCCTTTGCTGACCGGGAACCCCACTACTTATCTGGTGGGCAAAAGCAGCGGGTGGCCCTGGCCAGCGTCTTGGCCCTCCAGCCTAAGATTATTATTTTAGACGAGGCAACCGCCATGCTTGATCCCCAGGGCCGGGCGGCGGTTTTGCAGACTTTAAAAGATTTAAAAAAAGCCTATGGGGACCAGTTAACCCTGATTATGATTACCCACGACATGGACGAGGCCAGCCTGGCCGACCGGGTCGTTGTGTTAGATGACGGGAAGCTGGTCTTAGACGGGACGCCGGCGGAAGTCTTTGAAGCTGGTGACCAAAAATTAAAGGACCTCGGTCTGGGGCTGCCTTTTAGCGTCCAGGTCAGCCAGGCCTTGAAGGTCCAACCCCCACACTACTTAAACCAGCAGGAGCTTTTGCAGTGGCTATTAACTTTGAACAAGTGAATTTTAGTTATGGTCAGGGTAAGCTTGCCCAGCCGGTTTTAAAGGACATCAGTGCCAGCATGCCCAGCGGGGAAATTACGGCCATTGTCGGTCAAACCGGGTCGGGGAAGTCGACCTTAGTCCAGCACATTAACGGCCTGCTCAAGCCTGATTCTGGCCGGGTGGTCATCAATGATTTTGTCCTGACCAGTCAGACTAAGGAAAAGGATTTGGTCAAGTTGCGGGCCCAGGTTGGTATGGTCTTCCAGTTTCCCGAAAACCAGCTCTTTGCCGAAACGGTGCTAGCGGACGTGGCCTATGGTCCGGTTAACTTTGGCATGGGCAAGGAAGCCGCGCAAGCGGCAGCTAAAAAGGCCTTGCAAACCGTCGGCATTCCCGAGGATATCTGGGATAAGTCGCCCTTTGCCCTGTCAGGGGGACAGATGCGCCGGGTGGCCATTGCTGGTGTCTTAGCCACTGACCCCGAAATCGTGGTCATGGATGAGCCGGTCGCTGGGTTGGACCCCAAGGGGCAGGCTGATTTGCTGAACTTGATTGAAAACCTGAAGGGGCAGGGCAAGACGATTGTCCTGATTACCCACCAGATGGAACAGGTCGCGGCTTTAGCCGACTGGGTGGTGGTTTTGCACCACGGTGAGGTTGCGGCGGCTGAGAACCCACTGGCCCTCTTTAACCGGCCCTTGGACTGGTACCAGGAGGTGGGCATTGACCTGCCCCGGCCAGCCCAGTTTGCCGAAGACTTGCACCAGGGTGGCTGGCCGCTGGGTCAGCGGCCGTTGACCGTTAAGGCCCTGGCCAGTCAAATTAACCAGGAGGTCTGGGGCGATGAATAAGATTGTCATTGGCCGTTACCTGCCCGGGGATGGCTGGGTTTACCGCCTTGATCCCCGTACGAAAATTTTAATTACCTTCATTTATGTCCTGGCCCTGGTCTTTACCAATAACTGGGTACCTTATGTCTGGGCGACGGCCTTTCTGATCCTGGTCCTAGCCTTGACCAAGCAACCACTGGCCCTGTACTGGTCTGGACTGAAGCCGATTTTGTGGTTGATTATCTTTACGGTGGTCCTCCAAATCTTCTTCACGCCCGGCAGTCCGGTTTTGTGGCACTGGGGCTTTTTAAGGGTGACTACACCAGGGGTTGTGAATGCCGTTTATGTCGTAATCCGCTTTGTGCTGATTATCCTGATGTCAACTGTCCTGACTTTGACCACACCGCCAACTAGTATTGCGACGGCGCTAGAGTCACTACTGGGACCACTAAAGAAGGTCCGGGTGCCGGTGGCCGAACTGGCTCTGATGCTCTCGATTGCCCTGCGCTTTGTGCCCCTGCTCTTGGACGAGACCCAGAAGATTATGAACGCCCAGAAGTCACGGGGGATGAGCTTTTCTAGTGGGGGACCAATTAAGCGGGCCAAGGCCGTGATTCCGATGTTAGTACCGCTCTTTGTCGGGGCCCTGCAGCGGGCCTTGGACCTGGCCAACGCCATGGAAGTCCGTGGTTTTCAGGATGCTAACCAGCGGACCCATTACCGGGTGCTGAAATACGGCCACGAAGATTACCAGGCGGCTGCGGTGACCGCGGTCTTCGTAGTGGTCTTTGCCCTCTTAGTGCTACACTTTGGATAAGGAGGGGCGTTAAATGCCCAGATACAAGGGAATTTTGAGCTATGACGGGTCCGATTTTTGCGGCTTCCAGGTTCAGACCAAGCACGGAATCGAACGGGAACGGACCGTCCAGGGAGAGCTAAACAAGGCCGTCAACCAGATGGCCAAGAACCCGGACCCCGCTATCAAGGTAGTCGGGGCTTCGCGGACTGATACCGGCGTGCACGCCTATGGCCAGGTGATTCACTTTGACCTGCCCTTTGACATTCCCGCTGAAGGGGTTCGCAAGGGGTTAAACACGATGTTGCCGCGCGATATCTTATTGAAGCAGGTCGACCAGGTGGCCGATGATTTTCATGCCCGCTTTAGCAGCCATGCCAAGCGCTACTTTTACCGGGTTTCCACCCAGGACTACGTTGACCCCTTTAAGCGCCACTACACCGGCCACTTTCACTGGCCCCTGGACGTGGAGCGGCTTATGGCGGCCCTGCCGGATTTAATCGGCGAACACGACTTTGCCACCTTTGCGGCCTCGGGGAATGAGACCGCAACCACAGTGCGGACGATCACCCGGGCCGATTTAGCAGTGAAGCCCGCTGAAAATGAACTGGTTTTCACCTTTGAAGGCAACGCCTTTTTGTACAACCAGATTCGAATCATGGTTGGGGTCTTATTGGAGATTGGGACCGGGCGCCGACCCGTTGATGACATTCCACGTTTGATTGCTGCTAAAGACCGGGAACAGGCCCGTTATACCGCCCCGGCCAGTGGTTTATATTTGGATGAAATAGCGTATAATTAGAGGTGTAAGGATTGGAACGAAGAAAGCTTACCTACGGTTTATTGGTGGCGGATGCCGTCTTAGCCTTTGCCTGGCTCTGGGGTGCCTTTTATAAGGTGCTCTACGTGGGGATGTACCCGGTTTGGGGTGTTGAAGCCCACGTGTTGGGGATTGTGTCCCTGTGGCTGATTACCCTGGCGGCGGCCTTTGTGGCTTATCTGCTTTATAAGACCGGCCGCGACCTGGACCGGTGGGCAACCCTGAGTTCGGGGGTGCTGACCGGGGCCCTGGCTGTCTTCGCTACTATCCTGCCCATCTTTTTAATCATGAATTATCAAATTTACTTGATGCAGTAAAAGGAGATAGCAATGACACGGTTTAACGAGTATATTAAGGCCGCTGGTGGCTTGGTTTATGTAGCCACTGAGGAAGACGACCAACCGAGCGTACGGATTATGGGCTTTGCCGCTGATCCAAAGCGTCCTAACCACTGGTTCCTGCTTTCCCAGCCGGATGCCCCTAAGGTTCAGCAGCTGGCCTTAAATGACCGGGTGGCGATTATCACGCCCCTGGATGAGGATGGGCGCCGGATTGAGTCCAACCGGGTCACCATGAATGAATCTGGTCACTCCTGGGCGGATGTGGCTGATTTCTTCGCTGACCATCCGGTGTTCTTCAAGGTTCACCAGCATCCTGAAAATGAAGTCTTGTACGAGATGGACATCGAGTCCGCCCGCCTGGCTTCCTATACCGATGAGGAAGATGTCACTTTTTAAACTTATAGCAAGGTAAAAAGAACCAATCCCACCGATTGATTCTTTTTTTATGGAGATAAATTCGATGACCTTACTGATATTCTTAGCTGAGCTGGTCCCGGCACTGTTTTTAGCCATCCTGATTCACGAACTAGCCCATGTCATTGCAGCCCGGGCCCTAAAAATCTCGCTGCGTTCCTTGAACCTGGCCGGGATTAACTACCGCTTTAAAAACCACCACCTGAGCTTTAAGCCCAACGTCTTTAACGTCGGCGGCAGTGTGGTGGTTTCGGGTGGTCCCCAGGCGGCCCGCAGCTCCTATCTGACCTTTATCCTGGCTGGTCCGGTGGCCAGTCTGGTGGTCGGCTTGGTCTTGCAGCTGGTGCCGGGGAGTTTTTGGGCCATTTTAGCCTGGGTGAACCTGGCTGTGGCCGTCCTGACCGGATTGCCCCTCCATCATTTAGATAACGACGGCTATTATTGGCGGGTGATTCGGCGCCATCCGGCCATCTGGGAGCACCGCGGCCTGGTGAATGCGGTTAGTAAGGCCTTGCAGGCCCCCCTGGATGCGACCTCCTTTGATCTGATGCCAGAGTGCTTGAACTATTTTAAGAACCTGCCGGTCATGGATACCCGTTCGCTCTGGGTCCTGCTCGGTTATGCCAATGCTTACTTACTGCTGGGTAATCCCAGTGCGGCCGACCGGGAAGTCATCGAGTCCTTCTATCATACGGTCCGCGACCGGGAACGTCACAACCACGGCACCGGCTTTAGCCGGCGGGCGATTGGGGAATTGCTGACGACCCAGATTCTGATGGATCAGGACGGGCTTACACCGCGGCAAAAGCGGCAGTTGGCTTCGCTACCGAAGGGTTACCAGTCCCGCCTGCGTTTCCTAAACGATCCAAATTCGGGTAATTATGCCGACCGTTACCGGAAACTCTTGCAGCAATACAGTCACGAGGTTGACCCCAAAAGCTTGTCCTATCAGACTGAGCAGGGCTATCTGGCCTGGTCAGAGGAATAGCCAAATTCTTTGGGTAAAGTCGCCATTTCAGTTGACAGAGGCCCTTGCCCTGTGTAGAATGGATAGCGGTATTGTTTACCTCACGATAAGCCCCGGAAACTTATTGTAATTTACTTAGTAAGGAACGACTAAGTCTGTAAACAAAAATCAAAGGAGCGCACAATGCGTACAACATTTTTAGCCAAGCCAGGCGAAATCGAGAAGAAGTGGTACATCCTAGACGCCCAAGACGTAATCATGGGTCGTCTTTCAACGGTGGCCGCAGCGATCTTGCGTGGTAAGAACAAGCCTACTTTTACCCCTAACGTTGACATGGGTGACCACGTGATTATCATCAACGCTGCCCAAGTTAAGTTGAGTGGTAAGAAGGCCAGCGACAAGATTTATTACCACCACTCAAATCACCCCGGTGGTTTGAAGGAACGGACTGCTGGTGACTACCGCGAGAAGAACCCCGAAAAGCTTTTGGAGTTGTCAATCAAGGGTATGTTGCCAAAGAACACTTTGGGCCGCAAGCAGGGCCTGAACTTGCACGTTTATGCTGGTTCAGACTACAAGCAAACTGCACAGAAGCCTGAAAAGCTTGACATCGACAAGTTAATCTAAGAAAGGAGACCGTAAACTATGACTGCAACTACTCAATATCCAGGTACTGGTCGTCGTAAGAATTCAGTTGCCCGCGTGCGTTTGGTACCCGGTAAGGGTGACATCGTGATGAACGGTAAGCCAATTGAAGATTACATTCCTTTCCCTAACTTGCGTGAGGTTGTTCTCCAGCCATTCAACGCTACGGAAACGCTCGGTAACTACGACGTCTTCGTTAACGTTAACGGCGGTGGATTCTCAGGTCAAGCCGGCGCAACTCGCCACGGTATCGCCCGTGCCCTGTTGAATGTCGACCCTGACTTCCGTGCAGTTCTGAAGAGCGCAGGTCTTTTGACCCGTGACCCTCGTATGAAGGAACGTAAGAAGCCTGGTCTGAAGAAGGCCCGTAAGGCATCACAGTTCTCAAAGCGTTAATCTTTCGATTATTCCAGAGAATACAAAAGCAGCAACCAAATGGTTGCTGCTTTTTTGTTGTTGAATTGTTACTGAGATTTTAACGCTTTGTAAAATTTTACGCCTATACTGGGCCGAAATAGGTTAGAGGAGGCAGTTATGCAGGCACGCTTGAAGCAGGAAGGTTGATCACTAATCATGGGGGCCTTGTTTGTTTTGGACTTCATGTTATTTCCAGCGGCGGCTCACAATTGGTGGTTCGCTATTTTGGGGATTATCGGAATTGTGGCCCTGGTGGTTATCATTGGGAAGTACTTCCGCGACAGGCAGAAGGCTGAACTCGTGTTCTTCAACTGGGCGGTCTTGATGAGTGCTAGCAGTTTGGCCTTTGGTGATGGCCGCCACAGTTTGCTCTTGAAAGCAATCATTATCGTCGGCGGCCTAATCTATATCGGTAATTACCTTTGGCAGCTAGATGCCAAGCTGAAGGGTGATTCTTCGGCTAAGTAATCGGCAAGTGGAGATTTAGGAGACAAATATGCGGGAACGATTAAAAATCGAAGGCATAGCGCTAGGAGTGGCGGTGCTAGTTGGCCTGGACATATGGATTTTCTCTATATCTGCCAACCGTTGGTGGGTGTTGGTGCTTGGCATTGCAGGGGCGGCAGCATTCCTTTGGGTTCTCTGGCGCTACCTGCTGAACCTAACGTCGCAAATGGCATCCTTGGTTTTAGCTAACTGGTTCATTATGAGGTATGGTGGACCACTTATCTTTGGTAGAGGGCACGACGGGCTGCTTTTCCCAGTGATTATGATTGTACTCTGCCTGGTTGTGATCTTCGCATTCGTGACGGGCATTAGTGTCAAAAATGAAAAGGATTCTGAATCTATGAAATAGGGCAGCAACCAGAAGGTTGCTGCTTTTTGTTTGTGGTGGTGTAAAATGGTGACAAGCTAGAATTAACGAGAGTGTTGACTATGAACAAGAAAGTAACCGGCAGCATCATTGGCATCGTCTTTATTATCTTCGTCCTGGGGGTCTGGTACCTGCAGACGCCGCACAAGCTGACCAACCAGCAGGTGTTGCAGCGCTTTAGTTGGCGGATGACCGAGACCGACGGGATTAAGCTGGGGACGGTTAAGTTCACCGAAAAAAACATGAAGATTAATAAGCAGGTCTACGATTATCACTATTCGGATGACGTCGAAGAGGCCCAGCGCCCCAGTGGTGAGAGCGATGACGGCGACCAATTTGTTGGCACGCTGATTATTGATGACGGGCCCTATGCCGGTCATTACGCTCTGGAAATGGATAGCACCGACTATAACCTGTACCAGCAGGGCCATTTGAAATATACGCTAACCCGGAAGGATTAGGGGAAGGAACTGACGAGAGTCAGTTTTTTTTGTTTGCTGTCAGTTTTATATATTGATCGTGACAATATTAATTTACTAAATAGTACATTTATGATCTAATTGTATTAGCAATATGAGGAGATCATTATGATTACTAGAGAACCGGTAAAAAGGGAATTAGAGAAGTTCGAGGGCATTGCTAAACAATACCCAGAATTAAAGGATGAAAAGGACGAAAATTTCTTTACACTTCTGGCAGTTTGGTTGGTTATTAAGAACACTGATGAATACAATGGGCTTTATATTGACAAGGTGTTCTCGGAATTTTTCACCAACCAAGTCGGTGATGGTGGGATTGACTTAATCTATCCTGATGTCGATGATAATTCTCTTCTATTTGTTCAGACAAAATTCTCCGAAAATACCGATGCTAACGAAGCTGTGGCAGAGATCAATAAGGGAATGGCAACTGTTTCAGAGTTGGAGTCTAATCCTAACTCACTTAACGAAAAACTAAGAGGTTGTTATGACGCAGCTCTGAATGAGTTAGCAGATGGCGACGATATTCAACGTAAAATGGTATTCGTTTCTGGTGGTTCTTTCGATAAGGCTGCAGTTGAAAAAAGAGTATCTCATACCAAGAATATTGATGATTTTGATCTTGTTATTGTTAATGGTGATGACCTAGAAGGAATCATACGCGACCTTAGGGAACCGGTTCGCCGGGTCAACCATGATGAGGTGAAGATTAAGGCTGCTAATAATTATTCTGAATATTCTTCCAGCACTAAAGAGGGGATTTTTACTCAGGTCAGCGCAAAAAGTTTGAAGCATCTTTATGACAAATATCAGGATTCCGGATTGTTTGATTTAAACGTGCGTAAGTACATCAAGAAAAAAAGTATTGATGACGAGGTCAAGAAGACCATCCACAAGCATCCAGATGAGTTTTGGTTCCTAAACAACGGCGTGACCATTGCTACGAACGCTTTCCGCGTTGACGGCAATACGATTAAGTTAGACGATTTTTCGATTGTTAACGGTGCTCAGACGACTACTTTAATTGCTACAACCTTGCAAGACGATGAACCTGACTTTTATGTACCTGCAAAGATCATTATGCCTAGTGAAGAATTAAGTTCCGAACAAATGGACGATTTTTTTAACCAAATTTCGGAGGCGACGAATTCTCAGAAGCCAATTAATCCACAGGACTTAAAGGCAAATTCGCGTGAAATGCTAACGATGAAAGGCTGGTTGAAGGATTATAATATTCAGCTGGAAATTAAGCGAGGCATCAAGTACGATCGTAAGTCGAGCGACATCAGCATTAAAAATGATGTTTTGGCCCAGTTAATATATTCATTCGTTAATCAAATGCCGGGAACGGCACGTAGCAAGAAGAAGTCACTCTTCGACAATGTGAACATTTATAAACAGATTTTCCGTGATCCTAAATATGACCAGGACAGGTCGAAAAAAGACTTCATTGCAGATTTAATAAGACTGAACAGAATATACGAGGAAGTAGCTGACGAGCTGCTTAAATCTGATAGTCTTACGGGAGAACAGGGGAATGTTATAAAGAATGGAAAGTTTACCTTGTTCGCCCTACTTGGAGTAGTCTACGACGTTATTAACGGTATTAGGAAGCCTAATGAGTTAATTGAACAGCATGGAGCCCTTGATTCTGAAGAATTCAAATATGGTCATTTTCTAGAGCAAGAAGAGTTTCAAAATAACCTGAAGAAGCTAATTTTGAAATTTGTTATTTCAACTGCTCGAGTTTATGCTCTCCAGGTTGAAACTGTTGGGACCATGAGCAATTATTTGAAGAAAGATAGCACCTATGCAAAAGATATTCGTCGTGTAGTTGCTGAAGACCTACAAATTGAAGGTCAAGGTAAGTACGATGATATGTATTCGATGTTTAAGATTAAATAGTTGAAATTGGCAAATTGTCCGTGTGCACAAATTTTTGTCTAGTGAGAATTAAAATTGGTTTTTGAGTCTATGTCAGTTATTGAGTTTTTCATAAAATTTCTGAGTAGTATTAACTGGGGCGGTGTCGTGGTCAGTTGGCTTCAGCGGCTCAGCCCTTCGTTTATCACTATATTGGGTGTTTGGTGGACTATTCGTTCTTCTGATAGAGCAAGGCGTGAGGAGCACCGACAGGCAATTAAACCCATTATTCTTGGAGAATTTAATGGTTTCACTGGTTACATGGTAAAGGAAGTTGAACCAGAAGTTTCCGCTGGTACTTTTTTAGTACAAGCTGAATTCGAGGTTTTCCGGGATATCCCTAGAGAAAGCGGAAAATATGGTGATGCGACGGGATACGTATTTTCAGATACGAAACAAGGCTTATCCCAAATGACTAACTTGCTGGACTTTGAACTAATTGTTCAAGGGACTTATCCGGCTCGTAACGTTATTTTTGAAGGATTCCACTTCGTTAATCAAGGGGATAATCAAATAATGAATTTTCATGATTCTGATGATGATTCTCGAAAAAATTTTCGTAAAATTAGCGAAGATGTGCCAAATCCAAGAATTTTGAATGTTCTAGTGGGTAAGGATCAGAATGTGAGAATCGTTGTTCGCTCTTCAGTTGGGCGAGCTAACTTATTTTTTAACTATGTTGACCACTTGACTAAATCCCAACGTGAAGAACTCATTGAGAAACTGAGTCACCGTTTAATACCCATTGAGGCTAGATTTACTTACACAGATGTTGATGGTAGGAAGTATAATGATTTGAACATACCTTTCTTCGTTGGTCTAGATATTGACGGTAATTTTATTAAACCTATTTTCACTAGCATAAGTCCTCAGCGTCAAGATAAAAATAAATTATTTAATATATTGGCTCAGGCCGAAATTGCTCGTGATAATGGGTGAGAAAAAAAGACTGACATTTGTCAGCCTTTTTTGAATACTTAATGCTAAGAACTCCCCCTTTTGTCCCCAAATCTTAAAACCCATGTCACCTCTCCGTAATCTGGGCCGGTTATAGTCATAAGGTTAATTTGGAGGGGAAGAGAAATGGCACAAACGGATAGTATTTGGCATAAGTTTAAAACGGTGGGTACCAGGCTGCTGATTTTTATTTGGTACGTGATTTGGGATGTGGTTGCGAGTTCTTTTTTGATTGGTCCTACTCAGGCAAAGGTCAACATCTGGGCGGACATCTTCATGATTGTCGTCGGACTGCTACTTTACTGGTGGTTCTTCCGCAGCATTTTAAAACGGATTTGCAAGGTTCGACCTGACTTTACCATCGAGCGGTTGAACTGGCGTAACTGGCGTAAGGGCTTGCTGATGGTCGGCTTCTTTTTAGCCCTGCTCTTCTTGTCGGATATCTGGATGTTTCTGACCCAGTGGCTCTTTCCCCACTTGGCCGGTTCCACGACGGCCAACGAAGCTGAGCTTAATAAGTTAAGTGCCAGTCAAGGCGTGTATTCTCAGTTACTAATGGCGTTTTATGCCTGTGTGATTGGCCCCGTGGTCGAAGAATTGATTTTCCGGGGGATGTTTTTCGCCTACTTTGACCGCTTTAAGAATTGGTGGATTGCGCCCATTTTGTCAGCCACTGCCTTTGCTGCCTTCCACTTGGCCAGCTTTTCGCCCAAGGATCTCCTGGATTTCCCAGTTTATTTCCCGGCCGGTCTTTTGCTGGCCTACCTGTACAAATCGAGTGGCCGCATCTCCAACAGTATTGCCATGCACACGCTGAACAACGTCCTTTCAACCATTCTGGGTTGGCTGGCTTTGGCATTTAAATAAAATAAAAAAGACTGACATTTGTCAGTCTTTTTTATTTTATGTTATTGGGGTTGATGGTAAGAATGCTGTACTATAGTAGCAAATGTTTAAGTGAAGATGGGAGCAAGTAAGACATGAGTGTGAATTTTGAATCGTTAAAAGCAATATTGAATAGTGGTGATAAAGAATCGCTTGGATTTTATAAAAAAACCAATCGTATTGGAAAATCATTCCGTAAAGAAGAGCTGCAGCAAACAGCCTCGTTAACGGAAAAGCAACCGGAACTTATCAAATATATTAAACTGGACAACCTTTTTTTAGGGGTTAAAGTTGATAGGATTAATCAAGAGAATGACATTTTAAAATTTTTTGAAAACGCTGTTATTGATATAGAGTTGAAATCTGCTAAGAGACCTGATACTAAATCAAGGGTAATTAAAACTCTTAGGCGCACGAAATTTTATACAAGGACACTAAAAAAAGAATTTGTAGGGTTCGCTTATTTTAGTGAAACTAATGAACTTTTTCATTTTGATGGTAATCAGTTAATTGAGGTGGATTGGAAGAGTTTACCAGATCTAGGGGAAGAGATTAACCATAACGAACTGCTTGACATTGATGAATCAACGTTTATCTTTTCACCATTGGATAATATACAAAGATTTCAGAGCGATGATTATTTGCTAACTGAACAACAGGAGAAGTTGTCAAATGAAATACAGTCTGGAAGATCTCTTGGAATTTCTGGCAAGGCTGGTGTGGGAAAAAGCTTAGTTTTATATGATGCAGCAAAAAGGATAAAACAAAACAATCCAGATAAAAACATTGCAATTATTTTTTCTCGTGGAACTTTGAGGCCTGAGCACGGTGCATGGTCAAAAATGTTTAACATCGATATTTTTCCTGCCAAATTAAATGATATTGAGTTGGTAAGTTATGACATAGTGTTGGTCGATGAGTCTCAGCGTCTATTTAATGGTACCCGAGATAAGATAATGGACTGCTACAAGAACGGTGAAATACAACAACTGGTGATGTTTTTCGACCCCGAATACCAGTTTTTTTCTAAATATGAATCTGGCGTGACAATTCAACCTAAGTTAAAAGATTACTTAGATATTCACACAGAAAGGTTGAGTGAATCGGTCCGTTCAGATTCCAACTTGATATTCTTTGTTAACGGATTGTTTAATTTAGGGCATAAAAAGGAAATTGTGAATCCAGAGCGAATTGACGTACAATTTTTCTCAGATTACATCACTGCTAATTCATGGTTACAACACAAAGAAGGTGAGGGATTTCGAGTAGTCAATCCAATGAAAGATAAGTATCAGAGTAACGAAATAAATAGTTATTTAGAAAAGGATTTGGATGGCAAACAGTGCGTGAATTCTTATGATGTGATTGGTTCCGATATCGACAATGTTGCTGTCATTATAGATTCTAGACTCTACTATGACCAAGATGGAATTTTACACAGTTACCCTTATAATTATTATTATGATGGTTTAAATCAGTTGTACGTAAATTTAACTCGTGCTAAAGAAAAAATAGCCATTGCGGTTGTTCATAATAACGACGTATTTAACGCTATAAATTTATTATTGAATTTTGTTGAAGTGCCCAAAAAAGACTGACAAATATGATGTGTACCCCGAAAGTTAAAGTAACATTCGGGGTACACATCATTGAGTGGTTTTTTATTTAACCACTAACGATTTTACCTAAATCTGAAAGTAACTGGTTCATTTGTTCTTATGACAGCCGTTAAAGTTTTTGTTGGAAATAGTTCCTGCAGATGATCAATGAAAACAGGGCCCATATGTGCCCGCATTTGGTTTGTTTATGTCCCAATATCTTTACTTCAATGGTTTAGAGCATATATACTGAATAAGAAGATTTACACATGGGTCAGTAAGAAGAACGAAGTTCAAAGGGAGAAGAAGTCATGAGGTTTGGTGATGTTTATTCACAAGAATTTATAAACAAATTAAATGAATTCACCGGCGGGCATCCCATAACAGCAGAGGCGGAAATACCTGGTAATGAGGTCTACGTTGATATCCATCAGATTGCAGAACTAATGGGAGTCACAATCAGCCAATTAGGTGATGAAGATGCCAATTTATCGGGAAAATTAATATCGAAACATGAAATAGGTATAAATCATAGGGAGGCGCCCGTCCGTCAACGATTCACGGTTGCTCATGAATTAGGACATATTCTAAATGGCGAACATGTGGCTAATCGGCAAACTGATTCATCCACTTATACTATTACTGAGAAGAGAAATGAAGTGGTGGCTAATTCCTTTGGGGCGATGTTGCTGATGCCACAAAAACTGGTTAGAAGATACGTAAAAGAGTATTTTGACCAACACAGTAATGTAGAGAAGAATAATCTTTCACCTCAAGAATTTGAGAATTTAATTGCTGAAGTTGCTATGCAATTAAACGTTTCCCAACAGGCATTAAAAAATCGTATGAGCAACCTGAATATGTATCGGAAGGTCTCGGAGTAGCAGAAGGTTCAATCTTATGGACTACAATACGTATAAAGATTACGATGAGAATTCCTATTTTAGTAATTTTGAGATTCAATTAAAATTAATTCCCGGTAATCAGGACAATAAGGGTTATCAGATGACCGGTGTGTCGTTTTCGGGTTTTGACTCCTTTCAAGATCGGAATATGACTGTTAAAAACATATGCGAACAAATTCAGTCGAATTTTAAACCAGTTCATTTAGATAGGCCTGTGTTGGAGAACACTTCCAGGTCCTCATGGTCTGTATTTTATACGATGAAGGAACTGCTAGATGGTGTAAAAAATGGAGTAACCGTTTCAAATAAAAATCCGGCATCAACCAAATATGCTCTTTACTACAGAGGCCAAAATGCTTCCTGGCCAACTAAACCAGGTATATTAAGGTCAAAGTTTAATGATTCTTATCGAGATAATTTTAAGAACATCATTCGTGAACTGAGTTATAGGTTCCCCGACAAGATGGCTCCGGATATGGGTCGAGATTTTGATGAACTGAACCAGTTTGCAATGTTGCAGCATTATGGGTTGGGGACCCCTTTAGTCGATATAACTGCAAATCCTTACAAGGCAATGTTATTTATGTCTCATAATTATACTGGTTCGGGTGTTGAGGAAGACCAACAATTATCGCCGGTTTTGGATGTTTTCTTTATCCCAGAGGAGATTAAGAACGTTAGAAGTGGCATCTTTGCCGAGGTAGCAAAAAACGCTTCTAATCCGAGAATTGATGCTCAAGAGGGCGCATTTTTAAATTTTAATAGTTGGTTCGCACAAACCCCTAAAAAAAAGATATGTAAGATTAGGATGAAAATATGTATTGATGAGGATGTACTTGGGGATTTGGACAACAACCAACTTTATCAAGAGGATGAAGGTTCTACACATAGAGACAAACTAATTACGCTGTACTCAGATGCCTGCGATGACATCACCCAGAAATTGAGTAGTTTCTGCTATGACTACAATGATTTGTTTCCTGACTTCGAACAAACGTTGCAACATTTGGCCGAAAGCTATAGGGAACGTACCGTAGTTAGTTAAGGCAGATTAGCTCTCATAAATTAGAGGTATAATAGACACCTCAATGGATATTAAGATAGTAAGCTGGCGTTTGCCGGCTTTTTTTGAACTTGTAATTCACGTCGATTTCTCCGTTGGCCCCAAATCTTAAAACTTTAACAGCATCGCCATGCACACGCTGAACAACGTTCTTTCAACCTTCATGGGATGGCTGGCGCTGACCTTCAAATAAATTTTCAAAAAAATTCCTTGCAACATCGTCCTAATTATTATAATATTATGAAAAATAAATGAGATGTTGAAAAGATAAGTAAGCTTAGGCGTGATTTTAGAGAGCTGGCAGTTGGTGAAAGCTGGTATCACAAGCAGGTTGAAAATGGTCTTGGAGTCGTTAGTGGTGTGAGCTATACAGTAAATGCCACTCGGGTGCGCCCGTTACCGCGTTAGGGTATCTCTTCGGATGTACCTGTTAAGTACCGGGCAGCGATGCCCGGTAGAATTTGGGTGGTAACGCGATTCTTTCGTCCCATAGTTTTTGTTTAAAACAAAGACTATGGGATTTTTTTATTTATTTGGTAAACGACCGTGAAGAGATAAGTAGGTGGACGGCCTAACGAACAGAGAGCCGACAACATGGTGAGAGTCGGTGTTAGGTCCAAATTGAAGATGGTCTTGGAGTCACAGAATGGGTGAGTCAGCTGATGAGCGCATTCCGGGGGTGCCCGATACAGCCCAGAGTTTAGTGAAAGCACTGAACTTGATAAGGGTAATTTAGTGATAAATTATCAAAAGCGAGTGGTAACACGTTTTTCGTCCCGCAATCTGGCTATTTTTTGGCTGGGTTGTTTTTTTGTGAGTTGAATTCGGATTTAAAGGGGGTGGTGCCTGAAGGGGCCTAGTAGTGTGGCGTCTTCAGCGATAATAATGCACGGATTGATAGATAAAACGGGGTTCCACCCCATAACCAGTAGCCAGAAACCAATCAAGGAGTACAAACATGAGCGATCAAACCTTACAAGATGAACTAGAAAATATCGAAGTTTCCGACACCCTCCAGGCCTGCCCAATCGACTTTTCCCAGTCCAAGGTGGCGAACCCACGGGCTCATCAAAAGCAGAAAGAATACGACAACGGGCAGGACAAGTCTAATTTTAACGACCGGGAAAAGTTTGCGGCCTACCAGGGTCCGCAATTCAAGGCCCGCTTTACCGATGGGACTTTGCCAGTGGAGCCCAACCGTTATCGTCTAATTTGGTCACGGCACTGCCCTTGGGCTAACCGGATTGCGATTGCCATAGATTTGCTGGGCTTGGACAAGGTAATCTCCAACGGGATTGTGGATCCATTGCGGCCAGCCGGCGTGGTTGGGGACTGGTTCTTCACCCTGGACAAGGGCGATGTCGACCCGGTCCTGGGTATTCATTCGCTGGGGGAGGCCTATCGGAAGGCCGACCCAAACTATGACAAGCGGACCACGGTACCGGCCTTGGTCGATACGAAAACCGGCAAGGTCGTTAACAATGATTACAACGAGCTGATTAAGGAATTTTCCGAAGCCTGGCAGGACTATATTCCCGACGATGCGCCTGACCTTTACCCCGAAGACCTGCGGGATGACATTGATGCCCTGAGTGACATTATCCTGATGGATGTTAACTATGCCGTAAACGAGGCCGGACATGGCCGTTCCCAGGAAGATTATAAGAAGTGGTACGACAAAATCTTTAACCGCTTGGATTGGTTGGAAGAGCGCCTGTCCCACCAGCGTTATCTCTTCGGTGACCGCTTGACCTTGGTCGACATCAACCTGTACGTGACCCTGGCCCGCTTTGACCTGGTCTTTTACCAGAAGTACTACGTGAATAAGAAGCGGCTGGTGGATTATCCGAACCTGTGGAACTATGCCAAGGATTTGTATTCGATTCCGGCCTTCGGCAACAACACTAACTTTGACTCGATGCGCCAACGCTTCTATGAGGTTGACCACACGCCGCAAGAAGACCTACCCCGTATCATCACAATTGGGCCCGACGATGATATCTGGAAGGAAGCTAATGACAGAGCAGAAAAGTTCGGCTAATTTAACGGAGCGGTTGGCGAGCCTGATTGTAAACAGCAAGGTTCAGCCGGAATCAGCGGCTTATCAAACAGCACAAAAGTGTCTGCTGGACTACCTGGCTAGTTTCTACGCTGCTAAAGATAAGCCAGCGGTGGGGCGACTTTACCAGCAGCTGGCTGGTCTAGATCAGGTGCAGGTTTTGCCTGGGAATGCTTCAGTTGAGCCAGGGCGGGTGGCCCTGCTGAATGGCTTCGCGGCCCATTACTGTGACTTGGACGATGTCCAGGCGAACTTCCGCGGTCATCCTAGTGCGGTGATTTATTCAGCCCTGCTAGCGGTGAGTGAAGGAAGTGAACCGACTGAGCGTTTCTTCCAGGCCTACGTGGTCGGAGTGGAAGTCGCCGGTCAGCTAGGTGCCCAGGTTAATCCCAAACACAAGCTAGACGGCTACCACACCACAGCAACCCTGGGGACGATTGCGGCGGCAGCCGCGCTGGCTTACTACGAGCGGTTTTCACTCAGTGAAACGGTGGCCATCTTATCCTTTGCGGCAACTCAGGCGGCGGGGCTGGGCCTGGAATCTGGCACTGACACAAAGCCACTACATGCCGGCCTAGCGGCTCAACGGGCGGTACAGTCCTACCAGTTTGTCACCAGCGGCTTAACTAGTAGCCAAGATGCCTTCAACAACAAGAATGGTTGGGTGAAAACAGTGGCGGGCGTTGAATTGGATGAACAGCAGCTGGTTGATAGCTGGCTGCGACCGGCCCAAATTGTGCAGCCCGGGATTTGGTTTAAGCAGCATCAGTTTTGCTCAGCAGCGATGTCCGGTTATGACGCTGTCAGACAGGCCTATCAGGCCGGAATTCGCTTGGACCAGGTGGAACGAGTGATTTTCCACTTTCCACCGGACGCCGATAAGGTCCTACGTTACCGCCGGCCAGAAAATGGTCAGGCTGGGAAGTTTTCGATTGAGTACATCGCCTGGCAGGTTTTAAGCCAGGGGGATGTCAACGATGCACTCTTTGATCCCGGAGTTGAGACCACTGCCTTTCAGGCAGTAGCCGGAATCTTTAGTCGGGTCAATGATTTACCGGCCGCGGGGAATGATCAGCGGGAAACCGTAGTTGAACTGGTTTTAAAGGGCCAGCAGGTAAAACGCTTTGATGTGAAATGGCCGAAGGGATCCCCGCAAAATCCCCTGAATTTCGGCGAGATTGAAGCCAAGTTAGCAGCTGTGTTGGCACCGGAACCGGAAGCAATCGTGCAGCAGCTGGTTGTTGATTTAAATCAGTCCACACTAAACAATTTGCTGGCAACCCTGGCAGGAATCAGGAACCCCAGTTTGGAGGAGAGTCGATGATAAACCGACGAATTAAGAAAAGTGAAATTAAGGCCTTACAGGCCCTCCTGCACGAGGCTTACCAGGCTGACACCCAGCTGGGGATTCATTTCCAGGCAGCCAACGCCACCCTGCCTCAGATTGACGAGCACATCGATACCACGCCGACCTTTGTGACCGAAGTGGACCACCACATTGTGGCGACGGCTTCGGTCCGGCTGCCCTGGTCAGCTGACCCCGGTCCTTACAACCTGTCCCATTTGGGCTGGATTGCGACCGAACGGCGCTTTGCTAAGCAGGGTTATGCTAGTCGGCTGATTGACTGGGTGGAGCAAAACTACCTTAAAAAGGAGCTAGACGCTCCCTTGGTTAGCTTGGGCACTGCGGTCGAGCACCCCTGGCTGCAAAAGTTTTACACGGCCCTAGGCTATCATCCGGTTGAGGTGGTCCAAAAGCATTCAGACCACCTGACCATTTACATGGTTAAGTCATTAAAGCCAGGGTTTGAACGACTAGAGTCGGCCCAGATTAAGGAATATTTGCAGCGCTATCGACTGCAAGGCAAGTAGTGAGTAGGTGAATTATGAATTTCGACTGGAAGTACTTTATCAATGCGTTTCCAGCGCTAGCAAAATATATCCCAGTGACCCTCTTACTGGCGGTCCTGGCCATGGTCTTAGCCATTATCCTAGGTGGCCTAATCACCCTGTTACAATTTTCCCGCTACCGGCCCCTGCGCTGGTTTGCCGCGGTTTATGTCTCCTTTTTCCGGGGGATGCCGGCTCTGGTTCAGCTCTTTTTGATCTATTACGGGCTGCCCCAGTTATTCCCGATTTTTAAGGGATTGCCGGCCCTGATTGCCACGGTGATTGGTCTGGGCTTCAAACAGTCCGCCTACCTGTCCGAGGTCTTCCGGGCGGCAGTGAACTCGGTTGATAAGGGCCAGGTGGAAGCCGGCTGGGCCCTACACATAACGAGTTTTAAGATCTTCCGCTACGTCGTCTTACCCCAGGCCTTTATTAACGCCCTGCCAGCGACCGGTAACACCTTTGTGGGCTTGCTAAAGGAAACCTCCCTGGCCTTCACCTTAGGGATTACCGAAATCTTTGCCGAAGGAAAGATGTTGGCGGGTGATTCCTTTAAGTATTTTGAAACCTATTTGGCAGTTGGCTTGACCTACTGGGCCCTAATTATTATTTATTCCTGGGCCCAGTCGGGGGTTGAACGGCTGTTAACAAGACCTTATCGGTAGGAGGATGGCCCATGGCCTTAATTGAAGTTAAGAATTTATCCGTAACCATCAAACAAAAGAAAATCCTTGAAGACATTAACTTTGCCGTTGAGGACGGGGAGGTGACTGTCTTGGTGGGACCCAGTGGCTCAGGGAAAACGACCCTGCTACGGACCCTAAACCTCCTGCAGCAACCCGCCGCTGGTACCATTCAGATTGGGCAAAGTACCGTTGATGGTCGCAAGCTCAACAAGAAAAGCACCCGGGCCCTGCGGGCGGAGTCAACGATGGTCTTTCAACAATTTAATTTATTTAAAAACATGACCGTGATTGAAAACGTGATGGCGCCACTCCTGTTAAACAAGTTGGCGAAGTGGGACGAGGCCCATGCCGTTGCCGAGGAGCGTCTGCGCGAGGTTGGGCTGCTAGAATTCGCTGATAAGTACCCGTCTTCCTTGTCCGGTGGCCAACAGCAGCGGGTGTCGATTGCTAGGGCA
Organism: Lactobacillaceae bacterium L1_55_11; assembly: GCA_029433155.1. Taxonomy (GTDB): domain Bacteria; phylum Bacillota; class Bacilli; order Lactobacillales; family Lactobacillaceae; genus ESL0723. The sequence goes on from JAQYTT010000003.1 coordinate 53,246, forward strand.
ATTGCAGTGAAGCCAGCCGTCGTCCTCTTGGATGAACCGACCTCGGCCTTGGATCCGGAACTAGTGGGGAGTGTCTTAAAGACGATTCTGGAACTGGCCAAACAGCACATCACGATGGTGATTGTGACCCATGAAATGGACTTTGCCCGTCAGATTGGTAACCAGATTATTTTCCTGGAAAAGGGCCAAATCGTCCACAAGGGCACGCCGGACGAAATTTTGTCAGATCAGGGCCCGGAGAGAGTCCACAACTTTTTAAATTCCGTGTCGGCGGCCTATTAACCCCAATATCAGACCAATAAAATGAAAAGAGAGAAGTGTATATGAAAAAGCGAAACCCAGCGCGATGGGCGATTATTATCATTATTGTGGTGCTGCTGGCGGCGATTGGTGGCTGGTTCTACCATAGCCAGCAGAGTAAGCACTCAGATAGCGACAGTGGTCAAAAGACCCTGAAAATTGGGGTTACCGGTACTAGTTTCCCAACGGCCTATAAGAACGATGGGAAGTTAGTCGGCTTTGATGTCGATGCCATTAATACTGCGGCTAAAAAGGCCGGCTACAAGGTGGAGTGGGTGACCGGTGAATTTGACGGTCTGCTCGGTCAGCTGGATAATGGCAAGCTTGACACGGTCGCTAACGACGTAGCCATCACCCCTGAACGGCAAAAGAAGTATCAATTCAGTCATATTTACAACCAGGAAGAAACCACGGTGGCCGTCAACAAGGATTCCAGTGTCAACAATTTGAACGACCTGGCTGGCAAAACGGTTGCTGGGGCGACTGCATCTAATAATACGAAGAACTTGCAGAATTATAACAACAAGATTCAGTTGAAGCTCTACGATGCCCGGGACGTGACCTACCAGGCCCTCCTGTCTGGCCACGTTGACGGGGTTGTGAACACCCGTAATAACCTGGAGGCTATTATTAAGGCCAAGAACTACCCTTGGAAGGTTGTGCCAGGTAGTGCCGCCACGGTGCAAATTGCCCTGCCATTCCGCAAGGATGACAGCGAGAGCAGCACGATTTTGAAGAAACTCAACCCAGCCATTGATGAAATCAAAAAGGATGGGACTTTGAAGCAGCTTTCTGAAAAGTACTTTGGCTATGATGCCACTGCTGACTTAAAATAAGCCCAATAAAAAAGACTGACAAACGTCAGTCTTTTTTTGCAAAACCAATTATCCAAAAGAACATGCCTTCGCCCAGGCAGAGGAAGCCGACCATCAAAATCCAGTAGTGCCAGGGGTTGGACAAGGTTAGGAAGAAAGCAATCAGAACCACGGCATAAGCCACCGGCAGTAAGAATTTTAACCAGGGCTGTCGAGCGTACTTGGTAATGGCGAACTGGCTGGCTAGGATGAGCAAGCCCACCGCCAGGGCCGGCCAGTTCCAACTTTCAAAGAGGGCCATTAGCCTTCCATTTCCTCAACTTGATCAACTGCCGAAGCGATGGCGTTGACGGCTGCCTGCAGGCTAGATTCATCAATAATCAATGGTGGCAGGAGCCGGAGAGTGTTGCCCCGGGCGGACAGGGTCAGGAAACCTTCGTCCTGGAGGGCGGTAATCACATCGTTAACCGGCGTGCTGTCGTCGAGGTGGATACCAACCATCAGGCCTTCACCGGAAATGCTCTTGATACCGGGCAAATCAAACAAGTACTCGTGCAAAGTCTTCATCAGATAGGCTCCTTTCTCCCGAACGGACTGGAGGAACTCGGGTGTCAGCTGCTGGAGAACCTGGTCAGCGGCTGACATGACAATCAAATTACCACCAAAGGTGGTCCCGTGGTCGCCGGGCTTGAAGTTGGCGGCCACTTCGTCCTTGGCCACCATGGCACCAACGGGAAGACCATTGGCCAGTCCCTTGGCAACCGTAATAATATCAGGGACCAAATCAAACTGCTCAAAGGCAAACTTGTAGCCGGTCCGACCCATTCCGGCCTGCACTTCGTCAACAATCAAGAGGGTACCAGTGTCCTGGCACTTGGCCTGGATTGACTGCAACCACTCGCGGTCACCGACGTTGACACCGCCTTCACCCTGGATGGCTTCTAGGATAACGGCCGCTGTATTTTCATCGATTTCATCCAGAGCAGCGGGGTCATTGTAGGTTGCCATTTTAACGGCGGGCATCAAAGGATCAAAGCCAGAGTGGATGTGGGGGTAACCAGTGACCGCCAGGGTGCCAGTCGTCCGGCCATGGAAACCGTTGTCAAAGGCGACAATCGTTTCCTTCTTGGTAGCCTTGTGGGCCAGCTTGATGGCGGCCTCGTTGGCCTCAGCGCCGGAGTTACAGAAGAAGGCCTGGTAGCCATCGGGGGCTAGTTCTTCAGCCACCTTGGTCACAATACTGTTGGGATAGAGGTTGGAGGTGTGCCAAATCTTGTTGAGCTGGGCGGTTACGGCCTCAAAGATGGCCTTGTTGCTGTAACCCAGGTTACAAACGCCGATGCCACTGGTTAAATCCACGTAGGTCTTGCCCTTGGTGTCGACCAGGTGGAAATCGTGGCCGTGGTCAATTTCGATTGGAAATTGAGTGTAGGTGTTCATGAGTTTTGACATAATTGGTAGTCCTCCTGACATATCTGGTAAGTGACTGCTTGGTCCGTTAAGTGTGTAAATAAGGGTTTCGTAAGTGCCCGTTCGGCAAAGCAAGCCGGGCTGGCAAGGCCAGGGTAACGCGCGGCACCTGGTTTTACAACATGATTTCGGTGCCGGAGTGGTCCAGGTGGTTGGTAATCGTAATCTTCGCTACCCCAGCGTTTAGAGCGGTAAAGGCCGACTTAATCTTAGGTACCATCCCGGCCGTAATCTGCTGGGCATCAATCATCTCGGCGGCTTTCTGGGGGTTAATCCGGTCAACGATGACCTGGTCAATCAAGACTCCAGGCACGTCAGTCAGTAAAATCAACTCTTCGGCGTTGGTCAAAGTTGCTAGGGACTGGGCAGCCGTGTCGGCGTTGACGTTTAAGGTGTGGCCCTGGTCGTCGATGGCCAAAGAGCTCATAATCGTGACCTTACCCTGGGGCAGGTTGGCCAGTGCCTGTTTATTTACGCCAGTAATCTTACCAACTTCGCCATACTTGGCCTGGTCCAGGTATTCCCCGTAGAGAATGCTTTCCTGGTTTTGGTTGAGGGCGTAGCAGGGGATGCCGTGGTCCTTGAAGCGTTGGGCAAACATGGGCTGGACCACCTGGTCTAAGATTTGCGCGGTCAGGGTAATCAGGCGTTTAGGCGTAACCCGGATACCGTCGATTTTCTTGGTAGGGAAGTTGAAGAACTCTGAAGCAGACGTAATCATCTGACCACCGCCGTGGACGATGACGACCTGTTCGTGCTGGGCCAACCAAGTCCGCATCTGGTCAAAGAAGGCGTTATCTAATTTGCTGATGGCGTTTCCGCCGATTTTAATGATAATCATAGGCTTATCCCTCGTAGGCAGCGTTGATTTCAACGTACTTATAAGTCAGATCGCAGCCCCAGGCCAATCCCTGGGCACTGCCGATGTTCAGATCCACCGTAATTTCGATGTGGTCCTGGGCCAAAATGTGGTGCAGCGCTTCCTGGTCAACGGTCTGACTGAGACTGTCTTTAACCAGGGTCAGGCTGCCGATTTGGATGGCTAAGTGGTTGGGATCCAAGGCCGCCTGGGTTTGACCCACGGCCTGGACAATCCGGCCCCAGTTGCCATCTTCACCAAAGAGCATGGCCTTAATCAGGTTAGAACCAACGATGGCCTTAGCGACCTGGTTGGCCTGGACCTTGTTCTGGGCGTTGATGACCCTGGCCTCGACTAGCTTGTTAGCCCCTTCGCCATCAGCGGCGACCATCTTGGCCAGCGTCGTCAGGACCTTGTTCAAGGCGTCCTTGAAGTCGTTGAGCTGGGGGTGGCTGGCGTTGATTTCGTCGTTGCCGGCCTGACCGTTGGCTAAAACAACCACCATGTCGTTGGTTGACATGCAGCCATCAACCGTGACCTGGTTGTAAGAAGTCTGAATGAGTTCGGACAGCAGGCTTTGGAGGGCAGTGGGATCAACCTTGGCATCGGTACTGATAAAGCCGAGGGTGGTGCCCATGTTGGGGTGAATCATGCCAGAACCCTTGGTAAAGCCGGTTACCGTAACTTCCTGGCCGTCAATGGTCAGGGTTACGCTGATTTTTTTGGCGTGGGTATCGGTGGTTAGGATGGCCTCGGGCATGGTTTCATCGGTCGCTGACAGCTGCAGCTGGCCGAGACCAGTTTTGAAGACGTTCATGTCTAATTGCTTACCAATTACGCCAGTCGAAGCGACGCCAACCAGGGCGGGATCGATGCCGAGTTGGTCAGCGACCAGCTGGTTTTGCTTGGCGGTGTTGGCCAGCCCTTCCTCACCGGTAAAGGCGTTGGCGTTGCCGGCGTTAACCACGATGGCTTGGAGTTGGTGGCCACTTTGGATTAACTTTTTCGTGAACTGGGTTGGGGCGGCCTGAAACTGGTTTTTGGTGTAGACACCAGCGGCTGCGGCCGGGGTTTTAGAAACCAACCAGGCGAGGTCGAGGGTTTCACCTGGCTTAAAGCCAGCGTGGGTGGCCCCGGACTCAAACCCCTGGGGTAGTTTAAAATTAATGGTTTCCATGGGCATTCTCCTAGTAAAGGGTGGGCGCAAAGTGCAGGCCGTCAGTGATATCGAAGTCGAAGAGTTGGTTGAAATTCTGAACGGCTTGGCCAGCGGCACCTTTGAGCATGTTGTCGATGACCGAGACAATTAAAACGGTGTTGGTGACAGGGTTATAAGCCAGGCCAATCTTGCAGTCGTTGGTGTTGACCACGCTTTTCACATCGGGCAAACCTTCATTAAAGACTGTGACGAAGGGGCTGTCAGCGTAAGTGTCCTGGTAGTGCTGCAGGAGGTCCTTTTCGTCATAACCGGGCTTAACTTTGGCATAAATGGAAGCAAGGATGCCCTTATCCATTGGTACCAGAGTGGTCATGAACTGCAGGTAAGGGACCTCGTTGTTCCAGCCCTGCAGGGTGTTGAGGATTTCGGGGATGTGCTTATGCTCGTTGGCCTTGTAAACCTGGAGGTTTTCGTTGGCTTGGACGAAGTGGCTGGATGGCGTCAGTGACTTACCGGCGCCGGACAGGCCAGACTTGGCATCGACGATGATGCTGTCGGGTTCAATCAGGCCGTCTTGAACGGCGGGGGCGAGACCCAGCAGGGTAGCAGTGGCATAGCAACCAGGGTTAGCGATGTAAGTCTTACCCGGGTTGTGTTCGAGATCCGCTAAGCCGTAGTAGGCCTGCTCGAGCTCTTCAGCCTGGGCTGGCGTTTTGTGGTACCAGGTCTCGTAATCCTTGGGGTCAGGCAGGCGGAAGTCACCCGACAGGTCGATGACCGGGAAGTTGGCAGCCAGGTAGGGGCTAGCCAGTTCGGCGGTGACCCCGGCCGGGGTAGCAAAGAAGATTACCTGGTTGTGGTTCATCACGGCTTGGGCGTTGTAAGGGTAAGCTTCTTGGTCAGTTGTGCCAAGTTTAGGGTTGAGTTGTGCCAAATCAATGGCTTCTTTCAGGTCGTGTTGGTAAACGTTAATTTGGTCGACCTGGGGATGGTTCTTTAATAGGTTATAAAGTTGCATGCCGGCATAACCGGTAATGCCTGTCAGGGCTACATTCATAGGAAAACTCCGTAATATAAAGTAATTGTGGTGAAAACAAAAAACGCCCACTTGGACGTTAAAATCCAAGAGGACGTTCTGCGCGTGGTGCCACCTCAATTTCTAGGCTGCTCACGCAGACCTAGCTCGTAAAGTTATTACTAACTTTAAGCGTTAACGGGCTTGACCGATTCCACCTACTCGTTTCGGTGGATAACTCACGGGTACGATCTAGTTGGTTTGTTTGGCCGGTTCTCACGAATTAACATCCAGCTTTTCTGTGAAAACAAATCCTACTAGAATTCCCGCTCATCGTTTTGATAAATGAATTGGGTAAAACTGATTGCTGCTAATATAGAACAATCCCTGAAAGGTGTCAATAGATTTATTAAAAAAAGTTAATTTTTGGTATCGATTCGTAAGAATGGGCCGGCGCCGGTTATCAATTGGTCTGGTTTTGATATAATGACCGTAACGAATGTGGAAAAGAGGCAGAAATCGTGCAAGTTACTATTTTTGGAAAAGGCAACATGGCTAAGGCTATCGGTCAGAATTTGGAAGCCGGTAGTAACCAGGTTAGTTACTATGACTCGAAGGAAACTGCTTCAGCATTAGGTGATTTGGTTGTGATGGCCGTGCCTTACCCAGCCGAAGCCGCCCTGGTTAAGCAGTATGGCGACCAGTTGGCCGGTAAGGTGGTCGTTGAAATCGCCAACCCATTGGATTTCCAGACCTTTGACAGTCTGGTTGTGCCAGCTGATAGTTCAGCTGCTCAGCTCTTGCAGGAGCAGTTGCCCCAGGCCAAGGTCGTGAAGGCCTTTAACACGAATTTTGCGGCCAGTTTGTTAACTGGTAAGGTTGGTGCCGAAACGACCACGGTCCTGGCTGCCAGTGATGATGCCCAGGCCAAGGCCACTTTGAAGGAAGCCCTGTCTGGTTCACCATTGGGCTTCTTGGACGCTGGTGCCTTAAAGCGGGCCCGTGAACTTGAAGCAATGGGCTTCTTGCAGATGACCCTGGCCGTCAACAAGCAAATTGGCTGGACTGGTGGCTTTGGTGTGGTTAAGTGAGACAAATTTAGGTCGATTTAGGCCAGATGAAGGGGTCCCTCGATGAAATTTTTGAAAAAATTATTCACCAGGAACAGCTTGAGTGGGATTGGCATCCTTGTGATTGCTTTGATTTTCTTTGCCTTTCCACACCTGCCCATTTGGGCCTTTATTGTCCTAGATATCCTACTGATTGTCCTGGTTTTGCCACTGGTGATTAGTATGGTGCGGGCCCTGATGGATAATCGGGAGCCCTAAGCAAGTCAGTAATTACTGAAGAAAAAGATTGAGATTGTAGAGGAGGGTCAGTTATGTTATCAGAACATCAACGGCACGAGAATTGGTTCAATATGGGGCCGACTTACCTGGCCTTTGTGCTGGCCTTCCTCTTGTTGCGGAGCTTCGAGCCTGAATTTAATCCAATCTGGCAAAATGCCATCGATATTATTACGGACTTGGCGCCGTTTGGACTGGCCTTTTTACTGGTCTCAGTCCTCTTTCGGTGGAAGACAGCAGAACTAGTACACCGACAATTTTAATCCCTGTAAACCGGCTTCGGCCGGTTTTTTGTTTGTAGTTTACAATCTGGTAACAATGGCTTTACAAAGCGGTTAAAGCCGCTAGGGGGTCGGGTTTGCTATGTTAGGATAATAAAGATCAGTAATGGCACCAAGCTGGGATAGCTGGACTGCGCTGACCGGTGAGGAGCCAAAATATGTATGCAGTCAAGATGATGGCCATCTACTTAACTAATTTAATCGCCCTGCTGAGCTGGTGGATGCCGGACCATAAGAGTCTGGCCACGGTTATCTGGCAGGGACTGGGTGGCCACGGCGAAGTGTCAAACTTATGGTTGGGCATTTTGGGCCTGGCGATTTTCACTTTGGCTTATGGGATTGATCTTTGGGATAAGCACCGCCGGACCGACAACCTGGCCTTTGAACGGGCCGCCAAGGTCTTGGCTAATTTGATCGTTTTGGGCTTTTTCCTAGGTCTGTTTTGGGGCTGTAACCCCGGTTAAGGAGGGCAAGGTGCGCAGAATTTTACCAATTACCAACGTGATTGCCGGCGTCAGCCTACTGGCTACCTTCCGCTGGGTCAACGGTCAAAATATTTTGACTAACCTGTTACAGAACTTTGACCAGGAGTTGTCGGTTAGTGATGGACCCTTGTGGGTGCTAGCTGCAGTGGCCGCATTGGTTTCGCTGGCAATTGCCAGTTATCAGTACCGGCAAAGCGGCGGCAGTGTTAGTTTGTTTGGGACGCTGCTAATGCCCTTTAGCTTTGACTTGGTACTGGTCGTGGTTAGCCACTTGTTGTGGCGATGAGGAGAGAAGAACATGATTAGAGCTTATAAGGATTTTTGGAAGAATTATTTCAAGTTTTCAGGCAGGACTACCCGGGCATCCTATTGGTGGGCCCTTTTATGGAACGTCATTATCGTTTCTGTTTTAGGAGTGGTGGCTGGTATAACCGCTGGTAATAAATACGCGGATATTGCAAGTTGGGATTTTGCTGGTGCCAACATGGTTGCCGTGACCGCCTTTGTTTTGTATAACATTTACCTGATTGTGACGATTATTCCGTGGCTATCGATGGAATACCGTCGATTCAATGATGCGGGCGTGCCCAAGTGGCTCTATGCTGCAGCGCCTTTCGCAGCTACAATCGGTGTGGTTTCCAGTTATATAGTTACTGGTGCTAGTGTGCCGCAATGGATTAAATGGGTGTCTTATGCACTGAACTTCGTTATCTTCGTGGTTTCTCTTCTGCCAACCGATGATGACGATGAATACTAGGAGGCAGAGTTAAATGTGGAAATCATATGCCAGGTTTTGGCGCTTGTACTTTAATTTTCATCGGGAAAGTTCCCGGGCCGACTTTATGTGGGTTGTGCTGATTAATGCGGTTATTTATGCCGTGTTGGCGATTCCGGCAGTGGTGATGCAGCCTAATAATCTTCAGGCCATTCAGGACACCGGCACTCATCCTGCCAGTCAGACGCCCATGTTAGCCTTTTTGGGCATTCTGATACTGGCAACGACGGCCTATTTTATCGCCACGATTATCCCTTGGATTGCCCTGGAATGCCGACGGTTGCGGGATGTTGGCCTTAACATCGGTGTGGCCTTGAACCTAGTCATTATCGTTTCTTTCTTGCTAGGACTGGCGGCCGGTGGCGTGATTGGTGGACTTTTGATCATAATTAGTTTTCTGGTTTGGCTGGTCGTGATTCTGCTTTGCGTATTGCCCCAGGGTTACTGGCGACGCCACGAGCGTAAGGAAGCTGAGCAGCACGAAGAAAGTGAAAAATAAGTTTTAGAGAAGTCGGACGTGAGTTCGTAGGATTAGAGAGGAGTTAATAATGTGGACAGCTTATAAAAAATATTGGAGTAACTATGCGCGGTTTTCTGGCAAATCAACCAGGGCCGATTACTGGTGGGTGGTGTTGGTAAACGTTATCTTATTCGTTATTTGGTTTATTCCTGCTACTATCTCTGCGGTCCCAATCATTCAACGATTAGGAGAAGGGCAGAGCTTGGATAGTGTCCCACAAGGTAGTTTAATTATCTTTTCTTTCTTGGTTCTGCTAGCAGCTGCTTATTGGCTAGCAACTTTTATTCCGAGCTGGGCCCTCCAATACCGCCGCTTTGCGGATGCTGGTCTGAATCCTTGGTGGTTTGCCATTGTGCCAATTGGATTTGTGCTTAACATCCTGAGTAATTTTAAAGGAATGGGATGGGCTAGTATTGTGTCACTGGTAATCAGTGTGGCTACTTTTGTGATTACCCTGCTGCCAAGCAAGCAGGCGGATGACGAATATTAATTAGGACTGCTGCGGCAGTCATACATAGCAACATTTTAGGGGAGAAAAAATGAATAAGAAGAAGTGGACCATTGTGGGTGGGATTGCCGTCGGTTTGGTGGTGCTCTTAGTGATTGCGGTGGCAATTGCCAATCATTTCAGCCACAGTCAATCTAAGAATGACAGTCACTATCAAACTGCCAAAATTAGTGCTGATAGCCTGTCTTTGAGTGGTAAGGTGGTCGCACAAAACACCTACCTGGCTCATCCAGATGGACAGGTGAAGAACCTGCCAGTTAAGACTGGGGACCATGTTAACCAGAACGATTTGCTGGTCACGACCCAAGACGATGCAGGTACCCGTGACACCAAGGCGCCGTTTGAAGGGACGGTGGTGGTCCGTTATGACGACGGGGCCAGCATGCCTACGATTGAGCTGAGCTCAGTCAACCATAATGTCAACACTCAGGTGTCTGAATACGACCATGACAAGCTCCATGTCGGCGACACGGTTAAGATCACGACCGTGGCTGGCGACCAGAACATTGAAGCGAAGGTGACCACGATTGCCCAGGACCCAAGTGGAGATGGTAAGGGTACCAGTCAGTACCCAGTTACTATCGATATTGGTAACCAGCTGATGAACGGCCAGTCGGTCAAAATTAATGCCGCCAACCCTCAGATTAAGGTACCAGCGAAGGCCATCGTCGATGGCAATAAGGTCTTTGTGGTCAAGGACGGCAAGGCTAAGAAGGTCGATCTAGAGGGTCAGCTCCAGGGGGATGTTTACCTGGTGACCAAGGGGCTGTCAGTTGATGACCAAATTGTGACTAATCCCGACAGCAAGTTGCAGGACGGCACGAAAGTCGAGGCTTAAATATGATTAATTTAAGCCATATTAACAAGTACTATCGTCAGGGGAAGCAACGCTTTCATGCCTTAAAAGACATCAATATTAACGTTGATGAAGGTGAATTTGTCGCCATCATGGGGGAATCGGGATCCGGTAAGTCGACATTAATTAATATCATCGGTTTCTTAGATGAAAAATTTGAGGGATTATACGAATTTAACGGGGAAAACGTTGGCAAATTGAGTCGGTCGACTTTCTCAAAAATTCGGAACCAAAACGTCGGTTTTGTCTTTCAAAACTTCAAGTTGATTAACAACCAAACCGTGAAGGATAACGTGGCCCTGCCGCTGTTATACGCGGGGAAGACGATGAAAGAAGCTGAGCCAGCCATTGAAAAGGTATTAGCAGAAGTTGGCCTGGCTGACTTCAAGGACCAGTTTCCTAAGAATCTGTCCGGTGGTCAGCAGCAACGAGTTTCGATTGCCCGGGCTCTGATTAGCCGGCCCAAGTTTTTGATTGCTGATGAACCAACTGGGGCCCTGGACAGCCATACTTCCGCTGAAATCATTGACCTCTTCAAGGAGCTGAATGCGGCCGGGATGACCGTGATTATGGTTACCCACGATCCCAAGGTTGGTCAGGCAACCAACCGGATCATTCGCATCTTAGATGGTAAAAAGGTAAGCGATGAGGAGGTGGCCCATGCGCTTTAGTGAACTCTTCCGCACTGCCCTGCGCTCCTTGCTCAGCAACCGCAAGCGCAGTTTTTTAACCATGATTGGGATTATCATCGGGATTGCGTCGGTGATTACCATCATGTCCCTGGGAAACGGGGTTAAAAGCAGCATCCAAAAGAACCTGAAAGCTGACCAGTCGGGTCAGCAAACCACCACGGTTTCTTTCGCTGGTACCGGTGATGACGTTAACGTTCAGGGCTTTAACCAGGCTGACCTGCAGCTAATTCGGAGTCAATCTGGGCTGGGTGTTACCAACGTTAAGATTAAGCAACAGACTGAGAATGTTAACGTTTCTGGGAATATCTTAGGTAGCGACCATAACCTGATTTTGACGGCTAGTAAGTCAGCGCCTGATTTAGATATGCTGGCTGGCCACAATTTGACCAGTTATGACAATCAGGTGCACAACCAGAACTTAGTGCTGTCTAAGTACCTGGCTAAGAAAATCTTTAAGTCAGTCGATCAGGCGTTGGGTGGCGCCGTGGTTATCAATGGTGTCTCTTACACGGTCGTGGGCGTTTTTAATGATAAGAACGTGAGCGGGGACGTTTACGTACCTCAGTCGACCTTTACTGGTGGGGTAGCCCAGGATCAAGGAAATGATATCGAATTGACCTTCGCCAAGGGGACTGATGTTAACAAGAGTAGCCAGAAAATAGCCAAGTTGCTGAACCAGCAGGGGAGCCACCGTGACCAGGGTGACTATTCTTACCTGGATATGGGGGCCTTGCTGGATGGCATTAGTAAGGTAATTGATGCCCTGACCTACTTTGTGGCGGCCATTGCCGCGATTTCGCTCTTCATTGCCGGAATCGGCGTTATGAACATGATGTATATCTCAGTTTCAGAGCGGACCCAAGAAATTGGAATCCGCCTGGCGGTCGGCGCGACACCACGGGCCATTATGTGGCAGTTCTTACTGGAGTCGATTATGCTAACTGTCATTGGTGGCTTGATTGGTTTTGCCCTGGGTGCACTGTTTGCCTGGGGAATCTCGAGCTTCCTGCCATTCAAGGCGGCACCAAGTTTTGCCAACTTCCTACTGGCCTTCGGGGTTTCAACCGGGGTCGGGGTTATCTTCGGTTTGCTGCCAGCCCAACAGGCTGCGCATAAGAACTTGATTGATATTTTGCGTTAGGAATTTTAAAAAATGAAAAGCATTTATCAAGAATTTAACTGGCGCCGAGTGGCGCAAGCGATGGGATTTTTGTTGGTCCTCATGTTGCTGGCGATGGTTGTAACCTACCTAGTAAATCCGAATGTGCAGGAAGCGACGAAGGCTATCATGCCGAGATCATCAGAATCATTTTCGGCGGTAAGTGGTACTTTGGGAGAACTGCGACTTTATATTGTTAACAATGGCTTTACTGTACCCCTTGGCATGTTAATTTTTGCTCTTCTGCCGATTCCTTATCTCTATTTATGGCAACCGATATTTACTTTCATAGGGCCGGGGGTTCTGTATGGGCTAGTTGCGCGGATTAACTTGTCACTATTCCCAAAGCTTTTGCTCTCTACTACCAGTCACAACTTGGTTGAAATGTTGGCCTTTGCAACGATGATGGTGATTTTGCAGCCCCTCAATCAGTGGGTTTGCAGTTTTGTCTGGCGTCACCGGACAGAACGTAGTACTACCTTGGTTAGTGAATTGAAGCAGGTCTTGGTGCGTTGGTTTACCATTGCTCTACCGATTTTCATTTTAGCCGCGGTCCTAGAGACTTACATTGACACTTGGTTAGGAGGTTTGTGACCACCGCCGGCAAAATGTTAAAGTGGTGTGAACGAGGAGGCGGACATGTTTAAGGCATACAAAAAATTTTGGAAGAACTATGTGAATTTTGGTGGCACCAGTGATCGGCCTGATTACTGGTGGGTGATGCTCTTTAACCTGATTTTGGGACTGATTTTTTATATCATTCTCTTTGCGGTTGGGGCTGAACTGATTCAAATGGGAACCCATGGCGCCAGCCAACAGAGTGCGGCTGCCATTGGGGCGACAGCATTGATTGTCATGTTGGTTGCCTTTGCCTACGGTATTGCGACCTTTATTCCCGGCCTTTCGATTACGATTCGCCGTTACCGGGACACCGGCTTAAACCCTTGGTGGTTTGCCATTGTACCGGTGGCCTGGGTACTGTCGGTTGTCATGGTCATCTCGGCCGCTAATGGTGACCGCTGGGCTGCCCTGTACTTCTGGGTTAGCATGATTTTCTATGTTGCTAGCATGGTGATTACCTTGTTGCCAACTAACTTCTTTAATCGTAAAAAACAGGCCTAACAAAAAAGCGCCATCGCAATGATGGCGCTTTTATTATGGCGCAAAGGTGTTGAAAATCTTGGTTAAGAGCTGGGTTTCTTCAATGTTGTGGACTCGGACAATCCGACCACCGGTCATCACCATCTGGTATTCCACCAGGAGACTGGCAATTAAGCGGTCATTAAGGGGCAGGTCGTACAACGTGCCGAGGAAGCTTTTATTAGACACCCCAACCAGGATGGGCTGCTTTAAATCTGCTAGGGTCTGGATGGTCTTAATCCGGTCCACATCCTGGCCGGCCTTTTCCTCTATGGTGATACCATCCTGGTTAGACGTGAAGCCAACCCCGGGATCAACAATGATTTGCTCACCAGTCAGGCCGCGGGCCTTCAAAGTCTTAACCTGGTCAGCCAGGTAGGAGAGCATGGAGGCCGGCACGTCGGCCGTAGGTTTGTCCCGGTTGTTGTAGGTCGTAATTACGGAAACTTGGTACTCACTCACCAGGTCTAACATGTTGGGGCCATCAAAGCCGTCAATGCTGTTGATGACTTGGACCCCAGCATCGAGGGCCTTTCGAACGGTCTTGTGGTTGTTGGAATCCACTGACAGGATAATGTCAGGGAAGTGGTCCAACAGCGGTTTGATGTAAGGTTCCAGCCGGGCCCATTCTTCCTCAAAGCCGATGTTTTTGGCCCTGGGGTTGGTCGACTTACCACCGATATCAAAGAAGCGGATGCCTTGGTCGTAGTGCCCTTGGACCCGTTCCAAGACTTCATCGACATTATGCTCCTGGCCGTCATAAAAGGATTCGGGCGACAGATTTAAAATGGCGTGGATTAGCGGCTGGGCACTGATATCAAAGGACTGGTTACCGGCATCAAAGCTGAGCCGCTGGCCTTCCCAGATAGTGCGTAATTGTTCAGCCAGGGGGCCGAAGTCCAAGGACAGTTCTTCGATAATTTGTCCGAGTTCCTTATAAGAAACGGCAATTAGCAGACGGTCGCCGTCCATGGTGGCCGAGTGGTGATGGTAGACCAGGTTGTTGGCGATCCGGTCGCGCTCGACCTGGTCTTCGTGGTGAATTTCAATGGTGAGCTGGCTGCCGTAGTGCAGTGGGTTGTAGGTTTCTGGGTTGAGCTGGCGTGCTTGCATGGCTTCTCCTGCTGGGCCGCATAAAGCGGGCGTCATCATGTATACTGGTAGTTAATCTTTACTATTGTATAGTAGCATCATGTTTGGTGGAAGGGGACCCCATGCTGACGATTAAGGTTAATAATATGAAATTCCATGCCCACATCGGTGTCTACGCCGAAGAGAAAAAGATTGGGCAAAACATCGAGGTCGACCTGGAGTTGGTGATGCGTTCCGATCAGGCCAAGAACAGTGACGACCTGTATGACACGATTAGCTACGGGGATGTCTACCGGAAGACAGCTGCAGTGGTGGCCAAGAGTCGCGCCGACCTCGTTGAACGCTTAGCCCAGGAAATCCTGGATGCCATTCGCTCTGAGTATGGTCTCGCCATTGACCAGTACGCTATTAATATTCGTAAGCTCGCCGTGCCAGTCGATGGCATCTTTGATTCAGTGGAAATCAGCCTGACCATGTGAGGAAGTTTCATGCGCGCCTATCTTAGTATCGGTAGTAATTTAAATGACCGGCTGGCTGCCCTGCAGGCGGCCGTTTCGGCCCTGGTCGCTGACCCAAAAATCAGACAGGTCCAGGTATCCAAGGTTTACGAAACCAGTCCAGTGGGTGGCGTGCCCCAGGATGATTTTTACAACACCGCCGTCGCCCTGGATACCACTTATTCGGCCCATGAACTGCTGGATAAAATCCACGAGATTGAGCAGCAGCTCCACCGGGTCCGCAAGATTCACTGGGGACCGCGGACGATTGACCTGGACATTTTGTTCTACGGCGATGAAATTATTCAAGATGCGGACCTAACGGTGCCCCATCCTGAGCTCTACAACCGGAAGTTTGTCCTGGTGCCCTTATTAGATTTATACGAAGCCAACAATCCCCAGTCACAAAAAATTAAAGCTGCCCTGGCCAAGCTCAGTGATGACCAGGCTATTCAGGACATTGATGACCAAATTACTACCAAGTAGGACAAAACTATGGACGAGAAAAATAAAAAAGTAATTGAACAGGCGGTCCGTGACATTTTGACGGCCGTGGGTGAAGACGTTAATCGCCCCGGCCTGATTGAAACACCCGAACGGGTAGCTAAGATGTACGCCGAAGTTTTTTCATCAGTTAATGAAGATTTCACTAATTTTAAGGTCTTTGATGAGGGGGCCGACGATGTCGACCAGGAGGTCATCACCATCGACCACATCCCCTTTTACTCGATGTGTGAGCACCACCTGCTGCCCTTCTTTGGTGAGGTTGCTTTGGCCTATGTTCCCCGCGGTGGCCAAATCGTGGGCCTGAGCAAGGTGCCCCGTTTAGTAGGCCATGTTTCACGAAAGCCGAATGTGCAAGAACGACTGACCAGCGAAGTCGCCCAGACCTTGGATGATTTGATTCATCCCCAGGGGATTGCCATTGTGGTCCGCGCCCGGCACATGTGCATGGAGATGCGTGGGGTCAAAAGCGTCGGCAATGTGACCCAGACGACCTATTATATGGGCGAGTTCAAAGATGATTTGGCCCGGCAGGGCCTCTTTTTGCAGCAGGTGCTCAAGTAAGGAGGCAGCATGTCAGCAGCAACACGATATCAGCGGGCCCTAGACCGGCTGGCTGCCATTCCGGCGGGGATGCGCTATGAGGTTGGCGAACAGCGGATTGCCTTTTTATGCCAGATTTTGGTTTATTTAGGGTTTGATCAGTTAACTGGCACAATTATTCGAGTAGCCGGCACCAACGGAAAGGGTTCCACCAGTGCCATGACCGGGCAGGTCCTTCAGGCGGCTGGTTACTCAGTGGGCGTTTTTTCCAGCCCCTTCCTGTTTGAAGTCACTGAGGAAATCAACTACAACGGGACTATGATTGGCCAGGAAGCCTTTGCGGATGCCCTGGAGCGTCTGGAAACGGTACTGGACGAACACGACCTGACCCTGACCGGCGATATCTCGGAATTTGAAGCCACTTTCCTAGTGGCAATGGCCTTTTACATCAAGCAGAATCCGGATTATCTGGTGCTGGAAGTCGGCCTCGGTGGCGAGTTTGATGCCACTAATGCCGTGCCTAGGTCCGATTATGCCATCTTTACCCGGATTGGTCTGGACCATACCCAGATTTTGGGTGATACAGTTACCAAGATTGCCCAAACTAAGATGAATATGATCCGCCCCGGTGAAACCGTGGTTAATTATGCCAACCAGCGCCCGGCGGTGAATCAGGTCCTAGAAACCATCGCCAGTCAGCGCCATAACCCAGTGGTGTCGGCTAGTGCGGTTACCCTGACCAAGGTCGACCGGCAGGCCGATGCGACCTACATTGACCTCACGGTTAAGGACGTGACGATTACGAACCTGGCCTTGAAGTTGCGCGGTGAGTACCAGCTTGAGAACCTGAAAACGGTGGTGGCCCTTTGGTACTACTGGACCCATGCCAAGCACTTGCCGATTAGTGAAGACGATTTGAAGGCTGGGATTGCTAACAGTCAGATTGCGGGTCGCTTTGAAGTGCTGCGCACCAAGCCCAATTACTTTATCGTCGATGGGGCCCATAATCCCGATGGGATTGGCGCCTTGATTGACACCTTGAACCGGAACTTTGCCGACTACCGCAAGGTTCTAATTGTTGGCTTCCTAGCTGATAAGGACACCGTGCGCCTGGTCCAGGACTTGGCCGCTTTGTCCGATACGGCTTTTATCGTGACCACACCAGCGAACGAAGAGCGCCAACTGCAAGCCGATCAGCTCTACGACCAGTTAACTAAGTTTGTTGACGCCCGCCAGGTGGTCAGCATTCCCGACCCAGTTGAAGCGGTCAATTATGCCAACCAACACTTCCAGGATGCCAACGACGTAATTGTCGGCACCGGGTCCTTCTACCTGGTGAAGGAAGTTATCAGGGCCGTCCGCGCCTTACCCGAAAACCCCTCGTAAAAAGGAGTAACCATGATTTTTCAAAAGACTAAACAGATTCTAATCTTTCTAGCCTTTCTTGTTTTTTATCTGAGCGGATCGCTGCTGCTTCAGACTGCCACGGTTTCGAGAATACCAGTCCTGCCCAGGGCAATTTGCTTTGTCATCGGTGCGGTCTTGGTCGTGCTCTTTGTCTGGTCGATTATTAAGGTGATTCGGCGCCGGCAGCCGGACTTTGGCATTTTACCGATTAACTTCAGAAATGGTCGCAAGGCCCTCTGGATTTTGGGGATGTGGGGCCTGGCCGTGTTACTGCTGATGATTGCCGGCATGTTCATCGGTATTATCCGATTCATTATCACGGGCAAGGCCACCCCGGAAGTTTCACAGAATCAGCACGCGATTATGCAGATGGCTAATAATGCCAGCTGGCAGTCCCTGGTTATTCTGGTGTTGGTGCTGGTGGTCGTGGCACCACTCTGTGAAGAGTTGCTGTTCCGCGGGCTTTTCCTGGATTACTTTGATAGCCACAAGTATTGGTGGCCGGGTCCAGTCGCTTCGGGGATTGCCTTTGGCCTGATGCACGTGGTTTTGCAAAAGTGGGCTTGGACTAGCCTGCTGGACGCTGTGCCATATATCGCCCTGGGGATTGTCCTGGCTTATACCTATAAGCACAGTGGCCGGATCAGTAACAGCATGGCGGTTCATTTCATGCAAAATTCTCTCAGCAGTATTTACTTGGTCGCGACCTATGTCATGCAGCATCATTAATAGAGCGGAAGCTCTTTTTTTGTGTTCTGAACCTGACCCGTGGCATTGTTCAGAATTGGGCAAAGACGGTATAATAAAGCTGTTTGTGGCCTAATTACCGCTAATTATGCCAAGTACAGCTTTAAAAATACGCGGGGAGAAGCGCAAAAATATGGCAACCGAAGAACTCGATTTTGAACAGGAACTAATTGAGCACCTCCAGGTCCTTGGTGGCACCAAGCAGTGGCAATACCTGCCCAATATCAAGACAACTAACCAGCTATGGGACAATTTCAAGCAAATCTTAGAACGCAATAATGCCAAGGTCTTGGATCAGCCCCTGAGCCGGGAAGAATTTAATCAGGTTAAAAAGCGGATTGAAGATTTAAAAACACCCTACGAAGCCGGCACCTTTCTCTACGGTTTCAATGGTATTTGCCAAATTGACATCGACTTAGACAATGGTCAGCACGTCTTTTTGACGGTTTTTGATGCTGACCAAGTTGGTGGTGGTAATACCGTTTACCAGGTGGTTAACCAGATTGAACGGCCAGCCATTATCGCGGGTCGCAAGGAGCGCCGCTTTGACACTACCCTTTTAATTAACGGCCTGCCCATTATTCAAATTGAGGAAAAGGCTAACAGCCACCGCAGTGAAGAAGCCCTAGTCCAGATGCAGAACTATATCATGGAGGGGCAGTTTAGCGATATCTTCTCCACGGTGCAGATTTTGGTGGGAATGACGCCGTCTGATATCCGGTACATGGCCAATACTACGGAGAAGTTCTTTAACACTGACCTTGCCTTCCGCTGGCAGCGGGAAAAGGGGAATACCCGCGTGAATGATTGGCGGGAATTCACCAATCTCTTTTTGAGCATCCCGATGGCCCACCAAATGGCAACCAACTACATGATTTTGGATGGCACGCCCAATAAGAACATGATTAAGGTGATGCGGCCTTACCAAGTCTATGCGACCAAGCGCGTCATCGAAGCGGTTCAAAACCATCACTTTGGCATTGATGACCCAAAGCTGGGTTATGTCTGGCACACGACCGGTTCTGGAAAGACGATTTCATCCTTCAAGGCCGCTTGGCTGGCCGCCCGCTTGCCAAACGTTGACAAGGTTGTTTTCATGGTCGACCGGATTGCCCTGACTGACCAGACTGCCCGTCAGTACGCTTCTTATGACCCGGATGCCGGCGATAGTAATAAGGGTGGTGTGGTGTCTGACACAACCAGTGTTCGTGACCTGAAGAAAAAGCTAAAGGCTAAGACCAAGAGCAGCATTATTGTGACTTCGACGCAAAAGATGGCTGGTTTGGTTAAGCAGGAAAGCTTCAAAGATATTGACCAAAATATTTTATTCATCGTCGATGAAGCCCACCGTTCAACTGCTGGAGAAGGTTTTGATTTAATTCAGCGGGCCTTTAAAAGTGCGGCCTGGATTGGCTACACGGGCACGCCGATGTTTGATGAAAAGCCATCCACCCATGATATCTTTGGACCAGTCCTACATACTTATACGATTCGGACGGCAATTGCTGACCACAACGTTTTGGGCTTTGACGTGGACTTTGAAACCACCCTGTCGGATGAAGTCTTAAAGGACCAGTACCTGCCCAAGTACTTTGCCAACCTGCATCCTAGTTGGGACCAGAAGAAAATCCAGGACAAGATTGCCAATCTCACCCCAGAGGACATGGATGAAACCGTTGGCAGTACCGTTTATGACTTCAATGAAAACCATGTGTCCTTGGTTGTGGCCGATATTTTAAAGCACTGGCGGAACCGTTCCGTGGATTATCGCTATAATGCCTTGCTGACGACTAAGGTCGGTGGCTTGCAGGCGTCAATTCCAATGGCGATGGACTATTACCACGAATTTAAGAAGCAAAACATTGCTGATAACCCGGACCTAGAACGGCCCCTGAAAATTGGGATTAGTTTCTCCTATAACACGTCCAACAGTGACGACATGATTGACAACAACGAGGGCCTACGTGAAGCCATGGCGGATTACTCAGCCATGTTTGGTGGTCATTTTGACGATAATAACGTCGATGAGTATGCCAGTGACCTAGCTTCCCGGTTGAACCGGACGGCCAGCGACGGGCAGTATTTGGACCTGGTGATTGTTATTGACCGGTTGTTGACTGGTTTTGATGCACCGCAGATGAATACCCTTTACGTTGACCGGACCCTGAAGGGTGCCTTGCTGATTCAGGCCTATTCGCGGACAAACCGGATGGAAAACAGTGAGACCAAAAGCTTTGGTCAAATTGTGAATTATCGTTGGCCGCAGTTATCCCGGCAGAAGATGAACGAAGCGCTGCAGCTGTATGCTAACGATGCCAACGCCGATGTCCAAACTGACTTAGACATTGATGAACAGCTGCAAAAAGATGAAATTCTGGCACCTAACTTCGTTGATGTTATGGCGGATGCCCGTGAGGCCATCCAAGGGCTCCGGGATATGAGTCAGGACTTCACTGACATCCCTGATGGCGAAAACGACCAGGAAAGTATGTATGAGCAAATCCGGGTTTATAACAAGCTAATTAACCAGCTGAAGCAAAACCCGGAGTATAACTATGACGAACCGGAAGAACTGCTTAAAGACTTGGGGATGAGTGTTGAACAAGAACAGCGTTTGACTGGTGGCCTAGCTAACCAGCTGAGGGAACGAATCGCTGAAACTCGTCAGGTCGATTACCAGGACTTAGATCTGTCAATGAGTCACATTGCCGAGGTCAAGGTCAACTACGACTATTTGGCGGAGCTGATTGCCCAGCTGGCTAACCAGGTTCATGACCAGGACCAGGAGGGTGCGGATGCTACTTATGCCGACATCCAACGTCAGGTTAAACAGGTTGATGACCACAAGTACGCTGGCCAAATTGACCGTCTCTCAACTGACCTGCATAACGGTGAATACCGGGCCGAAGATTATCCAGTCCGAGTTGACCAGGTTGAAGACATGTTGAGTGCCAATGATGTCCGTACCCGTCTTGCTGAAATCCGGGCCTTCTTGAATAAGTGGGGCTTGGACTTTACCAGCACTGCTGTGGATGAAATGATTCGTGGCCACGTGAAGGGTGCCGATGATTTAAATGTGGATGGTAGTTTGAGTACGCTTCAGGATAAAGGTTCTGAGGATTATCCACATATGGCTGAAGATCCCGAAATTAGGGCTCTGAAGAAAGTTCGTTACCGGAATGAATTGGCGGAAGCTTTCACTAAGTTAGCTGACCGCATCGTCACTGAATATTAGGAGATTAAAATGGCAGAAAATACTGCACGTAGCATTACCAGTCAATTATGGGCGATGGCCAACGAATTGCGGGGGACCATGGATGCCAGTGAGTTCCGAAATTACATCCTGGGCTTTATGTTTTACCGCTACCTGTCGGAGCATCAGGAGAACTACCTGAAGGATTCTAAAATTGTCGTTCCTGCTGAGGGACAGAGTTTTAACGATGCTTATCGGGCCGATGCTACTGGTGAAGATTTACCTGAATACCTAAAAGACATCGCTACTCACTTAGGTTATGCCATCGAACCGGACTTTACCTGGGACAGCATTGTTGAAAAGGTGAACACTCGTGAAATCCGGCCTTCGGACTTCCAGGAAATGTTTACTCGCTTTAATAAAAATGCCGAAATTAATCCAAATGCTAGTCAGGACTTCCGCGATATTTTTGCCGATGTGAACATCGGTAATAGTCGGTTGGGAAATTCGACTGCTGCTAAGTCCAAGACTCTTAGTAAGGTGGTTGAGCTGGTTGACCAGTTTAACTATCAAGATGAGAGTGGCCGGGACATTCTGGGCGATGTCTACGAATACCTGATTGCCGAATTCGCTGGTAATTCTGGTAAAAAGGCCGGTGAATTCTATACTCCCCACCAAGTGTCAAAGGTTTTGGCAAAGTTGGTCACTTATCAGGCATCTCCTGAAGGACGTTTCAGTGTCTACGATCCAACGATGGGTTCGGGTTCATTGTTGCTGACGGTTCAGGATGAATTAGTGAACGGCGACCAGAAGGGCCGGGTGCTCTTTGAAGGTCAGGAATTAAATACCACTACTTATAACCTGGCCCGGATGAACTTGATGATGCACGGGGTCGACTATTCCAACATGGAACTGCGGAATGGCGACACCCTGGAAGATGACTGGCCTTCTCGGGAAGATGCAAATGGCATCATGCAGCCGGTGACCTTTGATGCGGTCGTGGCTAACCCACCTTACTCACAGCGGTGGGATAGTAACGATAATAAGCTAAAGGACCCACGTTTTAAGGACTATGGCAAGTTGGCGCCAGCTTCTAAGGCTGATTATGCCTTTGTTTTGCATGGCCTGTACCACTTGAAGCCAGAGGGTCGGATGGCCATTATTCTGCCTCACGGCGTGCTGTTCCGTGGTGCGGCTGAGGGCGTGATTCGTAAGAATCTGATTGAAAACAATTATTTGGACGCTGTGATTGGTTTGCCGGCGGGGATATTCTATTCTACGGGAATTCCGACGGTTGTTTTGGTATTTGATAAAAATCGTTCAGATAAAGACGTCTTATTCATCGATGCCTCTAATGACTTTGAAAAGGGTAAGAACCAAAACGTCCTCCGCGATGCCGATATCGATAAAATCATGACCACCTATGCCAATCGAGTTGACGTGGACAAGTACGCTCACCTGGCATCACTGGACGAGATTAAGGGAAACGACTTCAACCTTAATATTCCACGTTATGTGGACACGTTTGAAGAAGAGCCTCCGGTTGACGCGGAGAAGCTCCTGAAAGAAATGCAGTCGCTGAATGCTGAAGAAGCAAAGCTGACCAAACAAATCAATGAAGAGATGGACCAACTGGTGGGGACTGATCCAGAAAGCCAGGCCTATCTGGATATCTTGAAGCAGGTGCTGAAATGAGTGAAGAGAAGTTGGTTCCGGAGATTCGGTTTAAAGAGTTTAAGAAAGAATGGATTCCTACTCCGTTTAGGAATCTATACAAGAAGAACATTGAGAAAAATAAAGGACAGTTTGGTAACGACAAGACAATTACCATCGCTAGCATGAAATATAACCCTTTTGGTAACGGTGCTGCTGTCGAATCGCTTAACAATTACAAAGTTTTACGTGAAGGGGATGTAGCATTCGAAGGACATGCTAGTAAGAAATTCAGCTATGGACGCTTTGTAATGAATGACATTGGTGATGGGATAATGTCTCCACGCTTTACCACATTGAGGCCCATTAGCAATATGCCAATCTCCTTTTGGAAATATTATATTCATTACGAACCAATAATGAAGCATAGATTGGTGCACTCAACAAAGTTAGGCACAATGATGAATGAATTGGTTGTTTCTGATTTTATGAAACAGCACATCAACATTCCTGGAGAGAAAGAACAGAGTGAAATTGGTAAGTTATTGCATAGCCTTGACGATTTGATTATTGTAAATCATGGCAAGTATGAAAAAACGCGTAAGTTAAAAAAAGCGTTGGTTCAGCAGCTTTTTCCGTGCGGGAATGTTAGTTTTCCCGGTGTCAGGTTTGTTGGATTCGCTGACGAATGGAAGAAACAAAAATTGGGGACTGTACTTTCCTCTCAGATTAAAGGAAAAGCCAAGGCAGACATGGTGGGAGATGAGTCTGAATATCTTGATACCACTAGATTAAATGGCGGTCCGATAACGAAAGTTGGATCCGCCACAGATGTTGATAAGAATGACGTGTTAGTCTTGTGGGATGGTTCTCAAGCAGGAACGGTTTATCATGGTTTTCAGGGAGCTTTGGGTTCAACCTTAAAGGCATATAAGCCAAAGTATGATGGTGGCTTCCTGTATCAATATTTGCAAAAAAATCAGAAACTAATTTTTGAGCGCTATCGAACAGCAAATATTCCACACGTCATTAAAGATTTTGCGGAACGATTCTACGTGGATATTCCTAGTGTTGAGGAGCAAAAGAGAGTAGCTCAACTTTTAAATGACATGGATAAATTGATTGAAAATAATGCTAAGAAGATTGACATACTTGAATCAATGAAATCTGCGTTTTTACAGAAAATGTTTGTGTAGGTATCTATGGTCGATAATTTTTTTGAGCAAGATTTAAATATCGATACTAACAAGGACGCAGAGAAGTACGCTCAGCTAATTGAGGATAACGGGCATAAGACGTATTTTTTGAATGGACCATGGGGAAGCGGTAAGTCCACTTTCTTGAGTAATATAGAACACCACTTTAAAAATAAAAAGTTAGCGACGTTAAAATTATGGGAGATTGAAGACAGAAGGAGTGTTATGGCGAGGATGGTATGGCTGATGGGTCGTACTTACCGTCAGAACCATCCTTTTCGAACTGGTTCGATGTTTGGTATGGCACTCGCAGCGTTTTTGGTAATTATTTTTGGTGCAACATTGAATTATAAGATATTAGCAGTATTCATCAGCATACTAATACCGTTGGTTACACTTGTAAGGTCTTTTCTTGAAACAATTTACGCGTGGATTGTTAAACAATTTGGTGCCAATGTTTTCAAAAATGAGATTTTAGTTATTGATGATTTTGATCGGCTGGATGTTGATACCCAATCTGAAACATACAAAATCTTTAACTCGCTCAACGAAGACATAACATTTATATTTGTTGGAGACTTATCCAGAATCACGCGTTCGTTTAGTAGCACTAACGGTGAAGGATTTTTAACTAAAATAATTGATCATAGATTGGATTTGCCATTACCGCTATTGCCGCGGGTGTTTTGGCCTGACTATACATCTAAACTAGGCGGGTATATAGACCTTAATACTATACAACAGGATGGATACTCTTCCCGTCTAACCCACATTTTATTTGATCAGTTTGTGGTCGATAAGATTAGTTTAAGGGGAAGGGACAAGTTTCATGAGCTTTTACGCCAGGAAGCGGTTCTTGGAGAAAAGGTCGGAGCTGTTAATCTTGTTCAACTAATGACAGTGATTTATCTATACCTCTTTAATCCACGAACCTATTATCACCTTAAAGAGTCTGGTTATAGAATTTTAGAACCAATTGGAAATGGGGTTGAGGCCCATTATCGGCAGCCTCTTTTTGAAATTTTAGAAAAGGGGAGAAAGCCCCACGATTTCATGCGTGCTTCCAACCAGTACTTTATTTTTGGTTCAGTTAGCACAATGAAAACTGTGGATTTACTTGCAATCACTGAAAATGTTCAGCAATTGCTTCCGTATATGCGTCAACAAGACAGCTCAGAAGTTATGGAGTATGTTTCTTCACTGTCGGATGAGGAGTTTAACGGGGTGAAGGAGACATTTTACGAGGCAGTAACCAAAATTATAGATGAATATGGTTGGCCAAATCGTTATGCAGTTGGGATATTGATGAGAGTGGCTAGAAATTGGCAGACTCTTCAAGAATATAAACGAAAAGATGAGCGGGTTGTTTCAACGGACCTGATTCCTAGTGAATTTGGTGACATCATGGAAATAATGGATTTGTCTCAAAAAATTCGATTTTTGATTGAATGTGTGGGGTTGTCTGGTCAAAATGTCCTTGGACTTTTATCTTCCGACGTAGGAAAAATCGAGGGTGCCTCGGAAAATGGCAAAGCTGATCTATATCTTAGCGACCAAACGTATCCGGAGTATATTTTTGCCCTGTTCAAATATAAGGATCAGAACGACGGTTTTGTGAACGAATATTTCGATATTTTAGCGCATTCTGGTCCTTCTAGTGTAAGGGAGTACATTTATTTAACCGGTCGTATTGTTGACAGCTGGAGTGATAATACTCATTCGGTTATGATGAAAGAGGTCACTGAGAACACCCGACTTTACGACTACATCATGAAGTTTCATGGGGCGATGGACTTGGGCTTGGACATGGAGACGGAAGCGTAACGTTTGCGAGCCCCGATTCTGACCTTGGGTCTGATATATTAACTGTGGAGGCGCAATTTTCAGATTGAACGGTTGAGGGTAACATTCGTAAAATTCCAATTGTTTTAACAAAGCGTCAGAGCACTAAAAAACAGCCCATCGGGCTGCTTTTTTAGTTAACATCATTCCAATGTAGTTGTTTTATAGAGATGCGTTTCAACATTTGCAGTCTTGTTAGCAGGTTTTTTCCGTGAGCTTCATTGCTAAGTGTCTTTCCATAAGTGTCAATAAGATTTATGACTTGATTAGTCTGTATTTTTACAAAGTCATTCACTGGGCGGCCGTCATACTTCCGGAAATAAAAAATCAGCTTCAAATCATCATTGTTGTATAAATCAAAATAATCAAACATTTGTTGAAAATAGCTGTAATCGGCATTTCCGAGGGAATGGCCAAAAAATTTAATGACCTTTATGTTTTCCTTATCAAAAACATTTGAATGATTCTGTTGAAATATTTGATGTTCATCAGCGTTTCCATATAGGGTGCGATATGTTTTCGTAAATACGAAATTATTGTCAGTTGGGTTGATGTTTTCGCGATCTATTCCAAAGATGATGTGTGATGTGTTCCGCGCTTCAACTCCCTTTTCCCGCACGTACATTAATCCGTGGACATTAAGTGCATTTTCGGGTGATCTGACCGGTGAATCGTACTTTTCACACATTGGCAAGGCCCAATATCTATTGTCATATAAGTTAGTGTAATTGAAATTTAGAATATTATATCCGGGGTCACCTATTCTGTTTGGATCAGTTAGATCTTCATTAACGATTTTGGTAAGTAATTCATATGAAGGTTTCACAAATCGACTAGTTAGTTTGTCCTTGTATGTGGGTTCGAAGAAACGAGCACTTGGGCCACCACCAGTGTTTGGTTGAATTATCCCGTTTAGATAATCTTCGAAGTCGCGCTCTAATTCATTCAAAGAAGCATAGAGCCAATCTCTGACAACTTCTGCCGTAACTGTAGATGGTGGATTTTTTCGCTTAGAAAACCACTCATTTCTAAACTTATCGAACAGTAGTCTAGCAACTTTCTTGTGGTCATTTGGTGATTCTTGAAATGATTTTTTTGTTATCATCTCACCAAGTGAGTCTGAAGCGATTTGCTCAATCAACCCGTTGGTTAGATGATCGTACATTTGTTTTTCAACATCAGACCAGTTTAATTCACGTGAATCCCTCCCGATGAACATTATCCAGTACCATGCGTTTATTCTATCGAGAATAATTTTATCTTCTTTTTCCGGCGGGAAGTCACTAGTTAAATGCTCAGCATAATGTTTTCTTGCAAGCTCAATTAGTGTCCACGTGTCAGTATTAGTTGGAAATTTTCGATTAATGAAGGCCGTGTAACTGGTTTTTAAATTTGAATTTGCATCATTTGGGTCCGCTTGTGTTGATAGGTCAAACCCATTCCCTAATACGATTAACTGTTCTGCCATCGAACACCTCCAAGGTTTTCTACCTATTATCCGGGGGATGAAAAAGAGAGCAAGGCCAGGGTCAGACTTCACAAGGGTTTCAATCCTCGCGTTTGAGCCTGTTAAAACATTTATTATCCTGAAAATTTGGTTAATTTCACAAGCTTTCTGGCATAATTAACTGCTCGAGTTTAATTATCTACCATAACTATAGAATTGGAGGACAAGCGATGGAAGACAAGGCACGCACAGACGTAGAAACCAAACTACTTAACGAGCTCCATAAAGCCGAAAACAACTTCGGTAACGGCATCGACCTCCAAACATTCTGTGCACAACGTCAAAGACACTAAAAAAAGCAGCCCCTCGGCTGCTTTTCCTCTCCTCTACGCGAAGAAGTCTTTATTTTGATGATCAACGTACTGTTTAATCGTATTACTATACCAGAACGGTACCACGACCTTACCGGTGATATGGCTGCGGCTGACATAGCCGAAGTAGCGGCCGTCGTTAGAGACCGAGCGGTGGTCACCCATGACGAAGTATTCGCCGGCAGGTACCTTGCTGGTGTTTTGGTCCTGGGTCTTCCAAC
The DNA here is from genome assembly GCA_029433155.1 of Lactobacillaceae bacterium L1_55_11. Classification (GTDB taxonomy): domain Bacteria; phylum Bacillota; class Bacilli; order Lactobacillales; family Lactobacillaceae; genus ESL0723. Next base: position 81,339 of record JAQYTT010000003.1, read on the forward strand.
CGCCGGTCGAGGCCGACAGGGTCTTTAGCGACCAGGTGGAACCAAAGGTCATCTCGGTTCCAGCATTTTGCTCATCGCTACTGATAAAGTCCTGGTTAATCTTCTTACCATTGACGTAAATGTTACCGTCGCTGTAAGAAACGGTGTCACCGGGCACGCCAATCACGCGCTTGACGTAATCCTTGTTACCCGGTTTAATCCGTGGGTCTTCGCCGCGGGCGTCGAAGACGACCACGTCACCGCGCTGGATTTTGGCTAGGTGGTTGACCCCAACCATCTGCTTGTCTAATAAATTCGGCTCCATCGAGGTTCCGTTAATCGTGACAATCCCAAACACGAAGTTTAGAAACAGCCACATCGCTGCCAGGATGAAGGCCATCCAGGCAAAGGTCGGCCCCCACTCGCGGAGAAAACTCTTTTTTTCCATTATTAATCAGCTCCATCATTAAGATATGCCCATTATAGTCCAAATTACTTCCCAGCACAGACAGGATTTGCCAGCCATGGTACTATTAACCTTATGAAAAATAAAGTTTACGCCTTCATCTCGCGCTTTTATGACATGGCCATCTCCTTCTTCATGCTGGTATTTGGCGTAATTGTCCTGGCCTTTTTTGCCCTCAATCTCTATGAGCTCTTCTTAGACCTCTTTACCTACCAGCAGCATGTGAAATTTAACAGTGTCACCGAAACGGTCCTTTCGGCCTTTTTGTGCTTCGAGTTTGCAGTCATTATCAAGGAGTACTTTGACCGTCACAGCCAGATTAGCTTTGAGAACTACCTCTACATCGCCATTACCGCCATTATCCGCTCGGTATTAGTCAACCATACCAATGCGATTAAGACCCTGCTGCTCTGTGTGGCAATTCTGGTACTGGTGGCTGGCATCATTGTCTATAAGCGCTTCTATGGCAAGCATGAGGGGATGCACAGTTAACCCTAATATTTGGCATAAATGACATGCAGCCCTGGCCAAAATTCTTCAATAAAGTTTAAAAATTTCTTCAACTTTAATCATAACTTCACAAGTAAACTCCTTAGAGAAATCAGTTAACTTATCAATCGATAAATAAAATTGCGCACTATCTTCACATAGTGCGCTTTTTCTTTGCACTCAAACGTCTGAGTGCAAAAATTAAAAAAATCACAAGGACATATTACATCCTTTGTAATATTAGACGATATTCATTAAAAAGTATTATATGGTCAAGTACTGTCCTTGTATGGGTTCTGGTCCCTTTATTGCAATAATGTTACATAGTCATTACAATTAGTGAAGTATTAATGGAAAATTCAGAATAGCACTGACTGGCTATCTGAAAGATTGCGAAGAGGGATCATATACATGAAAAATGAAAATTTAATCAATGATGATCTGCGCGTACATTTCAAGATGTATAAATCGGGAAAGTTCTGGCTGGTTTCCGGCCTAGGTATTTTGGGTGCCGGTATCGGCGCTGGTCAAAATGCCTCAGCGGATACCACTAGCGCTGACCAGACGAACACCGAGCAGACTAGTAATCAGGCGGGCACAACCAATGCCCAGACCGTGAATTTGAACCAGGACCAGGTGGAGGCGCAAGCCTCAGCCTCTTCGTCGACTTCTCTTTCTCAGTCCACGTCTACCAGTACGCTTTCTTCTACTAGTGAATCTACCAAGGCTTCACAAAGTACTAGTCAAAGCACCATCGACCAGGACCAGAGTAAGCAGTCCAAGAGTGCCTCTGAGTCAAATAGCATTTCCGTCGCCGACAGTCAAGCGGCTAAGAGCGGGTCAACCCAGATCGGCTCAACCCAGAGCGGCTCAACTCAAAGTGGCTCAAACCAGAGTGGTTCTACGCAAAGCACGGGTAACCAGAGCACTTCGAACCAGTCGGCTTCACAAGGTGCTACTGCTGACCAGACCCAGGATGACAACGATGGTTTGTCCCTGCGTGATGGCGATGACACCAACACTGGCTCAAATAGCGATAGTACCAACCAGGCGGCATCAACTAGCTTGAGTACTTCAGTAGTTAACAGCGCTTCTAACAGTACGGCTGCTGATGAAAGTGAACAAGCTTCCCAGCTGAAGTCAACCAGTGCGGCTTTGAGCACCAGTGCTTCAATCTTGGCCAGTAAGAATGCCTCAACCTCTGATAGTGCTTCAACTTATACTTCAACTAGTTTAGTTGACTCAATTTCTGCCAGTCAGAGTGCGGCCGCAGTTAGTGCTAGCAGCAGTCAATCAGCGGCTGATGCCTCCCGGAGTAATTCGACTGCCCAGTCACTGAGTAGTTCGCTTTCATTTTCTACATCTGGATCAGAATCAATCAGTGCAGCAGCCATCAACGTTAATACCGGTAAAGACAATGCTAGCCGGAGTAATTTAGATGCGGCTACTGTGTCTAACGTTGTTAAAGGTAATCTGCCTTCTTCGACGTCTGTTACTGTAGCGCCTAGTGATTCTGTTACCAATACTAACAAATATCGGCTTGATGCCCAGGCTGTTAAAGGCCACTATGCTGCGGTGGCAAACTGGTCGGAATTTCAAAATGCATATAATGACGACACTGTCAGTTTTATCGATTTGAAGGGTGATGTAGTTAGCACTGCCGATCCAAACGATCATACTCCCTTAAAAGCTCGAACTAAAAGTATTTTAATTGATGGTAACAATCACACGTTAAATATTGGTTCAACGGCACTACGCACCGGCCAAGTTAACCCGAACAATAGTGCTCAGCATGCCACCTTTACCCTGACCAATACCAATCTGATTCAGTTTGGTACAAACGACAATGGGAACGGTGGTGATGCTGCTGGCAGCAACATTTCCAACGATCCAGATGCCGCGATCGATGCTTTTGGGTCGCGGGGAAGCTATGGCGGCTGGGTATATAACATTAATAATGTGAACTTAGAGGGTCCGGATGGGGTCAACGGCAATGAAAACCGACAACCCAAGCATTTGCTGGATGCCGAGGGTAGTTACGTCATTTTGTCGGGGGCAGTGCAGGCGAATACCCGTCAGGAATTGCTGCAGGCTTCCAAGATAGATATTGCTAACGGTGCACAGGTGGGTATGATTCGGGCTAACGGTAGTCGTTCGACCGGTTATGCCATGTTCTACTCCCCGAACAACGACTCCAATGATAGTTACGACGATAACGCCACCGGTCGTGATCACAAATTTACTATTGGTGATGGTGCCACGATTAATGTCACCGATCTTCAGAATAATAGCAGCACGTACGGCTTTCTCTGGGGTAACGTTCAACAATTAACAGCAGGGGATAACATTACATTTAACGTAGTCGGTCTTCCAATGTGGCTGAATACTGGTGGATATTACGGTGGAACAAAGTCAGATAGCCGGAATAATCGAACTTTTGTTTTTGGCCGTAACTTAACGGTTAATACCAGTAATCAACTTAAGGGCAGCACTTCGAATGCTATCTACCTCAATGGTAGTGGTCAGTCGCAGAACGTGATTATTAACGAGGGGGCATCCCTTAACTTCCCTCAAAATGGTGCTAACGGTAATGGGAGAGTAATTAATTTAGATGGTAGTAACAAGCTCACCATTGTGGCACCCAAGTATCTTAACTTTGCTAGAACGGATTTTAATGGAAATCCTATGGCAGGGGCACTCTTTGATTTTGGCGGTGGTTCACAAGTAGTGATTAGTAACGCCGATATTAAGCTGTGGACCAACGGTACCGACAGTCTGAGCACGGTGCCTGGCGGCAACAATGAGTACCAAGTTAAGCAGATGATTGTTAACAATGGTTCAATTAGTATTCAGACGACCAGTGGCCAGACGATTAACAATGTTCCCTATAATAATCTGCGACAGTTGGTGGCCATTAATGGCCAGACTAATGGAAAAATTTTGGTTAACTATGTTGATCAGAACGGGAAGTTAGTCAAGGCCAACGTGCCATTCGATGTATCTGACACCAGTAAATTCATTGCCGGTGAAAAGATTCCTTTAAACTCTGATTATTTTAAAGTGCAGCAGATGCCGGTTAATGAACAGTGGGCCATCGGTAAGCAGGTATATTCGGGTGCGGTTCGGGATGCTCAATCCCAGGGTGATCCAAGTACAACAATTGACAACGGGGACAGTTATGGCCAGGCCACTTACGCTGTGGTACCTACGAATACTGGCACTTACACGTACAATATCTATGTTTATGGTGCCCCGGAGCGAGTTCAGTACCAGTATGTGGATAAGAACACCGGCAAGGTTTTGGTTGCGCTAATGTCTGGACAGACTGGTACAGAAGGATTGGGTAATACCGAAAATCTGGTACAGGCTAACTACGGTAACACGATTAATTGGACTGATGATTATTACAAGCTGACCAATGTGCCAACTGGTTACCACTATGATTCTGGTAACGCTAATCAGCCAACCACGACCAAGGTGACGGATAATAACCCAGTTGTTACCCTCTACGTCGTTGGTAATACCCAAATCGACAACACTTCTAACCAGTACACCAACGGTTCGAGTGCCGGTTCAATTCCTAAGGTTTCGGTGCGCGGTATCACCGGCCAGACCCTGTCTAGTCTGCCACTGCCTAATGCTGGTTCGAACGTTTTAACTGGGGTAACGATTAACGGACAAAGTGTTGACCCAAGTCAGCCTTACACCTTTGGTACGACGCCAGATACCATCGTTTATACCTACCAGACCATCAGTGACTGGAAGAGCTCGGCCAAGCAGGCTGCTAGCGATCAGGCCACTAAGGTTAAGTCTGAAATCGATGCTGACCCAACCCTGACAACGGCGCAGAAGACGGCCCAAAAGGCCGCCGCTGACCAGGCTGCTACCCAGGCTTCAAGCAGCATTGACAGCGTGACCCAGGGCAGCAATGCCACCACGGTTGCCCAGCAGGGTATCACCAACATTAACAACGCCCACCAGCCTCAGGCTGATATTAGCCAGCAGCGTGAAGATGCTAAGGCCAAGCTGAAGGCTCTGGCACAGCAGACCCAGGTAGCGATTGCCCAAAATGGGGCTTTGACCAGTGCGCAAAAGGACCAGCAGCAGTCGGCCCTCCAGAGTGCGCTGAATAACGCTTTGTCTAACGTTGACAACGCCAGCAACGTGGACGGGGTCGCTCAGGCTGAAAGTGACGGCGAAACTGCAATCAAGGCTACTGATCCAAGTACGCCAACGGTTGCGGACCTTAAGAACAGTCACATCCAAGCCCTTCAAAATACGGCTGACCAAACTAAGGCAGCCATTGATAACGATGTTAATTTGACTCCTGATCAGAAGGCTTCCCAAAAGAAGGCCGTTGATCAGGCTACGGCGCAATATATCAGCACTATGCCAGATGACGTCGACTCAATGGACTCTCTGGTTTCTTTCGCTGAGCCTAAAATTCAGGCCCTTCACAAGGCCGGTGAATCCCTCTCGGACCGTAAGAAGGATGCTATCAGCAACCTGCAAACAGCAGCCGACCAGGCTAACAACACGATTGACAATGATAAGACGTTGACTTCTGATCAGAAGACGACGCAAAAGAACCAGGTTAACCAGGCCCTCCAAACGGCTACAAACAATATCAACGACGCTAGTGATGCTAACGGCGTTGATACAGCGGCTCAGGCTGGTTTGACCAACATTGACTCAGTGCACACTTCCGGTGACACGGTAGCTAACCAGCAAAATGCTGCTAACCAGAACTTGATCAATGAAGCCAACACGACCCTGCAAAAGATTGACCAAGACAACACCCTGACCGATGACCAAAAGACCCAGCAGAAGTCTAAGGTCAACAGTGATTTGTCAGCGGCCCAGGCCAAGGTTAACCAGGCCACTGATGCCGATGATATCAACAGTGCCGAAGCTGCCGGTAAGTCAGCCATTGATGCTGATTACCAGGCCGGTGAGTCTCTGGACCAGCAAAAGCAGGATGCCCAAAAGACGATTAACGATGCCGCCAGTGCTGCCCAAAACCAGGTTAACCAGGAACCAACTTTGACCAGCGATCAAAAGACCGCCCAGGTTAAAAAGATTCAAGCTGACCAGCAACAGGCCCTGACCAACGTTAACAACGCCCAAAACGCCCAGACGATTGCCAACCAAAAGACGGCCGGGGTCAACACTTTGAACAGTGATGGCCAGGACAAGGGTGACACAATCGCTAACCAGCAGACGGCGACCAAGAATAAGTTGGCCCAGTCGGCTAGTGATGCCAAGAACTCAATTGCTCAGGATCCAACTTTGACCCAGGCCTTAAAGGACCAGCTGTCAAAGAACGTGGACCAGGCCACTAATGATGCCAACAGCAAGATTTCTGCGGCTACGACTGCCGATGATATCAACACCGCCGAGCAGGCGGGTGCTGGTAACATCACCGGCCAGACGAACCAGATTTCAAGTCTGGCTAACCAGCTGACGGACAGCAAGAACGCCTTAGGTAAGGCCGCTGAAGACACGAAGAGTGCCATCGATAACGATGCCACTTTGACCAGTGACCAAAAGGCTGCTCAGAAGACTAAGGTAGATAACGCCCTACAAACTGCCCAGGACCAGTTGAATGCCGCTACCGATGCTAACGGTCTGACAACGGCTACCAACACTGGCACGCAAAACATTAAGAACCAGCACCAGTCTAAGGATTTGGCTAGTGATAAGGCTGACGCCCAACAGGCGATTAGTGATGAGGCTACCAAGGTTAAGGCGGCCATTGACAGTGATAAGACCTTGACGGATGCCGCCAAGACTAGTCAGAAGGCTAACGTTGACCAAACTGCGCAAAGTGTTCAGACCGACATTCAAAATGCCCAAACGGCCGATGCCGTTGAGCAGGTGCAAAACGATGGTATTACCAAGGTCGACCAGCAGCACGTACCCGCTGATTTGAACCAGCAGGTTACCGATGCCAAGGCAGCTGTTAATGCCGCTGCCCAGGCTACTAACACCCAGATTAGCCAAGATGCAACCCTGGATTCTGCTGCTAAGCAGGCCCAGCAGACCGCCGCTAACCAGGCGGCCAGTGATGCCATTACCCAGATTGGTAACGCCACTGACGCCCAAGGGGTCGAAGATGCTAAGAATGCTGGCGTTTCAAAGGTTAATAGCCAGTACAAGACTGGTACGCCAGTGGCTGACCAAATTTCAGCCGTCAAGGACCAGGTTAACAGCGCTGCCACGGCTGCTAAGCAGACCATCGACAACGATGTTACTTTGGACCAGAACCAGAAGAACGATCAGAAGGCTGCCGTTGATAAGGCTGCCAATGACGGTCTGACCAACCTTGGTCAGCAAAGTAACGCTGATGGGGTGGAGTCTGCCCAAAAGCAGGCGGTTAACCAAATCAATGCTGTTCACCAGAACGGTGAGGCGGTTAGCGACCGGAAGACGGCTGCTAACAATGCCATCGATGATGCGGCTACCCAGGCCAACAACACGATTGATGCCAACAACACCTTGGATAACAATGAAAAGGCCGCTCAGAAGGCTGACGTCAAGACTGCTGCCGACCAGGCCAAGGCCGCAGTGAACGCGGTTGCGGATGCCCAGGGGGTTGAAAATGCCCAGACTGCTGGTGCTAAGAGCGTTTCTCAGGTGCCACATGATGGTAAGAGTTTGGCTGACCGGCGCACGGATGCTAAGTCCGCAGTTGCCAGCCAGGCCCAAAATACGAAGAACCAAATTAATAATGATCAGGCCCTGACGACCGACCAAAAGACGGCCCAGAGCAACGCGGTTGACGCCCAAGTTGCCCAAGCGGACACGGCCATCGATAACGCGCAAAATGCCCAGGATATCGAAGATGCCGGCAATACTGGTAAGCAAAACGTTGCTAGCCAGTACAAGCAGGGTGATTTGACCCAGGAAAAGCAGACCGCTAGTGCTGCCCTTGATCAAACGGCTAGTCAGACTAATCAGGCCATCGACAGCGATGATACTTTGACTGATGCCCAAAAGACGGCCGCCAAGAACCAGGTTGCAACTGATTTGGCTGCGGCTAAGAACCAGGTTCAGTCTGCTCGAAGCGCTGATGACATCACTGCTGCCCAAAACAGTGGTATCAGCAAGATTAAGGCTGACCACCAGCAGGGTGATTTGAACAAGCAGCGCCAAGATGCTGAAAGCGATTTGGCCCAGAAGGCTAGTGATACCAAGACGGCGATTGCTAACGACCCAACCTTGGATGACGCGGCTAAGACTAGCCAGTCCAACCAGGTTGACCAGCAGTTAGCCGCTGCTAACCAGGCCGTGAATGCCGCTGGTAACGCCGATGCCATCGTAGCGGCCCGCAATACTGGCGTTGCAAACATTACTAAGCAGCACCAGGCCAACAGCCAGTCAGTTGCTAACCAGCAGACGGCGGCTAAGAACGCTTTGACCGACAAGGCCACAGCGGCTAAGACCGTCATCGATAACGACCCAACTTGGACGACGGCTGAAAAGACCAGTCAAAAGAGCAAGGTTGATTCGGCTGCTAACACCCAAATCCAGGCCATTAACCAGGTTTCTGCTAGCGATCCAAAGGCCGCTCAGACCATCGAAGACGCGCAGAAGCAGGGTAATACCGACATTGAAGCGGTTGAAAACCAGCACGGTACATCCGTAGCTGACCGCCAAAGTGCGGCTAACCAAAATATTGATAATGAGGCTACCAAGGTTAAGAATGACATCAGCAATGATGCTACCTTGACCAATGCCGAAAAAACTAAGCAGAGCAGTGACGTTGATAATGCAGCCGCAACGGCTAAGGCTAATATCAACAAGGCCACTGATGCTCAGTCTATTTCGGATGCCGAAAATCAAGGTATCAGCGATGTTGATGCTAAGCATGTAAAGGGTAGTCAAAGCGTTGACCAGCAAAAGAGCAATGCCACGGACGCCTTGCAAGCTGAAGCTACCAAGGTTAAGAACGCCATTAACACCGACGTTACTTTGACCAACGATGAAAAGACGGCCCAGTCTAAGGCCGTCGATGACGCCCTTAGCCAGGCAACGGCTAACGTCAATAGTGCCAGTGATGCCCAAGGTATTACCGATTCACAAAACACTGGTATTTCAAAGATTGATGCTAGTCACGTGCCAGGTAAGTCGATTGACCAGCAAAAGAATGATGCTAATTCAGCGGTTGATAACACGGCTAATAACACCAACACCAGCATCAACAACGATAATACCCTGGATCAAAACAGTAAGAATGACCAAACCAACGCGGTTAATAAGGCTAAGTCTGATGCCGAAAAGGCCATCAGTAACGCCCAGGCTGCTCAAGAAATTGAGGATGCCAAGAACTCAGCTCAGGAAAGTATTCCTAAGCTCCATGTGCCTGGTAAGGACATTACTGAACAGCGTACCAACGGTAAGGCCACAGTTCAGGCTGAAGCCGACAAGATTAACTCAGGTATCGATGCTGACCAGAACCTAGACAGTGCTACTAAGGCCGCCCAAAAGGCCAAGGTTAACAACATTGTTTCGGCTTCTGATAGCCAGTTGGACAACGACACGACTGCCGATGACATCAACAAGGATGTCCGCGCTGCCCTGGGTGCCATTGATTTGGTTGGCCAGCAGAGTAGCCAAAAGGATGCCCTGACGGCGGAGGCCAATACCCAGAAGAGCAACATCGACAACGATGCCACCCTGGATGACGCGGCGAAGGCCACCCAAAAGCAAGGGGTGGACTCTGCCCTGACGCAGGCTAACAACAACATTGACAATGCCACCGACAGCGGTTCAGTTACTAGCGCTGCCAGTGCCGGTAAGACGGCCATTGATGCCGTTCACCAACCTGGTAAGCCAGTTAGCGACACGCAGACGGCCCAGAAGAGTGCGGTTGATGATGCCGCTACGGCCGCTAAGACAGCCATTGACAACGATAAGACCTTGACGGACGCCGACAAGACGGTCCAGAAGGCTGCCGTTGATAAGGCTGCCAGCGATGCCAAGACCAACATTGACAATGCGAAGACTGCTCAAGCTGCTCAGGATGCCGCTACTCAGGCTGAAAAGACCATTAACGCTGCCCACCAGCCAGGTCAGTCCGTCAGCGACACGCAGACTGCACAAAAGAGTGCGGTCGATGACGCTGCTACGGCGGCCAAGACAGCCATTGACAACGATAAGACCTTGACGGACGCCGAGAAGACCCAGCAGAAGGCTGCGGTTGATCAGGCGGCTAACGACGCCAAGACGGCCGTTGGTAACGCTACGGATGCCCAGAGCGCCCAGGATGCTGCCAACGACGGTATTAACAAGATTAAAAACGCCCACCAGGCCGGCCAGAGTGTGAGCCAGACCCAGACCGACCAGCAAAACGCAGTTGATCAGGCGGCTAGCGCAGCAAAGCAGGACATCGATAACGATCCTACTTTGACCGACGCCCGAAAGACTCAGCAGAAGGCCAGTGTTGACCAGGCTGCTAGTGATGCCAAGACGGCCGTTAATAATGCTACGGATGCCCAGGGTGCCCAAGATGCTGCTAAAAGCGGTATTGACAAGATTAAGGGCACGCACCAGGCCGGTCAGAGCGTTTCTCAAACGCAGACGCAGCAAAAGAGCGCCATTGATGACGCAGCAACGGCTGCCAAGAACAAGATTGATAATGATGCAACCTTGGATGATGCCACTAAGACGGCCCAGAAGGACGCAGTTGACGACGCGGCCAACAAGGCCAAGATGGCCATTGACCAAGCGACGACCGCTCAAGCAGCCCAAGACGCCGCTAACCAAGGCACGACCAACATTAACAATGCTTACCAGCCCGGTAAGAGTCTTGATGATCAAAAGGCAACCCAGGCTAAGGTCCTTGACGACGCTGCAACCGCTGCTAAGTCAGCCATTGACAACGACAACACGCTGACTGATGCGGAAAAGACGGCGCAGAAGGCGGCCGTTGACCAGGCGGCTAATACCGCTAAGACCGCGGTTAACAACGCGACGACTGCCCAAGCGGCTGAAGATGCGGTAACTAATGGCACCAAGCAGATTAATGCCGCCCACCAGCCAGGTCAGCCAGTTTCTGACACGCAGACCAAGCAAAAGAGTGCCATTGATGACGCTGCCACCGCGGCTGAAAACAAGATTGATAGTGATTCAAACCTGACCGACGCCCAAAAGGCTGCTCAGAAGGCCCAGGTTGAAAAGGCCGCTAACGACGCCAAGACGGCCGTTGATAATGCGACCGACGCCCAGGCCGCTCAAGATGCTGCTAATAATGGTACCAAGGCCATCAACGGTGTTTACCAGCCAGGTCAGCCAATTGGTAACACGCAGACGCAGCAGAAGAGTGCCATTGACGATGCTGCCACGGCTGCTAAGAACAAGATTGTGGCCGACAACACCCTGACGGATGCCCAAAAGGCCAACCAAGAAGCGGCTGTTGACCAAGCGGCCAACAATGCCAAGGCGGCGGTTGACCAGGCTAAGACCGCCCAGGAAGTTCAAACGGCTACCGACGACGGCACCAAGGCCATTAACAATGCTTATCAGCCAGGTCAGCCAGTTTCCGACACGCAGACCAAGCAAAAGAGCGCCATTGACGACGCTGCCACGGCTGCTAAGAACAAGATTGCGGCTGATAACACCCTGACGGATGCTCAAAAGGCATCCCAAGAAGCTGCGGTTGATCAGGCTGCTAACGACGCCAAGAACGCCATTGGCCAGGCGACGACCGCCCAGGCCGTTCAGGCTGCTACTGATGCCGGTACTAAAAACATTCAAAATGCTTACCAGCCAGGTCAGCCAGTTTCTGACACGCAAACCAAGCAAAAGAGTGCCATTGACGACGCTGCTACCGCTGCTAAGAACAAGATTGCTAATGACAATACCCTGACGGATGATCAAAAGAAGGCTCAAGAAGCAGCCGTTGACCAGGCCGCTGCGAATGCTAAGGAAGCCGTTGACCAAGCCACGACTGCCCAAGGTGCCCAGGATGCCGCTACTAACGGTACTAAGGCCATCAATGATTCTTACCAGCCAGGTCCATCAGTTTCTGATTCACAGACCAAGCAAAAGAGCGCCATCGATGACGCAGCGACGACTGCTAAGAACAAGATTGCCAACGACCCAACTTTGACGGACGCCCAAAAGGCGGCCCAAGAAGCTGCGGTTGACCAGGCTGCTCAGGCTGCCAAGGACAAGGTTAGTCAGGCCACGACTGCTCAAGCCGCCCAGGATGCCGCTAACAATGGTACGAATGCCATTAATAATGCTTACCAGCCTGGTCAAAGCGTAAGCCAGAACCAGGCGGCTCAGAAGGCAAGCTTGAACCAGCAGGCCAATACTGAAAAGACGGCCATCGACAACGACCCAACTTTGACCGACGCGCAAAAGACGGCTCAAAAGGCGGCGGTTGACCAGGCTAACAGCGATGCCCAAACGGCGGTGGACAATGCCCAGAACGCCCAAGACATTGAAAATGCTGTTAACCAAGCCAACCAGAAGATTAAGGATGCCCACCAGCCAGGTCAGTCTTTGGATAATCAAAAGTCTACTCAGACTCAGGCCATCGATGATGCGGCCACGGCTGCAAAGTCAGCCATTGCAAATGACCCAACGCTGGATGCTGCCACTAAGGCTAGCCAGACGGCCCAGGTCGAAAAGGCTGCCAACGATGCCAAGACGAACGTGAACAACGCCGCCAACGCTCAGGCTGCCCAAGATGCTACTAACGCCGGTAAGACGGCCCTTGGCCAGATTCACCAGCCAGGTAAGTCTGTGGCTGATACCCAGGCTGAACAGAGCAACAAGATTGATCAGGCTGCGGATGCTGCCAAGACAGCAATTGCTAACGATGCAACCTTGGATGATGCTACGAAGGCTGAACAAACGGCCGCGGTTAACCAGGCTGCTAACAATGCCAAGACGGCTATCAGCAATGCTCAGAACGCCCAAGATGCTGAAGACGCAGCTACTAAGGGTGCTAACGACGTTGCCAACGCCCACCAGCAAGGTCAGCCAGTTGCCCAGACGCAAATTAATCAGAAGAACCAGGTTGACCAGGCTGCTAGTGCGGCTAAGACGGCCATCGATAACGACACGACTTTGACGGACGCCCAAAAGGCGGCCCAGAAGACGGCCGTTGATCAGGATGCTGCTAAGGCCAAGGCCAACGTTGACAGTGCGACGACTGCTCAGGCGGCTAAGGATGCGGCCAGCCAAGGCACGACCACTATCAACAAGGACCACCAGCCAGGTCAGTCGGTCGCAACCACCCAGGCTAGTCAGAAGCAAAACGTGGACCAGGCTGCTACAGCTGCCAAGGCCACGATTGCCAACGACCCAACCTTGGATGATGCGGCTAAGACTAGCCAGGAACAGGCGGTTGACCATGCAGCTAATAATGCTAAGTCAGCCATTGACCAGGCTACTGACGCCCAGGGTGCTCAGGATGCTGCGCAAAGTGGTATCAACACCATTAATGGTGTTCACCAACAGGGTCAGCCAGTTACGAGCCAAAAGACCGATATTCAGGGCCAGCTCCAACAGGCGGCTGAAACGATTAAGCAGGCCATTGATAACGACAGCACGCTGACGGACGCCGAAAAGACGGCCCAGAAGGCTGCCGTTGACCAGGATGCTGCTAAGGCAACCCAAAACATTAACCAGGCCACGACAGTTCAGGCCGCTAAGGATGCTGAGAGCCAGGGAGAAACCGCTATGAAGGCGGACCACCAGCCTGGTACCTCAGTTGACACCCAGAAGGGTCAGGCCAACAGTGCCCTGGATAATGCCGGTAACAACGCTAGTTCTGCGGTTAATTCCGATCCAACCTTGACCAACGATGAAAAGAGTAAGCAGCAAGCTGCCATTGCGGCGGCTAAGCAGGCGGCTGAGCAAGCAATTGCTGCTGCCAAGGCTGCTCAAGACATCGAAAACGCCAAGAATAAGGGAACCAGTGACATTAACAGTGCCCACGTTCCTGGTAAGGATATTCCAACCCAGCAAGAAAACGCCCAAAAGGTGGTTCAGGCTGCGGTTTATGCCGCTAACCAGGCCATCGACAATGATCCAACTTTGACGAATGCCGAAAAGGCTGATCAGAAGAACGCGGTTACTGGTAAGCAGCAGGCGGCTAACGAGAGTATTCAAAATTCTCAAAATGCCCAAGACATTTTGACCAACCAGAACTCAAGTTTGAACCTGATTAACAACGCCCACACGGCTGGTACTTCCGTTGCGGACTACCAGCAGGCTGCTAAGACGCAGGTTGCCCAGGGTGCCCAACAAGCTAAGGATGCCATCGATAACGATAACACCCTTAGTGATGCCGAGAAGACCGCCGAAAAGGCCAAGGTTGACCAAGCTGCTAGCCAGGCTAACGACAACATTACTGCAGCTACTACGGCCCAGGGTGTCTTGGATGCCCAGCAAGCCGGCCAGACCAACATCAACAACCAGCACCAGGCCGGTCAGGACCTAAACGACCGCAAGACTGCGGCCAAGCAGGCCCTCCAAACTGCTGCTGACCAAACGGATGCTGCCATCGACAGCGATCCTACTTTGGACAATGCCACCAAGGCTGCCCAAAAGCAGGCGGTGGCTGCTCAATTGCAGCAGGCTAACGATGCGGTTGCTAACGCAACGACTGCCCAAGATATCTTGAACCAGCAGTCTGATGGTCAAAAGACCATTGGCGACCAGCACCAGGCTAACAGCAAGTCGGTTGCTGACCAGCAAAACGACGCCAAGAACGCTTTGGCTAACACAGCTCAGCAAACTAAGGCGGCTATCGATGCTGATACGACTTTGACGGATGCCGACAAGCAGACCCAAAAGAGTCAGGTTGATAGCAACCTGCAGTCCGCTGAGCAAAACGTGGCTGCGGCTAACAACGCCCAGGCGGTTGAAGATGCCCAGACCCATGGTCAAAGCGCCATCACCGGTGCCCACCAGCAGGGTCAGGACTTGGCTGATCAACAGACGACGGCTAAGAACGCGATTACGACTGAGGCCAACAAGACTAAGGCTGCCATCGACAACGATACGACTTTGACGGACGCCCAAAAGACGGCCCAGAAGGCTAACGTTGACTCAGCTGCCAGTGCTGCCCAGTCCGCCATCGCGGCTGCACCAAACGCCCAGGCCATTAAGCAGGCCCAGACCGACGGCACTAATAATGTAGACAACGCTCATCAGCCTCAGGCTGGTTTGGACCAGCAACGTACCGCTGCCAAGCAGACGATTGCTGACCAGACTAACCAGACCAAGGCGAAGATTGATGCCGACCCAACTTTGACCGATGCCGACAAGGCTAGTCAGAAGCAGGCGGTTGACCAGGCGGCTCAGGCTGCGGATAGTAAGATTGATGCTGCCCAGGATGCCCAGAACATCGCCGATGCGACCCAGGCTGGTCAGAGCTCAGTTACTGGTAGCCACCAGACTGGTCAGACCGTTGATAATCAAAAGCAGACCGCTATTGCAGCCGTGAACAAGGCTGCTGCCGATGCTAAGACGACCATCAACGCCGACCCAACTTTGACCGATGCCGATAAGGCTAGTCAGAGTCAGGCCGTTGACCAGGCTGCTAGCCAAGCTAACCAAAACATCAACCAGGCCGGCAACGCTCAGGCCATTGCCGATGCGCAAAAGCAGGGCGAAACTGCCGTTAATGGGGTTCACCAACCAGGTAAGCCAGTTAGCGGTCAAAAGGATACGGCCAAGGCCAACCTGAACCAGGAAGTTACCAAGGTTAAGAACGCCATTGATACTGATACCACCCTGACTGACGCTCAGAAGACTAGTCAGAAGCAGGCGGTTGATGACCAGGCAGCTAAGGCAAGCACGAACATTGACAATGCAACCACGGCGCAGGGCGCTACTGACGCCTATAACCAGGGTGTAACGGCCATTGACCAGCAGCACCAGCCAGGTCAGGCAGTGACGATGCAAAAAGGCCAGGCTAACCAGGATATTGATAACACTGGTAACACGGTTTCTAACGCAGTTAAGAACGATAACACCCTGACTGACCAGCAAAAGGCTGATCAGCAGGCTGCCATCGCCAAGGCCAAGGCCGCAGCTGCGGAAGCCATTGCTAAGGCCCAGGCTGCTCAGGCGATCGAGGATGCCAAGAACAAGGGAACCAGTGACATTAACCAGGCCCACGTTCCAGGTGCTACGGTTGATGACCAACGTGCTAACGCTAAGCAGAACCTGCAAAAGGCCGCTGACCAAGCGGACGCTGCTATCGACAACGATCCAACTTTGATCGATGCCCAAAAGGCCGATCAAAAGAACCAGGTGACCGGTGACCAGCAGGCTGCTAACGATGCTTTGGATAAGTCAACGGATGCCCAGAGTGTTCTGAATAGCCAAAACGATGGTTTGGCCCTGATTAACCAGCGCCACCAGTCGGCTGAACCAGTTGCTACCCAGCAGGATACTGCTAAGAGTGATTTGGCCAACGCCGCTACGGCCGCTAAGAGTGCCATCGACAACGATCCAACTTTGACTACTGCTGAAAAGCAGGATCAAAAGAACCAGGTTGACACCGCCGTTCAAAACGGTGACACGGCCATTGCTGGTACAACCACTGCTCAAGCAGCTAGTGATGCCAAAGACAAGGCGGTTAGTGCGGTTAACGCCGTTCACCAACCAGGTCAAAAGGTAGCAGACCGTCAGGCTGCAGCCCAGTCAACGCTGACGGCTAAGGCTAATGACGTTAAGAACGCCATCGACAACGACCCAACCTTGACCGACGACCAGAAGGCCAGTCAGAAGCAGGCCGTTGATAGCACTACCCAGCAAGAGCAAAGCAAGCTGGCTGCTGCTACTGATGCCCAGAGTGTCGATGATACTTTGGCCCAGGCCCAAACGGCAGTTGCTAACCAGCACCAAGCTGGACCAAGCCTGGCTGACCAGCAAAACACGGCCAAGACCGCGCTGGCTAAGGCCGTTAGTGACACCAAGGCTGCCATTGATGCCGACCCTACTTTGACTGATGACCAGAAGGCTAGTCAAAAGCAGGCGGTTGATCAGGCAGCCCAGGCCGCTACTGACAAGATTAACAACAGCACCCAGGCGCAGAGTTTGATGGACACCAACCAGCAAAGCATTGCTGGTGTGAAGGCTATCCACCAGGCCCAGCAGCCAGTTAGCGACCAGCAAAGTGCAGCTAAGAACCTGGTTACCCAGCAGGCTAACCAGACCAAGGCGGCTATTGATGCTGATCCTACCTTAACGGATGCTCAAAAGACCCAGCAGAAGGCCGCAGTCGACCAGGCTGCTAACCAACTCAACGGTCAGATTGATGCCGCCACTACGGCCCAACAGATTAAGGAATATACTGACCAGGCCGGTGCACAGCTCAACAAGAACCACCAGAACGGTGAATCAGTTGCTAGCCGTCAAACCGATGCTAAGTCAGCCCTTGATCAGGAGGCTACTAACACCAAGGCGGCCATCGATGCCAACCCTACTTTGACTGATGACCAAAAGGCCAGTCAGAAGCAGGCGGTTGACCAGGCCACTGCGGCCGCTGAAACGGCCGTTGCTCGAGCTCAGACTGCGCAAGACATTGAAAATGCCACTCAGCAAGGTCAGGGCAAGATTACGGCTAGCCACCAAAACGGTACGGCGGTTGCTGACCGTCAAAGCAATGCCCAGGCAGCTGCCAAGGCTGAAGCCGATGCCCAAAAGAAAGTCATCGACGCTGATCCAACGCTGAACATCGCCGACCGGACGACCCAAAAGGCCGCCATTGATCAGGCTTTGCAGCAGGCCGATACCGCTATCAGCCAGGCTCAGACCGCCCAGGACATTGAAAATGCTCAGGCCAAGGCCGTTAAGGACTTGGACGCCGTTCATCAGAGCGGTGAACCTGTCAGCCAGCACCAAGCTGATGCTAAGCAGCAAGTAACCCAGGCGGTTGCCGCTGCAAAGCAGAAGATTGAAGCTGACCCAACTTTGACCACTGCCCAGAAGCAGGACCAGGAGAGCCAGGTTGATGCGGCCGCCGAACAGGCTAACAGCAAGATTGACCAGACCACTGATGCACAAAGTGCTCAGGATGCTGGTAAGTCCGGTGCTACGGCCGTTGCCGCTGTGCCACAGCCAGGTCAAAACCTGCCAGCCCAAAAGGCTGCTGCTAAGGCTCAGCTGACTGCCGCTGTTAACCAACAAAAGCAGGCCATTGCCGCTGACACGACCTTGACCAATGCCGCTCAGGCTAGTCAGGCTGCCGCAGTTGATGCCGCGGCTAAGCAGGCCAGCGACAAGATTGACAGTGACCAGGACGCTCAGTCTATCCAAAATGACCAAAACACTGGTGTGAACAACATTAATGGTGTTCACCAACCTGGTGCAGCGGTCAATGATCAGGCTAACCAGTCTAAGACCAACCTGCTATCAGCGGCTGATCAGATTAAAAACCAGATTAGTACTGATGCAACCTTGGACGACGCCCAGAAGCAGGCCCAAACCAATGCAGTTAACACCGCTTTGGCCCAGGCTACTCAGGCAGTTAACAATGCCACGACTGCCCAAGGGGTTGCCGACGCTGAAAATGCCGGTACTCAGGCCATTAACAACCAGCACCATGCCGGTGAAAAGTTAGAAGACGCCAAGACCGATGCTAAGGCTGAGATTGCTAACAAGTTGGCTGCTGTAAAGCAGGCCATCGCTAACGATCCAACCTTGGACAACGCGGCCCAGGCTAACCAGAGTGCTGCCGCTGATGCCGCTGCCCAAAATGCTAACGACCAGATTGCCAAGGCAGCTGATGCCCAAGCAATTCTGGATGCAAAGCAAAACGGCGAGCAAAGCATTGGCAACCAGCACCAGCCAGGCCAGTCAATTAGCGACCAGCAAAATGATGCCAAAACCAATATTGGTCAGACAGGTGCTACTGCTAAGGCCGCCATTGATGCTGACCCAACTCTGACGGATGACCAAAAGACGGCGCAGAAACAGGGTGTTGATGAAGCTGCTCAACAGGCTAACGCCACCGTTGATGCTGCCACAACTGCCCAAGGCATCGAAGATGTTGTCAAGCAGGCCGACACCAACGTTACCGGTGTTCACAAGCCAGGCAAGGCCATCAGCGACCAGCGGAATACGGCTCAGGCAGCCATCAAGGATGCCGCCAGCCAGGCCAAGGACAAGATTGATAATGACGTTACCTTGGCCAACGCCGCTAAGACCGCTCAAAAGAGCAGTGTCGATGCCGCTGCTGCCCAAGCTGATAATCAGATTTCAGCGGCTACGGACGCTCAGCACATTGCTGATGCCCAAAGTCAGGGTATTAACAAGGTTATCAGCGTGCAGAAGTCCGGCGACCCAGTTGCTACCCAGCAGACGAAGGCTACTAGCGAGGTTGAGCAAGCAGCCAGCCAAGCTAAGGCCCAAATCGCAGCCGACCCTACCCTAAACGATGCCGATAAGACAAACCAGAGTAACCAGGTTGACCAAGCGGCTGCTACGGCAAAGCAAAACATCCAAAACGCCCAAGATTCACAAAGCGTTGAAGATGCTAGCCGGGCCGGCCAGTCCGCTATCAACACGGTACCAAAGTCTGGTGAAGCCGTTAGCGGTCAGCAAAGTGACCAGAAGCAGGCCCTTGACAATGCTGCCAAGGATGCCAAGGCTTCGATTGCTAACGATCCAACTTTGAACAACGCCCAAAAGCAGACTCAAAGTGATGCGGTTGACCAGGCGGTCAGCCAGGCTAAGGCCGCGGTTGATGCCGCTAAGGATGCCCTGGGTATCCAGGATGCTGCTAAGAAGGGTGAAGATGCCCTTAACGGTATCCACCAAGCCGGTCAGCCACTGACCGATACACAAACCGCTGCTAAGCAGACGGTTGATGATGCGGCTAAGGCGGCTAACCAGGCTATCGATAACGATCCAACCTTGGATAATGCTGCTAAGGCTAGTCAGAAGCAGGCGGTTCAAACCGCTGCTAACAATGCCAAGGCTGCCGTTGACCAGGCCCCAAACGCCCAGACTGCTGAAGACGCCGCCAAGAACGGTTCCAACACAGTGGCTAGTGCTCATCAGCCAGGTCAGGCCGTTAGCGTTACGCAGACTGCTCAAAAGCAGGCCATTGATACTGCTGCTCAGCAGACCAAGACGGCCATCGATAACGATGACACCTTGAATAATGCTACTAAGCAGGCGCAAAAGGCTGCGGTTGATCAGGCTGCTAGCCAAGCTAAGAACAACGTTGACAGTGCCACAACTGCCCAGGCGGCCGAAAATGCAGCTAAGGACGGCGTGGACCAGATTAACAAGGCCCACCAGGCCGGTCAGCCAGTTTCACAAACCCAGGATGCCCAGAAGCAGG
Organism: Lactobacillaceae bacterium L1_55_11; assembly: GCA_029433155.1. Classification (GTDB taxonomy): domain Bacteria; phylum Bacillota; class Bacilli; order Lactobacillales; family Lactobacillaceae; genus ESL0723. Next base: position 101,594 of record JAQYTT010000003.1, read on the forward strand.
CCGTTACGGCGGCGGCTCAAGCGGCTAAGGACACGATTGACAGTGATCCAACCCTGACGGATGCTGAAAAGCAGACCCAGAAGAACGCCGTTGATGCTGCTGCTACCAAGGCAGCCGACAATATCACGAAGGCATCAAATGCTCAGGCGGCTGAGGATGCTGCTACCAATGGCCAAAGCGCTATTAAGGCAGTCCATCAGCCAGGTAAGCCAGTCACTGACACCCAGACCGCTCAGAAGGCGGCCGTCACTGACCACGCTAACCAGGTTAAGAAGGACATTGATAACGATGCCACTTTGACCACGGACCAAAAGCAGGCGCAAAAGGCTGCGGTTGACGCAGCTGCCAAGGCGGCCCAGGACGCCGTTGACAATGCCACGACTGCCCAGGGTGCTGCTGATGCAGCAGCTGATGGTCAAAAGAAGATGGATGCCCAGCACGTAGTTGGTACGCCAGTTACTAGCCAGCAGTCCACTGCCAAGCAGGCCGTTAACACTGCGGCCCAGCAAGCAGAGACGGCCATCGATAATGATCCAACCTTAACTAGTCAGCAAAAGGCCGACCAGAAGGCCGCCGCGCAAAAGGCTGCCGATGCTGCTAACCAGGCCATTGACCAGGCTACTGATGCGCAAAGCATCCAGGACCTGGCTCAGCAAGGTCAGACCAACATCAGCAAGGCCCACCAGCCGGCCCAAAGCGTGGCTGACCAGCAGACGACTGCAAAGCAGGCCGTTCAAAGCGCTGGCGACAAGGCTAAGCAGCAGATTGACAACGATTCGACCCTGGATAACCAGGCCAAGGCTGCTCAGAAGAACCAGGTTGATGCCGCTGTTAAGGCTGCTCAAACTGACCTGACGCAAGCCACTGACGCCCAGGGTATTACCGATAAGCAGGCCCAGGCTGAGCAAAACATTGCTAACCTGCCTAAGTCTGGCAAGTCCCTGACTGACCAGCGTACTGATGCTGATAATGCTATCGACCAGGCGGCTAAGGCGGCTAAGCAGACGATCGCTACTGACCCAACCCTAAATGACCAGGCCAAGTCAGATCAGCAAGCCGCAGTTGATAAGGCGGCTAATGATGCTAAGACGGCGGTTGGTCAGGCAAACAGCGCCCAAGATATCGAAAATGCTACTAGCCATGGTCAGGCAAACGTGAACGCCGTTCACAAGGGCGGTCAGGCATTGACCGACCAGAAGAGCGCCGCAACCACGGCCCTCAACCAGGCGGCTAACGATGCCAAGGCTGCGATTGATGCCGACCCAACACTGACGACCGCTGAAAAGAATGCCCAGAAGGCAACCGTTGACCAGGATAACCAGACGGCTAGCGCCAAGGTTAACCAAGCTAACGATGCCCAAGACATTCAAAACGAACAGGCTGCTGGTACTCAGTCATTGAAGCAGGTTCACCAGGGTGGCAAGTCAGTTGCCGCCCGGCAAAGTGCTGCCGGTGACAACTTGAATAACCTGGCAAAGCAGGCTCAAGATGCCATCAGCACTGACAAGACCTTGACGGATGCCCAAAAGGCTACCCAAACGCAGGCCGTCAAGGATGCCTTGGCCAAGGCGCAAGACGCCGTGAACAAGGCTGCTGATGCCCAGGGCGTTCAGGATGCTGAAACCACTGGTACTCAGGCGATTAATGGTGCTCACCAAGCCGGTGAAAAGCTAGAAGACGCTAAGAATGATGCCAAGAACGCGGTTGACACCAAGGCCAACCAGCTCAAGGCTTCAATCGATGCCGACCCTAGTTTGAACCAGGCTGCTAAGACCGCTCAGAAGAATGCGGTTGGTGCAGCGGCTAGTCAGGCCAAGGACAAGATTGACACGGCCACCGATGCCCAAGATATTCAGACGGCCCGTGATAACGGTACGACTGACATGGGTAAGCAACACGTTGCTGGTACGCCGGTCAAGGACCAGCAAACTCAGGCAGCTACTAAGTTGACTGATTCAGCTACCCAGACCAAGGCGGCCATTGACGCCGATCCTACTTTGACGGACGCCCAAAAGACGGCCCAGAAGCAGGCAGTTGATGATGCGGCCAAGACGGCCAGTGACAACTTAGCCAAGGCCCAGGATGCCCAGGCCATCGACCAGGCCCTTGCCAACGGTCAAAAGGCCATTACTGATACTCACCAGCCAGGTCAGAGTGTTGACCAGGCTAAGACCGACCAGAACAATGCCCTTGATGATTTGGCAAAGCAGGCTAAGGCCGCTATCGACGCTGATCCTACCCTGACGACTGCTCAAAAGCAGGCCCAGGATAGTCAGGTTGACCAAGATGTGGCTAAGGCAAAGCAATCAATTGGCGATGCTAAGAATGCCCAAGACATTCAAAACGCTGTTGACCAGGCTAAGTCAGACATTAGCAAGGTTCACCAGCCAGGTCAGAGCGTTGACCAGCAGAAGCAGTCGGCTACCGATGCAGTTACTGATGCTGCTAATAAGGCCAAGGCCGCTATCAATGCCGATCCAACGCTAAGCGCTGATCAAAAGAAGGCCCAGACGGCTGCTGTTGACCAAGCTGCCCAAGATGCTTTGAACAAGATTCAAAACGCCAAGGACGCCCAGACTGCTACTGATGCGGTCGACGATGCCCTGAACAAGATTAATAGTGACCACCAGGCCGGCCCATCACTGGCTGACCAGAAGGAGGCGGCCGAGGACGCTATTAATCAGGCGGCCGACAAGGCTAAGGCAGCAATCGATGCCGACCCAACTTTGACGGATGCGCAGAAGCAGGCGCAAAAGGCAGCCATCGATAAGGCTGCTCAGGCTGCGAAGGATAAGATCAACGCTGCTACTGATGCTGATGGTATTAACCAGGGCCAGAGTGGTGCTGAAAATGACTTCCAGCAGGCTCACCAGCCAGGCCAGTCAGTTGACAACCAGGTTAAGACCAACCAGGCTAACTTGGATGCCGTTGTGGCTCAGACGGAAGCAACCATTAAGGCTGATAACACCTTGAGTCAGGCCGACAAGGATGCCCAGACCAAGCAGGTAGCAACACTGGCAAAGCAGTACGGTGACCAAATTAGCAGTGCTAAGGATGCCCAAACTGCTCAGAGTGCTTACCAAAACGGTGCTAAGGCTATCCAAGATGCCCACCAGCCGGGTCAGCCAATTACGGAACAGACCCAGCAGGCCAAGGCTAACTTGACGGATGTGGCCAACCAGACCACGACTAAGATCAATGCCGACCAGACTTTGACGGATGCTCAAAAGCAGACCCAGAGTCAAAACGTGGCAACCGCCTTGCAAAAGGCAACCGCAGCCATTGACCAAGCGCAGACGGCGCAAGCCGCTACCACGGCTGCCCAGAATGGTACCAAAGACATTGAGTCCCAGTACCAGCCAGGCAAGCCAGTGACCGAGCAGGTTACCCAGTCCAAGACCACGCTGAATGATTTGGCAAAGCAGGTCGAAGCCGCCATTGCCGCTGATCCGACCTTGAATGATTCACAAAAGGCTGATCAGAAGCAGGCGGTTGAGGATGCCCTCACCCAGGCTAACCAGAACATTGGACAGGCCACGACCGGTCAGGCCACTCAGGCTGCCGTTGATGCCGGAACCAAGGCCATTAATGCGGCCCACCAGCCAGGACAGCCAATCAGCAATCAAAAGCAGGCCAGCCAGAACCAGATTCAGGCGGCGGCTGACAAGGCCAAGGCTGCCATTGAAGCCGACCCAACCCTGGATGCTACCGCTAAGGCTGCCCAGGAACAGGCCGTCGACAAGGCTGCTCAGGCTGCCAGCGATGCCGTTAACCAGGCTAAGAACGCCCAGGATGCTCAGCAAGCTGCTAATGATGGTATCAACAAGATTAACGGTACCCATCAGGCGGGTCAGCCACTGACTAACCAGAAGCAGACTGCTAGCGACCAACTGGACGCCGCTGCCAAGGCTGCGAAGGATAAGATTGCTAATGACCCAACCCTGACCGATGCCCAAAAGCAGGCGCAGGAGAAGGCCGTTGATGATGCCGTTGCGGCTGCTAAGCAGGCTCTGAACCAGGCTGACACCGCGCAAAAGGCTCAGGATGCGGTTAATAATGGTTTGTCCAAGATTAACGGTGCTTACCAAGCCGGTCAGACGATTGATGCTCAAAAGCAGACCGCTAGTCAGACCATTACCAATGCTGCTCAGGCTGCCAAGGATAAGATTGATAACGATCCAACCTTGAGTGCCGCTGAGAAGCAGGCACAGAAGAATGCGGTTGATGCCGCTGCTAAGCAGGCTCAGGATGCCTTGAACCAGGCTAAGACCGCTGATGCGGCCAATGCCGCGGTTACTCAGGCCCAAAAAGCCTTCGAAGCCGCTCATCAGGCCGGCCAGCCAGTCACGAACCAGCAAAAGCAGGCTAATGACCAGATTCAGCAGGCCGCTGATAAGGCCAAGGCTGCTATTGACGCCGATTCAACTTTGACGGATGCCCAAAAGGCCGCCCAGAAGCAAAAGATTGACGCCATTGCTGCCGACGCTGCAAACAAGGTGAAGAATGCCACTTCTGCCGTTGACATTAACCAGGCAGTTAGCGATGCTAGTCAGCAGTTTGCTCAGGCCCACCAGCCTGGACAAACGGTTGATAACCAAAAGCAGTCCGCTGGCGCCGTAGTTGACGAAACCGTTAAGCAGGTTAAGGCCGCAATCGATGCCGATCCAACGCTGACTAGCCAGCAAAAGGCCGACCAAAAGGCGGCCGTTGACCAGGCTGCAGCTGCGGCGGCAACTAAGATTAAGGCTGCCACTGATGCCAACACGGTTGACCAGCTGCAAAAGCAGGCGGTTAATGATTTGATGAAGCTGCACACGCCAGGTGAGTCGATGGATTCTGCCAAGACCAAGGCTCAAACGGATGTGCAAAACACTGCTAACCAAACCAAGGCTGCTATTGACGCCGACCCAACTTTGACTAATGCGCAAAAGACTGAGCAGAAGGCGGCCGTAGATGCGGCTACCCAGACGGCCTTGAAGCAGATTACTCAGAGTCAAAACGTCGACGCCCTTAAGCAGACCAACGCGCAGACGGCAGTAATTAAGCAGTCTCACCAACCTGGTACTAGCCTTGACCAACAGCGTCAGGCTAGCCAAGCAGCCATCAAGGCTGCCGGCCAGTCGGCTAAGACCAACGTTGCTAATAACGCCCAGTTATCAGCAGCCCAGAAGGCCGACCGTCAGGCTCACATTGACGCCGTGGTTGCCGAGGCTTTGCTGAAGGTTACCAACGCTCAAACTGCAGAGGCACTGGCCCAGATCAACCGGGATGCCCAGGCTGCAATCCTGGACGCCCAAAACGTTGACCCAGCCAGCGCCAACATCCCAGGTAAACAGAAGCCAACTGCTAACCAGCAACGCCCTAACCAGAACGTAGCCCCAGCGGTACCAAGTGCCGGTGCAAGCTACAGCTACCCAACGGTTACGAGTGCGCTGCCAAATACGGGTCGCCAGGCTCAAAATATCAATACCCTTGGTATGATTAGCTTGACGCTGGCAAGCTTAGGCATGCTCCTAGGTGCTAGTTACAAGTCCCGTAAGCGTGATGATGAAGCTTAATCGCTGAGTCTGATTGCTAAGAAGAGGCCCCCACGGAAGTGACTTCCGCGGGGGTCTTTTTTGTATATTTTTAGTAAAAGTTTCTGGTGTAGCCCAGTTTCAAAACCCAGTCTCCGAGCGGTTTCTGTAGCTTATAAAGGCACATCCCCAGTATTTGTCCCTGGCTAAAATCGCGGTTCCTTTTTGGCTTAGCCAAACTTTATAATGAAGGCATAAAAAGAAAGGAAGAATTGCCGATGTCTATTTGGGAGAGCTCCAATACTGGGGCGTTGATTCAAGACACACGTAACCGCTTTGTGACAACCACTGGGGAGAAGAAAACACTCACAACTTTCTTAATTATTGGTTTTGCCGTTTTACTTTTTGCTACTTTCTTTGATAAAAACGTTAGTTCAACCGTCATGGATCAGAACTCGATTTTTGGAAACATTTTCCAAAACTACGCTGATCAGGGGGCTAACGTTGTGCTCTTTGCTGCCTTTGAAATCTTGGCCTGGATTACCTGGTTTAAGGTTCAGGGGAATGTTTTACGATATGCTATGACGGCCAGCCTGCTAGCGATGGCCTTAAATCAAATGCTAGCTGTGTTAATGGATATGTTAAGTTACACGTTTTCAATGATTCACAACATTCAAAAGGGGCGCCCAATGGGGATGGCTAACAACACTGCCGCTGTTGCTAACTACCCCGAAGCCCTGCGTTGGAGCTTAGCAATCGCATTAACACTTTTTATTTCCATTGCTTTTTATTACTGGATTGGACGCAAGGGGGCTAGCGACCTGAACTATTTGCTGATGGCCGCCCTGGTTGGGATTGCTCTGGTGCTGGCCGCTACGACGACTATTAACGAAATGAAGGTCCTCTGGGGCCGTTTCCGTCCTTACGAAATGGTTAACCACATGAGTAACTTTACTCCTTGGTACCACTTAAACGGGAAGACGGGGCATAACTCTTTCCCATCTGGGCATACCATGTCTGGTTGGCTCTATCTCTGGTTAGCCTTCTTCGTGCCACGTAAAAACATTAGCTGGCAGAAGGTGATGGTTTACTTTGGGATTGGTATGGGTGTTTTGACTGGTCTTAGCCGGGTCCGGATTGGTGCCCACTGGCTCAGTGACGTGACCGTTTCCAGCCTGATTGTTGGGACTATGATTTTCTTTGCTAGCCGTCTTTTGCAGGCCCACTACATCGAAAGTCGTCACAGTGACGCCGCCTAAATTTATTTAAAAGAAAAACAGCTTATGGGGCTGTTTTTTTGTGGCCTAATTTTTTGCAATCAGGGGGCCGAAAAGATAGAGTAGTACTTGATTAACGGTATTTGCAGGAGGTTAGCGTGGCAGAAAAAATTGATCGAATCGAGGTCCGCGGTGGCCGGGTTCATAACTTAAAAAACATTGATGTCGATATCCCCTTAAACCAGTTTGTGGCGATTTCAGGACCATCCGGTTCTGGGAAGAGTTCGCTGGCGATGGGGATTCTCTATGCCGAGGGGTCCCGTCGTTACCTGGAGGCCCTGTCAACCTATACTCGGCGTCGGATTGGTCAGGCTAACCGGCCGGCCGTGCGCGAGGTCCGCCACATTCCATCTGCGATTGCCCTGCGGCAGCGCCCCGGGGTGCCTTCCGAACGTTCCACGGTCGGTTCTTTGACCGAGCTCTTTAACGTGGTCCGGCTGGCCTTTTCCCGCCTGGGTTCACCAGTCTGTCCCAATGGTCACCGGGTACCGGCTAACCTGGCCATCGCCCAGGCCTTTGAACAGCCCAGTGATGATGGCAGCCATGAAGGTTATATCGTTTGTCCAACCTGTGGGGTCCGTTTTGCCGTGCCGACTGCTGAAGATTTTTCCTTTAACGCCGGTGGCGCCTGCCCGGAGTGTCATGGGACTGGTGAAGTCCGTCAGTTAAATCCGGACATGCTGATTCAGGATGAGAACTTGTCAATCCGCGATGGGGCGGTGGCTTCCTGGCGCCTGCCGGGTCGGAGCTTTATGAGCACGATTGCCGCTTCTCGGGGGGTCAACATTGACATTCCCTTCAAGGACCTGCCGGAAAAGGACCGGGACTTTGTTCTCCACGGTCCGAAAAAGCGCTATCCAGTCGACCTGAATACTTCCACCGGCCGGATTTACCACAACATGAATTCTCTGTATGAAAACGCCTACGACGCCGTTTATGACTCTTTGAAAACTTCCAAGAGTGATGGCGCTATCAAGCGTTTGAACAAGTTCTTCCACTTTTCGACCTGCCCGGTTTGTCACGGCACGCGGTTGAACCCTAAGCTCTTGGAGCAGACGATTGCCGGACAAAACATTGCCCAGGTAGCCGACCTGACTTTGGGCGAGCTGCCCAACTGGGTTAAGCAGACTAAGGAATGGCTGCCCGCTAACATGCGACAACTGGCGTCAGTGATTTTAGACAACCTGACCAGCAACCTTCAGCCAATTTTGGAGCTGGGTCTGGATTATCTAACCCTGTCACGGAGTGCCAATACCCTGTCAACTGGTGAATTGCAGCGGATTCAGCTGGCCAAGACCCTGCGGACGGAAACGACCGGGGTGCTCTATGTCTTAGATGAGCCTTCGATTGGCCTCCATCCAGACAACATCCGCGGCCTGATTTCGGTCTTTAAGGCCTTAATTGACCAGGGGAATTCCCTGGTGGTCGTTGACCACAACGTCGACGTGATTGCCGCGGCCGACTGGATTATTGAAATTGGTCCTGGTTCAGGCGATGCCGGTGGGAAAGTGATTGCCCAGGGCACGCCGAAAGCCTTGGAAAAGGACTCGGATTCTTTGATTGGTCCCTTCCTGTCTGGTAAGGCCGATATTATGCACGCCAAGGTGCCGCCACTGGAGCCAGACCCTAAGCTAGACACTAGCATCGAAGTCCAGCACTATTACAACTTAAATGATATTAAGGTGACCTTTCCCGGGGACCAGTTGACTGCGGTTACTGGCTTTTCCGGGGCCGGCAAAACCAGCCTGATTATGGCCAGCTTGGCACCAGCCGTTGAAGACCAGAGTGCTGGTCAGAACCTACCCAAGCAGGTCACCAATCTAAAGACACCGCTCAAACACGTGATTACGGTCGATGCCAAACCGGTCGGTAAAAACACTCGGTCCAGCGTGGCCACTTATACCAGTATCATGGATAACCTGCGCCGGCTCTTTGCCAGCCTACCCGAGGCTAAAGAAAAAGGCTACACGATTGCTGATTTCTCCTATAACAATAAGCAGGGGGCCTGCCCCAACTGTGGCGGTCTGGGCGTGATTTCCCTGGATGTCCAGTACCTGGCCGATGTGCAAGAGATTTGCCCGGTCTGCCAGGGCAACCGCTTTAAGCCCGAAATTAGTGCCGTGAAATGGGAAGGCTACAGCATCGTCGACTTGCTCAACCTTTCAGTGAAGGAAGCCTTGACGGTCTTAGCCAGCCAGCCTAAAATCTTGCGCCAGCTCCGCCTGCTTGATGAAATTGGCCTAGACTACCTCCACCTCGGTGAGAGCACGCCTAGTCTTTCCGGCGGTGAGGCTCAGCGCCTGAAGCTGGTCAACCACCTAAACAAGCGGCAAAACCAGACCCTCTTTATCTTCGATGAGCCCTCGGTCGGCCTTCATCCCTTGGATGTGCAGACCCTGCTGACGGTCTTTAGCAAGCTCAAAGAAAAAGGGGCAACCATCTTGATGATTACCCACGATTTGGATTTGATGACCAATGCCGATTACCTGGTTGACCTCGGTCCCAAGGGCGGTAGCGCTGGTGGCCGCTTAATGGCCGAAGGCCAGCCCGCCAAGCTAATTAAAAAGCCCGATAGCCTGACCTTAAAGTACCTGCGGGCCCATTTTGAAAAGTTTGGTCTGCTAGCTTAACTTTGCTTAGGAAAGTGCTTGGTCTTGATAATCTCATCCAGGCGGTCGGCGTCTCGAATCGGATTGAGGGGATGGGCCTGGTTTTCATTCCAGAGATTGACGATAAACATCTGCCCCAAAGTCCAGATAAAGTCTGGATCATCGGAGAGCTGGAAGAACTGTCGGAAAATTTCCTGGTTAAACTGGGCCTTGAACTCCTCATCCTTTAGCTGAAAGTCCAGGGCGGTCAGGTAGTGGCTCAGTTCAAAATTACTCAAAAGGGCGTAAGGGCCCCGTTTAAAAGCTTCCAGGTCGATGTTTTGAAAGAAGGCCTGGAAACTGACGTCAAAGACGGCGGTTAAGAGGTCATACTTGTCGTGAAAATGACGGTAGAAGGTATTACGGTTGATGTCCGCCTGCTGGCAGATTTCCTTGACGCTTAATTTGGAGAAGGGAACCGTCCGCATGATATTGATGGTGGTTTCGATAATATGGGCCCGCATCAGCTGGGCAGTTTTATTGGCCATGAAAAATCCTATACACTTTTTAAAATCTGTCGCTTTTATCAACAGTATATCATTTTTACCTCTTTACCCGCCTGGGGACCCAGTTTAAAATAGCTAGCAGTTAGTTTTTAGGAAAGTGGAGGAGCACAGTCATGCTCGAACGTTTAGGTAAGTGGATTTACCGGCATAAATATTGGACCTTACTGGGATGGGCAGTCCTCCTGGTAGCGCTGATTGCCGGGGCCGTTGGGGGAGGTTCACACTTCTCTAGCAGCCTGTCAATTTCTGGCATTCCATCCACTGAGATTCAATCAACCCTGGAAAAGGAATTCAATCAAAACCCCAATGCGGGAACGATGAAGGTCGTGATCCAGAATAAGAAGGATGGTGGCGTGAGCCAGGACCAGATTAAAAATCAGGTCACTGATGCCATTAACCAGGTTAATAAGGACTATGGTAAGGATGTTAAGTCAGTTACCAACCCTTATGACAGCAGCATTATCAGTAGTGATAAGACGACGACTTATGTCGACATCACCTTTGATAAGGGACCGACCGCCGTTTCATCGGATACCATCAACGGTATCCGCCATATCTTTGACAAAAAGGTTGATACTCAGGGCACTAAGCTGGCCTACACCGGCTCAGTTCAAATCACCAAGATGGACCTGGGTGGGACTTCCGAAGTTATCGGAATCGTCCTGGCCTTTATCCTGCTGCTGATTCTGTTCCGTTCCTTTGTCACTGCTGGCCTACCAATTGGTAGCGCCCTGGTGGGACTGGGAATCGGTACCTTGCTAATCACCATCGGTACCAACTTCTTTGACCTGGCTAACGTGGCCCAAACCCTGGCCGTGATGCTGAGTCTGGCCGTTGGGATCGACTATGCCTTGTTCATTTTGAACCGGTATAAGACCGATTTGGCCAGCACTGATGGTGACCGGGAAACGGCCCTGGGCCGGGCGGTTAGTGAAGCAGGTAAGTCGGTGATCTTTGCCGGTGTGACCGTGATTGTGGCCGTTTGTGGCCTGAGCCTGGTCGGCATCGACTTCCTGTCAGCGATGGGCTTTGCCGCTGGCGTGGCCGTCTTCTTTGCCATGTTATCCGCCCTGACCCTGCTGCCAGCCCTGATTTCAGTGGCCGGCCGCTTCATTAAGCCTAACAACAAGTCCGTCCAGGACATGGTTAAGCACCCAAGTTGGGGTACTCGTTTTCTGACGGGACACCCTTGGGTGGTCACGATTGTTGGGATTGCTGTCCTCGCTGGTCTGGCCCTGCCAGCCCAGCACATGCGCTTTGGCATGCCTTACAATGGTTCTTTGCCAGAACAGCGGACTGAACGTCAGGCCTATGACATTATTTCAGATAAGTTTGGTGAAGGAGTCAACGCACCGCTGGTTGCTGTGATTCAGTTGGACCCTAAGGACCAGGACAATGCGGCTAATCTGACTAAGATGGCCGACCACATCCAAAACCTGAAGGGCGCTAAGCAGATTGTGCCGGTAGTCGATAAGACCAAGGCTGCTCAGGTGCAACAGCAGTTGACGGCACAAGCGCAGCAGCAAATGGCAGCCCAGGCCCAGGCGACTGGCCAAATGCCAACTGACCAGGACAAGGATAAGGCTGCCCAGCAAATTAAGGCAGCAGTCTTGGCCCAGGCTTCCAAGCCGTACCAGCTTAGTTCAGATGGCAAGTATGCCCTGATGATTGTCATTCCTAAGGAAGGTTCGGTTTCTAAGCAGACTGGTGAGCTGACCCAAAAGATCAAGGATTACTCTAAGACTACGCAGCACGATTACGATGCCAAGATCACCCTGACCGGGGTTAACGCGGTGAACATCGATATCACTGACAAGCTGGATAAGGCGACCCCAGTCTTTGCCGGTATCATTATCCTGCTGGCCTTCATCTTGCTGATGGTAGTCTTCAAGTCCTTCGTGGTACCGTTGGTGGCCATGGCTGGCTTTGCCCTGTCCCTGCTGGCTTCCTTTGGTTTGACCACGGCGGTTATTCAGGACGGCTTCATGAAGAGCCTCTTTGGTATTAGTAAGGGTGCTCCACTGCTATCCTTCCTGCCGGTGATTGTCATCGGAATTCTCTTCGGTCTGGCCATGGACTATGAGGTCTTCATGGTTTCACGAGCCCGGGAAATCTTTGTTAAGACCGGTAACAATGACGAAGCCGTGACGGTGGCCCTGCAAGACAGTGGTCCAATCGTCATTACGGCGGCTTTGATTATGATTGCCGTCTTTGGTTCCTTTGCCTTGAACTCCGATCCAACGGTTAAGTCGCTGGGTCTGGCGCTGGCCTTTGGAGTCTTCTCGGATGCCTTCATTGTCCGGCTGCTGATTGTGCCATCGCTCCTCAAGATTTTGGGACGTTGGAACTGGGTTTTTCCTGGACAAAAGCATAAGTAAAATTCATTAAATTAAGTGGTGTTGCTGTGGCAACACCACTTTTTTTATTACTGGTGATTGTTCATGGAAAAATAAAAGTGCTATATTGAGAGCTAAGTAACTCCAGTAGGGGAGGGGATTCCATGCAGTATCTATGGCGGGCCAGCCAGGTCTTTTACAAAAATTGGTGGCGCTACCTGGTCCTAATTATTGGGCTGGCAGCCATCGTCAAGCACATCATTATCCCGGTCTACGGCTGGGTATTTCAGGAGATTCTAGCTCTCTTTGGAATTAATTATCTTTCCTATAATAACCTGGGTGACCTGTTTTCTTACGGGACCCTGCCGTTGTGGTTTCTCCTGCTCTTAGGCCTGGTGGTGATGGTCACCGCCTATATTCAGTTTGCCCTGACCATTGTGGGGGTTTACCAGATTGCCGAAGGACATGAAATCCGGCCCCGGCAAATTTTTGCCGTGATTTTTGGCAACCTGCGCTCCTTCTCCTGGCCCGGTTTCCTACTTTTTATGGCCTACGTGGTCGTGGTTTTGCCGGCCTTTTCAACCCTCTTTTCTTCCAGCCTGCTGCGGAAGTTGGTCCTACCAGATTTCGTGGTTACCTTCTTGATGAGCAACTGGCTCTACGGCCTAGCCCTCTTAGTGCTGGTCCTGGTCTGGTTTTTTGTCGGTGTCCGGCTAATTCGGGTCCTGCCCCTGATGCTAATCAAGGGTCAGCCCTGGCAACAAGCCTTTGCGAATAGCTGGCGGGCAACCAAGTCCCGTTTTTGGCGTTACCTGTTCCAGGTGATCTTCGTTTCCCTGCTAGCCTGGGCGGTCACCGGCCTAAGCAGTTTCGTGGGCGTCCACCTTCAGCTATGGTTTGACTACCACTGGCGCAGTGTTTCCCTGGCTTCGGCCATTGTTTTGACCTTTGGTGTCCAGGTGGTGCAGGTACTGATGGGGGTCTTTGAAACCATTGTCCTGGCCCTGGTGGTGATCTTTCCCAGCCAAATTCCGCTAGCTACCCGGCCAGCCCTCTTTAAGCGGACCTATTCCCGGCGGGTTCAGGCCTTAGCCCGGCGGTTAACGATGGTGGCGGTGGCCCTGGTTTTGATTGGCTTTAACGTGACCTACCTGGTTGGGTCCTATAACAACCCGGCCAGCATCCTGACCATCTCCCACCGGGGCGTGGATGGGGTCAACGGCGTGCAAAACACGATTCCAGTCCTGGAGAAAACCGCCCAGCACCATCCCGACTACATTGAAATGGACCTGCATGAAACTAAGGATGACCAGTTTGTGGTCATGCACGATGCCAATTTGAAAGCGTTGACCGGGGTTAATAAGCGGCCCCACCAGCTGACCTTAGACGAGATCACTAGTTTAACCGCCCATGAAAACGGTTTTAGTGCGCCGGTGGCTAGTTTTGATGACTACTTGGCCACGGCCGAGCGCCTGCACCAAAAGCTCCTGGTTGAAATCAAGGTAAGCGCCCAGGACAGTCCCCACATGATGCGAAATTTCACCAAGAAGTACGGCCAGCGGATGGTCCAAGACGGTAACATGCTCCATTCTCTGTCCTACCCGGTCATCCTGCAATCCCGGGAAATGATGCCCAAGATTCCGGCCAGCTTTATTCTGCCCTATACCCTGGTCCTGCCTCAGACCCAGGCGAATGCCTATACGCTGGAACAGACTACGCTGAGCCAGGAAATCGTGGACCAGGCCCACCGCCAGAACCAGAAGGTCTTTGCCTGGGACATTGACGATCCCGATGAAATGCAGTCGATGATTTTCATGAACAACGATGGCATTATCACCGATAATCTCTCAACCCTCCAGTCAGTCATCAACAGTGAGGTTGACCATCCATCCTATGCTAAGCGGATGTCTCAGCTGCTAAACGTTGACTGGCAATCAGCTTTTTAACTTGCTTTATGCTCAGACACTTGATACAATATTAGAGTTGTTTGAGACATGGGAGTGTAGCGAAGTCTGGCTAAACGCGACGGACTGTAACTCCGTTCCTTCGGGTTCGTAGGTTCGAATCCTACCGCTCCCATTGCCTAGCTTCAGGCAAAATGAAGCATTGCCCCTTCGCCAAGTGGTAAGGCAGAGGTTTTTGGTACCTCCATGCGCTGGTTCGATCCCAGCAGGGGCAACTTAAAAAGCAGTCACTGATGTGGCTGCTTTTTCTTTGCACTAAAAAACACCCAACTGGGTGTTTTATTTTTGGATAAATTTTTCGTATTGAGGGACTTCCTCACCGGTTAATTCAACCTTGAGAGAAGTACCATCCTCACTATATTCTTCATCAAGGAAGGTGTGGTGGGCCGCCAACTGGGCCACGACCTTGTTTTCGCTAAAGGGCACGAAGAGGTCAACGACCTGGACATCTGGGAAGATGGCCTTTTTAATCAGACCGAGCAGTTCATCCTGGGACTTGAGGTCCTTGGCAGAGATGGTAATGCTCTCCTGACCATCAACAGTCGGATAGGGCACATCGGCCAAGTCGGCCTTGTTGTAGACCGTAATCATGGGCCGGCCGGTTACACCAATCTTTTCTAGGGTGGACTGGGTCGTGGCCATCATTTTCTGGTAGTTAGGGTCAGAAATATCAACGACTTGGAGGAGCAAGTCCGCCTGGGCGGCCTCGGCCAGGGTGGATTGGAAGGCAGCCACCAGGTCGTGGGGCAGCTTGGAGACAAAACCAACTGTATCGGACAGCAAGAACTGCTTCTTATCTGGCAGGGTCAGCTGACGGACGGTGGTGTTTAGGGTGGCAAAGAGCATGTTCTTTTCAAAGACCTGCTTGCTCTGGTCGGCCTGGGCCCCGACGCCAAAGCGGCTTAAGAGTTGGTTCATCAGGGTTGACTTACCGGCGTTAGTATAACCGACTAAGGCGACACTAGGCAGCCCACTGTCGTGGCGCTGGGCTGACCGGGTCTGGGCCCCGCTTTCAATGTCAGCCAGTTCGTGGCGGATATGGACCATTTCACTGGTAATCCGCCGCCGGGACTCTTCCAGTTGGGTTTCACCAGAACCACGGCTGGTAAAGCCACCGCCACCGGCCCCGGTTTGCTGATCCAAACTAACCGACATGCTGGTCCGCAGGCGGGGCAGCTGGTACTGTAACCGGGCTAGTTGGACCTGGAGCTTGGCCTGCTTGGTCTGGGCCCGCTGGGCAAAGATGTCTAAGATTAGGCCGGTGCGGTCAACCACGGTGGCCTGGGTCCGCTTTTCCAAGTTGCGAATTTGGGAAGGGGAGAGTTCGTCATTGGTGACAATCAGGTCCACTTCGTAGGATTGAACGGCGGCTGCCAGTTCTTCGACCTTTCCCTTACCAAAGTAGGTGCCGGGGTCGGGTCGGTCGGTTTTCTGGGTTAAGGTGGCGACCGGGTCTAAGTTGTTAGCTCGGGCTAGTTCGGCCAGTTCGGTCATTTCATAGTCCAGGTCCCCGTGGTTTTTATAAGCAAGGCCGGCCAAGGTGGCCGGCCGGGTTTCAGGATTCTGCATTGATGCCTCTTTTATTGATGATTGGTAAATTGGGTGGTAATATCGTTAAATTCCAAGATTTCAGTGGAGCCATCATTGTGCAGGTCAAGGTGCATCACGGATCCGTTCTGGATGGCTTGTTCACTGATATCAGGGCGACCAAACATATCGGCAATCCCGCGAATAGCCGTGCCATGGGAAACCAGGAGGACCTGGTCGCCGTCCCTGTGCTTGGCGCTAATTTGGTCAAAGCCATGCTTAACCCGGGTAGTAAAGTCGTCATAACTTTCGGCCAGTTGATAGGGGTCATACTTGGCAAAGAGGTCCATGACATAGGCCATGCCCTTTTCGTTGATCATGTCGGTGTAGGTCGGATAGATTTTGTCAGCGTGACCGTTGAGGAAGGTCAGGGTTACTTGGGAATCCACCCCTTCAAAGGTACCGAAGTTCTCTTCCCGGAAATCAGGGAGGAGTTCGGGTTCCTTAGGTGAACCGGCCTGGTTTTCTGACAGGGCGTAGCGGGCAGTGTGGATGGCCCGGGTCAAATCAGAGGAATAGGCCCCGTCAAAGTGGACTTGGGCTAGCCGTTTACCAGCCTTGTGCCCGTCTTCAATGCCCTTGTTAGTTAAAGGTGCGTCGGAAAAACCTTGGAAGCGCCGCAGTAGGTTGAAGTAAGTTTCGCCGTGGCGAACCATGTAAATGTGAATGGCCATGGGATTTCCTTTCTGGTTTAAATCTGAATACCCCTCTAGTTTAACATTGATGTTGGAACCCTTCGACCGATTTTTGCATTCAGGTTACTAAAATCACAATTAGGTTAAACTTGGATTGCAACCGTTGGCCTGGCAGGCATACTTGGGTAAACTGGTAGTCAGAGAAGAGGAGAGTAGCAGATTAATGACTAAGCAAAGTACCAGTAATGCTAAGCAGTCCCGGTGGCCATATGTCACCTTAGTGATGATTGCGGTCCTGTCCCTAGGATTAGTTACTTATGTTGGCTACCAGGCCTACAAGATTCAGCGCGGGACTGAGCAGTTAAAGCCGATTAACCGGGCTAACGTTTACTTGGCCTGGGATGCTTCTAATCAAGAGAAAAGTCCGCAAGTTGTTTCCGATAGTAGTGAGGACGAACAGTGGCATAATTTTGCGGCGGTCCTGGACCGGATTAATGAAACCAAGACCTTGAAGGCTGAAACCCGGGTGCAAACTGATCAAAACGGCCTGATTGGGGTCACCCCTGGCTACCTGGCGACCTTTGATATTCAGGTGGCCCATGGGCGTGATTTTAATGCGGATGACTACCAGGACAGTAAGGCAGCCATGCCGGTAATCGTTGGGGCGGATTTTGCCAGTGAACACCCACTCGGCCAAACCTTTACTGACCGGGACCTGCTGATTGATAATGCCCAATATACCCGCCAGTACAAGGTCGTCGGCGTTTTGGCCAAGCATGCTGTCTTGCCCCAGGTCTATGCCGGCGTACAGCAGGCTAAGGTTGATAAGCTTGATGAGCAGATGATCCTGCCCTTGCGGGATACCGAATTAAAGGAAAACGGCAATACCATGGCGTCCATGTCGTATTTCGATAACCTGATTGTGAAGACTAAGGATGCCAGCCAGTTAACCAGCTTGGCTAAGTTTGTTAACCAGCACCCCCTTTATCAAACCAACGTAGTTGACCTACCAACCAGCGGTAGTGGTCAATCAGCTAAAAAGGTTAACTTCCAGGTTCAGTTTGAAAGTGTGCCCGCCAGCATTAAGTATGATTACCGCCAGTTCTGGCAGTCACTGACTGTACTATTGATTATTCTGGTGGTACTGCTAATCTTGTTAGCCGTAAACATTTGGTGGCTGGTAGTCGGCCACCGTCGCCAAAAGCAGGCTAACCTAGCTTAACATTTGTAATTTCACCCCAAAACCGGCAGAATAAGGAGTGATGATTTCACACACTAGATGCTGGGAGTAAGAAATGGGTTACGAGTTCCTAATTGGTTTGATTGTTGTTGAAGTGATTCTCTTTTTCTGGGCCAGTCGGCGGCCAGAGGGGAAGCAGAGCTTCCCAATCTTTATCGGACTGACCCTCTTTCTAAACTTTGTCTACTTGGCCCGGCTCGGCAAGCTGTCAATGGACGGCCTGGCCGATGTCGAACTAGGCTTTGCCAAGGTTACCTTAGTATTTTTGGTCGCCTACCTCTTCTGGCGGCGGTCACGCCAATCCAAGACTGATTTGAGCGAATTCTTCTGGGCCATCTTAGCCATTACCGCCCTGATCATTGCCCTGGTGCTCATCTGGGCCTAATTCAAAGCAAGCAAAAAGCAGCCAAACGGCTGCTTTTTTATTATCTTAATGACGGTCGTCGCGGGCATCTGTTTGCTTGCTGTCGCGGTCGTCATCCTTTTGCTTATCACGCTTATTATGCTTGTGATCGGACTTATCGTCGTCATCGCCTTCTTCGTGGTCGAAGACCCCGTTTTCATTGGTGTCTTGAGCTGGTTTTGGCAGCTCCTTGACGGCGAATTCAGAGATAAAGGCGTTGTCATAGTCCAGGGCGGTGATTTGGAAGTTAGCCACCTGCATGGTGTCACCGGCGCGGAAATCAGGATCCTTCTTCAAAACAAAACCGGTCAGGGTAACGGCTTCATCGTCGTCAAACTCCTTGTTTTGCATGTCGAAGTAACGCTCAAAGTCATAAAGGGTCGTCTTACCAGAAACCTTGTAGCGGTGGTCACCCAGCTTCTCGATGTATTCATCAGACTCATCATCGATTTCATCCCGGACACTGCCGAAGAGCTCCTCGTAGATATCCTTGTCGGTGATGATACCAGCAGTACCACCGTATTCATCAACAACCACAGCGATTGGTGAGCGCTTCATAATCATCTCATCCATGACCGTGTGCAGGTCCATGTTTTCGGGTACAGCCGGGATCTCACGCATAATCCTTGCGATGGGGTCTTTACCATTAATCCGGGCCTGGCGAATCATGTCATAGTTAAAGACATAGCCGAGGACCTTATCCTTATCGTTGTCAGCCACGACTGGGAAACGGGAATGGCGCTTGTGCAGGTATAGGTTGACCCCGTCATCAATCGTATCTTGGACATCAATTACTTCCATTGAAGTCCGGTCAATCATGATATCGGCCGCGACCTTATCATTCATTTCAAAGGCGCGTTGCATGAAGGTCAAATCTTCATCATCCAACTCACCGGCAGCAGCAGCACTCTTAGATAGGGAAAGAATTTCAGTCTGCGAGTAAATATCGTGGTCGTTGTCGACCTCGTAACCCAGCAGGCGGGTGACGGCGTTAGACAGGTGATCTAGGGTCCAAATCAAGGGGAAGAGGGCCACGTGGAAGAACCGCACCGGCTTAACAATGAAGAGTAAGACCTTAATTGGCTCCTCAATGGCGATGTTCTTAGGGACCAAATCAGTAAAGACGGCGTGGATAATGGTGAAGATGACAATGGCGGCCACTGAGGCAACCCCGTTGGCATATTCGGCCGGGAGGACATGGGTGCTCAAAATCAAGTTCGCCACGAACTCTTCACCGACCCAACCTAAAATCAGGCTGGTCAGGGTAATCCCGACCTGGGCCGTTGACAGGTACTCAGTCAGGTGCTCGACCATGTGGATGGCCTGGGCAATCGTCTTTGATGGCTTCGTACGGTCATCCTGGCGGGCCTTTAAGGCGCTGAGCCGGACCTTGACCAGGGAATATTCGGTCAAAGTAAAGAGCACGGCCAGTAAGAGAACGACAATAATAACAGCTAAATTAGTAAGCATAGACGGACCAGAATCCAAAACAGAACCTCACTTATAATTCATTATTAGCAAAAAATACAACTGCCTCTCATTATAGCAGATTTTAGGGCCAGTGCTAGATAGCATGGGGGTGGGCTTAGCCAGGATTGCTGGTGAAATTGACTAAGTGATTATTTCACAAAGACAAACTTAGGGTTTGCAATCATCGCGGCCAAAAAATTAAAAAATAAGCGGAAAGTCTCAGGGGCACAAGGGCATAAAACCGGGCTTTTTCTGCTAAAAATCCTGGCTTGTGAAATTGAAAAAATATTGGGCCGGAGCGGCCTACACCGGGCCTATTTCCGGGCCGAACAGATGTTTGTGAAGGCTTATTTTGACCTTGCGATTTGGTTAGAAAGGCTTAGACTAGTATTTACATTCAATTACCCGAGTAAGAATTACCTATTAATTTGAGAGGAGGGTCCGACTATGTCAGCCGTGACTGTATTTACTAAGAACAACTGCATCCAATGCAAGATGACCAAGAACTTTTTGGAGCGCCAGGGGGTTGATTTCCAAGAAATCAACATCGACCTGGAACCGAAGTACGTCGATGAACTACGTGAAATGGGTTACCGCCAAACCCCAGTGGTTTTGGCCAGTGATGACCAGAGTTTCAGTGGTTTCCGTCCGGACGAATTAAAGAAACTAACCGCCTAGTTCTTTTTTGTTGCCCAAATTTTAAAACGAGGAAGGGACGTCCATGCCACTAAAAGATATCGATCTCAACACGGTCACCTACTTTGACCTGAATAACCAAGTTAACATTCCCAAGGATAACCAGATCCAGTTGGCCAAGGACGACCAGGCCCTGGCGGCCTTCTTGAAGGAGAACGTGGAACCCAATGTGAAACACTTTCCTTCATTAGAAGAGCGCTTCGAATGGTTGTTCGATAACGACTTCTTGGAGCGGGGTTTCATCGAGCAGTATTCGATGGACTTCATTAAGAAGCTCTATCAGTTTTTAGAGGACCAGCACTTTCAGTTTGGTTCCTTTATGTCGGCCTTTAAGTTTTACAACCAGTATGCCCTGAAAACCAATGACGGGCAGTACTACGTGGAAACTTACCTGGACCGGGTGGCGATGAACGCCCTCTTTTATGCGGACGGTAACGAAGAATTGGCCATGACTTTGGCCGATGAAATGATTCACCAGCGCTACCAGCCGGCAACGCCTTCCTTCTTAAATGCTGGTCGGGCCCGCCGTGGCGAATTGGTTTCCTGCTTTGTCCTCCAGGCTGAAGATAACATGAACTCAATTGGCCGTCTGGTGAACTCCGCCCTCCAGCTGTCCAAGATGGGTGGTGGGGTTGGTATCAACCTGTCCAACATTCGTGAAGCCGGCGCCCCAGTGATGGGTATTGATAATTCTGCCGGTGGCATCGTGCCCATCATGAAGTTGTTGGAAGATTCCTTTACCTTTTCTTCCCAGGTTGGGGCCCGTCAGGGTGCCGGTGTGGTCTACCTGTCAGTCTTCCACCCTGACGTGATGACCTTCTTAGCCACTAAGAAGGAAAACGCCGATGAGAAGGTCCGGGTTAAGACCCTGTCACTGGGTCTGACCGTTCCGGACAAGTTCTATGAACTGACCAAGAACAACGAAAAGATGGCCCTCTTCAGTCCTGATGACGTGGAAAAGGTCTACGGTGTGCCTTTCAACTATGTTGATATTACGGCCGAGTATGACCAGATGGTTGCCAACCCTAATATCCGGAAGCAGTGGCTGCCAGCCCGTAACCTGGAAGAAGAAATCTCCAAGTTGCAGCAGGAATCCGGCTATCCCTACATTATTAACCTAGACACGGTTAACCGGGCCAACCCGGTGGCTGGTAAGGTTATTTCTTCTAACCTCTGTTCTGAAATCTTGCAGGTCGAAACCCCATCTAAGATTGATGATGAGCAGGAGTACCAGGAACTGGGTTCAGATATCAGTTGTAACCTCGGTTCAATTAACATCGTTAACATGATGGAGACGCCGGACTTTGGCCACTCAGTTGACGCCATGATCCGGGCCTTGACCTACGTTTCTGACACTTCTAACCTGAAGGTGGTGCCTTCCGTTGAACACGGTAACCAGGAAAACCACGCGGTTGGATTGGGTGCCATGGGTCTAGCAGCCTTCTTTGCCCAGAATCAGATGTACTATGGTGATGCCGAAGCCTTGGACTTTACTTCAGTCTTCTTCATGACTCTGAACTACTATTCACTGAAGGCTTCGATGAACATTGCCAAGGAACGCAAGTCGACTTTCCATGACTTTGATAAGTCCGCCTACGCTGATGGTTCTTACTTTGACAAGTACGTGAACCGGGACTGGTCACCAAACACCGATAAGGTAGCGGCCCTCTTTGAAGGTCACCATATTCCTAATCAGAAAGATTGGGTGGAACTCCGTGACCAGGTTAAGCAGTATGGTCTTTACAATTCATACCGCCACGCCATTGCACCAACTGGCTCCATTTCTTACGTTAACAACACGACCGCTTCACTGCTGCCAATTGTGAACCGTGTTGAGGAACGTCAGGAAGGGATGATTGGGAAGGTTTACTACCCAGCCCCTGGTTTGAACAATGAAACCATGCCTTACTTTATTTCCGCTTATGACGTGGACATGCGTAAGGTGATTGATGTATATGCGGCTGCCCAGGAACACGTGGACCAGGGGATGTCCCTGACCCTCTTCATGCGGTCAACCTTGCCAGAAGGCCTGTACAGCTGGAAGAACGGTCGCACGGATAAGATGACGACCCGTGATCTTTCCATCCTACGGAACTATGCCTTCCACAAGGGTATTAAGTCCCTCTACTACATTCGGACCTTCACCGATGACAACCAAGAAGCGGGTGTCAACGAGTGTGAAAGTTGCTCGATTTAAGTTGAGGACTATTAAGATTCGCCATTTGGCGAATCGTACATATCAGCTAAATTTTAATAAATGTCTGAAAAAGGGCGATTCTACGGTCGTAACTTGCTATAATTGGGAGGTGTCATTTCAATGTCGACGGTCAGGGTTTTATATGCAACGATTGAGGGTAACACCCAGGCCTTTATTGACAAACTTGATGCCGTTGCTCGGCAAGCCGGCGATCAACTGGATGCCCAGTTGATCGGTGACGAGACTGAATATGCCCAAGAAGAGCACCCCTTTGTGGTGATTGTGCCCACCTATTTGACTGGTGGGACGGGTGACGGTCCGGAAGTTGAAGAAATTATGACCAACGCCCTCGGTGAGTACGTTGAATTTGGTCATAATCGTCAACTCATTAAGGGTGTAATTGGGGCCGGGAACCGCAATTTTAACGTCCAATATGTACTGACTGGTAAACGGTATGCCGAAAAATTCGGCGTACCGCTAATTGCTGATTTTGAACTCAGGGGAAACAAATTCGAAATCCCCAAAATCTATGCCAAGATTAAAGCACAACTAGGAGAAAATTAACCATGGCAGAAGTAAGCAAGGATTCCTACCAAGCGATTAACTGGAATCACATTGAAGATGAACTGGACAAGGCTACCTGGGAAAAGTTGACCCAGCAGTTTTGGCTGGATACCCGTATCCCAATTTCTAACGATTTGCGGACTTGGCGGGGCAACATGTCGCCCGAAGAGCGCGAGTTGATGAACCTGGTCTTTGGGGGTCTGACAACCTTGGATACCCTGCAGTCCCAGGACGGGATTGCCTCCCTGCGGAAGGACGCCGTCAACCAGAAGGAAGAGGCCGTCTTGAACAATATCCAGTTCATGGAGTCGGTGCACGCCAAGTCCTATTCATCAATTTTTGAAACCTTAAACGAAAAGGCTACGATTGATGAAATCTTTGACTGGGCCGACACTAACCAGTACCTGCAGTACAAGGCCAACCGGATTAATGACATTTATCAGAACGGTTCCGCTCTGGAAAAGAAGGTCGCTTCGGTCTTCTTGGAAACCTTCCTCTTTTACTCTGGTTTCTACACGCCTTTGTACTTCCTGGGCCACAACCGGATGTTAAACGTGGCGGAAATCATTAAGCTGATTATCCGTGATGAATCTGTTCACGGTACTTACATCGGTTACAAGTTCCAACTGGGCTTCAAGAAGCTGTCTGAAGAAGAACAGACAAAGCTAAAAGAGTGGATGTACGACTTGCTCTTTGAGCTTTATAGTAACGAAGAGCAGTATACCCATGAACTCTATGATGGGGTTGGTTGGACTGAGGAAGTCTTGACCTTCCTG
Organism: Lactobacillaceae bacterium L1_55_11; assembly: GCA_029433155.1. Taxonomy (GTDB): domain Bacteria; phylum Bacillota; class Bacilli; order Lactobacillales; family Lactobacillaceae; genus ESL0723. The sequence continues at coordinate 125,409 of JAQYTT010000003.1, forward strand.
CGTTATAACGCCAACAAGGCCCTGATGAACCTGGGCCAGGAAGCGATGTTCCCAGATGGTCCCGAGGATGTTAACTCAGTGGTCATGAACGGAATCTCAACTTCTACGGCCAACCACGACTTCTTCTCAGGAGTCGGTAACGGTTACCTGCTTGGTCAGGTTGAGGCCATGGACAACGACGATTACGATATTTAAGCATTAAAAAAGCCTGCCAGGTGATGCCTGGCAGGCTTTTTGTTTTTGGTATTTTTAGATTTCCTGGTATTGGAAAAGCTTGAAATGATCTTTAAGGTAGGTGGCGAATTTAGGATAGGAGCCAGCTGCGATGGTCACCCAAACGTAGGCAAAGAGGAATCCGGCAATCACGTCGGTGAAGAAGTGGGCACCCAGATACATCCGTGACAGGGCCGTCATCAGGGCAATCGTGATGACCAACCAGTTAATGATATAGCGGGTCACGGTGTTGGTGATATTGGGTGAAACCAAGATCATAATCAGGAAGGCGACCACGAAGACCCCAAAGACGTGCTGACTGGGGAAGGAAGGGCCGTTGTCGCTGAGGAGGTGACCCAAAGGCCGTTCCCGGTGGATAATGGTCTTAATGATGGCCATGACCACCTGACCACCAATAATGGTTCCCAAAGTCCAGATGGCTGGCACGTAGAGGCCGGCTAGGATTAGAACTAGGGCTAGCAGGGCAACATAGACAAAGTCCATCACTGGTGAGCCAAGGAAGGTGGCAATCGACATGACGACGTCACCGTAACCAGACTGGATGCTGGCCATGAATTGGCGGACGCTTTCGTCCATGTTGTTAGGGAAGGCCGTGTTGGTCCCCACCAGAACGGCGAGCACCACGACCAGGATTGCCGCCCAAATGGCGCGCCGTTTCTGCTTTAACTGAATGGCAATAATCATATGTACAATTCTCCTGCCGGAATCAACGTTATTAAGTAATAGTATAAACTAAGCCATTCAAGATAAACAAGTAGGCAAAGTGGCATTTGGCAAAAATGGTGCCGGATAAAAGAAAAAACTAGCAGCTGCTAGTTTCTTACTTCGTGTCAGGGATTTCCTTGGTCTTACCCTTGGCCCATTGTTGTAATTGTGCAATCGCTGCTTGGCGCTTCTTCTTAGAAGCATCGTGACCGACCTTGCGGGCACGAGCAAACGAGTTGAGCGGCTTCTTCAATGCCATGATCATACTCCTTATGTTTCAAATGCTTTTTATACAATAAATGAGTATACCCCAAAAGGGCGGCCAGTTCAAGTGCTATAATGTTATTCATGGAAGTTTGGACCCCAGCACAAATTAAAGGTTTCCGGCAGGACTTGTTAGCCTGGTACGACCAGGAAGGCCGCCATGATTTACCTTGGCGCAAAAACCAGGACCCCTACCGGGTGTTGGTGTCTGAACTAATGCTGCAGCAAACCCGGGTGGAGACTGTAGTGGATTACTTTAACCGCTTTATGGCTGCCCTGCCCACGGTTCAAGATTTAGCGGCCGCGGATGAAGACCAGGTATTAAAACTCTGGGAGGGACTCGGCTACTACTCCCGGGCCCGCAACTTACAGAAGGCCGCCCGTTATGTGGTTAACGATTTAAAAGGTAACTGGCCGGAAAGCAGTGACGACCTGGCTGATTTACCCGGGGTTGGTTCCTACACTGCCGCCGCGATTGCCTCGATTAGTTTTGGCGAGGTGGTGCCTGCCGTGGACGGCAACCTTTACCGGGTCTTTAGCCGGTTGTTGAAAATTGATGCGGATATTGCCCAGCCAAAGACGCGTAAGATTTTTTATGACGCCATTGCGCCGATTGTTGATCCCGACCGCCCAGGTGATTTTAACCAGGCGATTATGGATTTGGGTTCTACTTATATGAAGGCTAAGAACCCCGACACCCTGCATTCACCAGTCCGCCAGTACAACGCGGCCTTCCGCGACGGGGTCGAGGACCAGTACCCGGTTAAGACTAAGAAGGCTAAGCCGGTCAAACAGCGTTGGGTGGCCTGGATTAGTCGAAAAGATGATAAACTCTTATTTGAAAAGCGGCCGGCCCAAGGTTTACTGGCGAATTTTTGGACCTTCCCCCTGCGACCAATTGATTGCATCGAAGCCATTGAGGATCCGCAGCTAACGGTTAAACCGGTGGTCCATGTCTTTACCCACCGACGCTGGGAAATCTGGCTGGTGGAACACCAAGTTCAACACCCCGCTGATAACCAAGCCTACTTTAGTCCAACCGAATGGGCCGAACTGTCCCTGCCGACCTTACAGCACAAGTTATTAAAGAAGCTAAATGAGGTATCCGATGTTTCCGAACCCGAAAGCTAAAAAAATATTTTTCTGGACCATTGAACTCCTGGCCCTGGCCTTATTAGTCTTTATCGTCTCCCGCCTGGACTTTCTCATGCACCCACTCTCGGTGTTTATGCAGACAGTCCTAACCCCGCTTTTGATTTCTGGTTTCCTATACTATGTCTTAAAGCCGATTTTGAAGTTGGTCGAGAAAATTAAGATTGGTAAACGGCGGATTCCCCATATCGTGGCGGTGACGATTACCTTCCTAATCTTTTTGTTGGTTGTGTTCGGGGCGATGTGGATGCTATTGCCAACGATTGTGACCGAAGTGACCAACCTAATTACGACACTGCCTTCTTCCATTAATGATGCCCGCCATCTAACTAATGAAATTATCCAGAGTCACTGGTTCCGCCGCCTGCATATTACGGTCAGCGATAACGACATTAAAAACAGTGTTAGCCAGTATGCTAGCACCTTCCTGTCCTTCACTGCTGGTACCCTACAGACGGTGGTAGCCACCGCGACGAGTGTCACAATTAACATCCTGACCATTCCAATCGTGCTCTTTTACATGCTCAGTGATGGGGAACGGCTGGTGCCTGCCATCCAGAAGTTCTTTCCTAACCGGCGCAATGCCCAAATTGCTGACCTGGCAGGGCAGATGGACCGGACGATTGAGAAGTATATCTCCGGTCAGGCCATCCAGATGGTCTTTGTCGGCTTTTCAATGAGTATTGGTTACCTCATTATCGGGGAACCCTACGCCTGGTTGCTGGGGCTGATTGCTGGGATTACGAACATCGTACCCTACGTTGGTCCCTGGATTGGGGTCATCCCAGCCCTGATTGTCGGTGGTACGATTTCCTGGAAGATGGTGGTCTTGATTTTGATTGTCATGGCCATTGTCCAGCAGGTGGTCGGCAGTGTGATTTACCCTAAGATGATTGGGAAGTCACTCAAGATTCACCCCCTGACGATTATGCTGCTCTTATTGGCGGCTGGTAACCTCTGGGGCATGGTCGGTATGATTTTGATTGTGCCGGTTTATGCCGTGGCCCGGACGGTGGTGGTCTTTGTCTTTGCCCTGCGGCGGATTGACCAGAACGAGAATAAAAATACTTGACGTTAAAGGCCTTATTCGATAATATTAAATGGTTGTCGTAGGCCATGCGGGTGTGGCGGAACTGGCAGACGCGCTGGATTTAGGATCCAGTGGAGTAATCCGTGCAGGTTCGATTCCTGTCACCCGTATTTCAACATTTTTAAAAATGTTGTTGAAGTATCGTTCATTATTAGATATAATGTCTGAGTGCTTCATTTGCCGACTTAGCTCAGTTGATAGAGCATCTCACTAGTAATGAGGGGGTCGCCGGTTTGAGTCCGGCAGTCGGCATCAGCTCTTAAACCACCGGGTTTCCGGTGGTTTTTTTGTGCCTATTTTTCAAATTAAATTGTTATAATAAAACCAATTATTTGCTTGAAGGGGGAGTGGGGATGACGGATAATTCGGAAAACAACACCGGTCCAATCTATGAAACCGTCTTATTTGCCAGCCTCTTAACCATGACCGCTGGGGCCCTGGATGCCTATTCCTACCTGCTGCACAATGAGGTCTTTGCCGGTCTGCAGACTGGGAATCTAATCCTGCTGGGTCTACACCTGGGGCGCGGTGACTTAGATGGGGCCGGCCAGTACGCGCTGTCAATCGGGGCCTTTATCTTTGGCACTATCCTGGTCCGTTTTTTCCAGCACCAGATTAAACGGGCTGGTCGTTCTGACGACTTCCGCAAGCGCTGGGTCATGGTTTACCAACTAGTGGTAATTGCGATTGCCTTGGCCATGTACCCCTTTAAGTTAGGGCACCTACCCACCGCAGTGATGGCCCTGGCAGCGGCCGCAGAACTTCAGGAATTCCGGCGCCTGCACGGCGATCCCTTCACACCGCTGATGATGACTGGGAACGTCCGTAAGGTGTCTGAGGCCGGCTTGGACTGGCTGCGCTATCATGACCCCCAGGCCCGCCGGGTGGCGGCTGAAACCATCACCATTATTTTAAGTTTCGCCGGGGGTGGTTTTATCACCGGCCTGATGGTCCGCGTGATTGGCCCTTGGGCCCTGGTGGTGCCAATGGTCACTATCGTGTTGGCCCTTGGCGTTGACATTTACAAGCAAAAGCAGGGAGAGTTGGCTGAACATGCAAGTTAAAAGTTTTAATGAACTAAGTCCGGAAGAACTGTACCAAATCCTACGCCTACGGGCCGAAGTCTTCATTGTCGAGCAGGGACAACCCTATCAGGACATCGATAACAAGGATCAGGACAGCCTCCATGTCTTTGAAATCAAGGATGGTCAGGCGATTGCCTACACCCGAATTTATGAAATCGAAGACGGCCGGGTTAGCTTTGGCCGGGTGGTGACGGCTAAAGACGCCCGTGGCCACGGTCTAGGACGCCGCCTGATGGATACGGTTATGGAGACGATTGCCCAGCACTATCCGGGTAAGGAAATCATGATTAACGCCCAGAAGCCGGTCGTCGGATTATACGAGAAGTTTGGCTTCAAGTCACAGAGCAAGCCCTTTTTATTAGAGGGGCGCCGCCACGTGGTGATGACATTTGGTCCCAAAAATTGAGGAGATGATACATGGGTAAGTTATTAGGTTATGTGATTTTGTTGGGGTTGTTTTTGTTTGTCGTGGCGACGATGTTGCCATTCGTAATTGCAGCCGGGTTGGGATATTTGGCGTATCGAATTATCAGGTATGTGCTTAAAGAAAACTATTTTAAGAGTGATGCTTTCATAAATTATAAAAATAAGATTGATGACACGATTCGCGAGCATAACGAGATTGCTCACTATGCCGATGAACTTTTTAATCAAGATGTGTTTTCATTTGAAGATAGGGCCACCGGCGTCGATAATCAATCGAATTTAGCGACGTTTGAAAATACAAGCCGAGACAATTATGTTCGCGACAGGAACATAAAAGAATTGGATAATTCGCATACGCGTAATGTTTCGTTACAGATTGTACGGAAAGCTTCTGAAGATCCAATAAAGTATTTAACCCAGTATTTTAATATAAAGCCTACTGAAGAGAATTTGGAACAAATTCAGGAAATAGGCGAGAATGTTTCGCGCATTGAGAATGCCGTGGCCAACTTGAAAGAACGGGAGAGCGACATCACGAAGGGATTCAACCCACCAAAATTTATTTTGAAACACTATAAAAAAGAGTTTATGGAAAAAACAGGTGTCGAGTTTGCCGAAATTACAATTCCATATGCTGAGTATAAGTTCCAGTATGTGAGTGCTGGTGGTAATAGTTCTCAAATCACCAGAATTAAATTGAATGGTGATGTAATCGAAGCGATTTCTTCATTCTTAGCAGATAAAATTAAGTTTAATAAAACTGTTGAGGGGCAGCGTGCCTTGATGACGAATAACTTGCGAACGGAGATTAAAGTTCGTGATCAGTATGCTTGCCAGTTGTGTGGCTTGTCCACGAATGATGAACCTCATCTGCTACTCGAAATAGATCATATTTTGCCGGTATCAAAGGGTGGGTTAACCGCTCGCGAAAATTTACAGACACTTTGCTGGAAATGTAATCGAAGCAAGTCCAATAAAGTGGCATAAAGATGTTTTTAGAATAATGGATGGTGTGTTAGTGATAGCTTTGATTAGCTTCAGCACACAAAAAGCCAGCTCTTAGGAGCTGGCTTTTTTAGATGCAGTTGGCGGGAGTCGAACCCGCACGTCCTAAAGCGGACACAGGATCCTTAATCCTGCGCGTCTGCCAATTCCGCCACAACTGCAGTTGATAACCTTCCAAATATTACTAGGATAAGGCGACTTTGTCAAGCGACCCTTATTTTTAGGCGGCCTTTTTGCTAAAATGATAAATATTGGAGAAGATAAATGAAAATTTTTAAATGGCGGCGCGAAGAAGAAGTCGCCGATGAAGAAACCCAGGCCCAGGTTGATTTCTTACAAAGTGAAAACGATAACCTGTTGGACCAGGTCGAAAGCCTAAAGTTGGATGTTTCTGAACTCCAGGAGCAAAACCAGCGCCTTACCGATAAGATTAACCGCAGTAAGTTCCAGCGGATGATGATTAAGACCGGGATTGGTCTGGGGATTCTGATTGTGACCTACATTGTCCTCATGCTGGTCGATACCAGCCCAGACCACATTATTTGGCTGCTAATCATTGAATCGGCCTTTATGATTTTGATGCTTCGAGGAGATGAAAAATGAGTCAGCACAAGATTCAACGCAAGCCCTTCGTGGTCGCTAACTGGAAAATGAATAAGCTGGCCCACCAGGTCCACGAGTTCTTAGATGAAGTCATGCCACCCTTAGCCCAGGTTGACCAGGTTGAAGCGGGAATTGCTGCCCAGGACATCTTCCTGGCTGACATGGTCCGTCAAACCGCGGATTCACCCCTCCAGGTGGTTGCTGAAAACGTCCACTGGGAAGATTACGGCGCCTATACTGGTGAAACTTCACCGCGGGCTCTGGCTGATATTGGCGTGCGCTACGTCCTAGTGGGGCACTTTGAACGGCGTAAGTTCTTTAATGAAACCGATGCTACGGTCAACCTGAAGGTCAACGCCGCCTTACGTAATGGTCTCAAGCCCATCATCGACATTGATGAGGACATGCGCGCTTATGCCCAGTTCATGGACGCGGAACCCGCCGTGGCCCAGGTCGCGGCAGCCCTGGCTGGAGTCGCAGTGGACCAGGTCCGCAACGTGACGATTGCCTATGAGCCCACCTGGGCGATTGGTTCAGGTGAAGCTGCCAGTGCCGACCAGGCCCAAAAAGCGGCCCACCTAATCCGGCAGACTTTGGCCCATCTGTACTCGCCGGTGATTGCCGAAAAGATTCGGATTCTCTACGGTGGTTCGGTCACGGTTGATAATGCTCGCAGCATCATGGGCCAACCGGACATTGATGGGGTTTTGGTCGGCAAGGCTGCCTTGCATCCCAAGGCCTTTTTGGACCTAGTTGACATTGCCCAAACGACGATTGAATAGGCCAGTAAGCCGGATTTTCCAGGCTTAAAATGTTGTTTAATTTGTCACTAAATAATGGTACAATTGCCTTGGATTTATTAATATAAGCCAGCAACTAAAAGGAGAAATTTCAAGATGTCTTTAATTTCAGATATTATTGCACGCGAAGTTTTGGATTCACGTGGTAACCCCACTGTTGAAGCCGAAGTGATTACCGAAGTCGGTGGTTACGGTCGCGGTATCGTGCCTTCTGGTGCTTCAACCGGTGAGCACGAAGCCGTTGAGCTGCGTGATGGTGACAAGTCACGTTACCTGGGCAAGGGAACGACTAAGGCCGTTGCCAACGTTAACAACACCATTGCCAAGGCCCTGGTAGGTAAGTTTGATGTTACCGACCAGCGTGCAATTGACCAGGCCATGATTGACCTGGATGGTACTGAAAACAAGGGTAAGTTGGGCGCAAATGCCATCTTGGCCGTTTCAATTGCGGCAGCCCGCGCTGCAGCTGACGAATTGGGTGTGCCTTTGTTCTCATACATCGGTGGTATGAACTCATACGTTATGCCAACGCCAATGATGAACGTTATCAACGGTGGTGCTCACTCTGATAACAAGGTGGACTTCCAAGAGTTCATGATTATGCCGGTTGGTGCTCCTTCAATCAAGGAAGCCATCCGTTACGGTTCAGAAACTTTCCACCAGCTCAAGAAGTTGTTGGAAGCTGATGGTAAGGCTACCTCAGTTGGTGATGAAGGTGGTTTCGCCCCTGACTTTGCTAACAACGAAGAACCTTTGCAGTACCTGATTAACGCCATCGAAGTTGCTGGCTACAAGCCTGGTAAGGACATCGCCATTGCGGTCGATGTGGCTTCTTCAGAGCTTTGGGATGCTGAAAAGCAGAAGTATGTTTTGCGTTGGTCAACCAAGGAAGAATTCTCAACTTCAGAATTCATCAAGTACTTGGAAGACTTGACTGACCGTTATCCAATCATTTCGATTGAAGACCCAATCGATGAAAACCGTTGGGATGACTGGGTTACGATTACTAAGGACCTTGGTTCAAAGGTTCAATTGGTTGGTGATGACTTCTTTGTTACTAACACTCAGTACCTGCAAAAGGGTATTGACATGGGTGCCGCTAACTCAATCTTGATCAAGGTTAACCAGATTGGTACCATGTCAGAAACCATGGATGCCATCGAAATGGCTAAGGAAGCTGGTTACACGGCTATCGTTTCTCACCGTTCAGGTGAAACTGAAGACACGACCATCGCTGACTTGGTTGTTGCTACTAACGCCGGTCAAATCAAGACTGGTTCAATGTCACGTACCGACCGGATTGCCAAGTACAACCAGTTGATGCGCATTGAAGAATTGCTTGGTGACACTGCCCGTTATAAGGGAATCCAATCATTCTATAACTTGTCAGCCGACGCTCGTAAGAACATCGAAAACAAGTAATTCAAAAAAACACCCGTTAGGGTGTTTTTTATTACCTAAAAAGGGGGTGAAATGGTGGAACGTTGTTACTGGGCCGAGAACTTACCAGCCGATGATCCGATGGTGATTTACCATGACCAGGAATGGGGTCGGCCAACCCATGATGGGCAGAAGTTATTCGAACTCTTAACCTTAGAAGCCTTCCAGGCCGGCCTGAGTTGGCGGACGGTACTGAATAAGCGGGCGGCTTTTAGGGCGGCTTTTGCCAATTTTGACGTCAACCAGGTTGCTAAATATGGTCCTGAACAGGTGGAAAGGCTGATGAACGATGCTGGGATTATCCGTAACCGACGTAAGATTGCGGCCACCATTCATAATGCTCAGGTCATCATGGCCATGCCGGGTGGCTTAGCTGACTTTAGCCGGTTAATCCGGGAAAGTGTTGACGACCAGCCGGTTGTTCGTCAGGTGGGACCGGTTGAAAAGTTGCCGCCTCAGACCCCTGAATCAGTGCAACTGAGTAAGACCTTAAAGCAAAACGGCTTTGCCTTTGTCGGTCCGGTCACGGTTGAATCCTTTATGCAGGCGGCCGGACTGGTCCGTGCCCATACCCAGGCCTGCTTTTTAAATTAAGGAATAAAGAAAAGCCCCTCGAAAGAGGGGCTTTTTTGATGCGCAATCCGGGAGTCGAACCCGGATTTCAAGAACCGGAATCTTGCGTGCTATCCATTACACCAACCGCGCGAACTAGATAATTATAACCTACTTTGCAGGAATTTCCAAGTAGGTCGGATCGCCAATCTCAAAGTCCAGGTTGGCCGAAAATTGGTTGGTCAGTTCCTTTTCAAATTGGGGTAGTTCGCTTTCAGCTACGGCCACCACGATGTGCACCAGGGTATCGTAGTTCGTATCTAAGATGGGGTAGTCCTGACTTTTCAGCCAATAGGTCAGCTGGTCGGCGTTCTTGTAGTCGATGTTAATCATGACCTTGAGACGGGTTAGGCGTTCGACCAGGCCCAGGGATTGGAGGCCACCGGCCACCGTGCCAGCATAGGCCCGGATTAAGCCACCGGCTCCGAGTTTAATGCCGCCAAAGTAACGGGTAACGACTGCCGCCACATTGTGAACCTGGTTTTTCTGGAGGACTTCTAACATGGGTACGCCAGCGGTACCACTAGGTTCGCCGTTGTCACTGTAGCGCTTGATCTCGTCTTGGGGACCAATGACATAGGCAAAGACGTTGTGGGTGGCTTTGTAGTGCTCCTTGCTAATGCGGTTGACAAAGTCCTGGGCTTCGTCCTCGTTATTAACCCGCTGGAAGTTGACAATGAAGCGAGATTTTTTAATATCTTGTTCCCAAAGAGCGCTTTGGGGCGCAATTGTTAAAAAGGGTTCCATGTGCCGTATTATACAGCATGGAAGACGCACAACTCTACGGTCGGACGGTGGTTTGGCCAAAAATTAAACCGGTTCCCGACCATGTCCAGCAGAGACCGGCAATTGTCGGCAATGCTTGCCAGCGCTGCGGTCAAAGGCAGTTAGCCGCCTTGCCCCGGCAGCAAGTTTACTGCCAGGCCTGTATTCAGCTGGGCCGGGTCAGCAGCTTGGATGTCTTACTAACCTTGCCTGAACCAAATCGTTTCCCACCCAGTCCAGGCTGTCAGTGGACCGGGGAACTGACTGCAGCCCAGCAGCAAGTTAGTCAGGCCCTAATTGCCACCTGGCGGGCCCGGCAGCGGCGCCTGGTCTGGGCGGTCACTGGGGCCGGTAAGACCGAGATGCTCTTTCCCTTGCTGAATGCGGCCCTGCTAAAGGGTGACCGGGTCGCCCTGGTCTCTCCCCGCTTAGATGTCATCAATGAACTGGCACCGCGCCTGCGGGCTGCCTTTCCAGGGCAGGGCTTGATGGTTTTACACGGGCGGGTGGAAGAACCTTACCAGTACACCCAGCTGGTCTTGGCCACCGTCCATCAGTTACTGCGTTTCTACCAGGCCTTTGACCTGATTATTATTGACGAAGTTGACAGTTATCCCTACCAGGGGGATGCCATGTTAGCCCAGGCAGTTCGCCAGGCGGCCAAGTCCAATCATTGTGAAATCTACCTAACGGCGACACCTACGCGGGCACTTAGACAAGCAATCAAGCAGGGTGAACTGGCGGTTTCCTACCTGCCGTTGCGCTTTCACCGGCACCTGCTACCAAATATTACCATTCAACGCTGTGGTGACTGGCGCAAGCGACAGCCCCGTCGGTTGAAAGAGCAGGTGGGTCAGCTGGCTCTGTCAGGGCGCCCTTTTCTGATCTTTGTGCCTCAGGTAGCTGATTTGGCCGTGATGGCGGCTTACCTGGCTGATTTTAAACAGCTGCAGGGACATACAGTACACGCCCAAGATCCAGAACGAACGGAAAAGATTGAAGACCTGCGGGCTGGCCGGGTCCAGTACCTGGTAACCACGACCATTTTGGAACGGGGCGTGACTTTTAAGGGCATTGATGTTGTCATTATCGGTGCCGAGGAGCGGGTCTTTACTGAAAATGCCCTGGTGCAAATTGCCGGTCGGGTGGGCCGTAGCGCTGAGCGTCCGACCGGTGAAATTACCGCCTATGCTCGTTATCATAACTGGGCCCTGGCGGCTGCCCAACGGCAAATCAAGGCCATGAATGCGCGTGGTCAGGAACTGCTGGACCATGGCTGATACCTGCTTACTGTGTGGGGGTCGCATCGACCAGGCTAAAAATGTGCTGACGGTGTTGGGCTTTAATGACGGCCGGCAACCATTGTGCGCGACCTGTTTGGCGGCCTTGGAACCGATTGGCCAGGAATATTGCCCTGGTTGCGGCCGTCAGCAGGGCAGCCGGGGTCTCTGTGGGGATTGCCTGCGGTGGCAGTCCCTAGGCCACCGCCTCCTAAATAACCGGGCCCTCTATGTCTACAATGATTTTTTAAGAGATTATATCCGCCAGTACAAGTTTCTAGGCGACTACCGCCTCCGGGCAGTGATGCAGATTGTCATGATTCAACACCTCAAAGCCCAAGGACCAGCTCTGGTGATTCCAATCCCAGTTAGTGAAGAAACGATGCAAATTCGTGGTTTTAACCAGGTAACCGGTTGGTTGCCTAAGCGTTTATACCAGCCACTTTTGTCGGTCACTAGTGGGCACAAAGGTCATCAATCGCACCGCACTCGAACTCAGCGCCTGGCAACCAAGCAAATTTTTACGGTCATGGCCCCCCAACAGGTTAAAGGCCGGCAAATCCTGCTGGTCGATGACATTTACACCACCGGTCAAACCCTAATGCTGGCGGCAGCAGCGCTGTACCAGGCTGGTGCTAAAGCGGTACATAGTGTGTCCCTGGCCCGCTAAGACCTATGTTAAACTAGGGGGCAGAGTCACTAGGAGGAGAACTATGACCCCACTGTTTATGCTATGTTTTACGGTTGCATCGATTTACCTGGTATTTTTAGTGATTAAACCGATAAATTTCAATAAATTGATGCCTTATACGCCCTGGCAGGCGGCGATGCTCAAGGTCATCGTGGCGACGGTTTTGGGCTACCTCTTAGCAACCTGCTTAATCAGTCTGACCACTTGGATTTTTGACCTACCGGCAAGCTTATTAAAACATTAAACTCTGGCCCCGGCAGGCAGGGCGTGAGTATGGTATAATTTACTGGATTATATAGGTTATTAGTCCCTGGTTTGCCTATGTGATGTTTAATTAATTATTTTAGATTAGCACTATGTTTTTTGGAGAAATTAGTAATGGCTAAAGATATCGGAATTGACTTAGGAACAGCCAATGTCTTAATTTACGTCGAAGGTGAAGGTATCGTCTTGAACGAGCCTTCGGTTGTCGCAGTCGATGATAAGACTGACCGTGTATTGGCAGTGGGTTCAGAAGCCTACCGGATGGTTGGACGTACCCCTGGCAACATTCGTGCCGTGCGCCCCCTCAAAGACGGTGTCATTTCTGACTTTGATGTGACTGAAGCCATGTTGACCTACTTCGTTGATAAGCTCAACGTTAAGGGCTTCATGTCTAAGCCTAATATCATGATTTGTGCGCCAACCAATATCACTGAGATTGAGCGTAAGGCCATTATTCAGGCCGCTGAGAAGGCCGGTGGTGCCAAGGTTTATTTGGAATACGAGCCTAAGATTGCGGCTATTGGGGCCGGACTAGACATCTTCAAGCCGATTGGTTCAATGGTGATTGATATCGGAGGTGGAACTTCTGATATCGCCATCCTTTCCCTGGGTGACATCGTGGTGGCCGAATCCATCCGCGTTGCTGGTGATCGGATGAACATCGACATCGTCAACTACTTGAAGCGCCGTCACAACCTAGTTGTCGGTGAGCGCTCAGCTGAAACGATTAAGATTGAGATCGGTTCAGCCCTGCAAAGCGATAATCCGAAGACGACCGAAGTTCGTGGTCGTGATAACTTCGATGGGATGCCTGAAACGGTCACCATCGATGCTAACGAAGTCGAAGAAGCCTTGCACGAGACCTTGGAGCAGATTGTTGCTGCCGCTCACTCTGCCCTGTCAAAGCTACCACCTGAACTAGCTGCTGACATTATTGATCGCGGTATCATGGTGACCGGTGGTGGTGCCTTGTTGGATGGGATGGATAAGCTCCTGTCAGACAACTTGGGCGTGCCAGTCTTTGTGGCGGAGTCACCCCTCGACAACGTGGCCAAGGGGGCCGGTGCCCTCTTGGAGCACATGGAAGCAAAGCGCTGAGGTAGGTTATGAGTAAACGCAGTCAAAATTTTGAGGTGGCCCTAAAGGACCTTGATGACCAGGTCCAAGTTATGGTTGCTGACCAGAAAATTGGTCGGATTGAAACTGGTACTCAGGGTTTTGTGGGCTATGTTGGTGACCAGGTTGTGGTTGCCCAGGCCAAAAGTACTGATGAAGCTCTTCAGGCAATTTTGGCTAGCTTTAATTTACATCATTAAACGCTAGCAGCTAAAAATCCTTTGCGTAAGCAAAGGGTTTTTGTACATAAAAGTAAAAGTTACACGGATAAGTAGGTAGGCATTATGCAACGTGTCATTTCACGCAGTTTTCGTCGGTCGTCAGGTTCTGAACTCGACTGGGGAATTATCTTAATCTTATTGTGCCTGATGATTATTGGGCTAGGGTCCCTGTACTGGGCCGTGGCGGCTACAGGACAGGGTAGCCCCTTACGAGCCCTAGTGACTCAGGGTCTTTACTGGGTAGTCGGGATTACCATGATTGTCTTTTTGATGCGCTTTGATGCCAGCCAACTCTGGCGCTTAGCACCGGTTGCTTACGGTCTGGGAATTGTCCTATTGATTGCCATTCTCTTTCTCTATAACCGGCAGATGGCCATTGATACCGGGGCTAAGTCCTGGTTTGTGCTGGGGCCAATTTCCTTTCAGCCCTCGGAAGTGGTTAAGCCAGCCTTCATCTTGATGCTGAGTAAGGTGGTGGCCAACCACAACCGCCTTTATCCAGTTCACACCCGGGAATCCGACTGGCTGTTGATCCGAAAGATGTTAGAGTGCCTGCTGCCAGTCCTACTCTTGTTGATTCCGCAAAATGACCTGGGCACCATGCTGGTCTTTATGGCTATCTTTGGTGGGGTTCTCCTGGTTTCAGGGGTTACCTGGCAGATTCTGGGGCCAATTATTGCGATTGGGGCGGCCATTGGTGGCACACTGATTTTCCTGGTGACCTCTTCCTTTGGGCGCGGGATTCTGTCTAGGTTAGGTTTTCAGGCCTACCAGTTCTCCCGGGTGGACTCCTGGTTGCACCCCGGCCAGGATACTTCCAACACCGGTTATCAGACCTACCAAAACCTGAAAGCGATTGGCTCCGGCCAGCTCTTTGGTTCAGGTTGGAGAAACCTGCGGGTCTTTGTCCCCGTCCGTGAATCGGATATGATTTTTTCGGTCATCGGTGAGATGTTTGGCTTCGTCGGGGGAACAGTCTTAATTGGCCTTTACTTTGCCCTAATTTACCTGATGGTTCGGGCAGCGATGCGGGCCCGGAACGCCTTCTATGCCTACATTGCTACTGGCGTGGTAATGATGGTTCTTTTCCACGTCTTTGAAAACATCGGGATGGGTATCGGTCTGCTACCGTTGACCGGTATCCCACTGCCCTTTATCTCCCAGGGAGGATCGTCCCTGCTGAGTAATATGATTGGGGTCGGCCTGATTATGTCGATTGGTTACCAGCAACAAAGTACGACCTTCAACGAATCAACTGGATTTTCAATGTAAATGGATAGACTCGCTGATATAAAAGAAAAGTTATACGACCTGCACCAAAAAACGCGGGACGGACTGGTCTTTGAATCCTTGGGAGAGTTACTCTTAGCCTTGCGGCGGGACCAACCGGTCCTAGAACGCCAGGCGGTAATCCTCCCGGAGGGTGGGGACTTATCCCTGGCCTTAATCAAGGACTACCAGGAACGGTGGCTGGACACCCCTGATGAGCTCAAGGACCAGCTGCCAGTCGATGACCAGGACCTGCAGATTATTTACAATCAACTGGCTAATCCGATGGCCAAGTACCGTGACACTGGTGCCTTCTTCTTCCTGGGTGCAGCGGTGCAAAGTGGTAACTTAACCGCGGACCAACTGCGCTGGTTGACCAAGCGTTCCATCAGTGACCAGCACCTTTTAAGCCATATTTTAGAGGAGCTGAATGATGGGGCCTATGATCGGTCCTACAGTCTGGCCTTCCTGGCCATTTTGCTGGCCCGGGACCGGGGAAGCGAGGGTGGCGGTTTCATTGACCAGACGCTGATGGCTCAACTGGTTGACCAGGTAGCGGTCTTGAGCTTTGTGGAAGTCGACACCCGCGGCTTTGTCGATGAGAAGGGCTGGGTCCATATTTTTGCCCACCTAGCCAATGTTTTAAACGAGCTCTTTGAACACCCCAAGCTACGGCGGGCTGATAAAATCTTTCTGATGGCTACGGTCATGAGCAACTTTGCGGCCCTGACGACTCCGCTGATCATGGGTGAGGTGGGTCAACTGGTTGGCGCCCTGGTTGATCTCACCCGCCAGCACGATTTATATGCTGACTTTGGCCTGATTAACTTAAAGTTATGGCGGCAAGACATTGTCAATGAGCCCTACCAACAGACCCGGGCCCGCTGGCAACAGCTCTACAACCGGATGCAGTTTTTCCACGAGGTGATTGTCTGCGGTCGCACCCGGGTACCGGAGGCGATTATGGACTATGTCCTCGTCACCAAAAATTATCTTTCTTAAGGACGAAAAAATGAATAAAAAAAACGTGGTCTTGCTCTTTGGGGGCAACTCCTCCGAGCACGATGTTTCCAAGCGCTCAGCCCAGAACTTCTATGATGCCTTGTTGGCAACCGGTAAATATACTGTCCAGGTGATGGCCATCGCCCAAAATGGATTTTTTATCGACCCAGAACGTTCGTTTAAGATTATGCAGCAGGCTGATGAACAGCCACTGGTTGATGCCTACATGGCTGGTTTAGATACCAACAAACCCTTGGCACCCTTGGCGGCCTTGGATTTATTGGATCGAATCGATATCTTCTTCCCGGTGGTTCACGGTAACCTGGGTGAAGATGGGACCTTGCAGGGGCTCTTCCGTCTCTTGAAAAAGCCCTTTGTGGGGGCACCGCTACGGGGCCATGCGATTAGCTTTGACAAGGTTTTGACCAAGGAATTATTAACTGTTCATGGTATCCGGAATACCAAGTACCTGTTTGCCAATCAGGAAGACATAGACCAGCCTACCTGGGCCAAGGTCAAGGTTGAACTAGGACCGGTGGTATTCGTCAAGGCGGCCAACCAGGGCTCTTCCGTTGGAATTTCCCGGGCGGAAAATGAGGCCGAGTTCGAAGCCGCCATGGCTGATTCCTACCGCTATGACCACAAGGTTTTGATTGAACAAGCTGTGAATGGTCCTCGCGAACTTGAAGTCGGAGTGATTGGAAACGACCACCCATTAGTTTCTGAAATTGGGGCCCACCATGTGCCTGAACAGGGTGAGGGAAAGGCCTGGTATGACTACCAGAGCAAGTTCGTCGATAACTCGGCGGTGGAGTTTGAAATTCCGGCCCAGTTACCAGCGGATGTTACCCAGGAAATTAAGGATATGGCCCTCGATGCCTACAAGGTTTTGAACCTGCGGGGCGAGGCGCGGATGGATTTTCTGATTGACGAGCACAATGTGCCCTACCTGGGTGAGCCCAACACTTTGCCTGGCTTTACCAATATGTCGCTCTTTAAGCGCCTCTGGGATTACTCCGACATTGATAATGCCAAGCTGGCGGACATGTTAGTCCAGTATGGCCTGGAAGACTTTAAACGCGACAGTGAGATTAGTTATGCCTTTGAAGCCTTGGGCGATGAAAAGGTCGGCCATTTCCACGATAGCCGCAAAAAAAAGCGGGACTAAGCGTCCTGCTTTTTTATTTGATCATTTTTATTTTGCCGGTTCACGGACGATTAAGACATCCGCCGCGGCAGCCTGACTAACGTAGTGGGCGACTGACCCTAAGATAAAGCGCTCAATTGCGTGGGGCTGACCAGCGCCCATCACAATCAGATCAGTGCCGAGTTCCTTTGGCACTTGGTGGGCAATCATTTCCTTGGGGGAGCCAAACTCGATTAGATACTCGACCTGGGCCACGCCCGCCTTTTTAGCGACTTCCTGGTCATGGTCGAGGCTGTTTTTGACGTCCTGGGTAACCTGGTCTAACAACTGGTCATCAAAGCTGGCCAGGTTGGCATAGGCCCGGGTGTCAACCACGGTAAGCAGGGATAGGACGGCCTGGTCACCGGCGGCTAAGGCAAAGGCGATGCCGCGTTGTAAGGCGGCCTGGGAGCTCTCGGAACCATCAATGGGTACTAAAATCTTCTGATAAGGTTGGGCTGTCATCACAATCTCCGTTCTATTACTCGTCAACCAGTATAACGCGTCTTTTTTAGGATGAACAGGATTAAAAAAAGGCCGACATCCGAAGATGGGCCCTGGAACACTCAATTGGTACCGTTAATCGCCGCGCAGATTTTCCTCGAAATTTCGAGGTGGGTGAACTGCCAACAGCGCAGACTACCGAAAGAAAGGGTTTGCCTTTGCTTGGAGGTTTCATCACCCAAATAAAAGGGTGTAAGGAAAAAGCTGATGATGCGACAATGCGTATACCTGAGGAATTCCAACAACAATTATAACGCGGCCAAAATGGGAAAAACAGTCTTGACATTGGCTCAGGATTTACGCTGTCCTTGGTCCTGGCGGGTCTTTAAACTCTGGTAAATGTCAGCATATTGCTGTTCGGTGTTGGAGTTACCCTTAGCCTGGAAGTAGTGCTTACCCTTCAGTGGGGTCGGCAGGTACTGCTGGGCCACCCAGTCATTGGGATAGTCGTGGGGGTAAAGATAGTCCAAACCGTGGCCAAGTTTCTTGGCCCCCTTATAATGGGCATCTTTCAAGTGGGCTGGAATATCGAAGTGCTTGCCGGAATTAACGTCACTAAGGGCCTGATCCATAGCCTTGTAGGCCGCGTTGGACTTGGGCGAAAGGGCCAGTTCAACCACAGCGTTGGCAATGGGAATCCGGGCTTCCGGAAAGCCAACCGCCTGGGCAGCCTGGAGGGCAGTCACTGCTCGTTGCACCGCGGCTGGATTGGCAATGCCCACGTCCTCGTAAGCGGTCACCGTTAAACGGCGTACAATCGAAGGCAGGTCACCAGCCGCAATCAGGCGGGCCGTGTAATGTAAGGCGGCATCAACGTCTGAGCCACGGATAGACTTCTGCAGGGCCGAAACCACATCGTAGTGGGCATCGCCGTCTTTGTCGGCCGAAAGGGAACGCTTTTGTAGGGTTTCTTCCACATCGGCCAGGGTAATTTTAATGCTGCCATCCTCAGCCGGGGTGGCCGACAGCACTGCTAGTTCCAAGGCGTTGAGGGCCGACCGTAAATCACCGTTGGTGGCGGTGGTCAGGTGGTCCATGGCACTGGGTTCTAGGTCAATGTCGTACTCACCCAGGCCATTTTCCTTATCAGTCAAGGCCCGCTGAATGGCCAACTCAATGTCTTTGGGTTGCAAAGGCTTGACTTCAAAAATCTGGGTCCGCGACCGGATGGCCGGGGTAACGTTCAGGTAAGGATTTTCGGTGGTAGCCCCAATTAAAATGATGGCCCCTGATTCCAGGTGGGGGAGTAAGAAATCCTGCTTGACCTTGTTAAGGCGGTGAATCTCATCTAGCAGTAGGACTACGGTTCCTGACATCTTGGCCTCTTCGGCCACAATCTGCAGGTCTTTTTGACTATCGGTGGCTGCGTTTAACATCCGAAAAGAAAAGGAGGTCGAACCGGCAATGGCGCTGGCAATCGAGGTCTTACCGGTACCAGGTGGTCCGTATAAGATCATCGAGCGCAGCCGCTTGGCCTGGACCATCCGCCAAATAATTTTATTCTTGCCGACTAGGTCCTGTTGGCCAACGATATCTTCAATTTTTTTAGGCCGCATGCGGTAGGCCAATGGTTGCTGGGACATAGGAAACCTCTATTTTAAGTAAATATGGTCACGGTTGATGGCCTGGTCAGCAGCGACGACGATGGCATTGGGATCCTCGACGTGGGCCGGCGGGTTACCCGAAATAATCCGGTAGGGGTGCTGACTTTGGTTGGCAATTTTTAGGTAGTCACTGAGATAGTCCCCGACGAGGTTTTGATCAATTAGGATGGTGCCGGGTAGGTCTTTTAAGGCAGCTTGGAAATCTTGCTGAATATCAGCCTGACCAACCTGGGAGGCCTTGACGGCCAAGGCGACCCGCTCCCGGAAGGTGCCTAAAAAGCGGCGTTGTTCGTCGGGATTTAGCTTGGGTCCACCGGGCTGCATTTGTTCTTGTTCAAGGCGTTGATTGAGGTCCATGAGGGCTCCCTTTCTGTACTTAACTGCCTTTTATCTTAGCAAAAATCAGACCCACAAAAAAGATGGCCAGTCCGCTATTTCTTAAGATTATTTTAGGTTGGGGCCGGGGCCTGGTTGACCGTGGTAGAATGAAGAAAAAACTGCGGCGGTGTGATGGACATGGATTCATTTCGCAATCTGCATGACTTCGTGAAAAATGGTGAATATCAGCGCTACCAAGCGCTTTACGACCAGCGCAGCGGTTACTGGCAGGGCATTCGGGATGGTATCATGGAAAGCTATCTCTACGATGGTAAACGCCGCCACTACCTCCGCTGCTTCTTTTACGAGTGGGGCAAGCGCCGCCGTGGTGATGATAACAGCCGGGAGTACCAGGCTGGTCACCAGATGGGGATGCAAAGTCAGTGGCGCAAGGCCAAGTAATTATCTTAATCAAAAGCACCAGGCCGCCGGCCCGGTGCTTTTTTAGTAAATTAATCCCAAAACAAAAGCACCCCACCGGGGTGCTTTTTCAACCGTAGGATTAACCAAGACGGTTGTAGTATTCGACGATTAGGGCTTCGTTGATGTCAGCATCCAATTCTTCCCGTTCTGGCAAACGAACGAGGGAACCAGCCAACTTATCAGCATCGAAGTCAACGAACTGTGGCCGTGAAACCACGGATTCAACCGCGATTTGAATTGGCACAATGTTCTTTGACTTTTCACGAACTGAAACAACTTGTCCAGGTTCAACTTCGTATGAAGGGATATCAACGCGCTTGTTGTCCACCAGGATGTGACCGTGGTTAACCAACTGACGAGCCTGCTGGCGCGTAGTGGCCAAACCTAAGCGGTAAACCAATGAATCCAAGCGACGCTCCAACAAGATCATGAAGTTGGTACCGTGGGTACCCTGGCGAATCTTACCAGCCTTGTTAAAGAGGGCGTGGAATTGACGCTCGCTCAAGCCGTAAGTGAAACGCAACTTCTGCTTTTCGCGCAGTTGCAAGCCATATTCAGAAATCTTACCGCGACGACCATTACCGTGGTCACCAGGGGCGTAAGGGCGGCGCGAAAGTTCCTTACCAGTACCTGACAAGGAAACGCCTAAGCGACGGGATACCCGCCACTTTGGTCCAGTATAACGTGACATATATTATGTCCTCCAAAATGTATTTTGCTGTACATTTGAGGGCAAGCACCAGATGCGTGCAGCGTCAATTAAATCGTTTCTCAGTGACAGTAGCGATGCCCTTACTAACGAGTTGAGACGTTGTTGACGCGCTTCTTTACTTGCTGCTACTTAATACAACGCCTACTAGTGTACCAAATCCGCCCGCCATTGACAAATTATTAAGAAAATAATAAAGGCTGCCGGCCCAAGGCTGACCCTGAAAAAAATAGTGTATGGTGTATTTAAGTAAATTTTAAACTAGGTGAGATAGACATATGTGGGGAATTATCATTGGGGTTGTAGTCTTCGCCCTGGCAGTTTTGGCAGTGGTCGGTTTCTTGGCCCAACGTAAGTACATCAAAACTATCCAAGAAATTGAAGCCACGAAAAAGGGCCTGGTGGCCCTAAACGTGCAACAAGCAGTCTTAGACGCCCGGAAATTAGCACTGACCGGCCAGTCCCTCCAGGACTACCAAGATTTAGAAACCTGTTTTAATGAAGTTAAAAACCAGAACTTCTTGGCCATTGATAACTTGATTAACGAGGCCTTGAGTAGCGTGCAGCGCTACCGCTTGGTGAAGGTCCGTCATCAAATTAAGGTTCTGCAGAACCTGTTAGCGCAAACGGAAGAAACCATCCAAGCGGTTCAAAGTGGCCTGGCGGATCTTGAACAGGTGAACCTTTCCCATCAGAAGATGATTGAGAAGCTGCGGGGAACTTACGCCGTCGCCCGGCAAGAAATCGAAGACCAGCGGTCAACCTTTGGGCCGGCCTACTTTAACCTCCTGGCCTTTATCGACCAGTTGGCGGCGGATTATCAGGAGTTTCGTAAGCTGACCAAGGCTGGCGACCAGGCCAAGGCCTCTGATGTTTACGAGCAGCTTGCCATGGAGAGTACTCAGCTGGAACGGATGCAGGTCCAAGTGCCAGAACTGATGGCTACGGTTAACGGGAAGTTCACAGATCAGCTAGCCGAGCTAGCCGACGGTTACCAGGTTCTGTCAGATCAGGGTTTTGTTTTCGTTGACACTGACATTCCAGCCGAACTCGATGACTTGGATCAAAGCCGGCGGGACATTCTGGGCCTGATTATTGATTTGAAATTAAAAGAAGCCAAGGACCAGGTTACGGTTTTTGAAAACCAGGTCCAGGGTCTCTATGCCACCATGCAGCGAGAAATTGACGCTAAGGCGGCAGTTAAGGCTGGCACTAGCCAGTTAGTTGAACAAATTAAGCGCCTGCGGGAGCAAAACCAGTTACTCTTCTTGGAGTTAGAACGTCTGCAACAGGTCTTTTACATTGATGAAGGCGAGGCGCCCAAGCGGCGGGATTACCAAAACCAGATTGAACAGGTTGAAGTAGCTCGTAAAGCTGGTCAGGAACAACTCCACCAAAAGCAAATTACCTACTCCGAACTGCAAGCCATGCAAGCTGAGTGGCGGGCTGCCCTTGACCAAGTCGAAGACGGCCAGATTGATATGTGGCAGCGGATTCGGGCCATCAAGCCGGCCTTTGATTCCGCCAGTGACCTTTGCCAGGACTATGTTGTCCAGGTAAAGGGGATGCAGCAGCGGCTGAATCGGATGGATCTGCCCGGCTTACCGGAAGCTTACTTGGACTACCTTTACAATGTCATGGCTGAAATTGAGCGCCTTAATGACGCCTTGACGGCTAGCCGGGTCAACATGGATGAAGTTCAGCGGCAGTTGAGCATTGTTTCAGCGGACATGGACACGCTTAAAGAGCGGACCCAGGCCCTGGTTGACCGGGCTAAGGTGGCCGAGCAGTTGTTGCAGTACGCCAACCGCTACCGCCTCAGTCACCAAGAAGTTGCCCAGGCCATTGCCGAGGCTTCCCAGTACTACAGCCAGGACCATAACTATGGTCGGGTGATTGATGTCTTGGGTCCAGCCCTCGACCGGGTCGATGTTGGTATCTACGAACGAATCGTTAACAGTAACAAGCGCCACCAATCCTTACCATAATAAAAAAGCAGGCCAGATGGCCTGCTTTTTATTTGGTTTTGATAGTGGAATGGCGAATCCCGTAACTAAAGTACAAGATTAAGCCGAGGACTACCCAGATGGCATACATTTCCAAGGTCTGGGGTGCCAGAGAGAAAATCAGGTAGAGGCTAATTAAAGCCGTTAATACCGGAACGACTGGATAGCCGGGCACCTTGAAGCCGTCGTGGACCAGGTCCTTGCGGTGGCGCAGAATAATGACGCCGACACTGATAAAGAGGAAGGCCACCAGCGTCCCAATGTTAACCAGGTTGGCTAACACGCTGAGGGGGATGAAGCCGGCAAAGACAGCTTCGACCACCGCGGCCACCACGATTGCCCGCATAGGCAACTTGGTTTTTGGATCAACATGGCCTAAGTACTTAGGTAAGAGACCATCCCGTCCGAATGAGTAAGCCAACCGAGATGAGGCGTAAATTAAGGCCAGGATGGCAGTAAAGGTTCCAATCAAAGCTCCAATGGTAATCACAACTGAGAATTGGGTCTGATGAACTGCCTGTAAGGCAAAGGCGGCTGGGTCGTCGACCCCTAATTTCTTATAGTTAACAATCCCAGTCAGCACAATGGCAAAGAGGGTATAGAGCACGGCGGAGATTACCACCGTACTAATCAGACCCTTGGCCATGGTCTTGGTCGGATTCTTCACTTCGGCAGCATGGGCGGCCACCGTGTCAAAGCCCAGGAAGGCAAAAATCACGCTGGCGGTCGCAGCTCGAATCCCGTCACTGCCTAGGAAACCAGTCCGGAATTCCTTAGGGTAGAAGGGCACGTAGTTGTTCGTTTTAATAAAGAAGGAACCAGCCACGATAAAGGCAATCAGAATCCCGACCTTGATAATCACGGCACTGTTCTCAATCTTTTTAGAAGCGTTCAAGCCCCGTCGAATAATCAGGAAGACAACGAAGATTACCAGAATGGCTAGTAGGTTAACCACCCCACCTTCCATCGGTCCATTTCGTAGGGCCGCCGGCAGAGAGAGGTTAAAGATGGCCAGTAAATTGTTCAGATAGGCCGAGAAACCAGTCGCAATCGCGGAAACGGCTAGGAAGTACTCCAAGATTAGTGACCAACCTAGGATCCAACCAATGACCTCGCCGTAGACCACACTACCGTAGGAATAGGCTGAGCCCGCGACTGGCATTGCCGATGAAAATTCGGCAAAGGCCATAGCGGCCATGCCGGAAAAGACGGCGGCAATCAAGAAGGCGACCGAAACGGCGGGACCAGCGTGCTGGGCAGCGGCATGACCAGGCAGGATAAAAATCCCAGTTCCAATCACAGTCCCCACACCCAGACCAATCAGGTCCTTAGTGGACAACTCCCGCTGCATCCGCGAGTCCTTGGTTAAGTAACCCTCAACTGATTCCCGTTGAAAGGCTCTTTTAATAATATTCATCTTACTTCCCACTATTCTAATTTTTATTACATATTATATTAGCAAGTCAGTATTTACTTGTCTAATAAATTGATGATAATCTAAGGGTCAAAGCCGGAAGGGAGATGCGCGACATGCAGCAGCGGAAGGTAATCGTTATTACTGGGGCGGCCGGCGTTGGGAAAACCACCGTTGCCCACTATTTAAAGCGCCACTATCAGGTGCCCCAAGTTATCACCCACACGACCCGGCCACCCCGGCAGGGGGAGGTGCCCGACCAGGACTACTATTTTGAAAGCCCGGCCAGTTTTAACCAGAAGCACTACCTGGAATCGGTTGATTATGCCGGCGCTAAGTATGGCTCATCCTATGAAGGACTTGAACAGGCCTGGGCCCATCACCGCCTGGTCAGCATTGTCCTGGACACGGCTGGGGCCCTGTCCTATTGTCAGAAATTGCCGGCCGAAACGATTGTCCTCTTTATTACGGTTTCCCATCCTAAGTTAGCTCAGCAGCGGTTGCACTTGCGGCCTGGGGATCCGAAGGCTAACCACCAGCGGATTAACTCCGATGAGTTTAAACGTGATATCACCCTGCCAGCCGAATTAGCTGGTAAGGCCACGGTGATTAATAATGACGACTGGGCCAGCACTAAGGCGGTGTTAGACCGCCTGATTAAGTCCTGGTAAATCGGCCAGGCCAATTGACTTGGCCTGGTTTTTATTATATTCTTCTAATTAAGAGTAAACACCACCTTTTGACAGTCAAAGCCGGCTGCCATCAATAGAACGGAGCGCAGATATGCCTGATACAAAGCCAGCAATTTTAGACCACTTGAACCAACGATTGAACTTGGTGAAACCTAGTGCGATTCGGGCCTTTGATAACGAGGTCAGTCCGATTCCTGGCATTTTGAAGCTAACTTTGGGTGAGCCGGACTTCGACGTGCCTGAACATGCTAAACAGGCCGCAGTGGCTGCCATTGAGGCCAATGATTCCCATTATTCCGCTTCAAACGGTAAAATTGAGTTACGTCGGGCGATTGCTGGTTTCCTAGCTGACCGGTATGGATTGCACTACCAACCTGAAAGCGAAATCGTGGTGACAACTGGGGCTACCGAAGCGATTTATGACAGCTTGACGGCTCTTTTGAACCCAGGGGACAAGGTTTTGATTCCAACGCCAGCCTTCCCACTGTATACACCGGTGACTGTGATGGCTGGTGGGGAGCCGATCTACCTGAATACCGAGGAGAATGGTTTTGTGCTGCGCCCCGAACAGCTCCAGGCAGCGATTGATCAGTATGGGGATGAGATTAAGGCGATTGTCTTGAACTATCCCTCCAACCCGACCGGGGTAGTTTACTCTGAAGATGAGATTAAGGCCTTAGCCGATATCTTGAAGCAGACTGACATTGTGGTTATCTCAGATGAAATTTACGCCGAATTGAGTTATGGGGATGCCCACACTTCGATTGCTAAGTTCCTACCAGATCAGACCTTGGTTTTGAATGGCGTGTCAAAGTCCCATGCCATGACTGGTTACCGGATTGGCTTTGTAGCTGGACCAGCTGAACTGATCAAGCGGGTCGGCATGGTGCACCAGTTTGCTACGACGACGGCTTCTAACCCGGCCATGGTTGCTGCAACCGAGGCCTTGTCCACTGTGCAGGGTAAGCAGGATTCCCTGGACATGCGGGAAGCCTACCGCGAACGCCGTGACTACCTATATAAGGAACTAAGTGATTTGGGCTTTGAAATTCCTAAGCCAGATGGCGCCTTCTATATCTTTGCCAAGATTCCAGCAGACTTGGACCAGGATGACCTGGCCTTTAGCCGTGATTTGGCTAAGCAGAACAAGTTGGCCTTCGTACCCGGTTCCTTCTTTGGCCCTGGTGGTGAAAGCTACGTTCGTTTGAGTTATGCCGCATCAATGGATAACTTAAAAGAAGCGGTTAAACGCTTGACGGCCTATGTAGAGGACCAACGTGCCAAGTAATCCTTGGCGGATCTTCTAATTTTAGTCAAGCAACGCTTGACACAACCCCAATAGGGTGCTAGACTAATAAAGTTGCTTCAGGGGGACCTGAAGCGGGTAGCACATTGAAAAC
>JAQYTT010000004.1 GCA_029433155.1 Lactobacillaceae bacterium L1_55_11
TCAAAGTTTTGTTCAGTTTTCAATGTGCTACCCGCTTCAGGTCCCCCTGAAGCAACTTTATTAGTCTAGCACCCTATGCCCTCCCTGTCAATAGGTCTGTGGAGAAATATTACAAAATTGGCTTCTTTTGCACAGGCCGTTATTGATGGTAATAAAAAAACGCTATTACTAGCGTTTTACCATTGCTGGCCCTGGGGCGTGTCCCGGACTAGAATTCCTTGTTCTTTGAGCTCATCACGTAACCGGTCCGATTCAGCAAAATCTTTTACCGCCCGGGCCTGGGCCCGCTGATCCAGCAAGTGCTTTTGTTGGGCCGTTAGCTCCTGCTTGCGGTCCAAGTCAACAATGCCGATGATGCCGACCAACTGGGCCAAGAGGTCCGCGGTTGCAGCCAAGCTCTCCTGACTAATCTTAGGGTTTAAGAGGGCCTGATTAGCCTGACCCACTAACTCATAAATGGCCGTAAGGGCATTCTCAGTATTGAAATCGTCATCCATGGCCACTTCAAAGGCCACCCGTGAATCTTGATTAGCCTGGTTTAACTTTTCATCGACCGGACCACTGGGATGATTAGCAGACCGCAAACCTTGATAGGTGCGGCGCAGGCGGTTCAACTCAATCTGCGCCTGTTCCAAAGTGGCCGCCGAATAATGAATCGGCCGTCGGTAGTGAGTTTTACTAAGCAGTAAACGCAAAACCTCCGGGTCATCATGGTCGGCCAAAAAGTCGTGCACCGTGGTGAAGTTGCCCAGCGACTTGGACATCTTCTGGTCATCGACATTCACGAAGCCGTTATGCATCCAGTAGTGGACGAAGGGCTCGTGGTTGCGGCTTTCTGACTGGGCTAACTCGTTGGTGTGGTGGGGAAAGGTCAAATCCACCCCACCACCGTGAATGTCAATCGTCGGTGCCAGGTATTTCTGAACCATGACCGAACACTCAATGTGCCAACCCGGTCGCCCTGGTCCCCATGGGGAATCCCAGGCCGTCACACCGGGACGGTGTTCGCCCTTCCAGAGGGCAAAATCAATTGGGTCTTCCTTGCGCTTGGCTTCCTCATCATCGAGGCGGCCAGCCGCATTCTCCTCTAACTCATCCAAATTTTGGTGGGAAAGGTGGCCGTAGTCGGGGAACTGACGGGCACGGAAGTAAACATCCCCCTCGACCTCATAAGCCATCCCGTCAGCAACCAAGTCAGCCACAAATTGGATAATTTCAGGCATGACATCGGTGGCCTTGGAGCGGACCGTGGCCGGCATGATGTTCAGGGCACCAGCATCTTCATCAAAAGCTTGCTCGTATTTGTGGGCAACCTCACCCTCGCTCAAACCTTCTTTTTCACCCTGGGCGATGACCTTATCACCTAGGTCCGTGAAGTTAGAAACGTAGTCAACCTGATAACCACGGTAGAGTAGGTAACGGCGAAGCGTGTCAAAGGCAATTGCTGAACGGGCATTACCTAAATGAATGTAGTTGTAGACCGTTGGTCCACAGACATACATCCGCACCTTACCATCCTCAATCGGGTGGAAAGGTTCCTTATCCAGGGTATAGGTGTTGTAAATTTGTAACATCGCCGCCCTCCTGCTGGAAAACCGAGGTCTCTACTTACTTCAGGTACTTATCCATGACACCAGCCATGGTGTCCAAAACCTTCTGCCGGTCCAAGAGGGTCAGCATTTCAGGCAGGTTTGGACCTTGAATCTGATGGGTTGTAACAATCCGAATTGGGTTCCAAAGCTCACGACCCTTAATGTCGAGGTCACTTTGGATTTGACGAATGGCCGCCATGTACTCGTCAGCGCTGGCATCAACCGCCAAGTTTTCGTAGGCCTGCTGCCAGGCTGGCAGCACCTTTTGACCAGCTTCTGAAGTCAGGTAAGGCACCATATCCTCGGTAATATCACCTAACTGGAAGAAGGGTTCGCGGACCAGGTCAACGATTTGACTGGTGTGGAAAATACCATCCACCCCGGCAACTTCAATTACTTGTCGGAGCCAATCGTCGCGCTTCTGGGCCTCATCAAGTGAAATCAGGCCAGCGCCAACGATTTCGTCAAAAAGTAGGGGCATCACCCGGTCCTTATCACGGCGAATCCACTGGTTACTAATCCACTCGAGCTTCTTCTGATCGAACTTGGCGTTGGCCTTGCTCAACCGCTTTTCGTCAAACATTTCCCGGAACTGTTCCAGGCTAAAGATTTCATCTTCACCCTTAGGCGACCAACCCAAGAGGCCAATGAAGTTATCCAAGGCTTCTGGCAGGTAACCTAATTCGCGGTACTGCTCCATGAACTGCAGCAGGTTATTGTCCCGCTTTGACAGCTTCTTACCGGTGGCTGCGTTGATAATTAGGGCCATGTGACCGAACTTAGGCAGTTCCCAGCCAAAGGCATCGTAAACCATCATCTGCTTAGGGGTGTTAGAAACGTGGTCATCCCCACGTAGGACGTGGGAAATTTCCATCAGGTGGTCATCTATAACAACGGCGAAGTTGTAGGTTGGCATGCCGTCGGCCTTTTGAATGACCCAGTCACCGCCAATTTCCTTGGCACCAATCTCGATGTGGCCCTTGACCATGTCGTCCCAGGCATAAACCTTGTCTTCTGGGACACGAATCCGGACAACGGGCTTAAGACCTTGGGCTTCGAACTCGGCGTACTTAGCTTCCCGTTCTTCCTGGGTCATGCCTTCGTACTCATAGACGTAGTGAGGAGCCTGCTTGGCAGCCTGCTGGGCTTCACGCTCAGCCTTTAGCTGCTCAGAAGTTTTGTAAGATTTATAGGCAACACCGCGGGCCAAAAGATCGTCGATATAGGGCTGATACATCCCCTCAACGCTTCGTTCAGACTGACGGTAAGGGCCGTACTCACCAGGCTTGTCTGGTGATTCATCCCAGTCCAAGCCTAGCCAGGCCAAATTATCCATCTGCGAAGCTTCACCATCGGCAATGTTACGAGTGGCATCCGTATCTTCAATCCGGATGACAAAGGTTCCGTTGTAGTGGCGGGCAAACAGCCAGTTAAACAGCGCAGTCCGGGCATTACCAATGTGGAGGTGTCCCGTTGGTGATGGGGCATAACGAACACGAATCTTATCTGCCATTAAATCTATATCTCCTCAATCAGAATTTAAAACTTCATAGGTCAGTATACAACAAAGGGCGGCCTCAAGTCAGCAAAAGCCGCCCCACTAGTTAATTAAAGGCGACCTGGAGGGCCTCTTTAATCGTGGTAACCCCGATGGCTTTTAGGCCAGCTGGTAGGCTGGCACCTTTGAGGTTGTTCTTAGGGACAATCGCCCGCTTGAAACCAAGCTTAGCGGCTTCTTTAAGGCGACCCTCGATATCAGCCACGCTACGAATCTCGCCCGTCAGACCGATTTCGCCGATGAAAACATCGCTAGGCCGGGATTCCTGGTCCTGGTAGGAGCTGGCAATGGCAACCGCAATCGCCAGATCAATGGCCGGCTCATCCAGCTTAACGCCGCCAGCGGCCTTCAAGTAGGCATCTTGGTTCTGCAAAAGTAGGTTGGCCCGCTTTTCCAAGACCGCCATAATCAGGGAAACCCGGTTGCGGTCTAGGCCAGTGGCCGTCCGCTGAGCATTCCCAAAGACGGTCGGCGTCACTAGGGCCTGCAACTCAACTAAAATGGGGCGCGACCCTTCCATGGCCACCACGATGGCCGAACCGGTCGCGCCGGCCAGCCGTTCCTCTAAGAAAATCTCAGAGGGATTAGCTACTTCGCGCAGTCCCTGGTCCCGCATTTCAAAGATGCCCAATTCATTGGTGGCCCCGAAACGGTTTTTAACCGCCCGTAAAATTCGGTACTTGTAATGCCGGTCCCCTTCGAAATAGAGCACCGTATCAACCATGTGCTCCAGGATCTTAGGACCGGCGATGGCCCCTTCCTTGGTCACGTGGCCAACGATAAAAATCGTAATGTTGTTGGTCTTGGCCAGCTGCAAAAGATCGGCTGTTACTTCCCGAATCTGAGAGACTGAGCCCACCGCGGAGCTCAAATCAGGTTCTTGCATGGTCTGGACCGAGTCAATCACCAGGAAATCCGGGTGAATTTCGTTCACCTGAGCCTTAATTGCCGCCATATCGGTTTCGGGGTATAGGTAAAAATCGTCATCCCCAACCTTTAATCGGTCGGCCCGCAACTTAACCTGGGCGGCACTTTCTTCACCAGTGACATATAGGACCCGGCCGTGCTTAGCCAATTGACCCGATACTTGCAGGAGCAGGGTGGACTTACCAATCCCCGGATCACCACCAATCAGGACTAAGGTCCCGGCGACGACCCCGCCGCCTAGTACTCGGTTTAATTCCTGCAGGTCAGTGGCTACCCGGGGGGTACTCTCCAGGTTAACCTCGTTAATTTTTTCAACCTTGGCCGTGCGGCCATCCAGGCCAACCCGGCTCTTGCGGTTGGTGTTAACCTCCGGTTGAATCTTTTCTTCAACAAAGGTGCCCCACTGGCCGCAGTTAGGGCAGCGGCCCAGGTAGCGGGCCGAAACAAAGCCACACTGGGAGCAAATAAATTGTGTTTTGACCTTGGCCATTAATGATCTCCGGTAGAACCAAAGCCACCGGCACGGGTAGTCTTGGTATCGAGTTCATCCCCATCGGCTAAGAGGAAGGGCAGGAAAAGCCCTTGACCGATGCGTTCACCCTTTTTAATTTGAACGTCTTGGGTGCCGAAATTTAAATATTGGAAGAAAATTTCACCCTCGTTGCCCGTATTATTATAGTAGTCAGCATCGACAACGCCGACTCCGTTTGGCATGGTAATCCGCTTCTTAATTGGCGCACTGGAACGGGCGACCAACTGGAGGTACTCGCCCTCACCCATGTAAGCCTTGATACCGGTCGGAATCAAAACTGGCTTAAGCAGGTCCTTGGCAGCCGGACTATCCAGCAGGGAATCAATCTTGCCTAAGGAAAAAATATTAAGTTCCTTAAAAAAAGGGGCCTGCAATAAGCTTGGTAGGGTGATATCTTCGGCCGCTTCAAAATCGTAACCGGCTGCCTGGGTAGTGCTACGCTTAGGCAGGTTAATGCCTTGCCCTTCGTACTTGCTAACCACTTCAAAGCCACGTGTTTTCATGATGTACCTCTTGTCTCGTTTAAAAATAAGTTCTTTTCCTATTATACGGTAATGGTCAAGTTCTTTGGCAGCTGTTGGCATACTTTTCTGGTATCCTAGCCTATAATAAAATTTACTTTGGAGGTGCCTATGGAACTCGCCCATGAACCCGGCCGTTACTATGCGGCCGATGACCAGGAACTACTGGCAGAAGTGACCTATCAAACCATCAATAATGGCCAAACTTTAGCCATCGACCACACCTACGTAAATCCCAAACTACGGGGTGGTGGCCTAGCTAAGCAGTTGGTTGACACTGTCGTTAGCCAGGCCCGGGAGAATCACCAAACGGTCCTGCCCCTGTGCAGCTTTGCTAAGATGCTCTTTGACCGCTTCCCCGACTTATATGCTGATGTCACTGCTGAAAAATAGACACAAAAAAGGACCGGTTTCCCGGTCCTTTTAATTTGAACTGATTACTTGTCAGCCGTTTCAGTGTCCTTGTCATCATCGGTAACGATGGCTGAGATAACCACCTTACCGTTGACCAAGTTAGCCTGCAACTGCTTCTCACCAGGGTTGTCCAGGTAGAAGTCCGTGACTTGGTCACGAATCTGCTGCTCGATAACCCGGCGCAGTGGACGAGCACCCAAAGCTTCATCATAACCATCTTCAATCAGGTGGTCCTTAACGTCATCTGAAACCGTCAAGGTGATGTCCTTCTTAGCCAAGGTGTCGTTAACATCGTTTAACATCAGGTCAACAATCTGCTTCAAGTCTTCCTTAGTCAATGGGCTAAATTCAACCACACCGTTGAACCGGTTGAGGAATTCAGGACGGAAGTAAGGGGCCAAACGCTCCATCAAAGTCTTGCCGTCCTCTTCCTTACCGTTACCGAAGCCGGCGTTAGAAGTAGCGATGATAACCGTGTTCTTGAAGTTAACCACGTTACCTTGACCATCAGTCAGGCGACCATCATCCATGACCTGCAAGAGCAAAGTCAGAACTTGAGGGTTAGCTTTTTCAATCTCATCCAGCAAGACGATTGAGTAAGGGTTACGACGAACCTTTTCAGTCAAAGTGTTGCTGTTGTCGTTATAACCAACGTATCCGGCAGTAGCACCAATCAACTTTGAAACGGCAGTCAGGTCAGAGTATTCACTCATATCCAAACGAATGATGTTGTCCTTGCTACCAAACATGTCCAAAGCTAACTGCTTTGCCAACTCAGTCTTACCAACACCGGTAGGTCCAACGAAGAGGAATGATCCAATTGGACGGTTTCCTTCATCAAAGCCGGCCCGGTTACGACGGATAGCACGGGCAACCATTTCAACGGCTTCGTCTTGACCGATAACCTTACCAGCCAAACGCTTGTCGATGGTCTTCAGGCGCTCGATATCGGAGGCACCCATCTGTGAAACTGGGATACCAGTCAAACGCTCAACTGACTGGGCAACATCGTTAGGCGTAGCCGTAACGTTGTGGTCCTGGTCAGTAGCATCGATTTGCTTCTGCACGTCGGCCATTTCGTTCTTAAGCTTCAAAGCCTTCTCGAAGTCCTGGTCGTTAGCAGCCTTGTCTTGGTCAGCCTTCAACTCTTCCAGACGGTTTTCCAAGCTAACCCGGCTAGTAGCAGGGTTCTTAGCTGACAGGTGAGCGGCCGTCATATCAATCAGGTCGATGGCCTTATCAGGAAGACTACGCTGTGGGATGTACTGGATTGAGTAATCTACGGCAGCCTTCAAAACGTCATCTGGCAAATTAACGTTGTGGTGCTTCTCATACAAAGGTGCGATACCCTTCAAGATTGCCAAAGTATCTTCAGGGCTTGGGGCGTTAACCTTAACCTCGTTGAAACGACGAGCCAGGGCAGCGTCCTTCATAATCGTGTTACGGTACTCATCTTGGGTAGTAGCACCAATCAAAGTGATTTCACCACGGCTCAAGGCAGGCTTGATAATGTCAGCCAGTCCCTTACCACCGTCTTCACCACCGGTGCTACCAGCACCAAGGATTTGGTGAATTTCATCGAAGAACAAGATCACATTGCCGGCCTTCTTAACTTCATCCAGCAACTTCTGGATGTTTTCTTCGAAGGCACCACGGTACTGGGTACCGGCTTCTAGGGAACTAATGTCAATTGAGTAAATTTCCTTATCCTTAACGGCAGCTGGTACATCACCATTCACAATGGCCTGTGCCAAACCTTCGACAACCGCCGTCTTACCAACACCGGCGTCACCAACCAGGATAGGGTTATTCTTAATACGACGACCCAAAATCTCAGCCGTCTCTTGAATTTCCTTGTTACGTCCAATCACTGGATCCAACAAGCCGTCCTTAGCTTCTTGAGTCAAATTACGACCCATCTTAGCCAAGATACTGTCATTTTTTACCTGACCAGGTTGCTGTGCTGCAGCCCGGCCATTACCGGCAACGTTAGCCTGTCCAGCGCCAGCTGCATCACTAGGCAACTTTCCA
This sequence comes from Lactobacillaceae bacterium L1_55_11, assembly GCA_029433155.1. GTDB lineage: Bacteria > Bacillota > Bacilli > Lactobacillales > Lactobacillaceae > ESL0723. The sequence goes on from JAQYTT010000004.1 coordinate 7,576, forward strand.
GTCTGACGGTACTCGGCGAATTCCTCAGGAGTAACCTCCCGACCATTGATTAGGTAACGGCGGTTTTCAGAATTAAAGCCATTCATGTTACCCATCATGTTGTTAAAGATATCATTCATATCTGATCCAAATGGATTGTTAAAATCATTGTTAGCCATTAAATAGCCGCTCCTCTACTTTCTATAATTTCTAAACTTATTCATTATCGTCGTCGCCACCAACTAGGTAGTGATTCTCGAGATCCATCAGCACCTGCCACATCTCCATATGTTGGGCCCGCGCCAGGGCATCTAAATCCCGGATATTCAAACTAGTTGATTTTGACTGGTTCTTGTTAAAAGATCGATGAATGGTCGTGTAGCCATAACCGGAAGCTTTTGCAACCCGATAAATCGTTAGCGACCTATCATTTAAATAAGATTTTATATCGAATTTAATCATGCGTCTGTGCCACCAATCTAGCTGTTATTCACTAAATACATCTACTAGCTCTTAACAACTATTATTATAGCACAATCTCGCTATAACGCAAGTGTGCTATATCTATTTTCTGCTTTTTTTTATACACTTAAACCATCACTTATTAGAGTAACGGAGTACAGCGTGTGGCCGATGGCACCTACCATATTACGATTCCTGACCAAGTCAGTCAGGACCTGGATTTAAAGGATGGCGAGACCTTAATCTTAACCGCCAAGGGGCGGTCTTTTAGTGTGCAGCCCGACCAGCCAGTCAACGAGCGCCAGACCTTTTCGATTCGTCGTTTCCTGCTACCTTCCTTGCTAGCAACCCTGGCCTTTGCAATTTATTCCTTCTTTAACCACGGCGCCCTGATTCCCTTTACCGGCGATAACTCGATTGCAACGGCCATCATTATCCTGGGGGAAATCGTTGGTGTGCCGGGCTTTGTTTTCACCTACGTTGAGCAAAACCTGACCGAGCCAACCGCTAAACAGCGCAAAATTGGCTGGCGCCTTCTGCCCACGGCCACGATTGCCCTGGCAACCATCCAGGGCTTTGCCACGATTGGTTTTTTCTGGGCCCTGGGCTACCTCTTTCAAAACGCCGCCTTTGATACCATCACCGCTACCATCCTCTTCTTTATGTTTATTAGTATCATCAACTTTTTGATGATTTACGCGGCCTTCCAACTATCAACTTCCTTTATTATGGCCCTCTTAATCGTCACCATTGTCGTGGGAGTGCTGGTATCGATGGTCACCAACAGTAACGCCCGCTGGTGGCAGCACAACTTTAGTTTCTTAGGCACCAGTCAGGCCCAGTACGCTTGGCAGTTCAACTCAACCCTGATGATTTCTGGGGTCCTCTGGTTGGCCCTGCTAGACTACCTTTTCGTGCCCATTTCACGGCAGATGCCCCGTAACTGGCGCCTAATTATCCTGCGGACTTTTTTAATCCTAGACGCCGTGACCCTGGCCTGTCTGGGTGCCATCCCCAACAACCAGGGTACCTTCCACGTCTTACACGATGTAATTGCCAACTTCCTGATTGCCTTTACTGGGATTCCAATGCTGGGTATCCAACTTTTACTGCCCAAGGCGCCCAAGGAATTTCTGACGATTTCTTATGTGATTGCTGGTGCCCTGGCGATAACCATGACCCTCTTTTACATCATTCCCTACCTATCATTAACGGCCTTTGAAATCATTGCCTTTGCCCTGGCGGTCAGTTGGGTGCTTCTGCTAATGCAGACCATCCACCAACTATTCCAAAACGACATCCAAAACTACACGATTAAGGTCCAAGCCTAAGAAAGCATTTTTATGTCTCAATCCCGTCCTACTGCTAAACATGCCCAACATAATCATCCCCGCCCAGTCAGTGTCAAGGTCGGCCAGAAATTTCCACTGACCATTAAACGTCTGGGTATCAACGGCGAAGGGATTGGTTATTTTAAGCGTAAGATTACCTTTGTACCCGGGGCCCTCCCAGGCGAAGTCATCACCGCGAAGGTAACGGCCGTTAACCCCAAGTACTTAGAGGCCCGGCTGGTCACCGTGCGGACTCCCTCACCAGACCGGGTCAGTGCCCCCAAAACCGAAGATGGCGTTGGTGGTTTAGAACTGGCTCACTTGGCCTATCCGGCCCAGCTAGCCTTTAAAGAGGATCTCATCCGCCAGGCACTGGAAAAGTTCCAACCACGCAACTGGCAGCCAATTCCGATTAAAAAGACCCTGGGCATGGATCAGCCCGACCACTACCGTAACAAGGCCCAGTTCCCGGTCCGCCGGGTTGGTGACCAGGTTCGGATTGGCATGTACAAGCGGGGCAGCCACGACTTGGTTGACTTAACCGACAGTCCCACCCAGGATGCCACCACCATGGCCATCATTAACCAGATGCGGACCATTCTGACCGATTTGGATCTATCCATCTACGATGAAAAACGCAACCGTGGTGATTTAAAGGCCATCGTTGTTAGGGCCAACCAGGACGGCCAGGCACAGCTAACCCTGGTCACCAACCGGGCGGACTTCCCGGGCAGCGACCAGTTAGTCGCTGCGATTCGGCGTGAAATCCCGACCGTAACTGGTATTTTCCAGAACATTAATCCAGGTAAGATCAGTTTGATGTGGGGTGATGAAACTCGCAAGCTCTGGGGCGCTGACTACTTAAATGAAGAAATTCTCGGTTTGAACTTTGCCCTGTCTCCCCGGGCCTTTTTGCAGCTCAACTACCAGCAGATGTTACTGACCTACGAAACCGCCATTGCTGCCTTGGACCCCAAACCTGGTGACCGCCTGGTGGACGCCTATGCTGGCGTGGGTACCTTGGGTCTGTCAATGGCCAACTATGTCCAGGAAGTTCGCGGCATGGAAATCATCCCCGAAGCCGTGGCCGATGCCCAGCAAAATGCCCGAGACAACGGCATTGAAAACGCCCACTACGAAGTTGGTCTGGCTGAGGAGCTCCTACCGGAGTGGCAGCAGGGTGGTTTTAAACCCAACGCCCTGATTGTTGATCCACCACGGGCCGGCCTAGACAGCCGCTTGCGGCGGGCCATCATTTACGCTAAGCCAGAAAAGTTTGTTTACATATCTTGTAACCCGGCCACCCTGGCCCGGGACTTAGTTGACCTCAGTCAGGCCTATGATGTCGACTACATCCAGCCGATTGACATGTTCCCCCAGACCCCACGGTGGGAAGGAGTCGTTAAGCTCCATCGGCGCTAGACCTAGCTTTATCCCTGCAATGCTTGTTATACTATTAGTCGTAAATTCTATGAGGAGTCTTCATGTACTATAGCGACGGACAGTTTTATCAGCTAAAAATCCAGCAAATCGTTTTTTACTTCATTGTTTCCCTGACGATTAACGCCTTTGGTAACGGGTTGAGCGTCGCCAGTAACATGGGATCAGCACCGTGGACCGCGGCTGCGGCTAACCTGGCCAACGTAACTGGGGCACCAATCGCCGTCTTCTTGCTCCTGATTAGTACTTCCGTTGCCTGTGCCAATCTGGTTATTTCTGGTAACTATAACTGGCCGCGCTTTTTTGGTAACATCGCCTTTGGGGCCGCCTTCTCAGTCCTGGTTGGTCTCTTTGCCACTTTCTTCCGGCACCTGGGCGTGGAAAACTTGCCCATCGTTTGGCGGGTAATTGTCGATATCTTTGCCGTTACCAACGTTGGAATCGGAATTTCCATTTACCAGCGGGTCAACCTAATCATGCATCCGATTGATGACCTCACCAACATCCTGCGCTTTAAGTACTTCCACGGTAATCCTAGCAAGGCCCAGATTAGTAACTTCATCTTTGCCGTCGGCATTTCCGTGGTCTGCTTTATCTTCAGCCACAAGCTAGTAGCCCTAAACATCGGAACGGCCTTCTCCTTCTTCTGCCAAGGAAAAATCATTGGTTTCTCCGATGTCCATGTTTTCAAGCACCTGGTTCACGGTGATTTGAGTAAGATTCACAAGAGCAAGGTTCAAAAATCAAGTCAGCAACCCTAAATAAAAAGCCCTCCGGCACAAACCGGATGGCTTTTTTTATGAGAAAATACGCTGACTAAAGCGGGTCACAACCGTACTATTTAGGATGAAGTAGGTTAAGAGTACTTGGATTGGATAAAAAATTACGGACTTGATCAGCCGGGGCGTGATAAAGGCCCAAAACGATGCCCAATTATGAATGCCACCATACATCCAGTAGATGCACAAGGAGTTCAAGGTCAGGTTAACAATCACTGTTATCAAGGCGGTCGTCGTTAAGACCCGGGGCCAGCTGAGATGGCTGTGGCCGTAATAAGCTAGACCATAAATCGCACCACCGATGGCGGCGACCACAGTGTAGGCCGGAAAATTTTGCCCGCCGAGAAACAAGAAGGCCTTGAGCTGGTCTAAAACCATGGCCACTAAGATTGACCAGACCGGGCCATACCATTTCCCAATCAAGGCGGTGACAATCGAGACGAAGCTAACCTGGACTAACTGGGTGCCAAAGGTCAGCTGTCCCAAGACGATGCTCATGGCCATCAAAACGGCTAAGACAACCAGAGACTTGGTGCTAAGCGGTGGTATCAGCCCCCGCGAACTGTGCTTTTCCATGTGTTTGAACCTCCAAGGGAGTGTCCACCATGTTTTGGTGAATGCGGTACCTGCATCGCACGTAATCGTTTCGTTGGTGGGCCACATTCCGTGCCCACCACACTTAACGCGCAGGTACCTACCCCGTATTTTATTTTGTCTACCGACCACCCTATCGTAACACTATCCCCGACAAAAAAGCCCCCGACCTAATGTGGTCGGGGGCTTTAATTTAACAAATTAGACTTAGTTAACCTTGTTAACGCTGTCAATCTTAAGAGTTGCCTCTTCAGTTTGGAAGTAAACCACCTGCATGGCGATATCTGACTTCAAACTGTCCTTAGGCAGGGTAACTGACCAAGACAGGCCGTTCTTAGTTGCTTGAACGCCGTTGAAGGTCCAAGTCTTTAGGATATTAGATAGCGTTTCAGCGTTTCCAAAGGCTGAGTTACCACCGAAGGTAAAGATCAGGGTCGCCTGATCACCATTAACGGTCATCTCAGCTGGCTTGCTAAACATGCCATCCATGACTGACTTAGTAGTTGAGTCATTCTTCTTCCACATGGTGAAGGCCACCTGGTAACGCCCGTCCGTTAAACCAGTTGACTCACTGGCGGAAGTGCTAGCAACCGTGCTGGCACTTTGACTGCTAGCCGTGCTAGCTGACTGACTGGCGCTGGTACTCTGACTTGCCTGGCTAGCACTGGTTGAATCAGTCGCTGAGGCCGCCGTTGAAGCAGAAGTCGAAGTTGAGGCTGCATCAGCCGTGCTTTGAGCAGCTACCGTGCTGTTGCTGGTGCTGACACTGGTTGAAGTCGACTCACTCTGCTTAATGCTGTCAGCAACCTGGCTAGCGGAAGTGCTGGCGCTAGTTGACTGGCTCTGGGATGAGCTGTCGTTTCCCTGACTAACCGAGGTACTGATACTAGTTGACTGACTCTGCGAAGAGCTGTCATTTGCCTGACTAGTTGAAGTGCTGGTACTAGTTGAAACCGAAGTGGAATCTACTGTAGTTGAGCTACTAGTGTTTTGACTGGTACTAGTCTGCGCAGCACTAGTTGATGTACTTGCGCTCGTGCTAGTCGAAGTTGAACTAGCGTCTTCGCTGTCGAGCTGGTTCAGCTCATTGGTCAGTGAATCCAACTGTGACTGTTCCGTGCTGTCAGCCGTTGAAGCGGACTGACTCTGTGAAGTCACCGCACTATCAGTGGTTGAGGCCTGGGCACTCTGTGACTGAACCGCGCTGTCGATGGCTGCCTGTGACTGACTCTGGCTGGCCAGGATGCTGTTTTGTGCGGCAGTTGACAGGTTCTGTGAGTTGATCTGGCTAGCCGTCTGACTCTTAAAGGCTGATTCCAACTGACTCTGCGAGTCCACTGCTGAAACCGAAGTGCTCTGACTATCAGAAGTTGAGGCGCTGGTTGAAGTACTAGTTGAAGCAACTGCAGAAGCGCTTTGACTTACTGACGTAGAAGTTGAGTCGACAGCTGACTGGCTTTCACTAGCTGAAGTTGAGCCTGACGTTGATTCAGAAGCACTGGTTGAAGTGCTTGTTGAAGCGATTGCAGAAGCACTCTGGCTTACTGAAGTAGAAGTAGAGTCAACAGCTGACTGGCTTTCGCTAGCCGAAGTTGAGCTTGAAGTTGATTCAGAAGCACTGGTCGAAGTTGAAGTGCTCTCGCTTACTGAAGCTGAGGTTGACTCACTGGTGCTAGTTGAAGCTGAAGTGCTTTCGCTTACTGAAGCAGAAGTTGATTCGCTCGTGCTAGTCGAGGCTGAAGTACTTTCGCTTACTGAAACAGAAGTTGACTCGCTGGTACTAGTTGAGGCTGAAACACTCTCAGAGGCCTGGGTTGAAACGCTTTGGCTAGCGGAAGTTGACGTTGATTCGCTGGCTACCGCTGAAGTCGAAGTGCTTTCAGAGGCCTGAGTTGAGGCGCTAACACTGGTTGAAGTAGATGTGCTATTTGAAGCCTGGGTTGAAAGGCTGTTACTAGTTGAATCAGCCACACTTTGTGAGCTTGACGTTGACTGGCTCTGGCGCTCAGAACGGGCTGCGGTCAAAGAACCGACCCGGCTAGCCAGCGTTGAAATCGTCGTGCTGCGGGAGTTGCTCTGGTTCAAAGCCTCAGAAACGGCCGTGCTCCGAGAAAGGACCGTGCTTTGGTAAGTCGAAACGGCAGCACTATCAGAAGCACGTTGACTGTCACCAGCTGACAGGCTGGCAAAGCGTGAGCTGACCTGGCTCGTCAAATCAGAAGCCACCGCACTTTGTGAGAAGAGCTGGCTCAGAGTGTCAGAAGCGGTTGCTGAGGCAACCTGAGAACTACTCTGGGATGGGGCCGTAGTCGTTGAATTTGTAGCACTGTCAGAACTTGCTGAAGTTGAGCTGGCAGTCGTAGTGCTGTTGGCACTGGTTGAATTGCTATCAGCCGCCGTTGAAGTTGAAGTGCTATCTGGGTTAGTCGTGGCACCATCAATCTTGAAGTACACGCCGTACTCGTGGTTGTAGCCCAAGCTTTGAACATTGACGTGCATCTTTTCATAGATGTTGTTAGTTGCCAAATCAGCTGACGTCAAATCAAAGCGGTAACCAATCAGGTACTGAGCACCCACGTGGGCAACACTGGTCTGCTTACCAGCCAGGTAAACAACACTGTCAGCACCATAGCTTTCCGGCACACTGACAACCGTATCCAGCTGGTACTTACCATCGCCCAGGTCAGTGAGCTTAGCATCGGGGCTCATAAAGTTACTTGCCACCGAGGCCTGGTTGCTGCCATCCCCTTTGAGAATGGCCAGCTTAACATCCTTAGTCTGACCGTTGGCGTCAGCCTGCAGGCTAACTGGCAGCGTTAAGGTACCAGTGAACCGGTTGGCAAAGTTCTGACTACCAGCATTGGCCCAGGAGAAGTAGCTGTTACCAGCAGCAGTCACGTCGGTCAGGTGGATGTTGTTGTCCCCATCAACCGTGGCCTTAACCCCGGAACTGTACTTCAAGGTTACCGGCTGACCGCTAGCATCCTTCAGCGTGATTGCCCGGACAACATCATTTTGACCCTTTGTCAACTGCAATTCCGGCAGGGTGATGTTCTGGTTACGAGCATTTAAGGTCGTCAACTGCTTCAAGTTAGCCAGTGGACTCAGGTCCATGACCTGGTTCTTCAAGACATTGAGTTCCTGTAACTGGGTCAACTTGGCCAATGGCGTCAAATCACTAACCTGGTTGTTGCTCAAAGTCAGGGTCTGCAGGTTGGTCAAAGATGCCAATGGACTCAAGTCCTGGATGGCATTCTTGTCCAAGTACAGGGTGGTGAGTTGCTTTAAGTTAGCCAGTGGTGACAGGTCGCTAATCTTGTAGTTGAAATCAGCGGCCAGGCTCTGCAACTTAGTCAACTGACCAATCGTCTTCAAGCTGTTGTCATCAACGTTGGTCTGACTGACTGACAAATCCGTCAGGTTTGGCAGGTTCTTCAAGACGCTAACGTCTTGAATTGGTAGCATACCAATCCGCAGAGACTGCAGGTTAGTCAACGGTGCCAAGAAATCTAGATTACTGAAGTTGTTCTTTGACAACTTCAAATTCGTCAAAGAAGTTAACTGGCTCAGTGAGCTTGGATCAGTAATCTTGTTGGACATCAAGCTCAGTGAAGTCAACTGCTTCATCTGGCTCAGGTCTGGCACGGTCGTCAGCTTAGTGTCTTGCAAGTCCAAGTTCTGCAAGTGGGTCAAAGTTGACAAGACCTTCAGCTGGTCTGGTTGGCTGCCGTAGTTGTTGCTGGTCAGAGACAGACTAGTCAAGTTAGGCAGACTAGCCAGGGGGGTTAAGTCTGGCACCTGGTCGGACTTGTTGGCAATGAAGTCCAAGCTTTGCAGCTGGGTCAGGTTAGCCAGCGGTGCCAAGTTGGTGATGTTGTTGAAGCTAAGGTTCAAACTCTGCAAGGCCGTGGCATACTGCAAACCAGTGATATCTGAGATACCATCCGCCCGCAAATCCAATTTCTTCAAAGTAGCCAGGTTCTGCTGGGTTAAATCGGCACCATTCAAATTGCTAGTCAGGGCCTGGCGCAACGCAGCATCGGGTACCAACTGGGCCGCAGCGGCAACCTTAGCAGCGACTGCTGAAGTTGAGGCTGACTGAGACGCCGTCGTTGAAGCGGAAGTGCTCTGACTGTCCGTGTTGCTGGTGCTAGCCGTTTGTTGATTAGCACTCGTGCTGTCACCAGTTGACTTTGATGACTGACTATCTGACTGGGTAGTTGTGCTGGTATCAGCCGCCTTAGTGGTAGCCGTGCTATCAGCATTAGTCGTCGTGTCAGCGGCCTGGGTCGTTGAAGCCTGGCTGTCGGTAGCCGTACTAGTAGCGTTAGCCGTACTTGCCTGGTTAGTGCTGTCAGTGGTCTGAGCAGTCTGGGTTGTAGCTGCGTTGTCACTATTCGCCGTGGTCGTCAAAACTGCTGACGACTGGTTAGTCGTGGCGGCATTGCTGCCCTGGGACTGCGTACTCGTGGTGGTCTGGTCATCGGCGGCTGCCTGGTGGTTCTGAGCCACACCCACGGCCAAGGCCGCGTTTACCAAACCAATTCCGGCAACCACCCAGTGCTTACCGGACTTATATGATTTAAAATATTTTTTTTCTTCTGAAACGCCCATATTCTCTCCTTTTATGGCACACTACCGAATTGGTAGCCTCCAAATCAAGCCATCGTGCGGGTGAAGAAGCTTAAAATTTTCTTAAAAACTTAAGCAAATCTTTCAAGAAATATTCTAACATTTTCACAAGGTAATCACAACGCCAAATCCCGCATTCTGACAGCGTTCTTAAGGGTTCAAACCTTATCACATGATAAAAACCACCGGATATCGGTGGTTTTTTACTCACATTTTTGCCTCTAGGTCAACGTCAGGATACTTATCTCGGAACCAATTTAGGGCAAATTGGTTTTCAAATAAGAAGACTGGCTGATCATAACGGTCCTTGACCAGAAGGTTACGGGAAGAGGCCATTTTTTCATCCAGTTGGTCGGGTCGAATCCAACGGGCAACCTTGGATCCGATTAGTTCAAACTGGATTTCAACGTTATATTCATTTTCCATCCGAAACTTGAAGACATCAAATTGCAGCTGTCCCACGGCTCCGATAATGTATTCATTGCCCTGCCAGGACTTGTAAAGTTGGATGGTTCCTTCCTGAACCAGCTGTTCCACACCCTTGTGGTAGGACTTTTGCTTCATGACATCCTTGGCAATCACCCGGTTAAAGTATTCCGGCGTGAAGGTTGGCAGGTCTGGGAACTGAACCTTGCGCTTACCCGAATAAATCGTGTCCCCAATTTGGAAATTACCGGTGTCATAAACCCCGATAATATCACCGGGCACGGCGGTTTGGACGTTTTCACGTTCTTCGGCCATGAACTGGGTCACGTTAGAGAGCCGCATCTTCTTGCCGGTCCGTTGCAGGGTCACATCCATGCCGCGGTCAAACTCCCCGGAAACAATCCGGACAAAGGCAATCCGGTCACGGTGACGGGGGTCCATGTTGGCCTGAATCTTAAAGACAAAGCCGGTAAACTGAGGGTCGTCCGGTTCAATTTCAAGGTCATCAACCGTCAAAACTGGGCCAGGTGCCGGTGCGTACTTGAGGTACTCGCGCAAGAACTCGGTCACCCCGAAGTTCACCAGGGCGGAACCGAAGAAGACCGGTGTCAGGCGACCCTGGTCGACCGCTTTACGGTCAAACTCATTCCCAGCATCCTTGAGCAGTTCAATCTCATCCATTCCCTCAGCCATGACGGACTCATCGGCTTTGGCATTTTTAAAGGGAATCAGCTCATTATCTTGGAGGTCATAAATCCCCTGCAGGATTTGGCCGGAACCAATTGGCCAGTTCATCGGATAGGCCTGAATGCCCAGGACCGTTTCAACTTCGTCAACCAGGTCCAAGGGTGAACGGGCATCCCGGTCAATCTTGTTAAAGAAGGTAAAGATTGGAATTCCACGCTGTGACACGATTTCAAAGAGCTTCTTGGTCTGGGGCTCGATTCCCTTGGCCGCATCGACAACCATGACCACGGAATCGACCGCCATCAGGGTCCGGTAGGTATCTTCAGAGAAATCCTCGTGCCCGGGGGTATCCAGGATATTGATCCGCTTGCCGTCGTAATCGAACTGCAATACCGAAGAAGTAACCGAGATTCCACGCTGCTGCTCGATGGCCATCCAGTCCGAAGAGGCCAGTTTCTTAGATCCCCGGCCCTTAACAGTTCCGGCTTCACGAATCACACCGCCGTGTAAGAGCAGTTGCTCGGTTAGGGTTGTCTTACCGGCATCGGGGTGGGAAATAATCGCAAAGGTCCGGCGATTTTTAAGTTGTTCTTGAAAGTTTTCCATAGCGTCTTATATTCTACCTGAAAAAGCCCCCCACCGCTACGTTTCGGCCCACAAACACAAAAGCAGTGAAAATAATTTTCACTGCTTTTGCTTTAAATTAAGGTTGATTCTGCCGGTACTCGTCTGCTTCGGCAGCCGTCGCCCAAACAAGGTGTCCCGGCTGGACTTCAACCAGCTGGCGCTCCTGCCCATCCTGTTCCCGACTAGGGTCGTAGGGCTGGATTACCCGGTTGCGTTCTACCTCAGGATCTGGCTCAGGAATGGCTGACAAGAGGCTCTTGGTGTACGGGTGCAGCGGGTGATTGTAGACCTGGTCAGCGGGACCAATCTCTAAAATCTTACCCCAGTGCATGACCCCAATCCGGTCCGAGATGTACTTGACCATCGACAGGTCGTGGGCGATGAAGAGATAGGTCAGCGAGTGCTGGTCCTGCAGGCGCTTCATCAGGTTAACAACCTGGGCTTGGACGGAAACATCCAGGGCCGAAATCGGCTCATCGGCGATGATAAACTTGGGATCAACCGCCAGGGCCCGGGCAATTCCAATTCGTTGCCGCTGCCCACCGGAAAATTCGTGGGGGTAACGGGTGGCGTGGTCCTTGTTAAGCCCGACTAGTTCGAGCAACTCCAAAACCTTGGCTTCGCGCTCAGCCTTATTTTTCACTAGGCGGTTGATGTCAAGGCCTTCAGCAATGATATCTTCGACCTTCATCCGGCCGTTTAGGCTGGCCTGGGGGTCCTGGAAAATCATCTGGCTGTCCTTGCGGAAATTGGCCAGTTGCTTACCCTTTAGCTTGGTCACGTCCTGACCGTCAAAGTGAATCTGACCGCTACTGGGGTCATACAACTTTAAAATCGTCCGACCCAGGGTTGTCTTGCCCGAACCTGATTCACCGACCAGGCCAAAGACTTCCCCCTCATAAATATCAAAGGTCGCGTGGTTGATGGCCTTAACTTCCTTGGCCTTACCCGGGAAGAAGGTCAAAGACAGGTCCTTTAGTTCCACTAATTTTTTAGGTGTTTCGGTCATTAATGGGCCTCCTGTCCTTGCATGGCCTGCCAGCGTGCCCAGCGGCGCTGAATCTTCTCCGGTGGCGTTACCATCGGTGCCCGCTCGTCTAAGAGCCAGGTTGCGGCATAGTGGGTGTTACTGACTTTAAAGAAGGGTGGCTGGCTTTCATAGTCCACGTCTAAGGCAAACTGGTTTCGTTCCGCAAAGGCGTCACCCTTAGGTGGCTGGAGCAGGTCGGGCGGTGTACCCGGAATGGCCTGCAAACTGCCCTGGGCGGTATCAGTGGTTGGCATCGAATCTAACAGCCCCCAAGTATAAGGGTGCTTAGGATTAAAGAAGATTTCATCAACGGTGCCGATTTCCACAATCTTACCCGCGTACATGACCGCCACTCGGTCAGCGACGCCAGCCACCACACCCAGGTCGTGGGTGATAAAGATAATAGAAGAGTGCAAGCGTTCTTGCTGCTGCTTCATCATCTTTAAAATCTGGGCCTGGATAGTCACATCTAAGGCTGTGGTCGGTTCATCAGCAATCAGCACTTCTGGGTCAGCGGCCAGAGCGATGGCAATCACCGCCCGCTGCCGCATCCCACCAGACCACTGATGGGGGTAGTCATTGAAGTGTTCCTTGGCATTGGGAATCCCGACGCCTTCCATCAACTCCAAGGCCCGCTTGTTTGCGGCTTCCTTACTAAGCTTTTGGTGCTTGATAATTGGTTCCGCAATCTGACGGCCAATCTTCATCGTTGGGTCCAAACTGGTCATCGGATCCTGGAAGACCATGGCAATCTGGTCACCCCGGATGTTTTCCCAGTCCTTTTCCTTTAGGTCCAAGAGGTTCTGTCCTTTAAACAGAAGTTCACTGGTATCCGGAATATCAGCGTTTTCGGCATTTAAGCCCATCAAGGTCTTGGTCGTTACTGACTTACCAGAACCCGACTCGCCCACAATGGACAGGGTTTCGCCGGGCTGTAAGTCAAAGGAAACATCGCGGATGGCCTGGACCGTACCGGCGTAGGTATTAAAGTTCACTTTTAAATCTTTTACTTGTAAAACAGGTTCAGTCATAAGCGCCCCTTAATCTTCACTAGCCCGAGGGTCAAAGGCATCGCGGAGACCGTCGCCCAGCAGAACGAAGGCCAACGATACCAAGACCAGGACCGCCGAAGGAATCAAAATTTGGTAAGGGTAGAACTGCAGCATGCTCTGGGCGTCGGCAATCAGCGTTCCCAGCGAAGCCGTTGGTGGCTTAACCCCTAGGTTAATCGCCGACAGCACGGCCTCAAACATGATGGCAGTTGGAATCGTCAGCATGATTTGGACGATAATCACCCCGGCCATGTTAGGAATTAGGTGCTTGATGGCAATCTTAACCGGCCGCTCACCTAAGGCCTTGGCCGCCAGGACAAAGTCCTGTTCTTTCAGACTCATGGTCATGTTACGGACCTGCCGGGCCATCGTGACCCAGCCAGTGAAGGCGATGGCGATAATGACCGAGGTCATCCCGGCACCCAAGTACAGGGATAGCAGAGTAACTACCACCAGATTTGGCACCGAAGAAATCACTTCGATAATCCGCTGCAGGAGGGTATCGACCCAGCCACCCTTCCAACCGGCCCAGAGGCCGTAGGAAACCCCAATTAAGAGATCAATCAGGGTTGCCGCCAGGGCGACGAAGAGTGAAATTCGCAGCCCAACGGTGACCCGCTTGGCCTCCGAACGGCCAAGAGTATCCGTTCCAAAGAGATAGTGCTGGCTCACGCCATTAGTTTCGTAGGAATCGGTGACCGTGGTCGAACCCGGTTGAACGTTTTTACCGTCCCAGCCCGGAATGGGCAGGCCCGAGTTAGGTGGCAAGTTCTTGTACTTCCCAATTTCATTGGGGTTAAAGCTGTTAGCCTGGTCCTGGCTCAAAAAGACCATTGAACCCAGGGCAAAGACCGCCGTCAGAATCAAAAACCAGAGGGAAACCACGGCTAGCTTGTTCTTCTTCAGACGCCGCCAAGCATCCTGCCAGAAGGACAGGGTTGGCCGGGCAATTGCCTCGTTTGCATTTTGGTTACGGATGCCCACTAGGACAAATTCTTGATCATTTCTTGTCATGTGGACCTCCTTACTGCAAGCGGACGCGCGGATCAACCAGCGCCGTCAAGATATCGGTAATCAGGATGATTACCATCAGCATTACTGAATAAACAATCGTCGTACCCATGATGACCGGGTAATCCTTAGTCGGAATCGAACTAACGAACTGCTGGCCAATGCCTGGAATCGAGAAAATCGTTTCCACCAGGACCGAACCAGTCAAAAGGTTAGCGGCCAGCGGTCCTAACAGGGTCAAAACTGGAATCATTGAATTCCGGTAGGCGTGGTGGTTCACTAGCTCGCCGGCACTCAGTCCCTTGGCCCGGGCCAATTGCATGTAATCCGAATGCAGGGATTCAATCATTTCCGAACGGACAAAGCGACTAACCGTCGCGGCTGGCAAAATCGCCAGGGACAGTACCGGCATCACGGCTTCACCAATCGAATCACCCCAACCAGAAACTGGTAGCAAGGGCCACTTATACCCGAAGAGGAAGAGCAAGACGATGGCAAAGATAAAGCTTGGTACCGCCAGGCCCAGCGTTGAAAGCAGGCTGAGTGTCCCATCAACCTTGTTGTTCTGGTTACGGGCCGAGAAGGAACCGGTAATCATCCCAAAAATCACACCGACCACCAGAGCGGCCAATCCCAACTCAGCTGAAATTGGCAGGCGCTGGGCAATCAGAGTGCTAACCGCCTGGTTCTGGTACTGGAACGAGGTCCCAAAGTCACCGTGGAGGGCATTAACCAAGTAACTCAGATACTGCTGCCAAAGGGGCTTATCTAAACCATAGGTCTGATTTAACTGGGCAATCATGTCGCTGGTCAGCCGGGGATTGTTATAAGGCGTTCCTGGCATGGCATGCATCATAAAGAAGGTGATGGTGATAACCACCCACAGGGTGAACACCAGGATTGCCAGACGTTTCAAAATGTATTTTGCCATATGTGTCTTCCTAATAAATAAGAATTGACCGCAGCGCAGCCAATTCTTACTTTCACTACTTTAAATTATGAACGGTAGGCGTTCTTGACGTCTAAGGTCAGGCCGGTACCATTGACCACCAGTCCCTTGACGTTTGGACGTACCAACCAGTAATTCTTCCAGAAACCAAGTGGGTTAATGTTAGCATCGTTCTTCAAGGCTGCTTCAGCATCCTTGTAGTCCTGGTCGCGGGCACTGGCATTGTTAGCATCAGTACCCTCAGCCTTATCAATGGCAGCCGAATAGGCCTCGTTCTTAAACTTACCATTGTTCTGACCGGTGTCCGTATTCTTAAACATATCGTAGAAGGTTGAACCTTCAGGGTAATCTCCGTGCCAGCTGCTTAAGACAATGTCAAAGTTTTGATTCTGCTGATCAAGCAGGCGCTGCTTGAATGGCACGAACTTCTCGTTAACCGTCAAGCCTTTCAGCGAACCTTCCCAGGCCTGCTTCAGATAATCCAGGTAAACCTTGTCACGAGGGGCTTCGGTAGTGCCCAAGATGGTAACTTCCATCTTAGTTTCGCCGATTTCCTTCATACCCTCTTCGAAGAGCTTAGCTGCTTCTTCCTTGTTATAGGTATAACCAGGGTTGACGTAGGTTGCCAGGTCCTCACCGTTGCTGGTCTTAGCCAGACCGGTTGGTACCAGGCCAGTGGCAGTGGCGAAAACCCCACCAGATGCCTGGTTAGTAGCCTCGGCCCGGTTTGTCGCCAGGTTCAAGGCCTGACGAATCTTAGCGTTGGCCAGGAACTTGTTCTTACCAGTCTGGTTGTACTCCAGGTAAGTTGAGGAAGGATCAGTAGCGGAGGTTACGTCCTTATTATCCTTATTAGCCTTATAAGTCTCGGCAGAATTTGAAATCAGCACACGATCCAACTGACCCTGCTTATACATCTGGATGGCCGTTTCTGGTTTCTTAACTACCTGCCAGTTAACGGTCTTAGTCTTCACATCCTTGGCATCCCAGTAGTTCTCGTTCTTGACCATCTTGAACTTACCATTAGTACCATTCCAGCCTTCAAACTTGTAAGGGCCAGAGTAGAGCTGGGTATCAGAGGTCGTACCATACTTAGAACCCTGCTTTTCCACGAAGCTTTGCTTCTGGGGCAGGAAGTTACCAAAAGTTAGGTAGTACTTAAACTGGGGAATCGGCTTGTCCAGGGTAAAAATCACCTTGTCGCCATCGGCCTTAACACCCAACTGGTCAACTGGCTTCTTACCAGCTACGATGTCATCGGCGTTTTGCACACCAGAAGTCAGGTAGGCGTACTGTGAAGCGGTTTTTGGATCAACAATCCGCTGCCAAGAATAAACGAAGTCCTTAGCAGTCAAGTCGGAACCATCCGACCACTTCAAACCAGAACGGAGCGTAGCCGTATAAGTCTTACCGTCTTCAGAAACGTCAACTGACTTAGCCAAATCCGGAACCGGGTTACCAGACTTATCCACCCGCAGGAGGTTTGACCCAGTGTTTCCAAGAATGGTTGCCGAATAAGAATCGGTATTCTTAGAGATATCCAGGGTATTAATGTCCGTTGGCAGGGCGAAGTTCAACGTGTTCTTATCGTGGGACTTATCGTTCCCCCACCAGCCGGCGGCCCGGGTACCCCCGGCAATCACTACTACCGCAGCGACGCCCAGGGACCATTTTTGCCATGTCTTCATAGGTCTTTTCCCCCATTGCTCTTTTATCGTGTTTAAAATTTTATCACAGGCCCACCACCCTGACAATCAATTTATTAAAGTGGTACACCTGATATTTTAATAAAACTATCCCAAAGTTAGGCCAGATGACGGTCGAACCACTTGGCAATTAATGACAGTCCATAGTTCAACAGGAAGTAAACCAGGGTCAAAACTACCAGAATTGGTACGATATAGGTCGTATTTTGCGCGTAGACAATCTGACCACGATAAGTCAGCTCGGCCAGCACAATACCAGAAGCCAAACTCGTGTCCTTCACCAGGGAGATCAGCTGGGAGATAATTGGTGGAATCATCTTCTTGTAGGCCTGGGGCAAAACGATGTAAAACATCGTCTGACCATTGGTCAAGCCGTTAGCCCGGGCCCCTTCAAACTGGCCCCGGTCAACCGATTCCAAACCACCACGGACAATTTCAGCCAGCATCGCCGACTCAAAGGTACTCATGGCAATCACCGTCGCCCAAAAGATGGGCAGGTGCACGCCTAAACGAGGTAGGGCAAAGTAAACAAAGAAGATAATCAACAGGAGGGGCAGATTACGAATAATGTTGTTAATCGTTGCCACAAAGGTTGAAAAATAAGGGATTTTTTCGAATTGGATAATACCAATGATCGAACCGGCCAACAGGCTCAAAATCACCGAGATAATCGAAACGCCGACGGTGATACCCAGACCACCCAGGAGGTAGTTGACGTTATCACCGTTAAAGGCATCAAATATTCCTAAAGTAACCATAACGCCCCCTTATGCTTTCCGCTTCAAGTGCCGCTCGAGGTACTGGATGTAGTAACTCAAAGGCAGAGTGATCACCAGGTAGAAGACCCCGATGATAATGTAAGTCGTAAAGGTATCAAAGGAGGTCGCCGCCACCATGTTACCCTGGTACATCAAATCCAAACCGCCGACAAAGGCCAGGATGGAAGAGTTCTTGACCAGGTTGATGAACTGGTTACCCAAGGATGGCAGGGCCACCCGGAAGGCCTGGGGCAGAACAATGTAACGCATGGCCTGGTTAAAGCTCAGACCATTGGCCCGGGCCCCTTCCATTTGGCCATTGTCAATCGACAAAATCCCGGCTCGAACCGACTCAGCCACGAAGGCCGAAGTATAGAGCATCAGCCCGATCGTACCAGCCATGAAGCCGGTCATCTTAATCACCTTAGCAACTGCCAGGTATAAGAAGAGCGTAATAATCAGCAGTGGGATGTTACGGAAAATCTGAACGTAAACATCACCGAAGACCCGGGCCCATTTCATCGAAGAAACCTGCATGATAGCAAAGAGGGTTCCTAAAATCAGAGAGCCAACCAGGGCAATGAAACTTGCCAGGAGGGTGTAGCCAAAGCCTTGGATGAAGACAGGCCAATAATGTTGTAGTAATGTCATGACTTCACCTCCAGCTCATGCCAGTCAAGACCAGGCACGTTTGAGAACCACTTCTTGATCAACTGGTTGTAAATCCCGTTCTTCTTCAAAGTGTCCAAAGCCCGGTTGGTTTGGTCAACCATTGGCTTTTGGTCGTGGTCAAAGGCAATTCCGTAAGGAGCCTTAGTAAAGACCCCACCGACCAGGTGGTAGTCAGGGTTTTCCGTGGCAAAGCCGTAGAGGATGGCGTTATCAGTTGACATCGCCTGTCCCTGACCAGCCTTTAAGGCCTGCATGGCTGAGGCATAATCTTGCAGGGCAATCACGTGGGCCTTAGGCGCAAACTGCTTGGTCATCTGTGCCGCCGTCGTTCCCACAACAACCAGGACCGTGTACTTTGAATCGTTCATGTCCTGGATGGAGTTGATGCCGGAGTCCTTTTTCACCAAAAGGGACTGACCAGCATCAAAGTAGGGCTGGGTATAGTCAACGACCTTCGCCCGCTCGGGGGTGATGGTCATGGTTGAAATGGTCCCGTCAATGTTAGTGTTTTTCAGTAATTGAATCTTAGAAGCCGAAGCCACTGGGACGAAGGAAGCCGACATCGGCACCCCCGTCTGCTTTGAAATCTGGACCGTCAACGCCTTGGCCATATCGATATCGAAGCCTTCTGGCGTAGCGGTCTTGGTGTTCATCAGGCCAAACAACTTGGTGTCAGCCTTAACACCCCAGATAATCTGACCGCGCTTTTCAACCCGGGTCAAAGTATCCTGGTGCTTTGAATTATTAGCTGCGGTTTGCATCGCCCATGCAATGCCGAGTACAATCGCCAGGGCCAAAACGATGGTCGCGATGATACCAAACCGGCGCTTTTTTGCTTTTTCCATAATGTGTGCTCACTTAGCCAGCTAAAAACGCCCGGCTAATCCCCTTTCCCTTAAAATCTTAGTGATGTGCCACTTGGCTCAAGAACTTTTGGGCCCGGGGCTCACTAGGATGTTCAAAGAAACTGGCCGTTGAGCTATCTTCAAGGATATGACCGTCGGCCATAAAGATAACGCGGTCGGCCACGGCCTTGGCAAAGCTCATTTCATGAGTCACGACCAGCATGGTCATTGATGAATCCTTGGCGATGTCACGCATAACGTCCAAGACATCCCCAATCATCTCAGGATCCAAGGCTGAAGTGGGCTCATCAAAGAGCAGGGCCTTGGGCTTCATGGCCAAAGAACGGGCAATGGCCACACGCTGGGCCTGTCCACCAGAGAGTTCGGAAGGCATGCTAGCCGCCTTATCGGCCAGACCAACTCGTTCGAGCAGTTCCATGGCCACCTTCTTGTTTTCAGCCTCGTCGCGCTTCAAAACCAAGCGGGGTGCCAACATGATGTTTTCAAGCACCGTCTTGTTGTTGTAAAGGTTAAAGTGCTGGAAGACCATCCCCACGTTCTTACGGATTTTGTTAATGTCCGTCTTGGGGTCGTTTAGGTCAAAACCGTCGACAGTTAGCTGCCCCGATTCAATATCTTCCAGACCGTTAACAGTCCGAATCAGGGTAGATTTTCCAGAACCAGAAGGTCCAATTAAGACAACCGTTTCACCGGCATCGATCTTCAGGTTGATGTCATACAGGGCATGAAAATTGCCATAGTATTTTTGGACATCCTTGAATTCAATCATCGACATTGCATATTCTCCTCGCCGCAACATATTTGAGGTTGCCGGGCAACCATTAGTTATTCCATCTTACGCGAACATTCCAAACCGACTGGCGAACAATGTTAGCTTTTTTAACGCTGACTACCTAATTCCTTAGGCAGTGGGGAACTTAGCTGCTGCCCCTTCAGGGACCCGGACCAGGTCACGATCGACCAAGGTTTGGGCAATTTCAACCGTGTTCCAGGCTGCACCCTTCAGCAGGTTATCGGAAACCACCCACATGTGGAAGGCGTCATCGTTTTCCAAATCCGGACGAACCCGGCCCACAAAGGTATCACGCTTACCTTCAGCCGTCAGGGGCTGTGGGTAAACCTGGTTAGCAGGGTCATCTTGCAGAGTAACCCCAGCCGCATCAGCCAGGTCAGCCTGGATTGCCTTCGTCGTAGCGCCGGCACCGGCATCCGTGACAAAGTAAACCGCTTCCCCGTGTCCAATCATGATTGGCACCCGGACAGCCGTGCCAGTTACCTTGACGGCGTCAGAGTTCTTATCACCAAACATAATCTTCTTGGTTTCGTGGATCATCTTCCACTCTTCGTGAGTGTAACCGTCGTCTTCAAAGACATCGATCTGAGGTAGTAGGTTGTAACCCAATGGATAGTGGTGGGGCTGTCCCTTAACTGGCAAAATTTCAGCCGGCGCAGTCTTACCATGGTTCATCGCCTCGGTTTGGGCCATCATCTCGTCCCAGGCTGCCTTACCAGCGCCCGAAGCGGCCTGATAAGTAGAAACAATCACCTGCTTCAGGCCGTACTTTTCCTTGATTGGCTGTAGGGCCACAACCATCTGTGTCGTTGAGCAGTTAGGGTTGGCAATGATTCCGTTGTGGTCAGCCAAGGCATCGGCGTTAACTTCGGGCACCACCAAAGGTACATTGTCGTTCATCCGCCACTGGCTGGAGTTATCCACGACTACAGCCCCGCGCTTAACGGCCTCAGGTGCAAACTTAGCTGAAACCGAACCGCCAGCACTGGCCAAAACGATATCAACACCTTCGAAGCTTTCAGGCTTGGCCTCCTCTACCGTAATGGTCTGACCCTTAAATTCACGGGTCTGGCCTGCTGACTTAGCCGTAGCCAGCAGCTTCAGTGAAGCGACTGGAATGGTTGACTTTGACAGCTGGTCGATTAGGCGGCTACCAACAGCACCCGTCGCTCCTAAAATTGCAATATGATATCCTTCGGTCATGGAAATCCCCCTCCTATATTTACCTACAAAAAAACCATAGCGCCGGTAGGCAACTATGGCATCGAAGCTCATTCTAGTTACATAGCACCCCGTTAAAACGACAGTTTGTAGGCTCTTAACCTGCAACCCAGCCAACTGATGGTACAGCACCAGCGCTTCGGCTGACCGCCCCTTTCACCTGCTTCACTGTGCCTGTAACACTCCACAGGTTACTGATGTTGGTAGCAACCTCTATGTTTCATAAGTTAAATATTATTATATTCTCAGATACTTCTACTTGTCAACTAATCTTGACTGTCACGGTAGCTCAAGGCCGCCACGTTCAGGGTTTTGTCCCCCAGTCCCTCGGTGAAACTAGTTTCGTGGGAAACCATGATGACATTGCCCAGGAAGGCCTCGATTGCCCGCCGCAGGGCCTGTTTCGTATCTTCGTCTAAGTGGTTAGTCGGCTCATCTAAAATCAGGAAGTTACTTGGCTTCATTTCCATGATGGCCAACTTAACCTTGGTCTGCTCCCCTCCAGAAAGTTGGAAAAGGGGCTTGCTAGCATTTTCCGCGTTAATGCCGGCAGCAGCTAAGCGCTGGCGCAGTTCCTTGGGCTGGGTGGTGGGAAAACGGTCCTGCATTTCCTGCAAGGGGGTCTTCTGGTCATCATCCCAGGCCAAGTCCTGGTCAAAGTAGTTGACCACTGCTGATGGTGAGAACTCCGAGTCCCCAGCCAGTGGCTTCAAGTCCCCCAGGATGGACTTAATCAAAGTCGACTTACCAGCCCCGTTAAAGCCCTGGAAGACCAGCTTCTCTCCAGTGGTAACTGAGAAGGTCACCGGTGACAAAATCGGTTGGTCATAACCGACCGACAGTTCGTTAACCGTCAGGGCGTTAGCCGACTGCGAGTTCACGTAAGGGAAGTTAAACTTGGCCTTCAAGTTCTCAGCTGGCGGATCAATCTTATCCATCCGGGCCAGCATCTTTTCCCGGGAACGGGCCTGCTTAGAGGTCGAAGCCCGGGCCTTGTTCTTGGCGATGAACTTCTCGGCCTTATTGATTTCTTCCTGCTGCTTTTCATACTCACGCAGCTGTTGCTCGGTCCGCTCTTCCTTCTGGCGCATGGCCTTCTTAAAGGAGCCACGGTACTTGGTAATCTTACCAAAAGAGACATCAACAATGGCGTTGGTGACCTTGTCTAAGAAATCAAAGTCGTGGGAAATAATCAGGGTTGCCCCTTCATAGTCCTGCAAGAAACCTTCCAACCACTGGATGTGGGCGACATCCAAGAAGTTGGTCGGCTCATCGAGGATAATGACATCGTCATTTTCCAGCAGGAGCTTGGCTAAGATGACCTTGGCCCGCTGACCACCAGACATGTGTTCCAATTCCCGGTCCCGGCCGATGGCTTCCAGCCCCAGCCCACTAATTACGCGTTCAATCTCAGTGTCGACATCATAAAAACCAGCGGCATCAAGCTCCTCTTGCAGGCGGCCAGCCCGCTCCAAGAGCTTGTCATCCATGGTTTCGGCGTACTTCTCGTAAAGCTCAGTGGCCCGCTTTTGCTTGTCATATAGGTCCTTGTAAGCAGTGTGCAGGAAATCCACCAGGGTCAGGCCCTCTGGAATCTCAGCATACTGGTCCAGGTAACCAATTTTTAGGCCCTTTTGCCATTCAATCTTACCCGAAAGGGGCAGGACCTGGTTGGTAATAATCTTAATCAAGGTTGACTTGCCGGCCCCGTTTTGACCGACAATCCCCATGTGCTCGCCTGGTTGTAATTCAAAGGCGGCATCTTCGTATAAAGTTTTCTCGGCATAAGCCATGCTTAAGCCGCTAACGTCTAGTAATCCCATAGAGTTTAGTTTATCACAGATTGGTGGTCTGGGCATGGCAGCAATGGCCTAATATCGCTATACTGAAAGGGATAAAAGACTAACCCGAGGACTCGAATGAAACCACGCAAGCTCAACCACAAAACCATCCCCGCTACAGATCCCGACCGGGCCTACCGCTTCTGGCGGGACGTTTTTGACCTGCCCCAGGCCGGTGACAGCCAGCACCGGCACCTGCAACTGGACCAGAGCGAGATCACCTTTGTCCCCGGTCCAGCCAGCGACCAGCTCGAACTGCTAGTCCGCGATCACCAAAAGGAACTGCGCCAACACCTGCGTAACAACTTCATACCGATTATTACGGAGGAGGAACGCTTTAATCACAAAATCGCCTTCACCATCCGTGACTCCGAGGGCAACTTGGTGACCATCGAGGCCAACCAGTAAGGCGCCCCCAGTAGGCACGGCCAATAAGGCACCATTCTATAATTTCTAATTGTCCCCATCCCCGCAGCGTGGTATACTAATAAAGTTGTCAATTGGTCAGCTAGCTCAGTTGGTAGAGCAACGGACTCTTAATCCGTGGGTCCAGGGTTCGAGCCCCTGGCTGACCACTAAAAAGCACCCATCTGGGTGCTTTTTTATTGTCTAATTACGCGATGGTAACAGCTTGTGACAACCTTTTACCAGCCGACGTGGCATGCTGGACTTATCAAGAAAAAAGGAGGTCCCTTATGGCCACTATGGGCACCACTCTACAAGATAAGCGTTTAGCACTGGGATTAAGCCAGGCCGAGGTAGCCAATCAGCTCCACGTTAGCCGACAAACGATTTCCTACTGGGAAAACGACCGCCGCCAACCCGACATCGTTAGTCTAATTAAACTCAGCAAAATCTACCACTTGTCCTTGGACGACCTGGTGAAAAACGACCCCAAGGTCATTAAAAAAATCGAAGCTGAGCAGCGAGAACTAGCATACAGCCGGTCCACCACTCTGAAAATCTTATCCCTGGTGAGTTTGGTGGTAGCGGTCCTCTTAATCGCCACTGTAATCAGCTTCGTCGGCCTGCACTGGCTCTCAGTAATTGAGTTCCGGATTGTCGCCACTGGCTTAATCTTTGTCCTGACCTTCCTGGCTTCAGCACCGGTCTTCTTGGTTACGCCACCGCAAAATCCGGAACCAGTATTCATTAAACGTCCTAAACTGGGCAAAACTCACCTAGGCTATGGCACCAACGTTAATCCGCGTAACTACTGGGGCTTGGGGATTTACCTGCTCGCCTTCCTCCTAGTAACCACCGTAATCTGGATTCTGCCTCACTAAACACAAAGACCCTCCACGGGTCTTTTTTGTTTACGAAATTTCCAATTTCGACTATGCTGGACTGGACAGCAGATAGACAGGAGGTCCGCTATGCCAAGTCCAGAACGTTACTACAAAATGACCGACAATGAACAGATTTTGTTCAACTCCTTGAGCGAAATCGCCCTGAAGCTAAACGATGATAACCGCAATCCCGTCTCCCTATCGCTGTTTTTATGGGAAATGGGCTTTGACGACCCTGATGCCAAGGACAAGCTCTTTAAGGCCGCCATGGCCGTCGTCCTAAATTCGGACAATCCGCTGGAATTAAGGCGCCAAGATTTTTACCGTGAATTTGCAAAAGTATCAGATGAATTTACCGACCCTGATAAGGATAAGATCTTGATTCAGTATATTTTGCGGTGGTTTGGTTTGAACTACACACCAATCTTGTACACCCTCGCTGACAACATGCTAAAGGACTGAGCTATGACGATAAATGCCAACCGCTACAAAAATCTCACGGCCTACGAAAAAATCCTGTTTAATAGCGTCGATGAAACGGCTATCAAACTAGGCGATAGCAAGCGCAACCCAATATCCATCTCCCTCTTTTTATGGAAGTTAGGCATCGACAATCCCAAAGCCAAGGACAAAATCATCCATGCCACCTTACAAATCGTGATGAATGCCGACGATAAAATGTCATTAACTGCCCTGGATTTCGCCCGTAAATTTGCCCAACTATACGATGTCTTTACTGGCACTGAAAAAGACACCGATGCAGTCATTTACATCCTGACCTGGATGGGCCTCAATGGTTTTATCCACGTTTATGCGGTGTCACAAAATATTGTTTAAACAAAAAAGCCAAGCCCATTCGGACTTGGTTTTTTATCATTCATTTTCTATATTTTTTGCAATTGGATATGCTAGTGGATAAACATGTAGACCAAACCACGTAAGCAGCTCAATAATTAGTTGCTTATCCTGTTTTGGATTACCAAATTCACTCGATACTTGAGCGAAAGCTTGACTAAAGTCATTAACTGCTAATTTCAATGGCTCCTCGGCCTTTAAAATTGTCCGATTAATTGCACTCATCAATTCGTCTTTGAGTGTTGGACTATCAAATCCCAAATGTCATAAAATTAATGACGGTGATACTGGTGCACCTTCTTCACTTTGAAGATGAAGCGCAATATCGTCCGCAATATGAAATAAAATCTGTTCATTATTAGTCATATTCTTATAACGATCTTCATTTAACATTTTTATACCTAATTTTCCTCGTTTCTCATGATTAAAACAAAAAAGCCAAGTCCATTCGGACTTGGTTTTTTATGTAGGTTAAACTTGACGGTAAACGTAAGTGTATGGCGCTTCGCCGTCGGCCTTGGCCACCTTGTTGTAGTACTGGTCGTATGGCAGTTCACTGACGGCAGTGCCAGTAGCACCACCAGTATAGTAGCTGACCGAAATGGCCTTCGCATTTGGATCATTTGAACTAATCACTTGAACGTGACCGGCAGCACCGTTAGAAGCACCCTTTTGACCCCAAATAACGATATCACCCTTCTGGGCATCCCATGACTGGTTCTCTGCAATCAGCTTGTAACCATTCTGGGTAAGATAGCTGTGCAAGCTATCCGTATTATATAAGTAAGCAGGTTGACTAGCACCGGCCTCGTAAAGAGCCTCAGTCATGGCACCGGAACAATCAGCCGTGCCATCAGTCCCATTCCGGGAGCCGCTCATGCTATAAGTCAGCTTACCTTCATTGTTGTAGAACCAGTTGACCAACTTGTCGTTGTCGACCTTGTGGGCACTGGCAGTAGTACTAGTCGAAACGGGTACCGCTGCGGCAGCGACCTGGCTGGCACTGGTTGACTGGCTAGCAGAAGCCGCCTGGTTCGCGGTCGTTGACTGGGCCTGGGAAGTGGCCGTAGTCTGGGCACTTTCAGAGGCATTCATCGAACCATAAATCTGGTTCAAGTCCTGGCTAACGCCGGTGTGATCAGCCGTGTCACCAACCGCCTGAGTAGTGCTCTGACTGCTTGCAACGTTAGTTACCACTGGCTTAGCAGCAGTGGACTGACTTGACTGGCTGTTTACCACTGGCGTTACTGGGGCCTGACTATCAGCGGCACTTTCAGCCGGCAGACGGTAAGCAGGGGCCGCAGCAGCGGCAGCCTGCTGGCTACCCTGTTGAGAAGCAGCCGCTGAGGTTGACACGGACAGGCTGCTAGCAGCCTGGTTATCAGCCGCAGTTGATGCAGCAGCACTGCCAGCCGTACTTGCACTGGCACTACCGGCGTTAGCATTGGCTGCCACCACGTCTTGCGCCTGTGGCGTTGCCTCAGTTGGGGCAGCTAGGCCCTGGTTAGGGTCAACGACTAAGAGCTTGCTGCCTTGGTCGTCACTAGCAGCGGCTGGCACCACGCTTTGGCTGCTGACCTGGTAACCGGCATCCGCCAGGCTACCCTGCGCTTGGGCCTGATCGCTGAGCTTGTAGCCCGCTAGAATCATCCCCTCGCTAGGTAGGTGGAAGCGCTGGGCCAAGTCGGCAGCAGTCGTGTCATAGTTAGCAGCGATGGTATCGAGGGTATCACCCCACTGAACCTGGTAGTCAGCCGCATCGGCCGGCTTACCCTGCTGAGCAATCTGGTCACGGACCTGGTCAGCCGTATTCTGGACCCAGTTACTCTGTCCATCCTTTTTAGAACCGGGACGGTCATCTGCCTTAACTTGGGCAGACTGCGTTAGGAGTGATGCTGGCAGCATCGCACTAGTAACCATTAACGTTGTGGCACCCGCATTCACAAAATGTTTAGCAGCCTTCTTTTGCCGCACTTGTTTCGGCCTCATAGTTCCTAAGTCCTCCAAGAAAAGTAGTGTATCTGAATTCTATACTATCAAATCCATCAGCGAATTTGTAAAATAATTGTAAAAAATTCTTAAAATTTGTAATAAAAGGTTAAAGGCCCGGCAGCAAAACGTTGCCCTTAAGCGGTTTTGCTTTGCTACTAAATAGCCGACGCCCCCGGTCCAGCTTAGAAAGCCTGGCTGACATCAGTCAAAGTCTCAACCCGGACCGGATTATTACCCATTCCCATAATCACAGGACCAAGTTAAAAAGTGGTCCCAGTTATAGCTGTCCAAATTATAGTCCGATTCTTCACAAAAATCACCCCCAAACATCTGTTCAAGGGCAGCCTTAAGCCCTTTTCACCGAATGGGATTCGGTTCAACCAGGGATAACCATGCCCTGGCAGCGCCTTTTTATTAGAACTTTCTATCGGCATAATTAACGGAATTTTTTCAACCTTACCAGTTAAATAACGAACTAGAACGTTTGTTTTCCCCCGAAACCAAACAAAAAACCCAGGACAATCCTGGGCTTTTTGTGCTAGTAAAACCTCACTAGTCCATCACTTCCCCACGGCCAAAGCTCCATGAGTAGGTTTCGTTAAAGGTGATGTTAATCATGACATCTTCGGGTGGGACCAACCCACTTTCCGACAAATTGGTCACAATTTCCTTATATAAGGTACGCACTGCTTCCTCGCTGCGCTTCTTACTCGTAATCGAAATCACAGTTACCTTGTCGGTCCGGGGATAACCAAGACCGGTGTCCTCGATGATCATTTCATCGGGGTCGTGCTGGGTTACCACCTGGTAACGGTCACGGTCGGGCACCTTAAAGGAAACCAAGACGGCTTCATGGATGGCATCCAAAATTCCACGGATTTCACCCTCCGTGCGGCCCTTTAAAATATCAACTTTAATTAATGGCATTTATTCCTCCAAATTATCCAGCAGCAATTTCATCGGCGATTGACATCACTTCGTCGAGCTTAGGGAATTCAGCCGCTAGCTCTTCACTGGTGATAATCAATGGTGGTGCCACAAAGATAACACTTTCATGAGAATAAGTCATGAAGTGCCGCTTCTTTAACTCGGCAACCAACTTCGGCATAATACCTTCCGGATCACGGCCGTAAGGTACCAATGGTTCATGAGTCTCTGGATTGCGCGTAAATTCAACCGCCGCAAAGAGACCAATCGAACGAATATCACCCACACTTGGGTGCTTTGCCTTCAAATCTTCGAGGGCAGCCTTGAGTTCCTTACCAACTTCTTGAACGTGTTCGCCAATCTTGTGGTCGTCATAGAACTTCATGCTAGCTACGCCGGCCGCACAGGCCAGTGGGTGGCCAGAATAAGTCAAACCAGTTGGCATGGGGTTGTCGTTATAGTAATCCGCAATCTTAGACTGGACCACTACGCCACCAAGGGGAACGTAACCGGAGGTAACCCCCTTGGCGAAGGTGATAATGTCAGGTACCACATCAAAATTCTGGAAGGCAAAGAGCTTACCAGTCCGGTAGAAACCAACCATAACTTCATCACAGACCATCAAAATGTTGAACTCGTCACAGAGCTCACGAACACCCTTCAAATAACCCTTTGGTGGGATAATCACCCCGTTTGATCCGGTAATCGTTTCCAACCAGATGGCCGCAATATCTTCGGGGCCTTCATAAATAATTTGGTCCCGCAACGTCTTTAGATAGTAGTTAGTTGCTTCTTCTTCACTGCTAAACTTCAACGGTGCGTGGTACAGATAAGGATCAAAGAACTTAACAAATCCGGGTGACAGGGGTTCTGAGAAATGCTTCCGTGGTTCACCAGTCAGACCACCAGAACCCTGGGTTGCACCGTGATAAGAACGGTAGCGGGACAGCACTTTTTGCTTGCCAGTGTAGGCTCGGGCAATTTTCAAAGCACTTTCGTTTGCTTCAGTACCGGCGTTGGCGAAGAATACTTTACCAAACTCGTCGGGCAACTTATCGATAATTGCCTTAGCCAACTTTGAACGGGATTCAGCGGCATACACCGGTGATACAAAGGCAAATTTACTGAGCTGATCGGCAATCGCCTGATTGACCTCCTGATTATTGAAGCCAATATTATTATTGATTAGAAGAGATGACATGTCGGTGTACTTTTCACCCTTGTCATCCCAGAAGTAGACGCCTTCGCCCTTGGTAACGACCAGCGGGTCTAAGCCAGCTTGCTTAACCCACGGTTGCAACACGTATTCCAATTGCTCTGCCTTAATATCCGATGTTGCCATAGAAGCCTCCTTCGTATGCTGGCTGCCCAGCACTGAGAAATTTCGACCCAAGCCCGCACTGGTGCGCCTGGTGCGCACTGACGGATTGGATTTGACTCGAATATTAGCATGGATAAATGAGAAAAGTCTTATTAAGTTGTCATGTTTCCTGACAAAATATTCCTTGCATTCCGAATGATAGATGGTAATTTATATGTAATCTTCACATAAAGGCGAACGTAAATGACCGCCAGGTCATTTATTTTCGTTATACATATGTCCAAGGGAGGATAAGTATATGGCAGCACCAACCAACAACGTCGAGGTTAACCAAGACGGTACCCGGCGGACCCTGTCCAATCGTCATGTTCAAATGATTGCCATTGGTGGCACGATTGGCACCGGCCTCTTCCTCGGTTCAGGTAGTACCATTTCCCAATCGGGACCTTCCATTATGATTTTGTACGCCCTCTTAGGGATGGTGTTCTTCTTCATGATGCGGTCCATCGGTGAAATGCTTTACGCCCACCCCGAGCAACACACTTTCGTGGCCTTTATCACCAAATACCTAGGCATGAGCCAGGGGGTCTTTGCCGGCGTTACCTACTGGCTGGGACTAGTTTTCACCGGGATGGCCGAATTAACCGCCATCGCAATCTACGTTAAGTTCTGGTTCCCACATTGGAACAGTGCTGTAATTCAGATTGTTTTCCTGGTCGTTTTGGCCCTGCTGAACATTATGGCCGCCCGGATTTTTGGCGAAACGGAATTCTGGTTTGCCATCATTAAAATCGTGGCCATCCTTTCGATGATTGTTACCGGGGTCTTCATGGTCCTGACTGGTTTCCGTGACCCTAACGGGGTCCAAGCCAGCTTTGGTAACGTTTTCCAAAACTTCCAGATGTTCCCTCACGGGGTGAACGCCTTTATCGGTTCGATCCCACTGGTATTCTTCTCATTGATTGCCATGGAGTTCATCGGCATCACCATTGGTGAAACCAAGAACCCCCGTGCCGTTTTGAAGAAGGCCGTTAACCAAACGGTTTACCGGATTTTGCTTTTCTACATTGGCGCCCTGTTCATTATCATGTCCATCACGCCATGGACCACTATCCAGCCTAACAACAGTCCCTTTGTTCAGGTTTTCAAGTTAGCTGGTCTGCCTGCTGCGGCAGCGATTATCAACTTCGTTGTTTTGACTTCCGCCGCTTCAGCCTTGAACAGTGTCATCTTCTCCGGTGGCCGGCACCTTTATCAGATTGCTGAAGAAGTTGAGTGGAAGGCCATCAAGCCTCTGGGTAAGATTGCGAAAAACGGGATTCCAATTGCGGCCATCCTCTTCTCAGTTGCCCTGATGTTCTTTGCACCGGTGATTTCTTCGGTGCCAGCCATCAGCAACGCCTTCCAGTTTGTTAGTGGGGCGGCTAGTGATCTCTTCCTCTTTGTCTACGTGCTTACCATGTTAGCTCACCGGAAGTTCCGTCAGTCCAGCGACTTCTTGCCTAACGGTTTCAAGATGCCTTTCTATAACATCTCCAGTCCACTGACGATTGCAGCCTTTATCGTCGTCTTCTTGACCCTCTTCACCAACCCTAACGATGTCATCCCCGCCGTGGGTGCCGTCGCTTGGATTATCATCTTCGGTGGTTTCTGCTACCTGATGTACCGCGGTCATAACCACGAAATCGATTAACCTAGTTTTGCTAAAGTCTTAGCACCTCCATTTCCACAGACGCCTAAATTGCTTGCGATTTAGGCGTCTGTTTTGTCGTTATCATAAGTGATTTTGATGAGACTTTGCTCATAAAGTTGTAATGTTTATTGACAAAAACAAGTGATAGCAGGATTGCCGCCATTATATTAGTAAGCAACGATTCATTTTGAAGATGGGTCGAATCTTAATTGACGAGAACCAGCCAGCCCTCAGGCCCGCTAAATTCGGCCGACTGCTTGCTAAATGGAGGAAAGCCTATGGCAGATATAACCCATAACCCCGACGTGAACCAGGATGGTACCCGGCGGACCCTCACCAATCGTCACATCCAAATGATTGCCATTGGTGGCACGATTGGTACCGGCCTCTTCGTCGGGTCAGGCACTACGATTTCGCTAGCGGGGCCCGCCATCCTGTTCCTATACGCCCTGCTCGGCATTGTCTTTTTCTTCATGATGCGAGCCATCGGGGAAATGCTTTACGCTCATCCCGAAGAGCACACCTTCGTCGCCTTTGTGACCAAGTACATGGGCTTTGGCCCAGGGGTCTTTGCCGGGGTGACCTACTGGTTAGGCCTAATCTTTTGTGGCATGGCCGAACTGACTGGAATCGCCATCATTGTCCAGTACTGGTTCCCCCACTGGAATGCCGCTATCATCCAGCTCTGTGTGCTCCTGTTCCTGGTGACCTTAAACATCTTTGCGGCCCGGGTCTTTGGTGAAACTGAATTCTGGTTTGCCATTATCAAGATTATCGCCATTGTTTCTTTGATTGTGACCGGGCTCTTCATGGTCCTGATGAACTTCCGCGAACCATCCGGCATTCACGCTTCCTTTGCTAATGTCTTTAAGGACTTCACCATGTTCCCCCACGGTCTGAAAGGATTCTTTGCTTCTATCTCCCTGGTCTTCTTCTCCTTGATTGCCATGGAGTTCGTCGGCATCACCATCGGTGAAACTAAGAACCCCCGCCCAGTCCTAAAAAAGGCCATTAATCAGATTGTTTACCGGATTCTGATTTTCTACATCGGTTCCCTCTTTGTCATCATGTCGGTTATGCCCTGGACTTCCGTTATTCCGGGCAAGAGTCCCTTCGTGGAAGTCTTCCAAATTGTTGGCTTCACCGCCGCTGCCACGGTGATTAACTTCGTGGTCCTAACTTCGGCTACCTCAGCCTTGAACAGTTTGATTTTCTCAGCTGGTCGGCACTTGTATCAGATTTCTAAGGAAGTGGAGCTACCCCTGGTTAAAGAAGTTGGTAAGATTGCCAAAAACGGGATCCCAATCCGCGGCGTGGTCTTCTCCGTTATCTTGCTCCTAATGGCGCCGGTGATTTCTTCCATCCCCGCCGTCAACGATGCCTTCCAATTTATCAGCGCCGGGGCCAACGATCTCTTCATCGTAGTTTACATTTTCACCATGCTGGCCCACCGCAAGTACCGTGAATCCAGCGACTTCTTACCGGACGGTTTCACGATGCCCTTTTATAAGATTGCCAGCCCGCTGACCATCCTGGCCTTCTTCCTGGCCTACCTGTCACTGTTTACCAACGAAAACGATGTGATTCCAGCCTTCGGTGCCATTGTCTGGGTCGTGGTCTTTGGTGGCATCTGCTACCTGATTTACCGTAAAAAAGATCATAATTAGCCGGGATAAATTGTGAAGGGCTTCCTCAAATTGACAGTGGGTATACACTGGAAATGAGGAGTATTATATGTCATCGCACCCGATAAGTCATTTTTTCAAAAAATTACTACATCATCCCAAAACCATGGCCTGGATGTTCCCGGTTATCATGGTCGCCCTGATGACCAGCTACAACACCTTTATTCGCTATGGTTGGTCTGAGAAAATGTTTGCCCAGGTCTTTGTGGTTTATCCGCTGATCGTGATTTTTATTTATTACTTTCGGGCCCTGGTTACCTATCCATTAGCCCTGCGGATTCACCGTTATTTCCCGGACTTCATTTCTGACCACGTACCGGCCCGCTTCACCGTGCCGATGGTCGTGATTATGTTTAACGTTTCGGTGATGATGGTTTGGTTCACTGACATGCACCACAAGCTCTATCCCCACTTCTTACCGGGATACACCAACAACTGGTTGAAATCATACTTTGTGGCCGTGCCAATCTACCTCTTCATCGTCCGGCCGGCAGTCGCCTATCTCTTTGAGAAACTGCAGGAACGTTACCCACTAATCGAATCCACCATGGAAGCTAAGTAAAAAGCAGCTGACTTAAAGTCAGCTGCTTTTTATTGTTTATGCTGGTGAGTTAGGTACCAGACTATCATAACGATTAGCCAAACACCGCCAGTTAAAAATACCAGCAGCAGGTTAAGCAAAAATTTCATATAAATTCCTTCTATTTTAATTCCTTCTATTTTTCAGCTTTATAAAATCGCAATGTATCTCCAGTACCCTTACCAAACATTTGCACGTTAATGGTATCGGATTTCTTGATAGTAATTGTCTGAGGATCATCGTAGGAGATTTGAATTAGGTTGTCATTATCGTCATTAGTTGTGACCGTGGCGTAAGCATAATTCGAATCAGAACCCCTCCAGACTCCTGGTATCCATTTTAATTGATAGGTACCGTCGTTTAGTTTGGCACTGTCAGCGGTAAAACTAATTTTTCCGGCCACTGAAGATTTTCCGATGTATTCGCCGTTGCCACTATCTACCTTCACATCATTTTTACGCTTTGTTATCTTCAGGACTTCAGCATTTTCTTTTTTTGATTCGGATGATGAAGAACTGCTTGATGCTTTTCCACCTTCTGACTGGCTTTTTGATGCTTTGGACGAAAGTGAACTCTCCAATTTGGCCGAGTGTGAGCCATTGTTTCTGTTATTTAAACTAGCACCGATTGCGATAGCGCCGCCAACAATTACGATGATTAGCAATACTAGAATTGCATAAACGCCGGATTTATAAGACTTAAAATCCTTAATGCCTGCAATCCATGGCTTCTTGTGCAACGTTTCATTCGAAGTGTCCAGCCAATACCGATTTTTGAAAAACGATTCTCTTTCATCTAAATAATGCAGATACTCTTGGATATCTTTTCTTACTTGATCAGTACCAACCCCTGTCTGATTTGAAAGTTCACCCAGAGAAAAGGCATCGCTTTTATCAATTATGGCATTATATTTTTCAAATCTTTTCTTGCGTTTACGATCGTTATTAAAATCGTTAAATTTATCTCTTAGTCCCATTGCCTACAGTTTTCCAAACTTGTACTTGTACCGTTGTCAAAGATTGTCCCCCTTTTTAGGAGGGGTAATTCTCTCCACGGCTTGCACAAGTTTTCATAGTTCTCTTCCTATTATTTAAGAATAATATTACTATCAATGGCTATGGTAGCCAAACCCTGTAGTTGTCCCTATGTAACAATTCTTCGTGTTCACACACACTTAAGTAGGCATTAAAAAAGCAGCTGACTTTAAGTCAGCTGCTTTTTTGTTATCCAAAGAGAACCCAAAGTCCTAATAGGAAGTAAATGACGGCCACCACAATTGAACCATGGCGTTGCACTAGGTTCCGTAGGCCCGGTGCATCCCCCAGGCGCTGACCCAGCCACCACCAAAGCGGGATGATTAGGATGAAAACGCCCACCGACAGCAGAGTTTCCACCAAGGTCTGTTGGCCAATAATCGGCACGTAAAGACCGATATTATCCGATCCACTGGCAATCGTCAGCAGAGCCACCTGACCGGCGCTGACCTGGCTTAGTTGTTGCTGGCTGCCACCCTTTTTAGGCAGCACCTGTTTGATAGCCAGCAAAATCGGGATAACACCCAACCAACGCACCGGCAGATTGATAGCATGGACCCAGACCGTAGCCATCAGATAACTTACCAGCAGGAGCAGCAAAATACCGACATACTGGCCAATCAAGATATTTTGATTTTCTTTTTTAGATTTCGCCTGAGCAAAGAGGACGGCTAGTAAAAGCAGGTCGTCGACGTTACTACTAACAAAGGCAATCAAACTAGTAATTAGAATCATGGCTGCTCCTTAATCAAAATAAAACCCCTACCAAGTTTTTACACCTGTGTAGGGGTTTTGCTGAGTGGAGAAGAAGGGATTCGAACCCTCGCACGCTTTAACACGTCTACACCCTTAGCAAGGGCGCCTCTTCAGCCGCTTGAGTACTTCTCCAGTTTCGCAACAAGTAATACTATATCAAAACCAACGGCCTAAAGCAACCACTTAGCGGCCCACCAAGGCGCGGGCCTGGTCGTTAAAGTAGTCCCAAACCCCAGCGGCATTGTCCTTAAAATCCTGTGTCAGGCTGGCACCTTTAGGATGCAGAGTAGCCGCTGGGTCACGGTAAATATCATAAACCACTAAATTCCCGTCACTGTCCCAGGCCACGGTGTAAAAGGTCCCATCGGTCCGGTTATCTAGGATTTCTTGCAGGCCGCGCTTTAAGGTTAACGCGGCCACTTCATCAACACTGATTTCATGTCCCCGGGCATTTAGGATGGCAACCTGGTCTAATACCTGCTGCCAATCTTCAGCTACGTCTAAGCTATCCATGAGGCCTCCCAACTGATTTGAGCGTTTTTTACGTGCATTTTTCGAACAGACTATATATAATAACTGTTATTATACAAGAAAACGGAAGGTAATCATGATACAACTTGTCAGCAATGAGGAAATGCACGATTTAGAATCTTACTTACTTGATCGAATCGGCGTTCCCCAAGAAGTCCTGATTGAACGTGCTGCCCTGGCTGTGATGGAAGTCATCGGGGCCGGCAACTTCGCCTTAGACCATGTCCTCGTCCTCGCTGGGCTAGGGAACAACGGGGCTGACGGCGTCGCCGTAGCGCGGATGTTGCACCTCCAAGGGATTCCGGTCACCCTTCAATTTGTGGGAAACCTCAACCGGGCCAAGGACAGTGTCCGCCACCAATTAGCCATTGCCCAAGAATGTGGCCTCACACCTGCTGACAAGAGTGATTTCAAGGAGGCTAGTCTGATTATCGACGCCATCTTTGGCACCGGCCTGAGCCGAGCCCTTCCCGAGGGGCTCCAAAAGATGGTCCGGGCCGCTAACCACATTGGTAACGCCGTCGTCGCCATCGATGTACCGACAGGAATTGACGCTGACACTGGTAAAGTCCAGGGCGCAGCCCTCAAGGCCCACACCACGGTCAGCCTAGGCTTTGTCAAACAAGGCCTACACCGTCGGCCGGCCCGCGGACTGGCCGGTGATATTGTTAACAAGGATATCGGCCTGATTGTCCCACCTGAATTTGAATTCTCACTCAACCACCATGAATCCAACGCTACCCAGCCGGTAGCCGCTAACCTGGCCTAAGCCAGGTTTTTTTATTTGTGGTAGGGCGAACCGGCCTGAATCATGAAGGCCCGGTAAATTTGTTCCACTAAGACCAGGCGCATTAATTGATGAGGTAAGGTTAATCGACCAAAACTCAGTAAGAGATTAGCTCGTTTTTTAATGGCCGGATTCAAACCTAGCGAACCACCAATGACAAAGGTTAAGGTCCCATGGCCCTGTAACATGGCCTGGGACAAATCCTTGGCCAGGGCTTCTGAGCTGAGCATCTGGCCCTCAATGGCTAAGACCACGACATAGTCTCGGTCGCCAATCTTTGGCATAATCCGGGCCCCTTCCTTGGCCATAATCTGCTCATTCTCAGCTTCACTGGCCCCTTCTGGCGTCTTTTCATCGGCCAGTTCGACCTGTTCGACCGTGGCAAAACGGTGCAGGCGCTTGACATATTCGGCTACGCCGGCCTTGAGGTATTTTTCTTTTAACTTACCAACTGTAATGATCTTAACTTTCATTTTTCTTCCCGTTTAACTGGACCAATTTAACCTAAAATAATTACCTGAGTTATCCACAGTTTTCCACAAGGATATCCTTCATTAGTCCCCGCTCAGGCCAATAATTACGCGGTTATGCCAAGTTGATTCTCCCTTATCCACATTTTCTGGTAATAAGTCCCGATTTTGTGGATAAGTAGAAGGGCCCAACCACTAGTCTTGACCCCTAAATGGATTTTATTAAGCACTTTATCCACATTTTTATGCACAGCTGTGCATAAGCACATTTGTTCGTCCTCACAAGCGGCCAACTTGTTCGTCTTTGCAAAGGGCTAATCAGGCAAAACCGCTCAGTAGGCAGTTCTTAATAATATCTTAAAATTTATTTCCGAATAAGGGACTAATAAGCGCTAAATTTGTTCCCAGTTCAGGGTTGCTAGGCGAACAAAGTTTCTATTTTCAGGCCCTAATTTTGACTGTGAAAACGGTCCCCATGGCCCCCTTATTCCAAGGAACAACTATACCAAAAAAAATAACGGCAAAGCGTTAGTTTTTGAGTTCTTGATTCAGTTTTACGGTAGCAGTCTTCTTGGCACCGTTGTGGTAATAGGTAATCCTAACGCTATCACCGACACTGTGCTTGTAGAGGTTCTCCCGCAGGTCAGCCTCAGACAGCACCTGCTTACCATCAATGCCAACAATAACATCGTAGTGGGCCAAGCCGGACCGACTGGCAGGACTACCATCGTTAACCTTCATAACCACGACCCCACCACTGACACTGCTTGGCAGCTTCAAGGTCTTGGTCTGCTCGTCCCCAGGGATTTGTGACAGGTTAACCATCTCAATGCCCAGGGCTGGCCGCGTAATCTTACCGTCCTTAACCAACTTGTTAACGACATCGACAACTTGGTCGGAAGGAATGGCAAAACCAATCCCTTCCACCGAGGCCCCGGACTCAGAAGATGACAGCTTCATCGAGTTAATCCCAATCACCTGACCGGCAAAGTTGATTAGCGGACCGCCCGAGTTTCCCGGGTTAATGGCGGCATCAGTCTGAATCACGGTCGACCCGATGCCAGTTTGACTGTTATCATTGGCCGCCGAAACTAGCCGCTTGGTGGCCGAAATGATTCCCTCAGTTAGCGTTGACGCATATTCAGATCCCAGTGGAGACCCGATGGCTAAGACCTTTTGACCCACGGCAATCTTACTGGAATCCCCAAAGGAGGCCGTGTCAGTTAGGTCAGCTGCATTAACCTTGAGGACGGCCAAATCAGTTAGCGCATCACTCCCGACCACGGTCGCGTTCACAGTCTTACCGGCATGGGTAATGACCTGGAGCTTGCTAGCCCCGGAGATAACGTGGTTGTTGGTGACAATGAAGGTTGCCCCATCAGCCCGTTTGTAGGCCACCCCGGATCCTTCTGAGGACTCCTGGAAGTTGTTACTTGATACCTGTTTAAAGTTCAGCACGGAAACCACGGCATTAGCGACCTTGTTATAGGCCGTTGTCGCCGTATCACCACTTGGAATTTTAGCTGAATTCACCGACTTAACCCGCACTGGGCTGTTATTACTTTGGTAGTTGTCCCAGATCTGCTGGCCAACTAAGACCCCGCCCCCGCCAATCAAACCGGCGGCAGCCCCAATGGCCATGGTATTGGTTAAAGTAGTTTTCATGGTTACTTAACTCCGCGCATCTAGTTGTTCGTATTATAGTCGTCTGGGATTAAGTTTACATTAAAGCTTAACTGACCTGCTCCCCAGTAAAGGCGTTCACCTTGAGCAGGCTCTTGTCCCCATTTTTATTGGTGTTCAAAAATAACCAAACCGGCTGGTAAATGTCCTTGCCATCATAGTGGTCGGCCACATCGTAACCCAGCTCCCCGGTCGAAAGCTTATCACCACTGTTTAAGACATTGTAACGGTACAGGTCTTCGATGGCCGCCTGCTCGGAAATCGTATCTTCACTCTCCCGCAGCCGCTCAACAGCACTTAAACGGTGTTGAACCACGGTCCCCTGGTGGCTAGTTCGATCATAAGTCACTTCCAAGAGACCGGTCTTAGCTAAGACGGGCCACCCCAGGGCCGTCTGGCTGTAAGCAGCATAGGTCTGGCCACCGTGGACGTCCTTAGCCTGACTGAGTAAGTGGTTATACTGATAACCCCACTTCTCAATCTCAGCCCGGTAGTAGCTATCGCCACTCTCCAGGCTGCCACGACCATCCCCACGGAAGTTCAGGTTTAAGGCCCCGTCCTTAATATTATAGTTAAGCATTCCACCGTAGAGCCTGGCCGAACCACTCAGGTTGGTATCCGATTCGGCCGCCATGTAACTCATCTCATAGGTCTTTTGGCTGACCCGG
Source organism: Lactobacillaceae bacterium L1_55_11 (assembly GCA_029433155.1). Classification (GTDB taxonomy): domain Bacteria; phylum Bacillota; class Bacilli; order Lactobacillales; family Lactobacillaceae; genus ESL0723. The sequence continues at coordinate 46,703 of JAQYTT010000004.1, forward strand.
GGCAGGGTAATATTTTGCTTTTTCATTTCCTGGATAATGTCAGAACTAGGCGCATTCACGTCGACATTATTCTGGAAACCTTGCTGCCAGGAAACATACAAAAAGAGGTCAAGGGCGACAAAGAGCCCCAGCATTAAAATCAGCATTCGCTTGAATTGCATGCGTCAGACCTCCTTTCTAATGGCTGGCATGGGTCTGATCCAGGAACTGGGCCAGGGTGTACCAGTGCTGGTCGTTACCAGCCACCATCCAAACTGGCTTCAGCTCAACCACACCGTCCCCGAGATCCTGCCAGTGATAAGCCATGGTTAGTTGCTGGTAATTGCTGCCTTGACCCGCCTTATCGAGCTGGGAAGCAACTGTATCAGTACTAGGCAGGGTAACCTTTTGTTGGTCACTAGGCAGGGGCAGCCCCAGGGTCGTCAGACGGTAGGTCGCCGTGATGGCAGCATCCTTGGTATTCAGAGCGACCGTGGCCGCGGCCTGGTCTCCATCGTAGAAAACCGGCACCTGGTCGATATAGGTCCTAAAATCAAAGGCCATCCCGTTTTGCCGGGATTCAAAGAAGCTGACCTTAGGTAGAATCTGCTTAAAGAGTTTCAGTTGGTCAGCCGCCGTATCCAAGCGTTGTTGGTAAGAACTCAGCCCAGCCCCCGGCAGGTGGTCCTGGAAGGTCAGGAGCTGGTGAACACTGTCGTAGGTAGTCTTTTGACCGCCGTACTTGTGAACATACTCGGTACCACTCTCAATTTGGCGGGTTGTAAACTGGCTGGCCGTTCCCAGCAGCTGGGCGTTGAACTGATCAACATTACCCTGCTGAGACCGGTAAACGTAGGTCTTTAAGCGAATTTCCTTGGGCAAACTCACCATTAGCTGGTTGTTTAATTTTTTAAATTCAGCCGGATACTCGTTCCCTAAATGCTGGGACAGGCGCTGGGCCTTGGCGTAGTCAAAGGAACGGAAGCCCACCGTGGTCACCGTTTGGTGGCGACTATCAATAAATTGGGCCACGTGCCCGTGTTTTAGGGGCAGGACCACGTAGTCAAAGTTAAAACCCTTACTCAGGTTGGACCCACTAATCTTGGTAAAGTACTTGACCGGCACCAGGTCCGCATAGCGAAGAACCATGGTATCTGGCGTCTTTAACTTATTATCAAGGGTGCTAGTACTGACCGTGGTCACTTTACCGTTGGCCAGGTCGGCGGTATTGAGCAACTGATTAACCGCCTTTAGATTGTGGGCACTGATTCCCTGAACTAAGTCGGTGTTCCCCTTACTATCATTAACCAGGTACTGGGCAGCCCAGAAGGCCTGGGGCGTAGTGACCTGATCACTGCCACGATTTGGGAGGGCCCGGCTACCCGAAGCTTTGAAAACGGCGGCAGTCAAAACGATGGAGACCAGGATACTCAGAAGCAGCAGTAAGCGGATGAGGCGTAATTGCCAGTTATCCTTCTTCATTCCAGTCCTCCCCTGCGTCAATCAAATCATCATCAACAATTTTCAGGGCAATGTAGAAGGTCGAACCTTGGTTTTCAACCGATTCCACCCAAATGCGACCGTTGAAGCGTTCGACCATTTCCTTGGAAATAGCCAAGCCCAAACCAGTCCCACCTTGACGGCGGGACCGGGACTTGTCCACCCGGAAGAAACGGTTGAAGACGTTCTCCAAATCCTTGGCTGGAATACCCAGCCCCTGGTCGCTAATGCTAATAATGGCTTCCTGCCCGACCCGCTTGAGGGTGACGGTAATCGTGCCACCATCAGGCGAATACTTAAGGGCATTGTTCATCAGGTTATCGAGAACCTGGGTGAACTTGTCGGGGTCAACTTCAACCCAGATATCTTCGTTAGCAAACTTACGGACAATCCGATACGGCTTGCCTGGGCACTGACCATCGGCGGCCTGGTTTTCCAAAATCATGTCAAAGCGGTCGAGGACAAAGCCAAATAGAGAATTCAGGTTCACTAGCTCGGAGCGAACTTCCATGGTTCCCTGGTCCAGGCGGGATAACTCTAGCAGATCGTTAATCATCCGACTCATCCGCTCGGTTTCATCCTGGACCACGGCCAGGAAGTTCTGGGCCATTCGTTTATCATCAACGGCACCATCGGCAAGGGCATCCACGTAAGAACGCACCGACGTCAGCGGGGTCCGCAACTCGTGGGACACGTTAGAAACAAACATCCGCCGCTCGGCGTCAATCTTTTCCTGCTCGGTGATATCGTGGAGGACCATGACAATTCCGCTAATTAGGCCGGATTTACGGCGAATCAAAGAAACGTAGGCCTGAACAATTAGGTCCCGGCCGCCGCTAGATAGGTTAATTTGAAAGTCGGTCTGGTCATCTAAGAGATCAGCCAGGGTTTTCTCGCCTGATAGACCCAGAATCTCAATAATACTGTGATTAAGGGCCTTTTGCGGGTTAATCCCGATGAATTTGGCGGCCGACTGGTTAATAATGGTGATCTGCCCCTGGCGGTTGGCCAGCAGGACCCCATCGGCCATATGCGTTAGCACCGAAGTTAACCGGTTTCGTTCGGCATTGACCGTTTCGGTTGAATCTTCAATGCGCTGAGACAGTTCGTTCACCGAGCGTCCCAACTGACCCAATTCATCACTACCAAAAATGTGGTTAACGGTCGTATAATCCCCGGCCGCAATCCGGGTTGTCTGCTTGTTAATAATTTCAATCGGGCGGGTAATCGTGCGGGCCAGGAACAGAGCCAGCAAAATACTAGCCATCAGGGCAATCAGTCCGGCAATGATAAAGAGCCACATGATCTTGTTGATGTTTTCATAAACCCGTTTGAGGCTGGCATCGACGATGGCGACCCCAATCACTTCCCGGCCGTTGCCCTTGGTCGTAATCTCCAGGGGCGTCGTCATGATTTCCTGACGTTCACTGTCCTTGCTGACGTTACGCGTCTTTAAATAGTTCGGGTCATTGGCCAGGGCCTTTAGGGCATTGGTATCTTCTGTTTTTTGGCCCCGGGTCTGCTGGCCATCAACCAGGCTACCGCGAATATTGCCGGACTTGTCAATAATCTGGACGTTTTGAATGACGTTGTTATTATAGCCGGCTAAGATTTCTTGGATTTTGTCATTGCCGGCAGAGGTATCTGGGTCTTCTAGGGCCTGCTTAACCCGGTCAGTCACATACTTAGGCAAGGTAATCTGATCCTGGAAGGCAATCAGGTCCTGGCGCTCCATTTGGTGCACGAAAAAGACACCCAAGGATTCGAGTGTAAACAGCAGAAACATCACGAACACAAGGGCGATTCGAAAACGGATAGATTGGACAAACTTTGTAATGACTTCCATAGTTTGAATCCCAACTGACTGAATGGCTCCGCCTAGTCACTTAGACCAAACGGAAAGCAACGCTTATGAATCTTCAGAAGCGCGCAAGTAGTAACCAACCCCACGACGGGTTACCAGCCAAGTTGGATGGCTAGAGTTATCTTCAATCTTTTCACGAAGACGACGAACGGTCACATCAACCGTGCGGACATCCCCGAAGTAGTCATAACCCCAAACCTGCTGGAGCAGGTGCTCACGAGTCATCACCTGGCCAATGTGTTGGGCCAGGTAGAAGAGCAGCTCGAACTCACGATGGGTCAGTTCAATGTCTTGACCACCCTTAGAAACCATGTAGGCCTGAGAATGAATCGTCAAATCACCCAAGACAATGTCTTCGGTGCTAACCACTGGCTCGTCAGGGTTAGGCGAAACTACCCGCCGGCTCCGTAAATTAGCCTTGACCCGGGCTACTAGTTCCCGGTTAGAAAATGGCTTGGTGACATAGTCATCGGCTCCCATTTCCAGTCCCAGGACCTTGTCAATTTCGCTGTCCTTGGCCGTTACCATGATAATTGGTGTCTCGTTCTTTGAGCGAATTTGCCGCAAAACTTCAATACCATCCACCTCTGGCAGCATCTGATCCAAGAGGACCAGGTCCGGGTTTTCTTCGTTATATAAGTCCAAGGCCTCCTGCCCATCGGCAGCAGTAATGACATCGTAGCCTTCCTTGGTTAGATTAAATTTAATAATGTCTGAGATAGGTTTTTCATCATCGACGACTAAAATTTTATTCATATCTACTCCTATTTCACCCAATTACTCACAATAAGTATAACATACCGGCCCTGTACACACGCAAAAAAGCCGTCAACCATGGGCTGACGGCCTTGCTTTGTCTGTTTATTATGGGCGGTTGCGCCGGTGAAAGCGGTGCTTGAACAAGGGACTAATAGCCTCATTCATACTAATCCGCCGAATAGCTTCTCCAATTAGCTCGCCAACTGAAACAATCTCTAGGTTCGGGAACTTCTTGCTTTCAGGCAAGTTGATGGAGTCGGTCACAATCACCTTGGTAAAGTCTGAGTTACTGAGGCGCTCCACGGCCGGTCCAGAGAAGACCGCGTGGGAAGCTGCTACGTAAACTTCCTTGGCCCCGTGCTCCATGACTAGGCGACCACCTTGGGTAATCGTCCCAGCCGTATCGATGATGTCATCGACCATGATAGCCGTCTTACCGCGGACATCCCCGACAATGCTGCCGACTTCCGCCACGTTAGGCCGTGGCCGGCGCTTATCAATCACTGCAACCGGTGCTTCTAAGCCGAGCATGTTGTTCAGGTTCCGGGCCCGGGTCATGCCACCGTGGTCGGGTGAAACCACCACAGCGTTCTTCTTATCGGCAATGCCTGCTTCAATCAGGTAATCAGCCAGGAGCGGTGCCCCCTGCAGGTGATCCATAGGGATATCAAAGAATCCCTGAATTTGAGCAGCGTGCAGGTCCAAGGCCATTACCCGGGTCGCCCCGGCCCGTTCGAGCATGTTGGCCACCAACTTGGCCGTAATTGGTTCCCGCGAGCGGGCCTTACGGTCCTGGCGGGCGTAACCATAGTAAGGCAGGACCACGTTAATCTGATCAGCACTGGCCCGGCGCAGGGCATCAATCATAATCAGCAGTTCCATCAAGTTATCATTCACCGGTGAGGAAGTGGGCTGGATGACAAAGACGTCACTACCACGGACACTCTCCTCGATGTTAATTTGAACTTCCCCATCGGCAAAGCGATTCACTGAAATATCACTGAGGGGCACCCCGACTTCGGCAGCAATCTTTTCAGCTAACGGCCGGTTGGCACTCAGTGAAAACAATTTTAACTTTGAATTCGGCATATTGACTCCAGTTCACCACATTCCCTAGTACTTTATACCCACTTATTATACCAGTAAACCTACCAAAAAAAGAACCGGACCAGTAATTTTACCGGTCCGGTTTTCTTTCAAAATTTTTATCAGGTATTGACCGTAACGGTCCGTTCGCCTGGAATCGTTAAATCATCGTGGTCAATGTAGACCACTGTCTTGTGCCGGTCCTGGTGCAGGTAGGCCATCAAGGACATGATGATGTCCTTGGTTTGGACGTCCAGGTCGGAGGTGATTTCATCAAAGAAGTAGAAATCACAGTCAGCAATCAAGGCCCGGGCAATTGCCAGGCGCTGGCGCTGACCACCGGAGAAGTTGTCCCCGTTTTCAGCCACCTCAGTATCCAGCTGGTTGGGCAGGTCCTGGACAAACCAGTCCATCTTAACCTTATGCAGGGCATCCCAGATGTCAGCATCCGGTACCTGGTCGGGCTGATCAAAGCCTAAAAGCAGGTTATCCCGGATGGTCCCTGGCAGCAGGGAGCTGTTTTGGTCAACAAAGGCCAGGTGCTTACGGAAGGTGAAGATATTGACCTCGTTGCGGTCGATGCCGTTGATGTAAAAGTGACCGCGATTGAGGTCGTACATGCCCGATAGAATCTTTAGGATGGTCGACTTACCACTCCCGTTCTTACCACGGAGACGGACCAGTTCACCAGCACTGATTTTCAGGTGGGGAATGTAAAGGCCCTGTCCACTTGGATAAGAGAAGGAGCCGTCATCAATTTCAACGGACTCAATTTCCTTAATGTCAATCTGATCCGGCCGGGCAGTTTCAATTGGCAAGTTAAAGAGGCGATCCAAGTTCTTAATCACGTCACGAACCTTGGCCATGTTGGTGTAGTTCCCCGTCAAACTGCTGATTGGCGAAATCAACTGGAAGGTATACATCACATAGGCCACCAGGGCCCCGACGGTCATCGACTTGTTGGCGATCGAGAGACCACCCAGGCCGATAATGGCAAAGAGGGCCATCATCATGATGATGTTAACCAAGGGGTTTAGGAGGGCAATTAGGCGGAGCTGCTTTTGCGCCACTCGGTAAATCTTGTCAAAGATTTGGTCCCCGAGCTTAGTCGTCTTGGGCTCAGCCCCATAAGACTTAATCACGATGTCAGACTGGAGAATGCTAACAGCCATCTGGTTGGCATCGGCGGTTAGCTTTTGGGTCTGGGAGAAGTAACCCGAAATCTTCCGTGAAATCATGGCCACTAAGAAAGCCAAAATCGGAATTAAGATGATTAGGGTCAGGGTCAACTTGGCGTTGAGATAAACCAGCATGGCAAAGGATCCCACGATGGTAATCAGACCGGTGATTAATTGGGGCATCGAACTTGAAAGAACTTCGTAAATCAAATTCGTATCATTAACTAAGCGGCTAGCTAAGATACCCGAAGAGTTTTCGTTGAGGTTTTTATATGAGAAATAATTATAACGTTGCCACAATTTTTCACGGATGTGCCGGACGGCCTGGTTGGCCACGTTCCCCAGCATGTAGTAAGAGATCACACCGGTCACCAAGTCGAGGACCAGCAGAGTGATTGGCAGGGCAATCGGCAGCCCAGCCCGGTTACCGCTTAAGAAGCCGTCGACTAGGCCCTTTAGGGTTGAACTAAAAAGCAAGGCGTTTAGGGACGCAAAGACTGTCAAGAATAAGGCGAGGTAGAATTGTTTAAAGTTTATCCCCGCATATTTTTTAATAAAGGCAATTAAGCCGGATTGGTTTTCCATACTATGTATTATAACAGGTCAGACCTGCTTTGAGTTTTCCCGTGCTAGCCTTAGGCCTGAGCCTTGCTAGCACTGATTAAGTAAGTTAACAGGAGCGTAATTATTTCAATAAAAAAAACTAACACCCGAGGGCGCTAGTTCTTTTATGAAGGTTCAAATCAAGAAAGTAAATCTTACTTGCCGAACAAACGCAGGATGAATGCACCAACGTTAGCCAATGGGGCGTTGTTTGAGTTACTTACGTGAGTAGTGTTTGATGAACCAGGCAAGATGTGCCAGAAATCAATTGAAAACATGTATATTTATCTCCTTTCAACAGAATATATAAAAGCTTAACATGGTAATTTATAAAATTCAAATTACAGAATTGTTACAAAGAATAATAAAAAACCGGACCCACAAAGGGTCCAGCATTATTAGTGTTAGTTAACACCAGTAAGTAAATCTTACTTACCGAACAAACGCAAAACAAATGCGAAAACGTTAGCCAATGGGCTGTTGTTTGAGTTGCTTACGTGAGTAGTGTTAGCTGAACCAGGCAAGATGTGCCAGAAATCCAATGAAAACATGTGTTTAGCTCCTTTCTCTACAAGATAGGCTAATTATACCATTAAATTAGTAGAAATGGCAACACAAGGCCAATATAATAAAAGAATTGGACTCAAAAAGCCCAATTCTTAACCTAGTCTTAATAACTAGAATTTAATCTTACTTGCCAAACAAACGCAGCAAGAAAGCAAATACGTTAGCCAATGGGCTGTTGTTTGAGTTGCTTACGTGAGTAGTGTTTGATGAACCAGGCAAGATGTGCCAGAAATCTAATGAGAACATGTGAACTAGCTCCTTTCTCTACTTGATGACTGTAGTGTATAACGAATCCTTTTATATGTCAAATATATTTCAAGGATTGCATTATTGTTACATTAGCGTTTTAAAAAATTTCTTAGAGGACGTACTTTTTCAAAGCTTCCGCGACCCCATCGTGGTTATTATCGGTCGTTTCGACGTCGGCTGCCGCCTTAATACCAGGAACGGCATTGCCCATCGCTACCCCAATACCGGCGGCCTCGATCATGGAATGATCGTTTTCCTGGTCACCAATGGCCAGCGTGTCCTTAGGATTAACGCCCAGTTCCTTAGCCAGGGCCATCAGGGCATTTCCCTTCGAAGCCGTCTTATTCATAAACTCCAAGTTCTGAGCGGTTGAACGGACAACGGCGACATCGTCCTTGATAGATGCAGGAACATCAGCCTGGACCTTGTCTAAGTCATCCTTGTTAGCCATGGCAATCGCCTTAATAAACTCAACGTGGGCCATCTCATCCAGGTTTTCAAAGACTTGCAAGGGCAGGTCTACTAGGACGTTTTCGTAGCTGGCCCAGTAACCAATCTTGTGGTCAATCGTGTAGGCCCGGTCAGCGCTTTCGACTTGCACATAGGTATCGTGGGCATCCATGAAGTCCTGAATCATCTTAAACTGGGCCAGGGATAGCTCTGCCCGAAACAGGGTCCGCTTCCCACTGGCTGACTCAATCAGGCCACCGTTGTGGGTAATCACGTACTGATCATCACCATCCATGCCCAATTCGTCCAGAATCTTTTTAACACCGCTGAGGGGACGTCCAGTCGTGATAACCACCTTTACCCCCTTAGCTTCAGCGTCCGCAATGGCCTGCTTAACGGCTGGGGTAATTTCACGGTTATCGTTTAACAGGGTTCCGTCAATATCAATTGAAGCAATTTTAATCTCACTCATTATCTTCTCCGTCACTGATTAGCTGCGGCCCTGAGACCGCTGTCTGATAAAAAAAGAACCGGCCGAGGCCGATTCTTTTTCTTCCGCTGAGGTAAGCCAAGCTTAACGCAGAGCAGTCCACTTCCAGTCAGTGAATTCAGGAATATCGCGTCCTTCTTCACGGGTAACCTTGAAGTGCTTTGCCAAGATATCGTTCATCTTAGTGATGAAGGTATCAGCAGCGGCCTGATCGACAACACCGCGGTCAGCCAAAACGCTAACGGCTTCAGCAGCCTGGTGGAAGCGATCAAGGTGTGAGTAAACACGCATGTCGTAAGTAGTCGTGATGTCACCATCTTCACGGTAGCCGTGAACATAGACGTCACCGCGGAACTTACGTTCGAAGAAGAATGACTCAACCAAGTCTTCAAAGCCGTGGTAACCAAAGATAACTGGTGTGTCAGCCTGGAAGAACTTGTCAAAGTCTTCATCAGCAAGTTCACGCTCATCGTTACCAGCAGCCTCTGACTTCTTCTGAAGACGGAGCAACTCAACGATGTTAACGTAGCGGAACTTAACTTCTGGGAACTCCTGGTTAACCAACCAAAGGGCTGCCAGCGTTTCAATCGTTGGTTCCGTACCAGCTGAGGCGAAAGTAATGTCAACCTTACCCATAGGTGCAGTTGAGGCCCAGTCAATAACCTTCAAACCTTCGCTAGCCAATTCATCGGCTTCATCAGCGTTAAACCACTGTTGACGAGGCTGCTTAGAAATAACCATGTGGTTAACCTTTGAGTGCTCGCTGAAGGCACGTTCCATAACGGCCAAGGCTGAGTTTCCATCGGCTGGCAGGTACTGGCGAATGAAGTTAGCCTTCTTTTCAGCCAAGTGCGTCAGCATACCAGGATCCTGGTGAGTATAACCGTTGTGGTCCTGCTGGAAGGCAGTTGAAGTTGAAATCAAGTTCAGTGATGGGTAGTCATTACGCCATGGCTGTTCTGAGGCATGACGCAACCACTTGAAGTGCTGAGTGATCATTGAATCAACCACGCGCAGGAATGACTCATATGAAGCAAAGATTCCGACACGGCCAGTCAAAGTATAACCTTCAAGCCAACCTTCAGCCTGGTGCTCAGACAACTGGGCATCCAAGATCCGGCCAACTGGGGCTTCGTACTGGTCGTTAGGGTCCTTAACTTCTTCCATCCACTGACGGTTAGTGGTGTCAAAGAGACTCCACAAACGGTTTGACATGGTTTCATCAGGTCCGAAGACACGGAATGAAGTTGGGTTCTTCTTCATGACTTCTTCAAGGTAAGTCGACAAAGTGAACATGTCCATGTTGTGGTTGGCGTCCGTCAACAAGGTACCACGGTTGTCAGGGGTAATCTTGTTGGTGTAGTCACGCCAGTTAGGCAACTCCAAGTCCTTCAGCTCTTCGCCGCGAGGACGACCACCGTTGGTAATTGGGTTAGCTGACATCCGCTTGTCACCCTTAGGGGCGATAGCCTTAACGTCATCCTTCAACGAACCATCAGCGTTAAAGAGTTCTTCTGGCTTGTATGAGTTCATCCACTCTTCAAACTCTGGCAAGGTTGACAAGTCACCCTGTGACAGAGGCAATGGTACTTGGTGAGAACGGAATGAGTTCTCGATTGGCAGACCCTTCTGGTCGAAGCGAGGTCCACCCCAGCCCTTAGGCAGGCGAGCAATAATCACTGGCCATGGGGCAATCGTACCGTCTTGGTACTTGTTGTTTTCACGGGCATCCTTCTGGATGGCCTTGATATCTTCGATGGCCTGGTCGAAGACCTTAGCAGCCTTCTCGTGGTAGGTCATGTAGTCATGGATGTCATCGTTTTCGATGAAGCGAGGCGTGTAGCCCAGTCCTTCGAAGAACTTTGAAATCTCTTCATCACTCATCCGTGAGAAGACCGTTGGGTTAGAAATCTTAAAGCCGTTCAAGTCCAAGATTGGCAAAACGGCACCATCGTTCTTAGGGTTGATAAACTTGATTGAGTGCCATGAACCCATTGATGGACCAGTTTCAGATTCACCATCACCAACTACCGTAAAGGCAATCTGGTCTGGGTTATCCAAGATAGCACCATAACCGTGTGACAGTGAGTAACCTAATTCACCACCTTCGTGGAGGGAACCAGGGGTCTGAGCAGTCATGTGCGAACCAATTCCACCTGGGAATGAGAAGCGCTTGAACAAGATTGACATACCCTCCAAGTCTTGGGTAACTTCAGGATAGTCTTCAGTATACTCACCATCCAGGTAAGCGTTGGTAACCATTACCTGGCCACCGTGTCCAGGACCACCAATGTAGAACATGTTCAAGTCATACTTGTTGATCAGGCGGTTAGCGTGAGCATACAAGAAAGTTTGACCTGAGATCGTTCCCCAGTGTCCAATTGGCTTAACTTTAACGTCTTCTGGTTGGATTGGCGTCTTAGTAACTGAGAAAAGGGGGTTGCTCTTCAAGAAGATCATCCCAGCTGACAAGTAGTTAGTAGCACGCCACCACTTGTCGACCGTTCCCAAGTACTCTTTTGAATTGTAATCAACCATAAAAAATCAGTACTCCTTATCGATACTTTACAGAATTCGTAAACCACGAATCTTTCCGTTATTTACACCTCATAGTATAACGAAAGCCCTGGGCTTCTTCAAGCAAAAAGGCCCGATTGGGCCTGGTTTATCAGTATTTTGGTTGCTTCCATAAAATAATTGGACCGGTCCAATTATTCGGAGTCCAAACTCACGAAAGCATTGTAGCGGAGGTAGCGATAATGCAGGCGCATCGTGGAGAATTCCAGGGGCGTGCCGTCATCCATGAAGAAGATTCCTTCCATGATACCCACCGGCTCGTTTTCTTTGAGCTTGAGTAATTCTTGGTCCTCGGCACCACTGGGCTCGGCCATGACGGTCATAAAGGACTTGGTCACCGTGCGGGACTTGCTTTGTTCAATGTATTCATAAATTGACTTGGCAACAATTTCCCGGTTTAATCCCGGCAAAAGGCTGATGGGTACGTACCCTTTTTCAATCATAAAGGGCACATCCCCCAGACGCCGCAGGCGCTTAATCTCGTAAACAAAGTCCCCTTCGTTTAAAAAGAGGGCCTGTTGGAGTTCCGGTGTGGCTGGAATCACCTGAAAGTCTAGCAGTTCGATGCTAGGTGCCTCGCCATTAATCCGGAAGGAGTCCGAAACCCCCAGGTTAGAGCCCTCGTGCTGGAAAATGGCCTGGTTTTTTAGATAGAGCGGGTTCACGAAAGTGCCGCTGCCCCGCTTTTTAAAGATAATTCCCTGCTGAACTAGCACATTGAGGGCCCGCTTGATTGAGGAGCGGGATACATGGTAGTGGTCGGCCAGGGTCCGTTCGTCCGGCAACTTGAGGTCGGGGAACTCACCCTGGTAAATTTTTTGTTTGATATCGGCTTGCACCGTGGCATAAATTGCTTCTGACATAGTAGGATCAGTTTACCACAAACTGGTCTGACCAGCTGCGTCAACCAGCAGCAATTGTGGTAAACTGAGGCCATGGCTAAGAAAAAATCTAAGAAAACCTTGCCCGAGCAGGTCTTAGACCAGCACGGGATTGCCTATACCCCCTGGTCCTTAAACGTCATGGACCAGAGTGCGGCCGAACGGGCAGCCACCCTGGCACCCTTAGGCTTAAAGGATACCGACATTTATAAGACCTTAGCGGCGAACGGCGACAAAACCGGACCCATAGTGGCAGTCTTACCAATTACCGAGCACTTGTCACTTAAAAAATTAGCGGCGATTTCGGGCAATAAGAAGGCCCACATGCTGCCCTTAAAGGACCTGCAAAAGACCACCGGCTACATCCACGGGGCTAACAACCCAGTCGGCATTTGGCAAAACAAGAAGTTCCCTATCTACTTGGACCAAAGCGCCGAGGACCGGGAATATTTCCTAGTCAGTGCCGGCGAGTTAAACCACTCCGATCAGGTTAACCCCCAAGACATCGCCCACTTAGTGGATGGCCATTTTGCTGATTTAACCGAATGAAAAAGCACCCGTTTGGGTGCTTTTTTGTTTACCAGCCATTACTGATATCTGGGGTAGGTTGGGGTTGACTAGGCGCTGACAAGTATCCGGGCGCCATCGGGCTGAACTTAAAGGTCGGCTTGTTAAACATCAAGGTTGCCTTACCCCGGGCACCAGCCCGGTTTTTCTCTAAGATAACCTCAATTGGGACCGCCTCTTGTTCCGGCTCTTCCTGGCCGTACTCGCCGTCTTCCCCCTCATTGCGGTAGTAATCTTCCCGGTACAGGAAGGCCACAATGTCGGCATCTTGTTCAATCGAACCAGATTCACGCAGGTCCGAAAGTAGGGGCCGCTTATCCTGGCGCTGTTCCACGCCTCGACTCAGTTGGGCCAGGGCCACGATGGGTGTATGCAACTCCTTGGCCAGCTTCTTAATGGAACGGGAAGTTTCAGAAACTGCCTGCTGCCGGCTCTCGGTATTGTTAGACTCAATCAGGCCCAGGTAATCAATTAGGACCAGGCCAAGGGGGTGAGGGTTCTCATCCCGTCCCTCGATCGTCATCTTACCGAGTAAGTCCTTTTCTAGCTTACGCAGCTTGGCACTAATCTGATTCATCCGGATGCCGGGTGTGTCATCTAAGTAAATTTGCATCCGCGCCAAGGATTGCATGGCCACGGTCAGTGACTGCCAATCCTCCCGATCCATTTGTCCGGTTGTTAGATGGTTGGCATCAATCCCACCTTCGGCCGCCACCAGACGGGTGACCAAATCAACGGCCCCCATTTCCAGACTGAAAACCACGACTGGTTTCTGATCATTTTTGGCGGCATTCTTGGCCACGTTTAAGGCAAAGGCCGTCTTACCAACCGCTGGCCGGGCCCCAATGACAATCATCTGATCCTCACGGAAACCATGGGTCAACTTGTCCAACTCGGGATAGCCGGTCGCTAGGCCAACCACATCATCCTCATTGGCGGCCGCATTATCCAGGTTTTCCTGGAATTCCTGCAGAACATCCTTGATGGCCCGCAGATCGTCATCACCACGGTTCTCAGCCAACTGGTCCAGTTGGTGACTGAGATTTTCCATTAGGTTTTCACTGTCATCACTGCTGTCATAGGCCAGCGACATCGTCTGGGTTAAGTCCCCAATCATCCGCCGCAAAGTGGCCTTTTCATGAACAATGTTGGCGTAGTGGCGCAGGTTAGCAGCCGAGGCGATTGACTCCGAAATCTCAGCCAGGTAGGCCATGCCGCCCACGTTTTCCAGCTCCTGCCTACTGTTGAGCTTGTCTTGCAGGGTCAGCATGTCGATGGGCCGCTGCTCATCAACCAGACTTTCCATGGCCTTGAAAATGGTTTGATGGGCCTGCCGATAAAAATCATCGGCACTCAAGATGGCCTGAGCAGCCACCAGGGCTGCATCCGAATTCACATCAAAGAAAATGGCACCTAAGACCGCCCTCTCGGCATCAATATCTTGCGGTGGCTGACGGTACTCATTGCCCATCAGACTATTATCCATTATTAACCCTCACTTACATGTACCCGCAAATTGGCCGTCACCTGGTGGTGCAGCTTAACAGGCACGTCTACATAGCCCAAGGAGTGGATGGGCTGATTGAGCTCCATCTTACGCTTGTCTAACTTAACCTTGTACTGGTCCGCCAGGGCGCTGACAATTTGCTTGGTTGAAATGGCACCAAACAGCCGGCCATCGGCCCCAGACTTACCCTTGAGTTCGACCACCGTCTTCTCATCTTCAAAGAAGTCTCGGAGGTCTTTGGCCTGCTTAAGTTCCTCAGCGGCCTGCTTTTCCTCGGCCCGCTTGCGGCCCTTAACGGCACCCAAGTTTTTACCAGTGGCCGCTTCGGCCTTATGGTTTTTAATCAAGAAGTTATTGGCATAGCCATCAGGGACGTCCTTGACTTCCCCCTTCTTACCACGACCTTTAACGTCTTCTAAAAATACAACTTTCATGGTGCCTCCTTATTCTTCGTTTTCCGCCTGTTCAGCAATAGCCTGGACCAACTGCTCCCGGGCTTCATCGGTGGTAACATCAGTCATCTGCGTGGCAGCGTTCGATAGGTGACCGCCGCCACCAAGGGCTTCCATCACGGTCTGGACGTTACGGGTACCCGTTGAACGGGCTGAAATACCGACCCGCCCATCCTGGCGCTTGGTAATGACAAAGGATGCATCCACGCCACTAATTTGCAAGAGCTCATCGGCTGCCTGGGCAGTAATCAAACCGGAATAAACCTCATCATTTTCACCGGTAACAATGGCGGAGTGGTGCTCGATTTCGGCCATGTTAATCAGGTGCGTCCGGGCCTTAAAGTCACTGAACTTTTCCTTCATGAAGGACTGAATCAAGTTACTATCAGCCCCGTTGGCCCGCAGGTAACTGGCCGCATCAAAGGTTCGCGAACCAGTCCGCAGGGTGAAGTTCTTCGTATCCACTTGGATACCACCCAACATGGCCGTCGCTTCAATCTTGGTAATGGGCGCATCACTCTGGTTTTGGTACTGCAGTAACTCAGTAATTAACTCAGACGTTGAAGAAGCGTAAGGCTCAATGTAGGAAAGCAGGGGCTTTTCTTCCAGACCTTGCTCTGCCAAACGGTGGTGGTCAATGACCACAATCCGGTGGCTCAGTTCTTCCAAGAGCTTAGGAGCACCCGAGAGACTGGCCTTGGCGTGATCAACCAAGACCAGCAGGGTCCGGTCATCGGCCAACTTCAGAGCTTGGGACTCATCAATTAAGGATTCCTTAATCGTGCGTCCCGGAGTTGAGTCCTCAGACTCATTCCGCCGTAACTCCGTCAGCAGCAACTTGATATCGCTGTAAACGTGGTCCTCGTCGACGATGACAAAGGCCGGCTTATTGCGGGTTTGGGCAAAGCGCCAAATCCCAAGCGCAGCGCCAACCGCATCCAGGTCAGGCGTGCTGTGGCCAACTACCATAATCCGGTCGGACTGGTCCATCAGCTCGGCAATCGTTTGCGAAATCACGCGGGCCCGAACCCGGGTCCGCTTTTCCATTGGGTTGGTGGTACCACCGTAGAAACGGGCCGGCGCATTCTCCGCCTTAACCACCACCTGGTCACCACCGCGACCTAAGGCCAGGTCTAGGTTGGTCTGAGCCAGGTGAATCAGCTCGTTAATGTCCTCTTCACCGTAACTAATCCCCATCGACAGGGTCAGCGGTGAATTCTGCTGGGCAGTGGCTTCCCGAATCTTTTTAACTACGCCAAACTTACCATCTTCAGCCGACTTCAGACTGGTCTGGTAACCAAAGGCAATATATGAAACCGGGCTTAAGCGCCGCAGGTAGAAGTCGTTATCCAGGGCCCAATCAGACAATTCACTGGTCACATAGGTCCGCAGCTTAGAGGTCTCGGATTCACTCAGGCCATCGGTCACTTCTTCGTAGTTATCAACTGAAATCAGACCACCTACCAAGCGGTGGTCATCAAAGTCACGCTTAATATCAGCTGATGCCGTGACATCCAACAGGTAAATCACGTGGAGGTTTTCTTGGATGAGAATCGAAAAGGTCCGCCCCAACCAGTTAATGGTCTGCAGGGGCTCCCCTTCGGCCTCTTTTTTCATCTCGGCCTCAAACTGACCATCCAACTCGGCCAAGGGCATCCCAATGACTTCCTCTTTACCGAGGTAAGACTGCAGGTAAGGGTTGACCCAGTCAACGTGCTGCTGGTCATCTAAGAGGATGATCCCCAGGGGCATGTCAATTAAGGCCTCCTGCTCGGTCCGACCAATTCGATAGGTCAAATCGCTCAAATAGGCTTCCATGCTCTGGGTGGTGGACTTAATATTTTGAACCGTCAAACTCAAAACAATAGCCACGATGCCCAGCCAAATAATCCCCAGTAAGAGATTAAGGGCTAGGGCGAAAATGACACTGACAATACTAATGATAAATAAGAATAGGTGGACCGCACCAAACTGCGACCGCTTGATAAAATTGGGTAAATGAATGGAATCCCAAAGTCGTTTCATAAAGTACTCTCCCGAATGAAGCTACCCTACATTTTACCACAGCTAGTCCTTCAATAATTGGTGACTAGTCGATAAGAAAAAGGCCCAGGACTTGGTCCCAGGCCTTTGCCTCACCTTAATCTTCGGCAACGAATGGCAGCAAAGCCATAATCCGTGCACGCTTGATTGCAGTGGTTACTTTACGTTGGTTCTTAGCTGAAGTTCCCGTAACACGACGAGGCAAGATCTTACCACGTTCAGAAATGAA
Organism: Lactobacillaceae bacterium L1_55_11; assembly: GCA_029433155.1. Lineage (GTDB taxonomy): Bacteria > Bacillota > Bacilli > Lactobacillales > Lactobacillaceae > ESL0723. The sequence goes on from JAQYTT010000004.1 coordinate 63,684, forward strand.
ACGCTCCAGTAATTCCGTGTCCTTGTAGTCCACGTATTCAATGTGGTTAGCAGCAATGTAGTCAACCTTACGGCGACGACGGTTACCGCCCTGTGGACGACGACGGGGACGTGAATTTTGTTCAGGCATAGTTCTAACTCCCTTCTATTAGAGTGATGTTTTAAAATGGTAGGTCGTCATCAGAAATGTCGATTTCGCCGCCTTTACCAGCCGCAAAGGGGTTGGCCGCGTTATCGTTATTCCGCGATGAAGCCTGGTTGTCACTGGCGTTTTGGTGGTTGCCCGCAGCACCATTGCTGGCAAAGGGATCAACGTTATCAAAACCGCCCTGACTTTGATTATTAAAGTTATTGTTACCGCTAAAGTCGTCTCCCTGGCCACTGCCGTTTTGGGCCCGACGACGTTCACTTTCTTGCTTAGACTCCAGCAGGGAGAAATTATCAACCACAACCTCGGTCACGTAAACTCGTTGACCTTGGTTGTTCTCGTAATTACGGGTCTGCAAGCGACCTTCAACGGCCACTAGCGCACCCTTCCCAGTGAAGTTGGCAAAGTTTTCAGCTGACTTACGCCAGATGACACAGTTGATGAAATCGGCCTCCCGTTCACCATTACTGTTCGTAAACTGCCGGTTAACGGCCAGGGTAAATGATCCCACGGCAACGCCGGACTGAGTATAACGCAATTCCACATCTCGGGTCAGCCGCCCAATTAATACAACTCTATTAATCATGATTACAGGTCCTTTCCCGGTGGAATGGGATTATTCAGCGTCGCGCTTAACAATCATTTGACGCAAGATTTCGCCAGAAATCTTAGCCAAACGATCAAATTCATTGGCAGCTTGGTCGTCATCGGCAGTGAAATTAACAATGTGGTAAGTACCTTCACGGTAACCAGCAATTTCATATGCGAAGCGACGCGTAGCCCAATCAGCTGACTTAGCAATGTTGGCACCGTTCTTAGTCAGGATACCGTCGAAGCGTTCTACCAACGCCTTCTTGGCATCTGCATCCAAATCAGGGCGAACAATGTAAGTTAGTTCGTATGATGTAGCCATGTCGTTTATTCCTCCTTTTGGTCTCTGGCAGCGGTTGCTGCAAGGAGTGCGTGCATCCTGTGCACTCACATCTAGGTATCATACTACAAACAGCCGCCAACTTTCAAGCCCAGCTGACTTCCACCTAACCCATAATACGAAGCGGCAATTATTCCTCACGAATCTTTTGACGTTTTACTTGGCCGGCTAATCCAGTACAGTCCCAGGCAGACCACCAACATGGCCACCAGGACTGACAAGAAGAGGGTGTTCATCATCCCCGCATCCATCATCACACCAGCGTAAACTGGTCCAACGACCCGGCCGGCGCTAATCATCATTGAGACAAAGCCCTGGGCCTGACCAGCAACGCTAACCGGCGTAATTTGAGCAACCCAGGCTGGTAGTTGCGGACTGGCTAGCATCTCCCCCACCGTCAGCAGCTCAAAGACAATCACGATTTGCCAGAACTGCTCGGTAAAGACTAGGAAGAAAAAACTACTGGCAAAGATGACACTGCCCAGCAGGACCGAAATCCGGTAGGGTCGCCGGTTAGCCCAGTTAGACACAAATTTTTGGAAGACAATAATGGTTACGCCATTAATCATCCACAAATCGGCAAAGTTGCTGGTGGGCATCCCCAGGTTACGCATGTGTGGCGCCATCACCGATTCCCAGAGCATGTAGGACAGGTACATGATAAATAGGAGGGCCCCAATCCAAACTAGCAAGGGAGTTAGGCGGAAGCGCTCCTTTTGGGCGGGACGCCCCTTGGCAGCATCAGCTGGTTCCGGTGAACTTTGACTTTGGCCCGCTGGATTAATCCTAAAGACACAGAGGCTTAAGACCAGCAGGGCCAGGTAAATTAGACCAGCCAGGGCCATTAAATAAGTAAAACCATAGTCAAAGAGATAACCCACCGCTAACGTGCCTAGCACCACGCCGATATTTAGGACAATGTACATATTATTAAAGACAACCCGGGTTTTGGGGCCGTCAATCTTAGTCCCGTAAGCGTTAATCAGGGTTTGAATCATCCCCATCCCAAAAACACTGATCCAGAGCAAAATGGCATAAATCGGCCAGCTGTTCCAAATCACAATCGCTAACAGGGCTAGCCCTGCAATACCAGCGGCTAAGGCCAGGGCCAGTCGCGGATACCAATGGTCAAAAAGCCACCCACCTAAATAGGCCCCCACAATGCTAATCAGGGAACCAACCATTAAGACTAGGCCGGCCGCCGTGAAACTTTGGTGGAGGGGACCAGTCATATATAAAGTTGTGATGGGCCAGATCATCGAGTTACCCGTGTTAGACAGTAAAACGCCTAAGAGCAACCAGCGCTCGTTGAGCTCCCGCGGGGCTGGTTTGGTTTGCATGTTGCCTTCTCCCTGCTTGATTTCTTATCCAGTATAGCACGACCTAAATCAGCACCGAACTGGCTTAAAAATTAAGTCGACGCCCTTATTTTTACGGCCTATTTACGCTATAATAGAGTGTGAAATTAAGAACTAATTAAAGGGGAAACGCATGGCTTCTGAAATTCAAACTTTAATAACTTTTTTCGGTGCAACCGGTGACCTGGCCAAGCGGATGCTCTATCCAGCGGTCTTTAACCTTTATAAAAAGGGTTACCTGCAAAAGCACTTTGCCGTGGTTGGTACAGCCCGCCAAGACATTACCACTGACGAGTTCCGTGAGATGGTCCGTCACTCAATTGATGCGGATGGTAAGCAGGACTCAGCCCAGGTCAACGACTTCCTCAAGCACTTCTCTTACTGTGCCAGTGATGTCACCGAGGCCAGTGGCTACCACGACCTCCGGGCCACCATCGATGCGGCTGAGAAGGAATTTGACATTCCCGGTAACCGAATCTTCTACATGTCAGTGGCACCCCGCTTCTTCGGTACCATTGCCCAGTACCTCAAGTCCGAAGATCTTTTGGCCAAGCAAGGCTTTAACCGCCTGATGATTGAGAAGCCTTTCGGTACTTCTTATGAAACTGCTGAGGCACTGCAAAACGAGCTGGAAGCAGCCTTCAATGATGACCAGCTTTACCGAATTGACCACTTCCTTGGTAAAGAGATGGTCTTAAACATCGCGCCCATCCGCTTTGGTAACCCAGTCCTAGCGGCTGCTTGGAACAAGGACTTCATCAAGAATGTCCAGGTTACCCTGGCTGAGACCTTGGGCGTTGAAGAACGGGCCGGCTACTACGACACGGCCGGTGCCCTGCTAGACATGATTCAAAACCACGCCATGCAAATCGTTGGCTGGTTGGCCATGGAAACTCCTAAGTCCTTCAAGGACCAAGACATCCGGGATGCTAAGAACGCGGCCTTTAGCTCACTAAAGATTTATGATGAAGCTGAAGTGAACCGCTACTTCGTCCGCGGCCAGTACGGTGCCGGTCAGTCCCCTGACCAAAAGGCCTATACTCAGGAACCCGACGTTCCGGCCGATTCCAAGAACAACACCTACATCGCCGGTGAGTTGCAGTTCAACATGCCACGTTGGGAAGGCGTACCATTCTACGTCCGTTCTGGTAAGCGGATGGCCAAGAAGACGACCCGGGTTGATGTGGTCTTCAAGGCTGGTACCCTACCACTAGGCGCTGCCCAAGAGCCCCAGGAAACGGTCCTGACCATCGTGGTTTCACCTGATGAAAAGATTCAGATGACCCTGAATGCCAAGGACGTCTCCGACACTTACAGCACCCATCTGATTGACTTGGACTGGGAGCCAACTGCCGCTGAGAAGGCCGCTACTCCTGCTCCTTACGAGCGGATGATTCACGACGCCATGGACGGCAACGGTTCGAACTTTGCCGACTGGCACGGCGTGGCCACGGCTTGGAAGTTTACCGATGCTATTTCCAAGGTTTATGCCGAAAACAAGGCACCTTTGGAAACCTACCCTTCAGGTTCTATGGGTCCTAAGGCCGCTGACGAGCTGCTCGCCCGTAACGGTGACCACTGGGTTTTCCAAGGCTAATTAAAAACAGCAAAAAAGCTAGCTGATATATCAGCTAGCTTTTTTATTTCCCTACAATTTAGAAATAGACACCACTGACTGGCAGGGCCAGGGCAACAATGTAAATCGTCCAGGCCCAGACAATGTGGCCGAAGAATTCAGACAAGTTTTCGTATAATGGCTGCTTCCAGGCTGGTGGAATCGTGCCTAGGGCTGGCAGGATAATCCAGTGGAAGGCAATCCAGATTACGATTCCATACAGGGAACCCTGGTCATAGGTTACCCAGCCCCAGAAATTAGCCAGGAAAACAAAGAGAATGGCAAAGACCACCGAGAAACCAAAGTGCATGATCAGGGCCACGTAAGGGACCTCCTGGTTCTCAGCCTCGGTCACCGTAGCGTGGGTTACACTGGCAGGCACACCCATTTGCTGTAGGAGCCGTTGCGGTGGGTTGACCGCATTGCGGGCCTTATTACGGGGTGGGAACATGGCCTCCCAGCCAATCTTAACCATACCTGAAATCATACCGGCCAAAAAGCCTACCCAAAGAGAGTTAAGTAATACATTCCCAAACATTTACCAAGGTCCTTTCCACGAAATAATTCCTCTTTAATATACCACACCCACCAGTAAAGAGCCCCCTGTGCTATAATGACCGCAATACAATCCTGTAAAGGAGGACTGCCCATGCAAGTCACAACCCACTTAAACGAAGGTTTCCTACCTGACCGTTATACTAAACACGCCCAACCAGAGGAAATGCCGGACGGCTATCCCAACATCTCCTTCCCCTTTACCGTTAGTGACTTGCCGGCGGGCACCCACTATCTGGCCTGGACCCTGGTTGACTTTGATTCCGTACCAGTGGCCGGCTTTGTTTGGATCCACTGGTTAGCGGCCAACTATCCAGTGCACGACACGACCGTCACCATTCCGGAAAACCTGGCCCAAACCGGCCGCAACCAAAACTTCATCCCTGGTAGCAACAGCCTGTACTCCCACTTTGTGAGCGAGGACCGCACCGAGTACATTCAAGGCTATGAAGGTCCCATGCCCCCTAACCAGGACCACGATTATACCCTGACCGTTTATGCTCTGCGGCAATCAGTTGACCTGCCGGCTGGTTTCTTCCTTAACCAATTACGCCATGCCCTGCAAACCCCAGGCCTAGTTCTCGGCCAAGCTAGTATTGAATTACCAGTCCGTAAATAAAAAAACCGCCCTAGGGCAGTTTTTTTATTTATATTGATGTTTCTTGAAGAAGGCCGCGGCTGACATGGTGAAGTTTGCAAAACCTTCACTCAGGGCTGACTCAACCTGGTGGTGTGGTGGCTGGTAAGTAGACTGAACTTCAGCTGCTGAATTCCTAGCGCTATCACTTTCCGCGGGTCGGTGATCCGCTTCAACCTGGTCATCATCCCAGTAGCTTTCCGGTTGGGCAGCCGTGGCTGCCGTACCGGTCCGATTTTGATCGTGAATGTCACGGGGACCGTCACCATCGTAGTAGTCCTGGTCAGAAGTCGACTGACTCGAGCTATCGCTGGTGCTGGTACTCAAACTGGCCTGACTGGCACTATCAGAGGCCTGCAAACTAGCCCGGGACCCATCCTGGGAAGAACGGGTACTGAGGGAGTCGAACTGACTGTCAATCAGGTTACTCAAACTATTAGTGGAATCGGCGCTAGACTGAGACGTACTAGTAATTAGGCTGGTTGACTGGCTTTGACTACTTTGCTCAGACAGCTGCGAATTTTGCTGGGACAGGCTGGTCAATGAGGCCTGGGCCGACTCCCCAAAGCTACCCACCTGGGACTGGGTCACAGATTGACTGGTGCTTTGACTCTGGCTGGTAACGACCGCAGTCGACTGGCTGTCAATCTCGGATTGACTGGTGCTTTGCCGGTCGTACTCAGCCGTTGAACGGCTGGCAACTTCATCAGCCAAAGAATGCACTTGGCTGCTAGCCTGAGACTGGCTCTGAGCACTACTGGTACTGGTACTCAAGGCAACGGTCGAACTTTGCTCAGAGTGAGCCCGGTAGTTCGCTGAAACCGAATCAACCTGGCTGTTACCCGCTGAAAGACTGTCCTCAGTGCTTTGACCAGTTGAAAAACGGGTCGATTCAAAGGCCTCGGAGTAGCTGTTTTGCTGACTTTGCTGTAGGGCTACTAGGGCTGAATCCGACACACTGGTACTACCAGTCTCGGAATGGGCAATCTGGGTGCTGATACTGTCAGCGATTGAACTAGACGTGGAAGTTGACTGACTTGTTTGCTGAAATTCTGTTGAATCCATAGTACTTTGATATTGATTTGCTGCCCGCTTAGCATCCCTGGCAGCGACTACCAACCAACATCTCCCCCTTATCTAGTAAGATTTTTTTAAATGTTTAACATTTTCTAAAGATATATTAATTTTATCATAATTCATCCAGCTGCAGGAAAATTTGACCGGCAAATTTCAACAATTAAACTGCCTAAAATTTTAAAAAAGACAAAAAATCCTTGACTTAAGGGGCTTAGCTAGCGCAATTTCGGTCAAATATCGGTATAATAGGCCCTATACGACATTCTGGAGGATCTCACTGTGAAAATTAAACGGGAGAACATGAAAGATTACTACAGCTTTGCCTCAGTCACTGAGCTAAGCTTATTCCTAGGGGTCGAGCGGACTACCCTCTACCACCGGGCCAAGGTCAAGGGCATTGATTTAAACGGCACCTACACCGAGGAAGATCTGACTGCCCTCAAACCCGAAAAAGACAGTGCCCTGGGACAGCTCAACACTGAATCCGAGGCTGAGATTGAGATTCTAAAGATGAAGCTCAAGATGCTAGAGAGCGAAATCGGCTTCAAGGATCAGCAGCTCGATGACCGCAAGCAGCACATCGAGACCCTGAAGGGTTCTCTGGCCCAGGCCGAAGAGAATCTTTCTAAGACCCAAACTTCAGTTGACCAGCAGCAGCACTTACAGCTGGCCACCCTGCAGCAGCTCGACAAGGTTACCAGCCGGGTTCAACGGATTGAAATGGCCGATGAACAAAAAAAACACTGGTGGCAGCGCAGTAAGAAAAACAAAGAAGAATCCAATTAAAAAAGCAGCGCATCAGCGCTGCTTTTTTAACTAAAGAAATCCCGGCTTTCAAAATTCACGTTATCACGAACCTGCTGACTGTACCAGAAGGGCACAATAATCTGACCTAGAATATGGCTGCGGTCCACAAAGCCAAAGTAACGACTATCATTGGAAATGGAACGGTGATCACCTAGGACAAAGTAGGCGTTGGCGGGTACCACCGTCTGATTCCGTTCGGTCGCCGGCCATCCCTGGTTGGCTGACAAGGTCGCTAGCGACCAACTGTTACCAAAGCTAGCCGCCGTCCCCGCGCCCTGCTCAGCCGGACTAATGTAATCCTGATTTACCAGGCGGCCATCCACAAAGAGCTGGCCGTCCTGGTAGGCCACCGTGTCGCCCGGGACACCGATAATGCGCTTCACATAGTCGTCTTCGCCTGGTTGGAGGTGGGCATCCTCACCACGGGCATCAAAAATAATGACATCCCCCCGTTTTAGTTGAGTAATCCGACTGACGCCAACCCACTGCTGGTTAAGCAGGTTAGGTTGCATGGAGTCCCCGTAGATATGGGCCGTGGTAAAAACATAGTGAACAAAAAAGAAGATTACCGTCAGCCAAAAGGCGATTGGAATCATATAGCCTGTTAAAAATTTCTTCATCAGCGATCCCCTCGGCTGGTCAACTAACACGGTTTTTAAAGGCCAATCCTAGGGCCGGTTGGTATCAATCATCACCTGGTAGACGGTCTTGTGATCGAGGCCCGCCGTGCGAAAATGCAGCTGGCTATGGTCGTCTGCTAAGTCCTGCAAGTTTTTGGCTGTGTATAAGACCGGCAAAACATCGGTCGGATATGGACCCGGATAGGCCTGGTCCCAGGAAATGACCAGGTTATCTTCATAGGTAAAGGCCGGCACCCGGTAATCCCATTCAGGGGCCTGATCTTGGTCAGCCCGGACGTTAACCCAATAGTCCCGCCGTTTCAACTGAACTGCCTTAATATCCATCCTACCTCCTTATGCCTGCTGGTCGGCCAAAAAGGCCTGCACCTCTTTTTGCGTCGGAATACTTGGCTGGGCACCAGGCCGGGTTACGCTAATCGCCGAGGCCGCCATTCCGTAGCGGATGGCAGGCTCCAAGTTTTTAAAATCGCCGTCCCAGTAACTGGCCATGCCACCAATAAAGGTGTCACCAGCCGCCGTGGTATCAACGGCCGCCACCTTAAAGGCGGGCAGTTCAACCGGTTGACCACCGGCCTGCATGTAAAAGGCGCCCTGGGAACCCAGAGTAATCACTACCGCCTTAACGCCCTTGCTAAAGAAGTAGTCCGCACTCTGGGTTAAGCTATCCAAATCGCTAACTTCAATCCCAGTCAGCAGGTGACTCTCAGGCCGGTTGGGAACCAAGATGTCGGTCAGGGCCAAAAGCTCATCGGGTAGCTGGTCATCGTGGGGTGCTGGAGCGGGATTTAAGATAGTAGTAACGCCAGCCTGGTGGGCAATTTCAAAGGCAGCCAGGACCGCAGTAAGTGGGATTTCCAACTGGGCCATAACGACATCAGCAGTCTTAATGGCATCGGCGTGCTGGACCACGTCCGTGGACCCCAGCTCCTGATTCGCCCCACCGTAAATATAAATCATGTTTTCACCGGTCTCCGCGGACACCTGAATGTAGGCCTGACCGGTCTCAGCGGTGTTAGAGGAAATCACGTGATCAGTTTGCAGGTTGGAAACCGACATGTTTCGACCGAGGTCAAAGCCAGCCCCGACCTTGGTCACCATGATGGTCCGAACACCACTACGGGCCGAGGCAACGGCCTGGTTTAAGCCCTTACCACCCATAACGCTGACCATCGGCTCACCAATCGGCAGGGTTTCCCCAGGACGGGCAAAGCGCGGCACCCGGGTCACCCGGTCAATGTTAGTGGAACCCACAACAACTATTTTTTCTACCATTTCTACTATCCTCAATTCCCGCCGGCCAGGAGAAGTCCCATTCCGGAAACGGTTATATTTGCTATAATATTAAGCGAAAGATTATATTCACCATACCAAAGGAGCGCCTTGTGGATAACGATAAATTTAAAGCAGCCCGGATGGCCTTAGAGCGCATCCCCGACCACGCCATTGTTGGCTTAGGGTCTGGGTCAACTGCCTCGGTTTTCATCGAACTCCTGGCTAAAAAAGTCCATAAGACCGGCATGGAAATCACCTGTGTGGCAACTTCCCATCAAACCCAAAACCTGGGCCTGACCCTGGGCCTGCGCGTGGTGGACATCGACGATGTCGACCAGGTCGACATTACCGTGGATGGTGCCGACGAGGTTGACGGCAACCTCAACGGTATCAAGGGCGGCGGCGCGGCCCTGCTCTTTGAAAAGGTGGTGGCGACCAACTCCAAGCACAACATCTGGGTGGTTGACAGCAGCAAGCAGCACCGCAAGTTGGGAGCCGTTAAGCTGCCGGTCGAAGTCATCCGCTTTGGTTCCCAGCACGTTTATAACTACCTGGACCGCCACGGCTTAAAGCCAAGCTACCGGATGGCTAACTTTTCTCAGCGCCTGCTGACGGATTCCAATAACTTTATCATTGATATCGATATCAGCAAGGTTGAAGATTTGGGCGAGCTCACCCGCCGCCTAAAGGGCCTAACCGGGGTCGTGGAACACGGCCTATTTATGAATATCTGTGACGAACTCCTAGTTGGTAACACCGAAGAGGCTTTCCAGCGCCCTGGTTAGTGCACAAACACCGACTTACCAAACCATCCTATTATATTATAGTAGGATGGTTTTTTTAAAGAAAATCTACTAATCTAAGAGACAAGCAATCCGTTCCGTCTCTTTAGAAAGAAGGCCGGCCCATGCCGTCTAACCCTAATTTTTTGCCCAACAACTTATCCCAGCACCACCACATGAACGCCCCCTGGCAGCAGTACCTCCAAGACGAAGAAGGACCCGCTAACCAGGCCAGTTTGAAGGCCCGGACTGCCCTGGTAGCTCGAATCGGGCGCCTGCTCTTAGCCGGTGGCACCGGGGCCTGGCAGGTCCGTGACAGCATGAATACGGTGGCCCAGGTGCTCGGACTGGCCGTGACGGCTGACATTGGCCTAACGACCATCACTTTAACTGGTTTTGACGGGCCCGAAAGTGATAGCCAAACCATCGCCCTGGCCAACACCGGGGTGAACACCGCCCAGCTGGATGACGTGGAAAACTTCGTTGCCCACTTCAATCAAGAGACTGCACAAGAGTCCCTCCACCAAATTCACCGCGACTTGGATCAACTCCAAGCAGTCAGTCACCACTACCCCGCCTGGGCGGTTAGTCTAGCGGCTGGATTAGCCTGTGCTGGTTTTATCTTCTTACTGGGTGGTAGCTGGTCGGAAATGTTGGGTTGTTTTGGCGGGGCCAGTGTCGGGAACTACGTCCGGCGGCGGCTAATTGACCACCACCTGACGACCGTGATTAATACCGGCCTGGGGGTGGCCGCCGCTTGCTTGACCTACTTTTTGATTTTTACTGGTCTACGCCTTGGCTGGCAAATTAACCCCCGTCACAGTGCTGGTTACATTGGCGCCATGCTCTTTGTCATCCCTGGCTTTCCCTTTATTACCAGCATGCTAGACATTGCCAAGTTAGACATGCGCTCTGGGTTGGAACGGCTGACCTACGCCCTGCTGATTACCCTATCAGCTACTTCAGTCGGTTGGCTAGTCGCCAGTCTCACCGGCTTGCACCCGGCTAATTTCTTACCCCAGGGCCTTGGTCTCCTCCCCCTCATTATCATCCATCTCCTGGCCAGCTTTGCCGGGGTCTATGGCTTTTCAGTCATGTTTAACAGTCCCCAAAAGATGGCCATCACGGCTGGTTTTGTTGGCGCAATTGCTAATACCTGCCGGCTGGAGCTGATTAACCTCGGCCAGGTTCCGGGCGCAGCCGCCGCCCTGATTGGTGCCCTAATCGCTGGCATCCTGGCTTCAGCCGTAAACCACTGCACCGGCTTTCCCCGGATTGCTCTAACCGTGCCGGCCATTGTCATCATGATTCCCGGTCTCTATATTTACCGGGGGATTTACAACCTCGGCTTTAACCAGGTCGGCACCGGCGCCTACTGGTTAGCCCAGGCGGGCTTAATTATCCTGATGCTGCCCCTTGGTCTCCTGGTCGCCCGGGTTCTCTTTGACAAGCGTTGGCGCTACGTCGACTAAGCTCAGTCCGTTGACAGGGCTTTCTTTTTCCGATATAGTTAACTGGTTAACTAGTTAGGAGACTGCATGAATACTAGTCAAGAAATTTTAGCTGACCTAAATGTCTTAGTCCAGCACTTTGCCCAGCAGGCCGAAGTCATTAACCAGGACCGGCGTGCTGATACCAACGCAACCCAGGCCCATATCTTAATGCTTTTGGATGGCCACCCACTCAGCAACGGTGAACTGGCAGCCCACATGCACCTCAGCAAACCGGCCATCACCAAGGCGATTAAACTGCTGACGCAGGCCAAATTTATTACCGGGCACCCCGCCGCTGATGACCGCCGGCGGGTTGTTTACCAGTTGACAGCAACCGGCCAAGAGTTAGCCCTGGCCCACCAAGATGCCCACCAGCAAATGGTGAACCAAATTCAAAGTACCCTGGCTAACTTTGACCCCGACCAGCAGCAAACCATTACCCAGTTTCTCAAGCAGTTGAACCAAGATCTTGGAAAGGATTCCTTATGAAACGCACAATCTGGTTAATCAACATCCTCGCCCTCATTGTAATCGGTACCGTCGGCTGGGCGGTTTTCAAGCCCCAGAATCAACCTAGTCAAAGTGACAAAATCAAAATTGTCACTTCCACCAGTGTTTACGCTCAGGTGGCCAAGGCTGTGGCCGGCGACCACGCTGACGTTTCCGCCGTTATCACTAAGCAAAACGTTTCCCCAGAAGACTACGAACCAACCAGCGCAGTCGCCCACGAAGTCAGCCAGGCCCAAGTGGTGGTGGCTAACGGCCTGGGTTATGACGCCTGGCTAAACAAGTTGGCTAAGGCCAACACCAAGGTGCAACTCGTCCAGGTCGGTTCCGATGTTTTGGGACTAAAGGACGGTGCCAACCCACATCTTTGGAACGACCCCGAAAACATGGCCAAAACGGCCCACTACCTGGCCGACGTCCTCAGTAAAAAAGACCCTAAGCACCGCAGCGATTACCAGAAGAACGCTGACAGTTACGTCCAGTCGCTCAAGCCAGTCACCAACCTGGTCGCCGAGCTCAAGCCTAAGACCAGCGGCCTGAAGGTCACTGAAACTGAGCCAGTCTTTGAATACATGTTAAACGCCCTCGGCGTTCAAATCACCAACGAGGACTTTGCCGAAGCGGTTGAAGAAGGCAATGATCCTTCACCAGCTGTCCTAGCCAGTCTCCGGTCTGACATTGAGAACCATCAAATGGCCTTCCTGGTCGATAACACTCAGACCACCAGCAGTACGGTGACTAACATTGTTGACCTCGCTAAGAAGAACAACATTCCAATCGTCAAGGTCACCGAAACCAGCCCTGAAAACCAATCCTACGTTGACTGGAAATTAAGCGAACTCAAACAGATTCAAGCCATCTTACATCAATAAGAAAAGACCACCGAACGGTGGTCTTTTTTACTGGGCTAAATAGTCTAAGAGGGTGAACATAATCGCCAGATTCTCAGCCGGGACCGGTTGGTCCAGGATATCAGCTGGGCCCTGGTGGAGGTCATTGTGGTCGAGGGCGTACTGGCCATCATTAACCACCATTTCTCGCAGGTTGGTTGCCTGGGGTTCTAAGTGGAACTGCAGGCCAATCGCTTGATGCCCAATCACAAAGCCCTGGTTCTTTAACAGGTCGCTGCTAAAGAGGAGCTGACTACCAGTGGGCAAATCAAAGGTTTCTTCGTGCCAGTGGAGGGCTAAGGCCTTTTCAGGCAGGCCCGGAATGGCATCAGTTTCACAATAAACCGGAGCCCAGCCAACTTCCTTGACTGGGGCCTTGCCAATCTTAGCACCCAGGGTTTTAACAATTTGTTGGGCGCCAAAGCAGGCCCCGTAGATTGATTTACCCTGGTCTAGGAGAGTTTTAATCAGGTCGCGCTCAGCCTTAATCCAGGGAAGATCATCATTGGGACCCATGGGTCCACCTAAGACCACCAAGAAGTCAGTTTCATCAGCACTGGGCAGCTTACCGAACTGATAGGGATGGTAAATGAAAACCTCGTGACCGCGTTGATCGGCCCAGTCTTGAATGGCTCCCGGACCTTCGTTGGGGGTATGTTGCAAAACATTAATGCGCATAAAAACACCTTTCCATCACCGGCAATCTTGGTTTGGGTATCGCCTGCACAGCCCCAGAATGGTTATATTTTAACACAAAAAACCGCCCCCACCGAAAGGTAGGGGCGGTTCTAACTAACTAGGTTAGCTAGCGCCGTAAATTAACTTAAGGAATTAAGCCAACTTGTAAACAGTAGCTTGACCGTTGTTAGCTGCATCGATTACGTCGTGATACATATCAGCAACGCGGCCAGTGTTAGTAGCCCAAAGTGAACCGATGAGGTATGCCTTTTCAATAGCGCGGCGAGTGTCACCAACAACGTTCTGTGCATCATAGAGTACAGAACCGGCGATGTCACCAGCGATAGTGATAGGAGCACCAATTGCCTGAGCGATTCCACCGGCGATAGGGATAGCACCAAGACCTGCGGTCAAAGCACCAACACCAATCGTACCAGCAGTCAAAGCAGTGTTAGTTGCCAGGTTAGCAACTTCGCCAACAGTGTTAGCGATAGTGTCACCAACAAGGTAAGAAGTGATAAAGGTTGCATCTGCGATAGTTGCAGCTGAAGCCTTCTCAGCTTCCTTATTAACAGTGTTTGGCTCAGTGATTGCCTTAGTTGAAGCATTTGCTGCAGTAGCAGCTTCGTTGTCCTGCTTAGTACCATTTGCAACACGGTTAGTGTTGTAGTTGTTAATAAGCTGGGCAGTATATGCTGGACCAACAAGGGCTGGAATCAATGCATACAGTGCTGCACGACGAGCTTCATCAGCTCCACGCCATGCCTCACGGAATGCAGTTTGTGCAGCCATTGAAGCAAGGATGATTGCCTGGGCTGGGATTCCTCCCAATGCACCGAACCAAGTTCCCGTTGCAATACTTGCGATTGCAAAGGCAACTGAGTTGATAGCAGTCCAGACCGCATCGATAACTCCGATAGCGATGTTTGAAACTACTTGGATAGCACTATCCAAGAGCAGGATGCCAGTAACGGCAGCCTTAGGGAAGATGTTGTTTGCGACCATGGTCTCTGCTTCAGAAGCAGCGGCCTTCTTTTCCGCAAAGCTTTCATCCTGTACTAGCGCACTACCAGTACCTGGATTGAACACCTTGTACTGCTTACCATCAGAACCGCTAACTACAGTGTAGTCACCGTTACTAATAGTAACAAGCTTACCATTCATAACTAAGCTCAATGCCTTCGTTGCTGGATCATAGTACTGATCAACAGCAGTTCCACCATTGTTACTCAATTGTGTATGGGTCAAGCCAGCAGTGTTAAATTGACTTGCGCTTAAGTCTTTACTGTTAGCACCTAATCCAGTGACAGCAAACGGTGCCTTGTTAACAGTGGTTTGCTTGTTGTTGCTGTCAAGATTCTTGACATCACCAAGCAAGTTACCTACGGCCAACGTAGCAGTGTCGACGGGTTGAACTTGACGTAAGTCGTTCGCGGCGTCAACATCGTTGCTGTATGACTTGGGGTTAGTTACCACGCCGTTTGACTGGTTGTTCGTAACCTTTGGATCACCAAAGAAATTACTCTTAGCAGTCAAGATATTCTCATATGGAACATCTGAATCGGGCTTGGTATAACCACTACCTTGGTTAGTCTTCGCAACAGTTGCAGAAGACTGGGCGGTAGTATCAGGCGTAGCGTATGCAGTGTTATCACCGGCAGTATCAGCCGAGAAAGGCTTGATTTCCTGCAAAGGATTCGAAGTCGAATCCGCAGTGAAGGGCTGCAAATCGCCAGAATCGGCACTAGCTTGCACAGATGCAAACAGGCCGAAACCTAGCAAGGCTACAAGCGCTGTTTTAGAAACAGCTTTGATTGCCCCCATAATTTCCTCCTAAATTCTTTTGTGCTTTACCCTAAAGCACTTACCCTATTATCACACAACTTTGGCGAAATATACAACGATTTCACTTAGATATTTTTTAAATAAAGGGCTTTACGTTCAAGTATTTTGAACTTTTTGGTTGATTCTAAATTAAAAAGCCCCGTTTTAATAACCGGGGTCCGAACTAAGGTAAATATAATAGGAGCAAAAAGTTCGGTAATTCCCATCTGCCGTGGTCAAACTAGCCCCACCAGCGCAACCGTTCTTGCGGCGCAACTACTAGCTGGGAAGCCAGAGTGGCCAGGGCCACGCCCAGGCTAAGGGGCATCATGGCGGAATAATCCAGGTGGGTAATTTCAAACATCATCAACATGGCCATCAGCGGTGCCTGCTGAGAAGCCGCTAGGAAACAGGATCCACCTAGGATAGCTGCCTGTCCAAAGGGCACGGCCATAAACCAGGGGTGGACCAGGCTGAGCGCTGCCACACCCACGACTGCCCCCAGGGCAATCGCCGGGGTCAGGGTGCCGCCGGCTGCGCCGGCCCGAATCGTCCCGACCGTCATGACCAACTTGGCCAATCCCCCAACTAGTAAGATACCAACCACGGCCGGATGGCTGTCGATGGCCAGTTGCACAATACCCCGACCGTTACCCATGATGGCTGGAAAGGCCATGGCAATCAAGCCAGTCAGACCGGCCGCTAGCGGCAATTGCCAAAAAATCCCCCGACCCTGGGTTTGGTGCTCTTCCGCCCAGGCGAAGGCCCGGCGGCCCAGACCGCCCAAAAGCCCGGACAGGGGACCGACCAAGATCACCAGGAACCAGGTTGCGTGGGAAAAGTGCATGTCCGCTAGAGAATAGTAAGGCCCATAACCCTTGGCCAAGGCACCGACCGCCATGGCTACTACCGACATCACCAGACTAATCGAAACAGTTTTTACCGTAATCTTCTTTAACAGCATTTCGACGGCAAAGAGCATGCCGGTAAAAGGAGCAATATAGACCCCAGCAAAACCAGCGCCGGCCGCCGAAGCTAAGATCAACTTGCGGTCGGTATCACTGAGTTTGGCCAGGCCGATTTTTTGACTGAGCATTTCCCAGCGCTGGGCCAGCACTACCCCGGCCTGCCGGGGCGCTAATTCCCGGCCAACCGAACCACCGGTCCCAACATAGAAAATCTGGGTCAAAACATTGACCACCGTACTGCCGATCGGCATGGTTTCCCCCTGCAAGGCCCCCTTAATACCGACAAAGGGCTGCAGCCGGTTACGCTGCCACCACCAAATTGCAGCGGCAATTAGGCCCCCTAAAAAGACAGCCCCCAGGCGGCATAACGGTGCGACCGAATTAGCGAAGGGCTGATGTAAGCTTTCGTGAAAGTGCAGGAAGAAGCGTTCCACCACACCCAAAAATTCGGACAGGAGGGCAGAACTCAGACCGACGACCACGCCAACGACTACGGTCGCAATTAACAGGGCAGCCCACTGGGGCGCCTGGTTTTTAACATGTTTTAATACCGTTGCTTCGCTAGGCTGCATTCGCAGGCCTCCTAAATTTAATCCGGTTTACGGGCAAAGTGGGCCGCCGCGGCCCCAAAACTAAAGCGCTTAACCGTTACATCCTGATAACCCAGATCTGCCAAAAGCTGGGAAAGGGCCTGGTAGTTCATAAAGTGCTCAGTGGTTTCATCCAGGTACTGATAAGCTGAGCCCTTACCGTGGGCAAAGACCTGGCCAAACCACGGCATCAATTTGCCCACGTAGAAACGCCAAAAGGGCTTGATGATCGGATTAGTGGGTTGGGAGGTTTCCAAAATCACCAACTGACCGCCCGACTTTAAGACCCGGTACATTTCTATTAGGCCTTGTTTAGGGTCGGGCAGGTTGCGCAGGCCAAAGCCAATCGTCACCAGGTCAAAACTTTGGTCCTCAAAGGGCAGGTGCATGGCATCCCCTTGAACCAGTTGGATTTTGTCCGCCACTGGACTGGCCGCCACCTTTTTTTGACCGACAGCCAGCATCTGGGCACTAAAGTCTAAGCCAACCACTTGGCTCTTGGCATCACTAGCTTGAGCCAGGGCCAGGGCCCAGTCAGCTGTGCCAGTTGCAACATCCAGGAAATGACCGGCAGCCGGTAGTTGAATCTGGGCCATGACCTGCCGGCGCCAGTGCTGGTGATTGCCCAGGCTGATAATGTTATTCATCTTGTCGTATTCTGGCGCAATGTGGTCGAAGAGACCGGCCACGTTGGTATTTTTAGGAGAACGTACCATTATTTGAGTTCCTTTAACTGGGTTAGCTGGGCCTGGAGGGCCCGCCGTTTAATCTTGCCACTAGCTGTCCGAGGCCAGTAATCAGTCCAATAAAAACGCTGGGGCGCCTTGTAGTGGGCTAAGTGCGTCCGCCCATAGGCCCGCAGGTCCTTGATATCAACTTTCTGGTCCAAGATGGCAACCGGTACCATCCCCCACTTAGCATCGGGCTGGCCAACCACTACGACTTGATTAAGTCCTGGGAAGTGGCCGAGGACCTCTTCCACTTCCTGGGGAAAGACATTTTCGCCACCGGAACTGATCATGTCCCCGCGCCGACCGGCTATATATAGGAAGCCATCTTCATCTAGATGACCATAATCACCAGTATCAAACCAGGCATCTGGACCGGTTGCGCGCTTAGCTTGGTTCAAATAACCGGGGCTTAGGGTCGGAGTCTGTAACCAAACCTGGCCAACCTGACTGGGTTGGCCCTGGTCATCAACTAACTTTAGGCTGACGGGAAAGAGGGGCTTACCGACCGAGCCCAGCTTGGCCAGGGCCATCTGTGGATCTAAGGCAACTACCTGGGAAGCGGTTTCGGTCATCCCATAGGACTGCACCACTGGAATTCGGTGGTCTTGGGCCGCCTGGAGCATGGCCTTGCTACTGGGACCACCCCCTAACAAGAGGACCCGGAACTTATCCTGGTAGACCTGACCTGGTTTTAAATCAGCCAACAGTTCCTGAAGCATGACCGGCACCACGGAAATATGGCTTACCGGCTTTGTTAGGAGGCGTTGATTGACTGCGTGGGCATCAAACTTGGCCATCAAATCCAACCGCATCCCGTAGAGCAGTTGACGCATCATAATTGAAAAACCAGAAATATGAAAGAGCGGCACGACGGTTAACCAGGCGTCGTCGGCCTGGAGACCCAGGTTTAAGGCGCTCCCCATCGCCGAATAAAAATGGTTAGCAAAACTCTGCAAGACGCCCTTGGGCTTACCAGTAGTACCAGAGGTGTACATCACACTGGCAATGGCTTCTGGCTCATAGTTTTTAACGGGGGCAAAGTCCGGGTCTGCGGGATTGGTCCTTAATTCCTCTAAGGTTAGTTGTTGTCTAACAGCTAGGTCAACCGAGTAGTCATCATCGGTGATCACCAGGTCA
This sequence comes from Lactobacillaceae bacterium L1_55_11, assembly GCA_029433155.1. Taxonomy (GTDB): domain Bacteria; phylum Bacillota; class Bacilli; order Lactobacillales; family Lactobacillaceae; genus ESL0723. The sequence goes on from JAQYTT010000004.1 coordinate 82,324, forward strand.
AGATTGGCATCTTGGATTTGCTGGTCAATTTCAGGCGCTGCCAAGCGACGGTTGAAAAAGACAATGGTTTTCCCAGTTTGTAAAACAGCTAGAATGGTCAGGTAACTGGCTAAATCATTTTTGATAACTAGGCCAATCCGTGGCTGGTCACTAAGGAGACTAACTTTAGCCGCCAGGTCATTAGCCTTTTCAGCTACCTCCGCAAAGGTCAGAACCTGGTCTTCAAAAGTGACCGCCGGGCGCTCTGGCGTTAATTTAACCCGCTTTGTTAACCAATTTTCCATGTTCCTATCATACCATTTCAACTAATTTGTGTTTTGAGGGTCACCGTTGTAAACTAGGTCTTGTTGTTAGGACTGGTGTACCACTTATCCATATATCAATTTTGAGAGATGGGTTAGTGGTTTGGCTGTCCCGTTTTTGACCGGGTTTCCACCCCTAAACTTATCAACCATACCAGTTCATAGGAAAATTCAATTTTAACGCAAGGAAAGGCACAGTAATGACCAAAAAAGATATGGATCAGATGCCGGGGATGGATGACCATGAGTCCCAAGACGTCCACGACCTTAGCAGTGACCAAATGGCCCAGCACCAGGATGCTGACCATCACGGGCAGATGGACATGCACCATGAAAACGGTTCCGACCATGACCATGCTGCTGGCCATCACAATCACATGGCTGGCATGGACATGGGCCACAACAGTCACCATGACATGAGCAACATGAACATGAATCATGACCACGGTGACATGGGCCAGCACCAGCAAGGCACCCAGAAGAACGACCATGACATGAATGGCATGAACATGCAGCATTCCCATTCCGGCAAGCATGACATGAGCAACATGGACATGAACCATTCCGGTGACCATGACATGGGCGGGATGGATATGGACCAGCATGACGGCCATGATATGAGTGGCATGGACATGGGTCACGACATGGGTGGCATGCACGGAATGCATGGCATGCACGGAATGCATGGCATGGCTGGTATGGGCGGCATGAACATGGGCGATATGCGTCGCCGCTTCTGGTGGTCCCTGGGTCTGATGGTCATTATCGTCATCATCACCCCCTTCATGGGCATGATTTTACCTTTCACAATCACCTTCCCTGGTAGCCAGTGGGTGACCGCCGTTTTGTCGATTGCTCTCTACTTAATTGGCACCAAGCCCTTCTTCGACGGGGCCGTGAGCGAACTGAAAAGTCACAAGCCAGCCATGATGAGCCTGATTAGCATGGGCCTGCTGGTAACCTTCTGGTATTCCATTTACGCCCTCCTGGCCAACGCCTTCCTCGGCGCCCACGTAATGGACTACTTCTGGGAGTTTGCGACCTTAACGGTCATCATGCTCCTGGGTCACTTAATTGAAATGTCTGCAACCATGCGGGCCGGGGATGCCACCGCCGAACTGCGGAAGTTGATGCCGGATACCGCCCACGTAAAGCACGGTGACACCTTCATGGACATGCCGGCCAGCCAGTTGGAAAACGGCATGGTCGTCCAAGTCCAGGCCGGTGAATCTTTCCCAGCCGATGGCGAAATCCAAAGCGGTCAAACCCAGGTTGATGAATCCCTGATGACCGGTGAGAGTAAGTTAATTAGTAAAAAAGTCGGTGACCCAGTCATTGGCGGTAGTATCAACGGCGATGGCACCGTCCTCGTCAAGCTCAATAAGGTCGGTAACCAAAGCTTTGTCGGCCAGCTGCAAGCTACCTTGTTAGCATCACAAACCAGTAAGTCAACGGTGGAAACCCTGGCCAGTCGGGTGGCTTCCTGGCTGTTCTGGGTGGCCCTGGTCTTTGCCATTGGCGCCTTGATTATCTGGACGCCAATCAACGGTCTTTCTTATGCCATTAACATTGCCGTTACCACCCTGGTGATTGCCTGCCCCCACGCCCTGGGACTGGCCGTACCAATGGTTATCCAGCGGACTAAGGCCATCGCGGCCAAGGATGGTATTTTAATTAAGAATAACCAGGCGGTCCTATCCAGCAGCAAGACTATTAAGTATGCCCTGATGGATAAAACCGGTACTTTAACCAACGGTAACTTCAGCGTCCAGGACCTAACGACTTACCAGGACTTTGACCGTAACCAGGTCCTGGCCATCATGAGTGGTCTTGACCAACAATCCAGTCATCCCCTGGCCCAGTCAATTTTGAACTATGCCAAGGATCAACAGGTCACACCTGCTACTGCCGAGAACGTTAAAGCCCTGCCAGGCTATGGGATTACCGGTGAAATTAAGGGCCAGGATTACGCCCTGGTTTCAAATAAGTACCTAGACGAACACCACATTGATTATCAACCTCTCAAGAGTGATGCCACGGTTTCTTACCTAACTGATGGTCGCCAGGTGCTGGCCGCCATTGCCCAGGGAGACACCATCAAGGATTCAGCCCAAGCCTTCATTGACAGCCTCAAGCGCGACCACATCATCCCCGTCTTGGTAACCGGTGACAACCAGGCCACGGCTAACCGGGTGGCCCAGCAATTAGGCATCACCGAGGTTAAGTCCCAGGTTTCACCTCAAGATAAGATCAAGCTGGTCAAGGAATACCAGGCCAAGGGCCCTGTCATGATGATTGGAGATGGTATTAATGATGCCCCAGCCCTAGCCCAGGCCAACCTCAGTGTGGCCATCGGAGCCGGAACCAAGGTGGCCCAAGCTTCAGCCGATGCCGTTTTGATTTCCCCTAGTCTGACTAAAATTAGTGACCTGATTAGCCTCAGCCGGCACGCCAGCCGCAAACAGGTTGAAAACCTTTGCTGGGGAGCTGGCTATAACATCATTGCCATCCCAGCAGCCGCCGGCGTCTTTGCCTTTGCTGGCATTACCTTAAACCCCATGATTGGGGCGATTGTTATGTCACTATCAACGGTGATTGTGGCGGTTAACGCCATGCTGTTACGCAAATAAAGACCCCGCAGTGCGGTAAAAACCCGTATAATAAGTCTTGCTGCATTATTTAAAAGGAGTTTTATTATGCGTAAGTACCTGGGTGAATTTATTGGCACCCTCCTATTTATCTTCTTTGTTAGCACCAGCCTGGTTTATATGACCGCCTTCCAGCTTTCACAGGTATTTGACGTCATGTTAATCTTTGGCCTGGCTGTCGGTGTGAATACCTATCTCTTTGGCTCGTGGTCAAGTGGTGGTTACTACAACCCCGCCGTAACCTTGGGGGCTATGGTTCAGCGGAAGATTTCCTGGCAGACTGGCCTGGGCTACATGCTGGCCCAGCTGGTCGGAGCCCTGGTTGGTATGGCTCTAACAATTGCTAGTATTAACGGCATTGTCAATGGGCAAAAGGTTACCCAGGGACAAACCCTGGGTACTACTGAGATTCTCAGTGCCCTGCGGCCCACCAGCACCACTAGTGTGGGCCCCTACTCCTTTGCCGTCGAACTCCTGCTAACTTTTCTGGTGGTTTATGTGACCCTTAAAGTGTTGTCCGAGAAAAAGCCAGCCGCGCCGGTCCTGATTGGGATTGTCTTAACCCTGGCTATGTTTGTGGCCTATCCGATGACTGGTGGGGCCTTAAACCCCGTCCGGGTCTTGGCGCCCCTCTTCTTTGGTGGTAATCCTTCCTGGATCTTGGCCCTGGTTTACCTGGTAGCTGAGTTCCTGGCTGGCGCCCTAGCTGGTCTGGTTGCGACCTATGACCACCCTCAAGATAAACTATAATCGTAAATAAAAGCCCTGCTACTTAGTAGCAGGGCTTTTTTAGTTGCTATTTAAAAAATCAGGTTGGGCAAAGTTCGCTGGTCCCGGATAAGTCACCCTTTGTTGGGGACCGCCCCAGGGCTGTTGGAACTCAATCTGGCGGGCATCTAAGTAGAGCCGGTCAGCTGGTTGGCCGCCATAAAGATCATCGCCGATGATAGGATGGCCCAAACTGGCTAAGTGGACCCGCAGCTGGTGCATTCGTCCGGTTGATAGCTTCAAGGCTAGTAAACTGGCATCCCCTTTTTGCTTTAGGCAGCGCCAGTGGGTCAGGGCCGCTTGGGCTTGAAGGCCGTTAACCTGCCGACGACGGGGGTCAGTGTGGTGACGACCAATTGGCTGGTCAATCATGCCAGTCTCTGCTGGCATCTGACCGCTGATCCAGGCCCAGTAAGTGCGTTGCATCGTCTTTTGACTAAGCTGCCAATTTAAGGCGGGCACCACGATCGGGTTCTTGGCAACCACCACCAGACCAGAAGTGCCCCGGTCTAAGCGGTGCACCATGTAGGCCCCAGCCGGGACGCCGCGAGAGGTGACCAGGCGCTCAGCCAAGTCCGCGGCCACAAAGTTGAGTAAGGTGTCCGTCTCAGTCGGCGAATGGGCGTGCATTTTCATCCCCGCTGGCTTAGCCACCACCACCAAATCTTCATCCTCATAGTAGTAGGACAGGGCTGGCCCAGCCACAGGTTTAACTCCCTGGCCACCGTTGGCAAAATCAGCCGCCACCAGGGTTAGCTGCAATAAGTCGCCGGCCACCGGCACATAACTGACGGGCACGACCCGACCATTAAGGGCAATCCGCTGGTTCTGCCGCAAACTGCCCCGCAGGTGTTTGGGCACGTGCCAGGACTTCAGGTAATCTTTAATGGTTAGCTGATTCCGGTTGGTAGATATTTTATTTTCGACAAACCACATCAAACTGCCCCTTTAGCCTAAAAAACCAGCCAGAGGGCTGGTTTTAACTTAGTCATCCCCACTAAAGTCATCCGAACCGCGTGGCAGCACCCGGGTGGTACTACCGCGGGCATCATTGAGCTCAGGTGCGTCAGTGATGTAGTCGGATACCGTGGAATGGTGACCATTCTTACTGTATAAACTGGTTGATTTTTTACTATTGCTCTCGTCGCGTAGCCGCTTAACTGTGGCGGACTTACTGTAATCATAGTACCGCTCGTTCACCGCCTTAAAGTCCTTAGGGGTGTAGAAACGCAGCAGGTTCTTCTGGTTCAAATTATCCGATACCTGCAACTGTTCCATGGCCTGACTCTGCAATTTCTGGAAAAGCTTCTCCTGATCAGGAGTTGGATTATCAATCCGCTGACCGGTTCGCACGTCCCAGACTACTCCAGCCAGGCTGGCATAGTCTGGTGTAATCCAATCCTTATCACGGAAGACCACCAGCTGGCTGCGCTCATTGCTCAACAAGTCCTGACCAAGCTGGATATAACGCTTCGTGCTAATGCCAAGCAGGTGCTCCAAGGTTGGCATGACGTCAATTTCACCACCATAAGTGTGATCAATGTGACCATCCTGGTAACCTGGAATATGAATCATCAGCGGCGTCCGCTGCAGGTTGGCATTATCCAAATCCGTCCAGTTACCGTCAGTCTTACCCAAAATTGGCGCCAAGTAGCGACTTTCGGTATTCGAAATGCCGTAGTGATCCCCGTACATGACCACCATCGTGTTGTCATAGAGCCCACTCTTCTTTAAGTAGTCAAAGAACTCGCGCAGAGCTTGGTCCAAGTAATGGTTGGTGACCCAGTAATTATCCACGTACTTGGAGCCACTGTTGGTCGTGACAAAGTTGGGGTCTTGGTCCTGCTTATCGATGTCAAAGGGGGTGTGGTTGGTAACCGTCAAATACTTAACATAAAATGGCTGCTGCAGCCGCTCCAAGTATGGAATTGAGTCCCGGAAAAGGAGCTTATCCTTTAATCCCCAGGAAGTGGCCTTCTTACCAGTGACATCAAAGTACTCCCCTGAAATCCAGTTTTGGTAACCCATCCGCCGGTAAACATTACTCCGGTTCCAGAAGGTCCCGGTGTTGCCGTGGAAGACCGCGCTCGAATAACCAGCCCGCTGATCCAAAATCGCCGGCATGGCCTGGAAGGTCTGGTCATTACCCAACTTGGAGAAGAGCGAACCTTGGGGCAGACCAAAGGTCGAGGTTTCCAGCATGTTCTCGGCATCAGAAGTCTTACCCTGGCCGACCTGGTTAAAGAAGTTATCAAAGGCAATCGTGCTCTTATCGTGGTAAATGCTGTTCAAAAAGGGCGTCACCGGCTGCCCGTTGACAACCCGGTCAATCGAGACCTGCTGGAAGCTCTCCAGGTGAATGACCACCACGTTCTTACCCTTAGCCAGCCCGTAGAAAGTTGGATTAATGGCCGCATAGTGATCCTTAACGTAGGCCTGCACCTGGGCCAACTGCTCTGGGCGGGCACTTTTGCGGACCTGGCCGGTTTCATAGGTATTATAGGCATCATAAATGGTGAAGGGGCCCAGACCCAGGTACTTAACCATGTATTCCCGGTCAAACTGCCGGGTTAGTAGCTGGGGCCGGTCGATATCAGCCACCATCAGGTTAAAGACCATGATGAAACAACCGACACTAAAAAAGCGAAAGGCCCGCCAACCACCCACGGGTTGCCGGTCCATTTTTATTTTACGGGCAATCAAAAGGATTAAGAAGATGGCGATGTCGGCCCAAAACAAGACATCATGCCACTCCCAGGTAATCGCCCCGGCCGCCTTACCACCCTGGTTCACGGTGCTGTAACCGAGCATGGTGTTAACCGACATGTAGTCGGAGAACTCCCGGAAATAAACCACGTTGATATAGAGCAGGAGGGTCAAAACCGCATCAACAATCAGAATGGCCCCATAATACAGCTGACGCCGTTTAATAAAGAGGGTCAGGCTCAAAACCACCATGCTAAAGCCAATTGGGTTGATTAGGACCAAAAAAACTTGAGCGACGTCACTGACATGCAACCAGTCAAAATCCCAGCCGTAAGCCAAAATGGTCTTTAGGACTAAGAGAATTAAGACCCAAATAAAAAAACCAGACCGGGTGTTTAACTGGTTTCCCCAATTTTTAGGCGCTAATGTTTTTTGCCAAATATGCCCAACGTAACTTTTCATAAACTTCATTATACTATAAAACCCAACCTAGTCACTTCCTAGGCTGGGTCCCGCTTCTGGTAGGCCATTTCAACTTTTAACCGGTAGGGCTGTTTCACTTCGACAACCCCCTTGCGGCCCTGCATCTTAGACAGGCCACCGGTCACCACCACCGAGGCCAGAGCCAGCCGGTAATCGGCTTGGGCTTGATGGGTTGGCATCAACCCCACCCGGTCCACGGTCGCAATATTTTGGGCTTCAAGTTGATTAATCCCGCCCATAATCACCAGGTGACCACCGGGAACCTGCTTCAAGTCAAAGTAGGGCAAAAGCGTGCCCGGATAGTTAGCCGCGATGCTCCCTTTTTCAGCAATTACCTGCCTTTGAGCTGCCCGACTAAGCCGCCCATACTCGTGGTGCCAAAGGCCCAGGCCACTGAGCTGCTTGGCCAAGGCGTTTAGCCGGTCGGCCTGGCTGGCATCCAAGCTCACCTCGGCATTGACGACGTCTTTTTTCTCATACAAACCGTTGGCGGGCACAATTGCCGTTTGACCCTTCAAATCATCGTTAGCGCTGGTACCTAAAACCTTGGCAATGTTACGGGATATGTCCCATTTGACCGCCTTCTTAGTGAAGTAATAAATCAGGTTTAGGACTGAAAAATACAGGAGCACTAAGAAAATAGCGACTAGGATGGCCGAACGCAACAGGCGACCGTTTTCAAAAAAGCGGTAGGCTAGGTAAAGTAAGTACCAAACCCCCACAAAGCCAACCACTGTATAAATCCGGCCCTTGGTCTTGGTATTGGCGGTAAAGTAGGCCATGTAACTGTTAATTAAATCTAATAGCGCAAGCATTTACCTTACCCCTTAATGCGTGGTCGTTGGGTTGGCTACCCGACTAACTGCGTCATTAGCCTTGACCGAACTGCTGCTGGCACCGGCCTGACTAGAACTTTGTTCACTGTTACTGCTAGAACTTTCAGCACTGCTCTCATTGTGGCTACTAGAACTAAAACTACTTTCGCTGTGCTCACTACTGCTCTCGTGGGAACTGCTACTCTGACTAGACTCGCTGTGACTGCTAATGCTGGTCGAGACCGAGCTGACCTTGCCCCCCTCACGGGTGCCAGTGGCCACGTTCACGGCAATGTTAGCAGCCGAAATCGCCACCACCAGGGAAACGATGGCAGCTGGGGTCAAAAAGGGCGCCACCTGCCGTAATTTTTGCTTTTTATGGGGTTTTTGCTTGACCATGTTAACCTTCCTCAATACCCTCTATTCTACCAAATCGCACTGGGTGCCGGCGTTTTTCTGTGCAAACGAAAACCCGCAATCACTTGCGGGCGGACCAGGGATTTAATTTAATTGGGAGATTAAAATAATTGTAGAGGGAGAATAGGAACCTATATCTGTCCGTTGATTCGTTAACTATCAACTTTTGTTGATGACTGTACTATAATGGGTGAAAGTTAAATTAAAATTAAGCAAGGCAGGAAAATTATGACGCAATACGATGCATATCTCATTGACCTGGACGGCACGATTTACCAGGGGAAAAATAAGATTCCCGCTGCCAAACGGTTCATCGAACGGCTGCAGGCAGCCAATATCCCCTATCTCTTTGTCACCAACAATGCGACCAAGACACCGGCCGAAGTGGCCTATAACCTCTCGGTCAACCATGACATCCCCACCAGTCCCCAGCAGGTTTATACCAGTGCCCTGGCTACGGCCGATTACTTGGACCAGCACACCGACGACCGCCAACATTCAGTCTATATGATTGGGGAAGAAGGCTTAAAGGTGGCCCTAGACGATGCTGGTTTTGAACTGGTCAACGACACCCCGGCGGACTTTGTCGTGGTTGGTCTCGACCGCCAGTTTAACTATGAGAAATTAGTAACTGCGACCCTGGCCATCCAACAAGGCGCCCAATTTATCGCCACCAATGCTGATACCAACCTGCCCAATGAACGCGGTATGCTGCCTGGCGCTGGTACCCTAGTTAGTGCGGTCAAGACGGCCACCCAAACCGATCCCACCATTATTGCTAAACCAGCCCTGCCGATTATGGAGGGAGCCTTAGCCCGCCTGGGTCATCCCAAGCACGCGGTCATGGTCGGTGACAATTACAACACCGACATTCTCGCTGGCATCAACGCTGGCATTGACACCCTCCTGGTTTACACCGGCGTTTCTACCCCTGAACAAATTGCCGAGGTGGATATCCAGCCAACCCACACCCGGCCAGATCTTGATGCCTGGACATTTTAAAAGCACCCAGTTGGGTGCTTTTTTAGTGGGCTAATTCAAGTAGGCGGGCCCGCAAACGGTCATCGGCCGCGGTAATGTAGGTGCCTAAGATACCACGCTTTAATAAGATATTTAAACAGTTAAACATCACTTCGGCCTGGAAGGCCTTAATTTGCTTTGTATCCTTTAAGAGGGGTGAGCGCTTATAGATTTCCCGGTGGGTGACCTTGTCGGGGTTAACCACCATCCGGTCGTGCTCAGCATCATACTCGAAGGGTGGCCCCAGCAGGACCCCAACATAGTTCAGGTCAAAACCCTGGACAGTGTAGATGGAACCAACCTCATTAATCGATTCAGGCCGCTCAGCCCAGGGGGTAGTCTGCATATCTAACTCATCCCAGGGCTGATCAAAGTCATCCATGATAATATGGTGCTCCTGGTGAGGTCCCCGGCGAAAACCGGTCGTGGCCACCATCCGTGATAGACCCACTTCCCGGTCCTTTTGCTTAATCTTTTGAAAGATATCAGCCGCCCGGTCCATGATTTCGAGGTCGTACTCCCCCTGGTTCTTTGGTACCGGTTTTAAGATGCCCTCGGACAACTCATCCAGCCAATCCATCACGGCCTGGGGTGCCTTCATCCGGTACTGCTGACCGAGTTGGAAGTAGCGGTGTGGATAAGGTGACAAAACCTCTTCCAGCAGGGCCCGACTCCAATACATCTTGCTTTGCATCACCTGCTTAAAGTCAAAGACCACCACGACCACCTTGGCCAACTTAATAATTTCCGCCAGCTGATTTTGCTGGTTAAACTTTACGTAGGGCTCGGGCTTAGTCAACAAGAGGTGGCCCTCATCAATTAGGACTACGTCGTAGGATTCCTGCTTTTTATGGGCCGCATTAATTAACGACGTTGGCCGCACATAATCCTTTTTACGGATGCCGGGTAAGCCCAAACTCATTTCCTGGTACACCTTGAGCAGCTCCGGGTGGTTAACCGTGAAGACATCCCGGGTCTGGTAATAGGGACTGTTCTCATCACAGGCACCATTCATCAACTGTTGAAAAAGCTTAGTTAAGATGACACTTTTCCCCGTGCCGGCGGCTCCCTCTAAGACTGCCACATGGTGGCCCGGTTCTTTTAGACCCTGCTGGATATAGGTGTTAATCTCCTGTAACAACTGGGCCTGTTGGTCCGAAAGTTGACCGATGTTAAATTTTTTCAGGGCCGAGTTATCCACACGAACCTCCTAAATATGCTGGGACAAGAGCATCAGGATTGGCACAATCACCAGGCTTAACACCGTAGTTTCTGCAACTGCGACGGCCGCATAACGGTCGTCAGCCCCGTAAAGTTCAGAAACCACGGGGGCATTCGTCATGACTGGCATGGCGGCCTGCATAATGAAAACCTGTTTCATCAAAACTGGTAAGTCAGTTGGGATGACCAGGGCTGCCATCAGCAAGGGCGCTACCACAAAGCGACCCAGCAGGACGCCAACAATCTTCCGTGAGAAACGAATGTCTGACAACTTGGTCCGCGAAATGGCAATCCCAATAAAGATCATCGACAGGGGCACGGTCATGTTACCCAAGTCGGTTAAACTCTTGTTCAAAAATACTGGTAACTGAATCCGGAATAACACCAGAATCACCCCTAGTATAAAGCCCAACAGGGGTGGTGAGAAAACTTTTTTAGCCACGTCTAAGGCCTTAATCTTAGTCCCCTGATCACCATCACGCTGTATCAGGTAGACACCCAGGGTCCAAAAGATGGTCGTATTGGCCATGTAGTAGACCAGGACATAGGGCAGGCTGGGTACGCCAAAGAGGGCCATGTTAATTGGCAGACCAATAAAAATCGTATTCGAGTTTAAAAACATCGACTCAAAGAGCCCACGCTCACCGCTGCGAATCCGCAAAACATGGGCGACAGCAATGGCAATCCCAAATAAAATCGCCATCGACAGCAGCGGAAAACGCAGGTCCGGCAAAGTCCGGATCAAAACCTCGGCGGTAAAGTTCTTCGTAATCGTTGCAATCATGGAAGCTGGCAAAGCAACCTGGGTCACCAACTTCGCAATCAAGCGGGAGGTTTTATGATCAAACCAACCCCGCTTAGCCAGGCAAAAGCCGACCATAATAATGACCAGAACTTCTAAAACACCGGATATACTATTCCATAACGCCGCCATATGCCGCCCACCTTACAAAATTAATCACAAGGTTCATCATATCACAATCAGGCCAAAATGGCGGAACAATCCCATTCCAATCTGAGAAATTAAAAAACAAGTAGGAATTCCTACTTGTTTTTTAACATTTATCAGTATGTATGGTTACTTAACTTCATTTCAAATAAATAAAAGCGGCTAGGTAATCACCTAACCGCTTTCATATCAGATGGGCCATCCAGGACTCGAACCTGGGACCTCTGCGTTATCAACACAGCGCTCTAACCAGCTGAGCTAATGGCCCCTCCTTGGTCTGTGACCAAAGCGAATGACGGGAATCGAACCCGCATAGCCAGCTTGGAAGGCTGGAATTCTACCATTGAACTACATTCGCATCAAACTTTAAGGGCTTTTACCCTCCATGGCGCGGGACGGAATCGAACCGCCGACACATGCAGCTTCAATGCATTGCTCTACCAACTGAGCTACCGAGCCATTCTATTGCTTCCAACAGAAACGGTCACAGCGGGGCTCGAACCCGCGATCTCCTGCGTGACAGGCAGGCGTCCTAACCAGCTAGACCATGCGACCAATTGCGGGAGTAGGATTTGAACCTACGACCTTCGGGTTATGGGCCCGACGAGCTACCGAACTGCTCCATCCCGCGATAATATTAAAAGGCTTCGCCTTAAAGGAGAATGGGGGATTCGAACCCCCGCGCCGCTTTCGCGACCTGACGGTTTTCAAGACCGTTCCCTTCAGCCAGACTTGGGTAATTCTCCATTATTCCTGGCCCCATGGACCATGTTGGACTCGAACCAACGACCGGACGGTTATGAGCCGTCTGCTCTAACCAGCTGAGCTAATGGTCCCGCTTCGAGTCTATCGCGGCGGGGGGAATCGAACCCTCGACCTCTCGGGTATGAACCGAACGCTCTAGCCAGCTGAGCTACACCGCGATCCTCTTAACTGATGTCTACTCAGTCATCGGGACGACAGGATTCGAACCTGCGACCCCCTGGTCCCAAACCAGGTGCTCTACCAAGCTGAGCTACGTCCCGTCTCTTACTGCTTGCCTATCTTGACCCTAACGGGCCCATGCACCTAGCAGGAGTCGAACCTGCAACCTCCTGATTCGTAGTCAGACGCTCTATCCAGTTGCGCTATAGGTGCATATATGCCGGCGACCGGGATCGAACCGGTACGATGTCTCCATCGCAGGATTTTAAGTCCTGTGCGTCTGCCTATTCCGCCACGCCGGCATACAAGCGGAAGACGGGATTCGAACCCGCGACCCCCACCATGGCAAGGTGATGTTCTACCACTGAACTACTTCCGCATGATTATGCCGACTAAAGGATTCGAACCTTCGACCCCCGCTTTACAAGAGCGGTGCTCTACCAGCTGAGCTAAGTCGGCAGCTGCGCTTGGCTTCTTATCCCGACGTGGCGTTTTTTGACTGCCTTTAGTCAAAATGGACGCTACAGGGATCGAACCTGTGACCCCCTGCTTGTAAGGCAGGTGCTCTCCCAGCTGAGCTAAGCGTCC
>JAQYTT010000005.1 GCA_029433155.1 Lactobacillaceae bacterium L1_55_11
ATAGGGTGCTAGACTAATAAAGTTGCTTCAGGGGGACCTGAAGCGGGTAGCACATTGAAAACTGAACAAAACTTTGAACAAACAAATCTGTAATGGTTGCTTGCAGCAGTGTAAGTAACAAACAAATTTGCGAAGTCAATTCGTAACAAACAAACAATAAACGGATAGGCGTTATCGAGAGATAATCACTAGTCAGTTTAAACGAAGAGCAATCTTCAAACTTTTAACATGAGAGTTTGATCCTGGCTCAGGATGAACGCTGGCGGCGTGCCTAATACATGCAAGTCGAACGCGCAGCGAAAGGTGCTTGCACCTTTCAAGCGAGTGGCGAACGGGTGAGTAACACGTGAATAACCTGCCCTCAAGTAGGGGATAACATTTGGAAACAGATGCTAATACCGTATAAAACTTAGCTGCACATGCAGCCGAGTTAAAAGACGCTTTAGCGTCGCTTAAGGATGGATTCGCGGTGCATTAGTTAGTTGGTGAGGTAAAGGCTCACCAAGACGATGATGCATAGCCGAGTTGAGAGACTGATCGGCCACATTGGGACTGAGACACGGCCCAAACTCCTACGGGAGGCTGCAGTAGGGAATCTTCCACAATGGGCGCAAGCCTGATGGAGCAACGCCGCGTGTGTGATGAAGGCTTTCGGGTCGTAAAGCACTGTTGTATGGGAAGAACAGGCTAGGTAGGCAATGACCTAGTTTTGACGGTACCATACCAGAAAGGGACGGCTAAATACGTGCCAGCAGCCGCGGTAATACGTATGTCCCGAGCGTTATCCGGATTTATTGGGCGTAAAGCGAGCGCAGACGGTTGTTTAAGTCTGAAGTGAAAGCCCACAGCTTAACTGTGGAATGGCTTTGGAAACTGGGCAACTTGAGTGCAGTAGAGGTAAGTGGAACTCCATGTGTAGCGGTGGAATGCGTAGATATATGGAAGAACACCAGTGGCGAAGGCGGCTTACTGGACTGTAACTGACGTTGAGGCTCGAAAGTGTGGGTAGCAAACAGGATTAGATACCCTGGTAGTCCACACCGTAAACGATGAATACTAGGTGTTAGGAGGTTTCCGCCTCTTAGTGCCGCAGCAAACGCATTAAGTATTCCGCCTGGGGAGTACGACCGCAAGGTTGAAACTCAAAGGAATTGACGGGGACCCGCACAAGCGGTGGAGCATGTGGTTTAATTCGAAGCAACGCGAAGAACCTTACCAGGTCTTGACATCCTTTGAAGATGTTAGAGATAACATTGTGCTCTTCGGAGCCAAAGTGACAGGTGGTGCATGGTCGTCGTCAGCTCGTGTCGTGAGATGTTGGGTTAAGTCCCGCAACGAGCGCAACCCCTATTGTTAGTTGCCAGCATTAAGTTGGGCACTCTAGCGAGACTGCCGGTGACAAACCGGAGGAAGGCGGGGACGACGTCAGATCATCATGCCCCTTATGACCTGGGCTACACACGTGCTACAATGGCGTATACAACGAGTTGCGAACTCGCGAGGGCAAGCTAATCTCTTAAAGTACGTCTCAGTTCGGATTGTAGTCTGCAACTCGACTACATGAAGTCGGAATCGCTAGTAATCGCGGATCAGCATGCCGCGGTGAATACGTTCCCGGGTCTTGTACACACCGCCCGTCACACCATGGGAGTTTGTAATGCCCAAAGCCGGTGGCCTAACCTTTTAGGAGGGAGCCGTCTAAGGCAGGACAGATGACTGGGGTGAAGTCGTAACAAGGTAGCCGTAGGAGAACCTGCGGCTGGATCACCTCCTTTCTAAGGATAACCGGAGCGTTACAGGGACTTAAGTGTCAATTTGTTTAGATCAAAGTTTTGTTTAGTTTTGAGTGGGTTACCACTAGATAAGTAAGGTGACTTACTTATGGGGAATTAGCTCAGCTGGGAGAGCACCTGCTTTGCAAGCAGGGGGTCAGCGGTTCGATCCCGCTATTCTCCATCGGGGCAAGAGGAAGCCTTTTGCCCCAGCTTGAACATTGAAAACTGAATAGCAACAAAATTCTTTTTTAAGATGATAATCAATGATTACCATTACTAAATTGAACCGAGAAACAAAACCAAAACAAGTTCTTTAAAAAAGAGAACGGTTTAATCGCAAGGTCAAAATAATGACCAACTCATGACAAGACCCTACTGTTAAGTAGCGGTTAAGTTAATAAGGGCGCGTGGTGAATGCCTTGGCACTAGGAGCCGATGAAGGACGTGACTAACTACGATAAGCTTCGGGGAGCGGTAAGTACGCTATGATCCGGAGATTTCCGAATGGGGAAACCCAACACTTAGGTGTTACTAAGTAGTGAATACATAGCTACTTAGAGGGATACGCTGTGAACTGAAACATCTCATTAGCAGCAGGAGCAGAAAGAAAGATCGATTCCCTGAGTAGCGGCGAGCGAAAGGGGAATAGCCCAAACCAGCGTGCTTGCATGCTGGGGTTGTAGGACTGTTGTTGAGTTACCAAAACACAAGTTAGGTGAAGCCGATGGGAAGCGGCGCCAGAGCGGGTGATAGCCCCGTAACTAAAAGCTTTGTGTTCTCTAGACAGGATCCTGAGTACGGCCGGACACGAGAAATCCGGTCGGAATCTACGAGGACCATCTCGTAAGGCTAAATACTCCCTAGTGACCGATAGTGAACCAGTACCGTGAGGGAAAGGTGAAAAGCACCCCGGAAGGGGAGTGAAAAAGTTCCTGAAACCACGCCGCCTACAAGAAGTCAAAGCCCGTTAATGGGTAATGGCGTGCCTTTTGTAGAATGAACCGGCGAGTTACGGTATCGTGCAAGGTTAAGGTGAAAAGACTGGAGCCGTAGCGAAAGCGAGTGTGAATAGCGCGACAAGTACGATGCTGTAGACCCGAAACCAGGTGACCTACCCATGGTCAGGATGAAGGTGAGGTAAAACTTACTGGAGGTCCGAACCGGTGGAAGTTAAAAATTCCTCGGATGAACTGTGGGTAGCGGTGAAATTCCAAACGAACCTGGAGATAGCTGGTTCTCTCCGAAATAGCTTTAGGACTAGCCTCATCATGAGCATGCTGGAGGTAGAGCACTGTTAAGCCTAGGGGCCCATCTCGGGTTACCAAAGTTTGATAAACTCCGAATGCCAGTCATGTATGGATGGGAGTCAGACGATGAGTGATAAGATCCACCGTCGAAAGGGGAACAGCCCAGACCGCCAGTTAAGGTCCCTAAATATATGTTAAGTGGAAAACGATGTGATAGTGCATAGACAACTAGGATGTTGGCTTAGAAGCAGCCACCATTTAAAGAGTGCGTAATAGCTCACTAGTCGAGTGCCATTGCGCGGAAAATGTACCGGGGCTAAACATATTACCGAAACTGCGGGCATACGAATGTATGCGATAGGAGAGCGTTGTAAGGGCGGCGAAGGTAGACCGTGAGGACTGCTGGAGCGCTTACAAGTGAGAATGCCGGTATGAGTAGCGAAAGACAGGTGAGAATCCTGTCCACCGAAAGACTAAGGTTTCCTGGGGAAGGCTCGTCCGCCCAGGGTAAGTCGGGACCTAAGGCGAGGCTGAAAAGCGTAGTCGATGGCTAACAGGTTGAGATTCCTGTACTAATGTAAGGCGTTATGACCGATGGAGGGACGCAGGAGGCAAAGCAAGCGCACGGATGGAAGAATGCGTGTAAGCAGTAAGTCTGGTTAAGAGTGAAATGCTTTTAGCTAAGGACAAGCTGTGATACGGACCGAAATAAAGTAGGGAAGTTGCCAGCGTCACACTGCCAAGAAAAGCTTCTAGGCAGTCTTACATTACCCGTACCGCAAACCGACACAGGTAGTCGAGTGGAGAACACTAAGGTGAGCGAGAGAACCCTCGTTAAGGAACTCGGCAAAATAGCCCCGTAACTTCGGGAGAAGGGGTGCTCATCGTAAAGATGAGCCGCAGTGAAAAGGCCCAGGCGACTGTTTATCAAAAACACAGGTTTCTGCAAAATCGTAAGATGACGTATAGGGGCTGACGCCTGCCCGGTGCTGGAAGGTTAAAAGGAGTGCTTAGCTTCGGCGAAGGCATGAATTGAAGCCCCAGTAAACGGCGGCCGTAACTATAACGGTCCTAAGGTAGCGAAATTCCTTGTCGGGTAAGTTCCGACCCGCACGAAAGGCGTAACGATCTGGGCACTGTCTCAACGAGGGACTCGGTGAAATTTAAATACCCGTGAAGATGCGGGTTACCCGCGACAGGACGGAAAGACCCCATGGAGCTTTACTGTAGCTTGATATTGAATGTTTGTGCTGCTTGTACAGGATAGGTAGGAGACTATGAAGATTGGACGCCAGTCTAGTTGGAGTCGAAAAGTGGGATACTACCCTCGTTGTATGAACATTCTAACAGCGGCCACTGATCGTGGTCCTGGACAGTGTCTGGTGGGCAGTTTGACTGGGGCGGTCGCCTCCTAAAAGGTAACGGAGGCGCTCAAAGGTTTGCTCAGAATGGTTGGAAATCATTCGTAGCGTGTAAAGGCACAAGCAAGCTTGACTGCGAGACTAACAAGTCGAGCAGGTACGAAAGTAGGACTTAGTGATCCGGTGGTTCCGCATGGAAGGGCCATCGCTCAACGGATAAAAGCTACCCTGGGGATAACAGGCTCATCTCCCCCAAGAGTCCACATCGACGGGGAGGTTTGGCACCTCGATGTCGGCTCATCGCATCCTGGGGCTGTAGTCGGTCCCAAGGGTTGGGCTGTTCGCCCATTAAAGCGGTACGCGAGCTGGGTTCAGAACGTCGTGAGACAGTTCGGTCCCTATCCGTCGCGGGCGCAGGAAATTTGAGAGGAGCTGTCCTTAGTACGAGAGGACCGGGATGGACATACCGCTGGTGTACCAGTTGTTCCGCCAGGAGCACCGCTGGGTAGCTATGTATGGATGAGATAAACGCTGAAAGCATCTAAGTGTGAAACTCGCCTCGAGATGAGATTTCCCATTCTTAGGAAGTAAGACCCCTCAAAGAAGATGAGGTAGATAGGCTAGAAGTGGAAGTACAGTGATGTATGGAGCGGACTAGTACTAATGGTTCGAGGACTTAACCAAGAGAGTCAGAGTAAGGTTTAATTTAGGAAGAAAAGAAGAGTCGTTGTTATTTAGTTTTGAGTGTAAAAGCTCAAGGGTGTCGTGTTGATGGCATAGAGGAACCACCTGTTTCCATCTCGAACACAGAAGTTAAGCTCTATAGCGCCAAAAGTAGTGGCCGGATCGCTGGCTGCGAGGATAGGACGACGCGATGCCGTACATAGGA